>NZ_JAGFTW010000020.1:0-82138 GCF_017598945.1 Cupriavidus gilardii
CGATGACAGTCTGGTCCACGCGGCACAGCGTCGGGCCCAATGCCGTCACCGTCTCGTCGTGGGATTACAAGACGCTGACCGCCGCCTCGGCGCAGGCAAATGCCGCTTCGGTGCAAGGCGAATGGCCGACGCTCGAAGCGTTCGATGCGCATGGACCCTATCGCTATCCCGATGCGGCGACGGCCGATCGTGCGGCGCAATTGTGCATGCAGGCCGAGGAAGGTGAGTTCGTGCGGTTCGATGGCGCCGGCACGGTGCGGCAATTGGGCGCGGGACAGCGCTTTGCGCTGACCGAACACTTTGGTGGTGATGACGAGGAATTCGTCGCGCTGTCGGTGCGCCACGAAGCGGCCAACAATCTCGGCGCCGATGTCGCCCAGCTGCTCGGCACCACGGATATCGAGGCCGGCGGCTATCGCAATATGCTCGAAGCGGTGCGCGCCGATGCGCCGATCGTGCCGCGTTTCCGCGCCAAGCCGACTGCCCCGGAAAGCCAGACCGCGATCGTCATCGCCGAGGGCGCGACGCCCCTGCACACCGACCGCGATCATCGCGTGCGGGTTCGCTTTCCGTGGCTGCGTGCCCCTGCACCGGCGGATCAGGCTGGACAGTCTGCCTCGTTCACCGATCCCGGCTCTGATGACCTGACCCAGGTCACCGCCTGGGTCCGCGTCGCCGGCGCCATGGCGGGCCCCAACTGGGGCACGCACCACCTGCCGCGCGTCGGTACCGAACTGCTGCTGACCTTCCTCGACGGCGACATCGACCGGCCGCTGGCCGCGATGCAGCTGCACAACGAGCAGGACACCCCGCCCTGGGAAAACGACGACAAGCCGCTCGCTTCGATGCTGTCCGGCTGGCATACCCGCGGCCTTGGCGGCGACGGCTACAACCAGTGGGTCGTCGACGACTTCAAGGGCCGGCTGCGCATGCGGTTGGCCAGCTCCGCGGCGCAGACCCAATTGAATCTGGGATATCTGGTCGCTCACGGCCCGCAGGATGCGCAGCGCGGACCGTGGCGTGGAACCGGTGCCGAGCTGCGCAGCGATGCGTGGGCGGTGGTGCGCGCCGGCCAAGGCCTACTGCTATCGACCACCGCTCGTCCGCGCGCCGCCGGCACCGTGATGGGCATGCCCGAAGCCATCGCGCTGCTCAAGGGTGCACAACGCACCGCCGAACGCCTGTCGACTGCGGCTCAAACGCAAACCGCCCTGCCCCTGACCGCCAACGAGGTCTTCGAGCCACTGTTGACGATGGTCGAGCCGGAGCAGGACGGGCATTACGGAGACACGGTCAATGGCCAGGAGGCCAAGCAGCCGGACGGCAAGCCAGTCGAGCGCTATGCCGAGCCGCTGCTGGCGGCGGAGGCGCCGACTTCCATCGCCGTATCGAGCCAAGAGACCACCGCGGTCTATTCGGGCCGACACCTGCATGGCACCGTGCAATCGGATTGGCAGATGACCGCCGACAAGACCATCGCGATGGCCGCAGCGCAAGGCGTGTCGCTATTCGTGCAGCGTAATGGCTTGAAAGCCGTGGCGGCGAACGGACCGCTATCGGTGCAGGCACATGCCGGTGCGTTGGCGATCCTCGCGGACAAGGAAGTGGTGGTGACTTCGTCGAACGATGTCGTCGAGATTCTGGCGAAGAACACCGTCGTGCTGCATGGTGCAGATTCGGCAATCCGGTTGGAGGGGAATGCAATTACCTTCGAGACGTCAGGTCTGCTCGAAGTCAAAGCGACTCTACATGCGTTCGCCACGTCGGATGGCAACCCAACAATCCCTCTCCATTCGGCCTCAGCCACCGTGGCCCCGCCCGGGTACTTCGCTGTCCGTATCACCCGGCCATACGAAGCGGAATCCACAGTCGGCAAGCCCTATGTGCTGTGCCTGGGATCCCAGACGTTCGAAGGAAATGTCCCGGGCAGCGGAGTCATAGCACATCCCATGGTGCCAGGCACGAAGACCGCCACGCTGACAATTCATCCATTCGACCGTCAACACCAGCCGTGGCAATGGACATTGGATCTACGCGTGCAGGGCGATACGAAGGATCACCGCGGCATCCAGTCCCGCCTCAAAAATCTCGGTTTCTATGATGGCAAACTCGACGGAGTCTGCGGCCAAAGAACCCGGGCGGCACTGCGCGCGTTCCACGAGAGGGTCAGGATGCCCTCGTCCTCTGACCTACATGCGGATGCGCTGACCTCGCTTAGCGCCCAGCATGACATCTGACTCTCGGCCGCCCCATGCGATACGGCAACTTCGACCTTCAGCGCGACGATCACGATGGCGTCGTTCGAGACAACCGCCCGCCGCGTTGGGGCGGGCTCGTTGATCCACCTTCCTATCCGGCAACCGGCGAGACGCCACAAGATCAGGGTGGAGCGACGCTCGTTGTACCCCAATACGTGCAACAACTGCAGCGCGATCTTCGATCCCTCGGGTTCGGGGTCGTGGGCGTACCCAGCGGCTACTTCGACCGTTATACAGAGTGGGCAGTACGCGAATTCCAAATCTATGCGGGGATGTCGCATGTCGCGCAATTCAGCGCAGCACGACTTCGAAGTCTCCTTCCCGCGAGCCAACTCGGCACGCCGTTGGCCGAGCACGCGCATGATGTTGCATTGCTAGGAGTGCACGAAGGCTCAAGTCCGGCAGAGTCGATCTATGCTGCCACACTGTCGCGCATCCCAAACACATGCAGATACGCGGGTCCAATATCGGGAATCGTCGATCAGAAGACGCGGGACGCCGTGGAACATTGGATCCACGACAATTACCGTTGCCCGGTGATCGTTGAGGCGTGGACCGTGGACGCCAGAACGCTGGCTCGTACCCGGCCGTTTGTGAACGGGATAAACATCTGGCGACACGATGAGATCACGCACGTAGGCGTAAAAAGCGGACCCCGGTGGAAGACCCACACCCGAATGTTCTTTCGAGACTTCACGCGCTACTACTGCTATCCCAGCACGCAACGGGACGACCATTACCAACCACTTGGCAGCTACACCAACTACAAGGGCTACGGCGGTCCCGTCAGCACTGTGCCAGCGCACTGCTGGCCCGAAAGCGAAATGACTCCTGAACGCTTAATCGAGGGGAGAACGTTGGCGGCACTACAGGCGGACCCTCGGTGTGCCACGGCATCGACGTACAGGGTAGTCAGAGCCACGGCCGAGCAGGAATGCCTGGCAGCGTTCGACTCCGTCAACGCATACGACGACGCTCTTGTGTCAATCGGTCCGTGTCATTGGACATTGGGCGTCCTGCCCGCCAAGGGGTACCACAATGGTGAGCTGGCCGGGTTCCTCGCCTATGTCCTACATCACCATCGGTCCGACTACCTTACTGCCTTCGGCAATTTCGGGCTCTATCCTTCCGCCGCGTGGGTGCGGAGCAACCAGGGAGCGCTATGGAACGCTGGCCAGCGCAAGTATGCCGGCTGGATTCGCCAGCACGCGCCCGTCACGAGTCCCGCCGAGGCGCCGGACAATCTCGGCAGACTTCCGGAAGTCAGCCGCCAGCTACCAGAGGCGAATTACTACAAGACGTGGCATTGGTTCTACCGGTGGGTGATGGCAGGCCGATGTGTACCGGGCGTTCGTAGCTCGATGTGGGATATGGTACGGCTCCGATTAAGAGCCATCCTTGCCATTCCTGTGCTGGCCAGAGCGGGTAACCAACGGATAGCAGGCTCCCTCGGCACGGTCTTCACCTCGGAGAAGGCCATCGCGATCCTCCTGCGTTGGCACATCTTTCGCCCCGCACACGTAGCCGGCAACGCAGTAGGTGATTCCGTGCATAAGGCAATACTGGCGAACCCAAGTATCGATTGGGCTCTACCGCTGAATCGTTGGACTGACCTGCACGAGCAAGCCCTGAGCCGACAACTACTGACAGATGCGACGGCGATCACCAGTAGCCAGAAAGATCTTGCATCCTGGCCGGCATACGCCGGACGGGAGATCCGCAAGTATTCCCTGAACCACGAGTTGGGACCGCTCTCAGAAGCGCGACACTCCTTCGTGTTGGACACCACAGGACTGTGACATTGATGCTAAAGAAAATCATCGTGATGTCTGCCGCGGCGTCCGCGGTAGCGCTGGCGGAGGCCGGAAGTCTCCATTCAAGCGAAGGAATTCAGCGGTTCTGCAACAAGGCTGCTGACGACCGCATCTTCGACATCAAGTTTCGTGATGACGGAGCCGTCTCCGTGTGCTTCCCCGGTCAGGACGACGTGGATTGCTTTTATTCGTACACACAGGGGAAAACGTATTTGCACTCGCGCCCCGACCTGAACAACGATGGTCTTCCTGACGTCATCGTAAAGGACTTTCGGTCGGCATACGGGCTACATGAGGTGGTTCATTTGATGGCATTCGTCCAGTGCAAGGACAAGACTTTCCTTCAGGTAGCCGATGAAATGCTCACGGATCTGAAGCCGATACGCCGTGCCAAGCCACAGCAGTTCAGTGATCTCAGGGCCAGCCGGGCGTGCTATGACGAGAAGCTGGAGCGGGTGCGGACACGCTTTTTTCGGCTCAGGTTTGACAGGAAGACATTCTTTTACGGCCCGCCAGATGGGGACCTGGAATTGAGCCAGTACTGCACCGATAAGGAGCTTTCCCTTCCATCGTCGGCTCCCATCGGCCCGCCGCACTAAGGGCATGAAAATGCAATCTTCCGCGACCCCGTTCTCCTCTACCCCGAGCCTTAGCTGCACGGATTGATCATCGGTTGTCGCTCCGGTGGCGCCCAAGGCTTCTTACTTTGGCTTCCGCGAGAACAGCAGGCGACACCAATAGGCGATACGTTCGGCGCCATGCTCCTGAACGTCCGGCGGCGCCACAACCTTGCGGTTTGCACTGATGTCCCATACCCCGGGGTAGCTATCAGGTCCGCAATCCATCTCACCGTTGGGAGACGCGAAGCGTCCATCTGCCGATAGCCTACCTTTGGCACGGGAGTCATCATATGCAAAACCGTACTTCTAGAGCTGCTCCAATGGCATTGACGGAACATAGGCCCCCGGGATGTCAACAAGATTGCGCGAGGTTCCTATTCGGGCGATTGTCGCAAGAAAACTTAGCGGCGTTGTTGAGATGGAATCTATGGACAGATAGATACCCTTGTTGATATTTAGATCGATCAATGTTCCTGCCGCCGCTGGAATTCTCTTCTTCGATGGACGAGCTTGTTCGCACCGGGACAAGTCTTCAATCAAGACATACTCAGTGTCCGAGACAATGAGCGCAGCACCATCTGACGACGGTTCAGCACTGTCAGCCTTGAACCCAAGCTCGCAGACAAGCGCTTTGCCACTGCCGTCTCGCATCGCCACTTCGCGACCATCCGACTGAAGCGCAAAGCTTGGGTCAACAAAGGCTTCTGCTACGGCAACACCAGGCGACAAAAGGCCCAGGAAAGCAGAGAACAACACTGTTACTGTCAAAGGGGGCATGCCCGCGGATACGCTGGTACCACTGCAGGCACCGGAGAGAGGAATGTCGGAGCCCGTCTTGCGCCGGCTTTTCCGCATCATCATCTTTCCTTTCCTCCGGGTCCACTGGGATCGACACCATGCCGAAGCTGCGCATCGGAGCCCTTCAGGGGATAGTGCGGCGACCATAAGGCATACATCGTCACGAAGACCTTGATCTCGCCGTTCCGAAGAAAGTGAACGGCAAAGTGCCCGACTTCGTCGTATCTCGGCACAGGCACTACGCGTTCCCGGTAGTTCTTGTCATGCTCGTCGGTCCAACCGATCTTCACTCCGAGGTCTGGTGTCCATGATTCTGGCACCGCCACGCAGCATACGAAGCCACCTCCGCCTTCATGAGCACCAAGATAGTTTCCTCCTTTTCCATCGACTGTGAAGTGACCGATATCGCTATCTGTGTGGTTGTAGCCAACGATGTTGGTGCCGACCATCTCCGTCTCACACGCGGACAACGTCCACATTGATATCGCGACGAAAAGTAGCTTCGCAACGCGATGCACTGATCTATTTTTACTCAATCGCCGCGCGACATTGATAAACACAAGTGCGCTGGGAACGTCAACTTGTTCCATGTGTTTGATAACCTTCCCGCAGAATATATTTCTTCGCACACGCCTCATTTTTTGCACAGATTCCACCGGGCGACACCTTAGTAGCTCAGGGGGCTTATCCATGTTAGACCTAAGGTTGGTAGATACCGACGGGGCGTATGGCTATCATAGCCTCTGTGATTAACGACGGCCTGCTCGGATCCCGCGAGGCTGTTGCCTGTTGAGCAAACGCATCTTCAAGATTGGGGTGCATGCCGGACAATGCCAATCGGTCATATCCAAACGCCGCATATCTTGGACTCGCGTCCGAGCCGTGCCGAAGAATGCGTAGGTGACGGCTCAATGGCACTGCCGCCGTCGTCCAACGTATCCCTGCATTGGAACGCCGATCCGAATCAAGCCAGGCTGACTGACATTCGAAACGATGACGGAACGACAACCTGACTGGCAAGACTGGTTCGGGCAAAAAATTACCCAGCACCAGTTTGAAAGAAACAAGCGGGAACCGTACTTCCGCTTCAAAACCTACGACAAGCGTTTCAACGACAAGTTGGGCGGTCTGGCAACCGTCACTGTGGACCTGCCAAAGGCCACCGCACGGCGGAAGGTCGGCGCATTGACGATGGCCACTCAACAGCGTCTTTGGGATGTGTTGGACTGGATGAGCATGCAATACTCCGCCGGCACAGACGTTCAATGCGTCGCCCGGGTATGGCCCTTCGCGCTCGAGTGGGCCCTGGAATATGCCTTGCACCATGAGCAGTATCATCGCAGCCCAGAAGCCGACAACTACGTGACACCTCATGCCTCACTGCGTGACGAGGAATACTGGATCGTTGCCCTTCGCATGGTTTGCTTCGCCATCCTCAGCGGCTTTGGCAACGATATGCCGCGTGTCATGGCCTTCCTGGACTATGGCAACGCCGATATGGGGGTACACGACGGACTTATCGAGAGATTGGCCGCGTCATTCGTCGGCTCCCGAAATTTGTACCCGACGGACACGACGCGCCATCTTCCGTACCGTAGGCTAATCACTGTTTTCGATGCCGATCCCGGCGCACGTCCAGCCCTTATGGCGAAGTACCTGGCGGACTGGTACCACCTCAGCCGAAGCGAGCCCTATTTCAACCAGCACGGCGATGCCGATGTATCGTTCTACGGTTATTGGTCCTGGGAAGCCGGCGCAGCCACCGTTGTGCTCAATATGGATGACTCTGGCTACCGTGACATGCCGTTCTACCCCCGTGACTGGGTCGACTACGCACGGACACAGACATAGGCCAGCAGCCGATTCACTGATGTAGGCCCTTGTTGGCGCTCATGCCCAGGAGGGCACTCCTTGCACCGTATCAAGCCGACCAGGAATGGCGAGCACTTGGACAATACGAGAATGCCTACCCCGTCTCGCCCGCAGCGCCAGCTCCGCGCGCTCCGAATCACCATCTCGGCCTTGGCATTCGCACTGACAGCATGCTCGGAATCGCAGCCGGGGCCCAACGCGGATCCGAGCGCCTTCGGGGCGCATCTACGCTTGCAACGACCCGCCCGCGACGTTCGATTCGAGGTCGTAACGTTGCCCGAATCCAAGAAAGGCGATGACGGAATCGGCCCAACCGACTATGTGTCGGTGATCGGCGTGGCGACGCTGTCCGATTCTGATGTGAAGCGCATTTCCGCGGAATCGTCGTATCGAGGCAACGCCACCATTCCTAGGGCCTTCGTTCGGCCATGGCTTGGTAAAGACGCCACCGTCGCGCTGGAAGAAGCCCTCCGCGGCGCGCGTCCCATCTACGACGCACGGTGGATGGTGAGCAGACCGTCCGGGCGCGCATTCGGCGTTCCGGTCACCGGCAGCAGGTGGTTGTTCTACGTTGAATACGTCGGCCCCGGCTGAGTCTTGGGGCACTGAATTTGCAAGATGGCCATCGGGTGCCGGCGCTCTTCGCAACCGATGCGCGCACCCTCGTTGCACGGCGCGCAGCAACTCAATCTGGCTTCCAAGCAGAATCAGGCGCATATCGAGCTGCTGCCACGAGCCCGGTTCAAGGGTCTCTTCTATGTGGCCTCTCAGGGCATCGTATTTCTCCGAAACGGCTCTCAGATCGACCGGGCATGCGTTACCCGATGCGGCCGCTATCGTGTCATGAATCCTCGCGATATATCCATTCTCCGCCTCGTCATAGCAGCGCTTCGCTATCAAACCACACTCACTCTCGCACGAGGCAAGGGCCGTACTCTTCCTGTTCATGCAAGCGGCGATATCGTGCTGCACGACGGATGTGGCAGCGCGGGACGTCGACATGCAGAAAAGGAACGGCAGGCACATCAAAGAACGAGAAAGTCGCTGTGTCATAGCGTTCGTCAATCTGGCTAGTGCTTCTGCAGAAGGTCGCCCTCTATTGGACCGTCGCGAGCATTCGCCTTGCCGCTCTCAACTGACCGGCCCAGCAGCGCTCGTACTGCTTGCAGCCAGAGGCCTTTCCCAGCAGGAAAGTAAAGCTCACAACTTTGCCCTCCAATGGGAAAACCGCGACGTAACATTGCCCCCCATATGGCATCCAATCATTACCTTCATGCCAGCCGCAAAGGGGAAATGCTTCCAGTATCAACCGCCCGCTGAGCGTTTTCCGTCGTACGGGTTCCGTAGGACCAAAGACTTTCAATTCGCTGCCTTCGTCAAGCCAATAGGGAAGCTCACCGCGGCCCCTGCTGGCGCACGCATTCAGAGGCAAGAGACAGACAGTGCCCGCATCAGCATCACTCTCCCCGATCGCATGACGCCGATGCAATGTCAGGTTGTAGGCCTGAGCAGGCGTGCTGCCATCACCTCGCTCAGCACTCCCCGCCTCCGTTATCGACTGGTAGCGTGTGGCGTCGAACTCGAAGGAGACGGACTCGCCGGAAAAGCGGCGATGCTGGCCTTCGGCAAAGAGCGTTGTGCTGGCGAGCGCCAGGGACAGGATCAATGCGATGTGAAACATCACTGCGATATGCCACCGGTTCCCATCACTGACTAAGACACGCTTCACGTGCGCCACCGTCATTCGGAAATCCTTACTGATTTCCATAGGTCGACGATGTCATGCATGCGGGCCTCCACTTGCCCCGATACATGGTTTTGCAGCACAAAGGAACTGTATAGAAAGCGCCGGTTCGGCAGAAACGAGATGGCCACGTGACAGCTCGACGTGGCCCTGTACACCGCCCCGCCCGCCTCATCGCAGTCTATGACGGCACCGAATACCGTATGTGCCAGCTTGAAATCTTCCATCACTTCCATCGGATACAGCGACATCCCGGTCGCGACACTGACGCCTTGCGGGCCGCGGCCGCCGTCAGCAAATGGTCCTCCGTCCCGGTCCGTCATAACGCCGAAGTCCCTCAAGAATTCCTGGCTCGCAGAGGCACACATCAGACCGACATCCTGGGCTGCTTTAGGAAGACCAAACGAGACACACGTCGTACCGGCATATCGGGAAGTCAGCGCGGCGTTGCGTTGCGCCTTCATGGCATCTGGGACACATATGCTTGGTCCGTCCGCCAACAGATCCATCCGGATGCAGTCGGCCGCAGCGATGACAGGCACACATCCAAAGACGAGAAGGGACATCAAGACGTACTGTCGGATGGTCATCTGGACTTGTTGGCGACTGACGACGACAAGCGGTCGTAGCTCAGGGGTGATTCACTTGAACTCGCAGGTGCCCCCGCCGTAACTGTGCTCCTTGGACGAAACTTCGATATTGCCGGCCCTGCGCCATTCGCCACGGCGGCCTGGCCATATGCCAGCGGCGAGCATGCCACGACCGCAGCAGGAATCAAGCTACGGACAATACCTTGCCTCATGCTCCGCTCCGTTCCACGGGATATTGCGCGGATGGAAGACGACTCGCCAATGTCGATTCCGCTAGTGCGAGATACGTTTTACCCTGCTCGTTCGCACGAAGCCTGTGCAACCCCTCAGTTGGAAACGACTCCGATGGTCTTGCGCTCATTTCTTTGTTCCGGAAGGCGAGGGATAAGGATATCTGTCGTGGCCGGGAAAGTGGCGCGTCACGAGCACCTTGACGTCCTCGCCTGGGAAGAAGTGGACGGCGAACTGCCCACCGGTATCGTTCTCGTTGTACTTCGGAACAAACACAACTTTTTCATGAGAGACATAATCTCGCGCCCCAGCGCTCATCTCGCCGTCGTCCCATTTCACTTTGACAGTCAACCCTTGACGCCATTGGTGCGGGACACTGACACAGCAGACGAAACCACTAGTGGAATGAGGACGTACCGAAGCCACACCATGTCCGTCGACCGTAAACCTTGCAATATTTCGGTCGGTATGGTTGTAGCCGAGCAGATTAGCTGGCACCTGATCTTCGGTTGCGGAACATCCGACTGCGAGCAGCAATACCGCGATACCCATCGCGCCGATACCGATTGAACGCACCCCCATATCTTTCCCTTGAACAAGTCAGTGATGCAGATTCCTGATCTTGACGCTTGCGGCAATTTCGCGTGCCAGCGCAAGGAACGAAGACTGGTCCAACGGTGCAACGCCAGCCTTCTTTGCAAAATCAGCGCGCTGTATGACGTAGAGCATCACACTCGGCCTGCTCTCGGTGCCCGGCGTTCCCAACGCAACGACCAAGTAGCCATGGTCAATGGTTACATCCGCGCGACGCAGACGCTCGAATGACTCCACGCCCTTCACCCCGGCTATCGTGATGCTCCGGTAGCGGTCTTTCCAGATGCTTCGGACTTCTTCGCGATAGCGGGCGGCGCTAATCGGATGCGTAATCTCCATGAGGAACTTGCTGAGCCACTACGCCATAGCGTTGACCACGACGATGGACATTGGACCCAAGACGGAGAGCTCCAGTCATGCGCCCACGCCCCGGTGGGGGGCCTACTCCGCCGCCAAAGCGCCAGTCTAACGTCGCCTTACGCTGCACCGGGCCGCAAGCGAAGGAATCAATAATGGCATCCCGCAATTGCATGGCTTGCTCATCGGACTGTTCGGCCCATTGTGGTAGACGCGACAAACGCCATCCGCCGCAAAGGAGATTCAGATTGGCTATTATTTTTGCGCACCGACAGGAGCGATTGGATCCACACCTGGCCTCAACTGTGCCTCTGTCCCTTTAAGGGGATATTGGGGGTGCCATAGCGCGTAATTGGTCACGAATATCTTTATTTCGCCGTTCCTCAAGAAGTGGACTGCCACATCGCCCACCTTGTCGTACTTCGGCACCTCCACAACGCGCTGTCGGTAGTTCTCGTCAAATTCGTCAGTCCAGCCGACGGTCATGGTCAATCCGGGCTGCCACGGAATTGGCACGCTAGCGCAACACGCAAATTTCCCGCCACCCGCATGAGGTTCCATGTAAGCGCCACCGCCTCCATTGACCGTGAAATGGCCGATGGCCTTATCGGTGTGGTTGTAGCCGACAACGTTGGTACCGATCAGCTCGTCACCACACGACCCTAGGGCGCATGCGACAAAGGCTACGGCAATCCACCTCACTGGTACGCCTCCCGCGCGTATGGGCGAACCGCCCCGCGTAGGCGCATGGCGCCTTACAGTTCCGTGCGGGCCCAGTGACGAGTATCCCTTACCTGTTGGACGTGTTCGTGCCGGGACCAGAGTACATGTCTCCCCATCGTGGCATGTCAAGCCGCCACCAGCCCAGTCCCCGGCCTTTGAACCGCCGCGTACTTCTCCTTGATATCCCCGCCCACATACAGCACCCGAGGATCGGTCGTGCGCGTATTGTCGGTAGCGAATCCCGACAGGGAATCATGCACGTACATCGAGAAGAATCGATAGAGGTCCGATGTCTCCGCCAGCGGCTTCTTCTGAATGACGACCTGCTCGTAAGCGTCGACGATGGCCTTGTAATGCGGCCGCATGCGTTTGCTTGGCTCCTCCTTGTGCCATTTGTGCAAAACCGCGGCGTCTTCAAGCAGCCATTCGTCGTACGTCTCCATGTTCTCGAGCAGATCGCCGTCGTTGGCAGCGGTGTCGGCGCGGGCGCGGGCTCGGCGCCAGACGTCCATTGCATCGGCTTCTTTCTGCTTCGCATCGCGCACCATCGATTCCCACATCGGCACCTGGCTCTTGAATGCGGGGCTCTTCTTTGCAGCTTCCAGACCCTCTTCCGCGCCGATTCGGTTGGCGGAGGCAGTCTGATAGGCAGCACGCTTCGCCTTGGCATCCGCCTCGAGCTTGGCGCGCTCCTTCTTGAACGCCGCTTCGTTGTTTTCGATGGTTCGCTGCTCCTGCGTCTTCTTGCCGCCTTTCGCGGTGCGCAGCACGGCGGCGGAAATGCGGTACAGCCAATACTGGCGCATATGGGCGAGCACGGTCCTGCCCAACGGCAATCCAGTGGGGACTGTGCTCATGTACTTGGTCCACAGCGGAATCAGCTCATTGAAGCGTGCAAGCGGTTGGCCAGCGAGGCCGAAATCGATCTTCTGGTCTTCCGTTTGCAATTCGGTCAAGCCATACATCGGCACGCCAGCCGAGACCGCGCGCGTCAACATGGCGCGCAGCGGCGCCAAGGCAAGCACGTCTGACTTGCCGCCTTCACCCTGTCGATAACCACCGCCGACGTCGGAGTGAACCCCCGGATAGACCATTTCCTCAGTACCGGTGGGATAGCGCAGCTCATCGAGCGCGCTATCGAGCGGGAACGAGTTGCGGGTCTCATGCGCGGCCACCATATGGAGGCATTGCGAAACGATGGCGGGGATCTGCAAGCCGTCGGAGGCCCATGCACCGTGACCGTCTGCAGGACCAGGCGACGGATCGGCTCCCGGTTCGCCAAAGGCCAGATACTTCAGATCGCGGTGGGCTTCGTCGTAGTTTCTGATCAGGTCGCGCCACCCCAGGCCGCTGCGGCGCTTGGTGAGCACGTTGTTGGCGCTCATTGGAAGGCCGACCGAGGCAACGGTATCGAACAGACCCAGAAAAAACACCTCGATGGCATAACCGCCCTTGATCACCATGCCGGATGTGCCAAGCGCTCCACCACGAAGCTTGAAACTGCCGCGCTGGCCGGTGCAGCTCTTTTGCAAGTCCCGGCAAAACGCGCGCGCCAGTGCGGCGCCGCGCGAAAAACCGAACACCGCGATACGTACCTTGACGATCTTGTTTCCGGGATTGTTGGCACGCGCCTCGGCCTTCTTGAGGACCGTGGCCAGCTCCTTGAACGCCCAATCGAGTCGCTTTTGTCCCAATGCGCCCATGCCGCGCCCGGTCGTGGTACCGCCCGGGTCGCCGATGTCCTTGAAGTACGTGCCGATGCCTGGAACGTAGCGCCGATAGACCTGCTTGGCGTCGTTGTTGGGATGATGGACCTTGAACAGCCGGGCGACGTTGCTGTGCTCGCGCGAAGGAGTATCGGCATCGATATTGTTGCCAGTGCCGTCGAAGAAGATCGACATGGTGATGCACTGGCTGCAGGTGCCCTTGGGATCCTGCTTGCGCAATCCCGCGGCAGACGCCAACGGCGACGCGGGTCGCGGCTTGAGAGCCGGCGTGGTCGCCGCCGATCGGAGCATGGCGGCGTCGGCTCCGCTTGCGCGGTTTTCCACGGGCTGCGTCAGCGGCGTGGTTTTCTTCGCTTCCGTCTTACTTGTCATGACCGCAGGTGCCGTACTTGGTGTCGTTGATCACGTTGCCAGACGCCTTGCGCCTGGTGTAGTCGAAGCGATCGATCAATACGTGCGGCACGGACGGATAGTCGGACAGGGCCACCTTGATCTTCCCGTCCTGGTAGAAATGCACTTCGAAGTACCGCGGGTCTGCCGGCACCGGTCCGTCGAGCAGCACCGTCTGCCGACAGCGCGGCACATCGCCGTCGCGCTTCCATTCGATTTGAACCGTCAGCGGCAATGGGGTATCGGCCGGGATTGCCGCGCAGCAAGTTCCACCGCCATAGCTGTGCTCTTTGGACGAGACCTCGATATTGCCGCCACCCGCCCCATTAACGGAAAAGTCGCTGATATAGGTATCGGTGTAGTTGTATCCGACGATCGTCAGCCCTTCCATCTTCGGTGGCGTTCGATGCGGACCGGTGTACAGCCTGGTGCCATGGAACGTCGGGGGACCGGCCTTTTCCATCTGCCGGATGCGCGCGCGTTGCTCCTCGCTGATATTGGGAATGGTGTCGGCGACCGACTTGGCGTCAACCTCTCGCTCGCATGCGGCCAGCGCGCACGTGAGCAACAGCGCGGCAAACAGGCGTGCATGGCGGCGCAAGCCTTGCATTGGAATCGTCATTCGTGGTTTCTCGTCATTCGCTTTGTTCCGCGTCCTGCGCGCGCTCGATCGCGTCGGCGAAGGTCAGCTCGCCACGCTTGACCTGTGGCAGCAATGCATTCCACGGCGCCAGCCTGTCGAAATCGCTGGGCCCGTTCAACGCCAACAGACAGAATGCGGCAAGGTCCGGCAAATCCTCCAGGCCCCAGCCGCGCGCCCGCTGCAGCAAGCCCAGCACGATCGGATAGCGCATTGGGTATGGGTGCGCAAGGAGGGAACTCGTGCCGCGCGACACCAGCAGGTCGAGGACGGCATCGGGCTCCGATGCCTCGATCATCGTGCGTTCCTGTGCCGCGCTAAGACGAAGAGGCGCTTCGTACCGATCAACCCCATCCTGGCCGAGCCGGGCCGACGGCACCATCGCGCCTTCGCGATCCGCGTACCACCATTCCGTCGCGCAAGACAGGAACCGATCGCGCTGCTCGTCATCCAGTACATCGATCAGCGACATGAAGACTCGCGTATCGAAGAAGCGCAGCAGCATCGCATCGCCATCGGGAAGCAGGACATCCGTTCGCGCGGTCAGCGCGCGTGCAATGCCCCGTAAATCCAGCGGCGTATCGATCAGCCCGAGCGCACAGCCATAGCAGGCGGCGTCCGCAAGCTGGGCAAGCGTGGCGCGTGCAGCCGCAGGAGCGTTGTCGATACGCACGACAAAAGGCGTCGCCCCGTCTTGGCATGCCTCGACGTCCTGGCCAAACAGGGGCTGGCACGGCAGCGTCGTCAGCCGAGAGAGCAACGGCCGTTGCTCCGGTATCGCTGCCTGGTTCACCAGCAGATAGCGATAGGTGCCTTCCGGGTTCCGCGGCAAGGCCTCGATCGAGTCCCAGAGAGGCGAGTTATCGTGCGGCATGTTCTACTTGGCTGCGAACGGTGCGCCGGATGCCTGCGCCGCGAGCAGGCACTCCTTGCAGACGTTGCTGGGCATCAGCGGCAGATCGTAGTTGGTGTTGACCGGCCCCTCAAACTTCCTCTGCGCACTCTTGTAAGTAATCGCCCCCGGGCACTCGACCGTAATATTCCCACCCTCGATGGTGATCGACGCCCCGCCAGCCGTCGCCACGCGAATGCGCTTCGCGGCCGCAAAGTCCACCTGCATATTCGCCGACACGACCTTCAATTCATCCTTGGCCTGTAGCTTCATCACGTCGTGCTGCGCCTGCACGTCGATGTCCTCGCTGCCCGCGATCAGCTTCAGGCCAGTGTCGCCCTCGCCCGCTTTCTCGAGCGCAGCGGCAATGCCGAACGCCTGACCGCTGTGCAGCCTCGCCTGCTTGCCGATCGCCAGGTTGGTGTCCTGCCCCGACACCATGCCCAGCGATTGGCCGTTGACCATCTGCAGTTCTTGCCCCGCGATCATGGCAAGGCCGGCACGACCGGCCAGTTGCACGATCGCTTCGCTCGGATGCGGGACCTTGCCTTGCGTCTGCTGGTTGCCGCTGGCGGCGTCCTGCATCGCGGCGTCCAGGTCCTTGCCATCGACCATGCCAGACGCCGCGGTTTCCAGCTTGGCGAGAGGCGCCTCGTCGTCCTTCGCGGTCGTCAATGCGGCGGTCTGGTGCTTGACCGCGCCCTCGCCCAGCGTCTGCGTCAGCGACTTCGCCTGGCGAATCAGCGCGATCCCGGCGGCGTTGTCTCCGGTCGGCACCGGCCGCTGGCTCTGTGCATCGCGATAGGTGGTGATCAGCACGCCGGCCTTGCCGCGGATGGCGCCGTAGCCGTCGGTGCGCAGCTCGAACCCTTCGCCGCGGAAGCTGCCCCGGTAGTTGTCCTGCTGGTGAATCAGGTGGCCAAGGTTCAGTTGGGTGTGCTGGACGGTCGTAGCGAACTGCGTGCGCAGTTGCCCATCGCTGTCGTCGAACACCAACTGGTTCGCGCCTTCGCCGCCGTGCTCGCGGCTCTTGAAGCCGCTCAGGGCGGCGGCGTTGCGGTGTCCGTCCTTATCGGCGCTCATGCCGTGCCAGGCCGGTGCATGGCCGCCCGCCACATTGGCCTGCGCGCTCGGCGCGGTGTCGCTGCCTTGCCGATACACGGAGTCATCGGCCGCAGGAGCCTGCTTGCCGCCTGGCGTCGGCGCGATGCCACCCTCGCCTTGGCCGTTGTACAGCGCGCCGATCACGATCGGCTGGTCGATATCGTCGTCGGCGAACTTGACCAGCACCTCCTGGCCAATGCGCGGCAGCCATTGCCAGCCCATGCCGGCACCGGCCTGGCGCTGGGCCACACGGACCCAGCGCGTGCTGCGATCATCGTCGCGTTCGCCCTTTTGCCACGGAAAGCGGACACGGATCTCCCCGCGCGGGCTGACGTGGTGTTCGGCATCGCCGTTCGGCTGCGTCTCGCCTTGCGGGCCGACCACGGTCGCGGTCTGCACGCCCATCGCAGTCGGCGGGGCGAACAGCCGTGCGCCGTTGGCATCGACAACGCGCGGGCGCCACGGACGGCGGGCATCGCAGGCGCGGAACAGATTGGCGTAGCCGTATTGTTCGGCGGCCTGGCGCAGCGAGGCCGTTGGCGTATCACGCTCGACCGTTTGCCCCGGTGCGAGAAAGCCCATCGTCATCGGCCCGTTCTCGGGCGCACTCGGCGGCGTATCGAAGCACAGCGCGGCCTCGAGCGGACCCAGCCGTTGGCCCAGCGCGGCGCGCGTCTCGGCGGCGAGGTTGTTCAGGCCGCAGTGCTCGACGATATCAAGCAGCAAGGGATACGCGGCCCCGCCGTCTTCCTGCTTGGGCAGATGGGGGCAATCCTCGATCGCGACACGGGTACCGCTGACGAAGGTGCGCACGGTCCCTTGTCCGGCGAACAGCTGCGCGCGCGCCTCGATGCTCTCCATCAACTGCTCGGCCAACCGCTGCGCTCCGGCGGCATCGCTGACCACCGACTGGCTGACCGACAGATACGGTTCGGGGCACTGTGCGCCGCCTCCGAGCTTGGCCGGTGCATGGCCGCGCAGCGTGCGCTTGCCGTTGCCGTCCCATGCCACCACCGCGACACCCGGCACCGTCACGCGGCTATGGCAAGCGAGCTGCTGCACGGCGTCGGCTTCTTCCTGGCTGTGGGCGCGGTGATAGCGCACCGAAGCCGATTGCCCTTCCGGCAATTGCGGGCTGTCCGCGAAGATCGTCAGCGCATGCCCGGACGGCGCCTGCTCGTCGTCGACGAAGGCGAAGCCCAACCCCGCCTCGGCCAGCAAGCGCGACAAGAACGCGTAATCGGTCTCGCGATATTGGCTGACGTGCTCGCGTGGGCCCAGCGCATCGATGCGCTGCTGCGCGCCCGCGGTATAGCGCCACACCGCATGCGGCGCGTACGGCGACAGGATCTGTTCGGCGATATCGGCCAGCGTGCGGTTCTGGAATACCTGGCTATGCCGCTGCTGCGTGGCCAGCCACAGCCACGGCACCACGGTCAGCCGGTAGCGCGCCAGGCTGCCGTCGGCGCCCAGCTTCTCGGCCTTGCGCACCAGGCCGCTGCGGCGAATGCGGTTGCCGTCCGCCAGCGTGGTCCACAGCGTGACCTTCGCGCCGAGCAGGGACTTCAGCGGCAAGCGGGCATTGGCACTGACCGCGACGATCCGCGTTTCGCCGAGCTCGGACAGCGCCTCGCGGCCGAGCCAGGCCTCGACGGCAAGTTCGCCGACGGCACCCTCGCCTTCGAGCTGAAACAGCCGCCGCGCCGGGGAAAACAGGGTCTGAATCAGAGTGGTGTGGTCCATGGCGGTTCGGTGTCGCAGCAGGTGTCAGCGGGTATCACAGCGGAAGGCGGGCGCGCCGATCGGTGGCCTACCTACGGCGAAGGCCGCGTCGATGACGCGGCCATGTCCTCTGTCAGCACCCTTGCCTCTCCGCCTTCATCACTGCGAACGCTGGGCGGTGCCGCTCTTGCGCGTCCGCGATGCTGTCGCGGTTTTCTCTTCGGGCGTGGGGGCCAGCAATGCCGCCAGCAATTCGGCATCGCGATCATTGCCGATATTGCTTCCCGACTTTTTTGAAACCCGGCGCGTATTGTTGGAGGCAATACGCGAGCGCTCGGTTTTCGTCTTCCCTACAGTCGTAGGGTTCGAATTGGAACGCGATGCGATCTTGGTCGTCGCATTGGAATGTTGCCGTTTTGTCGCAGACTGATTCGACGCAGTGATCTTCGTTTTATTTACTTCTTGGTTTAGCGTTTTTTTATTCGTCGAATTCGCTTTGTCGCCAACGGCGGCTTTTTCCTGACCCGCCGTCGCGTTTGCTGCCAGTGCCGTGCCGCCGGCCAGCGCAGCGGCGCCGAAACCCGCCGCGGCCAACTCTTCCAGGGGCATCTTGCCGAGGTTGTCGAGCGCATCGTCGTCGGCATCGCGCACCGGATCGACATCGACAATGGTGGCCGAGCCGGCCGTGGCTTCTACCGGGGCAGCGCTTGCCGCAGCGGCCTGCGTTTCGAGAGCCGGGATGGCGGCAACAGCGCCCGGGGCGCCGGAAGCGCCGGTATTGGCGCTCTCCGCAGGCACGATGGAGGCAACCGTCGGCGCTTCCCCATCGTTGCCTTTGCCCAGCCAGAAGGCAACGGCGCCCGCGCCGACCAGCAGCAATGCCAGCGTGGCAAAGACACCGTGGCGCTTGATATCGGGCGTCTTTTTGGCAGGGCCGTGACTGGCGACCCGCCCTTCGAGGCTGGCCAGAATGCGCGTACCCGGTCCCTGGCTGTCGGCATTGCCGGAGCCGAACAGCGACGGCGGTCCATTTCCTTTCAAATCGTCGCTGTGACTCATCTTTTGGCTCTCGAATTGCAATAAAATGCGCGTCGGGCAGCGCAAGGGATGGAATTGAGTTAAGCGATCGGCAACATAACTCGAAGACAGGACCCGAACAGAAATTCGACGAGACGGCGTCAGCTGCCGATGCGGACGAAGCGCGCAGATTTTATAGCTGGCTGCAACAAAAATGCAAATATGTGAACGCCGCCGTGACAACTCCCAGGCGGCGAATTTTTGGCGACGGAATGCGGGCCTGAATCGAGCCGATTAAATGTCACAAAATGTAACCATTCATTCGCCTGTCATGCCGGACCTGGGCATCGAACGGCGCGCGGCCTGAGCGGATGATCTTTATTACGCTGTTCTTCTATTTCGCGCTGATGGTGGCCATTGCGGCCATCCTGCTGCTGCCGGACGTGCGCGAGCGCGTGCTGCTGGCCGCGCGCGCGCAATGGCAACGGCTCAGTATCAATGCGAGCGCGGCAAGCCAACGCTCGGCCGGAACCCTACGAACGTCGGCTTCCCAGGCGGCCGATTCGATGGAAGCATTGCGCGCCTTCGTTGGGCGCCGAAAGGTCTTTCTGCTGTGCGCGGCGGGCGTGGTGGCGACCCCTCCCATCGTCGCCCTCGCCTTGCGACCGAAACTGCTGTTCGAGTACGATGACGCGCTGCGCGAACCGGACCAGAAGATTTCCGCTTTATTGAATGGCGAGCGTCTGGTTCCTCCCGCGCCATTGCCGCCCGAGGTATTCACCACGCAGGAAGTCGAGCGGATTCGTCCGACCATCCGCGAAGCCAGCCGCAACTGGGATCTGCTCGATGCCGATTTTCGCCAGCGCCTGCTGCTGGTCTACAAGATCATGCGCGACGAGCATGGTTATGAAATGGCGCTGCTGGAGGGCTATCGCAGCCCCGAGCGCCAGGCCAGGCTCGCCGCGATGGGCACGCATGTCACAAAGGCGGGCGCCTATCACAGCTACCATCAGTTCGGCCTCGCCGCGGACAGCGCCTTCTATCGCGACGGCAAGCTGGTGATCAGCGAGAAGGATCCGTGGGCGATGCGCGGATACGAGTTGTACGGGCAGATTGCCGAGTCCGCGGGGCTGACCTGGGGCGGGCGCTGGAAGATGATGGATCTTGGGCACGTCGAGTTGCGCCGGCCCGGCGTGCTCGGCAAGAAGCCCGGCTAGCGTGCGATGTGCGGGGGCACAGTGCAGGCAACGGCGGCCCGCGACAGCAGGCCGCGAATCGATAGCTGGCGGCGGATCGCCCTTCTCAGTCGAGAGAACAACAATGACACGGCCATTTATCGTATTGGGTGACAAGACCGACCACGGCGGCGTCGTGATCAGCGCGTCGGGCACCACGTCGACCAACGGCAAGGGCATCGCCTGCGTCGGCGACCGCGTGACCTGTCCGAAGTCCGGTCATGGCGAGACCACCATCGTCACCGGCGATCCGACCGTGATCATCGACGGCCGCGCCGCGGCCCGCCACGGCGACAAGACGGCATGCGGCGCGACGCTGCTGTCCAGCCAGGGGGTCACCGGCAGCGCGTAAGGCGAACGCCGTTCCGCTATTGCGCTTCCCTGTGCCGACCCTCCCCGACACCATGCTTGCACGCCTGTTCCGTTCCGGCCTGATCCTGTTCGCGGTTTTCGCGCTGGTCTGGACCGCGACGATCCTGTGGTGGCAGTCGATCCATCGGATGCCGACGACCACCGATATCGTCACGCATCTGTTCCTGCTGCCGGCTGGCATGATCGCGGGCTATCTGGTCATTCGGCGGGCGCTGGACGGTATTCGCCGCAATGTTGCGGCCGCTGTCAGCACGCCTGCCGCCGCGGCGCAGCAGGACGCGAACGCGGCCGACGGGGCCGCGCCCGACGACGACCCCAGCCGCCGCTGGCGCGCGCTGGTACTGGGCGCGGTGTTGCATACCGCCAAGGGCGCGGACACCGCCGCCACCGCCGCCGCGACCGCCGAGCAGCAGCGGCCCGATGTGGTCGACGTGCTGGGCGACGGCATGCCGATCTTCGCCGCGCCGGTCGACGACATCGATGTCGAGGGCACGCGCGAGGCGCTGGAGCGCACCTTCGCGGAGCTGCCGTGGAACGACGAGGCGGTGCGCGCGGTGGCGCTGGCCAGCGATGTGGCCGAGCGTCTGGTCGCTCAGACTCTTGAACAACATCCGGCGCTGTACTTCCCCGCAGCGGACGAGACCACGACGGGACCGCAATCCGACGAGCCGCCGCGGCTGGTACTGACGCTGCTGTTGCCGGAGCGCTGGGAGGCGCCGATGGCCGCGGCCGCCGGCCAGTACGTGCGCGGCCGCCTGACCGGTCTTTGGCCGATCGAACGGATCTCGATGGAGACGTTGACCGCCAAGGGCGACGGCGATGCGATGGTGCAGGTCGATCGCGCAATCCTGGCGCTGCATCGCGAACCGACCCACGAATTGCGCGGCGTGATCGCCGCTGATTCGCATATCGGCGCAGAGGCGATCGACCGGCTGCGCGCGACCAACCGGCTGTTCAGCGCGCAATGCGAGCATGGCGTCGCGCCCTCGGAGGCCGCAGCCGGGGTCCTGCTGTATCCGCCGCAGGGACCATTGGCAGCGATGCTCGCGCAGGACACGCCGCCGGCATCGATCCTGCGCGCCACGCTGACGCGCCTCGATGCGCCGACTCCCGACAAGGGCCAGCCGCGTACTGCAGCGCTGGATCACGCCGTCGCGCAGACGGTGGCGCTACTGGCCCAATCCGCCGACAGCGCGAAGGCCGGGGACGAAGAATCCGCGGCGTCGCCCGCCGAACCGGCGCCCGCGCCGCAACCGGTCGTCGTCGCCGCCGACATCAGCCCGCATCCGGTCCGCACCGTCGAACTCGCACGGGTCTTCTCGGAGCGCTTTGACGAGCTCGACGTCAGCGCGGACCTGCTGCCGGTCGGCACCGCGTGCGGACACACCGGCAATGCCGGCGCGCTGCTCGCCATCGTGCTCGCGCATCAGCAGTGCGCCGAGCGCGGCGGCCCGGCGCTGGCGGTGACCGCGGCGGACCCGCAGCAGCGCGGCGCGATCGCGGTGGTGCCACCGCCCACCGCCTAGCAGACATCCGCGCCAAGCCAGAACACGCACGAGCTCAAGCACAAGCCCAAGCCAAAGCACAAGAACCAGCACACGCATTCGCAAACCGCAGGCCAACATGCACCGATTCCTCAGTTTCCTGACCAACACGCGCACGCTGTCCGTGATAGGCGTCGTCGCGCTGACGCTCTTCCTGCTGCTGGCGGCCGATACCTTCGAGGTCGGGCTGACCTGGGTCGGCATCGTGCTCGGCCTGCTGGTGGTGGCGTGGCTGATCGCCTTCGCATGGCGGCACTATCGCGCCCGGCACGCCAGCGGCAAGCTCGGTGCGCTGCTGGAACAGCAGGCCAATGCGGCGGCCCAGGAAGCGCCGCAGGAAAAGCGCGGCGAGGTCGAGGCGCTGCGCACGCGGCTGGTCGATGCGGTCAAGACGATCAAGACCTCCAAGCTCGGCCAGCTGTCGGGCAACGAGGCGCTGTACGAGCTGCCCTGGTACATCGTGATCGGCAACCCGGCAGCGGGCAAGAGTACCGCGGTGCTGAACTCGGGCCTGCAGTTTCCGTTCGCCGACAAGAACAACGCGATCATCCACGGCATTGGCGGCACCCGTAACTGCGACTGGTTCTTCACCACCGAAGGCATCCTGCTCGATACCGCCGGCCGCTATTCCGTGCACGAGGAAGACCGCAAGGAGTGGCTGGGTTTCCTGGACCTGCTCAAGCGCTACCGTCCGCGCGCGCCGATCAACGGCATCGTGGTCACCGTCAGCATTCCGGAGCTGACGCAGAACCGGCCCGAGTTCGCCATCCAGCTGGCCAAGAACCTGCGCCAGCGCGTGCAGGAGCTGACCGAGCGGCTGGAAGTCTTCGCGCCGGTCTACGTGATGTTCACCAAGGCGGACCTGATCACCGGCTTCACCGAATTCTTCGGCGACAGCGACAAGCACGAGCGCGACCGCGTCTGGGGCGCCACCCTGCCCTTCGAGCCCGGCGAGAAGCGCGATGCCGCCGCGATGTTCGACGAGCGCTTCGACGAGCTGTACGACGGCTTGAAGGAAATCAGCGTGGCGCAGATCGCGCAGCACCGCAACGGCAAGCTGTCGCCGGGCCTGCTGAGCTTCCCGCTCGAGTTCGCGTCGATCAAGCCGGCGCTGCGCGCCTTCCTGGTGACGCTGTTCGACGAGAACCCGTTCCAGTACAAGCCGGTGTTCCGCGGCTTCTATTTCACCAGCGCGGTGCAGGAGGCCAGCACGACCAGCGCCTCCGCAGAACGGATCGCCCGCCGCTTCGGGCTGAAGCTCGACAGCGCCGCGCACAGCCGCGAGGTGTTCTCGAAAAACGGCTTCTTCCTGCGCGACCTGTTCTCCAAGGTGGTGTTCGCCGACCGCAAGACCGTGCGGCAGTTCTCGAGCCCGGCCAAGACGCGGATGCGCTTCGTCACCTTCTTCGGGCTGGTGCTGGTGCTGGGCCTGCTGCTGGGCGGCTGGACCTGGTCCTTCATCGGCAACCGCCAGCTGACCGCGAACGTGCAGGCCGACCTCGACAAGATCGTCAAGCTGCAGCAGAACCGCATCGACCTGCAGTCGCGGCTCGAGGCGCTCGATATCCTGCAGGACCGGATCGAGCAGCTGGAGCGCTTCCGCGCCGACCATCCGATCGCGCTGTCGCTGGGCCTGTACCAGGGCGATACGCTGCAGCACAAGCTGCTCGACGAGTATTACAACGGCCTGCGCCAGGTCATGCTCAAGCCGGTCGGCACGTCGATCGAGCGCTTCCTGGCCGAGGTCAACGCGCATCCGGACCAGCTCGCGCAGAACGTGCGTGCGCCGGCGGCCAATGGCGCGGTGGTGCCGACCTCGGCCACGGCCAACGGCACCGCCGGCGCCAGCGCTGCCGCCGCGCCGGCTGCAACACCGACGGCCGGCGCTGCGGCGGCACCTTCCGCCGCCGACATGACCGCCGCGTTGAATACCGAATCTCCGAATGCCAAGCGCTATGCCGACGCCTCGCCGACCAACGTCGAGGACGCCTACAACGCGCTGAAGACCTATCTGATGCTGGCGGACAAGCGCCATGTCGAGGTGGCACACCTGACCGATCAGGTCACACGCTTCTGGCGCGGCTGGCTCGAGGAGAATCGCGGCAATATGCCGCGCGAGCAGCTGATCCGCGCGGCCGAACGCAACATCTCGTTCTACCTGGCCCGCGTCAACGACGACAACTGGCCGCTGCTCGAGAGCAATCTGTCGCTGATCGACCAGACCCGCGAGAACCTGCGCCGCGTGGTGCGCGGCATGCCGGCGCGCGAGCGCGCCTACGCCGAGATCAAGGCGCGCGCGGCCACGCGCTTTGCGCCGATGACCGTGGCCCGCATCGTCGGCGACGCCGGCGCGACGGTGGTCGCCGGCAGCTACGCGGTGCCCGGCACCTTCACGCGGGAAGCCTGGTTGCAATACGTGCAGCCCGCCATCCGTGAGGCCGCCAGCAAGGAACTGCAGAGCAAGGACTGGGTGCTGAACGTCGCCGCCCGCGACGACCTGACGCTGGAAGGCAGCCCCGAGCAGATCCAGAAGACGCTGGTGTCGATGTACAAGAACGAATACGCGAAGGAGTGGCAGCGCTTCATGCAGGGCGTCGCGGTGCAGGAGTTCAAGAGCTTCGACCAGGCTGTGACCGCGATGAACCTGCTCGGCGATCCGGTCAATTCGCCGATCCGCAAGCTGTTCGACGCGGCCTACGAGCAGACCTCGTGGGACAACCCGTCGATCGTCAACGCGGGGCTGAAGCAGGCCAAGACCGGCGTGATCGACTGGTTCAAGCGCTGGGTCTCGCGCGGCACGCCGTCGGGCGTCAGCGTCAATGTCGACAGCGCCAGCCTCGCCGCTGGATCCGAAGCCGGCAATATCCCGATGGGGCCGGTCGGCAAGGAGTTTTCGGGCCTGGCCAAGATCGCCGTGATGCACGACAACAATTCGCTGCTGCGCGGCTATATGGAAGCGCTGTCCAAGGTCCGCACGCGCTTCAACACCATCAAGAACCAGGGCGACCCCGGCCCCGGCGCGCGCCAGCTGATGCAGCAGACGCTCGACGGCAACGGCTCGGAGCTGGCCGATGCGCTCAAGTACGTCGACGAGCAGATGCTGACCGGCATGACCGACAGCCAGCGCCAGACGCTGCGTCCGCTGCTGGTGCGTCCGCTGCTGCAGTCGTATGCGGTGACGATCCGCCCTGCCAGCGTGGAGATCAACAAGGTGTGGAACGCCCAGGTCTACCAGCCCTTCATGCAGACGCTGGCGACCAAGTACCCGTTTGCCTCCGATGCCAAGATCGAGGCCAGCGCCGCCGAGATCGGTCAGGTGTTCGGCCCGGACGGCGCCATCGCCAAGTTCGCCGGCACCACCATCGGGCCGCTGTCGGTGCGCCGTGGCGACATGATCGCCGCGCGGACCTGGGGCGATCTGGGCGTGACCTTCGCGCCGGAGTTCACCACCAACTTCACGCGCTGGATTGCGCCGCTGACGGGCGGTGCGGCGGCGGGCGCCGGCGGTGCCGCCGCTGCCGCCCCGCAGACGGTGTTCCAGATCCTGCCGTCGCCGGCGGCCGGGACCACCGAATACACGATCGAGATCGACGGCCAGCAGCTGCGCTATCGCAATACGCCGCCGCAGTGGACCAACTTCGTCTGGCCCAATCCGCAGGGCACGCCGGGCGCGCGCATCACCGCCACGACCTTCGATGGCCGCACCGTCGAAGTGCTGAGCGAACCGGGCCGCTTCGGCCTGGAGCGGCTGATCGCCACGGCCTCGCGCAAGCGTCGCCCGGATGGCGCGTTCGAGCTGTCGTGGACGCAGGGCGGCACCACCGTCGCGGTGGCGCTGCGCATCGTCAGCAGCCCGCAGACAACCACGGCGGCCGCCGACTCGCCGCAGGGACAGGGCCTGCGCGGTCTGAAGCTGCCGCCGGCGATTGCGGACGCGTCGGCGCCGGTCACCGCCACGGAGGCGGCACAGCCCGCCCCTGCCGCCTCGTCGCCGATTGCGCAATCCGGCGCCGCCGTTCGTGCAGGAGGTGCGCAATGAGCCAGGCAGCGCAATTGCAGCTCGCGTACTTCGGCAAGCTTCCGTCGCGCGGGGATTTCGTCAAGAGCCCGAACCAGACCCAGTTGCTCGATACGCTCGATCGCTGGCTGTCGCAGGCGATGGAGATGCTGGCCGAAGACCCGGGCTGGAAGACCGTCTATGACGCGTGGCAGCCGGTGCAGTTCGCCTTCCTCGGCTCGCAGAGCCGGCTGGCGATCGCCGGCACGGTGATGGCCAGCAACGACCAGTCGTCGCGCCGCTTCCCGTTCCTCGCCGCGGCCGCGCTGGAGATCGACCAGCCGCTGCCGTTCATCGCGCGCAGCCCGCTGGCGCTGACGCGGCTGTGGACGCGCGCCAGCCACCAGATGCAGGAGCTCGTTTCCGCTACCGATCCGGCCGAGGGCCTGCGCAATCTGGCGCAGACCCAGTTCGCGGTCGAGATCGGCGCGGGGGCGCAGGCCTACGACGCCAGCTTCAAGGACTTCATCGAATTCCAGACGGTGGCCGGCCTGGAGCAGATGCTGCGCGCCGACGGGCAGACGCTGTGCCTGCGGCGCACGCTGGTCGCGCTGGGCATCCTGCTCGAACCGGTGATGAGCGCCGGCACCTCGCGGCTGGACAAGGGACTGACGCTGCCGTTGCCGTCCGACCCGGTCTATCGCAGCCTGGTGGCGAGCTTCTGGCTCGACCTGATCTCGGGCTTCCTGAAGCGGGGGGATTTCGAGCTGTCGCTGTTCCTCGGCCGGGTCGGCAACCCGCGCAGCGCTGACGCGGGCCGCAGCGAACGACTCGTGATCGGCTTCAATGGCGCCTCGTCGCGGACGCTGCACGGCATCATGTCGCCGCTGGCGTACGGCGAAGTCAATATCGACATCGACGACCCGCAGTGGGTGGACCAGCATGCCGGCTCGCGCTATGGCGTGGCCAAGCTGGCCAGCTATCTCGAGCAGCCGCAGTTGTCGCTGCGCGCGGCGCTCGACACCTTCCGCGAAGTCTTCATCGGAGAATGATCATGCGTTCGGTTTTCCCGGCCTGCCGCGCTGTTGCGCTGGCGACGGCCCTGACCTGGCTGCTGGCGGCGCCCGCCTCCGCCCAGACGCCTGCCGGCGCGGAGGCGGTGGCAGGACGCGTGGTGGCCGGCGGCGCGGTGCCGGACGAGGCCACCAAGGCCGAGGTGCTGGCGCGTCTGCGCGAGCTGTATGGCGCGGCCAATGTGGTCGATCAGATCGAGGTGGGCGGCGTGGTGTCGCCGCCAAACTGGACCGCCAACGTGCAGAAGGTGCTGTCGCCGCAGATCAAGCAGGTCAAGCGGGGGCAGTTGAGCATCGACGGCACGCAGATCGCACTGTATGGCGACGTTGCCGACGAGGGCCAGCGGCAGCAGATCGCCACCATGATGTCGAGCGGGCTGGGCCAGAACTACACGGTCAAGAATGGCCTGCGCGTGCCGGCATCGGGTCAGGACCTGCTGGACCGCACGCTGGCGAACCGGATCATCGAATTCGAGACCGGCAGCGCCACGCTGACGCCGAAGGGCCGCGTGATTCTCGACGAGATGGCGGCGGTGCTGCCGAAGCTGTCGGGACGCAAGATCGAGATCGTCGGGCACACCGACAATTCGGGCAGCCGCGCGCTGAATCTGGCGCTGTCGCAGTCGCGCGCGGAGACGGTCAAGAGCTATCTGGCCGGCAAGGGGATCGAGCCATCGGTGCTGTCCGCGGTCGGCGTAGGACCGGATCAGCCGATTGCGCCGAACGACAAGGAAGAGAACCGGGCGCGCAATCGGCGCATCGAGTTCAGGGCCAGCCAGTAAAAGACTGAATGTCGGTTCGCTGTCGTTCCCGCGTTTGCGGGGGACGACAGCTCGGACTGTGCAGCGGGCCGACTCAGCTGCCGGAATCGCTCTCCGCGTCCGGCATCACGCCCAGCAATTCCTCGATCTGCGCCAGCGTGGCATCGTCCTTCACGACGGTGCGCAGCCAGGCGTGCAGCGGCATCTCGCCCCACTTGGCCGCGCGCGCGGCCAGATAGGCGACCGGGCTGTGCGGTTCGGTACGGCGGAAGAAATCGGCGACGTCGCGTAGCTGCGCCAATGCCTGCTGGCGCGTGCGGATCGGGCCGCTGGCCGCGGTCGCGCCCTGCCCGCCCACGGCCGGCGCTTCGACCCGGCTGACGGTAGTCGGCGTGGCCGCGTGCCCTGTCTCGTTCGTGCCGGCGGCCGGCGCGGCGGGCTTGCCGACGAAGCGCTCGACCAGCGCCCGCACGGCTTCCAGCGCTTCACGCGCCTGCCGGAAGCTCGGCGCATGCTCCCCGGCCTTCGCGTCGAGCACATCGCCGAGCCGTACCAGCGCCTGCTGGCACGACACCACGTCCTGCAGCAGTGCGACATGGAATTCGGCCGGCGTGGCCTTGCGCGCGGCCTCGAACGCTTCCTGCGTGACCTTGCCCTCGGACAGCTCGTCGGCGTGATCGGGATCGCGGCGGATCGCCTCGGTCAGCGCGGTCGCCACCTCCCAATCGACATAGCCGTAGCCGCCGGCGGCCTCGTCGACCAGCGGAATCTCGCGAATCAGCTGGCGCGATCGCGTGGCCAGCCACGCCACGCTGCCGGTGCGATATTCGAGGTCTTCCTCGTCGGCACGCGGATGCAGGCCGCTCCAGAACGATTCGCACAGCTGCGCGGTCGCCGTATAGCCGTCGCGCAGACCCGCAAACCCTCTTGTCTTGGCCAGCGCCTCGGTCAGCCACACCGCCAGCCGCAGATCCTTGGTCCGCTCCGACAGCAGCCGCGTCGACAGGTCGACCACCTGGCGCCAGTCCGCCTCCTTCAACTCGGTCACCCATTCGCCCTGGTCCAGCGAGGGATCGTCGAAACGACGAGCCTCCTGAATGCGGTCGAACTCGGCCGAGAACAGCAGATCCTCGCCGCAAGGGTCGTCGCCCGAAACAGGTTGCAGCAAACGGTCGAAGGAGAGAGTCGCCATATCAGCCCGCAGGAAATGGAATGGCGGGTAGTGTAGCGCGTGGTCGTATCTGCAGCCAGCGTTGCTGGCTCAGGCTGAGCCGTCGTCAGGCCCGATCGCATCGGTTCCAGTCATCGTCCTTCGCGATGCGTCTGGGCATCTAGATCCTCAGCAGACAAGCGCGTTCCATCATCTTGCGACTTGGCGTAGTCGAACAACGCGACGTCATCGAGGTCCTCGACCAGATGCTTGATCCGATGCCATACGTCGATCGGGACAACCGCGAAGACTGACTGATCGCCACGCTTGATGAACTGAATGTGGAACACGGCTATGGCCTCGTATGGTTTGGCAGAGAGCGGAGGATAGGCGACCAACGATGTCGCAATCTTCCGCGTATTGGCCAATAGCGGCGATCCGAGCATCTGGACTGCCCTCACGAGTGCAAGGCCATGGAGCGCCAAGAAGCAAGAAGGCCCGCATCGCGCGGGCCTTCTTGCTTCCAACCAACTTCAACCGGAACGGCTTATCCCACCCACTTCCGCGCATTGCGGAACATGCGCATCCAGGGGCTGGCGCCGTCCGGGATCTGCTTCCAGGCGTCCGGGGCCCAGCTCATCGTGGCGGCCCGGAACACCCGCTCCGGGTGGGGCATCAGCACGGTGAAGCGGCCGTCGACCGTGGTCACCGAGGTGATGCCGTCCGGCGAGCCGTTCGGGTTCAGCGGGTAGGTCTGCGTCGCCGCACCGCGGTTGTCGACGAAGCGCAGCGACACGTCGACGCGGCTCTTGTCGCCCTGCTGCGAGAAGTCGGCGTAGCCCTCGCCGTGCGCGACGACGATCGGGATGCGGCTGCCTTCCATGCCGGCGAAGAAGATCGACGGCGACTGCTGGACCTCGACCGTGACGAAGCGCGCTTCGTACTGCTCGCTCTGGTTTCGCGTGAACTTGGGCCAGGCACCGGCGCCGGGGATGATCGGGGCCAGGTTGCTCATCATCTGGCAGCCGTTGCAGACGCCCAGCGCGAAAGTATCGGTGCGGTTGAAGAAGGCCGCGAACTGCTCGGCCATCGCGCCGTTGAACAGGATGGTCTTGGCCCAACCTTCGCCGGCGCCCAGCACGTCGCCGTAGCTGAAGCCGCCGCAAGCGACGAAGCCGATGAAGTCGTCCAGCTTCGCGCGCCCCGCGATCAGGTCGCTCATATGGACGTCGTAGGTGTCGAAGCCCGCGCGGTCCATGCTATAGGCCATCTCGATCTGCGAGTTGACGCCCTGCTCGCGCAGGATCGCCACGCGCGGCCGGGCACCGCTGGCGATGAACGGCGCGGCGATGTCCTCGGCCGGATCGAAGGTCAGGCTCGGCGTGATGCCCGGATCGGCGGCGTCGAGCAGCAGCGCGTATTCGCTGTCGGCGCAGGCGGGGTTGTCGCGCAGCCGGGCGATGCGCCAGCTGACCTCGGTCCACACCCGCTGCAGCTCGGCGCGCGGCGCGCCGAACACCTTCTTCGCGTCGCGGTAGATCTCGATCTGGTCGCTGCCATTGGGCTTGCCGACCACATGGCTGCAGGCCGACAGGCCGGCCTCGCGCAGCGCAGCGAACACGGCGTCGCGATCCTCCAGCTTGACCTGGATCACCGCGCCCAGCTCTTCCGCGAACAGCGCGCGCAGCGTCTGATCGTTGCGGCGCTCGGCGATCTGCTGGGCCCAGTTCTTGGCGTCGCCGTAGTCCGGCTCCTGGGTCGGATCGAGCGTCAGCATGTCGACGTTCAGCGACAGGCCGCAATGGCCGGCGAAGGCCATCTCGGCCAGCGTCGCCATCAGGCCGCCGTCCGAGCGGTCGTGATAGGCGAGCAGCTTGCCCTCGCGGTTCAGGCGCTGGATCGCATTGAAGAAGTTGCGCAGATCGGCCGGGTCATCGACGTCCGGCACGCTGTCGCCGACCTGCTGCGTGACCTGCGCCAGGATGCTGCCGCCGAGGCGGTTCTTGCCGCGGCCCAGGTCGATCGCGATCAGCACGGAGTCGCCCAGATCGGTGCGCAGCTGCGGCGTCAGCGTGCGGTCGACATCGTCGACCGCGGCAAACGCCGAGATGATCAGCGATACCGGCGCGACCACTTCCTTGGCCACGCCCGCATCGTCCCACTTGGTGCGCATCGACAGCGAATCCTTGCCCACCGGAATGCTGATGCCCAGCGCCGGGCACAGCTCCATGCCAACCGCATGCACCGTGTCGTACAGCTTGGCGTCCTCGCCCTCGACGCCGCAGGCGGCCATCCAGTTGGCGGACAGCTTGACCTTGCCGAGGTCCTTGACCGGGGCGGCGGCCAGATTGGTCAGCGCCTCGCCGATCGCCATGCGGCCCGATGCGGGCGCGTCGATCACGGCCAGCGGCGTGCGCTCGCCCATCGTCATCGCCTCGCCGGCCTTGCCTTGGTAGTCGAGCGTGGTGACCGCGACATCGGCCACCGGCACCTGCCACGGGCCGACCATCTGGTCGCGCGCGTTCATGCCGCCGACGCTGCGGTCGCCGATCGTGATCAGGAACGACTTGCTGGCGACGGTCGGGTGACGCAGCACGTCGCGCACCGCCTGATCGAGCGCGATGCCGGTCACGTCGACTTCGGGCAGCGATTGCTCGACCCGCTTGACGTCGCGGTGCATGCGCGGCGGCTTGCCGAGCAGCACGTCCATCGGCATATCGACCGGGAAGTGTTCCTTCAGCGCCTGATCGACGCTGGCATCGACCAGCTGCAGCTGCTTTTCCTCGGTGGCGACGCCGACCACCGCGAAGGGCGCGCGCTCGCGCTCGCACATCGCGGCAAAGCGCGGGAAGCTGTCCGGCGCGATCGCCAGCACATAGCGCTCCTGCGATTCGTTGCACCAGATCTCGGCCGGCGACAGGCCCGACTCTTCCAGATGAATCTGGCGCAGCTCGAAGCGCGCGCCGCGGCCGGCGCCGTCGACCACCTCGGGGAAGGCATTGGACAGGCCGCCCGCGCCGACGTCGTGGATCGACAGGATCGGGTTCTCGTCGCCGAGCTGCCAGCAGGCGTTGATGACTTCCTGCGCGCGCCGTTCCATTTCCGGGTTGCCGCGCTGCACCGAATCGAAGTCGAGGTCGGCGGTATTGGCGCCGGTCGCCATCGAGCTGGCCGCGCCGCCGCCCATGCCGATGCGCATGCCCGGGCCGCCCAGCTGGATCAGCAGCGAGCCCGCCGGCAGCGGCTCCTTGTGCGTATGCGAGGCGTCGATATTGCCGATGCCACCGGCGATCATGATCGGCTTGTGATAGCCGCGCACGGTGCCGCCGACGTTCTGCTCGTAGACGCGGAAATAGCCGCCCAGGTTGGCGCGGCCGAATTCGTTGTTGAAGGCGGCGCCGCCGAGCGGGCCTTCGATCATGATCTGCAGCGGCGAGGCGATGCGCTCCGGCTTGCCCGTCACCGCGGGCCGCTCGTCGGGATTGCGGAAGGCCAGCGGCTGGGCGGCGTCGCGCGCGTTCTCCCACGGCTCGACCGCGTCGGGCAGCATCAGGTTGGACACCGTGAAGCCGGTCAGGCCCGCCTTCGGCTTGGCGCCGCGGCCGGTTGCGCCCTCGTCGCGGATTTCGCCGCCGGCGCCGGTCGAGGCCCCGGGGAACGGCGAGATCGCGGTCGGATGGTTATGCGTCTCGACCTTCATCAGCGTATGGGTCAGCGCCTGATGGCGGCCATACTGATGCGCGTCGCCGCGCGGGAACCAGCGCTCGGCGACATCGCCTTCCATCACCGCCGAGTTGTCCGAATACGCGACGATCGAACCCTGCGGATTGAGCTGGTGCGTGTTGCGGATCATCGCGAACAGCGATTTGTCCTGCTCCTCGCCGTCGATGGTCCAGGTCGCATTGAAGATCTTGTGGCGGCAGTGCTCGCTGTTGGCCTGCGCGAACATCATCAGCTCGACATCGGTCGGATTGCGGCCGAGCTTGGCGTAGGCGTCGACCAGATAGTCAATCTCGTCGTCGGACAGCGCCAGGCCCATCGCGACATTGGCCTCGGCCAGCGCGGCGCGACCACCGGCCAGGTCGATGAAGCGCAGCGGCTTGGCCGGCAGTTCCTCGAACAGCCCGGCCGCGGCGTCGCGCGTGGCGACCACGGTCTCGGTCATGCGGTCGAACAGCAGTGCGGCCACGGCATCGCGCGTCAGCGGATCCAGCGTCTTGCGGCCGCGCAGCAGGCCCTTCTTGCAGACCACCGTGAACTCGATGCCGCGCTCGATCCGGTGCACATGGGACAGACCACAGTTGTGCGCGATATCGGTGGCCTTGCTGGCCCACGGTGAAATCGTGCCGAAACGCGGGATCACGACAAAGCGGTCGCCCTCGGGCTGCTCGGCGAACGGCGCGCCATAGGTCAGCAACGCGCGGATGCGGTCGGTGTCGCCCTTGTCCAGCGGCTGGTCGGTATCGACGAAGTGCAGGAACTGGCCGTGCACCGATTCGATGTCGGCGTCGATCTGTTGCAGGGCGGTGAGCAGGCGTTGCTGGCGAAAGGCCGACAGGGCCAATGCGCCGGGGAAGCACGAGAAATGCGCCATGATCTGAGCGGTCGGAGGGCGATGGAGGGTAAGACGGCGGCCGGGCCGCTGGCGCGGGGGTGGCGCCAGCCGGGGCAGTCCGGCGAAAACCGCTATTGTACCTTGCCGGGCGGGAACGCTTGCGGCGCGGCGTCCGCCCGATTTCAGCCCGCGAGGCACTGCCGGCCGCCCTGACAAGGTCCTGGGCCGCCCCCGGCCGTGCGCCCTGCACATCACGCCGCTGTCACAACTCCCTGCTCCAATCGCCTTCAGGCGGCCGTTCGCGGCTCTTTCCCTTCGGGACCCGTTCCCGAGCCACTTCCTACTCGAACGACAAGACATGGACAGAAGGCGATTTCTGAAGCTGGGCGGCTTCATCACGGTCTCGGTGGCCACGGCAGGCGGCCTGGCGGCATGCGGCGGCGACGACCACCCCGACGGCCGTCCCGACACCGGTACGCCGGCGGCGCCGCCGGCCACCGGCGCGAACTGGAAGTTCCCGCAGAGCGTGGCGTCCGGCGATCCGAAGCCGGACGGCATCCTGCTCTGGACCCGTGTCGTGCCGGCAAACGTCGACGATGCCGCGGCGGCGAGCCTCGACGCCAGCTTCGCGATCCGGCTGCGGGTGACGGCCGCGGACAATGCCGGCGCGCTGGGCACCGCCACGGCGCTGGCCGGCACCGCCGTGGTCGACGCCACCATCCCGGTCTCCGGCGCCTACGACTGCACGGTGCGCCACAAGATCACCGGCCTGGCTCCCGGACAGACCTACTACTACCAGTTCACCGCGGGCGAAGTCCGTTCGCGCATCGGGCGCTTCCGTACGGCCCCGGCCGCCGACGCCGACGTCTCGCAACTGCGCCTGGGCTTTCTGAGCTGCCAGGACTGGAGCATCAACCACTGGGGCACCTTCGACGCGCTTGCGGCCGAGGATCTGGACTTCGTCGTCCACCTGGGCGACTACATCTACGAGACCGTCGGCGAGGACTTCCAGACGGGCGCGGTCGAAAGCGCCCACACGCCGCTTGTGCTGCCCGATGGCACCTTCAAGAACGGCAGCAGCGGCGCGAAGTACGCCACCACGCTGAACGACTACCGCTACCTCTACAAGCGCTACCGCAGCGACCCGCGCCTGCAGGCGGTGCACGAGCGCTTCGCCATGGTCGCCACCTGGGACGACCACGAGTTCAGCGACGACTGCTGGGGCGACGCCGAAACCTACAACGCCGCCGGCAACGGCGTCGAGCAGCACCAGCCCGCGCGCCGGCGCGCCGCCAGCCGCGCGTGGTTCGAATTCATGCCGGCCGATATCGTGTTCGACGAGAAGCAGGAAGGCATCCACGCGATCCGCATTTATCGCGAGCTGCGCTTTGGCAAGCTGGCCCATCTGGTGATGACCGACGAACGGCTGTACCGCACCGACCACGTGCTGCCCGAAGCCGCGATCAACCCGGCCACGGGCGCGCCGCTGGGCAGCATCGGCGCGCGCTACATGGTGCCGTCCGCCACGCTGGCCACCGCCGAGGCCGCCAAGATGGCCGCCGCCGGCGCGGCCGACCCGCTGGCACTGACGTCGATCCTCGGCAACGAACAGCGCAACTGGTGGCGCGACACCATGGCGCGCTCGCCGGCGATCTGGAAGCTGTGGGGCAACGAGGTCTCGCTGCTGCGCATGGGCATCGACGGCAGCAACGCCATCGCCACGCTGGTCGCCTTGCAGGCGCTCGGCACGCTGTCGGCCAGCATCCAGGGCACACTGGCCTCGACCGGCGGCAATGTGCCGGTGGCCGCCGCCGCCGTCGCCGCCGTCGCGGCCGGCGCCTCGCAGGCCAGCGCAGCGACGGCCGCGCAGGCGATCGCAATGGCCGATGCCACCGCCGGCGACAAGACCGCTGCCGCCATCGGCGCCGGACTGACCGCCGCGCAGGCCGGCATCGCGGTACTGGCCTTCGGGCAAGCAAAGGCCGCTGCCGCGGGCGGCGTCGCCTCGCAGATTGGCGCGGCCGCCCAGGCAATCGCGTTCGGCTACGTGAAGCCGGACGTGCTGGCCCATCGCGAGACGTCGGCCTTTATCCCGGCCGCGCAGAAGGCGGCGCTGGCGGCCTTCTTCCAGCGCTTCGTGCTCAATGCCGACCAGTGGGATGGCTTCAACGCCGAACGCAAGGCGCTGATGCGGCATCTGGCGGACAACGGCATCCGCAACGTGGTGGCGCTGACCGGCGACATCCATGCCTTCTATGCGGGCACCGTGCACGACGACTACGACGCCGAGGGCGGCGGCACGCCGGTGATGGTGGACCTGGTGACGGCCGGCATTAGCTCGGACTCGTTCTTCTCGTATCTGAAATCGGCGGTCGGCGCGCTATCGGAGAGCCTGGCGACGCTGGTCTACCGCACGCTGTCGCTGCCGGTTCCGGCGCTGGGCGGCGAGCCCGTGCAGGTCGACGTCAATCTGCTCGACCATACGCTGGCGCCGTCGACCGTCACCGCCGCCACCGTGGCCGAATCGCTGCGGGTGTCGCTGCGCGGCGCGCTGGCGGCGCGCGGCGTGGCCGAGGGACAGCTCGATGCGACCACCGATGCGGTGCTGACAGCGCTGCAGGGCGATGCCGCCTTCGTCCAGCAGGTCGTGCCGCTTTGCCAGCAGCTGGCCGCGCTGCGCAGCAATCCGTGGCTGCAGTACGCCAATACCGACGCGCAAGGCTACGCGGTGGTGACCGTCACGCCCGGTGCGCTGACCTGCGAGTTCAAGCAGGTCAACCGGCTGGTGGGCGGCAAGGCGCCGGCCGCAGTGGTGGCAAGAACGGTGAAGGCGACGGTGCCGCGGGATAGGGCTGCGGTGGTGGTCGAGCGGTAGCGGGACGCTGCCCTCTCCCCCGGCCCCTCTCCCGCAAGCGGGACAGGGGAGAACACCGACGCATACGATAGCCGCGTCGCCGAAGTCAGCGATGGCCGTGCTCCCTCTCCCGCTTGCGGGAGAGGGTTGGGGAGAGGGCAAGCCGCGCGTGCTACACCGCCCCGTATCCTCCACCCCCGGGCGTCTCGATCACGAATACGTCCCCTGCGGCCATTTCCGTACGCGCCACGTGCGGCAGCGTCTCCTCGCTGCCATCGGCCCGAATCACGCGGTTGCGGCCGGTCGCGCCCGGCTCCCCGCCCGCCATGCCGAACGGCGCGTGCACCCGGTTGTTCGACAGGATCGACGCTGTCATCGGCTCCAGGAAACGCACCTTGCGCACGCCGCCGTTGCCGCCGTGCCAGCGCCCCGCTCCACCCGATCCATCGCGGATCTCGTAGCTCTCCAGCCGTACCGGGAAGCGCCATTCGAGCACCTCCGGATCGGTCAGCCGGGAGTTGGTCATATGTGTCTGCACGACGTCGCAGCCATCGAATCCGTTGCCGGCGCCGCTGCCGCCCGAGATCGTCTCGTAGTACTGGTAGCGCTCGTTGCCGAAGGTGAAATTGTTCATCGTGCCCTGGCTGGCGGCAACCACACCGAGCGCGCCGTACAGCGCGTTGGTGATGCACGACGACGTTTCGACATTGCCCGACACCACCGAGGCCGGATAGCGCGGATTGAGCATCGAGCCTTCGGGAATCACCACATGCAAGGGCTTCAGGCACCCCGCGTTCAGCGGGATGTCCTGATCGACCAGCGTGCGGAACACATACAGCACGGCCGCCATGCACACCGCGCGTGGCGCATTGAAGTTGTTCGGCAGCTGGTCCGAGGTGCCGGTGAAATCGACAGTCGCTTCCCTGCGCTCCCGATCGACCGTGACCCGCACGCGGATCTGCGCGCCATTGTCGAGCGGGTAGGTATAGCTGCCGTCCTTGAGCGCGGTAATCACGCGCCGCACCGCCTCCTCGGCGTTGTCCTGCACATGGCCCATATAGGCGCGCACCACCGGCAGGCCGAAGTGCGCGACCATCTTGCGCAGCTCCTCGACGCCCTTGGCATTGGCGGCCACCTGGGCACGCAGATCGGCCATGTTCTGGTCGACATTGCGCGCCGGGTAGCGGGCGCCGGCCAGCAGCGCACGCATGCCGGCATCGTCGAGCACGCCGCCGTCGACCAGCAGGAAGTTGTCGATCAGCACGCCCTCCTCCTCGACCACCGTCGAATCCGGCGGCATCGAGCCCGGCGTGATGCCGCCGATATCGGCGTGATGGCCGCGCGAGCCGACGTAGAACAGCACCTCGCGGCCATCGGCGTCGAACACCGGCGTGATCACCGTCACGTCCGGCAGATGGGTGCCGCCGTTGTACGGGTCGTTCAGCACATAGACGTCGCCGTCCTTCATCCGCCCGGCATTGCGCGCGATCACGGTCTTGATGCTCTCGCCCATCGAGCCCAGATGCACCGGCATGTGCGGCGCGTTGGCGATCAGGTTGCCCTGGGCGTCGAAGATCGCGCAGGAGAAGTCGAGCCGCTCCTTGATGTTGACCGAGTAGGCGGTGTTCTGCAGCCGCAGGCCCATCTGCTCGGCGATCGACATGAACAGGTTGTTGAAGACCTCCAGCATCACCGGATCGGCCTCGGTGCCGAGCGCACGCCGCTGCGGGCGCGGCACCGCGCGCGTCAGCACCAGATGGTCGCGTTCGGTCAGCAGCGCCTGCCAGCCGGGCTCGACCACGGTGGTGGCGTTCTGCTCGGCGATGATGGCCGGGCCGGCGAGGCGGTCGCCGGGACGCAGCGTATCGCGCCGGTACAGGCCGGTGTCGTGCCACGCGCCGCCGCTGAACATGCGCACCGTCTCGGCGGGCTGCGGCGGGCCTTCGCGCGGCGCCAGGGCCGGGGGACGCTCCTGCGGCGCCTGCGCGACGCCGACCGCCTCCACCGAGATCGCTTCGACGATCAGCCCCTTGTCGGGCATCAGGAAGGCATAGCGCTGCCGGTAGGCGGCCTCGAAGCCGGCGCGCATCGCGGCGGCGTCGCCGAACGGCACCACCAGCGCCGAATCGGTGCCCTCGTAGCGCAGATGGACGCGGCGCAGCACCTCGATGCGGCCGGCATCCTCGCCCTGCTCCAGCAGTTCGTCGCGCGCCTGCCGGGCGAGCGCGTCCAGCTGCTGCGCCAGCATCGGCACGGCGCCCTCGTCCAGCTTCGCTTCGATCGACAGCTCGCGCATCGCCGTACGGTCGGCCAGGCCCATGCCATAGGCCGACAGCACGCCGGCCAGCGGGTGCACGAACACGGTCTGCATGCCGAGCGCATCGGCCACCAGGCACGCGTGCTGGCCGCCGGCGCCGCCGAAGGTGGTCAGCGTGTAGCCGGTCACGTCGTGGCCGCGCTGCACGGAAATCTGCTTGATCGCGTTGGCCATGTTGCCGACCGCGATCTCGATGAAGCCCTCGGCCACCTGTTCGGGCGTGCGGCGGTCGCCGGTCTGCTCGGCGATCTGCGCGGCCAGCGCTTCGAAGCGCGCGACCACGGCATCGCGGTCGAGCGGCGCGTCGGCGCGCGGGCCGAACACCGCCGGGAAATGGGCGGGCTGGATCTTGCCCAGCATCACGTTGCAGTCGGTCACCGCCAGCGGGCCGCCGCGCCGATAGCTGGCGGGTCCGGGTTTGGCCCCGGCCGAGTCCGGGCCGACGCGATAGCGGCTGCCGTCGAAATGCAGCACCGAGCCGCCGCCCGCCGCCACCGTGTGGATGCTCATCATCGGCGCGCGCATCCGCACGCCGGCGACGCTGGTCTCGAACACGCGCTCGAAGTCGTTCGGATGCTTGCCGCTGAAATGCGACACGTCGGTCGACGTGCCGCCCATGTCGAAGCCGATGATGCGATCGAAGCCGGCGCGCTGCGAGGCGCGCACCATGCCGACGATGCCGCCGGCCGGACCGGACAGGATCGCGTCCTTGCCCTGGAAGCGATGCGCGTCGGTCAGGCCGCCGCTGCTCTGCATGAACTGCAGGTTCACGCCCGGCATCTCGCGCTCGATCTGCTCGACATATCGGCGCAGGATCGGCGACAGATAGGCATCGACCACCGTGGTGTCGCCACGTGGGACCAGCTTCATCAGCGGCGACACCTCGTGCGACACCGATACCTGCGCGAAGCCGAGCTCCCGCGCGATGCGGGCCGCGCGTGCCTCGTGATCCGAATAGCGGTAGCCGTGCATCAACACGATCGCCACCGCACGGATGCCGTCGGCCAGCACGCGCGTCATCCGTTCGCGCAACGCCGTCTCGTCGAGCGGCTGCACCACCTCGCCATGCGCGCCGATGCGTTCGTCGACTTCCACCACGTCGCGATAGAGCAGCTCGGGCAGCACGATATTGAGATCGAACAGCCGAGGGCGGTTCTGATACGCGATGCGCAGCGCGTCGCGATAGCCGCGCGTGATCAACAGCGCGGTGGGCTCGCCCTTGCGCTCGAGCAGCGCGTTGGTGGCTACCGTGGTGCCCATCTTCACCGCCGATACCAGGCTAGGCGTAATCGGTTCGCCGGCGGCCAGGCCAAGCAGATGGCGGATGCCGGCGACCGCCGCATCGGCGTATTGCTCGGGGTTCTCCGACAGCAGCTTGTGCGTGACCACGGCGCCGTCCGGGCGCAGGCCGACGATATCGGTGAAGGTGCCGCCGCGATCGATCCAGAACTGCCAGCGCGGATCGGAGGGGACGGCTTGCGATTCGGAGAACGACACGGAATACCTCGTGATTTGACGATGGATTGAACGATGGATTGGACGATGGATTGAACGATCGCGCGAAGGGAAGAAGCCAACGGATCCGCCCCGCGAACGCCGGGGCGAAGCTCGTGCTACAACGACGTCGCCGAGCGCGCCGCCTGTTCGTACAGCCCGGTCAGCACGCGCAACAGCCGTGCCAGTTCGCCGATCTCGGCGTTCTCGGCGCTGCCCGGGGTCATATTGCTGGTCAGGCATTGCTCGCGGATTTCACGGTACCGGGCGCATGCCTCGGTGCCGGCCGCGGTGGTGCTGTAGGTCGCCTCCTTGCCCACGCGCACGCCGGCCACCAGGCCCATGCCCTGCAGCTTCTTCAGCGAGTAGGTGACCAGATGGGTGTCTTCGACGTTCAGCACGAAGCAGATGTCGGCCAGCCGCTTGGCTCGGCCGCGGTGATTGACGTGATGGAGCACCAGCACGTCGAGGAAGGTCAGATCGCGTACGCCGGCCGCGCCCATGCAACGCACCACCCAGCGGCTATAGGCGTTGTAGGCGGTGTTCAGGCCGAACTCGAATTCGGACAGCTCGGGACTGCGCGAGGACACCAGATGCGCGGAGGACACGATGCCGGCGCCCGCGGCGCGGGAGGCGGCATCGGCGGCAGCAACGTCGGCGGCAGCAACGTCGGCAGCAGCAACGCCGACAGCCGCGACGTTGGCGGACGCAAGATCGGGAGAGGCAACTTCGTCGCGGCGGCTCGGTTTTCGGGCCATGGACAGCACTCCTGCAGAAGAACAGCGGAGAACGAACGGCATCGCGCGTCGCGCAGCGATCAACGGGCGCCGTGTAGGTGATTTCCCGGGGGCCGCGACTGTAATTTCAGCTTGACAGTTTATCGACAAATTATGAGCATGAGTACCCGGTAACGATGGGGATTGCGCGCCACTGCAATGACCGCTTCGGTGGCAATTCGCGCACGAATCCTGGGCATCGGACCACTCGCGCACGGTCCGGGCACGGTCCGCGCACTGTCGCGGGGCAAGCGGCAACGAGTACGGTCCCGATGCGCATCCCCGTTCCCGACCTCGAACACCGCCCGAGCTCCGCCGAGCCCACCGCACCACCGCTAATCCGATGACGATGCCTGCCGCGCTGCTTCCCGATATCGACACGCTGAACCGCCTGGCCCACGAAGGCCGGCTCTCCCGCACGGCACTGTTGCAGCAGGCGCAGGCGCGGGCGAAGGAGCCCGCGGCGCAGGCGGTGTTCCTGCAGACCAGCTTCGACACCGCCGCCAGCGCGGCGCAGGCCGCCGATGCCGCGGCGCTGGCCGGCAAGCCGCTGCATCCGCTGGCCGGGCTGCCGGTCTCGATCAAGGATCTGTTCGATATCGGCGGCGATATCACCCGCGCCGCCTCGACGGTGCGTGCCGATGCCGCGCCGGCGCTCGATGACGCGCCCGTCGTGGCGCGGCTGCGCTCGGTGGGCGCGGCACTGGTCGGCCGCACCAACATGACGGAGTTCGCCTTCTCGGGCGTCGGCATCAATCCCCACTACGGCACGCCGGTCAATCCGCACGACAGCGCGGTGGCGCGCATCTGCGGCGGCTCGTCGTCGGGCGCCGCGGCGTCCGTCGCCCTTGGCCTCGCGGTGGCGGCGCTGGGCAGCGATACCGGCGGCTCGATCCGCATTCCGGCCGCGCTGTGCGGCCTGACCGGCTTCAAGCCGACCGCGCGGCGCGTGCCGCTGACCGGCGCCTTTCCGCTGTCGTTCTCGCTCGATACCGCCTGCGCGATGGCCCGCACGGTGGCCGACTGCGTGCTGGTCGACGGCGTGATCGCCGATCAGGCGCTGGTCCCCGTGCGCAAGGCCGCGAGCGCGCTGCGCCTTGCCGTGCCGCGCCAGCTGCTGCTCGACGACCTGGACCAGACGGTGTCGCGCGCCTTCGATCGCGCGCTTGGCCGGCTGTCGGCCGCCGGCGTGCAGATCGAACATGTCGACCTGCCCGAGCTGCTCGAGCTGTCGACGCTGAACGCGCAGGGCGGGCTGACCGCAGCCGAGGCCTATGCCATCCACCGCGCCACGCTGACCTCGCGGCGAGCGCTGTACGACCCGCGCGTGGCGGCGCGCATCGATCGCGGCGCCGCGATCGGCGCCGCCGACTATGTCGATCTGGTGCGCGCCCGCGCCGCATGGAGCGGGCGCGTGATGGCGCGCCTGGCCGGCTACGACGCGCTGGCCTGTCCCACGGTGCCGGTGGTGGCGCCGCCGATCGCGCCGCTGGTCGCCGACGATGCGCTGTTTACGCGCACCAACGCGCTGCTGCTGCGCAATCCCTCGACCATCAATTTCCTCGACGGCTGCGCGATCTCGCTGCCGTGCCATCAACCCGACGAACTGCCGGCCAGTCTGATGCTGGCGCACGGCCCGATGCGCGACGCGCCGCTGCTGGGCACGGCGCTTGCATTGGAAGCCGTGCTGGCACCCACGCAGCCACAGGCCTGAGCCCACCTCGGACGACGGCGCAACGACGCGCGACAACGTAGTGGACAACCTAGTGGACGACCCAGTGGACGAGCCCCCGCTGGCGGCGCAAGATCCACGCACGCGCACACACAACGACGCGGTAACGACACAACCAGGAGAGAAATGATGCAGCGCAAGGGATTGCTGAAGTCGATGTCTGCGTGCGGGCTGCTCGCCTGCGCCTTCGCGATGGCGCCGCTGGCGCAGGCCCAGGTCAAGTGGGATCTGCCGACCGGCTATCCGGCCAACAACCCGCACACGGTGAACCTGGACCAGTTCGCCAAGGAGGTCAGCGCGGCCACACAGGGCAAGCTGGCCATCACGCTGCATCCGAACGGTTCGCTGTTCAAGGCCAACGAGATCAAGCGCGCGGTGCAGAGCAACCAGGCCCAGGCGGGCGAGGTGCTGATGTCGCTGCTGGAGAACGAGAACGCGCTGTTCGGCGTCGATGCCGTACCTTTCCTTGCCACCGGCTTCGATGCCTCGTACAAGCTGTGGCAGGCGCAGCGGCCCGTGATCGACCGCCTGCTGGACCGCCAGGGCATCAAGCTGCTGTACGCGGTCGCGTGGCCGCCGCAGGGCATCTACGCCAAGAAGGAAATCCGCTCGGGCGCCGACATGAAGGGCCTGAAGTGGCGCGCCTACAATCCGGCCACCACGCGCATCGCGCAGGCGGTCGGCGCGCAACCGATGACGATTCAGGCCGCGGAGCTGTCGCAGGCGCTGGCCACCGGCGTGGTCGACAGCTTCATGTCGTCGGGCGCCACCGGCGTCGACAGCAAGGTGTGGGAGAGCCTGTCGCACTTCCATACGGTCGACGCCTGGCTGCCGAAGAACATGGTGATCGTCAACAAGCGCGAATTCGACAAGCTCGACAAGCCGTCGCAGGAGGCGCTGCTCAAAGCCGCCCAGGCGGCCGAGACGCGCGGCTGGCAGCGGATGCGCGAATACACGCAGCAATCGCTCGACACGCTGGCCAAGAACAAGATGACCATCGTCAAGCCCACGCCGCAGCTGCAGGCCGACATGAAGAAGATCGGCGACGAACTGCTGGCCGAGTGGGAAAAGAAGGCCGGGCCCGAGGGCAAGGAAATCATCGCGGCGTATCGCAAGTAAGGCGAACAAGGTGGTGCCGACCGCCCCGTGATCCCAGTCGTCCCCGCTGTCGCGGGGACGACAGCGAACCACCGAAGACGGCCCCCCGCTCCTCCCCCCCTAGCCTTCCGGACGCATCATGACTTCCCGCTTTCAGTGGTTCTACCAGGCGCTTGGCGCGCTGGCGGCCGTCTTCATCTGCCTGACGCTGCTGGTCGAACTGGCCATCATCGTCGGGCGCTTCGCCCATTTCCAGATCGACGGCGGCGACGCCTATGCCGGCTATTTCATGGCCGCGGGCTCGTTTCTCGCGCTGGCCGCGACGCTGCGCCAGGGCGACCATATCCGCGTCACGCTGATCCTGCAGCGCCTGCACGGCAAGCCGCGCGTGTGGGCGGAGATTTTCTGCCTGGCGGTCGCCACGCTGCTGACGGCGTACTTCACCTACTACGCGGGCAAGCTCGCGTACGACTCGTTCATCTATCACGACATCTCGCAGAACACCGACGCCACGCCGCTGTGGATTCCGCAGCTGTCGATGGCGGTGGGCCTGTTCGGCCTGTTCGTCGCGTTTGCCGAGGAGTTCGTCTACGTGCTGCGCACGCGCCGTCTGCCGCGCGAGGACAGCGGCGAAATGGCGCGCACCGAATAACGCGGACGTACCGACACGTACCGACACGTACCGACAGCACGGCCTCCCCACAGGAACGCAACAACATGGATCTCTGGGTCACCTTCTTCCTGATCGTCGCCATCTTCGCCGTGCTCGGCGCCGGCGTCTGGATCGGCATCGCGATTCTCGGCGTCGCCTGGTTTGCGATGGAACTGTTCACCAACAAGGTCGGCGGCGAATCGATGGCGCTGACGGTCTGGGGCTCGCTCTCGAGCTGGACGCTGACGGCCCTGCCGCTGTTCATCTGGATGGGGGAGATCCTGCTCAAGACGCGGCTGTCTGAAGGCATGTTCCGCGGGCTGTCGCCGTGGCTGCAGCGGCTGCCCGGCCGGCTGCTGCACGTCAACGTGATCGGCTGCACGATCTTCGCCGCGGTGTCGGGCTCGAGCGCCGCGACCTGCGCGACGATCGGCAAGATCTCCCTGCCGGAACTGGCCAAGCGCGGCTACCCTGAATCGATGGCGATCGGCTCGCTCGCCGGCGCCGGCACGCTCGGCCTGCTGATTCCGCCGTCGATCATCATGATCGTCTATGGCGTCACCGCCGACGTGTCGATCGGCAAGCTGTTCATCGGCGGCGTGCTGCCGGGCCTGATGCTGGCGCTGCTGTTCATGGGCTATGTCGCGGTCTGGGGCTGGCGCCATCGCGATGCGATCCCGGTGCCGGAGCATCGCCTCGATCTGCATGCCAAGCTGGCGGAATCGCGCCATCTGATTCCGGTGGTGTTGCTGATTGGCGCGGTGCTCGGGTCCATCTACGCCGGCATCGCGACCGCGACCGAGGCCGCGGCCCTCGGCGTAGTCGGCGCGCTGCTGCTGGCGCTGGCCCAGCGCACGCTGACCTGGCCGACCTTCCGCGATTCGCTGATGGCCGCCACGCGGATGTACTGCATGATCGCGTTGATCCTGGCGGGCTCGTCGTTCCTGACGCTGGCAATGGGCTTCATCGGTCTGCCGCGCCATCTTGCCGAATGGATCGTCGGCCTGAACCTGACGCCGTTCCTGCTGATCGTCGCGCTGATGGTGTTCTTCATCATCCTGGGCTGCTTCCTCGACGGCATCTCGATGGTCGTGCTGACGATGTCGGTGCTGCTGCCGACCATTCAGGCCGTCGGCATCGACCTGCTGTGGTTCGGCATCTTCGTCGTGCTGGTGGTCGAGATGGCGCAGATCACGCCGCCGGTCGGCTTCAACCTGTTCGTGCTGCAGGGAATGACCCGGCGCAATATCAGCTATATCGCCTGGGCCGCCTTCCCCTTCTTCGTGCTGATGGTCGTGGCGGTGCTGCTGATCTGGACCTTCCCGGGTCTGGTCACCTATCTGCCCGCGCAGATGAAGATGTAGATCCCATGCACGCCATCGTGATCGGTGCCGGCGTGATCGGCGTCTGCTCGGCCTGGTATCTGCGTGAGGCCGGCTTCAAGGTCACCGTGCTCGACCGGCGCGCCTCGCCCGCGCAGGAAACCAGCTTCGGCAATGCCGGCGTGATCGCACCCGGTTATGTCACGCCGTGGGCCGCGCCGGGCATGCCCGCCAAGGTGCTGCGCACGCTGTTCGCCAGCACCTCGCCGGTGGTGTTCCGACCCAGCGCCGATCCCGCGATGTGGCGCTGGATCGCACGCTGGCTCGGCGAATGCCGGCTCGAACGCTACCGCGTCAACAAGCTGCGGATGCAGCGGCTGGCCTTCTACAGCCGCACCTGTCTGCATCAGCTGCGCGACCAGCTGCAGATCGACTACGAGCAGTCGCAAGGTTATCTGCAGCTGTTCCGCGGCGAACGCGATCTCGACATGGCGCAGCCCGCCCTGGCGCTGCTGCGCGAGAACGCGGTACCGCATCGGCTGATCGATGCCGCCGAATGCCGCCGCCTCGAGCCTGGCCTCGCCCCCGACACGGCGCTGGCCGGCGGACTGCATCTGCCCGAGGACGAATCGGGCAATTGCCCGATGTTCACGCGCCGGCTGCGCCAGTTTGCGGAGGCGGCCGGCGTGCGGTTTCTGATGGACACCACGGTTCATGGCATCCACGCCCCGCGCGATGGCTTGCTGTCCGTCTTCATGCGGTGCAAGGGAGGGGACTCGAACCTGCATGCGCAGCGCGTGGTCGTCGCGGCCGGCGTTGCCAGCGCCGCGCTGCTGCGCCCGCTGGGGCTGCGCGTGCCGCTCTATCCGGTCAAGGGCTATTCGGCGACGGTCCCGGTGCGCGATGCCCTGCAGGCGCCGCTGGCCGCGCTGATGGACGAGTCGTACAAGGTCGCGATCACCCGCATGGGCAATCGCATTCGCCTGGCCGGCACCGCCGAGCTCGGCTCGCGCAAGCTGGACCTGCGCCAGGCCGCGGTGCGCACGCTGCTGAAGGTCGGACGCGACTGGTTTCCGGGCGCGGCGAACTACGGCGAAGCGTCGCTGTGGACCGGTGCCCGGCCGATGCTGCCCGATGGACCGCCGCTGATCGGCGCCACCGCCGTGCCGGGGCTGTTCCTCAATCTCGGGCATGGCTCATCCGGCTGGGCGATGGCCTGCGGTTCCGCCAAGCTGCTGGCCGCGCAGGTCGCCGGCGCCCAGCCCGATATCGATCTGGAAGGCCTGACGCCGGACCGCTACGGCCTCGGTCCGCGGCAATGAGCCACTGGCCGGCGGCGCTGCGATAATGCGCCGATGACGCCCTTCTCCTCGCCCGCCGCTCCCGGGACGCCCGCGGACACATCGGTTGCCGCGGACTGGCTGCGCTTCGATCCGGCCAGCGCCACGTCGATCCCGTTGTTCGACAGCGCCGCGATCCGCCGGCTCGAACAAGCGGCTTACCTCAGCCTGTCGCCGTTCACGCTGATGGCGCGCGCCGGTGCCGCCGCTGCCGCCTGGCTGACGGCCCATGCGCCAGCCGGACCGCTGCTGTTGCTGGCCGGCCCCGGCAACAACGGCGGCGATGCGCTGGTCGCCGCGACGTGCCTGCATCAGGCCGGCCGCGACGTGCAGGCATGGTTGCTGGCCGACCCTTCGCGCTTGCCCGCCGACGCCGCACACGCGTGGCAGCAGGCGAGCGACGCCGGCGTGCCGCTGCAGGTGCTGGCGCCCGACCCCGCGTCGCCGCAGACCGCACCGCCCTGGCCCACGACGGCACCGCGCTTTGCCGCAGTGGTGGACGGCCTGCTGGGTATCGGCCTGAACCGTCCCGCCAGCGGTGCGATGGCCGAATGGATCGATCGCGTGCGTGCGCTCGCCGACCAGGGCGTGCCGGTGTTCGCGCTCGATATACCGAGCGGCCTGTCGGCCGATACCGGCACCGGTGTGCCGGCGGTGCGCGCGACGCGGACGCTGACGTTTATCGCGGCCAAGCCGGGGCTGCTGACGCGCGACGGGCGCGACTGCGCAGGGGAGCTGGATATCGCGCCGCTCGGCCTCGACTATCCGCCGCAAGACACCGCTGCGGCCTTCGCCAATACGCCGGCCCGCTTCGCCGCGGCACTGCCTGGCCGGCGGCATGCCAGCCATAAAGGCAGCTTCGGCACGCTGGCGGTGATCGGGGGCAGTATCGGCATGGTTGGCGCGCCGCTGCTCGGTGCGCGCGCCGCGCTGCATCTTGGCGCCGGGCGCGTGCATATCGGCTTTCTGACCGATCCCGCACCGCCGTTCGATCCCGTGCATCCCGAACTGATGCTGCATCCGGTCGACCGGCTCGAACTGGCCGCGATGTCGGCGTTGATAGTCGGCCCCGGCATGGGCACCGGCGACGATGCCCGCGGATGGCTCGAGACAGCGCTGCGGGCCGGTGCCCCCACGGTGCTGGATGCCGATGCGCTGAACCTGCTGGCTGCCGATGCGGCCTTGGCGGCGATCGCCAGGGCCGGCACCGCGCCACGCGTGCTGACGCCGCATCCCCTCGAAGCGGCGCGGCTGATGGGCGCCACCGTGGCGGAGATCCAGCGCGATCGCCTGGCCGCCGTGCGCGCGCTGGCGGCGCAATGGCAGGCGGTGGTCGTGCTCAAGGGCTCGGGCACCGTGATCGCCGCCCCCGGCGAGCCCGCGATCACGCTCAATCCGACCGGCAATGCGGGCCTGGCTACCGCCGGCACCGGGGACGTACTGGCCGGCATGATCGGCGCGCTGCTGGCGCAGGGCATGGCTGCGGAGCCCGCGGCGCTGGCCGCGGTCTGGCTGCATGGCCGGGCCGCCGATCGGCTGGTGGCCAGCGGCGAAGGCCCGGCCGGATTGACCGCCGGCGAACTGCCGCGGGCCGCACGGCACGAGCTCAACCTGCTGAGCGCGGGGCGATGAGCGGCGCGATCTCCGTACCGGGCGCGGCGCCGAGCCGCCGGCAACTGTGGACCGGCATCGCGCTGCTGGTGCTGGGCCAATGGATCCTGACGCTGCTCGATGCCACCGGCAAGACGCTGACCCAGCAAGGCCTGCCGATCGTCGCGGTGGCGTGGGTCCGCTATGTCGGCCATGTGGTGGCCATCTTCCTTCTGCTCGGTCCCACGCGCTTCCGCGCGCAGGTCCGCACCGACCAGCCGCGGCTGCAATGGCTGCGTGGCGGCCTGATGCTGGCGTCGACGCTGGTGTTCTTCTCGGTGCTGAAGCTGATGCCATTGGCGACGGCCACCGCGCTCAATTTCTGCGCGCCGCTGTTCGTGGTCGCGCTGTCGCCATGGCTGCTCGGCGAACGCCCCGGCCGCCACGCGCGCCTGATGCGCTGGAGCGGCGTGCTGATCGGCTTTGCCGGCATGCTGGTGGTGGTGCGCCCCGGCGGCGAGCTGACGCCGGGCGGCGTGGCGCTGGGCCTGACCTCGGCGCTGCTGTTCGCGCTGCTGCAAATGCTGACGCGGCGCATGGCGGCGCACGATGCGCCGATGACCACGCTGATCTGGAGCGGCATCACCGGCGCCGCGCTGACCACGCTGCTGGTGCCGTTCTTCTGGTTCACCGCGATGCCGACCCCGCTGCAATGCGCGCTGCTGCTGTCGGCCGGCATCACCGGCTCGCTCGGCCACTACTTCGTGATCCGCGCCTTCCAGTATGCGGACGCATCGTTCCTGAGCCCCTTCCTCTATCTGCAGATCATCTCCGCCACCACGGTCGGCTTCCTCGCTTTCGGCCAGTTGCCCGACTGGACCACGGCGCTGGGCATCGCGGTGATCTGCGCCGGCGGCGTGCTGGTCGCGGGCGGCGAATCGGCATTGCGGCTGGTGGCCCGGAGCCTCGGCGGAACGCGCTGATCGCGGCGTTGTCTGACAGTTTTCGCCGAACGTGCGCGCTATACTCGGCGCATTCTGCGTCTTCTCCGCTCGTTTTCTCCAAACGTATTTCGCAATGCCCACTGACCTTCCCGCCTGGCAACGTCTGCAGCAGCACTACCAAGCGCTCCGCGACCAGCGGATGCGCGACTGGTTTGCCGCGCCCGACGCGAGCGCGCGGGTCGACCGGTTCTCGCTGGAAGCGGCCGGCCTGTTCCTGGATTACTCGAAAAACCGCATCGTGCCGGAGACGATGGACCTGCTGGTCCAGCTGGCCGAACAGGCCGGCGTGCCCGCGCGCCGCGATGCCATGTTCGCTGGCAAACATATCAATGCGACCGAGGACCGCGCCGCATTGCATATGGCGCTGCGCGCCGCGCCGGACGCGCCCTTCCAGGTCGACGGCAAGCCGGTGATGCCCGCCGTGCACGATGTGCTGGCCCGCATGCGCGCCTTCTCCGAGCGCGTGCGCAGCGGCCAGTGGACGGGCCATAGCGGCAAGACCATGACCGACGTGGTCAACCTGGGGATCGGCGGCTCGGACCTTGGGCCGCGCATGGTGTGCCGCGCGCTGGCTCACCTCGCCGGAGAGGGTGCAGATCGCCACGGCGATGGCGGCGCCGCTTCGGGGCCGCGCGTGCATTTCGTTTCCAACGTCGATGGCACCGAACTGGCCGAGACGCTGGCGCGGCTCGATCCCGAACGCACGCTGGTGATCGTCTGCTCGAAGACCTTTACCACGCTCGAGACGATGGCGAATGCAAACAGCACGCGCCAATGGTTCGTCGAGCGAGGCGTGCCGGAGGCCGGACTGGCGCGGCACTTCGTCGCGGTGTCGACCAATCTCGAGGCCGTGCGCGCGTTCGGCATCGATCCGGCCAATATGTTCGAGTTCTGGGACTGGATCGGCGGTCGCTTCTCGCTGTGGTCGTCGGTGGGGCTGTCGATCACGCTGGCGCTCGGTTACGAAGCCTTCGCGGAATTGCTGGCCGGCGGCCGCGAGATGGACGAGCACTTCCGCAGCGCGCCGCTGGACCGCAACATGCCCGTGATCCTCGGCCTGCTGGGGGTGTGGTACCGCAATGTCTTCGGCATGCCGACCAGCTGCATGGCGCCGTACTCGACCTCGCTGGAACTGTTCCCGGCCTTCCTGCAGCAACTGGAGATGGAGAGCAACGGCAAGTCGGTGCAGCGCGACGGTGCGCCGGTGCGCGTCGACACCTCGCCCGTGGTCTGGGGGACGGCCGGCACCAATGGCCAGCACGCCTATTTCCAGCTGATCCATCAGGGTTCGCAGATCGTGCCGGTCGATTTCGTCGCGCCGCTGTCCGCGCCGCGCACGCTGCCGGGCCATCATGCCAAGCTGCTGGCCAACTGCTTCGCCCAGGCCGAGGCACTGATGCGTGGACGGACCGAGGACGAACTGCGCGCGGCCGGCATCGTCGAGCCCGAGCGCATCGCCCATATGCGTTTCGAGGGCAATCGGCCGAGCAACATGCTGCTGATCGAAGGCATCACGCCGCGTGCGCTGGGTGCGCTGATTGCTCTGTACGAGCACCGCACCTTCGTGATGGGCGCGATCTGGAATATCAACTCGTTCGATCAATGGGGCGTCGAACTGGGCAAGCTGCTGGCACGGCCGATCGAAGCGGAGCTCAACGGTGGCGCGCAAGCACCGCACGATCCCTCCACCAGCGGGCTGATCGCGCGCGCCAGAAGCGCGCTGGCGCGGCGGGGCTGAGGCGTTCCGCAGGCGGCGATCTCAGACTTCGGCGCCCATCCACTCGTCGCTGGCGACCTTCCCCGCCTCGATGGTCAGGATCCGCCCGCAGCGCGCCGCCACCGAACGGTCGTGCGTGACCAGCACCAGCGTCGAGCCGGCGTCGCGATTCAGTTCGAACATCAACGCAATCACGGCCTCACCGGTCGCGGTATCGAGGCTGCCGGTCGGCTCGTCGGCAAACAGGGTATCGGGGCGCGTGACGAAGGCCCGCGCCAGCGCGACGCGCTGCTGCTCGCCGCCCGACAGCGTGCGCGGATAGTGCGACAGGCGCGCCCCCAGGCCCACCCGCTCCAGCATCGCCCTGGCCCGCTCCTGCACGTCCTCGGTCTCGCCGCGAAGCTCCAGCGGCAGCATCACGTTCTCCAGCGCGGTCAGATGTCCGACCAGCTGGAACGACTGGAACACGAAGCCGACATGCCTGCCGCGCAGCGCCGCGCGCTGGTCCTCGTCGAGCGCGAACAGGTCGTGGCCGTGCAGCGACACGGTGCCGCGGCTGGGCAGATCGAGACCCGCCATCAGACCCAGCAGCGTCGATTTGCCCGAACCCGAGGCGCCCACGATGGCGAGCGTTTCGCCGGGCGTGACGGAAAACGTCACGTCATGCAGAATCGTCAGCGAACCGGTCGCGTCCGTCACGGTCTTTCCCAAGGATTCGACAGCAAGAATGGATGAGGACATGAGCAAGGGTTTCCGGAACGGTTTTTGGCGGGACATCGGTGGGCGCTGGCGCGCCCTGATGCTGGGCACGCTGCTGGCGTTGGCGGCGGTGCCAGCGCTGGCGCAACGCTCGCCCACCATCCTGGTGCTTGGCGACAGCCTGTCGGCGGAATACGGCATCGCGCGCGGCGCAGGATGGGTCAAGTTATTGGAAGACCGCCTGCGCGCGGAGAGGTTCGATTATAGCGTCGTCAATGCGAGCATCAGCGGCGAGACCACGGTGGGCGGCAAGACCCGTCTGCCGGACCTCCTGGCCCGCCACCGGCCGGCGATCGTGGTGGTCGAGCTCGGCGCCAACGACGCGCTGCGCGGCCTGCCGCTGCAGAGTACCGAGGCCAATCTGCGTCAGATCGTCACCAGTGCGAAGGCTGCCAAGGCCAGCGTGCTGCTGATCGGCATGCGCATCCCGCCCAACTACGGGCCCGACTACACCGAGCGCTTCTTCGCGCTGTATCCGAAGCTGGCCAAGGAATATCAGCTGCCGCTGGTGCCGTTCCTGCTCGACAAGGTGGTCACGCGGCCGGAATGGTTCCAGGACGATCGCATCCATCCGACCGCGCAGGCCCAGCCCACGCTGCTCGACAACGTGTGGCCGCAGCTGGAGCCGCTGCTCAAGCGTCAGCGACGCAGCGCGGAGGAAGGCAAGGCGCCACCACGGCGCGGTTGAACGATCGCACGGTGGCTTGACTACGGACGCATGACAAAGGGGCCCCGCGGGGCCCCTTTCTTTATCGCTATCTTTATCGCTACCGGACCGGCCCTGTGCGGGCGGTCTCCTCCATCGCCATCAGCCTGCCGGCTGCGATTCCGCCGGCGCCGCGGGCTTGAGCACCTCGACCTCCGACCGCGCCTTCAGGCTCTCGAAGAACGCTTCCAGCTCGCTCTGGCCGGCCAGCTGCGACAGTTGCTGCGCCTCGGCCTGGCGCTGCGCGGCATCGACCTGCGCCGGCTGCGAAACCTTGGCGATGCGATAGATCGCATAGCCCTGCCCGCCCAGATCGACGCCCACCACGGCCGGCAGCTTCGATGCATCGGCGCGCATCACCGCCTCGACCGCCTTCGGCGCCAGACCGCCCGGCTGCTGGCGCGATACGGTGACGGCGGCGCCGAAGCCTTCGGCCGAGCCGCTCTGCTTCAGCTTGGCGAGCTGCGCTTCGCCGTCCTTGCGCGCCAGTTCGGCGGCCTGCTCGGCAATGTACTGCGCGCGGACCTGGTCGCGCACCGCGTCGAACGGCCGCACCGATGCGGGGCGATACTCGACCACACGACCGGCGACCAGCGTTTCCGGGCCGACCTGGATCGCTTCGGTATTGCGCTTGTTCTTCAGCGCGTCGTCGCCGAACAGCGCCGCCAGCACCTTCTCGTTGTTCAGCGGATTGTTCGCGCCCAGCGCAGGGTTCGGCGCGCGGGTCACGTTGTCCGCGGTCTGGATCGTCAGTTTGAACTTGTCGGCGGCCGGCTTCAGGCTGTCGGCCTGCTCATAGACGGTATTGCCGAAGGCATCGGCCTGCTCGGTGAACTGCTTGGCCGCCAGCTGCTTGCGCAGTTCGGCTTCCAGTTCGGGCTTGACGGCCTCGAGCGGACGCGTCTGCGACGGCTTGACTTCCGTCACCTTGATGATGTGATAGCCGTAGTCGGTTTCGACCACATCGCTGAGCTGATTTGGCTGCAGCGCGTACATCGCGTCCTCGAACGGCTTGACCAGCGCGCCGCGGCCCATGAAGCCGAGGTCGCCGCCCTTCTCCGCCGAGCCCGGGTCCTGCGACTGCTTGCGGGCGACATCGGCGAAGGTGTCCGGATGCTTGCGCAGCTCGTCGAGCAGCCTGGTGGCCTTGTCCTTGGCCGCCTGCCGCTCGGCGGCGGGCGCATCCTTCGACGCGGCGATCAGGATATGGCTGGCGCGGCGCTGCTCGTCCGTACGGAAGCGCGCGATATTGCTGTCGTAATAGGATTTGAGCTGCTCGGGCGTGATGCTGATGCCGGCGGCCAGCGCCTCGGCGGACAGCACCAGGTATTCGACCTTGGCCTGCTCGGGCACGCTGAACGCCTGGCGATGCTTGTCGTAGTACGCCTTCAGCGCGGCGTCGTCGGCCGTCACCTTGGCAGCGTAGTCGGTGGCCTTCAGCAGCAGCGGCTGAACTTCACGCTGCTGGTCGCGCGCGGCGATCAGGCGGTCGAGCAGCGACTTGGGCATGAACGCGGTCGCACCGATCGACTGGCCGAGCTGCTGCGTCGCCAGATCGAAACGCATGCGGGCGTCGAACTGTTCGGGCGTCATGCCCTGCGATGCCAGCAGTTCGAGATAGGCCTTGTCCTCGACCCGTCCGTCCGCCTTCTTCGGCAACTGCGCAATCGCCGGAATATTGACGATCGCCTCGTACAGCCGCTCGTTCGACACGGTCAGATGCTCGCGATTGACCTCGTTGGCGACCACGCGCTGCAGGATCAGCTGATCAAGCACGGCCTTGCGTGCTTCCGGACCTTCGAACTGACGCGGGTCGTAGGCGGCGCCCAGCACCTGACGCATCCGCTCCGACTGCTCGCGCAGCACGTTGTCGACTTCCTGTTGGGTGATGGCACGGCCATCGACCTTGGCGGCGTCGTGCGAGCTGTCCATGAAGCGCGAATAGCTCTCCACGCCAAAGAACACGAACGACGGAAACACCAGCACCAGCAGAAGCAAAAGCATCAGGCGCCGGTTGTTGCGAACGAAATCAAGCATGCTGACTCGGGATCAAGTTGGGACGGAGGTCAAAACTCCGCGATTCTAGCAGGCTGCGCGGGATCGCCCGTTTGATGTGGCGTGGGCGGCCGTTGCTCGAGGGGCTACAGATGGGCTGCGAATGGGCTTCGAATGGGGCCACAAATGAAAACAGCCGCATGGAGGCGGCTGATTCGGCCGGCCACCTGGCGGTGCCCGGATGCAATGTGGCGGAGTGGACGGGACTCGAACCCGCGACCCCCGGCGTGACAGGCCGGTATTCTAACCGACTGAACTACCACTCCGATGTCGGTCTCGCTGCCCGGCGATACGGCCTCCAATGACGCGGCGGCATGGCGATCGTGGCCATCGAGTGAGTGGTGGGTGCTGAGGGGATCGAACCCCCGACCTACGCCTTGTAAGGGCGCCGCTCTACCAGCTGAGCTAAGCACCCGCTCGATATTGCCGCGATGTTGCCATCATGTGGCTGCATTGCCGCCCGCATTGTCTCCAATCAGGCTGTATCGCCGCGCACGTATCAGCCTTCGACTGCCGTTTGCGCTGCGAGGCCGCAAGTGTAATACAGCGTGTTCGGCTTTGCCAAGCCGAACACCGGCGCCGCGCAAAAAAAACCGCAGGGCGAACCCTGCGGTTTTGCGATGCCGGCCGGCACAATCGTCCGGCCTCGGCACGATCAGTGATGAATCATCTCGTGCGTGGCGGCCGCGCCCTTGTCCTTGACTTCGGCAGGGGCGGCGACTTCTTCCGGCAGCGGCTCGGGCATCCGTTCGAGCGCCATTTCCAACACCTTGTCGATCCAGCGCACCGGAACGATCTCGATGTTGTTCTTGACGTTGTCCGGAATCTCGGCGAGGTCCTTGACGTTCTCCTCGGGAATCAGCGCCAGCTTGATGCCACCGCGGTGGGCGGCCAGCAGCTTTTCCTTCAGACCGCCGATCGGCAGCACTTCGCCGCGCAGCGTGATCTCGCCGGTCATCGCCACATCGGCGCGCACCGGGATACCGCTGAGCACCGACACCAGCGCCGTCGTCATCGCGATACCGGCGGACGGACCGTCCTTCGGCGTCGCGCCTTCGGGCACGTGGATGTGGATGTCCCGCTTCTCGAACATCTCGTCGGTGATGCCCAGCCGGCGGGCGCGCGAACGCACCACCGAACGCGCGGCCTCGACCGATTCCTTCATCACGTCGCCCAGCGAACCGGTGCGGGTGATATTGCCCTTGCCCGGCATCAGCGCGGCCTCGATCGTCAGCAGATCGCCGCCGACTTCGGTCCACGCCAGACCCGTGACCTGGCCCACCTGGTTTTCCTTGCCGGCCAGACCGAAGTCGTACTTGCGCACGCCGAGGAATTTGTCCAGGTTGTCCGAATCGACCTTGACCGTGCCGCTCTCCTTCTTCAGCAGCAGCATCTTGACCACCTTGCGGGCGATCTTCGATACCTCGCGTTCGAGCGAGCGCACGCCGGCTTCCCGCGTGTAATAGCGGATGATGTCGCGGATCGCCGCTTCGCTGACCTCGATCTCACCCGGCTTCAGGCCGTTGTTGCGGATCTGCTTCGGCAGCAGATAGCGCTGGGTGATATTGACCTTCTCTTCCTCCGTGTAGCCGGACAGCCGGATCACTTCCATCCGGTCGAGCAGCGGCGGCGGAATGTTCAGCGAATTCGAGGTCGCCACGAACATCACGTCGGACAGGTCGAAGTCCACCTCGATGTAGTGGTCCTGGAACGTGTGGTTCTGTTCCGGGTCCAGCACCTCGAGCAGCGCCGACGATGGGTCGCCGCGGAAATCCATGCCCATCTTGTCGATCTCGTCGAGCAGGAAGAGCGGATTGCGCACGCCGACCTTGGTCAGGCTCTGCAGGATCTTGCCGGGCATCGACCCGATATAGGTCCGGCGGTGACCGCGGATCTCGGCCTCGTCACGCACGCCGCCCAGCGCCATGCGGACGAACTTGCGGTTGGTGGCACGCGCCACCGACTGGCCCAGCGAGGTCTTGCCGACCCCGGGCGGCCCGACCAGGCACAGGATCGGCGCCTTGACCTTGTCGACGCGCTGCTGCACGGCGAGGTATTCCAGGATCCGTTCCTTGACCTTTTCCAGACCGTAGTGGTCTTCGTCAAGCACGCGCTCGGCGTTGGCGAGGTCGTTATTGACCTTGCTCTTCTTGCGCCACGGCAGGTTGACCAGCGTGTCGATATAGTTGCGCACGACGGTCGCCTCGGCCGACATCGGCGACATCAGCTTGAGCTTCTTGAACTCGGCCTCGGCCTTCTTCTTGGCCTCCTTCGGCATGCGGGCGGCCTTGATGCGCTTGTCGAGCTCCTCGAGATCGGCGCCCTCTTCGCCTTCGCCCAGTTCCTTCTGGATGGCCTTGACCTGCTCGTTCAGGTAGTACTCGCGCTGGCTCTTCTCCATCTGCCGCTTGACGCGGCCACGGATGCGCTTCTCGACCTGCAGGATGTCGATTTCGCCCTCGAGCTGCGACAGCAGGCTCTCCAGGCGTTCGGTCACGTTGACCATCTCCAGGATCTTCTGCTTCTGCTCGAGCTTGATCGGCAGATGCGCGGCGATGGTGTCGGCCAGGCGACCCGGCTCGTCGATGCCCGACAGCGAGGTCAGGATCTCCGGCGGGATCTTCTTGTTCAGCTTCACGTACTGGTCGAACTGCGACACGATCGCGCGGCGCAGGGCCTCGGTCTCGGCGCTTTCGCCCGGCCCCAGGGGCACCGGCACGGCCTCGCACATGAAATGCGAGTCGTCCTCGCTCACTTCGCGGATATTCGCGCGCTGCGTGCCCTCGACCAGCACCTTGACGGTGCCGTCCGGCAGCTTCAGCATCTGCAGGATATTGGCGATGCAGCCGACCTCGTACAGGTCTTCGGCGGTGGGCTCATCCTTCGCCGCCGTCTTCTGGGCCACGAGCATGATGCTCTTGCCCGACTCCATCGCAGTTTCCAGCGCCTTGATGGACTTCGGGCGACCCACGAACAGCGGGATCACCATGTGCGGAAACACCACCACGTCGCGCAGCGGCAACAATGGGAGGCGAATCGGCTCAGCCGGGAGGAGTTGTGTTCCAGACATCAGTTTCCCCAGTCAGTCATTTAAGGCGTAAATTGGGTCGCACGAACCGATTACAAGACAGCAATCACCGGTTCGCAGCATCAGTCAAATGACGGCCCCGACACTTGCGAATCCCGCGCAAACAGCATACCCGCGTTTCCTCCCGTTCGTTTGGCGAAATGAAGAAAAAAAGCCGCTCGCTTTTCGCGAACGGCCTGTCGGTTGGCTGCCGGCGCGGATGCGCCCTGCGCCGGCGTTCGCGTCAGTTGGAGCCAGCCACTTTGGGCTGGTCCTCGTACATCAGCAAGGGAGGTGCGTCGCCGGTGATCGTGCTTTCATCGATCACGACTTTTTGCACGCCCTTGTAATTCGGCAGGTCGTACATGACATCCATCAGCGATTGTTCGAGGATCGAACGCAGGCCGCGCGCACCCGTCTTGCGCTTGATGGCCTTGCGGGCAATCGCGGACAGCGCTGCCGGCCGGATTTCCAGTTCGACGCCTTCCATCGCCAGCAGTTTCTGATATTGCTTGACCAGCGCGTTCTTCGGCTCGACCAGGATCTGCACCAGCGCGGCCTCGTCCAGCTTGGACAGCGTCGCGACGACCGGCAGGCGGCCGATCAGCTCGGGAATCAGGCCGAACTTGATCAGATCCTCGGGCTCGGTCTGCGGCAGCACCTCGCTGACATCGCGCTCTTCCTTGCTCTGGACCTGGGCACCGAAGCCGATGCCGGTCTTGTCCGAACGCTGCATGATCACCTTTTCCAGTCCATCGAAGGCACCGCCGCAGATGAACAGGATGTTGGTGGTATCGACCTGCAGGAAGTCCTGGTTCGGATGCTTGCGCCCGCCCTGGGGCGGTACCGAGGCCATCGTGCCTTCGATCAGCTTCAGCAGCGCCTGCTGCACGCCCTCGCCCGAGACGTCGCGGGTGATGGACGGGTTGTCCGACTTGCGCGAGATCTTGTCGATCTCGTCGATGTAGACAATGCCGCGCTGGGCCTTCTCGACCTCGTAATTGCAGTTCTGCAGCAGCTTCTGGATGATGTTCTCGACGTCCTCGCCGACATAGCCGGCTTCGGTCAGCGTGGTCGCATCGGCGATCACGAACGGGACGTTGAGCAGGCGGGCCAGCGTCTGCGCGAGCAGCGTCTTGCCGGAACCGGTCGGGCCGATCAGCAGGATATTGCTCTTGGAGAGCTCGACATCGTCCTTCTTGCCGAGATGCTTGAGCCGCTTGTAGTGGTTGTAGACAGCCACGGCCAGAATCTTCTTGGCCTGCTCCTGGCCAATCACATACTGGTCCAGGCTTTCGCGGATCTCGTGCGGCGTCGGCAGATCCGACTTGGCCGCGGCCGGGGCGTCCTTGTCGGCGCCGGCGGCTTCATCGCGAATGATCTCGTTGCACAGGTCGATGCATTCGTCGCAGATGAACACCGACGGGCCGGCGATCAGCTTCTTGACCTCGTGCTGGCTTTTGCCGCAGAAGGAGCAATACAGAAGCTTCTCGCTGGATGAACCTTTTTTGTCCGCCATAGGAATCGTCACATTAGCAGGGGCGCGCCAGGGCGCAGAAAGGACCTTGGCGATACGCGTCAAACGCATCATACGCCAAAACCTTTAGGGCAGCGGGCGGAACCCCCTGGGAGTGGGGGCAAACACCACAAACGAGGCGCAGGGCCTCGTTTTGTGGTGTAGGCTTGGCCGTTTGAGGCCGGAACAGGGTTCGAAGCCGGCGCGCCGCGCCAGGCTCAACTGCGGCGCGCGATCACCTTGTCGATCAGGCCGTAGTCGACGGCCTGATCGCCGCTCATGAAATTGTCCCGGTCGGTATCGCGGGCAATCTTCTCGACCGGCTGGCCCGTGACCTCGGCCAGGATCGAATTGAGCCGTTCGCGCAGATAGAGGATCTCGCGCGCCTGGATCTCGATGTCCGAGGCCTGGCCGCGCGCGCCGCCCAGCGGCTGATGGATCATGATCCGCGAGTTGGGCAGCGCCAGGCGCTTGCCCTTTGCGCCGGCGGCCAGCAGGAACGCGCCCATGCTGGCGGCCATGCCCATGCACAGCGTCGACACGTCGGGCTTGATGAACTGCATCGTGTCGTACACCGCCAGACCGGCCGATACCGAACCGCCCGGCGAGTTGATGTAGAGGAAGACATCCTTGTCGGGATTCTCGCTCTCCAGAAACAGCAGCTGCGCGATCACCAGATTGGCGGTCTGGTCGTTGACTTCGCCCACCATGAACACCAGGCGCTCCTTCAGCAGGCGCGAGTAGATGTCATAGGCGCGCTCGCCCCGACCGGACTGCTCGACCACCATCGGCACCAGCCCGAGGCCCATGGTCTCGAGCGCCGAAGCTTGCGTGGTGGCGAGACGATCGAGCAAATCATTGCGGGTCATGCAGAGTTCTCCAGGAATTCGGTGGCAGGCCAGTGGCCTCGGCAAAAGGCAAACAAGCCGCCCGAAGGCGGCTTTTGCCTTGAGCGGCTGTCGATCAGGCTTGCTGGCCGCCGTTGCCTTCGGCCGTCAGTTCTTCGAAGGACACCGGCTTGTCGATGACCTTGGCCTTCTCGCACACGAAATTTACCACGTTGTTTTCGAGCACGTAGGCTTCCATCTCCGCCAGGCGCTGCTGGTCGCCGTAGTACCAGCGCATGACTTCCTTCGGATCCTCGTAGCTCTTGGCGAACTCTTCGATCTCGGCCTTGATCTGGTCAGCCTTGGCTTCCAGGCCGTTGGCCTTGACGATCTCGGCCAGGATCAGGCCCAGCTTGACGCGGCGCTCGGCCTGCTGCGCGAACATCTCCGGCGGAATCGGCATGTCCTTGGCGTTCGGCATGCCACGCTGCTCGAGGTCGCGGCGGGCCATCTGCACCAGGCGCTCCTGGTCCTGTTCGATCAGGGCCTTCGGCACGTCCAGCTCGCTGGCCTTCAGCAGCGCTTCCATGACCTGGTCCTTCAGCATCGCGTGCGTGCGGCGCTTGACCTCGCGCTCCAGGTTCTCGCGGATGTCGGCGCGCATCTTCTCGACGCTGCCGTCGGCGATGCCGAGCGACTTGGCGAAGTTGTCGTCGACCTCGGGCAGGTGGGCCCACTCGACCTGCTTCATCGTGATGGTGAATTCGGCGGTCTTGCCGGCGACTTCCTTGCCGTGATAGTCCTCGGGGAACGCCAGCGGGAAGGTCTTGCTCTCGCCGACCTTCAGGCCCAGCGCGGCCTGTTCGAACTCGGGCAGCATGCGGCCTTCGCCCAGCACGAAGACGAAGTCTTCCGCCTTGCCGCCGGCGAACTCGACGCCATCGATCTTGCCGACGAAGTCGACCGTCACGCGGTCGCCGTTCTTGGCCGCCACTTCGCCGCCGCCATCGCCATGCTCGCCGGCTTCGCCGCGGGCGTGGTAGTGGACGCGCTGCTTGCGCAGGATGTCGATGGTCTTGTCGATCTCGGCGTCGGTGATTTCGGTCTTGGTGCGGACCACTTCGGCGGCCGACAGGTCACCGATCTTGACTTCCGGGTAGACCTCGAAGGTGGCGTCGAATGCCACTTCGTCATCCGCCACGCCTTCGGTCTTGATCTCGAACTTGGGCTGGCCGGCGACCTTGACGTCCTGCTGCTGGGTGATGTCGAAGAACTTGCGGGCGGCCTTGTCGAAGCGCACTTCGAATTCGACCTGCTGGCCGTACTGCTTCTCGACCATCTTCATCGGCACCTTGCCCGGGCGGAAGCCGGCCATCTTGACCGTCTTCGACAGGCGAACCAGGCGCTCCTGCTTCTCCTTCTCGACCTCGGCCTTGGGGATGGCCAGGGTCACCTTGCGGTCGAGTTTGCCGAGGTTTTCAATCACATTCGACATGGTCGTCAATCCAATCCAGAAATGTTGTTGTGTTCGTCAGCGCGTTCCGCTTGCGTGCCTGCGTGCAGGGTTGCTCCCTCAGGCCGTCGAACGGTTCGCACGCACCAGCCACGCATGAGGCATGCGGACAAGCCGCCTGAGCCCCGATCGCGAACTCGCGCAAACAAACACACCGCGCAAACGGAAAACGGGGATTATCGCACGGTTTCGATCCGGTTCCGGCAGTTTTTACCCTGAGCGGGCCTGACTGGCCCGCTCGGCGGCCTGCCCTGCGCTCTCCTCGCCGTCGTGCTCGCCGCCGTCCTGCTCGCCACCGCCATGCTGCCCATGCCGCAACGCCCGCAGCAGCAGCCGCGCCGGATCCAGCGCGTCGGCCAGATCGCTTTCCACCGGCAGCGGCTCGCCTTCCATCCGGCCCGCCAACAGTCCCCCCGCCAGCGCCGCCCAGGTCAGGCCGCGCGAGGCGAAGGCCAGCGCCACATACAGGCCCGGCAGCCGCGGCAGATCGCGCAGATGGGCGCCGCGCAGCGAGCCGGCCCGGCGCGCGCATTCCGCCTCGTCGGCCACCTGACCGACCCACGGCAAGCGATTGTGCGAAACGCTGCGCACGCCGACATAGCCGTGCAGCGCAACGGGATCGAGCCGGTCCACCGCCGCGGCCCTGTCCGGCAGCAGAGTCGCGAGCCGGCGCAGATTGTCGGCATGGGTCTCGACGCGTTCGACCAGGGGCCCGTCGTCGGGCTCGTAGCTCGAGCCGATCCGCGCGCTGCCGTCAGCGTCGCGCGGCAGCAGATAGCCGCTGCCCGTCACCACGCAATCGGGCCACCGACCCAATCGATCGACATCGCCGGGCTCGAGCGTGGTCAGCTGCCCCCGCACGCGGCGGATCGGCAGATGGCGCAGCGGCAACAGGCCGCTCGCGTGGTGCGTATTGGCCAGCACCAGCACCGGCGCCTCGGCCACCGGCCGACCGGCCTCGTCGAAGACCTGCCAGCCGTCATCGGTCCGTTGCAGAGAAGCGACGCGGCAGCCGAACCGCGTCTCCACAGACGCCCCCGCCACCGCCAGCTGGGCACGACAGACGTCGGGCGGCGCCACCCATCCCCCTTGCGGGAACCACAAGCCGCCGCGGGCGGCCGGGGCGCCATGTTCGTCGGCGGCCTGCTGCGCCGACATCCATCGCACGAACTCGTGAGGCAAGCCGAGCTGCGCCAGCGCGCGCTGCTGAAGCGCCGTGTCCGCGTCGTCTTGACCGACCTGCAGCACGCCGCAACCGCGCCAGCCGACCGGATGTCCCGCCTCGGCGAGCGCCTGCCACGTGCGTAATGCATAAAGATTGCCGGCGCGCGACAGCCGCGACAGCACGCTGTCGTCCGGTGATAGATGGGGATGCATGGCAGCCGCGCGATGCGCCGAGGTTTCCCGCGCCGGGCCATCGTGGGCGTCGATCAGCGTCACGCGCCAGCCGCGCGCCGCGAGCCGCTCGGTCACGGCGCAGCCGGCCAGGCCTGCTCCGATCACGATCGCGTGACGCCGGGTCCAGGCGCCGGGCGCAGGCGGTGCATGACGGCGCCGCCGCTCGGCCGGCACGCGCGCGATCGTCATGTCGCGCTTGCTGCCAAAGCCAGACACCTTGCTGACCTCGAATCCGGCCGCCTGCAAGCCGCGGCGCACGAAACCCGCCGCCGTATAGGTGGCCAGCGTGGCACCGGGACGCGCCAGCCGGGCCAGTCCCTTCATCACCACCGGGTCCCACATGTCCGCATTGCGCGCCGGCGCGAAGCCGTCCAGATAGAACGCATCGGCGCCGACGGCCAGCCGCGGCAGCAGCGCCTGCACGTCGCCCAGCGCCAGCGTCAGCACGACCGCGCCGCCCTCGAAGGCGAGCCGATGCAGCCCGGGCAGCGCCAGCGGCCATGCGGCCTGCAGCTGCTGGGCCAGCGGCGCGACTTCGTCGAGCCCGGCATGCAAAGCGGCCAGACCTTCGCGGGTAAACGGATGCTTCTCGATCGACACGAAATGCAGGCGCGCGCAGCGGCGCGGATCGTCGCGCCAGGCCTGCCACGTCGCCAGGAAATTGAGCCCCTGGCCGAAGCCCGTCTCGACGATGACGAATTGTTCCCGTCCCTGCCATGCCTGCGGCAGACCATTGCCGCCGAGAAAGACATGCCGGGCCTGCGCCAGTCCACCCTCGACGCTGTGATAGACGTCGTCATAGCGGGGCGAGTACGGCGTACCCTGGTCGGACAGGATGGGCTCGGCGGGATCGAGGGCGCGGGGCATGGGAACGGAAAACCGGGCGGACCGTGGCTGGGCGAGACGCGTCGCGGCACGGGACAAAACGGCGCAACACGCTGCATCGCGGCGGCTGCATGACGGCCGCGGATGCCGCGGAGGGCCGGCCGGATGGTAGCATGGCGCCCTGCTCCGCCCGCCCCTGCCATGCTCAGCTATCGCCACGCCTTCCACGCCGGCAATCACGCCGACGTTCTCAAGCACGCCATCGTCACCCACCTGCTCGATTACCTGACGCAGAAGGACAAGCCGTTCTGGTATATCGACACGCATGCGGGCGCCGGCCTCTACGCGCTGGACGAGGGCTATGCGACCAGGAAGTCGGAATTCGAGACCGGCATCGCCCCGCTGTGGCGCGCCGCCGCCGACGGCCGCACGCTGCCTCCGCTGCTGCAGGAATACCTGGATCAGGTGCGCACACTGAACCCGGACGGCCGCCTGAGGCACTATCCCGGCTCGCCCTGGCTGGCCTGGCAGATGCTGCGCGAAGCGGACCGGCTGCGGCTGTTCGAACTGCACAGCACCGAGATCCAGGTGCTGCGCGACAACTTCCGCGGCGCCGGGCGTCGCGTGATGCTGTACGACGGCGACGGCTTCGGCGGCATCAAGGCCATTCTCCCGCCGCCCCCGCGCCGCGCGCTGGTGCTGATCGATCCGTCGTACGAAGACAAGCAGGACTACGCCCGCACCGTGCAATGCCTGCGCGACGGGCTGCAGCGCTTTGCCACCGGCACCTATGCGGTCTGGTATCCGCAGGTGCAGCGGCGCGAGTCCTCGCAACTGCCGGTCCAGATGAAGGCGCTGCCGTTCAAAAGCTGGCTGCATGCCACGCTGACGGTCAAGCACCCGGTGCCCGGCGGGCTCGGCCTGCATGGCAGCGGCATGTTCGTCGCGAACCCGCCGTGGACGTTGCGGGCGGCGCTGGAAGCGGCGCTGCCGGCGCTGGTCGAGCTGCTTGGCCAGGACGCCGGCGCCAGCTTCACGCTGGAAGGCGTGCAGCCCTGAACCTGGCGCTGCCGCCGCACCGCTGCGAACCCGCCGCGGCCGCTACATCATGCGCCGCGTGAACTGTCCCCGCTCGGCGCCCGCCATCAGATCGAGGAAGGCCTCCGTCGTCATGTGGATCAGCTCCTCATGGTCGCCGGCCTCGAAATAGACCTCGGGCTGGCCGAGCAGGCTCTCGTCGATATAGGTGCGCATGCCGTAGGCCATGCCGACCGGCGGAATCGCACCGAGCGCGCAATCCTTGAACACTTCGCGGACCTCGTCCTCGCTGGCCATCGTCAGCCGGCGGCCGGTGCGCTCGCACAGTTCGGACAGGTCGAGCAGTCGGGTGGATGGCATCACCGCCACCACATAGCCCGCCTCATCCTCCAGCAGTACGGTCTTGACCAAACGATCGCCCGGCACATGCGCCGCCTGCGCGGTCGCCATGCTGCCGAGGGCATAGGGGTGGCGGATGATATCGAAATGGCTGTTCTTGCTGCTCAGGCAAGTCGCCAGGGTGGTTGCCAGTGCCATGATGGGTCCCCTCATCGAGATACAGGGATTGCGCGCACTGGCGTGGGGCGGATGGCGCCCGGCCCGCTGAGGGGTGCCGGTGCAGCGCTGGCCTGCGGGTCTCTACTATAGGACGCGGCAACCCGGGCGGCGGCGGTCGCGCGGCCCGGGGCGGATGGTGGAGAGAACGGCCGGGAGAACGGTGCGGAGGACCGGACCGGGAATCAGCGCGGGAAGGTCACGGTACCGTGCACGGTGACACCGGGCGGCACATAGACCGGGGCGGGCTCGACATAGACCGGGGCCGGGCCGTAATAACCGTAGCGCGGGCCCTTGCACTTGCGCTCTTCCTTGTAGTCGCCGTTGCCCTTGAACTTGCGTTCGACCTTGCAGTTGCCGTCCCAGTATTCCTCTTTGTAGTCGCCGCCATGGTGATGGCCGCGCCATTTGCCATGCCCGCTTTCATCCTTCCAGGGGTCGGCCTGGGCGGCCAGCGGCAAGGCCAGCAAGACGGCAAGACAGAGCGATTGAGCGGTTTGGGTCATGGTGGGGTTCCGATCCGACGCGGGCGTCACGCGCAGTGTTTCTGCACAGGTCTTCTTGTCGGGAAGCTTAGCGCCGGCACCCGTGACAAGGGAGCCCAAAGGTGAAACGTCGGTAAGCAGATGTTTCGCCGATCACAATCGCCGCGAACCGCCAACGAGAGAGGCGACGACGAGACGATGAAGGCGTGGTGGTGCGAGGGAGGGGACTCGAACCCCTACACCATTGCTGGCGTCAGGACCTAAACCTGGTGCGTCTACCAATTTCGCCACCCTCGCGGTCCAAACGGTGCCGCCCAGCGGGGAGGCACCGCGGTCTGCCCGGCATGGGGCCGAAAAAACAAAAAGAGGCGACCGGAACCGCATGCGCCCCCTGCTTCTTCGGCCGGCCCGCGGCGTTGCACCGCTGCCCGGCAAAGACCGCGGATTGTAGCGCATGGTTTGGCGCGAATCCAGCCCCCTCGATGGCCTTCGGCTCGCGCCCGGCCGCCCCGCCATCAAGCCATCACGCCGCGCCCCTCCTCCGGCCGCCGCACGCGGAACCAGGCGGCATACAGCGCCGGCAGGAACAGCAGCGTCAGCACCGTGGCGACCAGCAGCCCGCCCATGATCGCGACCGCCATCGGCCCCCAGAACACCGAGCGCGACAGCGGGATCATCGCCAGCACGGCGGCCGCCGCGGTCAGCATGATCGGCCGGAAGCGGCGTACCGCGGCTTCGACGATCGCGGTCCAGGCCGGCACGCCGGCGCGGATGTCCTGCTCGATCTGGTCGACCAGGATCACCGAGTTGCGGATGATCATGCCGACCAGCGCGGTGATACCCAGCTGGGCGACGAAGCCCATCGGCGACTGCAGCAGCAGCAGCGTCGCGGCGGCGCCGATCAGTCCGAGCGGACCGGTCAGGAACACCATCACCGCGCGCGAGAAGCTGTGCAGCTGCAGCATCAGCAGCGTGAAGATCAGGAACACGCAAAGCGGCAGCTGCGCGGCGATCGACGCGCCGGCCTTGCCGCTCTCCTCCTCGGCCCCGGCCACCGTGATCAGGTACCCGGCCGGCAGGTCGGCGCGCAGCTTGTCGAGCTCCGGATCGATCTGCGCGGTCACCGTCGGTCCCTGGATGCCATCGACCACATCGGCCTGCACGGTCACGCCGAAATCGCGGTTCTCGCGCCAGACGATGCCCGGCTCGGAGCGGATGCCGATGCGCGCGACCTGCGTCAGCGGCACCGCGCGGCCGCTGCTGGTCGGCACCTGGACGTTGTGCAGGTCGGCCAGCGCCTCGCGTTCGTCCCGGGCCGAGCGCATCACGATGTCGATCAGCTTGTCGCCGTCGCGATACTGGCCGACCGGCGCGCCGGTCAGCACGGTCTGCGTGACGCGCGCGATCGCGTTCGTCGTCACGCCCAGCGCGCGCGCCTTTTCCTGGTCGATGTCCAGGCGCAGCACCTTGACGTTCTCGTTCCAGTTGTCGTTGACGCCGACCGTGTTGGGGTTGGCGCTCATGATGGCCTTGACCTGGTCGGCGATCCGCCGCACCGCCGCGGCCTCCGGCCCGATCACGCGGAACTGCACCGGATAGGCCACCGGCGGCCCGTTCGGCAACAGCTTGACGCGGCCGCGCAGCTGCGGGAAGTCGCTCGCCAGCAGCGCGATGATGCGCTGGCGCAGCCGCTCGCGCACCTCGACGTCGACCGGCAGCACGATCAGCTGCACCACATTGCTCTGCGGGAAGATCTGGTCCAGCGGCAGATAGAAGCGCGGCGCGCCGGTGCCGACGAAGGTCGTGATGCTGCCGACATCGGCATCGCCGCGCAGCGCCGCCTCGAAGCGTTTGGCCTCGGCTTCGCTCTGCGCGAAGCTGGCGCCCTCGGGCAGCCACATCTCGACCATCAGTTCCGGGCGGCTCGAATCGGGGAAGAACTGCTTCTCGACGAACTGGAAGGCGAATATGCCGAGCCCGAAGGTCGCCAGCGTGATCGCGATCACGGTCTTGCGCCAGTCCACGCACCAGTCCACCGCGCGGCGGAAGCGCGCGTAGAACGGCGTGTCGAACACCTCGTGGTGCCCGCCCTCGCTGGGTTTGACCTTCAGCAGCAGATAGCCCAGATACGGCGTGAAGTAGACCGCCGCCAGCCACGACAGCACCAGTGCGAGCGCCGTTACCGCGAAGATCGCAAACGTGTATTCGCCGACCGTCGAACGCGCCAGGCCCACGGGCAGGAAACCGGCGGCGGTGATCAAGGTGCCGGTCAGCATCGGCATCGCGGTCGACGTATAGGCGAAGGTCGCGGCCTCCATCTTGGAGAAGCCCTCCTCCAGCTTGCGCACCATCATCTCGACCGCGATGATCGCGTCGTCGACCAGCAAGCCCAGCGCGATGATCAGCGCGCCGAGCGACACCTTGTGCAGGCCGATGTTGAACACGTTCATGAACAGGAAGGTCACCGCCAGCACCAGCGGGATCGTCAGCGCCACCACCAGCCCGGGCCGCGCGTCGAGCCGCAGCGGCTTCGTATGCAGGCCCAGCGAGATGAAGCTGACCGCCAGCACGATCACCACCGCTTCGATCAGCACGCGCACGAACTCGCCGACCGAGCGCTTGACCGCCTCGGGCTGGTCCTGCACCTGCTCCATCTCGATGCCGACCGGCAGCTGCTTGCGCAGCTTGTCCGCTTCCGCCCGCAGCGACTCGCCCAGCGCGATGATGTCGCCGCCCTTCTCCATCGAGATGCCCAGGCCGATCACGTCCTTGCCGTTGAAGCGCATGCGCGGCGCCGGCGGATCGACATAGCCGCGATAGACGCGGGCGATATCGCCGAGCCGGATATTGGCCGCGCCGTTGGGACCGCGCAGCACCATATTGCGCAGATCGCCCACATCGGCGAACTGGCCCGACACGCGCACCTGCACGTTGTCGCTCGGCGTCACCAGCACGCCGCTGGCGGTCAGGTTGTTCTGCTCGGCGATCTGGTCGGCGATCGCGTTCAGATCGAGCCCGAGCTGCGCGAAGCGGGTCTGGTTGAACTCGATATAGATCTTCTCGTCCTGCAGGCCGATCAGCGACACCTTGGCCACCGACGGCACGCGCAGCAGCTGCTGGCGCACCAGATCGGCATATTCGCGCAGTTCCTTGTAGGTGAAGCCGTCGGCGGACAGCGCATAGATGGTGCCGTAGACATCGCCGAACTCGTCGTTAAAGAACGGTCCGCGCACGCCGGCCGGCAGCGTGTCGGCGATATCGCCGATCTTCTTGCGCACCGTGTACCAGATCTGCGCGGTCTCCTTGGCCGGCGCATCGTCGCGCAGCTGGAAGATCACCGTGGTCTCGCCCGGCTTGGAGAAGCTGCGGATCTTGTCCGCATACGGCACCTCCTGCAGCTGACGCTCGAGCTTGTCGGTGACCTGCACCGCGATCTGCTCGGCGGTGGCGCCCGGCCAGAAGGCCTGCACCACCATCACGCGGAAGGTGAACGGCGGGTCCTCGTCCTGGCCCAGCTGAAAGTACGACATCAGGCCCGCCAGCAGGAACACCACCAGCAGATAGCGGGTCAGCGCCTGGTGTTCGAGGGCCCAGCGCGACAGATTGAATCGGGAATGCTCCATCGCCGCGCCCTTAGCTGCGCGCGGCCGGCGCGCTGGCCGGGGCCGGACCGGCGGGCGCAGCGCCCGGCGCGGACGCCGGCGCCAGGGTCTGCAGCGGCCGCACCTTCTGCCCCGGCTTGAGCAGATGGACGCCGGCGGTGACGATCGTCTGGCCCGGACGCAAGCCGCTGCTCACCTCGACCTCGTTGCCGATCGGCTGACCGAGCGTGACGGCGACCGGCTGCACCGTGCCTGCCGCGCCGTCGTAGACCCAGACCTGGTTGGTGCCCTGCTGCTGCAGCAGCGCGGTCAGCGGCACGCGCACCGCGGGCGAAGCGCCGGTCCGCACAAAGGTGACCATCGCCGTCATGCCGAACTTCAGATCGGCCGGCGGATTCGGCACGGTGATGCGGGCCGCGTAGGTGCGCGTGACCGGGTCCGCCGCCGCGGCGATCTCGCGCACGCGGCCCGGCAGGATGCGGTCGGGCTCGGCCCAGGTGCGCACGCTGACGTCGCGGATCTGGCGCAGCCAATCGACCTGATCCTCCGGCAGGCCGATTGCGACCTCCTTCTCGGCGGTCTGCGCGACCCGCACCACCGACTGCCCGGCGCTGACCACCTGCCCCACCTCGGCATCGATCGCGGTGACCACGCCGTCGGCGTCGGCCGCCAGCACGGTATAGCCGGTCTGGTTGGTCTGCTCCCGCAGCGCCGCCTCGGCCTGGCGCAGGCGCGCGGCAGCCGCTTCGTAGCTGGCCTGGCGCCGGTTCTGCTCGGCGGCGCTGATAAAGCCCTTGGCGAACAGATCGTTGTAGCGCTTCAGATCGGCGGCCGCCAGATCGCGGTCGGTGCGCGCTGCCTCGTACTGCGCGCGCGAGCCCTGCTCGGCCAGATTCAGATCGGTCGGATCCAACCGGGCCAGCGGCTGCCCGCGCCGCACCGTGGCGCCCACGTCGACCAGCCGCGCGGCGATCTTGCCGCCGACGCGAAAACCGAGCCGGGATTCGACCCGCGGCCGCACGTCGCCGGAGAACTCGTAGACAGACTGCCCGGTGGCGGACTGCAACTGCAGCAGACGCACCGGCCGAACCTCGGGCGCGCGCTCGGGCTCGCGCGAGCAACCGCTCAGCACCAGCAGGGCAAACAGCAACACCGCGCCGACGGTCGACGGCAAGGGCTTGAAAGCGTTGACGGCCGCGACTTCCGGCCCGGGACAAGGCACTGGCATGGATGGCGATAAGACGGGTGCAACGGCATGACGAGAGGCGACGTGCGCCCGGCAGGGCCGGACTGGCGGCCAGCTGCAACGCTGCCGCGCGACACGACGATGGCGCCGTCCGAGGGACGGCGGGTCCGGCAGTAAATAACCGGCCGGTCAGCAATATATCCAGCCGTTCGGGGTGCGTCAAACGCGACGCGACGAACCACCCCATTTGAGGGGTAAAACCGCCGATTTAGGCGCGAATTGACGTGCGATGCGTGCCGACATGCCCCCAATCGGTAGGGTGGAAGCGGCTCATAACAGCTGCATACCGGCTCCGAAGCGACGCCGAAGCGGCCCCGAAGCGGCCTTGGCGGCCCGTTCGGCGAGCCGGTGGTTACAATGCTGCCGCCATGTCCCAGCCCGACGCGCCCTCCGCCGATACGATGCCAACGCCGCCCACTCCTGTCGCCAAGCAAGGCTTCGCCATCGGCCACTACGAGAACTTCCCGGTCGCCAGCGTGCTGCTGCCGCGCCGGCTGCGCCGGCCGGTGGCGGTGATCTACCGTTTCGCCCGCACCGCCGACGATCTGGCCGACGAGGGCGATGCCACACCGGACGAGCGGCTGGCCGCACTGGGGGCGCTCGCCGATGCGCTCGACTGCATCGAGGCCGGCACCGATCCGGGCACGCCGATGATGCGCGCGCTGGCCGAGGTCATCGCCGAATACCGCTTGCCTTTGACGCTGTTCCACGACCTGCTCGATGCCTTCCGCCAGGACGTGACCGTGCACCGCCATGCCGACTGGGACAGCCTGCTCGACTACTCGCGCCGCTCGGCCAATCCGGTCGGCCGGCTGATGCTGCATCTGTACGGCGCGGCCACGCCGGACCGCTTCGCCCGGTCCGATGCGATCTGCACCGGCCTGCAGCTGGTCAACTTCTGGCAGGACGTTGCCATCGACTTCGCGCGCGGCCGCGTCTACCTGCCGGCCGACGCGATGGCGCGCCATGGCGTCGACGACGACACGCTCGCCGAGGGCCGCTGCGACGTGCGCTGGCTGGCGCTGATGGACGAGCTGAAAATCCGCACGGAGGCGATGCTACAATCCGGCGCTTCGCTCGCGCTGGACCTGCCGCGCACGGCGGACTGGCGCATCGGCTGGGAATTGCGGCTGGTGGTGCAAGGCGGCCTGCGTGTGCTGGAACGCCTCGAGGCCGTCGGCTACGATGTCTTCCGGCGCCGCCCGATACTCGGGCCTGCCGACTGGCTGCTGCTGGCATGGCGAGCGGCAGCGCGCTACCGGACCGGCGCCGCGGCGAGCAAGTCAGTGCATTGAGCCTCAGATCGAGTCCCAGATCGAGTCCCAGATCGAGTCCCACGTCGAGCCCCAGATCGAAGCCCGCTATGGTCCGACATTGCGGACCGACATTGCGGCCCGACATTGGGACCCGACATTGAGCCCCCTAGCGAGCCCGAGACCGGCGTGACGCCCGACCAGTATTGTCAAGACAAGGCCGCCCAGAGCGGCTCCAGCTTTTACTACAGCTTCCTGTTCCTGCCTCCGGAACGGCGGCGTGCCATCACCGCGCTCTATGCCTGGTGCCGCGAAGTCGACGACGTCGTCGACGAGACCCAGGATCTGACCGTCGCCCAGCAGCAGCTGGCCTGGTGGCACGGCGAGTTGAACCGCCTGTTCGCCGGCGAGCCCAGCCATCCCACCACGCTGGCGCTGCAGCCGCATCTGGCCGCCTGCGGCCTGACGCAGCCGATGCTGGCCGAGGTGCTCGAAGGCATGGAGATGGACCTGATGCAGACGCGCTATCTGGATGAGGCCGGCCTCGACCGCTATTGCCACTGCGTGGCCGGCGTGGTCGGCACCATGAGCGCGCGCATCTTCGGTTACCGCGACCCGCGCACGCTGGAATTCGCCGAGAAGCTTGGGCGCTCGCTGCAGCTGGTCAATATCATCCGCGACGTCGGCGAGGACGCGCGGCGCGGCCGCATCTATCTGCCGGTCAATGTGCTGCAGCGCTTCGAGGTGCCGGCGGCCGACATCATGCAGGGCCGCCATTCGCCGCGCTTCGTCGCGCTGATGGCATATCACGCCGAACGCGCGCGCGGCTTCTACCGCGAGGCCCTGGCGCTGCTGCCCGATGCCGATCGCCGGGCGCAGCGCGCCGGCCTGCTGATGGGCGCGATCTACCACGCCCTGCTCGACGAGATCGAGGCGAGCGGCTTCCAGGTATTGAACCAGCGCATCTCGCTGACACCCATGCGCAAGCTGTGGATCGCATGGAAGACGTGGATACGCAACCGCTGACCACCGCGATGGCGCAGGGTCCCGCCACGCTCGACGCCGCGTCGCCACAGGCCGGCGGCACGGTCGGCGCCGTCGGGATCATTGGCGGCGGCTGGGCCGGCATGGCTGCGGCGCTCGAACTGGCGCAGGCCGGCCGCACGGTCCATGTGTTCGAAGCCGCGCCGGTGCTCGGCGGCCGCGCGCGCCGCGTCGCCCGGCGCCATCCCCAGGTCGCCGGCGAACTCGACAACGGCCAGCATCTTCTGCTCGGCGCCTATCGCCATACCCTCGCGCTGATGCGCCGCGCCGGCGTCGATCCCGATGCCGCGCTGCTGCGGCTGCCGCTGCAAATGGCCTATGCCGACGGCTGGCGCCTGCAGGCGCCGCGCCTGCCCGCACCGTGGCATCTCGTCGGCATGGGCCTGAGCGCGCGTGGCCTAGACTGGCGCGAGCGCAAGGCGTTGGCACGGGTACTGTCGCTGCTGCGCGCCGGCGACGATGGAAATGAGATCGACGAAGACGGCATAGCTGACCAGACCGTTGCCGCCTGGCTCGGACAGATGCCGCCCACGCTGCAGCAGCGGCTGTGGTTTCCGCTGTGCGTGGCGGCGCTGAACACGCCGGCCGAACAGGCCGACGCCCGCGTGTTTCGGCGCGTGCTGCGCGACAGCCTGCTGGCGGCGCGCAGCGACAGCGACATGCTGGTGCCGCGCCGGGACCTGAGCCGGCTGTTTCCCGAGGCCGCCGCGCAGGCGATCGTTGCCGCCGGCGGCACGGTCCGCACCGGCGCCGCGGTGCAGGCCATCGCCGAGGGCCCGCGCGGGTGGCATCTGCGGACAGGCGCGGGCGAGCAGCAGGTGGCGCAGCTCGTCATTGCCACCGCGCCGCGGCAGGCGGCACGCCTGCTGGCGCAGATCCGGCACCGCTCGCATGAAGCCGTGCTGCAGGCCGCCGCCGCCACGCTGCACGCCTTCGACCACGCGCCGATCGTTACGCTGTATCTGAACGTGGGCGCGCTGCGGCTGCCGCGCCCGTTCCTGGCGCTCGATGCCAGCGCCGCCGCGCCGGGGCAATTCGTCTTCGATCGCGCCGCGCTGTCCACCGAACCCCATGCGCCGGCCGACGCGGGCCGCGACAATGTCTGGTCGGTGGTGATCAGCGCGGCCGACGATGCCGCCGCGCTGCCGCAGGGCGAACTGGCGCGGCGCGTGCGCGCGCAGCTCGCCACGCAGCTGGCGCCCTTGCTTCCCGATGCCGCGGGCCTTGCGGAAGCGCGCGGCGAATTCGTGATCGCCGAACGGCTCGCCACGTTCCGCTGCGTGCCGGGACTCGCGCGTCCCGGCAACGATATCGGCGTGCCGCGGCTGGCGCTGGCCGGCGACTATACCGACGCGCCGGCCGACAGCCGGCATGGCCCCTACCCGGCCACCATCGAAGCGGCGACCCGCAGCGGCTCGGCGGCCGCGGCGCTGCTGCAACGCGAACGCGTGCCGTCCGCCGCGACGGCATGACTTTCCTTCCCATCGACGTACCGAAGAGCCAGCACATGCATTCCCCCTCTCCTTCCCTGGGCCAGTTCATTCTCGATGCCGCCGATGCGCTGGCGCGCTTCTCCGATATGGAAGGCGGCCTGACCTGCGCCTATCTGACGCCGGCGCATCGCGCCGCCGCGGCCATGCTGGCCGAGCGCATGCGCGCGGCTGGCATGCAGGTGCGCGTCGATGCGATCGGCAACGTGATCGGCCGCTACGAGGCCGACCCGTCGGCCGGTTCCGACGCGAAGGTGCTGATGACCGGCTCGCATTTCGACACGGTGCGCAATGGCGGGCGCTATGACGGGCGCCTGGGCATCCTGCTGCCGATCGCGGTGGTCGGCGCGCTGAACGAAGCCGGCATCCGGCTGCCCTATCACTTTGACGTGGTGGGCTTCGCCGAGGAGGAAGGGCTGCGCTTCAAGACCAGCTTCCTGGCCAGCAGCGTGCTGGCGGGCCGCTTCGACCCGGCCCTGCTCGCGCGCGCCGACGCAGACGGCATCACGCTGGCGCAGGCGCTGGCCGAGTCCGACCTGCCGGGCCGTGGCGATCCCGATGCGCTGCGCGCCGCCGCGGTCGATCCTTCTACGCTGCTGGGCTTCGTCGAAGTGCATATCGAACAGGGACCGGTGCTGTTGCACCATGACCTGCCGCTGGGCATCGTCACGCAGATCGCCGGCAGCAGCCGCTTCCAGGTGCGCGTCGAAGGGCTGGCCAGCCATGCCGGCACCACGCCGATGACGATGCGCAAGGATGCCGCCGCCGCGGCGGCCGAGATGGTGCTGCTGGTCGAATCGCGCTGCGGTAAGGCGCCGACGCTGGTCGGCACGGTGGGCCAGCTGCAGGTGCCGAACGGGTCCAGCAACGTGATCCCGGCCGCGTGCCACTTCTCGATGGATATCCGCGCCGGCGAGGACGCGGTGCGCGAGGCGGCCATCGCCGATATCGTCGCCGGCATCGAAGCGATCGCCGCGCGACGCGGCGTGCGGGCCGAGGTGGAACGGGTGCCGCCGGTCAACAACGCGCCGTGCGCGCCGTGGTTGCGCGCGCAGTTGGCGGCGGTGCTGACCAAGCGCGGACTGCAGGCCTTCGAGCTGCCCTCCGGGGCCGGACACGACGCGATGATGATGCAGCGGATCACCGATGTGGCGATGCTGTTTGTCCGCTGCGGCAACGGCGGCATCAGCCACAACCCGCTGGAGACGATCACCGCCGAGGACGCGCAGCTGGCGGCGGAGGTGTTTGTCGATTTCCTGCGGCATTTCCAGCCGCGGTGAGCGGGGCCGTCGCTTCCGCCGCCGTTTGTAGACTCCCCTCTCCCCCGCCCCTCTCCCGCACGCGGGAGAGGGGAGCAAACCTTTGGCATGGCCGACCACTTACGGTGATCAATTGCCCTGATACATTTCCCGGCTGATGTCGTAAAGGCTTTGCCGCAGCTTGCGCCGTTCGTCGGCAGACAGCTTGCCGCCGCGGCCCGGCCGCTCGCCGGCCTCGCGCTCGGCGCGCTGGCGGTTGGCGCGGCCACGGCTTTCGCGCGGCGATGGGCGTTCGCGGTCCTGCCGGGCATGACCCGGATAACCCTCCGCGCCCCGGCCCGGATGGCGCCCGTGTCCCTGCAGCAGCGCGCCGAGTCCCGGCGACTGCGCGGACGCGCTCGCGGCATGCAGCAGCATCGACGGCAGCAGCAGCGCAAGCAGGGCTCCGGCGACACGGCGTCGGGCGCCGGAGGCGCGGCGCGGTTCGGACCGGGTGGATTTCGCTTTCATTGATAATGGCGGTCTGGGATATGCCCGGATCCGGCTTGCGCTGGACGACGCCAGGACATCCCGGATCGAGGCTGACCGATCGCCCTTTGCGGGCAGCGCGCAGTGTAAACGCTGCCCGCTGTGCACTTGGCGAGCCGCAAGGTAAAGTATGTAACCTTTTGTTAAGCCATTTTGACCCCTAGCGAGACTCGCTAAGATTAGCGCCATGGAAAATACCAGCCACAAGATTCTCGTCGTGGACGACGACCCCCGTCTCCGCGATCTGCTGCGCCGCTATCTCGGCGAGCAAGGCTTTACCGTGCTGGTCGCGGAAAACGCCACTGCCATGAACAAGCTCTGGCTGCGCGAGCGTTTCGACCTGCTCGTCCTCGATCTGATGATGCCGGGCGAAGACGGTCTGTCGATCTGCCGGCGCCTGCGTGGCGCCAACGATCAGACGCCGATCATCATGCTGACCGCCAAGGGCGAGGACGTGGACCGCATCGTCGGCCTGGAAATGGGCGCCGACGACTATCTGCCCAAGCCGTTCAATCCGCGCGAGCTGATCGCGCGCATCCACGCGGTGCTGCGCCGCAAGGGCCCGGCCGAAGTCCCCGGCGCCCCGTCGGAAACGCCCGAGACCTTCGCCTTCGGCGACTTCGTGCTGAACCTGGCCACGCGCACGTTGACCAAGAACGACGAGGAAATCACGCTGACTACCGGCGAATTCTCGGTGCTCAAGGTGTTTGCCCGCCATCCGCGCCAGCCGCTGTCGCGCGAGAAGCTGATGGAGATGGCGCGCGGCCGCGAGTACGAAGTGTTCGACCGCAGCCTCGACGTGCAGATCTCCCGCCTGCGCAAGCTGATCGAGCCCGATCCGGGCAATCCGCGTTTCATCCAGACCGTCTGGGGGCTGGGCTACGTCTTCATTCCCGATGGCGTGAAATAAGTCCCGGCCGTTATCGTGGCGACTGTGATCCGCCGCACGGCCACGCGTTTCTTCGGTTCGCTGTTCTGGCGGACCTTCATGCTGATCGCGCTGTTGCTGGCCATTTCGCTGGGCATCTGGTTTCAGAGCTACCGGCTGTTCGAACGCGCCCCGCGCGCGCAGCAGATCGCGATGCAGGTGGTCAGCGTGGTCAAGCTGACGCGCGCGGCCCTGCTTTACTCCGACCCCGCGCGGCGTCGTTTCCTGCTGCTCGACCTGGTGCAGAACGAAGGCATCAAGGTCTATCCGCGCGAGCGCGACGACGACTTCACCACCCCCACCGCGAATCCTTTCCTGACCCAGCTGGTGCAGCAGGAAATCCGCAGCCGGCTGGGCGGCGATACCGTGATTGCGACCACCGTCAACGACATTCCGGGCGTCTGGGTCAGCTTCGAGATCGAGGGCGACGACTACTGGGTGGCGATCAGTCCGGAGCGCTTCGAACGCGTGCCGGGCCTGCAATGGCTGTGGTGGACCGTGGCGGCGCTGCTGCTGTCGATCTTCGGCGCGGCCTTCATCACCGCACGGGTCAACCGGCCGCTCAAACGGCTGGCCGATGCCGCCCGCGCGATCGGTTCGGGGGGCGATCCCCCGCCGCTGCCCGAGCGCGGCGCCAGCGAGGTTGCGCAGGCCAACCACAGCTTCAACCAGATGGTGCGGGACCTGCGCCAGCTCGACGACGACCGCGTGGTGATGCTGGCCGGCATCTCACACGATCTGCGCACGCCGCTGACCCGGCTGCGGCTGGAGACCGAGATGTCCCCGGTCGACGACACCACGCGCGAGGCGATGATCGCCGACATCGAACAGATGGACGCGATCATCGGCCAGTTCCTGAACTACGCGCGCCCCGCGCAGGAGAGCAGCGAGCCGGTCGACCTGTCGTCGCTGGTGCGCGACGCGGTCAATGTCTATGCCGCGCACGACGACATCCGCATCCGCGTGCATGCGCCCGAGCCGGTGATGGCGATGGCCAACCGGATGGAGGTCCAGCGCATCCTCGACAACCTGGTCGAGAACGCGCGCCGCTATGCCAAGCATCCGGAGAGCGGCATCGCCGAGGTCGAGATCACCACGCGCAACCATGACAAGGAGGCGATGCTGGTGGTGGCCGATCGCGGCGACGGCGTGCCGGACGAACAGCTGCCGCTGCTGACGCGGCCCTTCTATCGGCTCGACGCCGCGCGCAGCGAGGCCAAGGGCGCGGGCCTGGGCATGTCGATCGTCAACCGGATCATGCAGCGCAACGGCGGCCGCCTGGTGCTGACCAATCGCCCCGCGCCGGGCAGCGGCCTGGTGGTCAGCGCGTGTTTCCGGCGCGCGTAGCCGCTCGGTTCGTCGCCATGCCGCCGTCATCAGGATGGTGTATGGTGGCGCGATGCTCCAGGCGGGCTGCTGTCGTCCCCGGGTTCGCGGCGTCGACGGCTACAGGCTAGCAGCCCTCCTCGCCTATCGGCCTCTTTGAGATTTTCAATTAGCCGTGCCGAGCAGGATGCTGCATACTTCCCATTCGTTGCGTGGCATACGCAGGGGCCCGAGAACATCGTCTTCGACGATGGCCATTGGCGATGCCGCGCTCGCGTCTGTTCAACCGTATCCAGGAGAAGTCCATGAAGACCGTTGGTGACAAGCTCGAACCGTTCCACGTCGTCGGTGTCAAGCCGGGTTTCAACGCCCACGAAGAAAACGGCCAGTCGGCCTTTGAAGACATCACCGAGAAGTCGTTCGAAGGCAAGTGGAAAATCATCTACTTCTACCCGAAGGACTTCACCTTCGTGTGCCCGACCGAAATCGTGGCTTTCGCCAAGCTGAACCAGGACTTTGCCGACCGCGACGCGATCGTGCTGGGCGGCTCGACCGACAACGAGTTCGTCAAGCTGGCATGGCGCCGTGAACACAAGGACCTGAACAAGCTGAACTCGTGGCAGTTCGCCGATACCACCGGCTCGCTGGTCGACCAGCTGGGCGTGCGCGAGAAGGAAGCCGGCGTTGCGCTGCGCGCCACCTTCATCGTCGACCCGGACAACACGATCCAGCACGTTTCGGTCAACAACCTGAACGTCGGCCGTAACCCGGAAGAAATCCTGCGCATTCTGGACGGCCTGCAGACCGACGAGCTGTGCCCGTGCAACCGCGCTGTCGGCGGCGCGACGCTGTAATTCGCGCCATGTCGATGTTGCCGGGGGTTCGCCGCCGGCAACCGCGCCCCAGTGCGCACCGAAACCCGCTCATGCGGGTTTTTTCCGCCCAAAGCGATAGGAGAATTTGATGGAATTCCTCAACACGATCAAGAATCTCATTCCCGACTATGCGAAGGACATTCGCCTGAATCTGGACGGCACCATCGCACGCTCCTCGCTGGAGGGTAACGATGCGGTGGGCGTCGCGCTGGCCGCCGCCTTCGCCGCCAAGAGCAAGATCATCGTCGACGCGATCCGCAACGCCGGCGTGCTTTCGCCCGAAGAACTGAACGGCGCGCTGACCGCGGCCGCGCTGATGGGCATGAACAATGTCTGGTATCCGTACGTCGAGATGGCCGGCGACCCGGATCTGGCCAGCCAGCCCGCCGGCCTGCGCATGAACGCGTATGCGACCCACGGCGGCGTCGACAAGCGCCGCTTCGAGATGTACGCGCTGGCCGCGTCGATCGTCGGCAAGTGCCACTTCTGCGTCAAGTCGCACTATGAGCTGCTGAAGAACGAGCAAGGCATGACCTCGCAGCAGCTGCGCGATGTCGGCCGCATCGCGGCGGTGGTGGCGGCGGCCGCCAACGTGATCTCGGCAGAGTAAGCGCCGCCGCGATCCGCGCGGCACGCGTATCCCGCCATCATCGCGCCATCGATGGCCGCCCTCGGGCGGCCATTGTCGTCTGGCGCGTCCGTATCGGCGCGTCCGCATTTCTCCGACTGCATTTGTGCACGGTCCGGCCTACAATCGAGGCAGATTCTGCTTCGCGGACCATCATGAGCCAACTGCCCTCGCCCTCCTCGCCGCATTTCCACTATCGTCTCGCCACCGCTTCCGACTGGGGCCAGATCGCCGCGGTCACGCAGGAAGCCTATGCGCAGTACGAGCTGGAAATCATGGAGGACTGCCGCGCCTCGTTCCAGCAGGGCATGCGCTCGGTGCTGGCGACCAATACGTCGGACATGGAATGGTGGGTCGCCGAGACCGACCACGGCATCAGCGGCGCCGTGCTGTTCTGCCACCCCGGCGCAACGCTGCAGGCGCTGGACGGCAGCACGGTGACGCTGGCCCTGCCCGAAGCCCGCCTGCTGTCGGTCAGCCCGCAGGCGCGCGGCCTGGGCCTCGGGCGCACGCTGATGCAGATCTGCATCGAGCGGGCACGCGATATCGGCGCGCAGGCGCTGGTGGTGCGCACCATGCCGGAAATGGACGCGGCCAACCGCTTGTGCCAGCAGATGGGGTTCGTCAAGCGCACCGAAGCCGGCGCGCGCTCGGGCCCGCTGGAGCGGCTGGTCGACTACGTCTACGTGCTCGAGCCGAAGGAAGCCGACGCACCGCAGCCGGGCCTGTAACGGCCCTCACCGCTGCGCGCTCAGTCCTGCGGCGCGACGATGGTGCCGCGCCACAGCAGCACTACCGCCTGCGCGACGATCCCTTCCTGACGCCCCTCGAAGCCGAGCTTCTCGTTGGTCTTGGCCTTGACGTTGCAGCGGCCGACCGCGATGCCTAGATCCTCGGCCAGATTGGCCACCATCGCGCCGATATGCGGCGCCAGTTTCGGCGCCTGCGCGATCACCGTCGCATCGACATTGCCGACTTCGTAGCCCGCCTCGCGCACGCGCCGCACGGCCTCGCGCAGCAGCGCGCGGCTGTCGGCGCCGGCAAAGGCGGGATCCGTATCGGGGAAATGCCGGCCGATATCGCCCAGGCCCGCGGCACCGAACAACGCGTCGGTGATCGCGTGCAGCAAGGCGTCGGCATCGGAATGGCCAAGCAGCCCGCGATCGTGCGGAATCTCCACGCCGCCGAGCACGAGCTTGCGGCCCGGCACCAGCGCGTGTACGTCGTAGCCTTGTCCCACGCGGATATCGAAGGGCATCATCGCGATCGGTCTCCAGAAGAAGCGGTGGCGGACGGGCCGCCGAGCAGGACTTCGGCCAGCGCGAAGTCCTCGGGATAGGTCACCTTGAAATTGCGCAGCGAGCCGTTGACCAGCCGCGGCTTCAGGCCGAGCCGCTCGATCGCGCTGGCCTCGTCGGTCACGACCGCGCCGCTGGCGAGCGCGTCCTCCAGCGCCTGGCGCAGGACGCCGACGCGGAACATCTGCGGCGTCTGCGCCTGCCACAGCCCTTCGCGCGGCACGGTGCCGCCGATGCGGGA
>NZ_JAGFTW010000021.1:0-79983 GCF_017598945.1 Cupriavidus gilardii
TGGGAAGCGTAGGGGGCGTGGGGCAGGTGGGTTCAAGCATCGGTCGGCTCCGGCAGTGGGAAGAGCGGGAGCGGCCTGGGCCAGCATGAGTCGAAAGAACCAGAACGACGATGGCGGACCGCGCCCGGCGAACCGAACGATGCGCGGCGGCGCTTCCGTATGCTGTTGCGGACGCGCCGGAACGCTAGCTTTCTCGTGAACTGGCCCGTGTCCGGCGCGAAGCCGGCCACGGGCCAGAGGGGATGCGGGGAAAGAGGGGGGGAACCGGAACGGGAAGCCCGATCAGCTGTTGCGCGACAGCGCGAGCCGCAGCAGGTCGGCCACGGTGTTGACGTTGAGCTTTTCCATGATGTTGGCGCGATGCGCCTCCACCGTCTTGATCGAGATGCCCAGGTCGTCGGCGATCTGCTTGTTCAGGCGCCCGGCGACGATGCGCTCGAGCACCTGCTGTTCGCGCGTGGTCAGCTTGCCCAGCAGGTCCTGCGCGGCACGCTGCTCGCGCGCGGCAGAATGGTCGGCTCTGGCCTTCTGCAGCATGCGCTCGACCAGCGCGCGCAGCTCGGATTCGTCGAACGGCTTCTCGATGAAGTCGATCGCGCCCTTCTTCATCGTCGACACCGCCATCGGCACGTCGCCATGGCCGGTGATGAAGACGATCGGCAGATGGATGTTCTCCGCGATCATGCGTTCCTGCAGTTCGGGGCCGCTCATGCCGGGCATCCGCACGTCCAGGATCAGGCAGGAAATCTGGTTGGCATCGTAGGCGGCCAGGAACTGCTCGGCGCTGGCGAAACTGCGAACCTGGTAGCCATTGCCCTCCAGCAGCCAGGTCAGCGAGTCGCGCATCGCTTCATCGTCGTCGACGATGAAGACGGTCTCGCCGCGGTGGGGAGTGGGGTTTGGCGCTACGGTCATGAAGTCTCCTGATGCTGCGTCTGTGCGATTCGGCTAGTGTAACTCCGGCCGCGCGCGCCGCACACCCGTCGCGGCGGGGGCAGCCGGGGGCGGGGCGATCGTCGGGCGATCGTCCGGTGAGCGCCCGACGATTTGCCCGGCCGTCATCTACTGATCGGCGGTATCCGGCTCCAGCGGCAGCATGATTTTAAACGTACAGCCGATGCCGTCCGCATTGTTTTCGACCCACAGCCGGCCCTGGTGCGACTCGATGATCGAGCGGCAGATATTGAGGCCCATGCCCATGCCGTCGGACTTGGTGCTGAAGAACGGCTCGAACAGGCGCTCCTTGGTGGCCTCGTCCACGCCCGGCCCCTGGTCGATCACGTCGATGCAGACCGTCTGGCCGAGCTCGCCCTGGTCGATGCGCGCGTGCAGCCGCACCACGCCCGCGGCGCGCATCGCCGGCAGGCCCGACATCGCCTCGACCGCGTTCTTCAGCAGATTGACCAGCACCTGTTCGATCAGCACCGGGTCGACAAAGAGCGTGACCGGCGGAGGCGGCAGCCGGGTCAGGATCGTCACGCGGCGGCGCGTCGCCTCGATATCGGCCAGGCCCACCGCGTCGGCGACGATGTCGTGCAGCGCGGTCTCGCGCCGCTGCGGCTGGCTGCGTTTGACGAAGCCGCGGATGCGGCTGATGATCGTGCCGGCGCGCACGGCCTGCGCCGAGGTCTTCTCCAGGATCGGCATCAGGTCCTCGGGCGTGCTGCGCCCGGAGCGCAGGCGCGCCACCGCGCCCATGCAGTAGTTGTTGATGGCCGCCAGCGGCTGGTTCAGTTCGTGCGCCAGCGACGAGGCCATCTCGCCCATGGTGGTCAGGCGGCTGGTGAACTGCAGGCGCTCCTCGTGCTGGCGGGCCATTTCTTCGGCCGCCTTGCGCACCGTGATGTCGGTGGCGATCTGCATCTGCGCCAGATGGCCGTCGACCCACTGGATATAGCGGCGCCGCACCTCGAACCACTTCTGCATGTCGGGCACGAAGATCTCGCGCGCGTCCGACGCATAGGGCATCAGCTCGGAGGCGGGCAGGCCGGCGTAGGCGTCGACGAAGTCCGTATGGTCGCTGGTGACCTGTTCCTGCTCGACCTCGCCGCCGGCCAGCTTCAGATGACCCTCGGGCTCCCAGCCGAACAGCTGGCGGTAATAGCGGTTGGCGAACAGCAGCTCGGGCTTGTCGGTGGCCAGCACCGACACCGCCGCGTCCAGACTCTCCAGCACCGTGGTGAAGCGGTCGTGCGCGGCGGCCAGTTCCTCGCGCGCGCGCTTGGGCTCGGTGATATCCGTCATCGAGCTCATCCAGCCGGTATGGCGGCCGCGGCTGTCGATCAGCGGCGAGACGTACATGCGGGCGAAGAAGCTGGTGCCGTCGCGGCGCATCACGCGCATCTCGTAACCGCCGGTGGGCGACTTGCCCTGCAGCGTCAGATCGATCTGGCGCTGCATCTCCTGCTGGTCGTTGGGCGGCCAATAGGGGAAGGGCGGCACGCGGCCGACCAGTTCATGTTCCTGCCAGCCGGTCATGCGGCAGAACGCCGGATTGACATAGGTGATGCGGCCGTTCAGATCGAGCGCGCGCAACCCGATCAGCATCGAGTTTTCCATCGCGCGGCGGAACGAGGTCTCGGCCAGCAGCGCGCGCTGCGCCTCGGAGCGGCGGCTGGTATGCCGCCACATGCTCCACAGGCTCCACAGCAGGAAGCACGACAGCCCCACCACCAGCCACAGCAGCATGTTGTTGGGCAGGTTCGACGCGGGCGGATAGGCGTCGGCGCGCAGCGACAGCGAATGGCCCGGCGGGTCGAGCAGCACCTCGTACGACAGCGCGGTGGCCGGCACAGGGCGCAGCGAGGTGCTGGCGCGCAGCTGGTTGTTCTTGTCGATCAGCGAGAAGCGGTAGCGCTCGGTCAGCTCGGGCGGCAGCAGATGGGTCAGGATGCCGTTGATCGAATAGAGTGCGCCCAGCGTGCCGAGGAACTCGTTGTCGCGCACGATCGGCACCTGCATCAGCATGAAGCTGTCGCCGCGTTCGTTGACGAGCGGGCGCGAATAGACCACGCGCTGCGTCTCGCGCGCGGTGTCGAAGGTGTCGAGCACCTCGGGTTCGAGCGGCTGCTCCGGCGTCTCGCGCAGCCGCGCGGCGAATTCCGACGTCGACGGCAGCGACCAGCGCGCGCGCCGCGTGGCGTCGAGCCAGTTGATGAAGACGATTTCCGGATTCTCGCGCAGCACCTCCTGCGCGGCCGTGCGGTAGGCGCGCTGATCGAGCTGCGCGGCGGCGATGTCGCGCGCCAGCGAGGCGAGCTGATCCTGATTGCTCAGCAGCGACAGCCGCACGCGCTGCTGCGCCCAGGCGGCGTCGCGGTACAGCGCGTCGCGCTGCTGTTGGCGCTCGGTCTCGTGCAGGGACCACAGGATCACGCCCATCGCACCGGAGAACAGCACGATCGCCACCAGCGGGATGAACATGAACCAGCTGGTCGCGACCAGATTGCGCCAGCGCAGCCACCACAGCCCGCGCGGCGGGCCCGTGAACGGGCGGCCGTCGGCGGCCTCGTCGGCGGGGCCGAGCCCTTCGAGCGCGTCCAGCGGCGTCAGCGCGCTCAACTGGTCGATGGCGCCGGGACCGCCGGCCGGCATTCCGGCGCCGCCGGCATCGCGGGAGGCATCGGCGGCAGGGGGAATCATGGGCAGGCGGAAGGGCGACAGCAGCCGAAGGACGAGGCGGTGGATGGACAGCATGATGGGATTGACGACTGACCGGGCAGTGTAGCTCGATTGCTGCAGTGCGTCGCTTGGGGAAAGCGCCTATGCGGCACGCGCGGCGGCCCGTCGGCCCGCAGGCCGCACGGTGGCGCGGCTGGCGGTGTCGTGGTGCGTCGCCGCAATATTTCGCATCATGAGAAACGATACCGTAATTTGAAAATTTCCCTTGTGCTGCGAAATCGCCTTCCATAGAATCGGTCCCGACCGAACGATGCGGGAGGAAGGCGGTCGGACCTTGTCCGGGATCCGGTGACAGGCCAGCCCATCCGCCCATCCACGCCTCGCTCCGCACCCCCGTCAGACAGCGCCAGGCCAGCCATTCACGAAAGCGGCCGTTGCTGGCGCACGCATTCCACAGGAGACGATCCATGTCAGCCGTACCAGAGCAGATCCTCGGCGCAGCCGGCGCCAATGACGCCGACCCGCAGGAAACCCAAGAATGGCTCGAGGCCCTGCAGGGCGTGATTGGCGCGGAAGGTAGCGAGCGCGCGGCCTTCCTGATCGACAAGCAGATCGAATATGCGCGCGTGAACGGCGTCACGCAGCCGTTCCACGCCGAAACCCCGTATATCAATACCATCCCGGTCGAGCAGCAGGCGCGCATCCCTGGCGACCAGGACATCGAGCACCGCATCCGTTCGTACTCGCGCTGGAACGCGATGGCGATGGTGCTGCGGGCCAACAAGCACACCAACGTCGGCGGCCACATCTCGTCGTACGCCTCGGCGGCCACGCTGTACGACGTCGGCTACAACCACTTCTGGCACGCGCCGTCGGACAAGCATGGCGGCGATCTGGTCTTCGTGCAGGGCCACTCGGCGCCGGGCGTCTATTCGCGCGCCTTCCTGCTGGGCCGCCTGAGCGCCGAGCAGCTCGACAACTTCCGCCAGGAAGTCGACGGCAAGGGCATCTCGTCGTACCCGCACCCCTGGCTGATGCCGGACTTCTGGCAGTTCCCGACCGTGTCGATGGGCCTGGGCCCGATCATGGCGATCTACCAGGCCCGCTTCATGAAGTACCTGCAGAGCCGCGGCCTGGTCAACACCGAAGGCCGCAAGGTCTGGGCCTTCCTGGGCGACGGCGAGACCGACGAGCCGGAATCGCTCGGCGCGATCGGCATGGCCGGCCGCGAGCGGCTGGACAACCTGGTCTTCGTCATCAACTGCAACCTGCAGCGCCTGGACGGTCCGGTGCGCGGCAACGGCAAGATCATCCAGGAACTGGAGTCGGAATTCCGCGGCGCCGGCTGGAACGTGATCAAGGTCGTCTGGGGCAGCCGCTGGGATTCGCTGCTGGCGCGCGACACCAAGGGCCTGCTGATGAAGCGCATGATGGAGTGCGTCGACGGCGAGTACCAGACCTTCAAGGCCAAGGACGGCGCCTACGTGCGCGAGCATTTCTTCAATACGCCCGAGCTCAAGGCGATGGTGGCGGACTGGTCCGATGACGACATCTGGCGCCTGAACCGCGGCGGCCACGATCCGCACAAGATCTACGCCGCCTACAAGGCCGCCACCGAGCACAAGGGCCAGCCGACGCTGATCCTGGCCAAGACCATCAAGGGCTACGGCATGGGCGATGCCGGCCAGGCGATGAACATCACCCACCAGCAGAAGAAGATGCCGGTGGAGGCGATCCGCCGCTTCCGCGACCAGTTCAATCTGCCGGTGCCGGACGACAAGCTGGAAGAAGTCCCGTACCTGACCTTCGAGGAAGGCTCGAAGGAACTGGAATACATGCGCGCCCGCCGCATGGAGCTCGGCGGCTATCTGCCGACGCGCCGCCAGAAGGCCGACCCGCTGCCGGTCCCGGACCTGTCGGCATTCTCCGCGCTGCTCAAGGCGACGGGCGAAGGCCGCGAGGTCTCGACCACGATGGCCTTCGTGCGGATCCTGAACACGCTGCTCAAGGACAAGCAGCTCGGCAAGCATGTGGTGCCCATCGTCCCGGACGAGTCGCGCACCTTCGGCATGGAAGGCCTGTTCCGCCAGATCGGCATCTGGAACCAGGAAGGCCAGAAGTACGTGCCGGAAGATCATGACCAGCTGATGTTCTACAAGGAATCGCAGACTGGCCAGGTGCTGCAGGAAGGCATCAACGAAGCCGGCGCGATGTGCGACTGGATCGCGGCCGCCACGTCGTACTCGACGCACGGCGTGCAGATGATCCCGTTCTACATCTACTACTCGATGTTCGGCATCCAGCGGATCGGCGATCTGTGCTGGGCCGCCGCCGACATGCGTTCGCGCGGCTTCCTGCTGGGCGGCACCTCGGGCCGCACCACGCTGAACGGCGAAGGCCTGCAGCACGAGGATGGCCACTCGCACGTGTTCCATGCGGTGATCCCGAACTGCATCTCGTATGACCCGACCTTCCAGTACGAGCTGGCGGTGATCATGCAGGACGGCCTGCGCCGCATGTACGCGGAGCAGGAGGACGTCTACTACTACCTGACGGTGATGAACGAGAACTACGAGCATCCGGAAATGCCGGCTGGCGTAGAGCAGGACATCGTCAAGGGCATGTACGCGTTCCGCAAGGGCGCCGAGAACAGCAACGCCCCGCGCGTGCAGCTGCTCGGCTCGGGCACGATCTTCCGCGAGGTGATCGCCGCCGCCGAACTGCTGAAGAAGGACTGGGGCGTCGAATCGGATCTGTGGAGCTGCCCGAGCTTCACCGAACTGGCCCGCGAAGGCCAGGCGGCCGAGCGCTGGAACCTGCTGCATCCGACCGAGACGCCGCGCGAATCGCATGTCGCCAAGTGCCTGAAGTCGGTGCGCGGTCCGGTGATCGCCTCGACCGACTACGTGCGTGCGTTCGCCGAGCAGATCCGTCCGTTCGTACCGCGCCGCTACGTGGTGCTGGGCACCGACGGCTTCGGCCGCTCGGATACCCGCGAGAAGCTGCGCCACTTCTTCGAAGTGGACCGCCACTGGGTCACGCTGGCCGCGCTGAAGGCGCTTGCCGACGAGGGCGCCATCCCGCGCGACAAGGTCGCCGAGGCCATCAAGAAGTACAACCTCGACCCGAACAAGCCGAACCCGATGACGGTCTGATCCGGCTGTCACTCCCGCGAACCCCCCGGGCACGGCAACGCCGCGCCCGGGTCGCCCGGGCCTTGCCTGGGCGTTGTCCAGTAAATGGTCCGGGCGCCGCGGCGTGACAAGGCACGTGCGTCAAAGTAATCTCGACGCTTTCGTTGTCACGCGCGCCGTCCTGCCCAGGAGACACTGAATGAGTCAAGCGATTGAAATCAAGGTGCCGGATATCGGCGACTACGACGCCGTTCCCGTCATCGAAGTCCACGTGAAGCCGGGCGACACGATCAACGCCGAAGATGCGCTGGTCACGCTGGAATCGGACAAGGCGACGATGGACGTGCCCTCGCCGCAGGGCGGCACGGTCAAGGAAGTCAAGGTCAAGGTCGGCGACAACGTGGCGGAAGGCTCGGTGCTGGTGATGCTGGAACCCGCTGGCGCCGCGGCCCCTGCACCGGCTCCCGCTGCCGCACCGGCCCCGGCGCCTGCTGCCGCGGCTGCACCGGCCCCGGCGCCCGCCGCTGCGCCCGCACGTGCTCCGGCCGCTGCTCCGGCTGCTGCTCCCGCTGCCGCCGGCGGCGGTACCGTCGAGGTCAAGGTGCCCGACATCGGCGACTATGAAGGCGTGCCGGTCATCGAGGTCCACGTGAAGCCGGGCGACAGCGTCAATGCCGAGGACTCGCTGATTACGCTCGAATCGGACAAGGCCACCATGGACGTGCCGTCGCCTTCGGCCGGCGTGGTCAAGGAAGTCAAGGTCAAGGTCGGCGACAACGTGTCCGAAGGGACGTTGATCGTGATTCTGGAAGGCGCCGGTTCTGGCGCGGCCGCGGGTGCCGCAGCCGCTGCCGCGCCGGCCCCTGCCGCCGCACCGGCTCCCGCGCCGGCCGCCGCAGCGCCGGCTCCGGCGGCTGCTGCCGCACCGGCACCCGCCGCTGCAGCGCAGGCCGCGCCGACCGGCGTCAGCGGCAAGGCCGCGCACGCCAGCCCGTCGGTACGCAAGTACGCGCGCGAACTCGGTGTCGACGTGTCGCGCGTGCCGGGCTCGGGTCCCAAGGGCCGCATCACCCATGAAGACGTGCAGCGCTACGTCAAGGGCGTGATGACCGGCCAGGCCGCGGCGCCCGCGCAAGCGGCCGCCGGTGGCGCGGGTGGTGGCGAACTGGGTCTGCTGCCGTGGCCGAAGGTCGATTTCACCCGCTACGGCGAGATCGAAAGCAAGCCGCTGTCGCGCATCAAGAAGATTTCCGGCGCGAACCTGCATCGCAACTGGGTGATGATCCCTCACGTGACCAATCACGACGAGGCCGACATCACCGAGCTCGAAGCCTTCCGCGTGCAGCTGAACAAGGAATACGAGAAGCAGGGCGTCAAGGTGACGATGCTGGCCTTCATGATCAAGGCCACGGTCGCCGCGCTGAAGAAGTTCCCGAACTTCAACGCCTCGCTCGACGGCCAAGGTGACGAACAGCGCCTTGTGCTGAAGAAGTATTTCAACATCGGCTTCGCCGCCGATACGCCGAACGGTCTCGTGGTGCCGGTGATCAAGGACGCCGACAAGAAGGGCGTGATCGAGATCGCGCAGGAAATGGCGGAACTGGCCAAGCTGGCGCGCGACGGCAAGCTCAAGCCCGACCAGATGCAGGGCGGCTGCTTCTCGATCTCGTCGCTCGGCGGCCTGGGCGGTACCTACTTCACGCCGATCATCAATGCGCCGGAAGTGGCCATCATGGGCGTCTGCAAGTCGTATCAGAAGCCGGTCTGGGACGGCAAGCAGTTCGTGCCGCGCCTGACGCTGCCGCTGTCGCTGTCGTGGGATCACCGCGTGATCGACGGCGCCGAAGCCGCCCGCTTCAATACCTACTTCGGTCAGCTGCTGGCCGATTTCCGCCGCATTCTGCTGTAAGCGGCCCGGCCACAGGAGCAAAGCATGAGTGTGATCGAAGTCAAGGTGCCGGATATCGGCGATTTCGACGCGGTAGAAGTGATCGAGGTTCTGGTCAAGCCGGGCGACACGATCGAGCAGGAACAATCGCTGATCGTGCTCGAGTCGGACAAGGCCAGCATGGACGTGCCGTCGTCGGCGGCCGGCAAGGTGGTCGAGGTCAAGGTCAAGGTCGGCGACAAGGTGGCCAAGGACACGGTGATCTGCACGGTCGAGGCCCAGGCCGCGGCTGCGGCGCCGGCGCCCGCGGCGGCTCCGGCTGCTGCTGCCAGCCCGGCTCCCGCGCCGGCTCCGGCAGCATCGCCGGCACCGGCTGCGGCACCGGCTGCCGCCACGCATGCCGGTGGCGCCGATATCCAGTGCGAGATGCTCGTGCTGGGCGCCGGCCCCGGCGGCTATTCGGCGGCTTTCCGCAGCGCGGACCTCGGCATGAATACCGTGCTGGTCGAGCGCTATGCGAGCCTCGGCGGGGTTTGCCTGAATGTCGGCTGCATCCCGTCGAAGGCGCTGCTGCATAACGCCGCGGTCATCGACGAGGCCAAGGCGCTGGCCGCGCACGGCATCGTGTTCGGCGAGGCGAAGATCGATCTGGACGGCCTGCGCAAGTACAAGGATTCGGTGGTCGGCAAGCTGACCGGCGGCCTGGCCGGCATGGCCAAGGCGCGCAAGGTGCAGGTCGTGCGCGGCATCGGCACCTTCCTCGATCCGCATCATCTCGAAGTGCAGGAAACCGGCGGCGACGGCAAGGACACCACCGGCAAGAAGACGGTGATCCGCTTCGACAAGGCGATCATCGCCGCCGGCAGCCAGGCGGTGAAACTGCCGTTCATCCCGGAAGATCCGCGCATCGTCGACTCGACCGGCGCGCTGGAACTGCGCGAGATCCCCAAGCGCATGCTGGTGATCGGCGGCGGCATCATCGGGCTGGAAATGGCCACGGTCTACAGCACGCTGGGCGCCAGCATCGATGTCGTCGAAATGCTCGACGGCCTGATGCAGGGCGCGGACCGCGATCTGGTCAAGGTCTGGGAGAAGATGAACAAGCATCGCTTCGACAAGGTGATGCTCAAGACCAGGACCGTCGGTGTCGAGGCCAAGGCGGACGGCATCTACGTCAGGTTCGAAGGCGAACAGGCGCCGGCAGAACCGCAGCGCTACGACCTGGTGCTGGTGTCGGTGGGCCGCGCGCCCAACGGCAAGCGGATCGGCGCGGAGAAGGCCGGCGTCGCGGTGACCGATCGCGGCTTCATCGAGGTCGACAGCCAGATGCGCACCAACGTGCCGCATATCTTCGCGATCGGCGACATCGTCGGCCAGCCGATGCTGGCCCACAAGGCCGTGCACGAAGCCCATGTGGCCGCGGAAGCCGCGCACGGCGAGAAGGCCTACTTCGACGCCAAGCAGATTCCGTCGGTCGCCTATACCGATCCGGAAGTGGCATGGGCCGGTCTGACCGAAGAACAGTGCAAGGAGCAGGGCATCAAGTACGGCAAGGGCGTATTCCCGTGGGCCGCATCGGGTCGCGCGATCGCCAACGGTCGCGACGAGGGCTTCACCAAGCTGCTGTTCGACGAGGAAACCCACCGCATCATCGGCGGCGGCATCGTCGGCACGCACGCGGGCGACCTGATCGGCGAAGTGTGCCTGGCGATCGAGATGGGCGCGGACGCGGTGGACATCGGCAAGACCATCCACCCGCACCCGACGCTGGGTGAATCGATCGGCATGGCCGCCGAGATCTACGAGGGCGTCTGCACGGACGTCCCGCCGCCGCGCAAGCGCTGAGCGGTCCCTTCGTAGCGGCACAAGACAAGGCCCGCCGGGATGGCGGGCCTTGTTTTGCCAAGAACTGCAATTAACCGCCAAGATTACCGAGATACCGGCGACGGCTTAGCCGCAGGCAGGCATCTAGGCGGCGACGAAAATGCCTGCCGCGTCGGAACGGCGAGCCGGCCGCACGATAATTTCGACATGCTGGTCGAGCGAAACGAGCGCCTGCATCAGGCGCTCGAGCGAGATGTTTTCGAGCTTGTAACGTCGAATCTGCGACACCTTCGGTTGACTCATGCCCATGATGTGGGCTGCCTCCACCTGACTGAGCCGCCGCTTGTCGATCACCTCGTTGACCTTAACGGCCAGCAGCGCTTTTGCCGACAGTTCTTCCGCGTCGGCAAATCCTAGGTCTACCAACACATTGTCCGTGCCTGGTGGAATCCGATTGCGCGGCATCAAGTTCTCCCGCTTCGTCCGTATCTGGCGAGCACCGCTTTTAGCCGCTTCTCGATCAACGCGATATCCGGTTGCGGCGTTGCGATACCCGATTTGGATTTTTTCTGAAACGCGTGCAGCACGTGGACGGCGTCACCGACGCTGACCGTATAGACCGCCCGGAAAGTATCGCCGCAGTGATCTTCCACCAGTTCGTACACGCCTGAACCCAAGCCCTTCCACGGCTTCGCCGAGGGGGGAGTACGCCCCAACTGCACGACGAAGAGCGCCACCCCCATTTCCTTCTGAACCGGAAGGGGAAACGCCTTGAAGTCCTTCTTCGAGGAACCTTCCCAATACAAGAGCCGGCGCTGGTCGAGCACAAATTATACCTGTTCGGATATAAGTCGCAAGCGACGGCTGCAAGCGCTCCACCATGACAGACCGACTGCGAAGCGCAACCGAGTCGCCTTGCGAAAGTCGGCGATGATAGTTGCGGCCGGGCGGCTGAAAGGTGTACGGCGGTGACGATCGCGTTCCGCGGTTCAAATGCGTTAGTTACGCGCCAGAGTCAATAAAAAAGCCCGGCATGAATGCCGGGCTTCGGAGGTCAGCGTAGACGCTGGTGCCCGCGAGGGGGCACCGGCCAGCGCGATCAGGCTGCGGTGGTCTTCTTGCCAGCGGTGCGGGCGGTGGCGCTCGCTTGCTGGGCGGCCTTGGTGGCCGCGGTGGCTGCCGCCTGGAAATTGCTTTCGGCGATTTCCACGGCTTGCTTGGTGGCCTTCTGGACCGACTCGTAGGCGTTGTTGGCGGCCGAGATGGCCGACTTCACGATGGCCACGGTCGATTCCGAACCGGCCGGTGCGTTCTTGGCGAAGTTGTCGACCAGGCTCTGCACATTGCGCGAGCTTTCGGCCAGCTGGGCTTCGGCGACGCGGGTGAATTCCGACTGGGTGTCGGCCGCGATCTCGTAGACGTGGCGGCTGTAGGCCACGGCCTTTTCGGCGACCGGCTGGATCAACGAAACCTGCAGGGCCACCAGTTCCTGGGCGTCGCGGGCGGTCAGCGTGCGCTTGGCGTGCTCGACGTTTTCGGCCAGGGTGGTCTTGACGACTTGCATGTTCAGCTCGACCAGCTTTTCCATGCCTTCGAAGGCCTTGGTGGTCAAACCGAACAGGGTTTCCAGATTGGCTTTGTGGGCGGCGGCAACTTGTTCGGGGGTAAAGGACATGCTGGTCTCCATCAGAATGAAGTCGAGTTCGAGCGAACTCAAAAATAGGTCGCCTAGATGTCAAGGCCGTGACGTTGCGGTGGCCAGCCCAGGCGCGTTAATGGTTTTGTGCGTGGCGCTCCAGAGAGCCGATCGGCCGGTCCGAAACCGTCTTTCGGTCAATGGTGCGTCGCAACAATTCCGTATTGTATGGACCCGAGTTGGGCTGTCAAGCGGTTTTTGTGCGTCGCACAATCTGGCGAGGGTAAACCCCCGGGCGCGTTCGCCACATTGCCACGGCTGGGTCACTTCGCCGCTCCACGGCACGTGACGTGCCGGCCGGTGCTACCATCGCGCATTCCGTTCCTTGCATGGCGGGGAGGGCGCCACGCGCCAGAATGCCCCGCGGCCCCGTCCGTCCCCTTTTGCCGATGTCCCGCCAAGACGCCCTCAGCCGCCGTCCCCGCCTTGCCGCTGCATTACCCGCCGTCCTCGTCGTCGGCGCCGCACCCCTGCGGGGGCGGGCATGAGACCGGCCGCAGAAACCACCACCGCCCGTACCCCGTCCGGCGGCGCCAATGTCTGGCTGGTGTCGATGCCCTGGCTGTTCGTGCTGATCTGGAGCACCGGCTTTATCGTCGCCAAGTACGGCATGCCCCATGCCGAGCCGATGACCTTTCTGTTCCTGCGCTTTGCCGGCGTGGTGGTGCTGATGGTGCCGTTCGTGGCGCTGGCGCGCGTGCCGCTGCCTCGGCGCGATGGCCGCGTCGACTGGGCCATGATCGGCCGTATCGCGCTGGCGGGGCTGCTGCTGCAGACCGGCTACCTGGGCGGCGTATGGGCCGCGGTCAAGCTCGGCATGCCGGCCGGCATGGCCGCGTTGATCGTCGGCATGCAGCCGCTGCTGACGGCCCTGATTTCGCTGCGCCTGGGCGAGCGTCTGCGCGGCTGGCAGTGGATCGGCCTGCTGCTCGGCATCGTCGGCGTCGGCCTGGTGGTAGCCGGCAAGCTGTCGGTCGGCGCGGCGACGCCGTTCAGCGTGCTGCTCGCCGTGGGCGCCTTGCTGTCGATTACCGTCGGCACGCTGTATCAGAAGCATCGCTGCCCGGTGTTCGACCTGCGCATGGGGTCGCTGATCCAGTTCACCGCGGCCGCGCTGGCCTGTCTGCCATTCATGTTCGTGTTCGAAACGCGCGAGGTGGACTGGAACGCCGAGATGATCGGTGCGCTGGCATGGTCGATCGTGGCCCTGTCAATCGGCGCGATCTCGCTGCTGTTCGTGCTGATCCGCCGCGGTGCCGCCACCAGCGTATCCAGCCTGATGTACCTGACGCCGCCGACCACCGCCGTGATGGCCTGGTTGCTGTTCGACGAACGCTTTCCGCCGATGGCCGCCGCAGGCATGGCGCTCGCCGCGGCCGGCGTCGCGTTGGTGATGCGCGGCGGTGCAGCGTCGGCGCGCCGCGATTGACCGGTCCGTCCGCCCCACTTCCCTGACTCCGTTCCGCATGCCATGAAGCCGCAAGCCCAGACCCGCGACTGCTATCGCCACTTCCTGCCGATCACGACGCGTTGGATGGACAACGATGTTTATGGCCACGTCAACAACGTTGTCTACTACAGTTATTTCGACACCGTGGTGAATCGTTACCTGATCGAGCGCGGCGTGCTCGACATCGAGGCGGGCGGCACCATCGGGCTGGTGATCGAGACGCAGTGCAATTACTTCGCCTCGCTCAGTTTTCCCGAAACGGTGGTCGCGGGTCTGCGCGTCGCGCGGCTCGGCAACAGCAGCGTGCGCTACGAGGTGGGGCTGTTTCGCGAAGGCGAGAACAGTGCCGCCGCGCAGGGGCACTTCGTGCATGTCTATGTCGATCGCCAGACGCGCCGCCCGGTGGCCTTGCCCAAGCCATTGCGCGAGGCCCTGCAGCCGCTGCTGGTGGCGGCTGCGGATCGGTAGGGAGCGTGAACGTGGACGCGCGCAGGTGCCGTACCGGCCTGACTCTCGCGCCCGGCATCGGGTGCAGGGCGGTCGGCGCCCCGCGCACCGAAGGTTGCGGTGCAGATGTGAACCGCAACAGGGTTTCGCGCGTTGCTGATCATGTTCGCGCGGCCGCCGTTCGCATGGCCCCTCAACTTCTCGCCAGAACTGACGTTAGCAAGACATGCGCGTTCGCAGGGCGGAAGCGTGCCGGGCCGGGAAGCCGCGTCATGCAGATTTCCATGTGCTGCAAGCGTCTTATTTTTCGCATTACGGAAATGTCTGTAATCGAAGCTTTAAGTCCGCTGTGTAAGTCATTAATCTTGCTAACAAATTCTTTTTTTTCTACACTGGCGCCATTCCCGATGCGCGCCCGAGAATCATGTCCCGGTTCGACCTCCCATTTCTGAGATTTCTCGGCACCCTGCCTCTGCCCACGGTGGCAGCGTCCATGCTGGTGTCGGCGGCGCTGATTGCCGCGCCCATGGCGGAGGCGGCGAGTCAATCGTCAAAATCCGCCAAAAAGACCGAAAAGGTCGTCAAAGTCCAAAAATCTTCCGCTAAATCGTCGAAGACATCGAAGGCGTCGAGCAAGTCGGCCAGGGCCGGCAACGACTCGAAGCGCGCGACGGTCGCCAAGACCGGCAGCCGCAAGGTCATCGTTTCCAAGAACGGCAAGCGCAAGGTCATTCTGGTCCAGCGTCAGGCCGCGCCGGTGCGCGCCGCCTTCACGCCCCCGCCGTCGCGCCCGTCGCTCGGAGAGGCGCTCGGACTGCGCGATACCGACGATGCGTTGTCGCTGCGCTCCAGCGTCGCGCTGGTGATGGATCAGAACACCAATGAGGTGCTGTTCCAGAAGAATGCGGCCGCAGTGCTGCCGATCGCCTCGATCACCAAGCTGATGACCGCGCTGGTGGTGATGGACGCGCGCCTGCCGATGGACGAGGTGTTGACCATCACCGAAGAAGATCGCGATACCGAGAAGCACAGCAGCTCGCGTCTGCGCTTCGGTACGCAGCTGACCCGCCAGGAACTGCTGCTGCTGGCGCTGATGTCGTCGGAAAACCGTGCCGCCTCGGCGCTGGGCCGCCACTATCCGGGCGGCCTGCCGGCCTTCGTGCAGGCGATGAACCGCAAGGCGCGCGAGCTGGGCATGAACGACACCCACTTCGTCGATTCGAGCGGCCTGTCGAGCAGCAATGTCTCGTCGGCGGTCGATCTGGCCCGGCTGGTCAAGGCGGCCTACCGCAACCCGACCATCCGCGCGTTCTCGACGCAGACCGAGCATGAAGTCAATGTGCTGGGCCGCACCCAGCACTACGTCAGCACCAATCGCCTGGTGCGTGGCGGCAACTGGGAGATCGGCCTGCAGAAGACCGGCTTCATCTCCGAGGCCGGGCGTTGCCTGGTGATGCAGGCACGCATCGGCGGCCGCGATGTGGTGATGGTGTTCCTGGACTCGTCCGGCAATCTGACCCGCTTCGCCGACGCCAATCGCGTGCGCGACTGGCTGGAGCATTCGCCGCCCTCGGCGCCGAACCGCTTCCCCAGCACGCCGAACCTGACCCAGGGGCCGGCCAACTCGCCGCACTATGTGCTGACGTCGCAGCAGGCTCGCGGCATCTGAACGGCAGGGCGGGGGCAACCCGTCCCAAGACGAAAGACGCGCCCTTCGAGGGCGCGTCGTCGTTTCCGGGCTCGATGCTTCGGGCCCGGTTCGCCGAACGGCAGCCGTCAGCGCCTCACAGCAGCTTGCCCGGATTCATGATCCTCGCCGGATCGAGCAGCCGCTTGATGCCGACCATCAGCCGCAGTTCGAGCGGATCCTTGTAGCGGTGAAAGTACTCGCGCTTGAGCTGGCCGATGCCATGCTCTGCGCTGATGCTGCCGCCGTGGCGCATGACCTCGTCGAGCACCTCGGCCGTGACCGCCTCGCCGTGGGTCGTCGCCCACTCCTTGGGCGCGCCGGTGGGGCGCGACAGGTTGTAATGCAGATTGCCGTCGCCGAAGTGGCCGAAGACGAAGGGGCGGATCGCGCCGTCGAGCCGCTGCAGCCGCGCTTCCATCCTTTCCATGAACACCGGGATCGATTCGATCGGCAACGAGATGTCGTGCTTCAGATGCGGACCGTCGGCGCGCTGCGCTTCGGAAATTTCCTCGCGCAGTTTCCACATCGCCTCGACCTGGCTCAGCGATGCCGACACCGCCGCGTCGACGCACAGTCCTTGTTCGAGTGCATCGCCGATGGTCGCTTCCAGCAGGGAGTTCAGCCCGGCCTCGTCCGTGGTGTCGGCCAGCTCCACCAGTACATAGGCCGGATGCCGGCCGGCGAACGGCGCCTGCACGCCTTCGGCATGGGTCAGTACCAGATCCAGGCACGGGCCGGTGAAGAATTCGAAGGCTTGCAGGCGCGCGCCGCAACGCGAATACAGCAGCGAAAACAGTTGCAGCGCCTGCTGCGGCGACTCCACCGCGGCCAGCACCACGGCGCGCTGATCGGTGCGCGGCAGCAACCGCAGCGCCACGGCGGTGATCACACCGAGCGTGCCTTCGGAGCCGATCAGCAACTGCTTCAGGTCGTAGCCGGTGTTGTCCTTGCGCAGCGTGCGCAGCCCATGGAAGACCTCGCCGTCCGGCAGCACCGCTTCCAGTCCCAGCACCAGTTCGCGCGCCATGCCGTAGCGCACCACGTTGACGCCGCCGGCATTGGTGGCGAGGTTGCCGCCGATCTGGCACGAGTCCTCCGCGGCCAGCGACAGCGGCAGCTGGCGGTCCGCGTCATGGGCGGCACGGCGCAGATTGCCGAGGATGCAGCCGGCCTCGGCCACCATCGTATTGGCGATGGGATCGACCGAGCGGATCGCGTTCATCCGGTCCAGGCTCAACACCACGTTGGCAGGTCGATCGTCCGGCGTCGCGCCGCCGCACAGGCCGGTATTGCCGCCGCGCGGCACCACCGGCACGCGCCACTGCTGGCACAGCGCCAGGCAGCGCGCGACTTCGCCGGTATCGCGGGGCCGCACCACGGCCTGGGCATCGCCCCGGTAGATTCCGCGCCAGTCGCTGAGCCAAGGGGCAATCGACGGCGCATCGGTGGTCACCACATCGGGTCCCAGCGCCTCGAGCAGGCGCGGCAGAAAACCGGAGTCTTGCATCTCGTCGTGTGCTGTCTGTCGATATCGGAAGGGCGGAGCGCGTGGGCTGGCGCTCCGGGGCGTGGCAAGACGGGCGGCGCGTCGCTACACGTCGCTATCGGCGGTATAGCCCATGCCGCGCGAAATCTGCAACGCCGTTTCCTTCAGATTCTGCAGCCAGCTGTCCTGCAGCCGGTCTGCCGGCGCCGACAGCGACAGGCCCGCGACCAGCCGGCGCGAGTCGTCGTAGATGCCTGCGGCGATGCAGCGCACGCCGAGCTCGAGCTCTTCGTTGTCGCGCGCATAGCCGTTGGTGCGCACCCAGTTCAGCTCGCGCTCCAGCTTGGCCAGATCGGTGATCGACGTGCGGGTATGGCCGGCGAGCCCGGTGCGGGTCGCGTAGTTGCGCACGCGTGCGACCTCGTCCGCGGCGAGGAACAGCTTGCCGACCGAGGTCAGATGCAGCGGGGCACGGCCGCCGATGGCGCGCACCACCTGCATGCCCGAGCGCTCGCTGTAGGCGCGCTCGATATAGACGATCTCGTCGCCCTGGCGCACCGACAGGTTGACGGTCTGGCCGGTCACGCGGTGCAACGCGCGCATCGGCGCCAGCGCCGCCTCGCGGACCGAGAGCCGGGCCTTGACCAGGTTGCCGAGCTCCAGCAGCCGCATGCCGAGCCGGTAGCTGCCCGGATCGGAACGATCCACGAAGCGGCACGCCACCATGTCGTTGAGGATGCGGTGCGCCGTCGAGGGATGCAGCCCGGTAGCCTGGGAGAGTTCCTTCAGACTGACCGGATCGGCATGCCGCGCGAGCGCATCGAGCAGCGTCATCATGCGTTCGATCACCTGGATCGACGTCTTGCCGGGTTCCTTCTCTGCTTCAGCCATGGGGAAATTGTTGCCATGCGGCATATTAAGCGACTGCCTGATTCTATCTCGCATCGTGAAAATTTCAATACGTGAAATGTCATAGTCGGGCAATCCGCACATAAATCGCCCCAAATTGGGGCGCCGCACGACCGCGGCGGCAAACAAATGCGCCCGCTTCGCCTCGCCGCAGTGGCGGAACCGCGGCGCAAAAGCGCATAATTGCGAGGTTTTGGGTCTGGAAAAAGGTAAGAATCCATGCGAGTCGGTCTGTTCGTCACCTGTCTGGTGGACCTGATGCGGCCTGAAATCGGCTTTTCGGTGCTCAAGCTGCTGGAGCAGGCGGGGTACGAGGTGATGGTCCCTGAGGCACAGACCTGCTGCGGCCAGCCGGCCTACAACTCGGGCGAGCGCGCCGCCTCGCGCGACCTGGCGGAGAAATTCCTGCGCGAGTTCGAGATGTTCGATTACGTGGTGGTCCCGTCGGGCTCGTGCGGCGGCATGATCCTGCATCACTACGGCGACCTGCTGCGCGACGATCCCGAACTCAATGGCCGTTACGAGCGCCTGCGTCCCCGCGTCTACGAACTGACCGATTTCCTGGTCAACGTCGCGCGCATCGACACGCTGGACAGCAACTTCGCCGGCCACGTGACCTATCACGACTCCTGTTCCGGCCTGCGCGAACTTGGCATCAAGCAGCAGCCGCGTGCGTTGCTGGGCAAGCTGCCCGGCGTGCAGCTGACCGAGATGAAGGACTGCGAGGCCTGCTGCGGTTTCGGCGGGACGTTCTCGGTCAAGTACGGCAATATCTCGACCGCGATCGTCGACGAGAAATGCGCCAATATCGCGGCCAGCGGCGCCGAGGCGGTAGTGCTCGGCGATCTGGGCTGCATCCTCAATATCGAAGGCCGCCTGCGCCGGACCGGCGATACGCGCACCCGCGTGCTGCATATCGCCCAGGTCCTGGCCGGCGACGCCTGATCCCCGCATCGTTCGCGCACTGCGCAAGAGGTCCCACGCATGCAAGTGCACAGCATGGAATTCAAGGCGCGCGCCGGCCAGAAGCTGGCCGACCAGCGCCTGCAGCAGAACCTGAAGAAGCTGTCGACCAAGTTCGTTACCGCGCGTGCGGCGGCGATCGAGGACATCGATTTCGCCGCCACGCGCGAGGCGCTGAAGGAGCGCCGCGACCGCGCGCTGGCCAATCTGGACGTGTGGCTGGCGACCTTCGAGGAGAACGCGACGCGGCGCGGCGCCACGGTGCTGTTTGCCGAGACGACGGCCGACGCGGCGCGCCTGGTCGGCGAGATCGCGCAAAAGCACGGCGTGCGCAAGGTCATCAAGAGCAAGTCGATGGTGACCGAGGAGATGCGGCTCAACGAGGTGCTCGGCGAGCTGGGCGTGCAGAGCATCGAAACCGATCTGGGGGAATACATCCTGCAGATCAACGATGCCGAGCCGCCGTCGCACATCATTGCGCCGGTGGTGCACAAGGACAAGGACGAGATCGCCGACCTGTTTGCCAAGGTCCACCAGAAGCCGCGGCTGACCGAGATTCCCGACATGACGCGCGAAGCCCGCGAGGTGCTGCGCCCCGAGTTCCTGTCGGCCGATATGGGCGTGACCGGCGGCAACTTCCTGATCGCGGAAACGGGCTCCGTCGCGGTGGTGACCAACGAGGGCAACGAGGGCATGTGTACGGTGATGCCGCGCGTGCATGTCGCCGTCACCGGCATCGAGAAGGTCCTGCCGACGCTGGAGGACCTGGCCACCGTGATGCGGCTGCTGCCGCGCTCGGCCACCGGTCAGGCGATCTCCAACTATTTCTCGCTGCTGACCGGTCCGCGCGCGCCGGGCGAGCAGGATGGCCCCGAGCACATGTACTTCGTGCTGGTCGATGGCGGCCGCACGGGCCTGATTGGCGGCGACTTCCAGGAGATGCTGCGCTGCATCCGCTGCGGCGCCTGCATGAACCACTGCCCGGTCTATCAGAAGATCGGCGGCCATGCCTATGGCTGGGTCTATCCCGGGCCGATGGGCAGCGTGCTGACGCCCAGCTATGTCGGCCTGGGCAATGCCATCGATCTGCCGCAGGCGGCCACGCTGTGCGGCGAGTGCAATCGCGTCTGCCCGGCCTCGATCCCGCTGTCGGACCTGCTGCGCAAGCTGCGCGAGAAGCAGATGGAGCGCGGCATGCGGCCGTGGCAGGAGCGTTGGGGACTGCGCGTCTGGGGCTACGTGGCGAAGCGGCCAGGCCTTTATGCGTTGACCACGCGGCTGGGTGCCAGCGTACTGTCGCGCATGGGCCGCAACGACGGACGGATCGGCAAGCTGCCGCTGGGCGGCCGCGGCTGGACCGATACGCGCGATATGCCGGCCCCGAGCGGCCGGACCTTCCGCGATCTCTACAAGGAGAGGAGGGCGAAGGCATGAGCGATCCGGCGAACCAGGCGCCCTTGAGCGCCATGCGGGACGCGCTGGAGCGCCATCGTGCCGGTGCGTTGCCCGCCGACGCACTGGTGCGCAGCTGGCGCGAGCAGAGCGCGGCATTGACGCTGCCGCCGGTGTTCGGCCAGGCGATGGAGGAACTGCTGCGGCGGTTGGAGATGTCCTCGGTGTTCGCACAGGACAGCTGCTCGTTCTCCAGCACCGCGGTGACGGACCAGCTCGAGCGCTGGCTGGCCAAGGCGGCTTCGGCCTGACGCCGGCACTGCCGCCACTGCCGCCGCCCCCCGCAGCAGCAAAACAAAACCCCGGCCGAGGCCGGGGTTTTGCATGGCGAAGCAGGGCATGGCGAAGCAGGACGGGACTCAGCCCAGCAGCAGCGCGTCGTCGTCCAGCTGCTCGTGCCGGCTGCGCTCGAACATGCGCAGCAGGTCGGGCACGTCGAGGCCCTTGCGTTCGTCGCCCGACACGTCGAGCACCACCTGGCCCTGGTGCAGCATCACGGTACGCTGGCCGTAGTCCAGCGCCTGCCGCATGCTGTGGGTCACCATCATCGTGGTCAGCTTGTTTTCCTCGACGATGCGGGCCGTCAGCTCCAGCACGAAGGCGGCGGTCTTCGGGTCCAGCGCGGCGGTGTGCTCGTCCAGCAGCAGGATGCGCGAGGGCTGCAGCGACGCCATCAGCAGGCTGACCGCCTGGCGCTGGCCGCCGGACAGCAGGCCGATGCGGTCGGTCAGCCGGTTTTCCAGGCCCAGATTCAGCAGCCGCAGCTTGTCGCGGAACAGCTCGCGCGACGAACGGTTCAGCGCAGGGCGGAAGCCCCGGCGCGAACCGCGCGCCATCGCCAGCGCCATGTTTTCCTCGATCGTCAGCGCTTCGCAGGTGCCCGCCATCGGGTCCTGGAACACGCGCGCGACCAGCGGCGCGCGATCCCAGGCGGGCTTGCGCGTGACATCGTTGCCGTCGATGGTGATGGTGCCGGAATCGACCATCTGGTCGCCGCTGACGGCGTTCAGGAAGGTCGATTTGCCGGCGCCGTTCGAGCCGATCACGGCGACGAACTGGCCCGCCGGAATCTCCAGGCTCAGGCCGCGCAGCGCGCGCGTCTCGATCGGCGTGCCGGGGTTGAAGGTCAGCTTCAGGTCTTGTGCGCGCAGCATGTCAGCCTCCATTCGCCTTGCGGCCGAACAGCTTCTTGCGCGTGGCCGGCAGCACCAGCGCGACCGTCACCAGCAGCGCGGTGACCAGATTCAGATCCTGTGCCTTCAGGCCGATGAAGTCGCTGTTGAGCGCCAGCGCGATGAAGAAGCGGTAGAGGATCGCGCCGAGCACCACGGCCAGCGTCGTCAGGATCAGCCGGCGTGCCGGCAGGATGGTCTCGCCGATGATCACCGCGGCCAGGCCGATCACGATGGTGCCGATGCCCATCGAGATGTCCGAGCCGCCCTGGGTCTGCGCGAACAGCGCGCCGGCCAGCGCGACCAGCGCGTTCGACAGCGCCATGCCGGCCAGCGTGGCGCGGCCGGTGGCGATGCCCTGCGCGCGCGCCATGCGCGGATTGGCGCCGGTCGCCCGCATCGCCAGCCCGAGCTGCGACGAGAAGAACCAGTCCAGGCCCAGCTTGGCGACGATCACGATCGCCACCAGCACCAGCGGGCGCAGCATGAAGTCGGGCAGCCATTCCGGCTGCAGCACCGTGAACATCGTGGGCTCGGTGATCAAGGGCACATTGGGCCGGCCCATGATGCGCAGATTGATCGAGTACAACGCGATCATCATCAGGATCGAGGCCAGCAGATCCATGATCTTGAGCCGGACGTTGAGCCAGCCGGTGATCAGGCCGGCGACCGCGCCGGCGACGATGGCGAGGGCCGTGGCCAGGAACGGATCGTGGCCCATCGCGATCAGCGTGGCGGCGACGGCGCCGCCCAGCGGAAAGCTGCCGTCGACGGTCAGATCGGGGAAATTGAGGATGCGGAAGGAGATCAGCACCCCGAGGGCGACGAGGCTGAAGATCAGGCCGATCTCCAGCGCGCCCAGAAGGGAGAAGAGGGACATGGTGAATCCTGTTGCGGTATGCGCGCCCGCCGGTGGCCGGGCGTGCTGACTGGCGCGGCAGCCGCCGGCGGATCATGCGCCTGGGCGGGCCGCAGGCTGCAACCAGCGGCGTCGGCGCGCAGCCCGGTAGGGAGCGGCGCCGGCCAGCCGCCCGCTGCGCGGCATGCCGGCAGCGGGGCGGCGGGTCGTCATGGCGTCATTACTTGATGACCTGCTTGGCTTCCTTGATCAGGTCCTGCGACAGCGTCACGCCTTGCTTCTCGGCGGCGCTCGTGTTGACGAACAGCTCCAGCTTGTCGCTGGTCTCGGACGGAATCGCGCCCGGCTTTTCGCCCTTCAGGATGCGCACGACGATCTTGCCGGTCTGCACGCCGAGGTCGCCGTAGTTGATGCCCAGCGCCGCGATCGCGCCGCGCTTGACGCTGTCGGTATCGGCGGCCACCAGCGGCACCTTCGATTCGTTGGCGACCTTGACCAGCGCCTCGTAGGCCGACACCACGTTGTTGTCGGTATTCGTGTAGATCACGTCGACCTTGCCGACCAGGCTCTTGGCGGCCGAGCCGATATCGACGGTGCGCGGCGCGGCGGCTTCCCGCAGCGTCATGCCTTCCTTGGCCAGCAGCGTCTTCAGTTCCTTGACCACCACGACCGAGTTCGCCTCACCCGGGTTGTAGACCATGCCGACGGTCTTGGCCTTGGGCACCACGCGCTTGATCAGCGCGACCTGCTTGTCCAGCGGCAGCTTGTCGGACACGCCGGTCACGTTGGTGCCGCTGGCCTGCCAGCCCTTGACCAGCTGCGCCGCGACCGGGTCGGTGACGCCGGAGTAGACCACCGGCACGGTCTTGGTCGAGGCCACCACGGCCTGCGCGGCAGGCGTTGCGATAGCCACGATCGCGCTGGGCTGGTCGCCGACGAACTTGCGCGCGATCTGCGCGGCGGTGCCGGTATTGCCCTGCGCGCTCTGGTATTCCCACTTCAGGTTCCTGTCGGCGTCATAGCCGGCCGACTTCAGTTCCGCGCGCACGCCGTCGCGGATCGCGTCCAGCGCGGGGTGATCGACGATCGAAAGCACCTTGACGGTCTGCGCGTTCACCGCGCCGGCGTGCAGCAGGGCCAGCGCGACGGCGCCGGCGAGCAAGGTCTTGGTCGAAGTTTTCAGCATGGTCATGGTCGAATCTCCCCTCGAATATTTGGTTGTGGGTTTCGGTCGGGTCGGCCGCCCCGCTGCCTCGGTGGTTCCAGTGGATCGCCGGCAGGTACGCGTGGTACGCGCACCGCCAGCGGGGGCGGCGTCAAGCCCGCGAGGATACCATTTCCACGGCCCGCGGTGCCTGTTGCGGCGCGGCGCGGAACCCCCACCGAGGTCGGGTTCCCGCGCCGCATTTCTGGACCGCCCTGGACTGTCTTATTGCGCCGGATTGTGGATCTCGGCGTGGATCCGCTCGATGCCGGCGAGCACGTCTTCCGGCAGCTGCACGCCCCAGGCGTCGATGTTCTCCTGCAGCTGCGCCAGCGTGGTCGCGCCGATGATGGTGCTGTGCGCGAACCAGCGCGAGTAGCACCAGGCCAGCGCCAGCGTGGCGGGCGACAGGCCATGCGCGCGTGCCAGCTCGACATAGCGGGCGCTGGCCGCCAGCGTTTCCGGGCGCAGATAGCGCGGGCTCCAGTCGGCCGGGAAGCGCGTCAGCCGGCCTTGTGCGGAAGCGTCGAAGGTCGGCTGCGCGGCGCCGGCCTTCAGGTATTTGCCGGTCAGCTGGCCGAAGGCGAGCGGGCTGTAGACCAGCAGGCTGACGCCGGTGCGATAGCACGCCTCGTCCAGGCCCTGTTCGAAGCTGCGATTGACCAGGTTGTAGGGGTTCTGCACGGTGGCGATGCGCGGCAGCCCGTGCAGCTCGGCCTGCTTGACGAATTCGGCGATGCCCCACGGCGTTTCGTTCGACACGCCGACGTAGCGGATCTTGCCGGCGCGCACCAGCTGCGCCATCGCATCGAGCTGGGCGGCGATGCTGGTGCAGGCGCGCTCGCGCGACGGGTCGAACTGCTTCTGGCCAAAGATCGGCGCGTTGCGGGCCGGCCAGTGGATCTGGTACAGGTCGATGTAATCGGTCTGCAGGCGCTTGAGCGATTCGTCCACCGCGGCGCGGATGCTCTGCGGCGTCAGGTCGCCGCCGTTGCGGATCCACGGCATGCGCGCCGGGCCGGCGACCTTGGTGGCCAGCACGATGCGCTCGCGCGGCTGGCGCTTGAGCCAGCTGCCGACGATCTGCTCGGTGCGGCCGTAGGTCTCGGCGCGCGGCTTGACCGGGTACATCTCCGCGGTGTCGATGAAGTTGATGCCGCGCGACAGCGCATAGTCCAGCTGCTGGTGGCCTTCGGCCTCGGTGTTCTGTTCGCCGAAGGTCATCGTGCCGAGGCAGATGCGCGAGACCTGCAAATCGCTCTGGCCGAGTCGGATCGTTTCCATGCGGTTTTCCTTTGAATGGGGCGGGACAAAAAAGGAACGGAGCGGGGGAGCGCGACGGGCGCCATCCGCGGCTCAGCGGCGCAGTGCGGCCGCGCATTCCTTGACCAGCGCCGGGCCGCGGTAGATCAGCCCGGTGTAGAGCTGCACCAGCTGCGCGCCGGCATCGATCTTGGCGCGCGCCTGCGCGCCGTCGAAGATGCCGCCGACGCCGACGATCGGCAGTGCGTCGCCGACCACCGCGCGCAGCGCGCGCACCACCGCGGTCGAGGCATCGAACACCGGGCGGCCCGACAGGCCGCCGGCTTCCTCGGCATGCGGCAGGCCCTTGACCGCCTCGCGCGAGATCGTCGTGTTGGTGGCGATCACGCCGTCGATGCGATGGCGTACCAGCGCGTCGCCGATATTGCCGATCTGGTCCGCGTCGAGGTCCGGCGCGATTTTCAACGCCAGGGGCACGTAGCGCCGATGCTGGTCGGCCAGCCGCTGCTGCGCGGTCTTCAGCGCGGACAGCAGGCCGTCGAGCTCGCTGGCGCCCTGCAGCTGCCGCAGATTCTTGGTGTTCGGCGACGAGATGTTGACGGTGACATAGCTGGCGTGCGGATAGACACGCTCCAGGCAGTACAGATAGTCGTCCACCGCGCGCTCGATCGGCGTGTCGGCGTTCTTGCCGATGTTCAGCCCGAGCACGCCGCCTTCGGCCTTCCAGCGCGACGCGTTGACGTTGGCGACGAAGGCGTCGACCCCGCCGTTGTTGAAGCCCATCCGGTTGATCAGCGCCTCGGCCTTCGGCAGCCGGAACATGCGCGGGCGCGGATTGCCCGGCTGCGGGCGCGGCGTCACCGTGCCGACCTCGATAAAGCCGAAGCCGAACGCGGCCAGGCCATCGATATAGGCGCCGTCCTTGTCGAGGCCGGCGGCCAGGCCGACCGGATTCGGAAAGCGCACGCCCATCACGGTGCGCGGATCGTCGTCGATGCGGTTGCCGAGGCAGCCGGCCAGTCCGAGGCGCTGCGCGCGGCGCAGATTGTCCAGGGTCAGATGGTGAGCGTCCTCGGCGTCCATCGAGAACAGGGCGGGACGAAACAGGGGATAGAGCGCGTTGAGCACGGCGGAAATCAGGCAGGAAGTCGGGGCAGCAATCGGGGTAGCCAACCGGGGCAGCGAATCGGAGACCGGGCGACCAGTCGAATGCGGCGGGGCGGTACCGGAAGGCGGCCGCGGCGCGTCGGCGCGCGGCCAAGGCGATATTGTAACGGCAGCGGCGCTTGGGACGCCGGCCGCACGGCTATCGCCGGGTCAGGCGGCGTCGGGCTCGAACGGCCGCCACTGGTTGCCGACCAGCACCTGCAGCGGCTGAAAGCGCGCCTTGTAGGCCATCTTGCGGCTGTTGGCGATCCAGTAGCCGAGGTAGAGATGGGGCAGGCCCAGTTCCCGGGTCTGCTCGATCTGCCACAGGATGTTGTAGGTGCCGTAGCTGGTCTTGGGCTGCAGCGGATCGTAGAAGGTGTAGACCGACGACAGCCCGTCGTCGAGCACGTCGATCATGCTGACCATGCGCAGCTTGCCCGGTTCGGCCGCGTCGGGCGGATCGCGGAATTCGACCAGCCGCGAATTGACCCGGCTCTGCAGCAGGAACTGCTCGTATTGATCGCGGCTGTCCTGGTCCATGCCGCCGCCGGCATGGCGCATCGACTGATAGCGCAGGTACAGCGCGTAGTGTTCTTCGACGTAGGTCAGCGGCGCGACCAGCGCCTGCAGATGGCGGTGGCGCTGCCAGGCACGGCGCTGGCTGCGGTCCGGCTCGAACTGGTCGACCGCCAGCCGGCACGGCGTGCAGGCGTGGCAATCGTCGCAATAGGGGCGGTAGGTGAAGACGCCGCTGCGCCGGAAGCCGGCGCGCACCAGGCGGGAATAGACGTCGGCATTGATCAGGTGCGCGGGGGTGGCCACCTGCGAGCGGGCCATGCGGCCTTCGAGATAGCTGCAAGCGTAGGGCGCCGTTGCATAGAACTGCAGCGCGGAAAGGGGCAATTCCTTGAGCTTGCTCATGATCGGATGCTGCCGTCGGGTGCTGCCGAGGTCGGAGCGCGGGGGCGCTAGCGCTCGGCGTGGCGCGCCCGTGTCCACCATTCGAGCACCGACTTGTCGAACCGCCACGGCACGATCTGCGGCTGCGCGGTCGCCGTGCGCAGATGCGCGACGAATTCGCTGCGCGGAATCGGCCGCGCGCCCAGCGAGGCGAGGTGCTCGGTTTCCTGCTGGCAGTCTATCATCGTCACCCCGTGGCCGGCGAGGAAGGCGCACAGCCCCGCCAGCGCGATCTTCGAGGCATCGGTGCGGCGCGCGAACATCGACTCGCCGTAGAACATGCGGCCCAGCGCCACGCCGTACAGCCCGCCGACGCGCTCGCCGCGGTACCAGGTCTCGACCGAATGCGCCATGCCGCGCGCATGCAGCGCGCCGTAGGCCTCGACGATCTCCGGCGTGATCCAGGTGCCGTGCTGACCGGCGCGCGGGGTCTCGGCGCACGCGCGCATCACCGATTCGAAATCGTCGTCCACGCGGATCTGCCAGTCGTCCTCGCGCAGCACGCGCTTGAGCGTCTTGCGCAGACTCGGCGAGACGCGCAGCGCGGCCGGATCGAGGACCATGCGCGGATCGGTGCTCCACCACAGCACCGGCTGGCCCTGCGCATACCAGGGAAAGATGCCGTGGCGGTAGGCCAGCAGCAGGCGCTGCGGCGTCAGGTCCCGGCTGGCGGCGAGCAGGCCGGGGGCTTCGGAGTCGGGGCCCAGCGCGGCATCGACCGGGGGAAACGGATCGTGCGGGTCGAGCCAGGCGATCATGCGCGGCAGAAGGGACAGGAGAAGGGACGGGCCAAGGGACGAACCAGGCGGCGGACGACTGAGCGGAAGAACAGGGCGCGGCGCGCGGCGGACACGGAGGCGGCCTCGATGGCGGGCCGCCCGTTCAGGGCTCCACCGTCGCGCGCGCCGTCAGCGGGCGCATCGGCTTGTCGATGTCGAGCGTATGCAGCCGGAAGCTGCCGTCGGCAATGCGGCCCGCGGCGCGGTCGGCGAAGAAGCAGCGCAGCGTGTGGATCACGGTGGGGAAGGCCAGCTCGTCCCAGGGCACGTCGGCCTCGTCGACCAGCTTGACCTCGAGGCTTTCCTCGCCCGGTGCGATGTCGAGATCTTCGAGCCTGGCCAGATAGAACAGATGGACCTGATGCACGTGCGGCACGTTCAGCATCGAGAACAGCTCGCCGATCTGCACGCGTGCGCCGGCTTCCTCCAGCGTCTCGCGCGCGGCGGCCTGTGCGGTGGTCTCCCCGATCTCCATGAAGCCGGCCGGCAGCGTCCAGAATCCGTAGCGCGGCTCGATCGCGCGCTTGCACAGCAGGATCTTGTCTTCCCAGACCGGAACGGTGCCGACCACATTGCGCGGATTGACGTAATGGATGGTGCCGCATTGATCGCAGAGATGGCGCGGCCGGTTGTCGCCATCGGGGATGCGCAGCACGACCGCATGGCCGCAGTTCGAGCAGAATTTCATGGATTCGGTCCGGGAGGAATGGCCGCAGTTTATCACCGGGCCCGGGGGTGGCAGCGCGATCCCGGAACGGCGGCGCCGTCCAGGCAGCCTAGCCGCGCACCGCGCCACGGAACGCGGCACGGAGCGCGGACAGCGCATCCTGCGGCCGGCCGTCCCTGACCCGCGAATGCAGCACGATCGGCAAGCGCGGCAACTCGGGCAAACCCAGGCGGGCGCCTACCTCGACCGCGCCAAACGGCAGCATGCGCGGCGCCAGCGCGGCCACGCCAAGCCCTGCCATCACCGCCGCGCTCACGGCCGCCACGCCGCCGCCGACGAAGATCTCCTGCCAGGGCACGCCTGCCGCATCGAGGCACTGCGCGGCCATCGCGCGCACGCCGCAGGGCTCGGCCAGCGTGGCAAGAGGCAACGGCTCGTCGGCCCGATGCTGCCAACCCGGCGCGGCGAACCAGCCGAATCGTTCTTCGGCCAACACTTGCCCATCGCCGCGCTCCGCATGCAGCCGGACGATCACCGTATCGAGTTCGCGGCGGTCGAAGCGCTGGAGCAGTTCGCCCGACGAACCGATCCGGATCTCGATCAGCAGCGCCGGATCCTGGGCGTTCATGCGGGCGATCAGCGTGGGCAGCTCGGGGCCGGCGACATGGTCGCTGATGCCGATGGTCAGGCGCTGGCGCCCGCCCGCGCAAACCGACAGCGCGCGATCGTGTGCCTCCAGCAGTTCGCGGGCGTGTTCCAGAAAGGCCGCCCCGCCCGCGGAAAGCTCGACGTAGCGGGACGTGCGCTCGATCAGCCGAAAGCCAAGCCGGTCCTCCAGCCGTTTGAGTTTCAGGCTGACGGCGGCCTGCGTGGTGCGCATGGCCTCGGCGGCCAGCGTGAAGCTGCCCAACTGGGCGATGCGGACGAAGGCCTGGACGGCATCGAGGTCCAGAGGTCGGCTATTCATTTCCATCTCTTATCGATGAAATAACTGTCCATAGCATAGCGAAATAAATAGGATGGCAGCACGATCATCGCCCAGGGAGTTGCCATGCCGCTCGTTCATATCGCCATGCGTGCCGGAAAGCCGGACGCGTATCGTCAGGCCATCTTCGATAGCGTCTATCGCGCACTACGGGAAACCTTCAATGTGCCGGAGGACGATCAGTTCATGACCATCACCGAGCATGAGCCGGCGAACTTTCGCTATGGCGCGTCGTATCTCGGCGTTGCCCGCAGCGACGACCTGGTCTTCATCCAGATCACCGCCAACAACACCCGCACGCTGGAGCAAAAGAAGGCGTTGTTCCGGCGCACCGCCGAGTTGCTCGGCGATCGCCCCGGTATCCGGCCGGAGGATGTGTTCGTCAGCCTGGTCGAGGTGGCGAAGGAGAACTGGTCATTGGGCCGCGGACTCGCGCAATACGCTTAGCCGCGTTGCAGCAGGCCCGGCGGCAACGTGCCGGAGAGCGTTGCCGAGCCGATCGCTGGCCCAGAGGTGCAGCAGGGCCTGAAGGGGGAGGCAAGCGAAGGGCGTAAAAAAACCGCCCGGTCCGATTCAGGATGGGGCGGTTGATTCTTGCGACGCTGTCGCTGGATTCGATCGGTTGGTTGCGGGGGCAGGATTTGAACCTGCGACCTTCGGGTTATGAGCCCGACGAGCTGCCAGACTGCTCCACCCCGCGTCCGTCGAAGAAGTGATTATAGGGCAATCGCTTTCGCAATGCAACAGGAGATGTCGACCGAGGTAATCGAGGGCGCAATTTCAAGCCGTCGCGGGCGCCGCATTGCCGTTCGGCCGTTCCCAGGTCACCGCCTCGAACTCGAAATTCTCGCGTTGCAGCAGATCGTCGCGTTGCCAGATCACGCGGTCGGGCCGCACCGTCAGCATCCATGTCGTGGTGACCAGCGGCGCGGGCGCGGAGAAGGCCAGCGGCGTCAGCACGGCGGCGCAGTGTCCCTGGGCGGGATCGCGCACCGAACGGTAGCGGATCAGCCCGAGTCCGGCCTCGCGGGCGACACGGGCGAAGGCCTGGCAGCCCTCGTAGTGCACCGGGTCCTGCCATTGCGCGGCGTCGCGGGCGAACGGCGCTTCGTCCAGCGCCACACCGTCGGTGCGCACGCCGACCTGGAACAGCGTCTGCGCGCGCGCATCGATGCGCGGCAGCGCGGGGCTGTCGCGCAGGAAGCGCCAGCGCCAGTAACCGAGCTCGGCGCAGGCGGTGCGGATTTCGTCGGCGCCATAGAACACGCCGGGATCGTGCGCTGCGCGAAAGCGCGACCCCCATGGCGAGGGCGGATAGCGGAACGGCGTGAACAGCAGATAGTGCAGATGGCGGGCGTAGGAGGGGACTGCCGGTTTGCCGGCGTCCAGCACGGCCTCCAGCACAGCCTGCTCTTCGAGGCTGTCGACCAGCGGCATCGTGGAAACCACATGCTGGGCTTCCACCGCCCGCCACAACGTGAGCGCAAACGGCTTGCGCTCAGATGCGACCGCGGGTGGCGTCCAGGTAGTGAACGACACGAACCAGGCCTTCGGTAGTACGGATCAGTTCGAGCGGCTTGCCGCCCAGCGCGAGATTGTCATTGGCGAGCCACAACCGGGCCTGGTCGCCATGCCCAAGGATGGCATCGAGGGAGCGGAACAGGCGCACGAACAGCACGCCGAACTCCCATTCCTTGCGGTGGTTGTCCAGGACGTAGTGGCCCGAAGCCATCCGCGAGACGGATGCCGTGCTGATGCCCAGCACGCTGGCGACCACGGCCTGGCTGATGCCGAGAAAGCTGGCCGCGCGCATCACGGCCTTGGTCAGGGTCGTCCCGGCATCCGGGGCGCCGGCGGGAAGCTGCTGCCGAAGTTGCTTGGTCTGCATCGCCATGCTCCTGTTTCCTTGGAAACATTATAGGCCACTTGTTTCGCAAGGGAAGCAGGAAAACCACTTTTGCGGGATTCCTTGCGTACGCCCATTCGACCGCCGGCTTTTCGAGGCCGTTCCCACGGCTTTCGATGGGGCCAGAGGCGGTGAAATATAGTGCGGGCCGGGCAAGCCAGGTCGAGTGGCCTCAGGCGCCGGCGTCCTGCAGCACCGTCTGCAGCGCCTGCAGCGACGCGCCCAGGCTTTGCCCGCTGGTGTCGATCACGGCGTCGGCGCGCGCGTAAAGCGGGGTGCGTGCCTGCAGGATGCGGCGCAGATCGGCCATCGCCTCGCTATTGCCCTGCATCGGCCGCATGTCGCCCTGGGCGACCACGCGCGCCATGTGTTCCTCGGGCGAGGTCTTGACCCAGACCGTGTAGCAGTTGGCCAGCAGCAGGTTGAAGGTGGCCGGCTCGGACACCAGGCTTCCGGGCGTGGCCAGCACCAGCCGGTCGTGCTCGCGCAGCACGCGTTCCAGCGCACGCAATTCATAGCGGCGGTAGGCGGCCTGGCCGTACAGCGAATGGATTTCCGACAGCGTGGCGCCGGCCTCCTGTTCGATCGCGCCATTCAGTTCGACGAACGGCAGTTCGCGCGCCTCGGCCAGCGCGCGTCCCAGCGCGGATTTGCCCGCGCCGCGCAGCCCGATCAGCGCGATGCGCCGATGGCGGGCATCGAACGGCGCGGAAGGCGCCAGCGCATTGCGGCAGGCTTCGCGCACGCGGGCCAGATCGGCCGGCGGCAGTTGCGCCAGCCACTGCAGCAGCTGGCCGAATTCGGCGGCGCGCGCGCCGTTGCCGCCGTCGGCTTCGGCCAGCACCACCGGCAACGGCACGTTCAGCGCCGCCGCGACCTGGCGTAGCAACAGTACCGAGGCGTTGCCGGTTCCGGTTTCCAGATTGGCGAGATAGCGCTCCGAGACACCGGCGCCGCGCGCGAGATCCTTGCGCGACATGCCGCGGGCGGCGCGCAGCGAACGGATACGCTCGCCCAGCTGGGTCAGATACGGATCGCGCTCGCCGGGCTGGCGGGGCTCGGCGTCGGACAAGGGCGCAGTGGCTTCAGTGGCGCGGCGCATCACGGACAAGGGTTGGAATCGTGGATGGAGGAAGCAGCGAAAAGCGCAGGGTGCGGCATTATAGGCCCACCCGGCGCACACCCGGGTTACCCCTCTCGGCCCTTTCTCGCTGCCATATAGTGCATTCCTGAGCTTGCATCTTAGTCGATGTGCAATAAAATGCATCAACAACGATAAGGTGCCGCCCCAGGGCGAGCACCGACGGCCGACAAGATGCCGCCTTCGGGCCGCCAAGGAGTGAGACATGACGTCCCCGACCGCTTTGCCGGCGCGTTACAACGCCGCCGCCGATCTGCTGTCGCGCAATCTGGATGCCGGCCGGGGCGACAAGCTGGCCTATCGCGACGACACCGCGACGCTGACCTACGCAGAACTCGACGGGCGCAGCCGCACCTTCGCCGGCGCGCTGCTGGCCGCCGGGCTGCGGCCAGAAGAGCGGCTGCTGCTGTGCGCGCTCGATACCATCGATTTTCCGGTGGCGTTCCTGGGCTGCCTGCTGGCCGGCGTGGTGCCGGTCGCGGTCAATACGCTGCTGACGGTGGACGATTACGCCTACATGCTCGAACACAGCGGCGCGCGGGCCGCGGTGGTCTCCGCGCCGCTGTTGCCCGCCGTGCGCGAGGCGGCGCAGCGCGCCGGAGTCGACCCGCTGTGGATCGTCGCGGCGCCGCTGCCTGTCGATGGGCAACTGCCGCAGGGCGAAGCGCCGGCCGCGGCGACCGTGACGGGCCTGGCGAGCAGCGGCACGCCGCTGGCGCACCACGCCGCCACGGGGCCCGATCACATGGCGTTCTGGCTCTATTCGTCCGGCTCGACCGGTCGTCCGAAGGGCACCGTCCATACCCACGGCAATCTGTTCCACACCGCCGACCTGTACGCCCGCCAGGTGCTGGGCCTGCGCGAGGACGACGTGGTGTTCTCCGCCGCCAAGCTGTTCTTCGCCTACGGGCTCGGCAACGCGCTGACCTTCCCGCTGTCGGTCGGCGCCACCACGGTGCTGATGGCCGAGCGGCCGACGCCGCAGGCGGTGTTCCGCCGGCTGACCGAGCAGCGGCCCACGGTGTTCTGCGGCGTGCCGACGCTGTTTGCAGGCATGCTCGCCGCGCCCGGACTGCCGGCACGCGAGGCGGTCGCGCTGCGCGTCTGCACCTCGGCCGGCGAGGCGTTGCCGCGCGATATCGGCGAACGATTCCGCGCCCATTTCGGCTGCGACATCCTCGATGGCATCGGCTCGACCGAGATGCTCCATATCTTCCTGTCGAACCGCCCCGGCGACGTGCGCTACGGCACCACCGGCAAGCCGGTGCCGGGCTACGAGCTGAAGCTGCTCGACGACGCCGGCCAGCCCTGCGCGCCCGGCGAGATCGGCGACCTGTACATCAAGGGACCATCGGCAGCGCTGATGTACTGGGGCAATCGCGACAAGACCCGCAACACCTTCGTCGGCGAATGGACCCGCAGCGGCGACAAGTATCTGCGCGATGCCGACGGCTACTACATCTATGCCGGGCGCAGCGACGACATGCTGAAGGTCGGCGGCGTCTATGTGTCGCCGTTCGAGGTCGAGGCGGCGCTCGCGCGCCATCCCGCGGTGCTGGAGGCTGCCGTGATCGGCGTCGAGGACGCCGACCGGCTGGTCAAGCCCAAGGCCTACGTGGTGCTGCGTCCCGGGCATCAGTGGCACGACGGCATGGAGGCCGAGCTGCAGGCCTTCGTCAAGAGCAGCCTGGCGCCGTACAAGTACCCGCGCCAGGTCGAATGCGTGGCCGAACTGCCGAAGACGGCGACCGGCAAGATCCAGCGCTTCCGGCTGCGGCAACGCGAGCAGCAGGCGCGGGAGGCGCGGGAAGCGGTACCCGATGCAGCGGGTACCGTCGCCACGCCATGAGACAGGGTAAGCCGCGATATCCCCGCCGCCCGCGCGTCATTACACTCGGGCGCGAGCCGATGGCCCCGGCACCCCGGGCCGCCCCGGCGCCGGGTTCCACTGCATTGACGCCGTCCATGGCGGGGTTTATAACGGCGAAAACTTCAAACCTAAAATAATTGGCGCCGGACCGCTTCGATGCCCCCCGCCCGCACGCATCACCGCGGGCTCGGCCAGGCATGACAGCAAGGGACGGACGCCGTCGCACCGTCGCGCGAGCGACCCGCTGAACCACCAGGAGGAGACATCCATGCATCGCTTCATCTCGCGCCGCCTGGCGCCGACCTGTCTTGCCGTCGCCGCGCTGACGCTGGCGGGCGCCGCCGCGGGGCAGCCCGCGCCATCGGCCGCAGCCGGCAAGATCAAGGTCGGCTTCATGCTGCCCTACACCGGCACCTACGCGGCGCTCGGCACGGCGATCGAGAACGGCTTCCGCATGTATGTGCAGGAGCAGGGCGGCCGCCTGGGCGGGCGCGAGGTCGAATACTTCAAGGTCGACGACGAATCGGACCCGGCCAAGGCCCCCGAGAACGCGACCAAGCTGGTCAAGCGCGACCAGGTCGACGTGGTGGTCGGCACCGTGCACTCGGGCGTGCAGATGGGCATCGTCAAGGTCGCCAAGGAAAACAACACGCTGCTGATCATTCCGAACGCGGGCGCCGACGAGGCCACCGGTCCGCTGTGCGGGCCCAACATCTTCCGCTCGTCGTTCTCGAACTGGCAGCCCGGCTATGCGATGGGCCAGGTAGTGGCCGAGCGCGGCATGAAGCGCGTCGTCACGCTGACGTGGAAATACGCGGCCGGCGAGCAGTCGGTGCGCGGCTTCAAGGAGGCCTTCGAGGCCAAGGGCGGCAAGATCGTCAAGGAACTGAGCCTGCCGTTCCCGAACGTCGAATTCCAGGCGCAGATCACCGAGATCGCCTCGCTCAAGCCCGACGCCGTGTTCGTCTTCTTCGCCGGTGGCGGCGCCGTCAAGTTCGTCAAGGACTGGGCCGCGGCGGGCCTGAAGGACAAGATTCCGCTCTATGCATCGGGCTTCCTGACGGACGGCACGCTCGAGGCGCAGGGCAGCGCGGCGCAGGGCCTGGAGACCACGCTGCACTACGCCGACGGCCTGCAGAATCCGCGCGACAAGCAGTTCCGGCTCAATTATGCGAAGGCCTACCGGCTGCAGCCCGATGTCTACGCGGTGCAGGGCTACGACGCGGCGCAGATGCTGGCGGCCGGCGCCAGCGCGGTCAAGGGCGACATGAGCCGCAAGGCGGACGTCTACAAGGCGATCGCCGCGGCGCGCATCGACAGCCCGCGCGGCACCTTCACGCTGTCGCGCGCCCACAACCCGGTGCAGGACTTCTATCTGCGCAAGGTCGAGGGCCGCGAGAACAAGGTCGCCGGCATCGCGGTGAAGGCGTTGGCCGATCCCGCCCGCGGCTGCCGCCTGTAACGCCAGGCTGGGCTGCCCACGCCAATCGCCCGCGCCTTGCGCGCCGCACCGGCCGCGGCATACCGGCTCGCGCCGGCCGCGGCCTCGTCAATGACCGATCGCTCGCATGGACCTCGTCTCCTTCCTCATCCAGTGCCTGAACAGCGTGCAGTACGGCCTGCTGCTGTTCCTGGTCGCCAGCGGCCTGACGCTGATCTTCGGCATCATGGGCGTGATCAATCTCGCACATGGCAGCTTCTACATGCTGGGCGCCTACCTGGCCTTCACGCTGGCGAGCATGACCGGCAGCCTGTTTATCGCGCTGCCGCTGGGCATCGTGCTGGCGGTCGCGTTCGGCTATCTGCTCGAGTGGGTGTTCTTCAGCTATCTGTATGAACGCGACCACCTGCAGCAGGTGCTGATGACCTATGGGCTGATCCTGGTGTTCGAGGAGATGCGCAGCATCCTGGTCGGCGACGATGTGCATGGCGTGCCGGTGCCGCCGCTGCTCGATGGCGCGCTGCCGATCGGCAACGAGATGACCTATCCGGTCTACCGGCTGTTCATCTCGGCGGTGTGCCTGCTGGTGGCCGCGGCGATGTACTACGTGATCCGCCGCACGCGGCTGGGCATGACGATTCGCGCGGGCGCCAGCAATCGCGAGATGGTGCAGTCGCTGGGCGTCAACATCGGCCGGCTGTACCGGCTGGTCTTTGCGCTGGGCGTCGCGCTGGCGGTGCTGGCCGGCATGATCGCCGCGCCGGTGTCGTCGGTTTATCCCGGCATGGGCAGCCAGGTGCTGATCGTCTGTTTCGTGGTGGTGGTGATCGGCGGCATCGGCTCGGTCAAGGGCGCGATGGTCGCCGCGCTGCTGCTCGGCTTCGTCGATACCTTCGGCAAGGTGTTCTGGCAGGAGGCGGCCGGCGTGCTGGTCTATCTGCTGATGGCGATCATTCTGCTCTGGAAACCCCAGGGTCTGTTCAAGGCGGGCTAGCGCGATGGCATCGACACCTCCGACCGACCTCGGCGCCGACATCGGCGCGGCCTTCGACCTGCGGCGGCGCGCCAACCTGCGCTGGACCACGCTGGCGTGGGCGATCGCCTTCGCGGTGCTGGCGGCGCTGCCGCTCGCGCTCGGCGGCGAGGGCAACAAGTTCTATATCGACCTGCTCAGCAAGGTGATGATCATGGCGATCTTCGCGCTGTCGCTGCAGCTGCTGATCGGCTATACGGGGCTGGTCAGCCTGGGCCATGCGGCGTATTTCGCCACCGCCGCTTATGCGACCGCAATGCTGGCGCCGCAGTCCGAGCCGGGCAACGGCTGGTGGCTGCTGGTGGCCGCGGTCGTCGCGGCGGCGCTGCTCGCGCTGCTGGTCGGCATGCTGGTGCTGCGCACGCGCGGCATCTACTTCATCATGGTCACGCTGGCGTTCGCGCAGATGGTGTACTTCATCTTTCACGACACCAAGATCGCCGGCGGCAGCGATGGCACCTATATCTATTTCCGGCCCGAATTCGGCGTGTTCGGCGCGCGCCCGCTCGGCATCGACGACCCCGTGCACTTCTACTGGCTGGTGCTCGGCGCGCTGATCTTCACCGTGGCGGCGCTGGCGATGGTGCTGCGCTCGCGCTTCGGCCACGCGCTGATCGGCATCCGCCACAACGAGCAGCGCATGCGGGCCGCGGGCTTCGCCACCTACCGCTACCAGCTTGGCGCCTTCGTCGCCGGCGGCGCGTTCGCCGGGCTGGCGGGCTATCTGTACGCGATCCAGTTCGGCTTCGTCAATCCCGAGATCGCGTCGTGGCACCAGTCGGGCAACGCGATGCTGATGGTGATTCTGGGCGGCGTGGGCAGCCTCGCCGGCGCGGTGATCGGCGCGTTTTCCTTCGTGCTGCTGGCCGAGTGGTTCAGCACGCTGACCAAGCACTGGCAACTGCTGATGGGCGGCTTCATCATCGCCGCGGTGGCGCTGCTGCCGGGCGGGCTGGTCGGACTGGCCGCGCTAGCGCGGCGACGCCTGAGCGGCGGAGCTGGCCGAGTCCGCGGCGCAGGGCAGGGCATCAAGGGAGAACGGCGATGAACGCGCGCCAGAGCAACGAGCCGGTGCTGCGCGCAGCCGGACTGACGCGCCGCTTCGGCGGCCTGACCGCGGTGTCGGGCGTCGATCTGGCGCTGGACCTGCATCAGATCCACGCGGTGATCGGCACCAATGGCGCCGGCAAATCGACGCTGATCAATCTGCTCTCCGGCGAGCTCGCACCGACCGCCGGCCAATTGTTCCTGCACGGTCGCGATGTCACCGGCTGGCCGCAGCCGCGCCTGGCCTGCGCCGGGGTGGGACGCAGCTATCAGCGCAACAACGTGTTTGCGCCGCTGAGCGTGCGCGAGAACTGCCGGCTCGCGGCGCAATCGCGCGCGCAGCGCGCCTGGCGCCTGTGGGAGAGCGCGCAGTCTTGCCGCACCGCGCGCGCGCTCGGCGACGAGGCGATGGAGCGCGCCGGTCTCGCGGACTGTGCGGCGCTGCCGGCGATGGCGCTGTCGCATGGACAGAAGCGCCAGCTCGAGGTCGCGATGTGCCTGGCCACGCAGCCGGTGGCGCTGCTGCTGGACGAGCCGCTGGCCGGCATGGGCGCCGAGGAATCGGCACGCATGCTGGCGCTGCTGCGCGACCTGCGCGAGGGCCATGCGATCCTGCTGGTCGAACACGACATGGACGCGGTGTTCGCGGTGGCCGACCGCATCACCGTGATGGTCAACGGCGTGGTGATCGCTACCGGCGAGCCGGCTGCGATTCGCGCCAATCGCGAGGTGCAACAGGCCTACCTCGGCGAGGACGAAGGCGCGGGCGAACTGGCCGATGTCGCCGACGACACGGTGCCTCATGGCGCGGGCGCCGGCGCGGCCGCCGGCACACGCAAGGAGTGCGCAGCGTGAAGCCGATGATCGAAGCCACCGGCGTGCAAGCCTGGTATGGCACCAGCCATGTGCTGCGCGGCGTCGACTTTCGCGTCGACCCCGGCGAAACCGTCGGCCTGCTCGGGCGCAACGGCATGGGCAAGAGCACGCTGCTGCGGACCTTGCTCGGCCATGTCGCGCAGCGCGCCGGCACCATCGTCGTCGCCGGCCGCGACGTGTCGCGCGCGCGGCCGTACGATGTTGCGCGGCTGGGCGTCGCCTACGTGCCCGAAGGCCGCGGCATCTTTCCGAACCTGTCGGTGCGCGAGAACCTGCTGATGGCCGCGCGCAAGGGCTGCAACGGCCGTCACGACTGGGACGAGGCGAGGGTGCTCGACCTGTTCCCGCGGCTCAAGGAGCGGCTGGACCACGGCGGCCAGCAGCTGTCCGGCGGCGAGCAGCAGATGCTGTCGATCGGCCGCGCGCTGATGACCAACCCGGACTGCCTGATTCTGGACGAGGCCACCGAAGGGCTGGCCCCCAAGATCGTGCGCGAAATCTGGGAAGTGATCGCGGCCGTGCGAGGCACCGGCATCGCCACCGTGGTGGTCGACCGCAACTATCGCGCGGTGCTGGCGCAGGCCGACCGCGTGGTGGTGCTGGAGAAGGGGCTGGTCGCGGCCAGCGGTGCTGCAGCGGAACTGGCGGCCACGCCGGCCTTGCTGGAACGATATCTCGGCGTTTGATCTCCGAACGTGGGAGACATAGAAGACATAGAAGACATAGCCGGACATACAAGACATCGCAGGCAGGAAACGGCGCGAATACCCCTTGTCGCGCCGTTTTTCTATGGCTGTCGCGCCACACCGCGGGGCTTGACCGAGCGGCGCTTCGCTCGCATCCTTGCGTTCCTGGGTAGGGCGATCGCCGGCCGTCCCCGTCTTGGCGCTCCATCGGCAGCGCGCCGGACACGGTCTCAAAAAGATTCCTGATGACGCTGCCGGCCCACTTCCACTAGAATGGCGCCCGATTGTGCATTGCAAAAAAATTCCTCGAACGATGCGGTCGGCCGCGGCATAGTGGGCCTCCCGCTCCGAATCCATGACACAACCCACCACGAGCCATTATTTCGTCGAGACCCCCAGCATGCGCGTGCTGGTACTCGCGGCGATCGGTGTCGTCTTCGGCGACATCGGCACCAGTCCTCTGTATGCATTGAAGGAGTGCTTCAGCGCCGAGCATGGCATTCCGTTCAGTCCCGAAGCCGTGATGGGCGTGATCTCGCTGCTGTTCTGGGCAATGATCCTGGTGGTGTCGATCAAGTACGTGGTGTTCGTGATGCGCGCGGACAACGACGGCGAGGGCGGGGTGCTGGCGCTGATGGCGCTGGCGCTGCGCAGCGCCGCACCACGCTCGCGGCGCGCCAAGGTGCTGATGATGCTGGGCATCTTCGGCGCCTGCATGTTCTACGGCGATGCGGTGATCACGCCGGCCATCTCGGTGCTGTCGGCGGTCGAGGGCATCGAGATCGCGACGCCGGCGCTGTCGCACTACGTCATTCCGATCAGCCTGGCGATCCTGCTGGTGCTGTTCCTGCTGCAGCGGCGCGGCACCTCGTCGGTGGGCAAGCTGTTCGGCCCGATCATGATGGTGTGGTTCCTGTCGCTCGGCGGGCTGGGCATCTACCACCTGATCGAGGCGCCCGCCATTCTTGCCGCGATCAATCCGCTGTACGGCGTGCGCTTCCTGCTCGAGCACACACTGCAGGCCTTCATCGTGCTCGGCGCGGTGTTCCTGGTGCTGACCGGCGCCGAGGCGCTGTACATCGACATGGGCCATTTCGGCCCCAGACCGATCCGCCTGTCGTGGTTCGCCATCGTGATGCCCTGCCTGATGCTGAACTACTTCGGCCAGGGCGCGATGCTGCTGGGCAACCCCAGCGCCGTGCGCAATCCGTTCTACCTGATGGTGCCCGAGCTGCTGCTGATCCCGATGGTGCTGCTGGCCACCTGCGCCGCGGTGATCGCCTCGCAGGCGGTGATTTCGGGGGCGTTCTCGCTGACCAGCCAGGCGATCCAGCTCGGCTTCATCCCGCGCATGCGCATCCGCTACACCTCCGAAGCCGAGATCGGGCAGATCTATCTGCCGGTGATCAACTGGGTGCTGCTGGTGGCGGTCGTGCTGGTGGTGCTGGCCTTCAAGAAGTCGGAGAACCTGGCGGCCGCCTACGGCATCGCGGTGACCACCACGATGGTGATCACCACGCTGCTGTCGATCGTCGTGATGCGCCACGTGTGGAAGTGGCCGCCGGCGGTCGTCGGCGCCGCGGGCGCCGCCTTCCTGGTGATCGACCTGTCGTTCTTGTCGGCCAATCTGCTGAAGGTCGCCGAGGGCGGCTGGTTCCCGCTGCTGCTGGGCAGCGCGGCCTTCTTCCTGTTGATGACCTGGTACGGCGGCCGCAAGCTGCTGCGTGCGCGCAGCCTGGAGGAGGGCATTCCGCTGGAGCCCTTCATGGCCGGTCTGCTGGCCCATCCGCCGCACCGCGTCGAGGGCACCGCGGTCTTCCTGACCGGCAACACGGAATTCGTGCCCGTTTCGCTGCTGCACAACCTGAAGCACAACCGCGTGCTGCATGAGCGCGTGGTGTTCCTGAGCTTCGTCACGCGCGACATCCCCTATGTCGACGACGATCACCGGCTCAGCTGCAAGGATCTCGGCGGCGGCGTCTTCATCCTGAAGTCGGAATACGGCTTCAAGGAGACCCCCGACGTGCACAAGGTGCTCGATCTGTCCAAGCGCAAGCTCAACATGGAATTCGAGCTGATGGAGACGTCCTTCTTCATCGCGCGCGAATCGGTGATCCCGTCGCGCCTGCCCGGCATGCCGATGTGGCGCGAGACGCTGTTCGCGTGGATGCATCAGAACGGCGCGAAGCCTTCCGACTTCTTCCGCATTCCGGCCAACCGGGTGGTGGAGCTGGGGACCAAGGTCGAGATCTGAACGCGGCGCCGGGGCCGACAGGCGCCGCCGATCGAATCGCTGACAAGCCTGCATGCGGCGCTGCCGTTTGCAGGCTTTTTTGTTGTTCCCATGCCCCCGAAAACGACGTTGCGCCATGCGGGCCGCCCATACGGGCGGTCCCGCCGTGGACGGTGCGCAATGCTATGGATTGGCCCGAAAAGCGGACCTGTCCAGCCAGACGGCGTCCGCCCGCGGCAACGCCGACAATTGGCGTTTCCACTGCCATTCCGCGAGCCAGCTGCCCCGCGTCGGCAGCCTCTTCCGGGTCGAATCGAGCGCCATCAACGGCAGCAGCCGGTCGTTGGGATGCAACGCCAGCGTGGCTTCCCATATCCGTTGCCAGGCCGCCGTCATCTCCGTTGCCGTGTGCAGCCGTTCGATATTGTCGGCAAGACTGGCCAGCGGCAACGGCCGATCGAGGCGCGGCAGCGCCTGGATCGCGTGGAATACCTGCTGCCAAAGCCCGCTCTCGACCACCAGCCGCGATAGCAGCGCCAGCAAGTCGATGCGGTCCTGGCGAGGCAAGCGGCCCGCGGCTTCCAGCAGGCGATCCAGCGCCGAATTCACCTGCTCACGGGGCAGGTGAACCATGGCATTCGCCAGGGCCGACAGGGCCGCGCCTTGTTCGTGGACACGCAGTTCAAGCGTCATGGCGAGAATCGCGTCCCATGCGGCGCCGCTGTCGGGCGCCCTGTCCAGTGTCGAGGCGAGTGCCGGCAGCGCCTGATTGCGCTGTTCAGGTTCAAGCGCCTCGGCATGGTCCAGGACCATATTCCACGCCAGCACTCTCGGCTCGCCGGTCACCAGTGCCAGGGGCAGCAGAATGAGACGGAACGGCAGCGCTTGCACGGCGCTGGCGTTGATCAGCGTGATCACGAGATCGATGTTGTGCTCGCCGACGATCCCGTTCTGGACCCGACAAAGCTGCCGCAGGACGATGTAGCGCTCGCCGTCTGACCGCAGACGGGCCATGGCCAGGGTATACAGGACCAGCCAGTAATCCGCCCGCAGTTCCGGTGGGAGTCCGGGAAGTGCGTCAGCCAGCGCCTCCAGCAGCCAGCAATGCAAATCGGGCGGCAGTTCGTTCAGCTTCATGAGCACGTCATCCCAGCCCAGCAGGCAGTCCTCGGGCGGCAGCAGCGGCAGCAGCCGTGCAGCGGCGATATGGCCGAGCGCGGCTGACGATCCCTGGTGGGAGGCGGCGAACTCGATAAAGCGTTCGTAGTGCTGCGTGACGGTCTGCGTATGCATCGCGCGCGTCGGCATGGCGAACGCGAACAGCAATGCCTCGGGCGTATCGGCCGGCAACGCCGCGATGGCGCGGCGCAAGGCATTGTCGGCGTGGCGAAAGGCCGGCGGCGCTTCGAATGTCGGCCGTGCCGCGTCGCGCAGCGTCCAGATCTGTTCCACCTCCAAAGTGGACGCCACCATCGCGGCCAGCCAGTGGTTGACCGGGGGCTCGGCCATTCGCTGCGACGGGAGGTCGCGCAGCAGGACTGACAGGGCATCGACCCGTAGTGACACGGGCAAGCCCATCAGTGCGTCCTGCACACGTCGATACAGCTGTCTGCGCGATTGCATGGCGCCTGACGGGAGCAGGTCGTCGCATGCCAACATCACGAGCGCTACCATGCCGAGCGGTGCGGGCCGTGCCGCCACCGGCAGACGCTCCACCGCGCGGAGCAGCGAACCGGCGGCGGACAGCCACAGCGCGGGCGGCATCCGGCAAATTGATCGGCCCAGCCGGACCAGGACCTCGGACCGCGGCCCCGGCTGCAGGGGATCGCTGTCGCGCAATACCGCATCGAGGTTCGACGGTGTCACCGCACGATCGCTGCGCACCTCGATGCCGTGACAGAAGGCCATCGGTCCCAGCAGGCGACGGCAATGCGGCTCTACGCGCGAAAGCGCGCTGATGTCCCGCGGGCCGAGATATCCGGCCAATTGCATCACGATGGGTTCAGGCAATGCCGCGAAACCCAGTCCGCGAGGCCAGGCGCGCGCCGCCGGGCTGGGGCCGCGCGTCGCCGCCAGGCCGAAATGCCGACGGCCCCATGACAGCCAACGATCCAGCAGTGTCTGGCCGGGCTCTCCGCGCTGTGCATCGGATTGCGGGCGCAAGGGCGAGATGGCGGGCATGCCGTCGCCTGCATCCGAGGCGTGCGGCGACTCCCGCAGGCCGCTGGCAGCGGCCGGTTCGGGATGGTTCGAAATGGGCCGCGCGGGCGCGGACGAGGCAAGACTGCGGGCTGCCTGCATGCGTCGATTCCTCCTGGCAATGGTGCGCGACGTCGGCCGGCTTGCCGCCGTAACGCGTGCCGGAAGTCTCGACCGTACCAGCCGGGGGGATATCGAAAAACCAACGCGGGCTTTGAGATCCCGTTCGGTGGCGGGCGGCACCGGGGCGGCCCTGCGGCCGCTCCGGGTCGCGCCCGTATCTGCTTACCGCTTCAGCTTCGCAAACGCCGCCGCCATTGCGCCGGCAGGTTCGGCTTCGCGCCGGCCGCCGCCCTGGAAGCCGCGGCTCGGGCGGTTGCCGCCGCGCTCCTGCCGCTCGCCGCCGGCGGCGCGATTGCCGCTCTGGCCGGGCTCGTCGTCCAGGCGCATCGACAGGCCGATCCGGTTGCGCTTGACGTCGACCTCCATCACTTTGACCTTGACGATCTGGCCGGCCTTGACGACCTCGTGCGCGTCCTTGACGAACTTGTTCGACAGCGCCGAGATATGGACCAGGCCGTCCTGGTGCACGCCGATATCGACGAAGGCGCCGAAGGCGGCGACGTTGGTCACCACGCCCTCGAGCACCATGCCGGGCTGCAGGTCCTTGATGTCCTCGACGCCGTCCTGGAAGGTGGCGGTCTTGAACTCCGGACGCGGGTCGCGGCCCGGCTTTTCCAGTTCGCCGAGGATGTCGCGCACGGTCGGCACGCCGAAGGTGTCGTCGGTGAACTGCGTCGGCGACAGCCCGCGCAGGGCGTCGCGGTTGCCCATCACCTCGCGCAGATCCTTCTTGATATGGTCGAGAATGCGCTTGACCACCGGGTAGGCCTCCGGGTGGACCGACGAGCGGTCCAGCGGATTGTCGCCGTCGTTGATGCGCAGGAAGCCCGCGGCCTGCTCGAAGGTCTTGTCGCCCAGCCGCGGCACCTTCTTCAGCGCGTCGCGATTGGGGAAGGCGCCGTTGGCGTCGCGGAACTCGACGATATTGCGCGCCAGCACGCTGTTCAGGCCCGACACGCGCGCCAGCAGCGGCACCGAGGCGGTGTTGACGTCGACGCCCACGGCATTCACGCAGTCCTCGACCACCGCATCGAGCGTGCGCGCCAGTTCGCGCTGGTTGACGTCGTGCTGGTACTGGCCGACGCCGATCGACTTCGGATCGATCTTGACCAGTTCGGCCAGCGGGTCCTGCAGCCGGCGCGCGATCGACACGGCGCCGCGCAGCGACACGTCCAGATCGGGGAATTCCTTCGCCGCCAGTTCCGAGGCCGAATAGACCGAGGCGCCGGCCTCGCTGACGACGATCTTGGTCAGCTTCAGTTCGGGCGCCTGGCGCATCAGGTCCTGCACCAGCTTGTCGGTCTCGCGGCTGGCCGTGCCGTTGCCGATCGATACCAGCGACACGCCGTGCTGCTTGGCCAGGCGCGCCAGCGTAGCGAGCGATCCGTTCCAGTCGCGGCGCGGCTCGTGGGGATAGATCGTCGCCGTCTCCAGCAGCTTGCCGGTGGCGTCGACCACCGCGATCTTGCAGCCCGTGCGGATGCCCGGGTCGATGCCCATCACCGCCTTCGGACCGGCCGGGGCGGCCAGCAGCAGCTCATGCAGATTGCGGCCGAAGATCTTGATCGCCTCGCCTTCCGCGCTTTCGCGCAGCTGGGTCAGCAGTTCGGTTTCCAGATGCGGCTGCACCTTGACGCGCCAGCACCAGCGGCAGACATCGCCCAGCCATTTGTCCGCGGGGCGGTTCAGATTCTGGATGCCGACATGGCGCGCGATCATCGCCTCGCAAGGGTGGGGCACCAGCGCGTCCTGTTCCTCGCCCAGGCCCAGCTTGATCATCAGCACGCCGGCATTGCGGCCGCGGAACAGCGCCAGCGCGCGGTGCGACGGGATCGTGCGGATGGTCTCGCTGTAGTTGTAGTAATCGCGGAATTTCTCTTCCTCGGCGGTTTCCTTGCCTTCGACCACCGACGAGGTGACCACGCCGTTGGACCACAGATGCTCGCGCAGCTTGCCCAGCAGCTCCGCAGTCTCGCCGAACTGCTCCGACAGGATGTCGCGTGCGCCGTCCAGCGCGGCCTTGACGTCGGGCACGCCGCCGTCGGCGGTGGGCTTGCCGTTGACGTACTTGGTGGCCTCAGCCTGCGGCTCCAGCGTGGGGTCGGCCAGCAGTGCGTGCGCCAGCGGCTCCAGGCCGCATTCGCGCGCGATCTGGGCGCGGGTGCGGCGCTTTGGCTTGTAGGGCAGGTACAGGTCTTCCAGCGCCTGTTTGGTGACCGCGGCCTCGATCGCGGTGCGCAGCTCGGGGGTCAGCTTGCCCTGTTCCTCGATCGACGCCAGGATCGCGGCACGGCGTTCCTCCATGTCGCGCAGGTACAGCAGCCGTTCCTCGAGCGCGCGCAACTGCGTGTCGTCGAGGTTGCCGGTGACCTCCTTGCGGTAGCGCGCGATGAACGGCACGGTGGCGCCTTCGTCGAGCAGTTCGACGGCCGCCGCCACCTGGCGGGGTTGGACGGACAGCTCGGCCGCGATGAGCGACACGATCTTTTGCGTGACGGAAGCTGGCAGGTTGGACATCGGAAAAACACTCAGTCGAAAGCGGGGCATTTTGCCACAAGCGAAGGGCGCTTCATCCGGCATGCGGCAGGCACGGGGATCGATTCTGAATCGCGCCCCGAACCGGGCCGGCAGGCGGGCGCCCGTGGGCGCGGCCGCATGCCCCGATGGTAGAATCCGCCCCATGAACCTCAAGCCACAACGGGCCGCATTGCCGGCATGTTTTCCGGCCGCCGAGCGCGCGGCAACGACGGCTGCCACCGGGCTGGCCAAGGGCCTGATGCTGGCACTGGCGTGCCTGGCCGTGCCGCTGCCGGCGGCGCTGGCGCAGGGCCCGGCCGCTGCACCGACCGCTGCGCCGACGTCCGCACCGACGTCTGCACCGACGTCTGCACCGGCCGCCGGCTCCGCGGATCTGGCGCCGCCTCGCGACTTCGACGCCGAGCGCAAGGCGGTGTCCGACTCGCGCGCCTGGACGAACTACCGCTTCGCCACTGCCGAGCGCGCCTGCTACGACAAGTTCTTCGTCACCAATTGCATCGAGCGCGCCAAGGAAACCCAGCGCGCCGAGCTGGCGGTGCTGCGCGAGCGGGAGCTCGAGATCGGCGAGGCCGAGCGCGCGTTCAAGGCCGCCAGGCGCGACCGCGAGCAGGCGCTGCGTCAGGCCGAGTACGAGGCCAGCCAGCCGCAGCGCGCCGCCGAGGAGCAGGCCAATCGCGCCGATTTCGAGCGCAAGCAGCAGGAGCAGAAGCTGCGCGACGCGCAGCGGCAGGCCGAGGCGCCCGAGCGCGCCGCCAACGCCGCGGCCTACCAGCAGAAGCAGGCCGACTACGACGCGCGGATGCGCGAGGCGCGCGAGCGCGGTGCCGAACAGGCGCGCCAGCGTGCCGAGAACGCCAAGGCGTACGAAGCGAAGCAGCAGCAGGCGATCCAGCGGCAGCGCGAGGTCGAGGAGCGCCGCGCCAAGGCCAAGGAAAAGCAGGGCAGCGGCGAGTCGCCGCGGCCGTTCGGCTTCTGATGATGGACGTCGCCGGTGGGGGAGGCCAATGGACGATGGACCGCGATCTGAACACCCTCGAACGCCAGATCATCGAGCTGCAGATCGAACACCGCGATCTGGACTATCTGATCGACCGGCTGTCCGGCGAGGCCGGCCACGATGAACTGCATTTGCGCCGGCTGAAAAAGCGCCGGCTGAAGTTGAAGGACGCCATCACGCTGCTGCAGCTGCAGCTCGAACCCGACGTACCCGCCTGATCTCCCGCTCCGCGATCCCGCGGTCCGCCATGCCCGCGCCGCCGGCCATCGCCGGCGGCGCACCGAATTCCTGCCAGCCCCTTGTCCGATTCCGATCTTTCCCATCCCGGCGACGATGCCGCCGGTCCCGCCATTCAGCCGGACGCGGCCGACGCGCGCGCCGCGGCGCTGGCGCGCATCTTCGCGCCGACCGGCACGCTGGCGCAGGCCATCGACGGCTACCGGCCGCGCGACGCGCAGGCGAAGATGGCAACCGCGGTGGCCGATGCGATCGAGGCGCACGATACGGTGATCGTCGAGGCCGGCACGGGCACCGGCAAGACCTTTGCCTATCTGGTGCCCGCGATGCTGTGGGGCGGCAAGGTGATCCTGTCGACCGGGACCAAGAACCTGCAGGACCAGCTGTTCCTGCGCGACATTCCGACCGTGCGCCGCGCGCTCAATGTGCCGGTCTCGGTTGCGCTGCTCAAGGGCCGCGCCAACTACGTCTGCCACTACCACATGGAGCGGGCGCAGATGAATGGGCGGCTGGCGTCCAAGCAGGACGCGGCGTGGCTGCGCGAGATCGCCAACTTCGCCAAGACCACGTCGTCGGGCGACAAGGCCGAACTGGCCAGCGTGCCGGAGAACGCGCCGGTATGGCAGCTGGTGACCTCGACCCGCGACAACTGTCTGGGCACCGAATGCCCGCACCACAAGGAATGCTTCGTGATGCGGGCGCGCAAGGAAGCGCAGCAGGCCGACCTGGTGGTGGTCAACCATCATCTGTTCTTCGCCGACGTGGTGCTGCGCGATACCGGCATGGCCGAGCTGCTGCCGGCCGCGAATACCGTGATCTTCGACGAGGCGCACCAGCTGCCGGAGACCGCGACGCTGTTCTTCGGCGACAGCCTGTCGACGAGCCAGCTGCTGGAGCTGGCGCGCGATACGGTGGCCGAGGGCCTGTCGCATGCGCGCGATGCGGCCGACTGGGTCGGCATCGTCGCGCCGTTCGAGCGTGCCACGCGCGATCTGCGGCTGGCTTTCGGCAAGGACAACGTGCGGCTGGCGCTGGGGCAGATCGAGGCCGACGCGCGCATCGGCGAGCCGTTCTTCGAGACGCTCGATGCGCTGGAGAAGGCGTTGGACGATGTGGTCGCCCTGCTGCAGAGCCAGGCCGAGCGCGCCGAATCGCTGGAGCAGTGCCATCGGCGCGCGCTGGAGCTGGCGCAGCGGCTGGCCGCCTGGCGCGACGACAGCCCGGCGCCGCAGCTTGTGGCCGAGGCGGGCGAGTCCGGTGCCGCGGCCGAGCAGCCGGCGTTGACGGGAACGACAACGCTGCCGGAGTCTGACGTTGCCTCGGAGGGGCCCGCCGGCGATGCGTCGACTTCCGCCGGGATGGCGCCGAACGCCAGGCCGCCCGAAACGGTGCGCTGGGTCGAGGTGTTCTCCCACACCGTGCAGCTGCACCGCACGCCGCTGTCGATCGCACCGATCTTTTCGCGCCAGCGGGCCGGCCATCCGCGCGCGTGGATCTTCACGTCGGCGACGCTGTCGGTCAAAGGCAATTTCGCCCACTATGCCGCCCAGCTGGGACTCGACAAGGACCGCTCGCTGTCGCTGCCCAGTCCCTTCGACTACGGCGAGCAGGGCCTGCTGTACGTGCCGCGCGAGCTGCCGGCGCCGCAGTCGCCGCAGTTCACCGACGCCGTGGTGGCGGCCGCCTTGCCGCTGATCGAAGCGGCCGGCGGGCGCACTTTCCTGCTTTGCACCACGCTGCGCGCGGTGCAGCGCGCCTCCGACCTGCTGTACGAGGCGTTCGCCGAGCGCGGACTGCAGCTGCCGATCCTGGTGCAGGGCCAGGCGAGCCGCACCGAGCTGCTCGACCGCTTCCGCGAGCTGGGCAATGCGGTGCTGGTCGGCAGTCAGAGCTTCTGGGAGGGTGTCGACGTGCGCGGCGAAGCGTTGTCGCTGGTGGTGATCGACAAGCTGCCGTTCGCGCCGCCCGACGATCCGGTGCTGGCCGCGCGCATGGAGGCGTTGCAGAAGAAGGGCCTGAGCCCGTTCGCCGTGCACCAGCTGCCGCACGCGGTGATCACGCTGAAGCAGGGCGCGGGCCGGCTGATTCGCTCGGAAACCGACCGCGGCGTGCTGGTGATCTGCGACACGCGGCTGGTCGAGAAGCCCTATGGGCGGCAGATCTGGCAGAGCCTGCCGCCGTTCAAGCGCACGCGCGAGCGCGATACGGTGATTGCGTTCCTGCAGGGACTGAAGAAGGAATAGGGCGCGCGGACCGCAACGGTATGGCGGCGCCAATGAAAAAGCCCGGTTCGGATTGCCGAACCGGGCTTTTTTTGGGCAGTCGCTTATGCGAGTCGCTGATCGATCAGAACAGCTTCCACCACGGCTTGTCCTTGTCGCGGCGCTCGCCGTACTTGATGAAGTCGCTGTCGGGGAAGTTGGTCTGCATCACGCGCATCGTATCGTCGCGCAGGTCCTTCATGCCCAACGCTTCGTACGAACGGATCATGATGTACAGCGCTTCTTCGTTGGCCGGCGCGCCATCGTAGTCCTTCAGTGCCTGTTGCGCGCGATTGACCGCCGCCAGATAGGCGCCGCGGCGATAGTAGTAGCGCGCCGCGTGGACTTCGTGCTGGGCCAGCGAATTGACGATGTACTGCATCCGCGCGGCGGCATCCGGCGTGTACTTGCTTTCGGGGAAGCGCGTGACGAGCGTATGGAACGCGTCGTACGCCGCCCGCGCCGCCTTCGGATCGCGCTCGCTCAGGTCCTGACCCGAGAAGCGGCCGAGCCAGCCGAGGTTGTCGTTGAAGTTGATCAGCCCCTTCAGGTAGTAGGCGTAATCGACGCTGGGGTGGTTCGGGTGCAGCTGGATGAAGCGGTCGACCGACGCCAGCGCGGCCGCGGTCTCGCCATCCTTGTAGTTGGCGTAGGCCGTATCGATCTGCGCCTGCTGCGCGAAGCGGCCGAACGGATAGCGGCCCTCGAGCTTCTCGTACAGCTTGACCGCGCGCGGATAGTCGCCGCTGTCGAGGGCGTCCTTGGCTTCCGAATATAATTTGTTGGCTGACCAACCCGTGGTTTCGTCGGGTTGTTCCGAGAGCAGGCCGCATGCCGACAGCATGACGCAGCCGCCCGCGAGCAACATCGCTCCAACTCTTGCGCGCCAACTGGCGCGTCTCGTGCTCATCGATTGCATGGGCAACCTATTCCGGATGAAAAAAAGCGTCAAGCATTATAGCCCAAGCCCCTCGGTCGCCAGCCCGCAAGCGGCCCTCGACAGCGAGGCGGACCGCAATACGGCGGTCGAAACCGACCTGGAGGATTTCGACGAGCTGCCCGCGGCCGCACTTGTCGAGGCGGAAAGCGGCGCCGACATGGTGCCAGTGGTGCTGGAAGTCGACAGCGCCGCACACGGAGAACGGCTCGATAAATTATTGGCCCGCCAGCTCAGCGAATTCTCGCGCAGCCGCATCCAGCAGTGGATCGACAGCGGCGCCGTGACCGTCGATGGCGCCGTGCGCCGGCCGCGCGACAGCGTGCAGATGGGGCAACGCATCGAGGTCAGGCCGCAGGCCGCGCCCGAGACGCTGGCCTTCACGGCAGAACCGGTACCGCTGGAGGTCGTCTACGAAGACGCAGCGCTGCTGGTGATCGACAAACCGGCCGGGCTGGTCGTGCATCCCGCCGCCGGCAACTGGAGCGGCACCGTGCTCAACGGGCTGCTGCATCGCGATCCGGCCGCTGCCGCGCTGCCGCGCGCGGGCATCGTCCATCGGCTCGACAAGGAGACTTCGGGGCTGATGGTGGTGGCGCGCTCGCTGACCGCGCAGACCGATCTGGTGCGGCAACTGCAGGCCCGCACGGTCAAGCGGACCTATCTGGCGCTGGTGTGGGGCGAGGCGCCCGACGAAGGCACCATCGATGCGCCGATCGGCCGCGATCCGCGCGAGCGCACCCGCATGGCGATCGTGCATACCGCCAGCGGCAAGCCCTCGCGCACGCATTTCCGCACGCTCGGCGTGGCGCCGCTAGGACGCGGCTGCGTGTCGATGGTGATGTGCCAGCTCGAGACCGGCCGCACCCATCAGATTCGCGTGCATTTCGAATCGATCGGCCATCCGCTGCTGGGCGATCCGGTCTATCACCGCGCCACGCAGCGCGGCCAGCGCCCGGCCATCAAGGCACCGCTGCCGGTGCCGTTCGAACGGCAGGCGCTGCATGCCTATCGCCTCGGGCTGGTGCATCCGGTCAGCGGCAAGGCGATGTCGTGGCGTGCGCCCGCGCCGGACGATCTGCAGGCGCTGATCGATGCGCTCGAGTTCACCACGCTGGAGGAGCGCGACTACGGCGCGGACGACGAGGAGGGCGAAGCGTGGGACGGCGCCATCCTCTATGAGGGCGACGACGATGGTGACGATGACGATGACGATCGCGACGATGCGGGGCGCCGATGACCAACGATGATGCCGGCCGGCTCTCGCCATTGATTCCCGATTGGCCGGCGCCGGCGCAGGTCCGCGCGCTGTCCACGACGCGCAGCGGCGGCGTCAGCCGCGGGCCGTACGGTCTGGCGGACGGCAGCGCGGGCGGGCTCAATCTCGGCACCCATGTCGGCGACGATGCCGATGCGGTCGCGCAGAACCGGCGGCGACTGCGGGCCTGGCTGCCGTCGGCGCCCAGATGGCTCGACCAGGTGCATGGCTGTGCGGTGGTGACGGCCGAGGGTGGCGAGGGTGCCGATGATGGTGATGAAGTCGATGGCTCGGCGAACGACGCACCGCCGCGCGCCGATGCCAGCATCAGCACGGCCCCGGGACAGGTCTGCGCGGTAATGACGGCCGACTGCCTGCCGGTCCTGTTGTGCGATCGTGCCGGCACGGTGGTCGGTGCCGCGCATGCGGGTTGGCGCGGCCTGTGCGAGGGCGTGATCGAGGCCACGCTGGACCGCATGGCCAAACAACGCGCGGACGCCGGATCTTCGCCGCAGTGGCTCGCATGGCTCGGCCCGGCGATCGGGCCCGATGCATTCGAAGTCGGTGCCGAAGTCCGTTCCGCGTTTATCGAGCGGGCTTTGCCGCACGAGCGCGAAGCGGTGGAGCAGGCGTTCCGGTCCGCCGCGGCCGGCAAATACCTGGCGGACCTGTATGCGCTCGCTCGCATCCGGCTCGCACGTGCCGGTTGTGTCGATGTCTACGGCGGCGATGCCTGTACGGTCAGCGATCCGCAGCGCTTCTATTCGTATCGGCGCGATGGCGTGACCGGGCGGATGGCGAGTCTGGTGTGGTTGGCGCCGATGTCGGTGGCACGATAAGCCGCCGAATCGAGGGCAGGGCAGCCCGACGCAAGCTCAGCTGCCCTATTGTCCGAACGACCGGACATTTGCCTCACGGATTGCTGCCAGCCTCCGGCGGTGTCGCGGCCGCGGTCTTGGCCGCCGCCTCGGCCGCCTGTTCTGCCGCGCGCCGCCGCTTGCGGCGTCCCGGCGTGCCAAGAATATAGAGCAGCAGCGCGACGGGCCCGACGCCATACAGCAGGAAGGTGGCGACCGCGGCCACCACCGTGTGTTCGGTGATGGCCATCATCAGCGCGACGTAGAGCCAGCCGATCGCGACGATATACATCGGAATTTCATCCTCCTGGTGGACACTGTCCGGGGCTCGATCGCGGCGCGCGGAGCGCCTTTGAGTCAAGACGTTTCCCGCATTGACAGCGTCGTCGTTGCAAGGCAACAATGCCCCGGACGGCGAGTAACTGCGCGGCCGCAGCGCCCCGCACCACGGCGTGTCGTGGAAAGCGCGCTGGCCGTCATTCGGCAAGCATACCGCACGCGCTCCGTGGCCGGAGGAGCGCGACGCATGCCGGTTCTCCCGGAGCGAATCGCTGAGCGGCGTTCCGGGCCGGCTCACCCATCAGACGGCAGAGAGACACGACATCATGGCGACCGGCAAAGGCGCGGCAGCTTCCGCACAGGAAGAAAAGACCACACCGTTTTCATCGACGCCGGGGCCATTCGATCCAGCAACATGGCTGGAGTGGTCCAGGCAGGCCCAGGCCAATGGCGGCATGCCGTTCGGCATGCCGGGCGCGGATGCCTTCGCGGCGCTGGGCGCCTTGCCTGGCGGTGCATTCGCCGGTGGTGCATTTCCCGGTGGGGCCTTTCCGGGCATCAAGATCGCTCCCGCCCAACTGGCCGACATCCAGCAGCGCTTCATGCAGGGTTTCACCGACCTGTGGCGCGCGATGGCCGCCGGTGATCAGCAGCAGGTGCAACTGAGCGACCGCCGCTTTGCCGGCGATGCCTGGCGCAGTAACGCGCCGTATCGCTATGCCGCGGCCTTCTACCTGCTGACCGCGCGTGCGATGAGCGAGATGGCCGATGCAGTCGAGGCCGATGCCAAGACGCGGCAGCGCATCCGCTTTGCCGTGGCGCAATGGGTCGACGCGATGTCGCCGGCCAATTTCCTTGCCACCAATCCCGAGGCGCAGCGGCGCCTGATCGAGTCGAACGGCGAATCGCTGCGCGCGGGTCTGCGCAACATGCTCGAGGACCTGACGCGCGGCAAGATCTCGCAGACCGACGAGTCCGCCTTCGAGGTCGGGCGCAATGTCGCGATCACCGAGGGCGCGGTGGTCTACGAAAACGAATACTTCCAGCTGCTGCAGTACAAGCCGCTGACCGCCAAGGTGCATGCGCGGCCGCTGCTGATGGTGCCGCCCTGCATCAACAAGTACTACATCCTCGACCTGCAGCCGGAAAGCTCGCTGGTGCGCCATATCGTCGAGCAGGGGCACACGGTGTTCCTGGTGTCGTGGCGCAATCCCGATGCCAGCATGGCGGCGCGTACCTGGGACGACTACATCGAACACGGCGCGATCCGCGCGATCGAGGTCGCGCGCGCGATCAGCGGGCAGGAGCGCATCAACGTGCTCGGCTTCTGCGTCGGCGGCACGATCGTGTCGACTGCGCTGGCGGTGCTGGCCGGACGCGGCGAACGTCCCGCGCAGAGCCTGACGCTGCTGACCACGCTGCTGGACTTCTCCAATACCGGCGTGCTGGACGTCTTCGTCGACGAAGCCCACGTGCAGTTGCGCGAAGCGACGCTGGGCGGCGCGGCCGGCGCGCCGTGCGCCTTGCTGCGCGGCGTCGAGCTGGCCAACACGTTCTCGTTCCTGCGGCCGAACGATCTGGTCTGGAACTATGTGGTCGACAACTATCTGAAGGGCAACACGCCGGTGCCGTTCGACCTGCTGTTCTGGAACGGCGACGCGACCAATCTGCCGGGCCCCTGGTATTGCTGGTATCTGCGCCATACCTATCTGCAGGACGAGCTGAAGGTGCCGGGCAAGCTGACCGTCTGCGGCGTGCCGGTCGACCTGGGCAAGATCGACGTGCCGACCTATGTGTATGGCTCCCGCGAGGACCATATCGTGCCGTGGACCGCGGCGTATGCATCGACGCGGCTGCTGTCCAACGACCTGCGCTTCGTGCTGGGGGCCTCCGGCCATATCGCCGGCGTGATCAACCCGCCGGCGAAGAAGAAGCGCAGCCACTGGCTGAACGACGAATTGCCCGACAACCCGAACGACTGGTTGGCCGGCGCCACCGAGGTGCCGGGCAGCTGGTGGCCGGACTGGTTCGCCTGGCTCGGCAAACATGCCGGCGCGAAAAAGGCGGCGCCGACGCAGTACGGCAGCCGCGACTATCCGGCCATCGAGCCGGCGCCGGGCCGCTACGTCAAGGCAAAGGCTTAGAGAACCGGGGCAACGCGACACGGCAGACAACGTCGGACCGGCAACCGCTCAGGGCGATCGCGCCGATCGACTGCGTCCCGTCTGCGCTTCGCATCGACATCGAACCATCCTGAATCCGCAGTATCCGTATTCCATTGAGAGGACAGAACATGACTGACGTTGTGATCGTATCGGCCGCCCGTACCGCGGTAGGCAAATTCGGCGGGTCGCTGGCAAAGGTGCCGGCACCCGAATTGGGCGCGATCGTCATCCAGGCCGCGCTGGAGCGCGCCGGCGTCAAGCCGGAGCAGGTCAGCGAAGTGATCATGGGTCAGGTGCTGACCGCAGGCTCGGGACAGAACCCGGCGCGCCAGGCCGCGATCAAGGCCGGGCTGCCGCATATGGTCCCGGCGATGACGATCAACAAGGTCTGCGGTTCGGGCCTGAAGGCGGTGATGCTGGCCGCCAACGCGATCGCCTCGGGCGATGCCGAGATCGTCGTGGCCGGCGGTCAGGAGAACATGAGCGCGGCGCCGCACGTGCTGCCCGGTTCGCGCGACGGCTTCCGCATGGGCGACGCCAAGCTGATCGACACGATGATCGTCGACGGCCTGTGGGACGTCTACAACCAGTACCACATGGGCATCACCGCCGAGAACGTCGCCAAGGAATACGGCATCTCGCGCGAGGCGCAGGACGAGTTCGCGGTCAGTTCGCAGAACAAGGCCGAGGCCGCGCAGAAAGCCGGCCGCTTCGACGAGGAAATCGTCCCCGTGATGATTCCGCAGCGCAAGGGCGAACCGCTGGCGTTTGCCACCGACGAGTTCGTGCGCCACGGCGCCACGCTGGAGAGCATCGCGGGCCTGAAGCCGGCCTTCGACAAGTCCGGGACCGTGACCGCGGCCAACGCGTCGGGCATCAACGACGGCGCCGCCGCGGTGGTGGTGATGTCGGCCGCCAAGGCGCGCGAGCTCGGCCTGACGCCGCTCGCGACGATCCGCGCGTTTGCCAATGCCGGCGTCGATCCGAAGGTGATGGGCATGGGCCCGGTGCCGGCTTCGCAGCGCTGCCTGTCGCGCGCCGGCTGGACCGTGCAGGACCTGGACCTGATGGAGATCAACGAGGCCTTCGCCGCGCAGGCGCTGGCGGTGCACAAGCAGATGGGCTGGGACACCGACAAGGTCAATGTCAATGGCGGCGCGATCGCGATCGGCCATCCGATCGGCGCTTCCGGCTGCCGCATTCTGGTGACGCTGCTGCACGAAATGAAGCGCCGCGATGCGAAGAAGGGCCTGGCGTCGCTGTGCATCGGCGGCGGCATGGGGGTGGCGCTCGCCGTCGAACGGTGAGGAGGGGCGGGCCGGCGGGCAGGGTGTGGATGCGGGCGGCATGGCGCCGTCCGCCCGGCGCGCCGGCGTCGATAACAAGAATCTGATCAGGAGTGGATATGACTCAGCGCATTGCATACGTAACGGGCGGCATGGGCGGTATCGGTACCGCGATCTGCCAGCGGCTGTTCAAGGACGGCTTCCGGGTGGTGGCGGGCTGCGGCCCGAATTCGCCGCGCCGCGAGCGCTGGCTGGAACAGCAGAAGGCGCTCGGCTTCGACTTCATTGCCTCCGAGGGCAATGTGGCCGACTGGGATTCCACCAAGGCGGCGTTCGACAAGGTCAAGGCCGAGGTCGGCGAGGTCGATGTGCTGATCAACAATGCGGGCATCACGCGCGACGTGGTGTTCCGCAAGATGACGCGCGCCGACTGGGACGCGGTGATCGATACCAACCTGACCTCGCTGTTCAACGTGACCAAGCAGGTCATCGACGGCATGGCCGATCGCGGCTGGGGCCGGATCGTCAATATCTCGTCGGTCAACGGTCAGAAGGGCCAGTTCGGCCAGACCAACTACTCGACCGCGAAGGCCGGCCTGCATGGCTTCACGATGGCGCTGGCGCAGGAAGTCGCGACCAAGGGCGTGACGGTCAACACGGTCTCCCCGGGCTATATCGCCACCGATATGGTCAAGGCGATCCGCCAGGACGTGCTCGACAAGATCGTCGGCACGATCCCGGTCAAGCGCCTGGGCCAACCGGAGGAGATCGCGTCGATCTGCGCCTGGCTGGCGTCGGACGAATCGGGCTTCGCGACCGGTGCCGACTTCTCGCTGAACGGCGGCCTGCACATGGGCTGACCGGGCCGGGCCGGCACTGTCCGGCCCGACGCCGGGCGCGCCGCGTCTGGGCGGTGCTGCGCTGCGTTGGACGCGCCGCAGCACCGTGCTGGCATGCGTGTGCGCCGCATCCGGACGCATCGCTTCTTCATTCCTTTATCCGGCGATTTCGCGCGTTTGCTTGCGGGTTTTCCTTAGCGCCCGCGCCTTTTCACAGTGCCTTGTTAAGCATAGAATCAGGGCATTAACGCCGCCGGCACCAATTTGGAACATCCAGAAATACGACGCGGATCGCGCCCATCGCCGGCGGATCGGCCCCGCGCCGCAAGCGTTGCCGGATTGCGCACTGCACGGCATGCGGTGCAACAGCGAACGATCGACCGTGCCGCACGAGCACGGGCTGCGGCGTCAGCGCACCGGCAGCGGACTACAAAAGGATAGAGCACCGATGGCCACCACCAAGAAAGGCGCAGAGCGACTGATCAAGAAATATCCCAATCGCCGGCTCTACGACACGCAGACCAGCACCTATATCACCCTGGCCGATGTCAAACAGCTCGTGATGGACAACGAGGAGTTCAAGGTCGTCGATGCCAAGTCGGGTGACGAACTGACGCGCAGCATCCTGCTGCAGATCATCCTCGAGGAAGAAACCGGTGGCGTGCCGATGTTCTCCAGCGCCATGCTGTCGCAGATCATCCGCTTCTACGGCCACGCGATGCAGGGCATGATGGGCACCTACCTGGAGAAGAACATCCAGGCCTTCATCGACATCCAGAACAAGCTGGCCGAGAACTCCAAGGGCCTCTATTCGGGCGAGGCGTTCAGCCCCGACATGTGGTCGCAATTCATGAACATGCAGGCGCCGATGATGCAGGGCATGATGAGCAACTACATCGAGCAGAGCAAGAACCTGTTCGTGCAGATGCAGGAGCAGATGCAGAACCAGGCCAAGAACATGTTCGGCAACTTCCCGTTCAATCAGCCGGACAACAACAAGAAGACCGGCCAGGGCTGAAGCGGCCGCCGGTCGGCAGCGGTAGCGGCGGCGCGCAGCGCGCGCCTGCCGATGCGGTGGTCTCGGGGTAGAATCGCGGTCGTTCCGCCGCCACGGCCGTCTTCGGGATGGCAGGTCGCGGCCCCAGACAGCGCGCGCCGCGTGACGGCGCCGCCCCCACACCGCGAAATCCATGTCGTCTCAGTCGTCCTCTCCGTCCTCGTCCCCCGTCGGCGCCGTTACCGGCACCGCTGCCACCACGCCGAAGGTGGGCTTCGTATCACTCGGCTGTCCGAAAGATCGCAAATGTACTGATCGGTGAGCTGCTACAAGTGACTCAAGGGGGTCGTTCGGCCTTAGAATGAGACGCTTAAGGCTGCTTCCTATCCTTCTGAGGGTGGTCGTCGACAGAATTCCACAGAATTCGGTAGTACTTTCCCCTTGAAGATTCACTTATAAGTTAATATCTTGCGTATAGCTGCCGTTGTCCAAGACACGTGGTCCGTGTATGAGGTGTTGAACGCCCGGGGCGATGGCGTGCTGGAGGGGTTTGTCGGCGACAAGGATGCGGAACGCTGTTTCGCTTTCCTTGGACATGCTGCGCAGCACGGGCCGGAGGCCTATGCTGAAAACCGCACGCATCATGTGAGTGACGACCCGAAGATTTGGCAGTTTGATGTCACCGGCACGCTTCGATTGCTGTATTTCTATGATGCGGGCAAGGTGATTGTGCTGTCGAAGCTGTTTTACAAGGCTGGTGGCAAGTCTGGGAAGACTCCTAAAACCCTCATCAAAGCGGCCCAACAGATGTTCGCTGAGTATGAGGCAGCCAAGAAGAACGGTACCCTTGAGTATGACGAAGGAGAGGAAGATGAAGATTAGCAGCCGCTACAAGGAAGCATTCCAGCGGGCACGGCAATCTCATGAGTACTGGACCGAGCGCGCGCTACTTGAACTGTCGCGACAGCTCGTTGAGCAAATGAAGAAATCGGGGCTGACGCAAAAGGCGCTCGCTGAGCGACTGGATAAGAAGCCTTCTTTCCTTAGTCGCCTCTTCGGCGGCAATCACAATGTAACTATTGCGACCGCATCGGAAGTCGCCCATGCGCTTCAGATGCATCTTGAGATCAAGTTGGAGCCCCACTCGGCTGCGTCGCGGAAACCTTCGTTTAGCGTAACCGAGCTTGGCGACGCCTGCGTGCCTCGGGAAGGCGTTGTGGTTCACAGCCGCCGACTGAAGCTCGTCAAGGGTGCAAACGACAGCGTTACCTATAAAGCAGCAGCATGAACAGAGAAGCTCTAGAGAAGGTACTCCCACATCTGCATATTCAGACTGCCTACCCCACGAAGGTTGAGGCGACTGTAGCCTCGTGGTTTGATCGTCGCCAAGCGCTGAGTAGCTTCACTCGTGTGAACTGGACGACGGGAGACATTTCCGTAGCGGAGATCGTGTTTCCTCGGGAGACGGAGGGCGAAGACGAAAGGGCAGCAAACTTCATGAAATTCCTCGTATGCACTCGCACTCGGATCGTGAAGCGCGAGGGTCAGGCCATCCCAGCTGATACCGAGGACCTCAATGACGATGACGTGGTTCTTGACTTGAAGGTCGACTTCGCCGTTGAGTATGCAGTTGCAAACGCAAATCCTGATGAGCTTCCGCAAGAGGGTGTCGAGGAGTTCGCTGCCCACAACATGCCTTATCATCTGTGGCCCTACTATCGACAGTTCGCGCAGGACATGGCATTGAGGTTTCAGGTTCCGATACCGGCCATACCATCGTATCGGGTGCCTAAGAGCCACCAGCCCACATCAACGAAGTAAAAAAACCCCCGGTTGTTTTGGAGGTTTTTCTATGCGCGAGGCATCCCGCGCTCGGCGCCCGGGAAGGTAGTGTCGGACAGTCGACACACGACTCAGGGCGCCTTCAAGATGGCCCGGTGCTCTCCGAGAAGACGAGCCCTGTTGGAAGGATGCTGTCATGAATCTCCTGACATGCTTGACCCGGATGGAGATGAATTCCATGCTCAACCCTTTGCTAGGCGTTTGATCACAGCTTCATGCCTTTGGATGACTATTCCGGCATGGCCGGAGATCACGCGCTTGCTCGCGGGGTTCACGGTCAGGGTGTGCCTGTCGGGAAGCCGCCCGACAGACGATTCGATCGCCCAAGGCGCACCAACGTTTGCGCGTACGTTCTCTGGAGAAATGCGTGGCCAACCGTTTCGTAGCGGTCGCCGGCCCACCAAGCGCGGTAGAATATCGCCCGGCTTCGTGTCACTGGGGACTGTGTGCCTCATGCGCATCAAATAGAACAGAGTCCCGTGAAAGATCCCTTGAATTCAAGCACTGAACAGAATTCGATCCCCAAGATCGGCATGGTTTCCCTGGGCTGCCCCAAGGCCCTCGTCGATTCCGAACAGATCATTACCCAGCTGCGTGCCGAGGGGTATGCCATCAGCGGCACCTATGACGGCGCCGACCTGGTAGTGGTCAATACCTGCGGCTTTATCGACGAGGCCGTGCAGGAGAGCCTGGACGCGATCGGCGAAGCGCTGACCGAGAACGGCAAGGTGATCGTCACCGGCTGCCTCGGCGCCAAGAAGGACGCCGGCGGCAACGACATCGTCACCAGCGTGCATCCGAAGGTGCTGGCCGTTACCGGCCCGCATGCGCTCGGCGAGGTGATGCAGGCCGTGCACACGCACCTGCCGAAGCCGCACGATCCCTTCATCGATCTGGTGCCGCCCGCCGGCATCAAGCTGACCCCCAAGCACTACGCCTATCTGAAGATTTCCGAGGGCTGCAATCACCGCTGCTCGTTCTGCATCATTCCGTCGATGCGCGGCGACCTGGTGTCGCGTCCGGTGGCCGAGGTGATGCTCGAAGCCGAGAACCTGTTCAAGTCCGGCGTCAAGGAACTGCTGGTGATTTCGCAGGACACCAGCGCCTACGGCGTGGACGTCAAGTACCGCACCGGCTTCTGGAACGGCCGTCCGCTGAAGACCCGCATGACCGAGCTGGTCGGTGCGCTGGGCGAGCTGGCCCGCGAGTACGGCGCCTGGGTGCGTCTGCACTATGTCTATCCGTATCCGCATGTCGACGAGATCATCCCGCTGATGAACGACGGCCACGTGCTGCCGTATCTGGACGTGCCGCTGCAGCATGCGCACCCGGACGTGCTCAAGCGCATGAAACGTCCGGCGAACGCCGAGAAGACCATGGAGCGGATTCGCGCGTGGCGCGAGATCTGTCCGGACCTGACCATCCGCAGCACCTTCATCGCTGGCTTCCCGGGCGAGACCGAGGCCGAATTCCAGACGCTGCTCGATTTCATCGCCGAGGCAGAGCTCGATCGCGTCGGCTGCTTCGCCTATTCGCCGGTCGAGGGCGCAACGGCCAACGACTTGCCCGGCGCGCTGCCGGACGAAGTACGAGAGGAGCGCCGTGCGCGCTTCATGGAAGTTGCCGAGGCAGTGTCCGCTCGCCGCCTGGAGCGCAAGGTGGGCCAGACGCTGCGCGTACTGGTCGACGAGGTCAACCAGGATGGCGGCATCGGCCGCTCGGCCGCCGATGCGCCCGAGATCGACGGACTGGTCTATATCGATCCGCCCGCCAAGCCGTATCAGCGTTACAAGACCGGCGAGTTCGTTTCGGTGCGAATCACCGGCGCCGACGGCCACGACCTCTGGGGCGAGGCGGTCGCGTAACGCATGCGGCATGCCAGCCGACGGCGTGATCGCCGCGCCAACATTAGGTAAAAGTACGATCGTTCGGAAAATGAACCGCAGGGCTATACTTTGCGGTGCAACATTACCCAATGGAGACAGACATGACCCGTGAAGTGGTGGTGGTCAGCGGCGTACGGACCCCGATCGGAACCTTCGGCGGCAGCCTGAAAGACCTGTCGCCGACCGAGCTCGGCGCGATGGTGGTGCGCGAGGCGATGACCCGAGCTGGCGTGCAGGGCGGCGAAGTCGGCCACGTCGTGTTCGGCAATGTGATTCAGACCGAGCCGCGCGACATGTATCTGGCGCGCGTGGCGGCGGTCGACGGCGGCGTATCGATCGACGCGCCGGCCCTGACGGTCAACCGGCTGTGCGGCTCGGGCCTGCAGGCCATCGTCAGCGCGGCGCAGACCGTGATGCTGGGCGATGCCGATGTCGCCATCGGCGGCGGCGCCGAAAGCATGAGCCGCGCGCCGTATCTGGCCCCGGCGGCCCGCTGGGGCGCGCGCATGGGCGACGCAAAGCTGCTCGACATGATGCTGGGCGCGCTGCACGACCCCTTCCATTCGATCCACATGGGCGTGACGGCCGAGAACGTTGCGCGCGAATACGACATCACCCGCGCGCAGCAGGACGAAGCCGCGCTGGAATCGCATCGCCGCGCCTCGGCCGCGATCCGCGAAGGGCGCTTCAAGGAGCAGATCCTTCCGGTCACGCTGAAGTCGCGCAAGGGCGACGTCGTCTTCGACACCGACGAGCACGTGCGCCACGACGCCAAGGCCGAGGACATGGCCAAGCTCAAGCCGGTCTTCGTCAAGGAGAACGGCACCGTGACGGCCGGCAATGCGTCGGGCCTGAACGACGGCGCGGCCGCGGTCGTGCTGATGGAGCGCAGCGTCGCCGAGCGGCGCGGCCTGAAGCCGCTGGCGCGGCTGGTCTCGTACGGCCATGCCGGCGTCGATCCGAAGACCATGGGCATCGGCCCGGTGCCGGCCACGCGCAAGGCGCTGGAGCGCGCCGGCCTGTCGGTCGCCGATCTTGACGTGATCGAGGCCAACGAGGCCTTCGCCGCGCAGGCGTGCGCGGTCAACAAGGCGCTGGGGCTCGATCCGCAGAAGGTCAATCCGAACGGTTCGGGCATCTCGCTGGGCCACCCGATCGGTGCCACCGGCGCGCTGATCACGGTCAAGGCGCTGTACGAGCTGCAGCGGGTGCAGGGCCGCTATGCGCTGGTGACGATGTGCATCGGCGGCGGCCAGGGCATCGCCGCGATTTTCGAGCGGATCTGACGATGCGGCGGCAGCGCGGAGCAGGCTTCGTTTCATCGATCGGTGCGGTGGCGGCCCTCGTAGCCGCGCTGGCCTGGTCCGCGCCGGCCGCCGCCGCCGGCGACACGGTGTTGTCGACCGCCTCGCCGCCAGGTGCCAACAACGGCAAGGGCAGCGGCAAGGCGCCGACGACGCAACGCCCGCGCGAAGCGGCACGTGGCATGCCGGCGGTACCGGCCTCGCCGCCGCCCCAGCCTTATCCTTCCGGCGCGCAAATGCCCGTCTATGTCGGCCCCGACGGCGTGGTCGCGGTGCCGTCGATCGACATGACACCCAACAGCGGCGTGGTCTACGCGCCGCCGCCGCCGCGCTCGTCGATCATCGAAGACCGCAAGCGTTAAGCGGGCATGGTCACGTAAGACCATGGCGCGGCGATCGTCGTCATGGCGGCGGCGCCGTCATTGCTGGTAAGCTCGGAGACTCTATCCGCACTCGCCAGACAAGGAATCCGCCGTGTCCGACCGTCCCCAGACCGATACGCACGCCGCGTCCCCCAACGACCACGATACCGGTGCAACGCCCGACTGCTACGTGCAGACGCTGGCGGTGCAGCCCCCTCTGCAGGTTCCCCCCGGTTTCGCCTCCTTCTCTCCGCCGACCCAGCGCGGCTCCACCGTGGTGTTTCGCAATCTCGCCGAGCTGCGCGCGCATGGCGACGGCGCGACGACCTACTGGCGCTACGGCATCCATGCGACGCCGACCAGCGAGGCGCTGTGCCAGCATCTGGCGATGCTCGAGGGCGCCAGCCACGCCTTGCTGCTGCCCTCGGGACTGGGCGCCATTTCGCTGGTCTATTTCGCGCTGCTGAAGGCGGGCGACGATGTGCTGGTGCCCTACAACGTCTACGGTCCCAATCGCGAGCACGGCGAATGGCTGGCGCGCGATTTCGGCATCACGGTGCGGCCCTACGATCCGATGCTCGGCGCCGGTATCGCCGAACTGATCCGGCCCAATACGCGGCTGATCTGGATGGAGGCGCCGGGCTCCGTGACGATGGAAGTGCCGGACAGCGAAGCCATCGTCGCCGCCGCCAAGGCCCGCGGCGTGCTGACTGCGATCGACAACACCTGGTCGGCCGGTATCTATTTCCGGCCCTTCGACAAGGGCATCGACCTGTCGGTGCAGGCGCTGACCAAGTACCAGTCGGGTGGCAGCGACGTGCTGATGGGCGCGGTACTGTGCAGCGACGAGACGCTCTACCAGCGCATCAAGCGCGTGCGCATGCTGATGGGTTGGGGCGTGTCGGCCGACGACTGCTATCTGGTGCTGCGCTCGCTGCCCAGCATGCCGGTGCGGCTCGCCGCCCACGACCGCGCCGCGCGCGAAGTCGCCGAGTGGCTGGCGCAGCGGCCCGAGGTCGCCAAAGTCTTGCATCCAGCCTTGCCGGACTGTCCCGGCCACGCCTTCTGGCGCCGCGATTTCTCCGGCGCCAGCGGCCTGTTCTCGGTGGTGCTGCGCGCGCGCTATCCCCGGGCTCAGGTCGATGCCTTCGTCGAAGCGTTGCGTCTGTTCGCGATCGGCTGGTCATGGGGCGGGGCGCACAGCCTGGCCGTGCCATACCACGTGCCGACCATGCGCCCGGCGGGCAGCTGGCCGCCCGCCGGCTGGCAGGATGCGGGCGAGCTGGTGCGGCTGTATATCGGGCTGGAGGATACGCGCGATCTGATCGCGGATCTGAAGGCGGCGATGGAAGCGAAGCTGGTCGGTTGAGCGGGCCTTGTCCCATTGCGGGGCCCCGGGAGCCGGATCACGCCGTGGCGATGCTGGCTCGACCCATCCCGTCTGCAACCTAAAGTGCGGCACATCTTTTCGTTAGCACGAGGTTCCTTGCAAGGGCATTCTTTGCGGCATCTCAACAACGCTAAACGAAGCTATGGCCCGGGACTACGACGCCGGCTACAAGCTGTTGTTCTCCATGCCGGAAATGATGCGCGACCTCTTGCGCGAATTCGTTCGCAGCGACTGGCTTCGCGCGCTCGACTACTCGACGCTGGAACGGGTTTCCGGCAACTACGTCGCCGACAATATGCGGCAGCGTGCCAGCGACATGGTTTGGCGTGTCGATGCCGGCGACCCATGGGGCCACCTGTACGTGCTGCTCGAATTCCAGAGCACCATCGATCGCTACATGGCGCCGCGCATGGCCACCTATACGGCTTTGCTGCACCAGGAGCTCGTTCGTGCCGGGCGCGTGCTGCCGGATCGCAGGGTGCCCGCGGCGCTGTCGGTCGTGCTGTATAACGGCGACACGCCGTGGAGCGCATGTACGAACATCCGGGATGTCGTCGTGTCGCTGCCGAACGGCCTGGCAACGTGTCAATTGCAGCAGCAACATACGCTGCTCGACATCAACCGATTGAGCGAGGCGCAGTTGCCCGAGGACAATCTCGCGGCGCTGCTGTTTCGCATCGAGCGGGCAGCCGATTACGATACGGTTGTGTCGCTGATGATCGAATGCAAGACACGCTTGCGCGATGAGCCCAAGCTCAAGCTGGCGTTCGCCAAGACCTTGGCGGCACTGCTGTGCGGCCAATGGGGCAGCGTCCTGACGCCCGCTCAGGTGTTTCAATTGATGGAGGTCGACATGCAAGTGGTAGGTGCCAATCTACAACGTTACACCCGCAAGCTCCGCGAGGAGGCCCGGCAGCAAGGGGAGGCCCACATGCTGCAAAAGCTGCTGGCCGAGCGCTTTGGCCCGCTGCATGCATCCGTTGTGCAGCGGATCGAGATCGCGACCCCTGAGGAGCTCGAACGCTGGGGCATTCAGCTTCTGCGGGCGGAAGCGATCGAGGACGTCTTCCGGGCCTGACGCGACCATCGCAAAGGATTATCGCCAAGGACCAGGGCGACAAAAAAGGCGGACCCACGGTCCGCCTTTGTCGTTTCTGCTTGCGTCTTGCTGCCGCGACGGCCCCCGTCAGAAGCTGAACGTCGCGCTGGCCCGCACGGTACGCGGCGCGCCCTGGGTCAGGATGAAGCCATAGCTGGGCAGCCAGTACTTCTCGTTGGTCAGATTGTCGACCACCAGCCGGAACACCGCCGGCGTCTTGCCGAGCTTGGTCGAATAACGGATGCCCGCATCGAACGTGTGGTAGGCCGGCACCCAGTTGCTGTTGTTCGCCTCCAGCGCCATTTTCGACACGTACTGCCCGCCGGCGGTCAGCACCAGGCCCGGCACCGGGGGCACGGCGTACTCGACGTAGGCCGTCGCCTTGAAGGTCGGCGCGCTGTAGGCGCGCTTGCCGAGCACGTCGGGCGAGGCCTCGACGTTTTCCGAATCGAGCAGCGTGACGCCGCCCATCAGCGTCCAGTCCCGCGCGATCTTGCCGCGCGCCGACAGCTCGATGCCGCGGTAGCGGGTCTCGCCGTCCTGGGTGTAGACGTTGTCGTTGCGCAGGTAGTTCAGGCCGCGCTGGATCTGGAACAGCGCCGCGTTCAGCGTCCAGTCCTCCAGTTCCGCCTTGGCACCGATCTCGTACTGGCGGCTCTTCAGCGGCCCGAACACCTCGCCCGCGTTGCGCGCCGTCAGCGGCGCGGTGCCGCCGGCTTCGAGCGATTCGACGTAGCTGCCGTACAGCGTCAGCGGCTGCACCGGCTTGTACATCAGCGCGACCGTCGGCGTCAGCGGCGATTTCTTGTAGGTGCTGGTGATGGCGCCGTTGGTGTCGTAACCGGTCTGCTCATAGCGGGTATAGCGCAGGCCCGCCAGTACCGACCATTGCTCGTTGAACTTGATGGTGTCGCTGAGGAACACCGACTTCTGCTCGATCTTCGAGGCGCGGTACAGCACGTCGGACGAGGGCACGCGCGACAGCGGCAGGCCGGTCGGCACGAACTGGCCGGGGTCGTACAGGTTGCCATAGCCGAGGATGCCGCCGCCGCTGAAATCGCCCCAGTTCTGCACCAGGCTCTGCCACGACAGGCCGGCCGCGATGTCGTGCTCGAGGCTGCCGGTGCGGACCTTGCCGGTCGCCATCGTTTGCGCGTGCTGATAGTGGTAGCGCGAATACGAGCTGTACTGGTTCTCTGCGTAGTTGCCGGCGTTGTCCAGCAGCAGGATCGCGCTGTCGGCGTTGCCGCGGTTCTGCTGCGTGAAGCGGTACGAGGTGCGCAGGTTCCAGTTGTCGGCGAAGCCCCAGTTGAGCTCCGTGCCGATGCTCTTGATCTCGGTTTCGTAATAGGTGCCCTTGCTGGCCACGCGCTGGCTGCCGTCCAGCGTGCGTGGCGTGTTGACGAACTCGGTCACCGGCGCCCCGAAGTCCTGGCCGGGGATGATGCCGTAGTAGGCGCCCTTGACGTTGCGCTGCTGGTAGAGGCCGTCGAGCGACCAGCGCAGGTTGTTGGTCAGCCTCGCGTCGAGCGCGACCGAGGCCGAGTCGCGCTTGATATGGCCGCCGTCGACGAAGGTGTCGCCTTCCTCGTGCACGAAGCCGACGCGCGCGCCGAACATGTCGTTGGCGCCGAAGCGGCCGCCGACATCGATCGACTCGCGCAGCACGCCGTCGGAGACATAGCCGAGCGTCGCGCTGCCGGCGAATTTCGACGTGGGGCGCTTGGTGACAAAGTTGGCGATGCCGCCCGGCGCGCCGAAGCCATACATGAAGCCGCCCAGGCCCTTGAGCAGCTCGACGCGTTCGAAGTGTTCGAGCGGCACGTCGCTGCCCCAGTTCGGGATGGCGAGGCCGTCGATCTTGTAGCCCTCGAGCAGATCGAGATGCAGGCCGCGGATGGTCAAACCCGCCGACTCGCCGATATAGCCGTCGCCGATCGGCGCGACCGACGGATCGCCGCGGAACGCGTCGCCGAGCGTGATCGCCTGGCGGTTTTCGATCAGTTCCTGCGGCACCACCGAGACCGAGAACGGCGTGTCCTGCAGCGGCTTGTCGCCCAGCGCGCCGGTGCTGGCATCGCGCGCGCGATAGGCCGGCTCGCTGCCGGCGGTGACGTGGACGGTCGGCAGATCCGCCTCTGCAGTGGCGGTGGCGGTGTGGGTCTGCGCCAGCGCCGGCGTGGCGATGCCGCCGACGGCGACGATCAGGGCCAGCTGGCGCGCCAGCGGTGTCAGCGCAGGGTGGCGGCGACGAGGGTGGGACATGGCTCGATTCCTGTTGTGTCGTGATGCAAAGGCGCACGGCTCCGCGGCGCTCCGCGGAAATCCGCGTGCGCCTGAGGGCAATGCCAATCAGGTGGGGTGTGGTCTTGTGGGGGGCCGGGACGCCGCCCAGGGGCGCCGATCAGCCCGAGGCGGCCTCGGCGGACCGGGGCCGCGCGGGAGGTGCCTGACCTGGCGTCAGGGCGCGTCGACCAGCGGCGGCGCCGACGGGCCGGGCTCGCCCCGGCTCGGGCGCGGTGCCCATACCGAATCGGCCGGGCCGGTGCGTGCGCGGCGCTGGGTCGCGCGTGCAAGCGCGACGAAGCCCGCCGCGAAGGCCAGCGCGCCGATGTCGAAGCCGGCGACGGCCCATTCGCCTTGCTGCACGGTGCGCAGCAGATGGTCGCCGGTCAGGATCGCGTTGGCCACCGGCACTACCAGATAGGCCAGCGCCGCGACGTAGAGCAGCTCGATCGCCGCCCGCACCGGCGGGCGCAGCAGGGCCCACGCCAGCGCGGCAACGAACACCGGGAAGTAGACGAACGATGAGGGACGCTCCGGCCACAGCAGCGCGCCGGTGAAGGCGACCGCCACGCCGACGCAGCAGCCGATGCAGACGCCGACGGTGGCCTGTGCGAGCAGCCGGTGCACGCGCGGTTGCTCCGCCTGGCGTGCCTTGCGGCGCGACTCGATCCACAGCAGGTTGCCCGAGTAGAACAGGAAGGCCCCCGCCAGGCCGGCGATCAGATAGACCAGCCGCAGCGCCAGGTCGCCGTAGGTGCCGAAGTGCAGCGCGAACAGGGCGCTGTAGAGCCCGTGGTTGGCGTCGCGCCCGCTCGCGGTCTGATTGGCGATCACGCGGCCGCTGTCGGGCTGACCGGCCGCGGCGTGGATGCCGACCGAGCCGAAGTTGCCCAGCGCGCGCTCGCTGTCGCCGCGCACCTCGATCAGCGCATTGGCGTCGCCGACACGCTGGTAGCGCACCGAGTTCGGCTTGAACCCTTCGCCGGCGGTGCGCTGTGCGATGTCGATCAGCTCGCGCGCCGGCATCAGCGGCGCGGGCTTGCCGGCGGCCTGTACCTCGGGTACCGACGACATCGCGGTAGGCAGCGCGGCCATCAGCTTGCCGTCGAAGGTCAGCACGTTGAAGGCCATCGCCAGCGTCATCGACACGCAGAACAGCGCGCCGGTAATCGCGATGACCAGATGGAAGGGCAGGCTGAACAGGCCGATCACGTTGTGCGCGTCCATCCAGAAGCGCTTCAGATTGCGGCCCGGGCGCACGGCAAACAGGTCCTTCTTCAGCCGCGGCAGGTGCAGCAGCACGCCGGAGACCAGCGCCAGCCCGTACAGCACCGACACCACGCCCATCAAATGCATGCCGGCCTGCATCGGCAGGCCCAGCGTGTAGTGCAGCGCGTTCAGGAAGTTGGACAGCTCACCGCGCACGCCGTCGAGCGAGGTGTCCTGCGGCGAGGTCCTGCCCGCGCCCAGCTTCTCCTCGTTGGTGGTCTGCCACTCGCCCTTGGCATCCATCCAGTAGGCGGTGGTGTGCGGCTCGCCATCGGTCGGCAGGCCGATATAGACGCTGGCCGCGGCTTCGGGATGGGCCTTGACCAGTGTGGCGACGAAGCGGTCCAGGTCCTCGGGCGACGGCTTGGCGGCGGTGTGCGTTTCGCCGCGGATACGTGCCGGCGACTGCCACTCGTGGAGTTCGTGGTGGAACACCGTGATGGCGCCGGCGAAGAACGCGATAAACAGCGCCCAGCCGGCCATCAGGCCGACCCAGGTATGCAGCGTCTGGTAGACGCGCAGTGTTGCAGCCTTCATGGGGTACTCCTTACGCGGCCGCGCCGGGCACGGCGATCAGCCGTAATCCCCACAACGCGCCGAAACAGATCAGATTGGCCGCGCCCAGCCAGAGCCAGGCGGCGCGGCTGGTGGCAAACAGCAGGCTGGCACTGATGATCGCCACCCACAGCGGCAGGCTGGCTGTGATCGCGCCGATGATGCCGCTCTGCCAGCCGCCCGGCAGCCACAGGACGGCCAGCGTGCAGACCGCCAGCGACAGCGGAAAGCCGAGCAGCGTGCCGGCCAGCCATTTGGTGCCGATGCCGCCGTTCATGCCGGCTCCTCGCCGCCGCGGCGCTTGTGCAGATAGCAGCCGAGGAAGGGCCACAGCGACAGGCCGGTGCCGAGCGTGGCCAGCGTCGCGGCGATGGCGGAGGGCCAGCTGTGCTCGACCGACCAGCCCACCGCGCCGGCCGAGGTCAGCACGATGCCGAGCCACGCCATCATGCGGCGCTGGGGCGGTCGGCGCAGCAGCACCTGATTGGGACCGGCCAGATACAGGCAGGCAGCGCCCGCCAGACCGAGGAGAGCGGCAAAGAGTTGCATCGCTAAGAATTTGTTACGGATTCAAAACACGAATGGTAATGATTCGTATTTGGAGATGCAAGTTATTGATATTGTTTGCAATGTATTGGTGGACGGTGGGGTGCGTCGGGTGACGGGGGTTTCCCTCTCCCCGGCCCTCTCCCGCAAGCGGGAGAGGGAGAACACCGGCAGCACGGAATCAACCGTTCCGCGATCGAAAGGACGATCGGCGGCGGCAAACCGGCTCCCCTCTCCCGCTTGCGGGAGAGGGGTTGGGGGAGAGGGTTGGGGGAGAGGGCAGTGCGGCGGTGAGTGAACGACGGCGCGGGCCAGCAGCATGCCGGCCGCGGGGCGCAAATCAATCCGCGAACAGATTCAGCAACCCATCCAGCCCGACATGATTGAACGCCACGCTGGCCTGCGCGCGTACCACCGGCTTCGCGCGGAAGGCGACCGACAGGCCGGCGATGGCCATCATCTTCAGGTCGTTGGAGCCGTCGCCCATCACGATGGCCTGCTGCGGATCGGCGCCGATCGCCTCGCAGGTTTCGCGCACGGTGCGGGCCTTGACCTCGGCATTGACGATCTCGCCTTCGACGCGGCCGGTCAGTTTGCCGTCGACGATCTCCAGCGTATTGGCGCGGGTGAAATCCAGGCCCAGCCGCGCCTTGAGCTTCTCGGTGAAGTGGACGAAGCCGCCCGACACCAGCAATGTGCGCAGGCCTGCTGCGCGTGCGGCTTCCAACATCGGCTCGGCCCCAGGCGACAGCCGCAGCCGCTCGTCGTAGACGCGATCGAGCACGCTGGCGTCCAGGCCCTTGAGCAACGCGACGCGGCGCCGCAGGCTTTCGTTGAAGTCGGTGATCTCGCCGCGCATCGCGGCCTCGGTAATCGCCGACACCTCGGCCTTCAGGCCGCAGAAATCGGCGATCTCGTCGATGCATTCGATCGTGATCAGCGTCGAATCCATGTCCATCGCCACGAGCCGGAAGTCGGACAGCCGCCGGTGCGTCGGCAGCACCGCCCAGTCCAGCCGGCGCGGCTCGCAGAATGCCTCCAGCGCATCGCGCAGCCGGGCGTCGAGCGGCGCGCAGGCCTCGGCGGTGGCGACGGTATCGCGGCGCAGGCTCAGGCCGGGTGCGTCGGCGAGGGCGCGCAACGCGTCGATATCCTGGGAGGCGATGGGGTGCAGGCTTTGGACGATCAGGGGCATGGAAAGGATCGGAGGCATGCGCCGCCCCGCGCACAGAGCAGGGGCGACGGTGAAAGGACGCTATTGTAATCGTCCCGTGCCTGCCCCCGCGCCATGCCGATCAGCGCTGCGCCATCGTCATGTAGTCGACCGTCAGGTTCGACAAGGCCCGCACGCCGTTGATCAGCGCCGGCTCATCGACGTAGAACTCCGGCGAGTGGTTCGACGGCGCCTTGGTGACGTCGGTGCCCTTGGGCGTCACGCCGAGATTGAAGAACAGGCCCGGCACCTTCTCCTGGTAGAACGAGAAGTCCTCCGACGCGGTGGCCTTCGGCGCCAGCATCCAGTTGCCGTCGCCGGCCACGCGCTTGAGCGTCGGCGCCATCTTCTCGGTCAGCGCCGGCTGGTTGACGGTGGCGTTGTACAGCTCGACCACGCGGAAGGTCGCCTCGGCGCCGGAGCTGGCGGCGATCGACTCGGTGGTGCGTTTCATGCGCGCATGGATGTCCTTCTTCATGCCTTCGTCGTAGGTCCGGATGGTGCCCATCATCTCGACCTTCTCCGGCACGATGTTCATGCGGTTGCCGCCGTGGATCGTACCGACCGTGATGACCGACGGCTCCAGCATCGCATTGACCTGCCGGCTCTGAATGGTCTGCAGCCCGAGCACGATCTGCGACGACACCACGATCGGATCGATACCGCCCCACGGACGCGCACCATGGGTCTGGCGGCCCTTGACGTCGATCCAGAACTGATCGGCGGCGGCCATTGCCGGGCCGCTGCGCCAGGCCAGCTTGCCCGACTCGATGCCGCTGCTGACATGCAGGCCGAAGATCGCGTCGACCTTGGGGTTCTCCAGCACGCCTTCGGCCACCATCTGCTTGGCACCCCAGATATTGGTGCCGTCCGGCTCGATATCGGCCGGGCTTTCCTCGGCCGGCTGGAAGATGAACTTGACGGTGCCGGGCAGCTGGTCCTTCATGCCGGCCAGCACCTCGGCGGTGGCCATCAGGATCGCGACGTGGGTGTCGTGGCCGCAGGCGTGCATCACGTCGACCTCCTTGCCGAGGTACTTGCCCTTGGCCTTCGAGGCAAACGGCACGTCGACGCGCTCCTTGACGGGCAGGGCATCCATGTCGGCACGCAACGCCACCACCGGACCCGGCTTGCCGCCCTTGAGCAGGCCCACCACGCCGGTCTTGGCCACGCCGGTCTTGACCTCCATGCCGAGCTTGCGCAGATGGTCGGCCACCAGCTTTGCGGTGCGCACCTCGTAGTTGCCCAGCTCCGGGTGCTGGTGGATGTCGCGGCGCCACGCGATCAGCCGGGCCTCGGCCGCCTTGGCGCGCGTTTCGATCTGCGCGTGCAGGGCCGGGTCTCCGATGGCCGGCTGACTTTGCGATGCGGGCGCGGACACAGCCTGCGGGGCCTGTGCTGTCTGCGCGAACGCGGGCGAGACGAGGGCGGACGCGCCCAGCAGCCCGGCCGCCGCGGCGAGCGCCGTGATGGCGGCCGGCAGCGGGCGGAAGCGGATGTGGGGAGCGTGAGCGGGGGAGCGGCGTGCTGCCATGTCGGGTTCTCCTTTGATGTCGTTGTGGTCGTTGCCGTTGTCGTTGCGGCATGTACTGCAACGGGGCCTCTGCGTGCCCCTTGTGTATGCGGCCGGGCCATGCGAGGCCCGGCCGTTCAGGCCATCGGTGAGGAAGCGCGATGCGCCTCCGGGAGTGGATGTCTTGGTGTGTCGACGGGAACCGTCAGGCTGCGATGCGCAGGCTGTCGACGACCTTGTGCAGGAAGGCCTCGCATTGCGCGAGCTGCTCCAGCGCGACGAATTCGTCGGCCTTGTGGGCCTGCTGGATGTCGCCGGGGCCGCAGACCACGGCCGGGATGCCGGCGCGCTGGAACAGCCCACCCTCGGTGGCGTAGGCGACCTTGCTGATCGCGTTGTCGCCGGTCAACGCGCGCACCAGCTGCGTGATGGCATCGCGCTCGGCGGCATCGAGGGCCGGCGCCGCGGCGATGCGCGTGATGCTCAGGTCCGCGTCGGCATGCTCGGCGCGCATGCGGGGCAGCAGCACGTCGTTGGCATAGGCCTGGATGCGCGCGTGGATCGCTTCCGGATCGACGCCCGGCAGGTTGCGATACTCGAACACGAACTCGCACAGCGCCGGGATCGTGTTCAGCGCGATGCCGCCCTGGATGGTGCCGGTGGACGCGGTGGTGAAGGGCACGTCGAAGGCATCGTCGTACGGGCCCTTGGCGCGGAATTCGTCGGCCAGGTCGCGGATGAAGCAGATCAGCCGGGCCGCGTATTCGATCGCGTTGACCCCGCGCGGCGTCAGCGAGGAATGCGCGGCCTGACCCTTGACGCAGCAGCGATAGGCGTTGATGCCCTTGTGGGCGACGATCACGCGCATGCTGGTCGGCTCGCCGACGATGCAGCCGGCCGGCTGGATGCCGCGCCCACGCAGGTCGTCGAGCAGATAGGGCGCGCCCATGCAGCCCACTTCCTCGTCGAACGACAGCGCGTAGTGCACCGGTTCGCGCAGGCGCGCCTGCAGCAGCGTGGGCAGCAGCGCGAGGCTGGTGCCGATGAAGCCCTTCATGTCGCAGGCGCCGCGCCCGTACAGCCTGCCGTCGCGCAATGCCGGGCGGAACGGATCGGTGCTCCAGTCCTGGCCATCGACCGGCACCACGTCGGTATGCCCGGACAGCACAATACCGCGCTGCTCGCTGCCGTCGGCGGCGGGCACGGTCACATGCAGATTGGCCTTGTTGCGCTGCGGGTTGTAGCTCAGGTGGGGCTTCAGGCCCCGGGCCACGAAGTGGTCGCGCACCGTTTCGATCAGGCCAAGATTCGACTCGCGGCTGGTGGTATCGAATTCGATCAGCCGGCGGGTCCAGTCGAGGGCGGAGTGTTCGGGGGCGTCGGTGAGCGCGTCGGTAAGGGCAGGGGTATGGGTTGACATGCGGCAGGATCACGCTGAGGGATGTCCGATCCTACACCTGGATATGTGGTGAGGTCCACTTTGCCCTCTCCCCCGACCCCTCTCCCGCCAGCGGGAGAGGGGTCGGGGAGAGGGCAACCGCCGCCCGCCATCCCACCGATGCCGTCATCCCCTCAAGCCAGCTGCCGCAACGTCTGCTTGATCGTCTGCGCGCGCACCGCCACGTCGGGCATCTTTGCCTCGATGCGCAGCTTGTCCTGGCCGGCCAGCTTGATGTGCCGGTTCTTCTGCACCAGGTCGATGATGCGGATCGCATCGATCGGCGGATTGGGCACGAACTGCACGCTGATCGCGGCCTCGCCGGCGTCGATCTTGCGCACGCCGAGCGGCACCGCGGCGATGCGCAGCCGGTGCGTTTCGATCAGCGCCTGCGCCTGCGCCGGCGGGCGGCCGAAGCGGTCGACCAGCTCCTCGTGGATGTCGTCGACCTGTTCCGGGCGTTCGCAATTGGCCAGCCGCTTGTATAGCGACAGCCGCTCGTGTACGTCGGTGCAATAGTCGCTCGGCAACAGCGCCGGCGTGCCCAGGTTGATCTCGGTGGTCGCTGCCAGCGGCGCCATCAGGTCCGGCTCCTTGCCGGCCTTCAGCGCCTTGACGGCGGCGTTCAGCATGTCGGTGTACAGCTGGAAGCCGATCTCGTGGATTTCGCCCGATTGCTTGTCGCCCAGCACCTCGCCCGCGCCGCGGATCTCCAGGTCGTGCATCGCCAGATAGAAGCCCGAGCCCAGTTCCTCCATCTGCTGGATGGCCTCGAGCCGCCGCTGCGCCAGCTTGGTCAGCCCTTCCGGATCGTGCACCAGCAGGTAGGCATAGGCCTGGTGGTGCGAGCGGCCGACGCGGCCGCGCAGCTGGTGCAGCTGCGCCAGCCCGAACTTGTCGGCGCGGTGGATCAGGATCGTGTTGGCCGACGGCACATCGATGCCGGTCTCGATGATGGTCGTGCACAGCAGGATATTGGCGCGCCGCGCGACGAAATCGCGCATCACGCGTTCGAGCTCGCGCTCGTGCATCTGTCCGTGCGCCACCGCAATGCGCGCCTCGGGCACCAGTTCGGCGAGCCGCGCGCGCTTGTTCTCGATCGTCTCCACCTCGTTGTGCAGGAAGTAGACCTGTCCGCCGCGCTTGAGCTCGCGCAGGATGGCCTCGCGCAGCACGCCGTCTTCCTCGCGCCGCACGAAGGTCTTGATCGCCAGCCGCTTCTGCGGCGCGGTGGCGATCACCGAGAAGTCGCGCAGCCCTTCGAGCGCCATGCCCAGCGTGCGCGGAATCGGCGTCGCGGTCAGCGTCAGCACGTCGACCTCGGCGCGCAAGGTCTTCAGCGCCTCCTTCTGGCGCACGCCGAAGCGGTGCTCCTCGTCGATGATGACCAGCCCCAGCCGCTGGAAGCGCACGTCGTCGGACAGCAGCTTGTGCGTGCCGATCACGATATCGACGGTGCCGTCGTTGATCTGCTTGATCGCCGCCTCCACTTCCTTCTTCGTCTTGAAGCGCGACAGCTCGACGATGCGCACCGGCCAGTCGGCGAAGCGGTCCGACAGCGTCTGGAAATGCTGCTCGGCCAGCAGCGTGGTCGGCGCCAGCATCGCGACCTGCTTGCCGCCCATCACCGCGACGAAGGCCGCGCGCAGCGCGACCTCGGTCTTGCCGAAGCCGACATCGCCGCAGACCAGCCGGTCCATCGGCTTGCCCGAGGTCATGTCGGCGATCACCGCGGCAATGGCCGCCGCCTGGTCCGGCGTCTCCTCGAAGCCGAAGCTCTCGGCGAAGGTCTCGTAGTCCTTCGGCGACAGCTGGAAGGCATGGCCCTCGCGCAGCGCGCGGCGCGCGTACAGGTTCAGCAGTTCGGCCGCGGTATCGCGGATCTGCTGCGCGGCGCGGCGCTTGGCGCGCTCCCATTGGCCCGAGCCCAGCGAATGCAGCGGCGCGGTTTCCGGATCGGCGCCGGAATAGCGCGAGATCACGTGCAGCTGGTGCACGGGGACATAGAGCTTGCTGCCCTTGTCGTAGTCCAGGTGCAGGAATTCCTCCTCGCCCTGGCCCATGTCCAGCGTGACCAGGCCCTGGTAGCGGCCGATGCCGTGTTCGCTGTGCACGACCGGGTCGCCGATCTTCAGCTCGGCCAGGTCGCGCACCATCGCATCGACGCTGCTGGCCTGCTCCTGCTTGCGGCGTCCGGCGCGGCGCGCGGTATTCGCATAGAGCTCGGCCTCGGTGACGAAGGCGAGGCCGGGTTGGCCGTCGGCACCGGGCAGCACGAAGCCGCTCTGCAGCGGCGCCACCGCGATCGAGAACGGTGCGTCGCTGGCCAGGAAGGCCGCGCAGTCCTCGACCGGATGCGGGCGCAGGCCGCTGTCGGCGAACAGCTGCAGCAGCGTCTCGCGGCGGCCCGCCGAATCGGCGCACATCAGCACGCGCGCCTGCTTGCGCAGCAGCAACGCTTCCAGATTGACCAGCGGGTCCTCGGCGCGGCGGTTGACCGAGACGTCCGGCAGGGCGGCCGACAGCGGCGTGATATCGGGTCCGCCAGGGCCCTCCTGCAGCACCAGCCGCGCCAGCGGCTTGGCGCCGCTGAAGAACTGCTCCTCGCTGAGGAACAGCTGCGCGGGCGGCAGCAGCGGCCGCTCGCGGTCGTGCCGCATGAAGTCGTAGCGCTGCTGCGTATCGGTCCAGAAGCGACGGATCGCCTCGTCGATCGCGCCGACGTACGCCAGCTGCGTGCCCGCGGGCAGATAGTCGAACAGCGTCGCCGCCGATTCGAAGAACAGCGGCAGGTAGTACTCGATGCCGGCCGCCGGCACGCCGTTGCCGATGTCCTTGTAGATCGGCGACTTGCTTGGGTCGCCTTCGAACACCTCGCGCCAGCGGCCGCGAAACGCCGTGCGCGCGGCCTCGTCGAGCGGAAACTCGCGCCCGGGCAGCAGGCGGACTTCCTTGACCGGATAGAGGCTGCGCTGCGTGTCCGGGTCGAAGGCGCGGATGGTCTCGATCTCGTCGCCGAACAGGTCGATCCGGTACGGCAGCGCCGAGCCCATCGGGAACAGGTCGATCAGGCCGCCGCGCACGCTGTACTCGCCGGGCCGCATCACCGCGCTGACGTGCTCGTAGCCGGCCAGCGTGAACTGCGCCTTCAGCGCGGCCTCGTCGAGCCGTTCGCCCTGCTTGAAGAAGAAGGTATAGGCGGCCAGGAAGGCCGGCGGCGCGAGCCGATACAGCGCGGTCTGCGCCGGCACCAGCATCACGTCGCACTGGCCGGTCTGGATGTCGTGCAGCGTCGCCAGCCGCTCGGACACCAGGTCCTGGTGCGGCGAGAAGCTGTCGTAGGGCAGGGTCTCCCAGTCGGGCAGCACGCGCACGCGCAGCTCCGGCGCGAACCACGGGATCTCGTCGGCGAGCCGTTGCGCGTCGACCGCGTTGGCGCAGACTACCGCCAGCATCGGCACCTGGCCGTGCGCCTTGTCGTGCAGCGTGCGGGCATAGGCGGCGAGGGCCAGCGCATCGGCCGAGCCGTGCAGGCCGGCGATGTGATGGCGCTGGCCAGCCTTGAGCAGCGGCAACTGGTTGGAAACGGGTAGCGCGGAAGGCGATTTGGCGTCGGGCATAAAGCGGTTCGGATCAAACGACGACGCCCCGCCGGCAGCGCGGGCGGGGGTGTCGAGAAGAGGGTCGTATTATAGAATGCGCAGCGCCCGGCCATCGGGCGCCGCATTTCGTGCCGCTGGCCAAAGGAATACCTACCGCGCATGGTCGACCCATCGCGGGGCCTGGCTGGCGCAACGAGTCGATCCCTTATCCGCAAGTCCGCCGCATGTCCGAACGACGTTTTGCCCTGATTCCCTGTGCCGGCAGCGGCAGCCGCGCGGGCGCCGGCCTGCCCAAGCAGTATCGCGAGCTGGCCGGCCATCCGATGATCTGGTATGCGCTGGCGGCGTTCTCGGCGTGCGAATCGATCAGCGCGACCGCGCTGGTGCTCGCACCGGACGATCTGCCGCTGGAGGCGCGCTTCGGCGCGGCGGCGTTTGCGGGGCTGCGCTTCGATACGGCCTTCGTCGGCGGCCAGTCGCGCCATGAGTCGGTACTGAACGGGCTGCGCCATCTGGCCCAGCTGGGTGCCGCGGATCAGGACTGGGTGCTGGTGCACGACGCCGCGCGTCCCGGGCTGACGCCGCTGATGATCGATACGTTGATCCGCGCGGTCGAAGGCGACCATGGCGACGGTCCCGACGCGGCGATCGGCGGCATCCTGGCGGTGCCGGTGCCCGATACGCTGAAGCGCGCCGAGGCCGAACCGTTGCAAGGGAGCCCGTCCGTGCAGCCCGCCCAGCCCTCCCGCATCGGCGGCACCCTGCCGCGCGAAGGGCTGTGGCCGGCGGAGACCCCCGAGACGGTCCGCGGCCGCGGCCCGCGCCAGGCGCTGGAGGACGCGCCCGCCAGCGGGGCGGTCGTGGACCACCAGGC
>NZ_JAGFTW010000009.1:0-68724 GCF_017598945.1 Cupriavidus gilardii
GCTCGAACTCGCGCAGGATGCGCCAGACGCCGGCGCGCGAGCCGTATTCGTAGATGCTCTCCATGCTCATGTGGCGGTCCGGATAGGCCGCCGCGCCGACGATCTCGGAGAGGAACTGCTCGGAGGCTGCGTCGCCGTGCAGCACGCAGTTCTCGCCGCCTTCCTCGTAATTGAGCACGAACTGCAGCGCAACGCGCGCGCCGCCCGGCCATTGGGCGTGAGGCGGCTGGCTGCCGTAACCGATCAGATCGCGTGGATAGTTATGGTTTGTCATCAGGGTCACTCGGGTTGTCAAAACAGGCCGCACGGCATCGACCCGGCCCGCGCCGCCGCCGCGGCAGCAACCGAAGCAGCGGCGCGGGCAATCGCACGGCTGGCCTCATTCCGTGCCGTGGGTATTGGCGGCCGCGTTGCGCATCGCTTCGTCGGCCGACTGGATGCCGTTGTAGAACAGGTTCAGCGCCACCGCGACCACGGTGCCCAGCACGATGCCGCTGTGCGTGATCGCATGGGTCCAGCTCGGCAGGTTCTGGAAGAACGTTGGCGACAGCGTCGGGATCATGCCGAAGCCGATCGAGATCGCGACGATGAACAGGTTGTGGCGATTGCGGTTGAAGTCGCACGAGCCCAGGATGCGGATGCCGGTTGCTGCCACCATGCCGAACATCACGATGCCGGCGCCGCCCAGCACGAACTGCGGCACCGAGGCCACCACGTGCGCCATCTTGGGGAACAGGCCGAAGGCGATCAGGATCAGGCCGCCCGCCGCAGCGACATAGCGCGAACGCACACCGGTCACGGTGACCAGGCCGACGTTCTGCGAGAAGGAGGTGTAGGGGAAGGTATTGAACACGCCGCCGATCACCGTGCCCAGGCCGTCGGCGCGCAAGCCGCGCGTCAGGTCGGCGTTGGACAGCCGCTTGCCGGTGATGTCCGCCAGTGCAAGGAACATGCCGGTCGATTCGACCAGTGTGATCACCATCACGATGCACATCGACAGGATCGCCGAGAAGTGGAAGGTCGGCATGCCGAAATGCAGCGGCGTGATGACGGCCACGTAGCTGGCCTCGTGCAGGCCCTCGAACGACACCTTGCCCATCGCCATCGCGATCAGCGTGCCGGCGATGATGCCCAGCAGCACCGCGCAGTTCGATACCAGGCCGCGGCCAAACTTCGTCAGCAGCAGGATGATGACCAGTACCAATGCCGCGATGCCGAGATTGGTCAGGTCGCCATAGGCGAGGTTGGGCACCTCCTTGGCCACGCCGTCGATCACCGTGCGCGTGGTCGGCTGGCCGCCGGCGGCCCAGTTGATGCCGACCCGCATCAGCGATACGCCGATCAGCGTGATCACCGTGCCGGTCACCACGGGCGGGAACAGGCCCAGCATGCGGCCCATCATCGGCGCAATCAGGATGCCGAACAGGCCTGACGCAATCACCGCGCCATAGATGCCGAGCAGGCCGATATTGGGATCGGAGCCGATCGCGATCATCGGCGCCACCGAGGCGAAGGTCACGCCCATCATCACCGGCAGCCGGATGCCGAACTTCCAGAAGCCGAACGCCTGGATCAGCGTGGCGATGCCGGCGGCGAACAGGTCGGCGTTGATCAGGAAGGCCAGCTGGTCCTTCGGCAGCTTCAGTGCGCCGCCGACGATCAGCGGCACCGCCACGGTGCCCGCGTACATCACCAGTACATGCTGCAGCCCGAGCGCGAGCAGCCGCCCGGAGGGCAGGCGCTCGTTGGTCAGGTCCGTGGGGACCGTGGTGCTTGCGCTTGTCATTGTGTTTGTCTCCTCTCCGATGGTTGGACGTTTGCTTGGCCTCCGCATGCCTTCTGGTGCGTGCGGCCCGATCGTCGGGAACGATTCAGGCCTGGGCCCGCTGCCGGCACCTGCGAGGGTGCGCGTGGCTGGGCGGGCTGCGAAAGCTGGGCGGGAGCGCCGGCAGGGTGGAACAGCGTGCTAGGTGGAGCGTCCCAGCACGCTGCGAAGATCGAAGCTGCCCGGGTCGTCGGGCTGTACGCGGTCGGCGCAGGCGCCGAGATGGTGCGCCATGCGCGATTGCGCCAGGGCGGCATCGCCCTGTTCCAGCGCATCGAGAATGGCCTCGTGTTCGTCGAAGGAGCAGGCGTTGTTGCCCGGCGCCTCGACGCTGGCGATCATCAGCGTGGTGCGCGACACCAGGCGACGCATCATCGTGACCAGCAGCGCGTTGCCCGACAGCTCGGCAAGCGCGGTATGGAATTCGGCCGACAGGCGGATCCACTTGGGCCGCTCGTTGTTCAGGAAGGCCTGCCGTTCCTGCTGGACCATCTGGCGCACCGGCGCGATCACGCTGCGGACATTGCGCTGCGCGGCCAGCTTCTCGAGCACGGCGCGCTCCAGCATCTGGCGCAGCTCGAACATGTCGTGCGCCTCGTCGGTGGAAGGGCTGGCGATGAAGGCGCCGCGATTGGGTTCGAGGTCCACCATGCCGTCGGCGGCCAGCCGCGCCAGCACCTTGCGCACGGTGTGGCGCGCGGTGGCATAGATCTCGCAAAGCGAATGCTCGGTCAGCTTGGTGCGCGGCGGCAGCCGATGCTCCATGATCGCGTCGTAGATCTCGTGATACATGCGCTCTTCGACCGAGCCCTTGCGCGGCTTCGTTTCGTTGGGCGCGGCGCCGTCATCGGCACCGGCAATCAGCTTGAGAGTCTTGGACATCGTGGCACCCGCTGGTGGACGGTTCGGCCGCGCATCGTGCAATGGCGCCGATCCAAAAATTGTTGACAATTATTTGGTTGTGCATTCAATATTGTCAACAAAACCGAACCAGGTTTTCGACAACTACGGGTAATCCCGCAGTTGTCATCCGGATTGGTGCAGCGCATTGTCGCCATGCACCAGTTCTGCGCCGGGATGCGTTGAAAAGACGTACCGAGCGGGCACCATACCCACAAATGGTGCTAGTGAAGGCAGCGGCGCCTCTCACCACCCACGTGCTAAGGAACCAGACCATGGGACGCTTGACCACCCACGTTCTCGACACCGCCGGAGGCATTCCCGGCCAAGGCCTGTCGATTACCCTTTCCAAAATTGTTGACAATCGCCGCGAAACGCTGAAGACCGTTGTGACCAATCACGACGGCCGTTGCGATCAGCCGCTGCTCGAAGGCGCCGACTTTGCCGTCGGCGTGTACGAGCTCGAATTCGCCGCCGGCGATTATTTCCGCGCGCGCGGCGTGAAGTTGCCCGAGCCGGCCTTTCTCGACGTGGTGACGCTGCGTTTCGGCATTGCCGATACCAGCGCGCATTACCACGTGCCGCTGCTGGTGTCGCCGTGGTCGTACTCGACCTACCGCGGCAGCTGATTCACGCAGCGAGGGAAACAGGAGACAAGAGATGGAAGGCTATATTCTCGACTGGGCCAATCTGCTGCTGCGCTGGGCCCACGTGATCACCGCGATCGCGTGGATCGGCTCGTCGTTCTACTTCGTCTGGCTGGACAACAGCCTGCAAAAGCCGGTCGATCCCGACCTGGTGGACAAGGGTGTGGGCGGCGAACTGTGGGCCGTGCACGGCGGCGGCTTCTACAACCCGCAGAAATACCTGACAGCCCCGAAGAAATTGCCCGAGAACCTGCACTGGTTCTATTGGGAATCGTATTCGACCTGGATGACGGGCTTTGCGCTGCTGGTGGTGCTGTACCTGTTCAACGCCAGCACGTTCCTGATCGACAAGAACGTCTACGACATGTCGCCCGGTGCGGCGGTCGGATTGGCGATCGCCTATCTGGCGGTGGGCTGGGTCGTCTACGACTGCATCTGCCGCGTATTCGGCAAGAGCGATCGCACCGTCGGCATCCTGGTGGCGCTGTACGTGGTGCTGGCCGCGTACGTGGCCTGCCACCTGTTCTCGGGCCGTGCGGCGTTCCTGCTGACCGGCGCGATGATCGCCACCATCATGAGCGCCAACGTGCTGGTGTGGATCATCCCGGGCCAGCGCAAGACCGTCGCCGCGATGCGCGAAGGCAAGCCGGTCGATCCGATCCACGGCAAGAACGCCAAGCAGCGCAGCGTGCATAACACCTACTTCACGCTGCCGGTGCTGTTCGCGATGCTGTCGAACCACTACAGCATGACCTACGCGCACAAGCACAACTGGGTCGTGCTGGTGCTGATCATGCTGGCCGGCGTGCTGATCCGCCAGTTCTTCATCCTCAAGCACAAGGGCAAGATCAATATCGCGTGGCCGGCCGCCGGCGTCGCCGCGCTCGGCGTGGTCGCCGTGATGATCGCCCCGCAGCCGCGTCAGCCGGTGGCCGCGCAACCGGACGGCGCCACCGCGACCAAGGTCAGCTTCACCAAGGTGCAGGAGATCATGAACGCGCGCTGCGTGCAGTGCCATGCCGAAGCGCCGAAGATGATGCCGACCGCGGCCAAGGGCATCAAGCTCGAGACGCCGGACGAGATCAAGGCGCACGCCCAGCTGATCTATCAGCAGGCCGTGCAGCAGAAGGCGATGCCGCTGGGCAACGTCACGCAGATCACGGACGACGAGCGCGCGCTGCTGGGCCAGTGGTTCGAGGCCGGCGCCAACACGACGCAATAACCCACCGATCGGTGATCGACGGTCCGGTGGCCGCGCAGTCGGCGACCGCAGTACCGGACCGGCGAGGGTTTGAACGGGGCGAAAGCCCCGTTTTTTTATCGGTCGGTGCTATTGAGTGCGTCTGATTGAGGCGCTTTAGCGCGCGATATCCAACAACGCCACCACGCCCAAACCGACGAACACCGCCGCCGCAATGCGGTGCACCAGCCGGATCGGCAGCCGGTGCGCGAAGCGTTCTCCCAGCAGCACCGCGGGCACATTGGCCAGCATCATGCCGATGGTGGTGCCGGCGACCACGGCGAGGATATCGGTGCTGAAGCGCGCGGCGAGGGCGACGGTGGCGATCTGGGTCTTGTCGCCCATCTCGGCGAAGAAGAACACCACGACGGTGGCGCACAGCACGCCGAACGCACCCTTGACCGCCTTGGGCTTCTCGGTCTCGTCGAGCTTGTCGGGGATCAGCATCCAGGCGCCCATCGCGATGAAGCCCAGGCCGAGGATCCAGCGCAGCAAGGCCGGGCCGACCATTTGCGTGATCCAGCCGCCGAGGGCGCCCGCGAGGCCATGATTGACCAGCGTCGCGATCAGGATGCCGAGGATGATGGGGATGGGCTTGCGGTAGCGCGCAGCGAGGATCAGCGACAGCAGTTGCGTCTTGTCGCCCATTTCCGCGAGGGCGACGATACCGGTGGAGACAAGCAGGGATTCCATTCGTTGTTATCGGAGCAGCGGGCCGGACGCATCGCGAGATGCCAATGACGTGCGTTTTCCCCGGCCCAGCCGGAAAACGACGTCATCGGTCTCGCCAGGCCCTGGAACAGGCATTGCACCGTTCCGAAGCTGCGTACGCCATAACCGCAAGCGGTCAAGTCTGTTGACGTACGCCCCTGTCGCACAACGCTGTGTCGCGCGGCAGGGCGGCTACTCCCCAATGGGAAGCGCGATTATAGCCACTGTGCGAGGGGCTCGTCCATACCGGTGCCGGACTCCCGCCGCACCGGGTCTCCGGAGCTCACGCCGGCACCGGCGACGGCGCGGTGGTGCGGCGGCCGCGAAAATCCGTCCAGCACAGCGCCTGGAAGTCGTACAGCTTGCAGCGTCGCGCGGTATCGAAATACCAGCGCCACGAGAAGTTCTGCACCACGATGCGGCCGGGCAGCGCCTGCTCCAGCAGCGCCTGCGCGCGCTTGAGCCGATACAGCGGCACGCTCATGTCGACGTGGTGGGCGGTGTGTTCCATGATGTGGTGGAGCAGCGTGCCGACGCCATGGCGAAAGCGCAGATGGACCGTGGTCGAGACGAAGGGCTGGGCGCGCGCCCACATCGCCTTGCTGGCGTACCAGGCCACGCTTTCGTGCGTATGGTGGACGTACAGCACGAAGCCGACGGTCGCGTTCCAGACCAGGAAGGGGACGACGAAGCCGGCGATCACGAGCAGCGCCACCGACTGGCTCGACGCGAGCGCAAATCCGGCCAAGGCGCCGATCCATAGCGCCGCGAAGGCGGCCACCAGCACGCAATCGGCCAGAAAGATCGGCCGCCGCGTCGCCATCTGCCGCCTGCTGGGAAAGAACAGTTTCAGCCACCAGATCTCGATCAGGTAGTACAGCCCGGCGCCCAGGCCATTGCGATACAGCCGTTCAAGCGCCCGACGCCACCACGGCAGCGCGGCGTATTCCTCGATCGAGTACGGCGCCCAGACGAAATCGAAGCCCTTCAGGTTGGTATAGCCGTGATGGACGACGTTATGGCCGACTTCCCACAGGCTGTACGGCGTCAGCGACGGCAAAAAGGCGATCCGGCCCAGCCATTTGTTCAGCCGTCGCCGCGGCGTCAGGCTCTGGTGGCAGGCATCGTGCCCGAGGATGAACAGGCGGGCGATCAGCACGCCCGCCAGCACACCGAGCGCCAGCTTGGCGAGCCAGTGCGAAGCGATGACGAGCGTGGCGAGGGCGGCAAGGAACAGCGTCGCGTCGAGGGCGAACAACAGCAGCGCGCGCGGCGTGCTGCGTGCCGACAGCGGGATCAGCCAGCTGCGGATGATCTTGCGCGGCGGCAGCGGGGCGTCGGGCGACAGCGGCTCGGGTGGAAGGCTCGGTGGAAGGTCAGATGGAAGGGCATCGGCGGGTGCAGCGGGTGTGGTCATATTGGCATCGGCATTGTCGAATGGCGCGGGCCAGCGTAATGCAGATCGATGACAACCGCCTTGACCGGGGTCAAGCCGCAGCGCCGTACCGCTCGCATAGCCGGTACGGCGCCGTTCGCGCAGGGCGGGGCGTCTTAGACGCCTAAACGCCGGCCCGCTCGCCCATCACGTAGACGCTGTCGATCACCCGATCGTCGCCGAGCATCGCGAACGCAAACAGCTGTTCCTCCAGCGTTTCCGAGCGCGCGCTGCGGCGGCCCAGCAGCGGCGTGGCCTCGGGATCGAGCACGATGAAGTCGGCCTCGTTGCCTGCCGCGAAGCTGCCGATGCGGTCGCCCCATCCGAGCGCATCGGCCGGCGCGCGCGTGGCCAGGTAGAACATCCGCAGCGCGGTCAGGTGATAGCCGCCCATCCGCGCCACCTTGTGGGCGGCATTCATCGTGCGCAGCATCGAGAACGAGGTGCCGCCGCCGACGTCGGTGGCCAGCGTCAAGTTGAGCCGATGCGCGTCCGACTGGTGGAAGTCGTAGAGACCGCTGCCGAGGAACAGGTTCGAGGTCGGGCAGTGCGCGACCGCCGCGCCGGTATCGGCGAGCCGGCGGCGATCGTCGTCGTCCAGGTGGATCGCATGGCCGTAGAACGCGCCCGGCCGCAGCAGGCCGTATCGATCGTAGACGTCCAGATAGCTGCGCGCCTGCGGGAACAGCTCGGCGGCCCATTTGACCTCGTCGCGGTTTTCCGCCACGTGGGTCTGGATCAGCGCATCGGGGTAGGCGCGCGCCAGCTCGCCGCAGGCAGCCAGCTGCGCCTCGGTCGAGGTCGGCGCGAAGCGCGGCGTGATCGCATACGCGAGCCGGCCCTTGCCGTGCCAGCGCGACAGCAGGTCTGCCGATTCGCGCGCGCCGGACTCGGCGGTGTCGCGCAGGAAGTCCGGGCAGTGGCGGTCCATCAGCACCTTGCCGGTCGCCAGCCGCAGATTGCGGCGATGGCTCTCGGCAAACAGCGCGTCGGCGGAGGTCGCATGCACGGTGCTCCAGACCAGCGCGCTGGTGGTGCCGTTGCGCAGCAGCTCGTCGGCGAAGAAGCTCGCCACCGCGGCCGCGTACCGGGGCTCGGCGAAGCGGCGTTCCTCGGGGAAGGTATAGGTGTCCAGCCAATGCAGCAGGCCCGGCGACGGCGACGCGATCATGTCGGTCTGCGGGTAGTGCACGTGCGTATCGATAAAGCCCGGCACGATCAGCTTGCCGCGATGGTCGATCACCTCGGTGCCCGGGGCGATCGTCGGCGCCAGCTCGGCATAGGGGCCGGCCGCGGCGATGCGGCCGTCGGCGACCAGCAGCACACCGTCTTCCCAATACTGATACGCGTCATCATGGAATTGCGGGTCGCGCTGGAAATGCAGCACGCGGCCACGGATGGCGCGAAGGGTACCGGTCGGGGAAGGGAAGGCGGTGGTCTGGTTCATGGTCATGGGGTGGGGGAAGGCCGGCGCGAGGCGCCGGCCGATGTTGCGCCGGTCAGGGCCGCAACGGCATCAAGCCGTCGCCGCGCGTGCCGGCTCCGGGGGACTGGCCGATTGCCAGAAGCGGTCGACTTCGGTCAGGTATTCGGCCTTCAGCGCCGGCCGCAGGAAGCTCGCCTCGAAACTGTTGCGTGCCAGCCGGTGCGCGTCCGCGGCGTCGAGCGGCAGCGCGTCGAAGGTCGCTTCCCAATTGGCGTTCATGTAGCCGCCGAAATAGGCCGGATCGTCCGAATGGATCGTTACCGCGACGCCGGCGTCGAGCAGCTTCTTGAGCGAATGGTCGCGCAGGTCCGGATAGACCTTGAGCTTCTGGTTCGACAGCGGGCAGACCGTCAGCGCGATGCGTTCGCGCGCCAGGCGCTCGACCAGCGCCGGATCGTCGATCGCCCGCACGCCGTGGTCGATCCGCTCGACCTGCAGGATGTCGAGCGCGTCGCGGACATAGTCGGCCGGGCCTTCCTCGCCGGCATGGGCCACGCGATGCAGGCCCAGTTCCTTCGCCCGCGCGAACACCCGCGCAAACTTCTCGGGCGGGTTGCCGCGCTCGGACGAATCGAGGCCGACGCCGACGAAGCGGTCGCGATAGGGCAGCGCGGCTTCCAGCGTGGCGAACGCGTCTTCCTCCGACAGGTGCCGCAGGAAGCAGAGGATCATGCTGCTGGAGAAGTCGTACTGCGTGCGTGCCTGCGCCAGCGCGTCGGCGATGCCGTCGATCACGATCTCGATATCGACGCCGCGGGCGGTATGCGTCTGCGGATCGAAGAAGATTTCCGCGTGGCGCACGTTGTCGGCGACCGCGCGCTCGACGTACGCCATCGTCATGTCGAAGAAGTCTTCCTCGGTCAGCAGCACGCTGGCGCCGGCATAGTAGATGTCGAGGAAGGACTGCAGGTCGGTGAACGCATAGGCGGCGCGCAGCGCCTCGACGCTGGGGTAGGGCAGCTTGACCTTGTTGCGCTGCGCGAGCCGGAAGATCAGCTCGGGCTCGAGCGTCCCTTCGATGTGCACATGCAATTCGGCCTTGGGAGTGCGGCGGATGCGGTCCGCGAGCGCGGCGTCGAGCGTCATGGGGAATCCTTTTTTGCTATGCCGGCCTGCTGTTCGGGTTCGTCGAGTCCGAGCAGACGGCCGGCGCGGTTACCGGTGGGCGAGGCGGTCGCTCTCGCCCGGTTGCCCGCCGTCCCGCTGCGTTGCCGGTGCGTCGGAGCGCAGCGCCGCCAGGCGCTGATCGCGCACTTGCAGCAGCTGGGCGACGATGGCAACTGCAATCATAGCCGGAGCCTTGTCGGTGATGCCCGCGACGCCGATCGGGCAGGTCATCCGCGCAAAGCGCGCCGGGTCGATGCCATGCTCGACCATCCGGTGTTCGAAGCGGGCGCGCTTGGTCTTCGAGCCGATCAGCCCGAAGTAGGCAAAGTCGGTGCGCCGCAGGATCCGTTCGCACAGCGCCTGGTCCAGCGCGTGGCTATGCGTCATGACCAGGAAGTAGCTGCCGGGCGGTGCGTGGTCGACCACCGCCTCGGCCGTGTCGGTGGCCTCGGCCACCACGTTCGCGGGCAGACCGCCCGGAAACAGCGTATCGCGCTCGTCGACCCAATGGACCGTGCACGGCAGCGTGCCGAGCACCTTGACGAGAGCGTGGCCGACATGGCCGGCGCCGAACAGCACCACGTGCATCTCGTCCGGGGCCAGCAGGTCGGTCCAGCTGCCGTCCTCGTGCAGCGTGACGGCGGGCAGCGTCGGCAACGGCGTGCGATCGACGGCATGGCGGACCGGGCCGCTGGCCGGCACCGTGCGCGTCACGGTGCGGCGCGCGGCGAAGGCGGCCTCGATCGCGTCCAGCCATTCGAGATCGGCCGGGCCCAGCCGCTCGAAGCCAAGCTGCACCACGCCGCCGCAGCATTGGCCGAGCGCGGGCCCGAGCGGGATCCGCACGATGCGGCGGGTGGCTTCCAGCGCAAGCGACGACACCTCGCCACCCGCGGCCGCATCGAGCATCTCGCGCGCGATCGCCATGCCGCGCCATTCCAGATGCCCGCCGCCGATGGTGCCGATCAGGTCGTTGCCGGTCACCAGCATGCGGATGCCGGGCTCGCGCGGCGCGGAGCCCTTGACCTCGACGATGGTGACCATGGTCACCGGCACGCCGGCGCGCACCAGTGCGGTGGCATCGGCAAAGCGGAAGGGCTTGAGCGGGGCGTCCTGCATGATCGCGTCCGGTGATGTCGAGCGGCGCCGGTCAGGCGGTCGCGGTCGCCTGACGCACGGCATCGGCCGCGTTCAGGATCGCTTCGCTGGTCGCCGGCGCGTGCAGCGGCGGATTGATCCGATAGCCGCCGAGGCTGGCAATGGCATCGCGGATCGCGAAGAACACCGAGAACGGCAGCAGCAGCGGCGGCTCGCCGACCGCCTTGGAGCGGTGGATGCTGTCCTCGGCGTTGCGGTTCTCGAACAGCCGCACGTTGAACACTTCCGGGCAGTCGTTGACGGTCGGGATCTTGTAGGTCGACGGCGCATGCGTCATCAGCTTGCCGTCCTTGTTCCACCACAGCTCCTCGGTGGTCAGCCAGCCCATGCCCTGGATGAAGCCGCCTTCGACCTGGCCGATATCGATCGCCGGGTTCAGCGAGCGGCCGACGTCGTGCAGCGCGTCGGCACGCAGCAGGCGGAATTCGCCGGTCAGCGTGTCGACCACCACTTCCGAGCAGGCCGCGCCGTACGCGTAGTAGTAGAACGGCCGGCCCTGCAGCTTGCTCTGATCCCAATGCAGCTTGGGCGTGGCATAGAAGCCGTCGGACCACAGCTGCACGCGGGCGACGTAGGCCTGGCGTGCCAGTTCGGCAAAGCCCAGGCGCATTTCGCCTGCCACCACCAGATCGTCGCCGAAGCGCACCGTCGACGGATCGACGCCGGCCTGGCGCGCGGCGAAGGCGGCCAGCCGCTCGCGGATCTGGCGCGCCGCGTCCTGCGCGGCCTTGCCGTTCAGGTCGGTGCCGGTCGAGGCGGCGGTTGCCGAGGTGTTGGCCACCTTGCTGGTATCGGTCGCGGTCACGCGCACGCGTTCGAGCCGGATGCCGAGCTCGTGTGCGACCACCATCGCCACCTTGGTGTTCAGACCCTGACCCATCTCGGTGCCGCCGTGATTGACCAGCACCGAACCGTCGTTATAGACGTGCACCAGCGCGCCGGCCTGGTTGAAGTGCGCGACGTTGAACGAGATGCCGAACTTGACCGGCGTGATCGCGATGCCCTTCTTCAGCACCGGGCTGTTGGCGTTGAACGCGCGCGTGGCCTCGCGGCGGGCGCGGTAGTCGCTGCTGGCCTCGAGCTGGTCCAGCAATTCATGAATGACGTTGTCCTCGACGGTCTGGCCGTAGGGCGTCACGTTGCGCTCGGTCTTGCCGTACAGGTTGTCGCGGCGCACATCCAGCGCGTCGCGGCCGACGGTGCGGGCGATATTGTCGAGGATGTACTCCATCGCGAACGCGCCCTGCGGCCCGCCGAAGCCGCGGAACGCGGTATTGCTCTGCGTATTGGTCTTGCCGCAGTAGCCGTCGATCTGCACGTGCGGCAGCCAGTAGGCGTTGTCGAAATGGCAGATCGCGCGGGTCATCACCGGGCCCGACAGGTCCGCTGAAAAGCCGGCGCGCGACACCATCTCGACTGCGACCGCGTCGATGCGGCCCTGGTCGTCGTGGCCGACCTCGTAGTCGAACACGAAGTCGTGGCGCTTGCCGGTGATCATCATGTCGTCGTCGCGGTCCGGACGCAGCTTGACCGGGCACATCAGCTTCCACGCGGCCAGCGCCGCGCAGCAGGCGAACAGCGCCGACTGCGATTCCTTGCCGCCGAAGCCGCCGCCCATGCGGCGGCATTCGACCAGCACCTGGTGCACCTGCCAGCCCAGCACATGCGCGACCGCGTGCTGCATCTCGGTCGGATGCTGGGTCGAACACCACACGTGCATGCCGTCGTTTTCCTTCGGCGCCGCGTAGGCGATCTGGCCTTCCAGATAGAACTGCTCCTGACCGCCAAGGCGGATATGGCCCTTGTCGCGATGCGTTGCCGTGCCCAGATGCTGGCGCGGTTCGCCGCGCACCAGATGCATCGGCGGCAGGACGTAGCTGCCCGCCTCGTGCGCGGCCTCCGGCGACAGGATCGGCGGCAGGTCCTCGTAATCGATCGCGGCCAGCCGCGCGGCGCGGCGCGCGGCATCGTGCGACGAGGCCACCACGATAAAGATCGGCTGGCCGACGAACTGCACCGTGTCGCTCGCCAGGATCGGATCGTCGTGGATGATCGGGCCGCAGTCGTTGGTGCCCGGAATGTCCTTGGCCGTCAGCACCGCGACCACGCCCGGCGCGGCGCGCACCTTGTCCAGCGCGATCGAGCGGATGCGGGCATGGGCGCGGGCGCTCATGCCCAGCGCGGCGTGCAGCGTGCCGGCCAGTTCGGGGATGTCGTCGGTATAGGTCGCCGTGCCTGCCACATGCAGATGCGCGGACTCGTGCGGGCGCGACACGCCGATCTGCGGCGGCGCCTCGGCGGCAATATGCGCGGCGAGGTCGCCGCTGTTGAAGTCCGCCGTCACGGGACCACCGCCATTGCCGACACCGGTGTCGAGCAGGAAGGCCTCGGTTTGCTTGTTCATGCCGATCGCTCCTCTTCTTAAACGGTGACCGTGGTTGCGGAGGCGGGAACGCTGCCCGCGCCGATCGCCCGTACGTTGACGGCCGCGGCCGGCAGCGCACCGTCGCGCGTCTCCAGCCAGAAGCGGTACAGCAGGTTGGCGGCGCCGCGGGCGCGGTACTCGGCGGTGGCGCGCATATCGGTCAGCGGCGTGTAGTCCTGCGACAGCGCGGCCATCGCCGTCTTGACGGTGGCTTCGTCCCAGCGCTGGCCGAGCAGCGCGGCCTCGGCCAGGGCGGCGCGCCTAGGTGTGGCCGCCATGCCGCCGAAGGCGATGCGGGCCTGCCGCACCACGCCGTCGGCGACGGTGATGCCGAAGGCGGCGCAGACCGCGGAGATGTCCTCGTCAAACCGTTTGGACAGCTTGTAGGTACGGAAGTGCTGAGGCCCGGACACCGGCACGCGCAGCGCCGCGACGAATTCGCCCTCGGCCATCGCGGTCTTCTGATAGGCCAGATACAGGTCCTCGAGCGGCAGCGTGCGGCGCGCATCGCGATGCTGCAGCACGACCTCGGCGCCGAGCGCGATCAGCGCCGGCATCGAGTCGCCGATCGGCGAACCGTTGGCGATATTGCCGCCCAGCGTGCCGGCATTGCGGATCGGCAGCGAGGCGAAACGCTTCCAAAGTTCTTCGAGTTCGGGATGGGCTTGGTTCAGCGCGGCGTAGGCGCGTTCCAGCGAGACCGCAGCGCCGATCTCGATGACGCCATCGCGCTCGACGATCTGCTGCAGGTCCTCGACCTGGCCCACATAGAGCAGGTTACCGAGCTCGCGGAATTGCTTGGTGACCCACAGCCCCACGTCGGTGCTGCCGGCCAGGATGCGCGCCGCGGGCTCGGCCGCCTTCAGCGCGGCGAAGGCCGACGCGGTGCGCGGTGCATGGAACCAGGCGCCAGACGGATCGCGATAGTGGAAGGTATCCTCGCGCATCAGCGTGCGCAGCGCGGTGGCGATCGCCTTGGGCTCGAGCCGGCTGGCCTGCGGGGCGGGCAGCGACATCATGCGCTGGCCGGCCTCGATGATCGGCCGGTAGCCGGTGCAGCGGCACAGATTACCGGTCAGCGCGTCGCAGATGGTCTGGCGGTCCGGCGCCGGTCCGCCCGGCTGGTGCTGCTGGTACAGCGCCCACAGCGACATCACGAAGCCCGGCGTGCAGAAGCCGCATTGCGAGCCGTGGCATTCGACCATGGCCTCCTGTACCGGATGGAGCGAGCCATCGGCCTGACGCAGGTCCTCGACCGTGATCAGCGCCTTGCCGTCGAGCGTGGGGAGAAACTGGATGCAGGAGTTGACGGCCTTGAAGCTCAGTTCGCCATCGGGCTGCAGTTCGCCGATCACCACGGTGCAGGCGCCGCAGTCGCCCTCGGCGCAGCCTTCCTTGGTGCCGGTGCAGCGCGCGTCTTCGCGCAGGTATTGCAGCACGGTGCGCGTGATCGGGGCATCGGTGACCTGCTGAACCTGGCCGCGATGGTAGAAGCGGATGGGTTGTGTCTCCATGGTCGTTTTATCTCCTTGCGATGGGGACAAACATAGCACTCGCGCCGAGTAGCAATATTCGGCCCAGGTGATATGCCCCATCATGGCGTGCACGCCGCCCGCGGCACCGCCGCCGCGGCTTCCCGCTGCGCCGCAACGGAAGGATTCGGCCGCTTTGCGCGGGCTTTCCGCGGGTTTGCGCCGAATTGACCGCTGCCAGGGTGGCTGGCATACACTATGCGCCGATCCTTATCCCCACGCCACTGGCCGCAGGTTTATCAGGCCGGACGAATTCACCATGCACGGACGCGACCATCTGGACACCTATCTGCTTCGGGTATTGCATACCCTGCTGACCGAGCAGAGCGTCACGCGCACCGCGGTGCGGATGGGGCAATCGCAGCCGGCCATCAGCAATACGCTCAAGCGGCTGCGGGAGATCACCGGCGACGCGATTCTGGTGCGCGGCAAGAGCGGCATGGTGCCCACCGAGCGCGGCCGCGAGCTGCTGGAACTGGCCGAGCAGAGCCTGGCGGCGATGGACCGCATCGCGCGGCCGCCGCAGCAGTTCGATCCGGCCACCACCGATCGCACCTTCCATCTGGGCGCCCCGGATTATCTGGATGCGTTCTTCCTGCCCAATATCGTCGAGCGGGTGCGCCGGCTGGCGCCGGGCGCGAAGCTGTTTGTCCATCCGCTGACCAGCGCCACCGATTTTCTGGAGGAGCTGGAGCAGGGCAAGCTCGATATCGTGATCGGCAACTGGCTGTCGCCGCCCGAACATCTGCATATCTCGCCGCTGTTCGAGGACGAGGTGGTCTGCATGCTGGGCGCGCAGCATCCGCTGGCGCGCAAGGGGCTGTCGCTGAAGCACTACCTGGAGATGCCGCATCTGGCGCCGGCGCCGTATGCGTCCATGCAGCGCAGCATGATCGACCAGGCGCTGGCGGAGCAGGGCTACAAGCGCCGCATCCAGGTCACGCTGCCGTATTTCGGGCTGGTGCCCTATGTGCTGATGAAGACCGACATGGTGTTCACCACCGGCCGGCAGTTCGCCGCGCACTATGCGCAGTACTTGCCGATCCGGATGGTGCCGGCGCCGGTGTCGTTTCCGCGCATGCGCTTTTATCAGCTGTGGCACGAGCGCTGTCACGCGGCGCCCGACGTGCTGTGGCTGCGCCGGATGATCGCCGAGGTCGCGGCCGACCTGCCGCTGTTGCCGCGGCTAGAGATGGCCGCGGAGCCCTGAGCGGCGGCGAAGCGGCCGCAGGGACGAGGCTCCCGTTCAGCGATCGGGGGGCCGCGAAGTCGGGAGCCTGCGAGGTCAGGAGCCGGTCTTGTAGCTGGGGAAGAACAACTGTTCGCCGTCGACCTTGTAGCTGGCGATGGCGTCCTGGCCGGCCTTCGACGTGATCCACTCGATCAGCTTGCGCGCATCGGCGTAATTGATGCCGGGATGCCTGGCCGGGTTGACCGCGATGATGCCGTAGGGATTGAACATCTTCGGATCGCCCTGCACTGCGATGGCCAGGCCCGTCCTCGCGCGATAGGCGCCATAGGTGGCGCGATCGGACAGCGTGTAGCCCGGCATCTGCGCCGCCATCGTCAGCACCTCCCCCATGCCGAGCCCGGCGTTGACGTACCACGCCTGGCCCTTGGGCTCGATGCCGGCGACCTTCCAGTACGACTTCTCCATCACGTCGGTGCCGGAATTGTCGCCGCGCGAGATGAACTTGACGCCGCTGGCGGCAATCTTGCGGAAGCTGGCGATCACGTCCTTGCTGCCCGCGATGTTGGCCGGGTCCGCGGACGGGCCAACGACGATGAAGTCGTTGTACATCACGTCGCGCCGGTCGACGCCGTGGCCGGCCGCGACGAAGGCGTCTTCCATCTTGCGGGCGTGCACCAGCAGTACGTCGACGTCGCCCATCTCGCCCATCTTCATCGCCTTGCCCGATCCGACCGCGATCACCTTGACCGTGACGCCGCTGTCGCGTTCGAAGCGCGGCAACAGGTGTTTGAGCAGGCCGGAGTTTTCGGTGCTGGTGGTGGTCGCCAGCTTCAGTTCGCCGGCCAAGGCGGCGCCGCCGCCGAGCAGCGAAGCCGCGGACAGCAGGGCGGCGGCGAGCAGGCGCGGCAGCGCGCGGGATGGGCGACCCAGCGCGGGAAACGCGGGAAAAGGCCAATGCGGCATGTCGGAATTCCTCTTGTTATGTCTATCTGAACATAATTGCGTGCGCCCATCTGCTTCGGTGACATTGCGCAACATCCGGTGCTTCCGCTAATCTGCGCAAGCTTGTACCGGGGCTATGATTGTCCCGGCACTCCAAGAAGAAAGTAAATAAGAACAGCGGAACATATGACATTCCATTTCGAGCTATTCCCGGTGGTATCGACGGACGACAATCCGCGCGCCAACGGCAAGGTGTTCCTGCTGCTGCAGGCCGTGCGCGAGACCGGCTCGCTGCATCGCGCCGCCGCCAAGGTCGGGCTGTCGTACCGGCATGCCTGGGGCGTGATGCGCGACTGGGAGGCGCTGCTGGGCCGCACCATGCTCGATATGGAACGCGGCCGCGGCGCCTCGCTGACCCGTTTCGGCGAACGTCTGCTGCGGGCCGAGAGCAAGCTGCGCGAGACCGTGGACCCGGCGGTACGCAAGGCGCTGATCGAGTTCGCCGCGGAACTGGACGACGCCTCGCGGCCGCAGACGCGCATCCATTTCTCGGGCAGCCACGACCCCGCGATGGAAGTGCTGGCTGCGGCCTTGGGCGAGCAGCCGGAGGGCCTGCAGCTCGACACCGTCTTCTGCGGCAGCGTCGAGGGCCTGATCTGCCTGCACGAGCGGCAGGCGGAACTGGCCGGCTTCTATGTCGCGCCGATCCAGACCGCCGGATCGGTCGCGCACGTGACGCTGCGCAAATGGCTGCGCCCGTCCTCGGTGCGGCTGATCCCCGTGGCCTCGCGCGAGCAGGGGCTGATCGTCGCGCCGTCGCGGGCGCGCGAGATCCGCGAGCTGCGCGATCTGGTGCGCACGCAGGCGCGCTTCGTCAACCGGCAGCGCAGTTCGGGCACGCGGCTGCTGTTCGACCAGCTGCTCGCGGCGCAGGGCCTGTATGCCGATCAGGTGGTCGGCTACGAGGAGCCGGAGTTCAGCAACGAGAAGGTCGCCGAGGCGGTGCATGCCGGCCGCGCCGAGGTCGGCTTCGGCCTGCGCGTCAATGCCGAGGCCCATGGATTGGCGTTCGTGCCGCTGACGCGCGAGGTCTACTACCTGGCGCTGCGCAAGGCCGACCAGTTCGCGCCGTGGGTCCACGCGCTGCTGGCGCTGCTGGCCGACCCGGCGATCGGCGCCCGCATCACCGCGCTGCCGGGCTATGCGCTGGCCGAGCAGCGCGGCGTGCTGGCGCCGGAGCAGGTCCTGCCCTGGTATGGGGCGGACGGGCGGGAGTAGGGAGGGAATAGGCGGGCTCCAGTTTTTCTCCCCTCTCCCGCTCGGCGGGAGAGGGGCCGGGGGAGAGGGATCGGGCGACGGCTATACCAGGCAGTTGGGTCTTGCCACCGCCCTTGCCCTCTCCCCCAGCCCCTCTCCCACAAGTGGGAGAGGGGAGCAGCACGGTGGAGGCTGGCGGAAGCCGCCCCGGACAGGCCCGAATCCCACCCGTATTACACTGCGCCCATGGCCGGCGCCGCCGGCCCCGACTCTGACTCTGCGAGGGCGTCCCGATGCTGGAAACCGCCGCGCTGGCCGCGGGCATGTCCTGGGCCAGCGGCTTTCGTCTCTATCTGGCCGTGCTGGCCGCCGGCGTGCTGGCCCGCATGGGCTGGCTCGATCTGCCGGCCGGGCTGCAGCCGCTGGCATCGAACTGGGTGATCGGCGTGGCAGCGGTGCTGGCGCTGGCCGAATTCATCGCCGACAAGGTCCCGGGCTTCGATTCGCTGTGGGACGGCTTCCATACCTTCGTGCGCATTCCGGCCGGCGCGATCCTGGCCGCCGCGGCGTTCGGCAATCTCGATCCGCAGTGGATGGTGATCGCCGGCCTGATCGGCGGCACGCTGGCGGGAACCGCGCATGCCGCCAAGGCCGGTACCCGCGCCCTGATCAATGTGTCGCCGGAACCCTTTTCGAATTGGGCGGCCTCATTCACCGAGGATGTGGCCGCCAGCGGCAGTCTGCTGCTGGCGTTCTTCCTGCCGGTGGTGTTCTTCGTGCTGCTGGCGATCAGCCTGCTGCTGGCGCTGTGGCTGCTGCCCAAGCTGTGGCGCGGCGTGCGCAAGCTGCATGGCACGCTGACCCGCAAGGGCGGCCCGCCCGCGGCGTACTGACCGGTATTGGCGCGACCGGCGCACCGGGCCGCGCGCCCCGCGCACCTCGTGCACCAAACCTCGCACCGAACCGCGCCTTGAACCGCGCCTTGAACCGCGCATTGAACCGACCCCGGACCACGACAACATGCCGACCGATACCGCTGCGGATTCCGCCGCCCCTGCGCTAGTGCCCCCCGTCGCCGTGCCCCGTGCCGGGGCCCGTTTCTCGCCGTGGGCGCAGGCGTGGCGGATGGCGCGGCGCGACTGGCGGGCCGGCGAGCTGACGCTGCTGCTGTTCGCGCTGGTGCTGGCGGTGGCGGCGCTGGCCAGCGTCGGCTTTCTGTCCGACCGGATGCGGCAAGGCCTGGAGCGCGACGCGCGCCAGCTGATCGGCGCCGACGTGTTGCTGGTGGCCGACCAGCCCTTCGATCCTGCCTTCGCGGCGCAGGCGGCCGCCCAGGGGCTGAAGGTCGCACAGACCGTCACCTTCCCGAGCATGGCCACCGTGGCCCGGCCGGGCGGCGAGGCCAACGGTGCCGCCGCTCCCGGTACGAACGGTGCCGAGCGTGCCGATCCAGGCAACGCCGGGCAGGCCGGCACCGCCTCGGCCGATGCCGATGCGCCGGCCAGCCAGCTGGCCGCGCTGAAGGCGGTCAGCCCCGGCTACCCGCTGCGCGGCACGCTGAAGACGGCCACCGCCCCTGGCGCAGCGGGGCAGCCGGCCGGCGGCATTCCGGCACCGGGCACCGTATGGGTGGACGAAGCGCTGCTGGGCGGGCTCGGCGTGAAGGTCGGCGACACGCTGCGGCTGGGCAGCCGCAACTTCCGCATCGAGCGGATCATCACGCAGGAACTGGACCGTGGCGGCGGCTTCATGAACTTCGCGCCGCGGGTGATGCTGCCGCTGTCCGATCTGGAGGCCACCGGCCTGATCGGCTGGGGCAGCCGGGTCAGCTACCGGCTGCTGGTGGCGGGACCGGAAGCCGCGGGCGTCGCCTATCGCCAGTGGGCGCAGGCCGAGATCGAACGGCGCGGCCTGCGCAATACCCGCGTCGAGTCGCTGGACTCGGGCCAGCCGCAGATGCGCGCCACGCTCGATCGGGCCGAGCGCTTCCTGTCGCTGGTCGCGGTGCTGTCGTCGATGATCGCCGCGGTGGCGATCGCGATGTCGGCGCGCCGCTATATGCAGCGCCATACCGACGCCTGTGCGATCTACAAGTGCCTCGGGCTGTCGCGCCGAGAGATCCTGCTGGCCTTCGGCCTCGAATTCCTGCTGGTCGGCGTGCTGGGCGCCGCGCTGGGTGTCGCGCTCGGCTATCTGGGCCACTACGGCCTGCTGCTGTCGCTGGGCAACCTGCTGACGGTGTCGCTGCCGCAGCCGTCCGCGCTGCCGGCGGTGATCGGGCTGCTGTCCGGGCTGGTGCTGCTGATCGGCTTTGCGTTGCCGCCGCTGCTGGCGCTGACGCGGGTCGCCCCGCTGCGGGTGCTGCGCCGCGATGTCGGCATGCCGCCGATTTCGGTGTGGATCGCCTATGCGCTGGGCCTGGGCGCCTTTGTCTCGCTGCTGCTGGTGGCGGCGCGCGATCTGAAGCTCGGCCTGCTGACCGCGGGCGGCTTCGCCGGCGCCGGCGTGGTGTTCGGGCTGCTGGCGCTGGGCTTGCTGACGCTGCTGGCGCGGCTCGTGCGCGGCCGTCTGGTCGGTGGCCGGTCGGCCGGGCGTGCGGTCGGCTGGCGCTTCGCGCTGGCGGTGCTGGAGCGCCGCCGCGCGGTCACGGTGCTGCAGACGGTGGCGTTGGCGGTGGGCCTGATGGCGCTGCTGCTGCTCGGCATGACGCGCAACGATCTGATCGATTCGTGGCGCAATGCCACCCCGGCCGATGCGCCCAACCGCTTCATCATCAACATCCAGCCGGACCAGCGCGAGCCGCTGCGGCAGATGCTGGCGCGCGACGGCATCGACGATCTGCTCTATCCGATGGTGCGCGGACGGCTGACGCATATCGGCGGGGAGCCGGTGCAGGCCTCGCACTTCGAGGAGGGCCGCGCGCGCAATCTGGTCGAGCGCGAATTCAACCTGTCCTATACCGATGCGCTGCCCGAGGGCAATCGCGTGGTGGCCGGCCGCTGGTTCGACGGCAAGCGGCCGGAGGCGTCGATGGAGGAGGGCATCGCCAAGACGCTGGGCGTGAAGCTGGGCGATACGCTGCGCTTCGACGTCGCGGGCCAGCAGATCGAGGCCCCGGTGACCTCGCTGCGCAAGCTCGACTGGAGCTCGATGCGCGTCAATTTCTTCGTGATCCTGCCGCCGTCGATGATGCAGGGGCTGCCGGAGACGTACATCACCGCCTTTCATCTGAAGCCGGAACAGGCGTCGCTGGGCAACGCGCTGAGCGCGCGCTTTCCCAACATCACGATCGTCAATACCGAGCTGATCCTGCGGCAGGTGCAGGGCGTGCTGGATCAGGTCATCGCCGCGGTGCAGTTCCTGTTCGCCTTCACGCTGGCCGCCGGGGTCACCGTGCTCTATGCCGCGCTGGCCGGCGCGCGCGACGAGCGCCGCCGCGACGCGGGGCTGCTCAAGGCGCTGGGCGCCTCGGCTGCGACCATCAAGCAGACCCAGTACGCGGAATTCCTGGTGGTCGGTGGATTGGCCGGGCTGCTGGCCAGCATCGGTGCGATCGCGGTCGGCTGGGCGCTGTCGCGCTTCGTGTTCGACTTCTCCTATGTGCTGAATCCGTGGATCGTGCCGGTCGGCGTGGTTTCTGGCATGCTGTGCGCTTTTGCCGGCGGCTGGCTGGGCCTGTGCGACGTGCTGCGCCAGCCGGCGCTCGCCACGCTGCGCGAGGCTTGAGAAGGCGGCCGAGCAGCAGCGCCGCCCGCGCGGCGGCGCCGTCGCCGGCAATCCGATTCCGTTGATCCGAACCGCAATGTCCGACGTATCCCGGCAGCATGCCGACACCCCTCCCGTTGCCGACCCGCAAGCCGCCGACCAGGCAAACGACAAGGCAACCGGCCAGGCAACCGACCAGGCCGCCAACGACGCGCCGCAGCCCACCGCCTTCGAACTGATCGGCGGCGAGGCGCGCGTGCGCGAGCTGGTCGACCGCTTCTACGACCTGATGGATCTGGAGCCCGAGTTCGCCGGCCTGCGCGCGCTGCATCCGCCGTCGATGGACGGCTCGCGCGACAAGCTGTTCTGGTTCCTGTGCGGCTGGCTCGGCGGTCCCAACCATTTCATCGAACGCTTCGGCCATCCGCGGCTGCGCGCCCGCCATCTGCCGTTCGAGATCGGCATCAGCGAGCGCGACCAGTGGATGCGCTGCATGGCGATGGCGATGCAGGACGTCGGCCTGTCCGAGGACCTGCAGATGCGGCTGCTGCAGGCGCTGTTCCAGACGGCCGACTGGATGCGCAACGTGGCGCGGTGAGGCGTCGCCATAGCGACCACTGACGCGCTCGCGCGAGCCGTGCTCCCTCTCCCGCTTGCGGGAGAGGGTAGGGGAGAGGGCAAGCGGCGGTGGCTATACCACCGCCAATTCAAAACCACCTCCCTCTCCCCAGCCCTCTCCCCCTGAGGGGGAGAGGGAGTGCGCCACCGCGAGCGTTGGCACGGGCGACAACCACAGGAGGAAACGATGGACCAAACCAATCACAACAACCTCGCCGCGCGCATCCTGGCCTTCTGGTTCGGCACGCCGGACTCGGCCGACTGGGATCGGGAGCGGGCGATGTGGTTCACCCGCAGCGAGGCATTCGATGCCCGCGTGCGGGATGAATTCCTGCCGGCATGGGAAGCCGCGCATGCGGGCACCGATGGCTGGTCGGCGTTCGTCGAGAACACCGCCGAAGTGGCGCCGGAAACGGTGTGCGCGCGCATCGTGCTGCTCGATCAGTTCCCGCGCAACATGTTCCGCGGCGATCCGCGCAGCTTTGCCACCGATGCCCAGGCGCTGGCGCTGGCAAGGCGGATGGTCGAGCGCGGCGACGACCGGTGCCTGCCGACGCCCTATCACCGGATGTTCTGCTATATGCCGTTCGAGCATGCGGAAGCGCTGGACGCGCAGCACGCCGCGGTCGAACTGATGACCGCGCTGCGCGAGGACACCGCAGGGCGGGTCGATGTGGTCGAATGGGCCGAGCGGCACCGCGTGGTGATCGAGCGCTTCGGCCGCTTTCCGCATCGCAATGCGGTGCTGGGCCGGCCCAGCACCGATGAGGAACTGGCCTTCCTGCGTCAGCCCGGATCCTCGTTCTGAGACGGCGGCGGGCGTCGTTGCACGTCCGCTTTGCCGCTCCCTTCCCGCTCAGGTCTTGTCGCGCGCCTGCTGCCACTTGTCGACGCGCAGCTGCGGCACGTTGGCCAGCGACGACAGGATGCCGTCCGGGGTGTCGGCCACCCGCAGCAGGCCGGCGTGTTCCTGCTTCAGGAAGCCTTCGCCAACCGCATGGCGCAGGAAGCCGAGCATGCCGTCATAGAATCCCGCGACATTGAGCACGCCGACCGGCTTGGCGTGATAGCCCAGCTGCAGCCACGTGAACGTCTCGAAGAGTTCCTCGTAGGTGCCGATGCCGCCCGGCATCGCGACGAAGGCGTCGGCGCGATCGGCCATCATCTGCTTGCGCTCGTGCATGTTGCGCACGACGTGCAGCTCGGTCAGCCCGGCGTGGCCGATCTCCTTGTGCATCAGCGCCTCGGGAATGATGCCGATCGCGGTGCCGCCATGCTCGAGCACCGCATCGGCGACCATGCCCATCAGGCCCACCTTGCCGCCGCCGTAGACCAGCGCCAGGTCCCTTTCCGCCATCACGCGGCCCATTTCGCGCGCCGCTTCCGCGTATTCCGGACGATTGCCGGGGCTCGAACCGCAATAGACGCAAACCGATTTCACTGCTTTCCTTCCTGTCTGGGTTTGGATGGGGCCGGGGCGCCCGCGTGCGCTTTCCCGGCGGCGAACTCGCGCGCCAGCTGATCGAAGGCCTGACGCGCGTTGCCGCGCAGATATGGGGCCAGGATCGAGAAGATGTGATAGCTGGCGCTATGCAGATAGCCGCGGATCTGCTCGGGGTCGTTGTACTGGCGCGGATGCTGCACGAACTGGAACGACAGCCAGTAGGTCGCGACCACGACGATATTGGTACAGATCGCGTCGACCTGATCCGGCGTGGCTTCCATCTCGCCGTCGTCGAGAAACTGGCGGCAGATCTCCTGCGCGAAGCGCTTCTTCTGCTCGACGATGCGCTTGAAGTTGGTCTCCAGCATCCGGTTGCGGGCCAGCAGATCGTTGATGTCCCGATAGAGGAAACGGTAGTTCCACAGAAACTCGGACATGTACTGCAGATAGCCCCAGCTTTCGCCGAGCGTCGGCTTGTGGTCGTCCGGCAGCTTCAGCCGGCGTTCCATTTCCTGCTCGAAGCGCGCGAAGATCGACGTGATGATGTCGTCCTTGTTGCGGAAGTGGTAGTACAGATTGCCGGGGCTGATCTCCATCGCCTCGGCGATGGTGGTGGTGGTCACGTTGGGCTCGCCGACCTCGTTGAACAGGCGCAGCGAGACATCGAGGATGCGGTCCCGCGTGCGGCGGGGACCGGTCTGGGGTTTGGATTCCATGAGGCCGGGCAAGCTAGGACAGTCGCGGGCCGCGAACGGACCGGCGCACTGCGAATGGACGGACTGCGATTATATGCAATGCCGTCACCCGCGCCCCTGCGGCGCCGTGACGCCGCGGTCCGTGCCCGGCCGCGTGTTCAGCCGCGTGTTCAACCGCGTGTTCAGCCGATCAGCGCGCGCAGCCAGCCCACCACATGCGGCGCGGCAATCGCCAGCCAGGTGCCGCCGCACAGCACCAGCGCCAGCATCACAGCCGCGCTGCCGAAATCCTTGGCGCGCTTGGACAGGCCGTGCCGCTCCAGCGAGATGCGATCGACCGCGGCCTCGACGCTCGAATTGAGCAGCTCGACGATCAGCACCAGCAGCAGCGTGCCGAGCAGCAGGATCCGTTCGACCACGGTCACCGGCAGCAGAAACGCCAGCGGCGTCAGCACCGCGACCAGCGTCAGCTCCTGCCGGAACGCGCTTTCCTCGAGCACCGCATAGCGCAGGCCGGACAGCGAATTGACGGCGGCGCGCCAGGCGCGGGCGATGCCGCGATTGCCCTTGTGGGGGTTGTCTTCAATCGTGTAGTCGCCGTTCTCGCGGGGCAAGGTCGGCTTCGGCACGGAGTTGTCGGAGGGAAGAGGGGGTTTCGCCATGATCTTGTCGGGGGCGCGCGGTCTGGCCGTTCGGCTTGCCGTGCAGCGGTCGCAGATGCGCGAGGAACTGTTCGGACGCGGCGCGCCACGAGAAGCGTTCGGCGTGCGCGCGTGCGGTGGCACGGTCGATGCGCAGCGCTTCGAGGCAGGCCTCGCGCAAATCCTCGTGCATCACGCCGGCGTCGCTGTCGCCCAGCACGTCGATCGGGCCGGTGACCGGATACGCTGCGACCGGCAGGCCGCTGGCCAGCGCTTCGAGCAGCACCAGGCCAAAGGTATCGGTGCGGCTCGGGAACACGAAGACATCGGCCGAAGCATACACCTTGGCCAGCTCGGGCTGGCTCAGCACGCCCAGATAATTCGCGTTCGGATAGCGCGCACGCAGCGCCGGCAGCGCGGGGCCGTCGCCCACCACCCACTTGGAACCGGGCAGATCCAGCGCAAGGAAGGCCTCGACGTTCTTCTCGACCGCGACGCGGCCGACATAGAGGAAGATCGGGTGGGCGGTGTTCAGCACGTTGACCGACTGCGGCACGAACACGTCGAGATCGACGCCGCGCGTCCACAGCACCGCATGCTCGATGCCGTAGCGGTGCAGATCCTGCAGCACCACCGGCGTCGGCGCCATCACCGCCTGCGCCGGGCCGTGGAACCAGCGCAGGAAGCGATAGGTCCAGGCCAGCGGAATGCCGAAGCGCGCCTGCACGTATTCCGGAAAGCGGGTGTGATAGGCGGTGGTGAACGGCAGCTTGTGGCGCACCGCATGGCGGCGCGCCGCCAGACCGAGCGGGCCCTCGGTGGCGATATGCAGCGCGTCCGGCGCGAACTCGCGGATGCGCCGGCGCACCGCCGCGCCCGGCAGCAGCGACAGCCGGATCTCGGGGTAGGTCGGGCAGGGCACCGTGCGGAATTCGAGCGGCGTCAGCAGCTCGACGGTATGGCCCATCGCCTGCAACTCGCGGCGGGTCGACTTCAGCGTGCGAACCACGCCATTGACCTGCGGTTCCCAGGCATCGGTGACGATCAGGATTTTCATGGTGTGTCCTTGCGGCGCGGCCGCGGTATCGGTTTCCTGGCGGCGGTCGGTCGGTGGATTGGTCGGTCGATCGAACAGGGTGCGGCGCTATGCCGCCACCGCGCTCTTGCGCGTGCGGCGCGCGACGGGCGGCGCGGGGTCGCGCAGCGCGGTCCAGTAGACGATCTTCAGCTCGCCTTCCATGGTCTCGACCAGCGCCGACAGGCTCTCGACCCAGTCGCCGTCGTTGCAGTAGAGCTGGCCGTCGACCTCGCGGATCTCGGCCTTGTGGATATGGCCGCAGACCACGCCGTCGCAGCCGCGCCGGCGCGCTTCCTCGACCATCGCGTGTTCGAACGAGCTGATGTAGTTGACCGCGTTCTTGACCTGGTGCTTCAGGTACTGCGACAGCGACCAGTAGGGAAAGCCCAGCCGAGCGCGGATGCGGTTGAAATGCCGGTTCAGCGCGAGGATCAGCGTGTACAGCGTGTCGCCCAGATACGCCAGCCAGCGCGCGTGCTGGACCACGCCGTCGAACAGGTCGCCGTGCACCACCCACAGGCGCCGGCCGGTGGCCGTCACGTGCACCGCTTCCTCGCGCACCACCACGTCGCCGAAGGCCAGGCCATCGAACTGGCGCGCGACCTCGTCGTGGTTGCCCGGTACATAGATGACCTCGGTGCCCTTGCGCGCCTTGCGCAGCAGCTTCTGCACGACGTCGTTGTGGCTTTGCGGCCAGTACCATCCGCGCCGCAGCTGCCAGCCGTCGATGATGTCGCCGACCAGGTACAGGGTGTCGGACTCGTTGTGCTTGAGGAAGTCGAGCAGGTAGTCGGCCTGGCAGCCCGGCGTGCCCAGATGGATGTCGGACAGCCAGATCGCGCGGTAGCGCTCGACTTCAGGCGGCTGCGCGGATGGGGCCGTGGCGGGCAGCGGATCGTTCCGGTCCGGGCAGTCGGTGCTGGCGGGAGAGGCGGGAAAGGCGGTGGTCGGCGCACGGTCCAGACCGGGCGGCATGAAGGCGGCTGGCATGCCGGGTATGGCGGCCAGCGGCAGCATCGGGTCGGAGCGTCCGCGCAGTCGCTGCGCGGCGCGGGCCAGATGTGCCCGGGCGGAACGGAGTGGACTGACCATGGCGGCCCCGGTGACGGCGATGACTGCATTGAGCCAGCCATCGATGACGGCGCCATGACGGAAACATGAATGACATGTGACCAACCGGAAAGACGGTCGGCGGGCGATGCGAGCGACGTGACGGAGGCGGCCGGCGCTGCCGGCGGCAGAGATCGACCGGTCAGGAAGCGGCCGGCGCCGACGCGCGCGCGAGGCGGTCCAGCGCGGACAGCGTCGCGTCGATCGCGCGGGCGTCGCGCAGCAGCGTGACATGGCCGATGCCGGCCAGCGCCACGTTGTCGGCGCCGTCGAGCCAGCTGGTTTCGGCCGGGCCCGCGATCGAATCGTGCCAGCTGAAGATCGACACCATCGCGGCGCGCTCGCGCGGGCCTTCGCTGCGCGCCAGCGCCTGCAGCCAGTCGTTGCCGCAGCGCATCTGGCGCGCATTGGCGCCGCTGCCGATGCTGGCCAGCGTGCAGCCGTGGTGCGGCGTGCCCAGCGTGACGATGCCCGCGCAAGGAGCGGAACGTCCCTCGCGACGGGCGCGTGCCAGCGCCGCGCGCGCGGCCAGTCCGCCCATGCTGTGGCACAGCAGCAGCGGTGCGCGGCCGGCGGCGCGGTGCAACGCCTGCATCGCGGCCAGCAGCGCGTCGGCATATTCGTCGATGTCGGCCAGCATCGGCACGAGGTCGATCGCCTCGCAGCGATAGCCGGCGGCCGCCAGCGCGGGCTGCAGGTCGAGCCAGACCGCGCGATTGCAGCCGTAGCCGTGCACCAGCAGCACCGGCGGACGCAAAGCCGCGGCCTGCGTTCCAGGCGGGGAAGGCGGGGTCAGCGGGTGCCGATGGCGGAACGGCTGCAGCCAGTTGAACATGCGAAACACCGCGATGCATTCACGCACAAAGCAGAGCAGGGCCTGCCGCGGCCCGAGCCGGGAGGCCGCGCGATGCGCCTGCAGCGGGGCAGGCAGCGTCGGCATGCCGGCGCCGAATGTGCCGGTACCCAGTGCGCCGGTACCCAATGCGCCGGTTCCGCCCACCGATATCGCGAAGGCCATCGCTATCGACAGCGCGAACAGCACCAGCACCGTGGCGATGCCCCCGGCCAACGCCGCCATCCAGTTCCAGTCGGCGAGCCGGACCAGCGCGAGTGCGACACCGTACGCGCCGCCGAGCTGCATCGCCACGGCGATGCGGCGGACCGCGGTGGCCGTCAGCCTCATGTCGGCCTCATGTGGGAATCACGTTGCCATCACGGCTGGCGCGGCGGCCGCAGGTCGACCAGCCGGGTGCCCGCGAGCCGGTCATGCAGGAACTGGCGGCGCCGGTCCAGGAACGCCAGCAGGATCCAGAGCGCCAGACCTGCCGCCAGCACGCCGACGAAGGGGCCCTTGACCACGCCCGGCGCATGGCCGACCGCCGCCGACGGCGGCAGCCACAGCCACGCGAGCAGATAACGCAGCGCCGCGCGCGGCCAGCGCGGCGGCCTGCCGTCGGCGCCTTCGACGCGGATGCGCCAGGTCTGCATCGGCAGCGTCTGGCCGGTGCGTTGCCAGAACCAGGTGAAATAGAGCCCCATCACCACAAAGCTCCACAGCTGCATGGTCAGCGGCGTATCGATGCGCAGCTCGCGCAGCAGCGGCCGGGCCAGCAGATAGAGGGCGGTGGAGGCGCTGAGCACGCCGAACAGCAGCACGCCTTCGTACAGCATGCAGGCGATGCGGCGGCGGATGGTGGGCGCCTGCGCCGGGGGCGGCATTGCAGCCTGGTGTGCAGCCTGTTTTGCGGCGGTCGGCTCGGTACGCGGTTCGGCAGCGTCGATGGCGGGCTTGGCAGACATGGGCGGAATAAGAGCCATTGTGGCCATTGTGGCCGTGGTGGCCGTAGTGGCCGTAGGGATCGGAGCGCCCGGGCGCGGACGAAGGCCGTGCCGCTGGCGTGATGGGCAGCGGCATTATGCCAAAGGCGTCGCGTTGCGCTGAATCGGGCGGGACGGTGTCGGCGGGAAGCGGTTGCGCGGCGCCGGGCGGGCCGATAGCGCAACCGATAGCGCGGCCGATAGCGCGGTCGTAAGAGCGACCGGGGCGGATCAGTTGCCGCGAGAGAAGGTGTCGGCGTTCGCCGCCGGAGCGGTGTCGGTGACAGGCGCCGAAGCGGCCGCCGTACCGCTGGCAGCGTCGAAGGGCAGGGTGGCACTGGCAGGCACCGAGCCGGGCGCGCCGCTGGCGGGGGCCGCGCCCGGCGCCAGCGCGGCAGAGGCGGAGAGCACCGCGGCGGCACTCGCCGCGGCTGGGGGCGCCGAGGCCGCGCTCGACGCATGCGGCACCGTCCGTGCGGGAGTCGTCGAAATCGGCGGCTTGCGGCTCGACGGCAGCGCGCTGACCGCCCCCGGGCGCGGCGGCACCTTGGCGGCCTCGGCCAGCTGGCGCTTCTGCGCCTCCGGCAGTTGCTGGTAGCGGTCCCAGGCCTCGGTCTTGCGCTCGACCGGCACGGTGCGATGGATCTGGAAGTTCTCGCGCGCCAGCCGGCGCTGTTCCGGCGTCAATTTCGCCCATTCGGTCATGCGCGCATGCACGCGCTGCTGCTCGGCCGGCGCCAGTTCCTCGAAGCGGGCGGCGATGCGCAGCCATTTGCGGCGATGCACCTCGGTCAGCGTGTTCCACTGGCCGGCCAGCGGCGCCAGCACGCGCTGCTGCGTCGGCGTCAGCTCCGACCACGCGGGGCGGGCGGCACGGACGGCCGGGCTGGTCGGCGTGGCCGCCGGGCTCGACGCCCTGGCGGCGTCGACGGCGTCGCGCGCATGGGCGGGCGGTGTCAGGCACCACAGCGCCGCGGCGCCCAGGCCGGCGGCCAGCAGCAGCGCGAGTCCCCGGCGCGCGGGGACCCCGGTCGGTTTATTCGCCATGCTTGAGGAACACATGGAAGCCCTCGTCCGCATACGCGGCCGGCGGCAGTTCATCGAGCAGCATGGCGGCGTCGACATCGGCGAGTTCCTCGATCCGTTGCTGCTGTTGCCATTGGTAGATGCCGGCCAGTCCGCCGGCGAGCGCCACCAGCGTCCAGACCAGGCCGAGCCGGCGCACCCAGTCGCCCAGCGGCCGCAGGGTCCGGCGCGCGTCGCCGTGCAGCGACGGCCCGGTTGTCGCCAAGCGAGGTGATGTTTGAGCCGCTTCGACGCGGCGGCGCGACAGCGCCACGCGGCGTGCGGCGGCCAGCCGGGCGGCGATGTCGTCCGGCACCTGGTTGGCGGAGGCGTCCAGCATGGCGGTGATCTGCCGGGCCAGGCGGCGTTGCTCGATCTCGGATGCGTTTCTGCTGTTCATAGTCGGAGTCCCCGGGCGCGCAGCGCCTGCGCCAGGGCATGCGTGGCGCGCGAACAGTGGGTCTTGACGCTGCCTTCCGAACATCCCATGGCAGCGGCCGTTTCCGCGACGTCCATATCCTCCCAGTAACGCAGCAGAAAGGCCTCGCGTTGACGGGTGGGCAGGCGCTGGACTTCTTCTTCGATGATCCGCATGGTCTGCACGCGCTCGAACCGGTCGGCGCTGCTCTCGGCCGCCTGCGAACCGGGCTCGCTTTCCAGCGCTTCGAGCAGATCGGCGTCGTCGCCGTCGCGCTCGTCGCGCAGGTTCGAAAACAGCGTGACCCAGGTGTTGCGCACCTTCTGGCGGCGAAACCAGTCGTGAATGGTGTTCTGCAGGATGCGCTGGAACAGCGGCGGCAGCTCGGCCGGGGCACGGTCGCCGTATTTTTCGGCCAGCTTGATCATGGCGTCCTGGACGATGTCCAGGGCGGCCTGTTCGTCCCGTACTGCGAATACCGCGTGCTTGAAGGCGCGGCGTTCGGCGCTGGCGAGAAAATCGGATAGTTCCTGTTCGGTTGCCATGCGGCGGGCGAGGGCAGTCGGCGCGAATACCGCACGCTGGCGGGACGGCCGGCAGCCCGGAAATCAGCAAAATGGGCCGATGCTAGCAAATAACCGGGCCGCCGTGTCGCCCCGGCGACACGATACGTGGTCATAGACCGCGCTGGTGCGATGCAGTATCATCGACGGTTCACGACATCAGTGGTTGTCTCATCTGGCCGCTTATGAGGCGGTCTCCCATGCAGACGCGCACCGCTTGAACCCGTGCCACAAGCCCGGCAGAGAGCATCCAAACAATTTTTTGCCGAAAATTGCAAAGGACTGACATGAACATGCCCAGCGCGGAATTCTCCCACGCCGACAGCAATTCATCTGCCGCACCCGAAATGATCGGGGCGGAAATCCTCGTCCACGCACTTGCCGAAGAAGGCGTCGAATACGTCTGGGGTTATCCCGGCGGCGCAGTGCTGTATATCTACGACGAGCTGTACAAGCAAAAGAAAATCGAGCACATCCTGGTGCGCCACGAGCAGGCCGCGGTCCACGCCGCGGACGGCTATGCGCGCGCGACCGGCAAGGTGGGCTGCGCGCTGGTGACCTCGGGTCCCGGTGTGACCAATGCCGTCACCGGCATCGCCACCGCCTATCTGGACTCGATTCCGATGGTGGTGATCACCGGCAACGTGCCGACCCATGCGATCGGCCAGGACGCCTTCCAGGAGTGCGACACGGTCGGCATCACGCGCCCGGTGGTCAAGCACAACTTCCTGGTCAAGGACGTGCGCGATCTGGCGGCGACCATCAAGAAGGCCTTCTATATCGCCGCCACCGGCCGTCCCGGCCCCGTGGTGGTCGACATTCCAAAGGACGTGTCGCGCAATGCCTGCAGGTACGAGTACCCGAAGGCGATCGACATGCGCTCGTACAACCCCGTCAACAAGGGCCATTCGGGCCAGATCCGCAAGGCATTGGCGCTGCTGCAGAGCGCCGAGCGGCCGCTGATCTATTCGGGCGGCGGCGTGGTGCTGGCCAATGCCAGCGACGAGCTGCGCCAGCTGGCCGCGCTGACCGGCCATCCGGTCACCAACACGCTGATGGGCCTGGGCGCGTTCCCCGGCACCAGCAAGCAGTTCGTCGGCATGCTCGGCATGCACGGCACCTACGAAGCCAACATGGCGATGCAGAACTGCGACGTGCTGATCGCCATCGGGGCGCGCTTCGACGACCGCGTGATCGGCAATCCGGCGCACTTCACCTCGCAGCCGCGCAAGATCATCCATATCGACATCGACCCGTCGTCGATCTCGAAGCGGGTCAAGGTCGACATCCCCATCGTCGGCAACGTCAAGGACGTGCTGCAGGAACTGATCGCGCAGCTGCAGGCCAGCGACGTCAAGCCCCGCCGCGAGGCGCTGGCGCGCTGGTGGGAGCAGATCGAGCAATGGCGCTCGGTCGACTGCCTGAAGTACGACCGCAATTCGGAAATCATCAAGCCGCAGTACGTGATCGAGAAGATCTGGGAACTGACCAAGGGCGACGCCTTCGTCTGCTCGGATGTCGGCCAGCACCAGATGTGGGCCGCGCAGTTCTACAAGTTCGATCAGCCGCGCCGCTGGATCAACTCGGGCGGCCTCGGCACGATGGGCGTGGGCCTGCCGTACGCGATGGGCATCAAGAAGGCGTTCCCGGACAAGGAGGTCGTCACCGTGACCGGTGAGGGCTCGATCCAGATGTGCATCCAGGAACTGTCGACCTGCCTGCAGTACGACACCCCGGTCAAGATCTGCGCGCTGAACAACCGCTACCTGGGCATGGTGCGCCAGTGGCAGGAGATCGAGTACGACAACCGCTACTCGCACTCCTACATGGACGCGCTGCCCGACTTCGTCAAGCTGGCCGAGGCCTATGGCCACGTCGGCTTGCGCGTCGAGAAGACCGCCGACGTCGAGCCGGCGCTGCGCGAAGCCTTCCGCCTGAAGGACCGCACCGTGTTCCTGGACTTCCAGACCGACCCGACCGAAAACGTCTGGCCGATGGTGCAGGCGGGCAAGGGCATTTCGGAAATGCTGCTCGGCGCGGAGGACCTGTGATGCGACACATCATTTCGGTCCTGCTGGAGAACGAACCGGGCGCGCTGTCGCGCGTGGTCGGGCTGTTCTCGGCGCGCGGCTACAACATCGAGACGCTGACCGTGGCGCCCACCGAGGACGCCTCGCTGTCGCGGATGACGATCGTGACGACCGGCTCGGATGACGTGATCGAACAGATCACCAAGCATCTGAACCGGCTGGTCGAGGTGGTCAAGGTGGTCGATCTGACCGAAGGCGCGCATATCGAGCGCGAGCTGATGCTCGTCAAGGTGCGCGCGGTCGGCAAGGAGCGCGAGGAGATGAAACGCACCGCGGACATCTTCCGCGGCCGGGTCATCGACGTCACCGAGAAGACCTACACGATCGAGCTGACCGGCAACGGCAGCAAGCTCGATGCCTTCCTCGATGCGATCGATCGCAGCGCGATCCTGGAGACCGTCCGTACCGGCGGCTCGGGGATCGGCCGCGGCGAGCGCATCCTGAAGGTCTGACGCCGGTCTCTCGCGCGGCAACCCACCCCACCTCATTGCAGTATCGACGGCGGCGCGCCGGCGCCAATAACATGCACATGCGCGGCGCGTCGTCGACTCCCAACATCGGAAAAAGAGCGAAGGAATCATCATGAAAGTGTTTTACGACAAGGACGCCGACCTGTCCCTGATCAAGGGCAAGAACGTCACCATCATCGGCTACGGCTCGCAGGGTCACGCCCACGCGCTGAACCTGAACGACTCGGGCGTCAAGGTGACGGTCGGTTTGCGCAAGAACGGCGCGTCGTGGAACAAGGCCGTCAACGCCGGCCTGCAGGTCAAGGAAGTCGCCGAAGCGGTCAAGGATGCCGACGTGGTGATGATCCTGCTGCCGGACGAGCAGATCGCCGACGTCTACAAGAACGAAGTGCACGACAACATCAAGGAAGGCGCCGCGCTGGCCTTCGCCCACGGCTTCAACGTGCACTACGGCGCGGTGATCCCGCGCGCCGATCTGGACGTGATCATGATCGCGCCGAAGGCCCCGGGCCACACCGTGCGTTCGACCTATAGCCAGGGTGGCGGCGTGCCGCACCTGATCGCGGTGCACCAGAACAAGTCGGGCGCCGCCCGCGACATCGCGCTGTCGTATGCCACTGCCAACGGCGGCGGCCGTGCCGGCATCATCGAGACCAATTTCCGCGAAGAGACCGAGACCGATCTGTTCGGCGAGCAGGCCGTGCTGTGCGGCGGTACCGTCGAGCTGATCAAGGCCGGTTTCGAGACGCTGGTCGAAGCCGGCTACGCGCCGGAAATGGCCTACTTCGAGTGCCTGCACGAGCTCAAGCTGATCGTCGACCTGATCTACGAAGGCGGCATCGCCAACATGAACTACTCGATCTCCAACAACGCCGAGTACGGCGAGTACGTGACCGGTCCGCGCGTCGTCACCGAGGAGACCAAGAAGGCCATGAAGCAGTGCCTGAAGGACATCCAGACCGGCGAATACGCCAAGAGCTTCCTGCTCGAGAACAAGGCCGGCGCCCCGACCCTGATCTCGCGCCGCCGTCTGACGGCCGAGCACCAGATCGAGGAAGTGGGTGCCAAGCTGCGCGCGATGATGCCCTGGATCGCCAAGAACAAGCTGGTCGACCAGTCGAAGAACTAAGCGTGCCCAACGCCGCGCCGCCGGGTTTGCCGGCCGGCGCGGCCTTGCGTCCCGCAGCCGTCCAGCCTTCCGTCCCCACCAGAGGCGGTCGCCATGGCCAGACCATGGTCCGCCGAGGGAAACGGGCGAGGGCTGGGCGGCTTTTTGTTATCCTTGTCAGACTTGACTGACCCCCATTGACCTCTTTCCCACCTGCATGAACTATCCCCATCCGCTGATCGCCCGTGAAGGCTGGCCGTTTCTGGCCGGCGCTTTTGTCATCTCGCTGCTGGTGCATGCCAGCGCGGGATTCTGGTGGGCGCTGCCGTTCTGGATCGTCACGGTGTTCGTGCTGCAGTTCTTCCGCGATCCGCCGCGGCCGATCCCGACGCAGCCCAATGCGGTACTGGCGCCGGCCGACGGACGCATCGTCGCGGTCGAGAAGACCCAGGACCCCTACGCCGGCCGCGAGGCGCTGAAGATCAGCGTGTTCATGAACGTCTTCAACGTGCATTCGAACCGCGTGTCGGTCGACGGCAAGGTCGAGAAGATCGATTATTTCCCCGGCCAGTTCGTCAACGCCGACCTGGACAAGGCCTCGACCGAGAACGAGCGCAACGCGGTGGTGATCCGCCGCGCCGGCGACGACAAGGTCGTCACGCTGGTGCAGGTCGCCGGCCTGATCGCGCGCCGCATCCTGTGCTACACGCGCGTCGGCGACACGGTGGCGCGCGGCCAGCGCTACGGCTTCATCCGCTTCGGCTCGCGCGTCGATGTCTATCTGCCGCTCGATGCCCGCCCGCGGGTGACGATCGGCGAGAAGGTGTCGGCTTCGTCGACGATCCTCGCCGAGCTGGATTGAGCCACGAGCGATCGAGGAGATTCGGCATGGGTGCATTCAACCGGCGCAACAAGCGCGTGATCGGCGGCAACGTGACCCATCTGCGGCCGTTCCGCCATAACCAGATGCGGAGCCCGGAGATCGATCCCGCGGACGACGACGAGCTCGAGGTCGAATACGTGCGGCCGCGCCGGCGCGGCATCTACCTGCTGCCGAACGCCTTCACCACGGCGGCGCTGTTCGCCGGCTTCTTCGCCATCGTGCAGGCGATGAACATGCGCTTCGATGTCGCCGCCATCGCGATCTTCGCGGCGATGGTGCTCGACGGCATGGACGGCCGCGTGGCGCGCATCACCAATACGCAGAGCGCCTTCGGCGAGCAGTACGACTCGCTGTCGGACATGACCTCGTTCGGCGTCGCCCCGGCGCTGGTGATGTACGAATGGATCCTGAAGGACCTCGGCAAGTGGGGCTGGATCGCGGCCTTCGTCTATTGCACCTGCGCCGCGCTGCGGCTGGCGCGCTTCAACGCCAATATCGGCGTGGTCGACAAGCGCTTTTTCCAGGGCCTGCCGAGTCCCGCGGCGGCTGCGCTGGTGGCCGGCTTCGTCTGGCTGGCGATCGACAACAAGCTGCCGGTGCGCGAGCTGTGGATGCCGTGGGTGGCATTCACGATCACGCTGTACGCGGGGCTGTCGATGGTCACCAACGCGCCGTTCTATAGCGGCAAGGCGCTGGACGTGCGCCATCGCGTCTCGTTCGGCGTGATGATCCTGGTGATGGTGCTGTTCGTGGTGGTGTCGAGCGATCCGCCGGTGGCGCTGTTCGGCCTGTTCGTCGGCTATGCCATCTCCGGCTACGTGCTGTGGGGCTGGCGCGCAATGCACGGCGAACAGGGCGGCGTGGCGCGCTCCCAGGCGGGCGGTCCGGACTGATCCGGCGCGCTGCGACGGCCTGGATGTCGGCTTGATGCACGAGAAAGGCGCTTCGGCGCCTTTTTTGTTTGGCGTTTTCCTGGCGATACGCTTGTGATGTTCTTGCAATTCGCGGTATGTTGCCGTGGCGTCATGCCGACAGGCATGGCGGCCCGCCGCGTAGCCATCGTCGGCTACCGACTTGCCATTGAACAAAGGAGAATCCCATGAGCGTGCTGGATTTCATCAAGGAAGCAGGCGAGAAGCTGTTCGGCCGCGAAGCCAAGGCCGCCGAGCCGGCCCAGGCCGCGCCCGCCGATGCCGCCCAGAAGGCCGAAGCGGCCAACCGCACCGCCGGCGAAGCGATCGAAAACTACATCCGCAAGATGGGACTCGATGCGACCGGCCTGTCGGTGCAGGTCGACGGCGCCCAGGGCAAGGTCACGGTGTTCGGCGTCGCGCCGGACCAGGCCACGCGCGAGAAGATCATCCTGTGCTGCGGCAACGTCGAGGGCGTCGAGCAGGTCGAGGACAAGATGTCGGTCAACGTCGAATCCGAATCGGCGCAATGGCACACGGTGGCCAAGGGCGACACGCTGTCGGCGATCGCGCAGAAGTTCTACGGCAATGCCAACGCCTACAACGCGATCTTCGAGGCCAACCGCCCGATGCTGTCGCATCCGGACAAGATCTATCCGGGCCAGAAGCTGCGCATTCCGCCCAAGCCCTGAGGCCGCCGAGCCCCCGCACCGTGCGGAGGCAGGCCGGCGCGCGCCCGCTGGGGAAAACCCGCGTGTTGCGCGCCGTAGCCATCTCGGCTATATTCGCTGCCATGATTTCGCGCCAAGCCCGACTCGCCCGTACCCTGCTAGGTAGCCTACTAGGCAGCCAGGTCGGGACGCGCGCGCGCTGAGGAAGCGATACCTTAACGCGAAGTCGCACAGGATTTATCCACGCCCCGGCCTGCATCCCTGCACGCCGGGGCGTTTTGCATTGTGCCGCAGCCAGTGGCGACGATGCGACCGGCAGGCAGCGGGGCACCCGGAACAGAAACCGAAACCGCCGAAACCCGTTCGAGCACTTATCCCCCAGGAGCGTTTTCCATGTCGGACAAACTGATCATTTTCGATACCACCTTGCGCGACGGCGAGCAGTCGCCCGGCGCCTCGATGACGCGCGAGGAGAAGATCCGCATCGCGCGCCAGCTCGAGCGCCTGAAGGTCGATGTGATCGAGGCCGGCTTCGCCGCCAGCTCGAACGGCGACTTCGAGGCGATCCGCGCGATCGCGCAGACCGTCAAGGACTCGACCATCTGCTCGCTGGCGCGCGCCAACGACAAGGACATCGCCCGCGCCGCCGAGGCGCTCAAGCCCGCCAACGCCTTCCGCATCCATACCTTCATCGCCACCTCGGCGCTGCATATGGAAAAGAAGCTGCGCATGACGCCGGACCAGGTCTACGAGCAGGCCCGTCTCGCCGTACGGTTCGCGCGCCAGTTCACCGACGACATCGAGTTCTCGCCGGAAGACGGCAGCCGCTCCGACATGGACTTCCTGTGCCGCGTGCTGGAGGCCGTGATCGACGAGGGCGCGACCACGATCAACCTGCCGGATACGGTCGGCTATGCGGTGCCCGAAGGCTATGCCGCGCTGATCCGTTCGGTGCGCGAGCGCATTCCGAATTCGGACAAGGCGGTCTGGTCGGTGCACTGCCATAACGACCTGGGCATGGCGGTGGCGAACTCGCTGGCCGCGGTCAAGCTCGGCGGCGCGCGCCAGATCGAATGCACGATCAACGGCCTGGGCGAGCGTGCCGGCAACACCAGCCTCGAAGAGGTGGTGATGGCGGTCAAGACCCGGCGCGACTACTTCAATCTCGATGTGGGCGTCGATACCACGCAGATCGTGCCGGCCTCGAAGCTGGTCTCGCAGATCACCGGCTTCGTGGTGCAGCCGAACAAGGCCGTGGTCGGCGCCAACGCCTTTGCCCATGCGTCCGGCATCCACCAGGACGGCGTGCTGAAGGCGCGCGATACCTACGAGATCATGCGGGCCGAGGACGTGGGCTGGACCGCCAACAAGATCGTGCTGGGCAAGCTGTCCGGCCGCAACGCGTTCAAGCAGCGCCTGCAGGAGCTGGGCATCGAGCTCGACAGCGAGAGCGAAGTCAATGCCGCCTTCGCCCGCTTCAAGGAGCTGGCCGACCAGAAGGCCGAGATCTTCGACGAAGACATCATGGCCATCGTCTCGGACGAGGCGCATGACGCCAACGAGCACTATCGCTTCATCTCGCTGTCGCAGCGCTCGGAAACCGGCGAGCGGCCGCATGCGCGCGTGGTGTTCAACATGGACGGCCAGGAATGCACCGGCGAAGGCGAGGGCAACGGCCCGGTCGACGCCACGCTGCATGCGATCGAAGGCAAGGTGAACAGCGGCGCCGAGCTGGTGCTGTATTCGGTCAACGCGATCACCACCGGCACGCAGGCGCAGGGCGAGGTCACGGTGCGGCTGTCGAAGGCCGGCCGCATCGTCAACGGCGTCGGCACCGACCCGGACATCGTCGCGGCTTCGGCCAAGGCCTATCTGGCGGCGCTGAACAAGCTGCACGACAAGGCAGTACAGAAGATCAATCCGCAGATCTGATCGATTCGTCTGCCCGGCCTTCGGGCCGACCCGACGACCAACCCGATCAACCCGATCAACCCGGCCAACCCACACGCCACGCCGGTCGTTCGCGAGCACTGCTCGGGACGATCGGCGTTTTTGTTTGTCCTTGCAGCAGCGGGCCCAACGACGCGCAACATCGCGGCAGAACTGCATGGCGGAACGCTGCGGAACGTGACAAAAGCACACAGCGGCGAGGAAACCGGAAGCCGTCGCGCCAGCACTGCACGATCATCGCGGTCGCGGTTCGCAAGGATTCGTGGAGGCGATTTCTTGTGTGTGACCGCAGTACCTTTGTGCGGGTGGGATGTCGATGTCGTTGGTAGTCAGTGAGTTTTCCGTGCCGCTCAGATTGTCGAATGCGGAACAAGTGAAGGATCTTGGGGATGGCGACAGGCACCGCATCGCGCTCGGTACGCCGTTACTGATCGGGGAGCGCAGCTACCGGGTCAAATGGGACAGGGAGTACGCCGGGGCCTGCCTGCTTGCCGGGCACGGCAAGCCCGTGCGAAGAGACCGTCGGCAGGAACGGCTGCTGGCCGATGGCCTGGCCAGGCGCTTGCGGGCCGCGGTGGTCCAGGCCGTGGACCTCGAAGCGCTCCTTCCCGGTCGCACCATCAACCGCAAACTGGCGCTGGAACACGTCGCGGCCGGCGGGTTGCTGCAAGTGCGGGGTCGCTCTTGCGAGAAGCGGTTTGCCGTGGTCGAGCTGCGCGGCACGGCAAGGTGGACGACGGTCAGCGAATCGGCCTGGCCGATGTTCAGGGCCCTTTGGGACTGGCTCCGCTGCCTGCGGAGCAGAGGGCGACGAGCCCGGCGGGACGAACGTCAACTGCTGCGTCAACTCGACGCTGCGTTGCCCGCGAACATGGTCAAGTGCCGACGCGAAGCCATCGAGGCGGGTCGAGCGACCTTGGCCCGCGGGCTGGACAGGCAGGACCCCCGCCTGGGGCAGGAGATCTTCCGCAGCCGCATTGCGACTCCCGAGGGCGTCGTGCAATTCCTGCGATACGACGCGACGGCGATGACGCAGGTCGATGGCGACAACAGAACCGTGCTGCATCACGTGGCGCGCGATCCCCGGCTGGCAATCCGGGAGGTGCTCGACCCGCTGTTCGTGCGAGTTGGTATCGCGACCGAGGCATGGTGCGCGGACGAGGAGCGGAACAAGGAGCGGGCGCGAGCGAACGGAAAGGCAGAGCCCGACGGACAGGCAACGCCGCCGATCTTCGCCTCCGACTACGAAGGCAATACGCCGGTCCACCTGGCTGTCATGCACGGCGACAAGGAGGCGGTGCGCCGCTTTCTGCAGCAGGCGGCGATGACGGATGCCCGCAATACGTCGAGGCACGCCCTGCGCTTTGCCGATCGAACGAATCAGGCGGGGCAGACGATCTGGGATTGCGCGTTGGCCAGGATCGCGGCGCGAACGGCAGATTCGTGGCTGATCGAAGCCCTGGTCAAATATGGTTGCAAGCCATCGGCGATGCAGGGCGCGAGGACGCGCGCCGAGCCGGCGGACGGAGCGCCGGCATGCTCGCGAAGCCGCGGGGAGGCAGGGCCGGCTTCGCCGGGCCGCCGGCACTGAACACCGAACACGGAATCTACCGGAGCTACGACATCTACCTGATCGTCTCGCGCGGATCGGCCAGCGGATCCGGCGTGATCTGGGTCTGCCGCAACACGCCGGCGTCGTCGAAATAGAAGTGGAACAGCGACGGCCAGTTGTCCTCATGCAGGAAGCGGTACGACCAGACATCCCGGCGCATCAGCGGGAAGTACTGCGTCGGCTCGCGCGGCAGGCCGAAATGCTCGGCGACGTCGCGCTTGGTCCAGGTGCCGACCCTGGCCTTGTAGAGCTCCGTGGTGGTCAGCATCTGGCGAAACCGCGTCAGCTTGCCGCTGGTGTCGAAGTCCGCCGCATAGGCCTGGCGCCCCAGCGGCTGCTTGGAATAGATCCAGCGCACGGTGCCGTCGTCCAGCCGGTAGATATCGGTCGGCTCGCCGAAGGTCGCGCGTACCGTGCTTTCGGGTGCGCCGATCAGCTTCTGCGCCTCCTGTACCGGCTGCAGGTACACGCAGGCCGTCAACAGCGCGCCCGCGGTGCCGAGCGCGAGCCAGCGGCCAATGCTTTCCAGTGCTTTCATTGCGATCCTCGACCTTCATGCCAACGGATAGCGCAAGTGTAGCGCCGCAGGCGCCGCATGGCATCGCGGTGAGGCGCCGCCGCCGCGCCGGCACGATTGCAAGGCGGTGAGCGCTGGCTTACCATGCTGCGCTTTCGCGGAGGGCGATCGATGGTTTGGAAGGGGTGGCTGGGGGCTTGCCTGTTGGCCCTGGCGGGAGGGGCCGCGGCGGCGCAGGAGCCGATCCGGCTCGGCATGATCGACGGGCTGTCGGGCCCGTTCGCCAATGCCGGCGAAGCGGTGGTGCGCAATCTGCGGCTCGCGATCGAGCGGGTCAATGCCCGTGGCGGCGTCCGCACCGCGGAAGGGCAGCGCCCGCTGGAGCTCGTCACCTTCGACAGCAAGGGCAATGTCGACGAGAGCCTGATCCAGTTCCGCGCGCTGGTGGACCGCCGCATTCCCTTCGTGCTGCAGGGGAACAGCTCCGCGGTGGCCGCCGCGCTGGTGGGCGCCGTGAACCGTCACAACAGCCGCCAGCCCGATGCCCGCGTGCTGTTCCTGAACTATTCGGCGGTCGATCCGGCGCTGACCAACGAGAACTGCAGCTTCTGGCATTTCCGCTTCGACGCTGGCGCCGACATGCGGATGGAGGCGCTGACCGAGGTCATCCGCGCCGACGCCAGCGTGCGCCGGGTCTATCTGATCGCCCAGGACTACAGCTTCGGCCACCAGGTCTCGCGGCTGGCGCGCGACATGCTGGCCGCCAAGCGGCCCGATGTGAAGATCGTCGGCGACGAATTTCATCCGATCGGCAAGATCAAGGACTTCGCGCCCTATATCGCCAAGATCAAGGCCAGCGGCGCCGACGCGGTGATCACCGGCAACTGGGGCAACGACCTGACGCTGATGGTCAAGGCCGCGCGCGAGGGCGGCCTGGGCGCCAAGTTCTATACCTTCTATGGCAATGGTCTGGGCGCCCCGGCGGCGATGGGCGATGCCGGCGTGGGCCGCGTGCTGGCGGTCGCCGAATGGCATCCGAACGTGGGCGGCGCCGCGTCGGACGCGTTCTATCAGGCCTTCCGCAGCCGCTATCCCGAGCCGAAGGACGATTACGTCCATCTGCGCATGCAGATGATGGTCGAGATGCTGGCGCGCGCCATCGAGCAGGCCGGCTCGACCGATGCGATCAAGGTCGCACGGGCGCTGGAGGACATGCGCTACGTCAACGAATTCCACGACGCCACGGTGCGCGCGGACGATCACCAGGTGCTGCAGCCGCTCTATGTGTCGATGATGGAGCGCCAGGGCGGCGACGTCCGCTTCGACAACGAGGGGTCGGGCTTCGGCTTCCGTACCGTCAAGCGGCTGAAGGCGGCCCAGACCACCCGGGCCACCACCTGCAGGATGGAGCGGCCGTAGGCGTTCGGCAGGCCCGCAGCCCGCGGTTTTGCCCGGCCACTGCAGTTGCGCTATAATGCGCGGCTGTCGTTCAGGCGGCACTCGCGGCAACGCGGGCGCACCCGGCGGCAAAGCAGTGGTGCGGCGCAAGCCGCATCTTTATCCCGCACGACGTTCGCGGCCCTGGCGCTGCAACGTTCGCAAGTGAAAGGAAATACCATGTCCGTAGCCGATATCAACAAGTCCGAAGTCATCAAGCAGTTCGCCCGTGGCGCCAACGACACCGGCAGCCCCGAAGTCCAGGTCGCTCTGCTGACCACGCGCATCAACGAACTGACCCCGCACTTCAAGGCCAACATGAAGGATCACCACAGCCGCCGCGGTCTGCTGCGCATGGTGAGCCGTCGTCGCCGCCTGCTGGACTACCTGAAGTCGAACGACGCCGACCGTTATCGCGCGCTGATCGAGAAGCTGGGTCTGCGCAAGTAAATTGCGCCAGGTCAGGCCGGCCGCTCAGGTCAGGGAAGGGACGAGGATGGCGATGCCGATGGCGGCATGGTCTGCATGGTCGATCCTCGTACCGCGTCTCGCACCGCACGCCCCGGCGTGACGCCAGGATGCCTGCGTCAGCACTGCTGATGCAGGCATTTTGTTTTTTGCGCGGCGAATCGGCTGCAGCGGCAAATGCCGCGAAGCCGATGGCGCCGCGGGCGGCCGGCCCGGCCGGGCGCCGTTGCCGTTGCGCCACGATGCGCAACGGAGTAAGTTAATTCGTTCTTTTTATTCATGACACCGGAGTCCGGCAAGGAAACAGGGCTTTGTGTCATTCCAGCGCCTCATCGACGCGGGCATCGATCGTTCTGCATCGATCCCGCCCCGGTGACGCGCTGGAATGGCATAGCACTTCCCTGCAACCGCGCCTGACAGCGATCCGGCAGCATTGCCCGCGGCTGCATCACGCGGGCGCCGACACGCCGGCGGGCCCGATGGCCCGTCGCCGTGCAAGCACACAGGGGAACGCTCATGTCCATGTTCAACAAGGTCGTCAAGCAATTCCAATGGGGCCAGCATACGGTCCGCATGGAAACCGGCGAAATCGCCCGCCAGGCCGGCGGCGCGGTGCTGGTCGATGTCGAGGACACCGTGGTGCTCGCCACCGTGGTGGCCGCCAAGCAACCCAAGCCGGGCCAGGATTTCTTCCCGCTGACGGTCGACTACATCGAGAAGACCTATGCCGCCGGCAAGATCCCGGGCGGCTTCTTCAAGCGCGAAGGCCGTCCGTCGGAGAACGAGACGCTGACCTCGCGGCTGATCGACCGTCCGCTGCGTCCGCTGTTTCCGGAAGGCTTCTATAACGACGTGCAGGTGGTGGTCCACGTCGTCTCGCTGAACCCCGAAGTGCCGGCCGATATCCCGGCGCTGATCGGCGCCTCGGCCGCGCTGGCGGTCTCGGGCATTCCGTTCAACGGCCCGGTGGGCGCCGCACGCGTCGGCTACCAGAACGGCCAGTATCTGCTGAACCCGACCCGCAGCCAGCTGGCCAGCTCCGAGATGGACCTGATCGTGGCCGGCACCGAGCGTGCCGTGCTGATGGTCGAATCCGAAGCCAACCAGCTGTCCGAGGAAGTGATGCTGGGCGCCGTGGTCTATGGCCATGAGCAGATGCAGATCGCGATCAACGCGATCCACGAGCTGGTGCGCGAAGGCGGCAAGCCCGAGTGGAACTGGGCGCCGGCGGCCAAGAACGAGCCGCTGATCGCCAAGGTGGCCGAATTCGGCGCGCCGCTGCTGCAGGAGGCCTACCAGATCCGCCAGAAGTCGGCCCGCTCGCAAAAGATCAAGGAAGCCTACACCGCGGTCGAGGCCAGGCTGGCCGAGGCCGGCGTCGAGTTCGACAAGGTCGAGGTCGGCAACATCCTGTTCGACCTGGAAGCGAAGATCGTCCGCGGCCAGATTCTGGCCGGCGAGCCGCGCATCGATGGCCGCGATACCCGCACCGTGCGCCCGATCGAGATCCGTTCGTCGGTGCTGCCGCGCGCGCACGGCTCGGCGCTGTTCACCCGCGGCGAGACCCAGGCGCTGGTGGTGGCCACGCTCGGCACCAAGAGCGATGAGCAGATCATCGACGCGCTGGCCGGCGAATACCGCGACCGCTTCATGCTCCACTACAACATGCCCCCGTTTGCCACCGGCGAGACGGGCCGCGTGGGTTCGCCCAAGCGCCGCGAGATCGGCCACGGCCGTCTGGCCAAGCGCGCGCTGATCCCGGTGCTGCCAGCCGAGGACGAATTCGCCTACACGATCCGCCTGGTCTCGGAAATCACCGAGTCGAACGGCTCGTCGTCGATGGCTTCGGTCTGCGGCGGCTGCCTGGCGCTGATGGATGCCGGCGTTCCGGTCAAGGCGCATGTGGCCGGCGTGGCCATGGGTCTGATCCTGGAAGGCAACAAGTTCGCCGTGCTGACCGACATCCTCGGCGACGAGGACCACCTCGGCGACATGGACTTCAAGGTGGCGGGCACCGACAACGGCATCACCGCGCTGCAGATGGACATCAAGGTCCAGGGCATCACCAAGGAGATCATGCAGGTCGCGCTGGCGCAGGCCAAGGAAGGCCGCCTGCATATCCTGTCGAAGATGCAGGAGGCGATGGGCCATGCGCGCACCGAGCTGTCGGAGCACGCACCGCGCATGATCACGATGAAGATCCATCCGGACAAGATCCGCGAGGTGATCGGCAAGGGCGGCTCGACGATCCAGGCGCTGACCAAGGAAACCGGCACCACGATCGACATCCAGGAAGACGGCACGATCACGATCGCGTCGACCTCGACTGAAGGCATGGCCGAGGCCAAGCGCCGCATCGAGGGCATCACCGCGGAAGCCGAAGTGGGCAAGATCTACAACGGCACCGTGCTGAAGCTGCTGGACTTCGGCGCCATCGTCAACATCCTGCCGGGCAAGGACGGTCTGCTGCATATCTCGGAGATCGTCAACGAGCGCGTCAAGGACATCAAGGACTGGCTGAAGGAAGGCCAGCAGGTCCGCGTCAAGCTGATCCAGGCCGACGAGAAGGGTCGCCTGCGTCTGTCGCTGAAGGCGGCGATGGCCGAGGAGGGCGGTTCGATCGCCCCGCTGGCCAACGCCGAAGCGCCGGCCGAGTCATCGGCCCCCGCCGGCAGCGAGCAGCAGTAAGCTGCGGCGCTGAAGCCGCCGTTTCCGCGCAGGCGGGGCGGCGGTTTCGCGGTCAGGCGCGATCGGTACCGAAGAACGGCTGGGCGATGCCCGGCCGTTTTTTTGTTTACACTGCCGCCAGTCCCTCAGGGCAGGCGCGTTCGTTCGCGCTTTCTGTTTCCCTTCCTTTTTCGCATCCCTGCCGCGCACCACGCGCGGTTTCAGTTTCAAGGAGCCAGCATGCAAGCCATCGAGATCCGCGAATACGGCGGCCCCGACGTGTTGCAGTTGACCGAGCGTCCCGATCCGACGCCCGGTCCCGGTGAAGTCCTGATCCGCGTCGCCGCGGCCGGCATCAACCGGCCGGACGTGTTCCAGCGCACCGGCAACTATCCGGTGCCGCCGGGCGCGTCCGATCTGCCGGGACTCGAGGTGGCGGGCGAGATCGTCGGCGGCGACCTTTCGCATCCGGACAATCGCTTCGGCCTGAAGGTCGGCGACCGCGTCTGCGCGCTGGTGCAGGGCGGCGGCTACGCGCAGCTGTGCACCGCGCCGCTGGCACAGTGCCTGCCGGTGCCGCAGGGGCTCAGCGATATCGAGGCCGCGGCCTTGCCCGAGACCTTCTTCACCGTGTGGAGCAATGTCTTCGACCGCGGCTATCTCGGCCGCGGCCCGCGCGGAAAGGAAGAGACGCTGCTGATCCAGGGCGGTTCGAGCGGCATCGGTACCACCGCGATCCAGATCGCCAAGGCGCTGGGCCACAAGGTATTCGTCACCGCCGGCAGCGACGAGAAGTGCCGCGCCTGCGAGGACCTCGGCGCCGACCGCGCGATCAACTACAAGACGCAGGACTTTGCCGCCGAGGTCAAGACGCTGACCGAAGGCCGCGGTGTCGACGTGATTCTCGACATGGTGGCCGGCTCCTATCTGGCGCGCGAGCTGTCGTGCATCGCCGACGACGGCCGCATCGTCATCATCGCGCTGCTCGGCGGGGCCAAGGCGGAGATTCCGCTCGGCGACATCCTGCGCCGCCGCATCACCGTCACCGGCTCGACGCTGCGCCCGCGCCCGGCCTCGTTCAAGGGCGAAATCGCCCGTGCGCTGCACGAGCATGTCTGGCCGCTGCTGGCCAATGGCAGCATCAAGCCGGTGATCCATCAGGTCTTTCCGGCCGCGCACGCCGCCGATGCCCATCGCCTGATGGAGTCGAGCGAGCATGTCGGCAAGATCGTGCTGACCTGGCAAGGCTGACGGCCAGAGCGGCCGGGCGATGCCCGGCCGCTTCTGCGGCATGCGCGCGGGCGGGGCAGAAGTTGAAATCGGGGCGGCAACGAGACAATCCCGGCGAGTTGGCGGCGAATACTTCCTTGGCCATATCGGCATCGGTCACTTCCAAGGAGCTTGCCATGCAGACCAATCGAACCGCACCCCAGGCCATTCACCCGGGATTGTTTCCGTCTGAGGCCCCCAACCACATGACGCAGCAGGATATCGACGAGTTGACCGCGCTTGTCCAGCCCGAGCTGGAGCGGGCCGGAACGTGGCGGGCCTGGCTTTGCTGTTGCCTGCGCTGTCTCTTTCCTTGTATCTGCTGCGTCGAGGCCTGCCACTCCTACCGCGTGTCGAAGAAGGTGATGGAGCGGATGGAGGCGCGGGCGCTGGCCCAGGCGGAGGCACGCCTGGTCCCCTGAGCTGACGCGACGGCGCCGGGTATCGCGTGGTCGTAGCGCCCGGGTACTCGGCGCGGTACAATTGCGGGTTTGATTTTGAGAGGCGCTTTCGTGAGACAAAAGCTCGTCATCGGCAACTGGAAGATGCATGGCAGCCTGGCTGCCAACGAGGCCCTGCTGAACGGTATCAAGGCCGGTGCCCCTGCGGGTGCCAGCCTCGCGGTCTGCGCGCCGTTCCCGTATCTGGCGCAGTGCCAGGCGTTGCTGGCGGGCAGCCAGATCGCCTGGGGTGCGCAGGACGTGTCGGCCGAGGCGCGCGGCGCCTTCACCGGCGAAGTGGCGGCGTCGATGCTGGCCGAATTCGGCGTCAGCTACGTGCTGGTCGGCCATTCCGAGCGCCGCACCTATCATGGCGAGAGCGATGCCGCCGTCGCGGCCAAGGCGCTGCGGGCCCTGGAATTCGGCATCGTGCCGGTGATCTGCGTCGGCGAAACGCTGGAGCAGCGCGAGGCGGGCGAGACCGAGGCCGTGGTCGGCCGGCAGCTGCAGGCGGTGCTGGAAGCGCTGTCGGTCGAGCAGCTGGGTCGCGTGGTGCTGGCCTACGAGCCGGTCTGGGCGATCGGCACGGGCAAGACCGCCAGCAAGGAGCAGGCCCAGGCCGTGCACGCCTTCCTGCGCGCCCAGGTCGCCGCCCGCGACGCCGGTGTGGCGCAGCGCATGGCGATCCTGTACGGCGGCAGCGTCAAGCCGGACAATGCGGCCGAGCTGTTCTCGATGGCCGATATCGACGGCGGGCTGATCGGCGGCGCCTCCCTCAAAACCGAAGATTTTCTCGCGATCGGCAACGCCTGATGCCGGCCGCACCGACCGTCTGAATCAGGCAAGCGAATCGAATCCATGGCAATTCTGAAAACTCTATTGATGGTCGCGCAGGTGCTGTCGGCACTGGGCGTGATCGGGCTGGTGCTGCTGCAGCACGGCAAGGGCGCCGACGTCGGCGCAGCGTTCGGCTCGGGCGCCTCCGGCAGCCTGTTCGGCGCCACCGGCTCGGCCAACTTCCTGTCGCGTACCACGGCGGTGCTGGCCACGCTGTTCTTCGTCTGCACGCTGGCGCTGACGCTGCTGGGCAACTACCGTCCGTCGGCCTCGCTGGGCGTGATGGGCGCGGCCCCGCAGACCGCTCCGGCGCCGGCCGCCTCCGCGCCGGCGGCGTCGGCCCCGGCAGCGCCGGCCGCCGCAGCCTCGGCGCCGGCTGCTCCCGCCGTGCCGAAATAATCCGGCATTCGCGCCCGGGATTGCCGAACATTTTGCACTTGTGCATTGAACAAAGTGGCGATCATGGGTTAGAATGCAGGGCTTGAAACGATTCCCCAGCGACGGTTCCTGGCGGTGCAGCCAAATAGCAAAAATGGCCGCAAAACCAGCGTTCCGAAGGGCTTGAAACCCGGCGCCAGGCAATATTGTTTCTCCCCCAGCCGACGTGGTGAAATTGGTAGACACGCTATCTTGAGGGGGTAGTGGCGAAAGCTGTGCGAGTTCGAGTCTCGCCGTCGGCACCAAACAACTTGATCGGAGTCTGCTCCCGGGCAATGCCCCGGTGAGGGGCTCCGGCAGTCCGCAAGGCGGCGCCGTGATGTCTGCGCAATGGCGTTGGGCGCGTGGGGTGGGCAACAGGACGCCGCTTCAGCTGGTGCTGTTGACAACATTCCAGATAAGGCTGGCCGTACCTTGAATCTCGAAGCCTATTTCCCCGTTCTCGTCTTCATCATCTTCGGCGTCGTGCTCGGCCTCGCGCTGATGTCGATCGGCCGGATCCTGGGTCCGAACAAGCCCGACGCGGCCAAGCTCTCGCCTTACGAGTGCGGCTTCGAAGCGTTCGAGGACGCGCGCATGAAGTTCGACGTGCGCTACTACCTCATCGCCATCCTTTTCATTCTGTTCGATCTCGAAACCGCTTTCCTTTTCCCGTGGGGCGTCGCCCTGCAGGACATCGGCTGGCCGGGTTTCATCGCCATGGGCGTGTTTCTGCTGGAATTCATCGTGGGCTTCGTCTACATCTGGAAAAAGGGCGCGCTCGATTGGGAGTGATGTGAAATGGCAATCGAAGGCGTTCTGAACGAAGGCTTCGTCACGACTACCGCTGACAAGCTGATCAACTGGACCCGCACCGGGTCGCTGTGGCCGATGACCTTCGGCCTGGCCTGCTGTGCCGTGGAAATGATGCATGCCGGCGCGTCGCGCTACGACATGGACCGCTTCGGCGTGATTTTCCGCCCATCGCCGCGCCAGTCGGACGTGATGATCGTGGCCGGCACGCTGTGCAACAAGATGGCCCCCGCACTGCGCAAGGTGTACGACCAGATGGCCGAGCCGCGCTGGGTCATCTCGATGGGCTCGTGCGCCAACGGCGGCGGCTACTATCACTACTCGTATTCGGTGGTGCGCGGTTGCGACCGGATCGTGCCGGTCGACATCTACGTGCCGGGCTGCCCGCCGACGGCCGAAGCGCTGATCTACGGCATCATCCAGCTGCAGAACAAGATCCGCCGCACCAACACCATCGCGCGCAAGGGTTGACATGGCCAAGCTCGATACCCTGAAGTCCGCGCTGGAGAAGGCGCTCGGCAATCGCATCGCCAAGCTGGTGGAATCGCTCGGCGAGCTGACGCTGATCGTCAAGGCCGACGCCTACCTCGAAGCGGCCCGCATCCTGCGCGACGATCCGTCGCTGCGTTTCGAACAGCTGATCGATCTGTGCGGCGTCGACTATTCCACCTATGGCGACGGTGCCTGGGACGGCCCGCGTTTCGCCGCGGTCACGCATCTGCTGTCGCTGACGCATAACTGGCGCCTGCGCGTGCGCGTGTTTGCACCGGACGACGACATGCCGGTGATCCCGTCGCTGATCGACGTGTGGAACTCGGTCAACTGGTTCGAGCGCGAGGCGTTCGACTTCTACGGCATCATCTTCGAAGGCCATCCGGACCTGCGCCGCATCCTGACCGACTACGGTTTCGTCGGCCATCCGTTCCGCAAGGACTTCCCGGTGTCCGGCTATGTCGAGATGCGCTACGACCCCGAGCAGAAGCGCGTCATCTATCAGCCGGTCACGATCGAACCGCGCGAGCTGACGCCACGGGTGATCCGCGAGGAAAACTACGGCGGCCTGAAGCACTGACCGGCACTGAGAACCCGCGATGGCAGATATCAAGAATTACACCCTGAACTTCGGTCCGCAGCACCCGGCGGCGCACGGCGTGCTGCGCCTGGTGCTGGAGCTGGACGGCGAGGTGATCCAGCGCGCCGATCCGCACATCGGCCTGCTGCACCGTGCCACCGAGAAGCTGGCCGAACAGAAGACCTGGATCCAGAGCGTGCCGTACATGGACCGTCTCGACTATGTGTCGATGATGGCCAACGAACACGCCTACGTGATGGCGATCGAGAAGCTGGTCGGCATCGACGTGCCGATCCGCGCGCAGTACATCCGCGTGATGTTCGACGAGATCACGCGTCTGCTGAACCACCTGATGTGGATCGGCTCGCATGCGCTGGACGTCGGCGCGATGGCGGTGTTCCTGTACGCGTTCCGCGAGCGCGAGGACATGTTCGACATGTACGAGGCGGTGTCGGGCGCGCGGATGCACGCGGCCTACTATCGTCCGGGCGGCGTCTATCGCGACCTGCCTGACACGATGCCGCAATACAAGGCGTCCAAGGTCCACAACGAACGGGCGATCAAGGCGATGAACGAGGCGCGCTCCGGCTCGCTGCTCGACTTCATCGAGGATTTCACCAACCGTTTCCCGAAGTACGTCGACGAGTACGAGACGCTGCTGACCGACAACCGGATCTGGAAGCAGCGCCTGGTCGGCATCGGCGTGGTCAGCCCGGAGCGCGCGCTCCAAATGGGCTTCACCGGCCCGATGCTGCGCGGCTCGGGGATCGAGTGGGATCTGCGCAAGAAGCAGCCGTACGAGGTCTACGACAAGGTCGACTTCGACGTGCCGGTCGGTGTGGGCGGCGACTGCTATTCGCGCTATCTGGTGCGGGTGGAAGAAATGCGCCAGTCCAACCGCATCATCAAGCAATGCGTCGACTGGCTGCGCCGCAACCCGGGCCCGGTGATGAGCGACAACCACAAGGTCACGCCGCCGTCGCGCGTCGACATGAAGTCGAACATGGAAGAGCTGATCCACCATTTCAAGCTCTTCACCGAAGGCATTCGCGTGCCGGAGGGCGAGACCTACGCGGCGGTGGAGCACCCGAAGGGCGAGTTCGGTATCTATGCGATCTCCGACGGCGCGAACAAGCCGTACCGTCTGAAGATCCGCGCGCCGGGCTTCGCTCACCTGGCCGCGCTCGACGAAATGGCCAGGGGCCACATGATCGCGGACGCGGTGACGATCATCGGTACGCAGGACATCGTGTTCGGCGAGATCGACCGCTAACGACGTGCCGCCGCCGGACGACGATCCGGACCGACCGCGGCAAGCCGGCATGGGGCTCATGCCTGCGAGGACAAACGCAGCGACGGCTGCAACTGATGCGAACCGCGCCACCGGCTGGCGCGCTTCGCTTGTAAATCGGCGCATTAGGCAACACCACGGCAACGACCATGCTATCAGCAGAAGCTCTCAAGGAAATCGATCGCGCGATCGCCAAGTATCCGGCCGACCAGAAGCAATCGGCCGTGATGGCGGCATTGGCCGTGGCGCAGGGCGAAGTGGGCTGGGTGTCCCCGGAAGTCATGGAGTTCGTGGCCAGGTACCTCGACATGCCGCCGGTGTGGGTGGAGGAAGTGGCCACCTTCTACAACATGTACGACACCAAGCCGGTCGGCCGCTACAAGCTGACCGTCTGTACCAACCTGCCTTGCGCACTGTCCGGCGGCGAACGCGCCGGCGACTACCTGAAGCGCAAGCTGGGCATCGACTACAACGAGACGACCCCGTGCGGCACCTTCACGCTGAAGGAAGGCGAGTGCATGGGCGCCTGCGGCGACGCCCCGGTGATGATCGTCAACAACACCCGCATGTGCAGCTTCATGAGCGACGCCAAGCTCGACGCGCTGGTCGACGAGCTCAAGGCCGAAGCCGCTGCCAAGGGGGACAAGTAATATGACCTGTCTGCACGACCGCCATATCCAGCCGCTGATCCTGGCCGGGCTGGATGGCAAGAACTGGCATCTGGAAGACTACGTCAAGCGCGGCGGCTATCAGCAGCTCAAGCGCATCCTGACCGAGAAGGTGCCGCCCGAGCAGGTGATCGCCGACGTCAAGGCCTCGGGCCTGCGTGGCCGCGGCGGCGCGGGCTTCCCCACCGGCCTGAAGTGGAGCTTCATGCCGCGTCAGTTCCCGGGCCAGAAGTACCTGGTCTGCAATACCGACGAGGGCGAGCCGGGCACGTTCAAGGATCGCGACATCATCCGCTACAACCCGCACGCGCTGATCGAGGGCATGGCCATCGGCGCGTACGCGATGGGCATCACCGTGGGCTACAACTACATCCACGGCGAGATCTGGAACGAGTACAAGATCTTCGAGGAAGCCCTCGAAGAGGCGCGCGCGGCCGGCTTCCTGGGTGACGACATCCTGGGCTCGGGCTTCAGCTTCCAGCTGCATGCCCACCACGGCTATGGCGCCTACATCTGCGGCGAGGAAACCGCGCTGCTCGAATCGCTGGAAGGCAAGAAGGGCCAGCCGCGCTTCAAGCCGCCGTTCCCGGCCAGCTTCGGCCTGTATGGCAAGCCGACCACGATCAACAACACCGAGACCTTCGCCGCGGTGCCGTTCCTGCTGGCCGTCGGTCCCGAGAATTACCTGAAGATGGGCAAGCCGAACAACGGCGGCACCAAGATCTTCTCGGTCTCGGGCGACGTCGAGCGTCCCGGCAACTACGAGATTCCGCTGGGCACGCCGTTCGCGACGCTGCTGGAACTGGCCGGCGGCATGCGCGGCGGCAAGAAGCTCAAGGCCGTGATCCCGGGCGGCTCGTCGGCGCCGGTGGTGCCGGCCGACCTGATGATGGCGTCCGACATGGACTACGACTCGATCGCCAAGGCCGGCTCGATGCTGGGCTCGGGCGCGGTGATCGTGATGGACGAGACGCGCTGCATGGTTCGCTCGCTGCTGCGCCTGTCCTATTTCTACTTCGAAGAATCGTGCGGCCAGTGCACGCCGTGCCGCGAAGGCACCGGCTGGCTCTACCGCATGGTGAACCGCATCGAGCATGGTGAAGGCCGCCAGGAAGACCTGGACCTGCTCAACAACGTTGCCGAAAACATCATGGGCCGCACCATCTGCGCGCTCGGCGATGCGGCGGCGATGCCGGTCCGCGGCATGCTCAAGCACTACTGGAAAGAGTTCGAATATCACGTCGAACACAAGCAGTGCATGGTTCCGGCCTACATCTAAGCGTGGCAGAACATGGTTGAACTCGAAATCGACGGCAAGAAGGTTGAGGTTGCGGAAGGCAGCCTGGTGATGGAAGCGGCCCGCAAGCTGGGCACCTACATCCCGCACTTCTGCTATCACCGCAAGCTGTCCATCGCGGCGAACTGCCGCATGTGTCTGGTCGAGGTCGAAAAGGCGCCGAAGGCGCTGCCGGCCTGCGCCACGCCGGTCACCGCGGGCATGAAGGTCTTCACCAATTCGGAGAAGGCGGTCAAGGCCCAGAAGTCGGTGATGGAATTCCTGCTGATCAATCACCCGCTCGATTGCCCGATCTGCGATCAGGGCGGCGAGTGCCAGCTGCAGGATCTGGCGGTCGGCTACGGCGCCTCCGAATCGCGCTACAAGGAAGAGAAGCGCGTGGTGTTCCACAAGAACGTGGGCCCGCTGATCTCGATGGAAGAGATGACGCGCTGCATCCACTGCACCCGCTGCGTGCGCTTTGGCCAGGAAGTGGCCGGCGTGATGGAGCTGGGCATGCTGAACCGCGGCGAGCATTCCGAGATCACGACCTTCGTCGGCAAGACGGTGGACTCCGAGCTGTCGGGCAACATGATCGACCTGTGCCCGGTCGGCGCGCTGACCAGCAAGCCGTTCCGCTACACCGCGCGTACGTGGGAACTGTCGCGCCGCAAGTCGGTGTCGCCGCACGACGGCCTGGGCACGAACCTGATCGTCCAGTCGAAGAACCATCGCGTGATGCGCGTGCTGCCGCTGGACAACGAAGCCATCAACGAATGCTGGCTGTCGGACCGCGACCGCTTCTCGTACGAGGGCCTGAACAGCGCCGACCGGCTGACCCGGCCGATGATCAAGCAGGACAACCAGTGGCTCGAAACCGACTGGCAGACCGCGCTCGAATACGTCGCCAACGGCCTGGCCAGCATCAAGCGCGAGCATGGTGCAGACCAGATCGCCGCGCTGGCCAGCCCGCACGCCACCGTCGAGGAGCTCTATCTGCTCGGCAAGCTGGTGCGCGGCCTTGGTAGCGACAATATCGATTTCCGCCTGCGCCAGGCCGATTTCTCGGCGCAGGCAGAGGGCGCGCCGTGGCTCGGCATGCCGATCGCCGAGGTGTCGACGCTGCAGGGCGCGCTGGTGATCGGCGCCTCGCTGCGCAAGGATCAACCGCTGCTGGCCTCGCGTCTGCGCCAGGCCGCCAAGAAGGGCGCCCGTGTGGCCGTGCTGGGCGCGAGCCCCGAAGATCTGCTGATGCCGCTGGCGGCGCGCATCGCCGTGGCGCCGTCGGCCTGGGCCGGCGCGCTGGCGGGCGTGGCCCGTGCGGTCGCAGCCGCCAAGGGTGTGGCCGCGCCGGCCGGCACCGACGGTTTCGACGGCGGCGCGCTGGCCGAGGCGGCCGCGCAGGCCCTGCTGTCGGGCGAGCGCCGTGCCGTCTTCCTCGGCAACGAGGCGGTCCGCCATCCGCAATTTGCCGCGCTGCATGCGCTGGCGCAGTGGATCGCCGACAACACCGGCGCCACGCTGGGCTTCCTGACCGAAGCGGCCAATACCGTCGGCGCGCATCTGGTCGGCGCGCTGCCGCGCCAGGGCGGAGCCGATGCCCGCGCCATGCTGGAGACGCCGCGCAAGGCCTATGTGGTGCTGAACGCCGAGCCCGAATTCGACAGCGCCGACCCGCAACGCGCGCTGGCCGCGCTGAGCCAGGCCGGTACCGTGATCGTGCTGTCGCCGTTCCGCTCCGACGCCGCGCTGCAATACGCCGACGTGATCCTGCCGGTCGCGCCGTTCAGCGAGACCTCCGGCACGTACGTCAACTGCGAAGGCGTGCCGCAGAGCTTCAACGGCGTGGTGCGTCCGCTGGGCGAGACCCGTCCGGCGTGGAAGGTGCTGCGCGTGCTCGGCAATCTGCTGGACGTGCCGGGCTTCGACTACGAGACCGCCGAATCGGTCCGCGACGAGGCCCTGGCCGAAGAAATCGGCCCGCGCCTGAACAACCGGACCACCGCGGCGATCCAGATCGCCGCGCCGGCAGCCGATGGCGCCGTGCCGGCGATCGAGCGCGTCGCCGACGTGCCGATCTACCACTCGGACGCGATCGTGCGCCGTGCCGATTCGCTGCAGCTGACGGCCGCCGCGCGCCGCGCGATGCAGGTGGGCCTGTCGGCCGATCTGTTCGCCGCGCTGGGCGTGGCCGCCGGCGATCCGGTGCGCGTGACGCAAGGGCAGGGCAGCGTGGTGCTGCCGGCCGTGCTGGAAGAAGGTCTGCCCGCCAATACGGTACGCGTGTCGGCGGCGACGCCGGCGGCCGTCGGCCTGGGGCCGATGTTCGGCACCGTGCTGGTGGAGAAGGCGGTGGAGCTGGCCCCGGTGGCCGCGGCTTAAAGAAGCGAATACGACAGGCGAGAGAGAAAGATGATCGATTGGATTACCTCGCAGGGACAGGCCGTCTTCGGTGGCGCATGGACGCCGCTGTGGATCCTGATTCGCGCCGTGGTCATCGTGGTGCCGCTGCTGCTGTGCGTGGCCTACCTGATTCTGTGGGAGCGCAAGCTGATCGGCTGGATGCACGTGCGGATCGGCCCGAACCGGGTCGGCCCGCTGGGCCTGCTGCAGCCGATTGCCGACGTGCTGAAGCTGCTGCTCAAGGAAGTGATGACGCCCTCGCAGGTCAGCAAGGGCCTGTACCTGATTGCCCCGCTGATGGTGCTGATGCCGGCGGTGGCGATCTGGGCGGTGATTCCGTTCCAGGCCGAGGTGGTGATGGCCGACGTCAACGCCGGCCTGCTGTATGTGATGGCGATCAGCTCGGTCGGCGTCTACGGCGTGATCCTGGCCGGCTGGGCCTCGAACTCGAAGTACGCCTTCATCGGCGCGATGCGTGCCGCCGCGCAGATGGTGTCGTACGAAATCGCGATGGGCTTTGCCCTGGTTACCGTGCTGATGGTGTCGGGCAGCCTGAACCTGTCGGCGATCGTCAACGGCCAGAACACCGGCTACTTCGCCAACATGGGCCTGAACATCCTGTCGTGGAACTGGCTGCCGCTGCTGCCGATGTTCGGCGTCTACTTCATCTCGGGCGTGGCCGAAACCAACCGCCACCCGTTCGACGTGGTGGAAGGCGAATCGGAAATCGTGGCCGGCCACATGATCGAGTACTCGGGCATGGGCTTCGCGCTGTTCTTCCTGGCCGAATACATCAACATGATCGTCATCTCGACGATGACCGCGCTGATGTTCCTCGGCGGCTGGGCGCCCCCGGTCGACAGCGTGGTGACCAACGCGATCCCCGGCTTCTTCTGGCTGCTGATCAAGGTGTTCCTGCTGCTGTCGGTGTTCATCTGGATCCGCGCTTCGTTCCCGCGCTACCGCTACGACCAGATCATGCGCCTGGGCTGGAAGGTCTTCATTCCGCTGACCGTCGCGTGGCTGATCATCGTGGCGATCTGGATCAAGTCGCCCTGGAACATCTGGCACTGAAATCGCCGCCGATCCCGGTCACGAGGCTGACCGGGACGGGCCAGACCGGGCCGCGACGCACGCGCCGCGCCCGGCGGAATTACTAGGAAGCAATCGTCATGCTGCTCGCCATCAAGGACTTCTTCAACAGCCTGCTCCTGAAGGAACTCTTCAAGGGCATGGCCTTGACCGGCCGCTATCTCTTCGCCCGCAAGATCACGGTGCAGTTCCCGGAGGAGAAGACGCCGGTGTCGCCGCGCTTCCGCGGCCTGCACGCGCTGCGCCGCTATCCGAACGGCGAGGAGCGCTGCATCGCCTGCAAGCTGTGCGAAGCGGTCTGCCCGGCGCTGGCCATCACGATCGAGTCGGACGTGCGCGCCGACGGCACCCGCCGTACCACGCGCTACGACATCGATCTGACCAAATGCATTTTCTGCGGCTTCTGCGAGGAAGCCTGCCCGGTCGACGCGATCGTCGAAACCCAGATTCTCGAGTACCACGGCGAGAAGCGCGGCGACCTGTATTTCACCAAGGACATGCTGCTCGCGGTGGGCGACCGCTACGAGCCGCAGATCGCGGCGGCCAAGGCGGCGGACGCGAAGTACCGCTGATCGCCCACCATTCGCGCAGATCGGCGCGCGAACTTGGGCGAACCCGGCCGCAAGGCTACACATTGAATCGGGCCCCGCAAGGGGCAACTAGAAGGATGCCGCAAGGGCAGGCCGCCGGGGGTGGCCTGTGCCGTGCGGCACGACGAGAACCATGGAATTCACGACCACCATCTTCTACGTCTTCGCAGTGGTGCTGGTGCTCTCCGCACTGAAAGTCATCACCGCCAAGAACCCGGTGCATTCGGCGCTGTACCTCGTGCTGTCGTTCTTCACGGCAGCCGCGCTGTGGATGCTGCTGCAGGCCGAATTCCTCGCCATCCTGCTGGTGCTGGTCTACGTCGGCGCCGTGATGGTGCTGTTCCTGTTCGTCGTGATGATGGTCGATATCGATATCGAGCACCTGCGCCGCGACTTCTGGACCTATGTGCCGCTGGCCTCGGTGGTCGGCGCGCTGATCATCGCCGAGATGGCGATCGTGCTGGTGCGCAACTTCATCGGCACCACGCAGCCGCTCAAGCCGATGCCGCAGGGCTCGGACTACTCGAACACCGGCGCGCTCGGCCAGCTGATCTACACCGACTACATCTACGCCTTCGAGGTGGCCGGCATCATCCTGCTGGTGGCCATCATCGCCGCGGTCGCGCTGACGCTGCGCCGCCGCAAGGACACCAAGGCGCAGGACGTGTCCGAACAGCTGCGCACCCGCCGCGCCGACCGCGTGCGGCTGGTTTCGATGCCGGCACAGACCGCGCAAGCCGCCGGCGAGCAAGCCGACGCCGCCAACAAGAACTGAAGATCGGGGAACGACGTGCTCTCTCTCGCCCATTTCCTGGTGCTCGGTGCGATCCTGTTTGCGATCAGCATCGTCGGCATCTTCCTGAACCGCAAGAACGTGATCGTGCTGCTGATGGCGCTCGAGCTGATGCTGCTGGCGGTCAACATGAACTTCGTCGCCTTTTCGCACTATCTGGGCGATCTGGCCGGACAAGTCTTCGTTTTCTTCATCCTGACGGTGGCCGCCGCCGAGTCGGCGATCGGTCTGGCAATCCTGGTCGTGCTGTTCCGCAATCTGGACACGATCAACGTCGACGACCTGGATGCGCTCAAGGGCTGATGCCCGCGAGCCGATCCTGTCGAAATACGTCACCCAACCGACCGCACCCGACCGCACACCTACAAGCGTCCTATGGCAACCACGCTCAACCCCAACCTGCTGCTCGCGATTCCGCTGGCGCCGCTCGCCGGCGCGGCCATCGCGGGATTGTTCGGCACCAAGTTCTTCGGATCGTTCTCGTCGGAGACGCGCGCCGGCCGCGCCATCGCCCACACCGTGACCATTCTCGGCGTGGCGATCGCCTGCCTGCTGTCGCTGCTCGTGCTGCGCGACGTGATGGTGGATGGGGCCAGCTTCAACGCCACGGTCTATGAGTGGATGGTGCTGCCGTTCGACGGCCACCCGCTGAAGATGGAGGTCGGCTTCCTGGTCGACTCCCTGACCGCGATGATGATGGTGGTGGTGACCTTCGTCTCGCTGATGGTGCACATCTACACCGTCGGCTACATGCAGGGCGACCCCGGCTACAACCGCTTCTTCGCCTACATCTCGCTGTTCACCTTCTCGATGCTGATGCTGGTGATGAGCAACAACTTCCTGCAGCTGTTCTTCGGCTGGGAAGCGGTGGGCCTCGTCTCGTATCTGCTGATCGGCTTCTGGTACACCCGCCCGACCGCGATCTTCGCCAACCTGAAGGCCTTCCTGGTCAACCGCGTCGGCGACTTCGGCTTCATCCTGGGCATCGGCCTGCTGCTGGCCTACAGCGGCAGCCTGAACTACACCGAGGTGTTCGCCGCGCGCGACCAGCTGGCGACCGTGACCTTCCCGGGCACCGACTGGATGATGCTGACGGTGGCCTGCATCTGCCTGTTCATCGGCGCGATGGGCAAGTCGGCGCAGTTCCCGCTGCACGTGTGGCTGCCGGACTCGATGGAAGGCCCGACCCCGATCTCGGCACTGATCCACGCCGCCACCATGGTGACCGCCGGCATCTTCATGGTCAGCCGCATGTCGCCGCTGTTCGAGCTGTCGGACGCCGCGCTGTCCTTCGTGCTGGTGATCGGCGCGATCACCGCGCTGTTCATGGGTTTCCTCGGCATCATCCAGAACGACATCAAGCGCGTGGTCGCGTACTCGACGCTGTCGCAGCTGGGCTACATGACGGTCGCGCTGGGCGCCTCGGCCTATCAGGTCGCGGTGTTCCACCTGATGACCCACGCGTTCTTCAAGGCGCTGCTGTTCCTGGCCGCGGGTTCGGTGATCATCGGCATGCACCATGATCAGGACATCCGCAACATGGGCGGCCTGCGCAAGTACATGCCGATCACCTGGATCACCTCGCTGGTCGGTTCGCTGGCGCTGATCGGCACGCCGTTCTTCTCGGGCTTCTACTCGAAGGACTCGATCATCGAGGCCGTCGCCGAGTCGCATATCGCCGGTTCGGGCTTCGCCTACTTCGCCGTGATGGCGGGCGTGTTCGTCACCGCGTTCTACTCGTTCCGGATGTACTTCCTGGTCTTCCACGGCGAGGAGCGCTTCGGCAAGCCGCATCTGCATCACGACCACGCGGCCGAAGAGGAAGAGTCGCATGGCGACGACCATCACCACGGCCTGGCCCCGGGCGAGAAGCCGCACGAGTCGCCGTGGGTGGTGACGCTGCCGCTGGTGCTGCTGGCGATCCCGTCGGTGGTGATCGGTGCGATCGCGATCGAACCGATGCTGTTCGGCGACTTCTTCAAGAACGGCGTGGCGTTCCAGAACGTGATCTTCGTCGGCGAGAACCACCACGCGATGCGCGAACTGGCCGACATGTTCCACGGCTGGGTGGCGATGGGCATCCACTCGCTGCAGACCCCGGTGCTGTGGCTGGCGCTGGCCGGCGTGGTGCTGTCGTGGTTCTTCTACATGAAGCGCCCGGACATCCCGGCGGCGATCCAGCAACGCTTCAGCGGCCTGTACAAGTTGCTCGACAACAAGTACTACATGGACGCCATCAACGAAGCGGTGTTCGCCCGCGGCGCGCGCCTGCTCGGCACGGGCCTGTGGAAGGGCGGCGACCAGGGCCTGATCGACGGCCTGCTGGTCAACGGCGCCGCGCGCGTGGTCGGCTGGTTCGCCTCGGTCAGCCGCTACGTGCAGTCCGGCTATATCTATCACTACGCATTCGCGATGATCCTGGGCATGCTGGTGCTGCTGTCGATCACGATCTTCGGCTCGGCTAGCGCGGTGGGCGCCAAGTAAGGAATACAACGAAAATGGTTCTCTCTTTCGCTATCTGGCTGCCTGTCTTTTTCGGCTTGCTGGTGCTGGCCTTTGGCTCGGATCGCAGCCCGGGCTTCGTCCGCTGGACCGCGCTGTTCGGCTCGATCGTCAGCTTCCTGGTCACGCTGCCGCTGATCCTGAACTTCGACCGCGGCACCGCGCAGATGCAGTTCGTCGAGAAGTACTCGTGGATCGAGCGCTTCAACATCAACTACCACCTGGGCGTCGACGGCATCTCGATGTGGTTCGTGGTGCTGACCGCCTTCATCACGGTGATCGTCGTGATCGCCGGCTGGGAAGTGATCACGGAGCGCGTGGCGGCCTACATGGCCTCGTTCCTGATCCTGTCGGGCATCATGGTCGGCGTGTTCGCCTCGCTCGACGGCATGCTGTTCTACGTGTTCTTCGAGGCCACGCTGATCCCGATGTACATCATCATCGGCGTCTGGGGCGGTCCGAACCGGGTCTACGCGGCCTTCAAGTTCTTCCTGTACACGCTGCTCGGCTCGCTGCTGACGCTGGTCGCGCTGCTGTACCTGTACAACAAGACCGGCAGCTTCGAGATCCTGCAATGGCATCAGGCCAGGCTGTCGATGAACGAGCAGGTGCTGCTGTTCCTGGCGTTCTTCCTGGCCTTCGCGGTCAAGGTGCCGATGTGGCCGGTCCATACCTGGCTGCCCGACGCCCACGTCGAGGCGCCGACCGGCGGCTCGGTGGTGCTGGCCGCGATCATGCTGAAGCTGGGCGCCTACGGCTTCCTGCGCTTCTCGCTGCCGATCGCGCCGGACGCCAGCCACAGCCTGGCCGCGTTCATCATCGCGATCTCGCTGGTGGCCGTGATCTACATCGGCCTGGTGGCGATGGTGCAGGCCGACATGAAGAAGCTGGTCGCGTACTCGTCGATCGCGCACATGGGCTTCGTCACGCTGGGCTTCTTCATCTTCAGCGAAATCGGCATCGAGGGCGGCATCGTGCAGATGATCTCGCACGGCTTCATCTCGGGCGCGATGTTCCTTTGCATCGGCGTGCTCTATGACCGGGTGCACTCGCGCCAGATCGCCGACTACGGCGGCGTGGTCAACACGATGCCGAAGTTCGCGGCCTTCGCGGTGTTCTTCGCGATGGCCAACAGCGGCCTGCCGGCCACCTCGGGCTTCGTCGGCGAGTGGATGGTGATCCTGGGCGGCGTCCAGTACAACTTCTGGATCGGCCTGGCGGCCGCCACCTCGCTGATCCTGGGCGCGGCCTATTCGCTGTGGATGGTCAAGCGCGTGGTGTTCGGCGAAATCAAGCACCAGCACGTCGCCGAGCTGGTCGACCTGAACAAGCGCGAATTCGTCATGCTGGGCCTGCTGGCCGCGATGACGCTGTACATGGGCCTGCATCCGAAACCCTTTACCGATGTGATGCACGCATCGGTGGTCAACCTGCTGTCGCACGTGGCGCAGTCCAAGCTGTAAGCAGGGAGAGAACGAATCATGGAATCGACCACGAATTGGGCCGCTGTCGCCCCGATCATCTTCCTCGCGATCGCCATCGCGGCGGTCAACTGGATCGACCTGGCGCGCGGCAAGAACCGCTCGAGCGTCGCCTATCCGCTGTCGCTGCTGATCACGCTGGTGCTGACCGTCTGGTTCGGCCTGAATGCGGCCAGCGGCGAGACCCACTACGCGTTCTCCAACCTCGCCGTGATCGACCCGATGGCCAACGTGCTGTCGTCGTTCTCGGCGCTGGCGCTGTTCGTGACGCTGGTCTATACCCGCCGCTACCTGGGCGACCGTGATCTGTATGCCGGCGAGTTCTACATGCTGGCGCTGTTCACGCTGGGCGGCCAGATCGTGATGATCACCGGCAACAACTTCCTGACGCTGTATCTGGGCGTGGAACTGCTGTCGCTGTCGTCGTACGCGCTGGTCGCGCTGCGCCGCGATTCGCGCGTGACGTCGGAATCGGCGATGAAGTACTTCGTGCTGGGCGCGCTGGCCTCGGGCTTCCTGCTGTACGGCATGTCGATGATGTACGGCGCCACCGGTTCGCTGAACCTCGGCGAGGTGTTCCGCGTGGTCGAGTCCGGCCGCGTCAACACGACGATGCTGGCCTTCGGTGTGGTGTTCCTGGTCGCCGGCCTGGCCTTCAAGCTGGGCGCCGCGCCGTTCCACATGTGGATTCCGGACATCTACCAGGGCTCGCCGACCGCGGTGACGCTGCTGATCGCCGGTGCGCCGAAGCTGGCCGCCTTCGCGATGACGCTGCGCATCCTGGTCGAGGGCCTGCTGCCGCTGGCGGTCGACTGGCAGGTCATGCTGTCGGTGCTGGCCGTCGTGTCGCTGGCGATCGGCAACCTGACCGCGATCGTGCAGAGCAACCTGAAGCGGATGCTGGCGTATTCGACCATCTCGCACATGGGCTTCCTGCTGCTGGGCATGCTGTCGGGCGTGGCCGGCGGCCAGACCGACGGCGCGGCCAGCGCCTACGGTTCGGCGATGTTCTATGCCGTGACCTACGTGCTGACCACGCTGGGCACCTTCGGCATCATCCTGCTGCGCACCAACAAGGGCTTCGAGGCGGAAACGCTGGAAGACATGCGCGGCATGTCGCGCAAGAACCCGTGGTTCGCGCTGCTGATGCTGGTGATGATGTTCTCGCTGGCCGGCATTCCGCCGACCGTGGGCTTCTACGCCAAGCTGGCCGTGCTCGAAGCGGTGGTCGCCGCGGGCATGTCGTGGCTGGCGGTGGTGGCGGTGCTGTTCTCGCTGATCGGCGCGTTCTACTACCTGCGCATCGTCAAGCTGATGTACTTCGACGTGCCGGCCGGCGAGGAAGTGCTGGAGGCATCGGGCGGTCTGCGTTCGCTGCTGAGCCTGAACGGCCTGGTCATCGTCGTGCTGGGCATTTTCCCGGCCGCGCTGATGAACCTGTGCTACCAGGTCGTGCGCACCACGCTGGGCGCCTGAGCGCCCGGCCGACGCGCACACCACGCACACCACGCGAACACCAGGCAAACCGCAATGAGCGCATCCGCGGGCGGCTGGTTTGTCATCCTGCTGGCATTGGCCTGTGCCAATCTGCCGTTCGTCAACCAGCGGCTGTTCGCGGTGATCCCGCTCGGCAAGCCGCGCAAGCCGTTCTGGATGCGGCTCGCCGAGCTGATCGTCTACTATCTGCTGGTCGGCGCGGTCGGTTTCGCCGTCGAGGCCAGCCTGGGCAACCGCTTTGCCCAGGGCTGGCAGTTCTACGCGATCACCGCCTGCCTGATGCTGGTGTTCGCCTTTCCCGGCTACACCTGGCAGTATCTGGTCAAACATCGCGCGAGCTGACGCCGAATCCGGCATGACCTTCGGCGGCCTCGCCATCCCGGAGCGTTCATGTCGTCATCCCAATCGAAAGCCTCCAAGGCTGCCTCCCTGGTCTCCCCCGAAGCGCTCGACGCCGGCGGCGACGGCCATCTGAAGGAAGTCCCGCTGGCGTCCGCGACGCTGCACCGGGGCAAGTTTCTGACGCTGAAGCAGGACATCGTGCGGCTGCCCGACGGCAAGCAGGCCGGCCGCGAGTATGTCGAGCACCCCGGCGCGGTGATGATGATCCCGCTGTTCGACGACGGCACCGTGCTGATGGAGCGCCAATTCCGCTATGCGGTTCGCGAGGTGATGCTGGAATTTCCGGCCGGCAAGCTCGATCCCGAGGAAGGGGCGCAGCGCTGCGGCGAGCGCGAACTGCGCGAGGAAACCGGCTACAGCGCCGCGCGCTGGGACTATCTGACCCGCATCCATCCGGTGATCTCGTATTCGACCGAGTTCATCGACCTGTTCCTGGCGCGCGAGCTGACCGCCGGCGAGGCGGCGCTGGACGACGGCGAATTCCTGGAAACGCTGATCGTGCCGGCCGGGCAGGTGATCGACTGGGTCCGCCAGGGCCGCATCACCGACGTCAAGACGGTCATCGGGGCGTTCTGGCTCGAAAAGGTGCTGTCGGGCGCCTGGCAGCCGGGCGAGCAGAGGGTGCCGGAGTAATGTCGGCCGGCGTCGTTGTCCGGACGCCGCTGCCCCTCTCCCCCAGCCCCTCTCCCGCAGGCGGGAGAGGGGAGCGAACCGGCAGGTGCTTGCATGCCCGTGGCGTTCTCCCTCTCCCGCTTGCGGGAGAGGGCCGGGGAGAGGGCAACCACCTTTAAATTCCCCGAAGCGCTACCATCTTCCCCAGACGCGAGCCCCTGGGCTGGCAGCGGTCAGGAAAAAATTAGAACGACCGTTCACAAATTTGCGATTCACGGCTAATATTGCTTTGACGGGCTGGAAACATCATGAAGGTGCTCGACCTGCGCTGTGCGCATGACCATCGGTTCGAAGGCTGGTTTGCTTCGGAGGACGATGCGCAATCGCAGATCTCTCGCGATCTCGTTCAGTGTCCTGTCTGCGGCGACCACGCGGTGACGCGGCTGCCCAGCGCCCCGCGCCTGAATCTGTCCGGCGCGGCCGAGCGCCAGCCGACGCCCCAGGCGCCGGCGCAGCAGGCACAGGCGGTCCAGGTTGCCCTGCAATCGCTGTATCTGAAGGCGGTCAAGCAGGTGCTGGCGCAGACCGAGGATGTGGGGCCGCGCTTTGCCGAGGAGGCCAGGCGCATGCATTACGACGAGGCACCGGAACGCGGCATCCGCGGGACGGCGTCGCCGGAGGAAGTGCAGGCGCTCGCCGAGGAGGGCATCGAAACGTTTCCGCTCGTGGTGCCGGATGCGCTGAAGCAGACGGCTCACTGAATCGCGTCCCGTGCCCGCCTTCGCGCCGGTGCGAGGGCGCGTTGGCCAGAACAATTTGCCGGCCGCAGCCGGCATCACTGGAGACGGGCATGGATCTGAACTACACGGCGGCCGACAACGCCTTCCGCGAGGAAGTGCGCAGCTGGCTGGAAGCCAACCTGCCGGCGGACATTCGCGCCAAGATTCTGAATCACCGCCGGCCCAACCGCGACGATCTGGTCCGCTGGCACAAGATCCTGGCGGGCAAGGGTTGGTCGGCGCCGCACTGGCCGGTCGAGTACGGCGGCACCGGCTGGAATGCCACCCAGCGCCATATCTGGGACGAGGAAAATGCCCGCGTCGGCGCGCCCGGCGTGCTGCCCTTCGGCGTCGCGATGGTCGCGCCGGTGATCATGAAGTACGGCAACGAACAGCAGAAGTCGTACTACCTGCCGCGCATCCTCGATTGCACCGACTGGTGGTGCCAGGGCTATTCGGAGCCGGGCTCGGGCTCGGACCTGGCCTCGCTGAAGACCCGTGCCGAACTGACTCCGGACGGCAAGCACTACATCGTCAACGGCCAGAAGACCTGGACCACGCTCGGCCAGCACGCCGACATGATCTTCTGCCTGGTCCGCACCGATCCCGAAGCCAAGAAGCAGGAAGGCATCTCCTTCCTGCTGATCGACATGAAGACGCCCGGCATCACCGTGCGTCCGATCATCATGCTCGACGAGGACCACGAGGTGAACGAGGTCTTCTTCGACAACGTCAAGGTGCCGGTCGAGAACCGCGTCGGCGAGGAGAACAAGGGCTGGACCTACGCCAAGTACCTGCTCGGCCATGAGCGCACCGGCATTGCACGCGTGGGCAATTCGAAGCGCGAGCTCGGCTTCCTGAAGCGCATCGCGCGCCAGCAGCAGAAGAACGGCAAGCCGCTGCTCGAAGATCCGGTGTTCGGCGCCAAGGTCGCCGCGCTGGAAATCGAACTGATGGCGCTGGAGATCACCGTGCTGCGCGTGGTGTCGAGCGAGAGCGCCGGCAAGGGCCCCGGCCCCGAGGCCTCGCTGCTGAAGATCAAGGGCACCGAGATCCAGCAGCTGCTGACCGAGCTGATGGTCGAAGCCGTCGGCCCGTACGCGCAGCCGTTCGACCGCGACTATCTGGAGTGCGAGACCGAGCATGCGGTGACCGGCTACGACGATGCCGCGCCGCTGGCCGCGTACTACTTCAACTTCCGCAAGACCTCGATCTACGGCGGATCCAACGAAATCCAGAAGAACATCATCAGCCAGATGATCCTGGGGCTGTGAGGAGACAGGAACCATGAACTTCAATCTCAGCGACGAGCAGAAGCAACTGGCTGACGCGGTACGCCGCTTCATCGACAAGAGCTACGACTTCGAGTCCCGCAAGAAGGCCTACAAGAGCGAGACCGGCTACAGCGAAGCGGCCTGGAGCGCGCTGGTCGAACTCGGCCTGACGGCGCTGCCGGTGCCCGAAGCGCAGGGCGGCTTCAACGGGACCGCCATCGACATGATGGTGGTGATGCAGGAGCTGGGCCGCGGCCTGGTGGTCGAGCCGTATCTGGCGACGGTGACCGCCGCTTACGCGCTGAGGCAGGCCGGCGGACAGGACGCCCTGCTCGAACAGGTCGCCGGCGGCGAGATCAAGCTGGCCACCGCGTTCAACGAGCGCGAGGCGCGCTACACGCTGAACGACGTGCGCGTGACGGCCAAGGGCGGCAAGCTGAACGGCACCAAGGTCGTCGCCGTCCATGGCGGCCAGGCCGACAAGCTGGTGGTGTCGGCGCGCACCGGCGGCGGCAACGCCGACCGCGACGGCATCTCGCTGTACCTGGTCGATGCCAAGGCCCCCGGCGTCACGGTGCGCGACTACCGCACCATCGACAATCTGCACGCGGCCGACATCACGTTCCAGGACGCCGCCGGCGAGCTGCTCGGCGCCGAAGGCAAGGGCTGGGACCTGCTCGAGCAGGTGGCCGACTATGCCGCGGTGCTGCTGTGCGCCGAGGCCGTGGGCGTGATGGACACGCTGACCGCCGCCACCATCGAGTACGCCAAGACGCGCCAGCAGTTCGGCGTGCCGATCGCACGCTTCCAGGCGCTGCAGCATCGCATGGTCGAGATGTTCATCCATGCCGAGCAGTCGCGCTCGATCACGCTGCTGGCCGCGGCCCGCTTCGACGATGCCAGCCCCGAGGAGCGCCGCCGCTATGTGTCCGCGGCGAAGGCACGGGTCGGCCAGGCCGCCCGCACGGTCGGCCAGGAAGCGGTGCAGATCCACGGCGGCATGGGCGTGACCGACGAACTGCCGGCCGCGCACATGTTCAAGCGGCTGACGCTGATCAACACGACGTTCGGCGATGTCGACCACCATCTTGGCCGCTTCGCCAGCCTGCCGGAATTCCAGCAGGCGGCATGATGGCCAGCCGTTGAGGCAAGAGAAAAGCCGCGCTCGGGCGTTCGTCCAGGGCGCGGCTTTTTGCATTCAGGTTTTCTCCCCTCTCCCGCATGCGGGAGAGGGGTGGGGGAGAGGGAGCGGCGCTCGCCATGTACGTGGCGACTGAAACCACCCCTCTCCCCGACCCTTGTATGTTGCAAAATTCGTCCCGGACGCCTCAGATCGATTGACCCATGCTCTGAGCGCGAGCTCAAGTTCGAGGGAGAGCGAGGATCGGGGCGTCCAATTCTTGGTAGCGTTCAGCCTAAG
>NZ_JAGFTW010000043.1:0-64328 GCF_017598945.1 Cupriavidus gilardii
AAGACAGGGACGGTCCGGGGGGAGGCAGACTTAGCGGGCGGCGCCTTCGGTAAAGACGTCGAACTTGCCCTGGCGAGCGCCTTCGGTGAACACGTCGAACTGGCCTTGGCGGGCCCCTTCGCTGAACACGTCGAACTGGCCCTGGCGGGCGCCTTCGCTGAACACGTCGAACTGGCCCGCCTTGGCGCCGTCGGTGTACGGGTCGAACTTGCCGGCCTTGGCGAAGGCGGGCGCGGCGGTCAGGGTGGCCACGAGGGCGGTGGCGGCAGCGGTCAGGGCAAAGCGGGAGATCGTCATGATGTGTCCTTTCTTCTGGTTGGGAGGACGTCCGCGGCGGCTTGGTTTCGCTGCATTGCGGCATCCGATGACTGCATATTAGGCATTTCCCTTATATGAATAAACGTTACCGCAAACAATGATTAGTTCTATAAAGAACAACAAAAACCCCAAGCTGTGGAAAAATGGGGAAGAATAAAGGGAGACTGTGCAATGGATCGGCTGCAATCGATGCGCGTGTTCGCCAAGGTCGTCGAGCTGGGCAGCTTCGCCCGTGCGGCGCAGCAATTGGAAATGTCGAACGCGGTGGTGACCCGCTATGTCGCGGACCTGGAGAGCCATCTGGGTACGCGGCTGCTGAACCGGACCACCCGCAGCCTGTCGCTGACCGATGCGGGCGAAACCTATCTGCAGCGCTGCCAGCAGATCCTCGAGGACGTCGAGGAAGCCGAGTCGGTGGTGACGGCGCGCAGCCAGTCGCTGTCGGGCACGCTGCGGATCGTCACACCGGTGATGTTCGGGCTGCATCTGCTGCCCGACATGCTGGCGCGCTTCCAGCAGATGTATCCCGACGTGGTGTTCGATGTGCTGCTGTCGGACCGCAGCATCGATATCGTCGAGGAAGGCCGGGACGTCGGCATCGTGCTGTCCGACCTGGGGCTGGGCTCGCATCTGGTGGCGCGGCCCCTGTTGTCCGCCGAGATCATCCTGTGCGCGTCCCCCGGCTATCTGCGCGCCCACGCGCCGCTGCGCCATGCCCATGAGCTGACGCAGCACCGCTGCATCGCCATGCGGCTGACCAATGCCGAGCACGCCTGGACGCTGTCCGGTCCGGAAGGGGAGGTGACCGTACCGATCCGGCCCGGTCTGCTGTGCAGCAACGCCGAACTGGCACACCAGGCGGCGCTGGCCAATCTCGGCATCGCGATGCTGTCGTCATACCTGGCGCGGCCGAGTATCGAGGCCGGCCTGCTCGAGCACATCCTGCCGCAATACCAGCTGCCCCGCCGCGACATCAGCGTGGTCTATCCGAGCCGCAAGTTCCTGCCGACCAAGGCGCGGGCCTTCATCGACTTCCTGCTGGAAGAAGGGAAGAAGAAGAGCGCCGATGGCGCGGGTGGGGCGGCCGGGGCGGCCGGGGCCGCGAGCGCGGCTATGGCGGGCAAGTAGGCGGGCAACCCGGCGCGCGACCCGGCGCGGAAACCGGCAAGCTGCGCGCCGAAGAAGGGAGCAGAACCGAGGACGCCGTGTGCCGTCCCCGGCCGTTCGGTCGACCCTTAGCCGATCCTTTAGCCGATCGTTTGCTTATTCGCTCGCGCTGGCCGCCGTCTTGGTACGGGCCGTCTTCCTGGCCGGCGTCTTGCTGGCCGCCTTGGCCGCGACCTTGGTGGCGGTCTTTGCCGCCGCGGTCTTGCTCGCCGGCTCGGCGGCGCTTACGGCCGACTTGGCAGCCGACTTGGCAGCCGTCTTCGCGGGAGTCTTGGCGGCCGTCTTGCCAGCCGCCGTCTTGGCGCCAGGCTTCGGCTCGCGCACCTCGAACTCGAAGCCGATCTTGCCGTCCGGCTGCTTGACCAGATAGGCCTTGAAGTTGCGGCCGGTACGCGACGACTTGAAGCCGGTCAGCAGGTCGGTGCGGCCCTGGTCCAGCAGCTTGCCGATCTGCTCGCGCGAGATCTCCTGCTGCAGGATGATCTTGCCGGTGGTGAAGTCGCACGACTTGGGCGAGCCGACCGCGTTCTCGCAGACGTACTTCATGCCGTGCTCGAACACCGAGCCGCTGCACTTCGGGCAGGTGCCGACCGGCTCCTGACCGCTGAAGTCGACCGGCTCGCCGTCGTTCTCGTCCTCGTTCTGCCCGAAGTCGAACTCCATCTTGTAGTTGCCGTCGTCGTCGCGCGCCAGCTTCAGGATCGCGGCGAAGGGGCGGCCCATCTTGCTGCGGAAGCCCTGCAGCGGCCCGATCTCCTTGTCGCGCAGCAGCGTCTCGACCTCGTCGATCTCGAACTGACGGCCGCCCGGGATCTTGCTGATCGAGAAGTCGCACGCCGTGCAGGCAAAGCGGCGGTAGTTCTCCTTGACCTGGCCGCCGCATTGCGGACAGGGCGTCTGCAGCGTGGCGTAGTCGCCTGGAATGGTGTCGCTGTCGTATTCCTTGGCGCGCTTGACGATCTGCTGCGTCATCTGCGCGATCTCGCGCATGAATTCGTCGCGCTTGAGCCGGCCGCGCTCGATCTGCGCCAGCTTGTGTTCCCACTCGCCGGTCAGTTCGGCCTGCGTCAGTTCCTCGACGCCGAGGCCGCGCAGCAGCGTCATCAGCTGGAACGCCTTGGCGGTCGGGATCAGCTCGCGGCCTTCGCGCACCAGGTATTTCTCGGTCAGCAGGCCTTCGATGATGGCCGCGCGCGTCGCCGGCGTGCCCAGGCCCTTGCCGGCCATCGCCTCGCGCAGCGCGTCGTCGTCGACCAGCTTGCCGGCGCCTTCCATCGCCGACAGCAGCGTCGCTTCGTTGTAGCGCGCCGGCGGCTTGGTGGTCAGCCCGACCGGCTCGATCTTGTCGGTGCGAACCTTCTCGTCCTTGCCGACCTGCACCAGGTTGGCGTCGTCGCCCTGCGCCTCGCGGCCATAGACCACCAGCCAGCCGGGGTTGACCAGCACCTTGCCTTCGGTCTTGAAGTGGTGGCCGGCGACCTCGGTGATCCGCGTGGTGATCTGGTACTCGGCCGCCGGGAAGAACACCGACAGAAAACGCCGCACCACCAGGTCGTACAGCTTCTGCTCGGGCTCCGACAGGTTCTTCGGCGCCTGCAGCGTCGGGATGATGGCGAAGTGATCGCTGATCTTGCTGTTGTCGAAGATCCGCTTGTTCGGCTTGACCCAGCCGCTGTTCAGGATCTTCTTGGCATGCGTCAGGTAGTTCGGCGAACTGTCCGCCAGCATGTCCAGCGTTTCCTTGACCGTGCCCATATAGTCCTCGGGCAGCGCGCGGGAGTCGGTCCGGGGGTAGGTCAGCACCTTGTGCTTTTCATACAGCGCCTGGGCCAGCCCCAGCGTGTTCTTGGCCGAGAAGCCGAAGCGCGAGTTCGCCTCGCGCTGCAGGCTGGTCAGGTCGAACAGTGCCGGCGACAGCTGGGTCGACGGCTTGGATTCCTCGCTGACCGTGCCCGGCTTGTCGCGGCACGCCGCGACGATGCTCTTGGCCTCGGCCTCGCTCCACAGCCGCGACTCGCGCGCCTCGGGATCGAACTCGTTCTTCTTGAACTTCGGGTCGAACCAGCGGCCTTCGTACAGCCCGGCCGCGGCAATGAATTCGGCGCGCACTTCCCAGTAGTCGCGCGGCACGAAGTGTTTGATCTTCTCCTCGCGCTCGACCACGATCGACAGCGTCGGCGTCTGCACCCGGCCCACCGTGGTCAGGAAGAAACCGCCGCCCTTGCTGTTGAAGGCGGTCATCGCCCGGGTGCCGTTGATGCCGACCAGCCAGTCGGCCTCCGAGCGGCAGCGCGCGGCGTCAGCCAGCGGCAGCATCTCGGCGTCCTCGCGCAGGCTGGCGAAGCCGTCGCGGATCGCCTGCGGCGTCATCGACTGCAGCCACAGCCGCTGCACCGGCTGCTTGGCCTTGGCCTGCTGCACGATCAGGCGGAAGATCAGCTCGCCTTCGCGCCCCGCGTCACAGGCGTTGATCAGGCGGGTGACGTCCTTGCGCTTGATCAGCCGGTTCAGCACCTTCAGGCGCGACTCGGTCTTGGCAATGGGACGCAGGTCGAAATGCGGCGGGATCACCGGCAGGTTGGCGAAGCTCCACTTGCCGCGCTTGACCTCGTATTCGTCGGGCGCGGCGATTTCCACCAGATGGCCGACCGCCGACGAGAGCACATATTCGTCGCTCTCGTAATACTCGTCATGCTTGGTAAAGCCCCCGAGCGCACGGGCGATATCGGCCGCGACCGATGGCTTTTCCGCGATGATGAGAGCTTTGGACATGAGTGGGAATCCTTGCCGGCCGCCCCTTGGCGGACCGCGTTTGGCACAGCACTAATATGTAAACAGCACACTTGAGGCCCCCCGGGGGCCATGAGGCGCCAATAATAAGCGGGGTATTGACAACGGTGCAAGGCGAGTTCCATCGCCGCCTTCGCGCCTTATCGTTGGCCCGGACGCCGTCCGGAACCGGCCCCTGCGGGCTTCAAACGCCGCTTTCTTCCTGCTGTGACCGGCCGGATCCGTCAGGATTCAACCAGCCGAGCAGGTCCGGCGGCGGTTCTCCACCGGCCGGCATGGCCGCGCCGCGGCTCAGCAGACGCGCCAGCGTCTCGGCGTGGGGCAGCAATGTGCCATAGAAACGCGGCGCCCCCCCGGCGGCATCCTGCACCAGCACGGTCGGGAAGTTCTCGATATCGATGTCGCCCAGGGCGTCGGCATGCGTTTCGATATCGATCCAGACGAAGCAATCGTCCGGGTGACGCTCTGCCAGCTCGCGCCAGACCGCCAGATAGTCACGGCAGGTGCCGCACCACTCGGCGCACAGGCACGCCACCAGGCGACCGTCGGGGTGTGCCCGCAGCGCCGCCGCTATCGCGGCCGCATCGCGTTCGGGGAAGTAAACGGCCATCGGTCATCCAAACATGAGCCTTGCGTGCGCTCTACCAGGCCCGCAGTGGGCGCTTGATCCGGCACGAGGAACGGCGATTGTAACGACTATGGCCATCTGCCGTGCCGCGCACGCCCCGGCGCTAGGTCAGACGCCGGTACCGATTGCCCGGCATTCGCTCGACCGCCCCGGTCAGTTCCAGCTCCAGCAGCACGGCGGTGACGGCCTGCGGTGGCATCCCGGTACGGGCGCACAGCGTGTCGGGATCGACCGGATCGTACGCCAGCGCGGCGCCGATCGCATCGGCGCGGTGGGGCGTCGGCGCAGAACTCGGCGGTGGCGGCATGCCGGCGCGGTTCGACGCAGCGCTCGAACGCGGACTTGCACCCGGGCTTAAACCCAGTTCATCGAACACATCCTGCGGGCATTCCACCAGCTTCGCCCCTTGCTGGATCAGCCGGTGGCAGCCGGCCGCCAGCGGCGCGTGAATCGACCCGGGCACCGCGAACACCTCCCGGCCGAGTTCGGCCGCCAGCCGCGCAGTGATCAGCGAACCGGAACGCAACGCCGCCTCGACCACCAGCACGCCGCGCGCCAGCGCCGCGATCAGCCGGTTGCGCTGCGGAAAATGGAGGCTGCGCGCGGGCGTACCCAGCGGCAGTTCGCCGAGCACCAGCCCCTCGGCCGCAATCCGCTGGGCCAGCCTCCGATGACAGGCCGGATAACAGCGGTCCAGCCCGGTGCCGACCACGGCGATGGTGCCGCCCGGGCCGTTCAGCCCGCCGGCATGCGCGGCCGCGTCGATGCCCAGCGCGAGGCCGGACACCACGGTGATCCCCGCACCGGAGATGGCCGCGGCGAACCGCTCGGCATCGCGCTCCCCCTGCACGGTCGCGCTGCGCGCGCCGACCACGGCCAACGTCGGGCTGCGCAGGCGCTCCAGCCGACCGAGCGCGTACAGCAGCAGCGGCGGGTCGCTCAGGTCCAGCAGGGCACGCGGGTAGTCCGCGTCCGCCAGGGTCAGCAGGTGGTGGCCGGGTTCGCGCAGCCACTGCAGGGTACGGTCGATCTGCGTCGACAGGGTCGAATCCGGCCGAGCCCGGATCGCGCCGACCATGGCGGCAGGCACCCAGCGCGCCAGTTCGGCCGCCCCGGCCGCGAGCACCTGTTGCGGCAACCCGAACTTGTCCAGCAGCAGCCGCGCGGTGCGACGGCCGAGGCCCGGGACGGCATCGAGCCGCATCCACGCTGCGATCTCGTCGGGATCGATCGCAGCGAAGGAAGCCGCAGCGGCGGTGGCGGAGCAAGGTTCCGGCATAGGCGGATCAGTGTGCTGTCGATTCCACTTCGGCATGTCCGGCCGGCAACGGCACCAGCACGCTGCCCGGCACGACCTCGCGGACGGAAGACACTACGGTGACGACCGCAAGACCGCCCGGCACGGCGGGTCGCGACACGAGTTCGACCGTACCGACGTTCTGCGGCGGCGCGTCGGCCGGCAGCCGTGCCAGCCGGCCCCCGCCTCGCCGGTCCCCCGGGTCCGCGCCCGATGGTGGTGCGACCACGTGCCAGCGGCTCCCCACCGCGGCATCGGGCGGCATATCCAGCACATACGCAAGATCGCCGGCCGCGCCGAACTGTCGCCCCTCCTGCAGCGCCACGATGGCCGGCCCGGCGTCGCATCGCAGCGCCACGATCAGCGCCGCGATCGCCAGCACCCACCCGGCCGACAGCCGGGTCCACGGCCGCCGCAGCCGCCGCAGCGGCGCTATCAGAGGTTCTTTGGTAAGATCGCGCACTTTGTTGAGCCGGTTGGATGCCTTGGCCGGATTGACTGCAGATTTGCCCTGAAGACCTGAAGCGCGCAGCGACCGCCGGCGCGCCTTGATTTTTTCCATTCGCGCCCCGATTTTGCTGACATGGCCGCTGCCGCGACAATGCGACAACGGCCCAATCGAAAGCAGCGGCAAGCGGCAGCGCAACGGCGTCGCGCATCAGCACCATGGCCAAACTCGACATCCTCACCTACCCGGATCCCCGCCTGCACATCGTGGCCAAGCCCGTCGCGCAGGTGGACGACCGCATCCGCCAGCTGGTCAAGGACATGGCGGAAACCATGTACGAAGCCCCCGGCATCGGCCTGGCGGCGACGCAGGTCGACGTGCACGAGCAGGTCATCGTGATCGACATCTCGGAGACCCGCGACGAGCTGCGCGTCTTCATCAATCCGGAGATCGTCTGGGCCAGCGACAACCGCAAGGTCTGGGAAGAGGGCTGCCTGTCGGTGCCCGAGGTCTATGACCGGGTCGAGCGCCCCGACCGTGTCCGCGTGCGCGCACTGGACGAGAACGGCGAGACGTTCGAGCTCGAGGCCGACGATCTGCTGGCGGTCTGCATCCAGCACGAGATGGACCACCTGAAGGGCAAGGTCTTCGTCGAATACCTGTCGCCGCTGAAGCTGAACCGGATCAAGTCCAAGCTGCAGAAGCGCGCGCGTACGCGCATGTAACCGCGCGCGAACAGGCGTCGGGCCCGCCGCAGCGGGTTTGCTATGCTGATGCCGTCCTTGCAGTCTCCGCACCGGCCGCCTTCGCGGCCGGTGTTGCCTTTCAGAGTCCAATCGTCCAGCCGGAGCGCTCCATGACCAGCCCCGCCCCCCTGCGCGTCGCCTTTGCCGGCACGCCCGAATTCGCCCGTGTCGCGCTCGAGGCCATTGCCGCCGCCGGCTTTCCGGTGGTCGCGGTGCTGACGCAGCCGGACCGGCCGGCGGGACGCGGCATGCAGCTGCAGGCCAGTCCGGTCAAGCAGCATGCGCTGGCACAGGGGTTCGGTCCGATCCTGCAGCCCCGCTCGCTGCGCCGCCACGGCAAGTACCCCGAGGAAGCGGTGGCCGCGATCGACGCGCTCGCCGCGCAGGCGCCCGACGTGATGGTGGTCGCCGCCTACGGGCTGATCCTGCCGGCCGAGGTGCTGACGCTGCCGCGCCATGGCTGCCTGAACATCCATGCCTCGCTGTTGCCGCGCTGGCGCGGCGCGGCACCGATTCACCGGGCCATCGAGGCCGGCGACGCGCAGACCGGCATCACGTTGATGCAGATGGACGAGGGGCTCGATACCGGCGCGATGATCGCGCGCGAAGCGGTGCCGATCGGCGAGGACACCACGACCGGCACGCTGCACGACACGCTGGCGGCGCTCGGCGGCCGCATGATCGTGCAGGCGCTGCAGCGGCTGGCGGCGCAAGGCGCGCTGCCGGCCGAGCCGCAGCCGGAGCAGGGCATCACCTATGCCGAGAAGATCGGCAAGGACGAGGCCAGGCTCGATCTGCGCCGCCCTGCGGTGGCACTGGCCCGGCAGATCCGCGCCTTCAATCCCTTCCCGGGCGCGAGCGTGCAGATCGGCGACGTCCCGATCAAATGCTGGCAGGCCGAGCCGCTGGCTCGCGCGCCCGAGCATGACAACGCTGCGGCGGGTACGGTGCTGTCCGCCGACGCGCAGGGCGTCGTGATCGCCTGCGGCGAAGGCGCGCTGCGCATCACGGAACTGCAGAAGGCGGGCGGCAAGCGCCTGTCCGCGCAGGCCTTCCTGCAGGGCACGCCGCTGCCGGCCGGCACGCGCTGCGTGGTACCCGACGGCGCGGCATAATCTCGGCGACCCATTTCCGCGAGGACCGACCATCATGCTGGGCATCGTCGATCTGCCGTTGTTCATCGGCGCCGTGTTTCTGCTGAACGTGACGCCCGGCCCCGATACGGCCTATATCGTCGGCCGCAGCGTGGCGCAGGGCCGCGCCGCGGGCGTGATGTCGGCGCTGGGCGTCAGCGCCGGCTGCTGCGTACACGGTCTGGCCACCGCGTTCGGCCTGACCGCGGTGCTGGCCGCCTCGCCGATGGCCTTCACGGTGATCAAGTACGCGGGCGGCGCCTATCTGGCCTGGCTCGGCCTGCGGCTGCTGTTGTCGAGCTGGCGCACGCCGGCTTCCGGCGCCGAGGCGCCCGCTGGCGCGCCCGCCACCGACCGCCGCAGCCTGCGCGCGCTGTTCGTCCAGGGCTTCCTGACCAACGTGCTGAACCCGAAGGTGATCCTGTTCTTCGTGTCGTTCATCCCGCAGTTCGTCGATCCGCGCGCCGGGCAGCAGACGCTCGCCTTCCTCGCGCTGGGCGCGATCATGGCGGCGATGTCGACGGTGTGGACGGTGGCGGTCGCCTGGATGGCCGGCACGCTGACGCGCCGCGCCAGCGAAGCGCCGCGCCTGAAGTGCTGGCTCGACCGCGTGATCGGGATGGCCTTCATCGGCCTCGGGGCGCGTCTGGCGATGACGCAGCGCTAGCGCCGCGGCCGGCAAAAAGCCTTGCCGGCATTGAATTTAGCGGCCCGGCCCCTATCTAACCGTCACCGCACGATCGCGCGCGGGCGCACCGAATGCGGCTGCCACAAGCAGGCAGCCAGGGCGCCGCGGGCGCGCGACGGCGTTACCACGGAGACCACGGCAATGTTCAACTGGGTCAAGACCTTCATGCTGATGGCGGCCATCACGGCGCTGTTCATCGTCATCGGAGGCATGATCGGCGGCCGCAGCGGCATGATGTTCGCGCTGCTGATGGCGCTCGGCATGAATTTCTTCTCGTACTGGTTCTCGGACAAGATGGTCCTGCGCATGTACAACGCGCGGGAAGTCGATGCGGCCAGCGCCCCGCAGTTCTACAGCATGGTGCAGGAACTGGCGCAGCGCGCCGGCCTGCCGATGCCGCGCGTCTATCTGATCGACGAGGACGCGCCGAACGCCTTCGCCACCGGCCGCAATCCCGAGAACGCGGCGGTCGCGGCGACCACCGGCATCCTGCGCGTGCTGAGCAACCGCGAACTGCGCGGCGTGATGGCGCACGAGCTCGCGCACGTCAAGCATCGGGACATCCTGATCTCGACCATCGCGGCCACCATGGCCGGTGCGATCGCCGCGCTGGCGAACTTCGCGATGTTCTTCGGCGGACGCGGCGAGGACGGCCGCCCGGCCAACCCGATCGCCGGCATCGCGATGGCGATCCTGGCGCCGCTGGCCGCCTCGCTGATCCAGATGGCGATCTCGCGGGCGCGCGAGTTCGAGGCCGACCGCGGCGGTGCCGAAATCAGCGGCGATCCGCAGGCGCTGGCGATGGCGCTGGACAAGATCGACCGCTATGCGCGCGGCATTCCGTTCCAGGCCGCCGAGGAACATCCGGCCACCGCGCAGATGATGATCCTGAACCCGCTGTCGGGCGGCGGCATCGCCAATCTGTTCTCGACGCACCCGGCCACCGAGGAGCGTGTCGCGCGGCTGATGCAGATGGCGCAGACCGGCACGTATCCGGTCTGATCGATGGGCCGATTGGGGCCGCGCGCCGGCCCCATCGCGGCCGGTCGGCGCTGACAAGGTAAACTGCCCGCCTTGCTCCTTGCGAGCCGGCGGGCTTTTTGATGTCCGCGCGTGCTTCTGCGCGTATTTGCGCGTTCTATCTGTTCGTTTCCTCACGGTGTCCGATCCATGCGCTTGCCTCCCGATTCCCTTGCCTTTCAGATGCTCGCCGCCGCGGCCGCGGTGCGTGGCGTCAACGAGGGCAGCGCGCTGCCGCAGGCGATCGACGCCGCCTGCGCGCAGTACCGGCTCGAACGCAGCCGTGACGCCAGCGCGCGCGGCGCGCTGCAGGACCTGGCCTATCGCACGATGCGGCAGTTCGGCACGGTCCGTGCGCTGGTCACGCGCATGGTCTCGCGCCCGCCTGGCGCGCTGGTCGACTCGCTGCTCGCGGTCGCGCTGACGCTGCTGATCGAAGGGGAAGAGCAAGGGCAGGACGGCGGGCAGGGCGGCTATGCGGCCTTCACCGTGGTGGACCAGGCCGTCAACGCCGCCGCTTCCGATCCGAAATCCGCGCATGCGCGCGGCATGGTCAATGCGGTACTGCGGCGCTTCCTGCGCGAGCGCGAGGCGCTGCTGGCCGAAGTGCGCCGCGACGAGGAGGCGCGCTGGAATCTGCCGTCATGGTGGCTGCGCCTGCTGCGCGAGGCCTATCCCGACCGTTGGCAGACGCTGGCCGGCAGCGCGAACGAGCGCCCGCCGATGACGCTGCGGGTCAATATCGCGCGCGTGTCGCTCGACGACTATCTGGCCCGGCTCGCCGCCGCGGGCATCGCTGCCGAGCGCGTCGGCGCGCAGGCGGTGCGGCTGGCGCGCGCGCTGCCGGTCGCGCAAGTGCCCGGCTTCGACAGCGGCGACGTCTCGGTGCAGGATGCCGGCGCGCAGCTCGCCGCACCGCTGCTCGAGATCGCGGACGGCCAGCGCGTGCTCGATGCCTGCGCCGCGCCGGGCGGCAAGACCGGCCATCTGCTCGAACTGGCCGATGTGGAACTGACCGCGGTCGAGAGCGATGCCGTGCGCGCGCAGCGCATCGACGAAAACCTGGCGCGGCTGCACCAGCGCGCGCAGGTGGTGATCGGCGACGCCAGCCGGCCGCAGGCATGGTGGGACGGCAAGCCTTACGACCGCATCCTCGCCGACGTGCCATGCTCGGCCTCGGGCATCGTGCGCCGCCATCCCGATATCCGCTGGCTGCGCCGCGAAAGCGATCTGGGCAAGCTCGTCAACGAGCAGCGCCGCATCGTTTCGCAGCTGTGGCCGCTGCTGAAACCGGGCGGCATTCTGGTGTATGTGACTTGTTCTATTTTCCCAACGGAGGGCGAGGAGCAGGCGCGCTGGTTTGGTGACCAGCTACCAGATGCGATACGATTGCAGGCGCCCGGCCAGCTGCTGCCCGGCAGCATCCCAAATGGCGTGGCTGATGGCGGGACCGGCAGCCACGATGGCCTGCCGTCGGACCACGACGGTTTCTTCTACGCCCGCTTCCAGAAACGCCTCTGATCCGATGCTCGCACCGCTTCGCTTGTCCGTCCTCCGTGCCCATGACGACAAGGCGTGCGGATCCGCAGCAGACCGTGCCGATATTGGCCTGGCCCCGCTGCGCCGGCTGGCGTGGTGGCTGCTGATGGTGCTGGTCCTGTGCGCGAGCGGCTTGTCCCCGCGTGCCGGGCAGGCCCAGAACATCGACATACGCGAGGCACGCATCGAATATCAGGACGGCGGCTTCGAGCTGAACGCAGGCTTCGACTTCGAGTTGTCGCCGGCATTGGAGGACGCCTTGCACAAGGGCATCCCCTTGTATTTCGCGGTGGATTTCCAGCTGAGCCGCCCGCGCTGGTACTGGTTCGACGAAAAGCCGGTCAGCACCAGCCGCAGCGTCCGCCTGACCTTCCATCCGCTGACGCGGCAGTACCGGGTCTCGACCGGTGGACTGCAGCTGCCGTTCATGCGCCTGAAGGGCGCGCTCGATTTCATCAAGCAGGTGCGTGGCTGGCGCGTGTTCGAGCGCGGCGACGTCAGGCTCGGTGCGCCCTACCAGGCCGAGGTCCGCATGCGGCTGGACCTGTCGCAACTGCCCAAGCCGTTCCAGATCAACGCGGTCAATACGCGCGACTGGAATCTGTCGTCCGATTGGCGGCGCTTCGCGTATACGCCGGTGGCCGAGGCTCCGCCGGCACCGCCGCCCGCACCGCCGGCACCCGCTGCCCCTGCAGCTCCCGCTTCGCCGGCCGCGCCGGGGCCTGCACCGGCGAACGGACATGCCGCCTCGCCCGCGAACGCTTCGCCGGCGGCCGCCGCGCCCGCACCGGGACAGGCGTCTGGCCCGGCCTCGGTGCCGCCATCGCTGCCCGGTTCCGCCCCGGCCAGCGCACCGAACCCCGCCTCCACGCCGAATGCCCCGCCGGCCTCGGCCCCGGGCATCGGTAATGCCCGTCCGCCGTCGCCGGCGTTGGGGCGCACGGTCGCCGGCATGCTGGCGCCGATCTCGCTGTCGTCGCTGGTCGCCGTACCATGATCTCCCCGCTCTACAGCGTGCTCGACAGCCGGCTGCGCCGGGTACTGAGCCGCGTGGTCGCCGGCACCATCGTCTTTCTGGCGCTGGTGCTGGTGATGCTGTTGGCGGCCGCGTCGGCCAACACCGAATTCTTCGACCGCTACTTCACGCTGCTGTACAAGATCAACCTGGTGATCGGCGTGCTGATGGTGCTGATCATCGGCGCGCTGGCGGTGGCGCTGTGGGTCCGCTATCGCCGCGGCAAGTTCGGCACGCGGCTGATGACCAAGCTGGCGCTGTTCTTCGGCATCGTCGGCGTGCTGCCGGGCGTGCTGATCTATCTGGTGTCGCTGCAGTTCGTCTCGCGCAGCATCGAATCGTGGTTCGACGTGCGTGTCGAAACCGCGCTCGAGGCGGGCCTGAACCTGGGCCGCTCGACCATCGACAGCGCGCTGGCCGACCTGCAGGCCAAGGCGCGCCAGATGAGCGATCAGATCATCAGCGCGAGCGAGCCGACGAACTCGCTGCAGCTGAACCGGCTGCGCGAGCAATACGGCGTGCAGGAGGCGTCGATCTTCACCGGCGGCGGGCGCGTGATCGCCTCCGCGTCGAGCAACTACGCGATGCTGGTGCCGAGCCTGCCGTCCGGCGTATTGGTCGAGCAGGCACGGCTGGCCGGCGGCTACGCGGCGGTGGAGGGCGGCACCGACCCCGGCACCGACGGCGGCAGCGATGGCCATCCGCAGCCCGAGCGCGCCGACGCCAATCACCTGTACCGGCTGCGCGTGATCATTCCGCTAGGGCCCGCGGCACCGGCCGACGAATCCTCGCTGGGCGCGCCGCCGCGCCCGGCAGGCAAGGATCGCTGGGCGGGCTCGGGCCTGTCGCTGGAGCGGCGCGCCGAGGACTATCCCTCGTCGGGCTTCGGCCTGATCGGCGATACGGTGCGCGAGGAACGCTATCTGCAGATCGTGCATCCGGTACCGGCCGTGCTCGCGCGCAATGCCGACGAGGTCCAGCGCGCCTATCAGGACTATCAGGAAAAGGCGCTGGGCCGCACCGGTCTGCGCAAGATGTATATCGGCACGCTGACGCTGACGCTGTTCCTCGCGGTATTCATCGCCGTGATGCTCGCGCTGTTGCTCGGCGGGCAGCTGGCGCGGCCGCTGCTGATGCTGCTGCAGGGAACCAAGGAAGTGGCCGAAGGCGATCTGTCGCCCAAGCGCGAGCTCAAGAGCCGCGACGAGCTCGGCATGCTGACCCAGCAGTTCAACATGATGACGCGCCAGCTGGCAGAGGCGCGCCTGGCCGTGGAGCAGAATCGCGCCGCGCTCGAGCAATCGAAGGCCTTCCTCGAAAGCGTGCTGCAGAACCTGACCGCCGGCGTGCTGGTGATGGACCGGCGCTTCTCGCTGGTAACCGCCAATCCCGGCGCCGAACGCATCTTCGGGCAGCCGCTCGGGCCGACCATCGGCCATCCTGTCGAGGCCATCCCCGGCATGGCGGCATTCGGCGAAATCGTGCGGCAGGCCTTCTCGGAGCAGAGCACCAGCGAGGTGCTCGGCGGCGCCGCGCACTGGCAGAAGCAGATCGAACTGCCGCACGGCGACGAGGAACAGCCGCTGACGCTGCTGGTGCGCGGCGCGCGGCTGCCGGGCGGCGACCATATCAGCGATCATTCGGAACCCGGCTACGTGGTCGTGTTCGACGATATTTCCGATGTGATTTCGGCTCAACGGTCGGTCGCATGGGGCGAAGTGGCCCGGCGCCTCGCGCACGAAATCAAGAACCCGCTGACGCCGATCCAGCTGTCGGCCGAGCGGCTGCAGATGAAGCTCGCACCAAAGCTCGAAGGCACCGATGCCGACGTGCTAAAGCGCGGCGCCACCACGATCGTTAACCAGGTAGCCGCGATGAAGCGCATGGTCGACGATTTCCGCGATTACGCCCGCACGCCGCCGGCCATGCTGCAGACGCTGCAGCTCAATGCGCTGGTGGCCGAGGTGCTGCATCTGTACGGTATCGACGATCCCGGCCTGCACGAGCATCCCGTAATTCACCCGTCGCTGGCCGACGATCTGCCCGATATCAAGGGCGACCCGACCCAGCTTCGGCAGGTGATACACAATCTGCTGCAGAATGCGCAGGATGCGGTCGCGGAGAACCTGGCGGCGGGCCGTCCGGCGCCTTGTATCGCTCTGCACACCGAGACTGTAGAATACAAAGATGCCTCCGGCGAAAGCCGTCAGGCTGTCAAGCTGACCATCGCTGACAATGGTCCGGGGTTCGCCCCGCGCATCCTCAGCCGCGCGTTCGAGCCATACGTGACGACCAAGGCCAAGGGGACGGGTCTGGGTCTTGCGATGGTGAAGAAGATCATTGACGAACATGGGGCGCGCATCGAACTGCGCAACCGCATGGAAGGCGCCGAGGTCGCCGGCGCACAGATATCGATCCTGTTCGCCAAGCTGGCATAGTGATGCATGATGATGCGGTCCGACCCGGAACGCCGCGGAGGGGTTAAGAGGAAAGTATGGCAACCATCCTCGTAGTCGACGACGAAATGGGTATCCGTGAACTGCTCTCGGAAATCCTCAGCGACGAAGGCCATGTAGTCGAAGTAGCCGAAAACGCGCAACAAGCCCGTGAATACCGTGCCGGCAATACGCCCGACCTGGTGCTGCTCGATATCTGGATGCCGGACACCGACGGTGTGACGCTGCTCAAGGAATGGTCCTCGCAGGGCCAGCTGACGATGCCCGTGATCATGATGTCCGGGCACGCGACCATCGATACCGCGGTGGAAGCGACCAAGATCGGCGCGCTCAATTTCCTGGAAAAACCGATCGCGCTGCAGAAGCTGCTGTCGGCCGTGGAGCAGGGCCTGGCACGCGGCCAGGAGCGTCCGCGCGCGGCCGCCGCGCCTGCGGCACCGGCAGCCGAGCCCGCCGCCCGCGCTGCCGAGACCGCGCCCGCCGAAGCCGCGGCCAACGGCACGCCGCAGCGCGTGCCCGAAGCCGAAATGCAGTTCTCCTTCGACATGCCGCTGCGCGAGGCGCGCGACATGTTCGAGCGCGCCTACTTCGAATACCACCTGCTGCGCGAGCACGGCAGCATGACGCGCGTGGCAGAAAAGACGGGCCTGGAGCGTACCCATCTGTATCGCAAGCTCAAGCAGCTCGGCGTCGAGCTGAGCCGCAACAAGCCCGAGCCTGCCGAGCAGTAAGGACGACGATTCCGAGCGGCAGGGGGTTGACCAGTCCCATGCCCGCTGTTATAGTTTCGCTTCTTTGGCCCGGTAGCTCAGTCGGTAGAGCAGAGGATTGAAAATCCTTGTGTCGGCGGTTCGATTCCGTCCCAGGCCACCAGGTTGAAAGGAAAAACGGACGCTTCGGCGTCCGTTTTTCTTTGGTGCGTCTGGTACCGTCGACACCATGCCGTGTGGCTGCGGCGATGCAACGCCACGCCCGCTGACCGCCTCGCGATCCCCGCGATACCTCCACGCCATTGTCGTCCCGCTCCTCGCCATGCAACAACGTGCATCGCGAGGACCTCGCCGCTGGCAAAGCTTACAAGCATTGGTACGTCTTACGCTGCCGGCGGGATTTTCCGCCTCGGCGCCGGCAGACCACTACCCCTCGCAGCCCCGGCGGCCATCGATTGGAACGCCGATTGCATATTGACGACCGACTCCCGATGACGGGAGTTCATGTCAGCGCTACGGGGACTTAGCGCATCGCTGGAGGAAAACAACATGAGAAAGACGGCTTCTATCGCAACCCTGGCCTTCGCCGTTGCCCTGGGACTAGCCGGATGTACCGCCGCGGGCAGCGGCACCGGGGCCGGGTCCGGTTCGGTCTCGGGATCGGGCGCCGTGACGCCGACCGACTCGTCGCGGACCGGCACGGGCACGGCCACCGGCACGAGCGGCAGCGCGACCGGCAGCTCGAGCGGATCCGCTACGGGCACGAGCGGCACGCGTTAAGCGCCGCTACCACCTGCGACTGCATGTCGCCTGACGCGGGCCCATCGGCGATGTCGATGCGGCCCGCTTGGCTTTTGAGCAGCACTGCGTCCGAGTCCCTCCCAAGGAGCGTTGCCATGCCGACCGCCGCCGCCATCTCCGCCGAACCCGTCCATCCCCGCGCCTTCGAATGGGCCGGCTACACGCTCGGCTTCGCGATGAGCGGCTTCTTCGACGGCATCCTGCTGCATCAGATCCTGCAGTGGCACCATCTGCTGTCCGGCATCGAACGCGGCGCGCTAGGCGACCTGCGCGTGCAGGTGATGGTCGATGGCGTGTTCCACGCGCTGATGTACGTGATCGCGGCAATCGGGCTATGGCTGCTGTATCGAAGCCGCGATGCATTCTCGATCCCGCATGCGCCCCGCCGGCTGCTGGCCAACTTCTGGATCGGCTTCGGCGTCTGGCACGTGGTCGACGCCGTGCTGTCGCACTGGATCACCGGCATCCATCGCATCCGCATGGACTCGCCCAATCCCTTGCTGTGGGATCTGCTGTGGCTGTTCCTGTTCGGCATCATTCCGCTGCTCGTCGGCATCCGCATGCGAAAGTCGCTCACGGGAGTCGGGCCGAACTCGAACGCAGGCCCACGCGGCCCCGGTATCGCGGCCAGCTGGCTCGCAGCCATGCTGGTCGGCGGCTCGCTGCTCGGTGCCGCGCTGAACCTGTTTCCGGTCCGCGCGGCACCTGTCGACACCACCACCGTCGTGATGCGCCCCGGCGTCGCGCCTTCGCATCTGTTCACCGCGCTCGAAGGCACCGACGCCCGCATCGTCTGGACCGACCAGCGCGGCGGCGTCTGGGTGCTCAGCGGCGCCGAGACGGTGGACCGCCTGCGCTTGTACCGGCATGGCGCGATGTACGTCAGCGGGACGGTCGCGCCGGCAGGGTGTTCGGCCTGGGTCCGTTAGCGCCATCGACCTCCGGTTCCAGCCGGAAGCCTGATGACGGTCCGTAAACCTATAGTCGCTTAAAACTTATAATTGACTTATAATGCAGGATACCAAGAATCGCGTGAATGAACGCGATCAACTGGACCTGCAAGGCGGCCAAACAGCTCCGCAAGATGGACAAGCCCCAGCAACGGGCCATTGTGGACGCGGTCGGCGAACTGCACGCGATGCCCCAATGCCAGAACGTCAAAGCACTGAACAATCATACGTACGGCTACAGACTGCGCGTGGGCAACTATCGCGTGCTATTCGATTGGGATGGTCGTATCAGGATCGTCGAGATTCAAGAAGTGAGGAAGCGCGATGAACGCACCTACTAGCATCCAGGTCCTGCTCAATCCCGATGGCAAGCCCGCGTTTGTCGTCATCCCCTATCAGGACTACATCGCCCGCCATGCCGAAGAGCGGGGTCTGATTCCGCATGCCGTCGTTCATCGCACCGTCGAGGGTGCGACACCTGTGCGAGCCTGGCGCGAACATCTTGGGCTGACCCAGGCTGAAGTCGCGGGCCGCCTCGGCATCTCTCAGTCGGCCTACGCACAGCAGGAGCGCAGCGAGGGTCTGCGCAAATCCACGCGTGCAAAGATCGCCGCGGCGCTTGGCATTCAGGCGCAGCAGCTGGACTTCTGAGCCTTCACCGACGCGACTTTCCGCACGCCGCCCGCTCGGGCCCGTGCGGATTTCCATCCATGTCTGCCTTCATGCAGACATTGCCTCCGCGCAAAAACGCTTCTGTTTCAGAGGCTTAGTCTCCACCGCCCAACCCGGCCCGCAATGGCATGCCCATTGCAACGCAGGCGCCTCGCAAGCTGCCGCGACAGACGGCAGACGCGCTGACCGCTCCGCTGCGGAGCGTGGATAAGGCAATGCCGGCGACGCCGGCCAAACAGGAGACAACGATGCGGCAAACAGCAGCACGGTGGAAGCGGCCGTCCTTGGGGACTGGCGCAATGGTGGCGGCATTGCTGGTCGCCGGATGCGGCGGCGGTGACGATGGCGGCGGCAATCTGCAGCCGCAGAGCGCCGAGAACGCGCCCGGCCTGGGCCTCGGACACAGGGCGACGGTCGAGGCGACCGTGCTGTCTTCCGCGCCCGAGCACGTGACCGGCGGCGATGCGCTGATCCGCCTCGCCGCCAGCGAGCGCGCGCCCGGCAAGAAGTTCAAGGTCAGCGTCAACGGCGTCGATGTCAGCGGTGCCTTCACGCCGACCGGCGATGGCGAGGCACTCGGCATCGTCAGCGGACTGAAGCTCGGCGAGAACACCCTGGAGGTCAAGCACGGCCCCGCGCGCACCACGCTGACGCTGACCAACTATCCAATCACCGGCCCCGTCTTCTCCGGCCCGCACGAAAAGCCCTACATCTGCGCGACGCAGAACTTCACGCTGCCGGACGGCAGCAAGCTCGGCGCGCCGCTCGACGAACACTGCTCGGTCGAACGCCGCGTGCACTACGTCTATCGCTCCACCGCCAACAGCTTCAAGCCGCTGCCGACGCCGGTCACCGCGTATCCGGCGGATCTGGCCAGCACCACCAATAACGCGGGCGCGACCGTGCCGTACATCGTCCGCGTCGAGACCGGCACCATCAATCGCGCGATCTACCAGACCGCGATCCTGCACGATCCGACGAAGGACGCCGAGCCGACGCCGCTGGCGCCGCCCTCGGGCTGGAACCGCAAGGTCATCTATCCGCTGGGCGGCGGCTGCCAGGGCGGCTGGTACATGCAGGGCACGCCGGTGGCCGTGCTGAACCACAACCATCTGCGCAAGGGCTATGCGGTGGTCAGCGCCTCGCTCAATACCTTCGGCAACAACTGCAACGACCTGTTGTCGTCCGAGACCATCGCGATGGTCAAGGAACGGCTGATCGAAAACTACGGCGTGCCGTTCTTCACGATCGGCACCGGCGGCTCGGGCGGGGCCTATCAGAGCCATCAGACCGGCGACAACTATCCAGGCCTGTTCGACGGCATCATCGTGACCTCGGTGTTCCCGGACGTGACCTCGTCGACGATCTTCAAGCTGCACGACTCGCGCCTGCTGCATCTGTACTTCACGCAGGACGCGCCGGGCCAATACAGCGATGCGCAGCGCTCGGCGATCTCGGGCTATCTGAAGCCGGGCAATATCGCGGCGATGAGCAGCAGCGCGGGCCGTCTCGATCCGGTGGTGTCGTTCCCCGCGGGCTTCCCGGCCGACCAGAAATACCATCCGGTCAACAACCCGACCGGCGTGCGGGCCACGGTCTACGACCACACGGTCAACGTCTACGGCAAGGATGCGCGCGGCTTCGCCAAGCGGCCGATCGACAATGTCGGCGTGCAGTACGGCCTGAAGGCGCTGAACGACGGCATGATCACGGCCGATCAGTTCATCGACCTGAACGAGAAGATCGGCGGTGTCGACGTGGACTTCAAGAAGATCGCGCAGCGCACCGTCGGCGATCTCGACGCGATCGCACGCGCCTACCAGTCGGGCCGCATCACCTCGACCGGCGGCGGCCTGGCGACCACGCCAATCATCGATCAGCGCGACTACTTCGACGACCGCGTCAACGGCGACATCCACAACAAGATCCACAGCTACTCGGTGCGCGCGCGGCTGATCGCGGCCAACGGGCATGCGGACAACCAGGTCATCGTCGGACCGGGTACCATCCGCGACGACAACTTCGACCAGATGGACCGCTGGCTGACCGCGATGCTGCGCGACACCGGGCCAGGCAGCAAGGCCGAGAAGGTGGTGCGCAACAAGCCGGCGGATCTGGTCGATGCGTGCTGGGACGCGGGCGGCAACAAGATCGTCGAGCCGCAGACCGCGCACGGCCCGGGCCAGTGCAATACCTTGTACCCGGCCGGCACCACGCCGCGCATGGTCGCCGGCGGTCCGCTGGCCGACGACATCGTCAAGTGCCAGCTCAAGCCGATCGATCCGGCGGACTACAAGGTGATGATGACCCCGACGCAACTGGCGCGGCTGCAGTCGATCTTCCCGACGGGCGTGTGCGACTGGTCGCGGCCGGGCGTCGAGCAGCAGCCGTTGAAGGGCACGTGGCTGTCGTTCGGTCCGTCGCCGGTCAATCTGCTGTTCGATGTGACGCAGCCTTGATCGGCCTTGCGCTGACGGAGCGGCCCTGACCGGGCTGGCGCCGATGCATCGACGATCCGATGCATCGGCGCGCCTGATGTTTACGCCGATTGACGCGCCGGGGTGCGGCTTTGCCTAATGGCCGGTCGTTGGCGCATGCCGCCGGTGTCATCCCGCGCATCGATATGACCGACTCCTCCGCGACTTCCCCTGCGACGCAGGCGATACCGCCCTCGGCCTGGCCGCGCGGGCGCGCTCGTCGCGCGGCCGTGATCGCGGCGGTCTGCGCGGTGATGGCGGCGGGTGTGACCATCGCCTATCTGTGGGGCGAGCGCGTCGGCATCCGCGCGCAGCGCGATGGCACCGCGCACCGCATCGAGGCCTATATCGGCGGGCTGCGCAGCGAGATGCGCCGCTACGAGTATCTGCCCGCGGTGGTCGCGCTGAATCACGACGTGCAGCGGCTGCTGCGCGAACCGGCGACACCGGGCCTGCCGATGGCGGCCAACCGCTTTCTGGCCGAGGTCAACGCCGCCGCCAAATCGACCGCCATCTATGTGATGGACGCCCACGGCCTGACGCTGGCCGCGAGCAACTGGAACGAGGCGGCCAGCTTCGTCGGCATCAACTTCTCGTACCGGCCGTATTTCCGCGACGCGATGCAGGGCAAGCCGGGCCGCTTCTATGGCATCGGCACGGTCAGCCGCGAGCCGGGCTACTACTTCTCGCAGCCGATCGTCCGCGACGGCGCGCTGCTCGGCGTGGCCGCGGTCAAGGTCAATCTCGACAAGATCGACGAGCCCTGGATCGCCAACGACGACCGCATCCTGGTGGTCGACGCCAACGGCATCGTGTTCCTGAGCTCGCAGCCGGACTGGCGCTTCAAGTCGCTGCGCGAGCTGCCTAGCGAGACGCGCTGGCAGCTGGCCACCACGCGGCAGTACTCGACCGTCGATTCGCTCGATCCGATCGGCTTTCGCGAGCAGCGCCGCTTTGCGGCCGATATCAGCGTGGTGCAGATGCCCGACGGCGACGAGTTCCTCGCGCAGAGCCGCCGCATCGCCGACACCGACTGGCGGCTGATCGTGCTGTCCGACATGGAGCCGATCCGCACGCTGGCGCGCAACAGCGCGGTGATCGCCGCCTTCGCGCTCGGCTTTCTGCTGCTGCTGATCCTGTACGTGCTGCAGCGTCGCCGCGCCGCCGCGCAGAACCGCTCGGCCAAGGAGGCGCTGCAGCGCGCGCACGACGAACTCGAACGCAAGGTGGCGATGCGCACGCAGGCGCTGTCCGGTTCGAACCTGAAGCTGCAGAAGGAGATCGCGGAGCGCAAGCGCGCCGAGCAGGTGCTGAAGGCGGCGATGGACGAGCTGGTGCAGGCCAGCAAGATGGCCGCGCTCGGTCAGATGTCGGCCGGCATCACGCACGAGCTGAACCAGCCGCTGGCGGCGCTGCGCACGCTGTCGGCCAACACCATCGTGTTCTTTCGCCGCGGCCAGACGGAGGCGGTCGAGACCAACCTGAACGTGATCTGCCAGATGGTCGAGCGGATGGGGAAAATCACCGCGCAGCTGAAGAAATTCGCACGCAAGACGCCGGTGCAGTCGGTGCCGACGCCGGTCGGCACGGTGATCGCCGACGCGCTGTTTCTGCTGGACTCGCGCATTCGCGCCGATGGCGCCGAACTGATCGTATCGGTGCCCGAGCCTTCGCCGCTGGCGCTGTGCGAAGGTAACCGGCTCGAACAGGTGCTGGTCAATCTGCTGTCGAACGCGCTCGATGCGATGAAGGACGCGAGCGCGGACGCGGCCGAGGACGCCACCGCGCGCGTGCTCGAGATCCGCGTGCACGCCGACCCGCAGTGGGTCACGATCGAGGTGGCCGACCGCGGCTGCGGCATCGACGACGACGTGATGCCGCGGCTGTTCGAACCGTTTTTCACCACCAAGGAGCAGGGCGTGGGCCTCGGCCTCGGGCTGGCGATCTCCGCCGGCATCGTGCGCGAATTCGGCGGCACGCTGCGCGCGGAGAATCGCCGCTGCTTCGTCGATACCGCCGTCGATACCGCCGTCGATGCTGCCAACGCGAACGGCGACGACGAGATCGCCGGCGCCCGCTTCATCATCCAGCTGCCCGCCGCACAGGAGAACCATGCCGATGCGAACTGATCTGTCGGTCCTCTACGTCGAAGACGATGCCGCGGTGCGGCTGGGCAGCACGCAGTCGCTGCAGATCGCCGGCCTGTCGGTGGAAGCGTTCGGCTCGGCCGAACAGGTACTGCATCGGCTCACGCCCGGCTTTGCCGGCGTGCTCGTCACCGATGTGCGGCTGCCCGGCATCAACGGGCTGGCGCTGCTCGACAAGGCGCTCGAGATCGATGCCGCGCTGCCGGTGATCCTGGTCACCGGTCACGGCGATATCTCGATGGCGGTGCAGGCGATGCGCCGCGGCGCCTACGATTTCGTCGAGAAGCCGTACTCGCCGGGCGAGCTGACCGAGGTGGTGCAACGGGCGATGGACAAGCGCGCGCTGACGCTCGAGGTCGAGGCGCTGCGCCGGCAGCTGGCCGACACGCAGGCGATCGAGGCCAAGGTGATCGGCCGCTCGGCGGCCGTCGAACGGCTGCGCAAGCTGATTCTCGACCTGGCGTGCACCGACGCCGATGTGCTGATCCTGGGCGAGACCGGGACCGGCAAGGAGCTGGTGGCGCGCTGCCTGCACGAGTACGGGCCGCGCCGGCAGGGCAACTTCGCCGCGCTCAATTGCGGCGGCGTGCCGGAGTCGCTGTTCGAGAGCGAGGTGTTCGGCCACGAGTCGGGCGCGTTTACCGGCGCGGCGCGGCGGCGCGTCGGCAAGATCGAATACGCGCAGCGCGGCTCGCTGTTTCTCGACGAGATCGAGACCATGCCGATGTCGCTGCAGATCAAGCTGCTGCGCACGCTGCAGGAGCGGCAGTTCGAGCGGCTGGGGTCCAACACGCTGCTGCCGATGGACTGCCGCGTGATCGCCGCGACCAAGGTCGATCTGCTGGCGCTGTCGGCGGAGCAGCGCTTCCGTGCCGATCTGTACTATCGCCTCAACGTCGCGGTGATCGACATCCCGCCGCTGCGCGAACGGCGCGAAGACATTCCGCTGCTGTTCTCGCACTTCCTGCTGCAGGCGGCGCTGCGTTACGAGCGGCCGGTGCCCGAGGTGTCGCCGCAGCATATGCGCGAGTTGATGATGCATCCGTGGCCGGGCAATGTGCGCGAGTTGCGCAATGCCGCCGATCGCTTCGTGCTGGGACTGTCCGGCGGCAGCACCGGCGTGCCGGCAGGCAGTGGCCAGGGTAATGGGAATGGCAATGGCAGCGGCAGCATCAGCGAGGCGCGTTCGCTGGACGAGCAGGTCGCGGTGTTCGAACGGCATCTGATCGAGGAGGCGCTGCGCGCGGCGTCGGGACGCACCGCCGCGGCAAGCGATCTGCTGCGCGTGCCGAAGAAAACGCTGTACGACAAGATCAAGCGGCTCGGCGTCAATCTCGAGGCATTCCGCTCGGCCGCGGCCACCGATTGAATCCCGATATCGTCTTGCATGTCGCCAGTTCGATCCAGTCTTGCTAGACTGCGTGCGCGCATGCGACGCGGGGATTGGAAAAGGCTGAAAGTCATGCGCACTTCGGTGCCGGGCCTGGCTGCCGCCGGTACCGTCGCAGTGGTAACACGACGTGAAAAAAGACAGGACTGCCAGGCGGCGTCTTTGTCGCGAGAGCGGCAAAGACGCCGGTTCTGACGGGGCCGTCCACATCGTCGGTGTCCACATCGCCGGCGTCCACATCGGGGTGTCCACATCGATGTGTCCACATTCATCCGCCCGCAAATCCCCGCATTCCCCGCATTCCTCCCTTCTCGCGCAGCGCCGAGCGCCTACACTGTAGTGACCGTTTTTTGCGGTTCTTACCATCGCTGCACCATGGCCCATATCACCTTTGCGCCGGCGATCCAGCGCCATGTCCCCACGCCCGACCGCCACCTGAGCGCTGCCTCCGTGCGCGCCGCGTTCGATGCGGTGTTCGCCGAACAACCCGAGCTGCGCGGCTACATCCTCGATGACCAGAACCAGTTGCGCCGGCATGTGACCGTCTTTATCGACGGCACCATGATTCGCGACCGGCAACGGCTCAGCGATGCGTTGCGCGAGGACAGCAAGGTATACGTGGTGCAGGCGCTTTCCGGCGGATAGCAGACAGCGGGTGAGCGGGACGCGTGGGCGGTCAATGCTTCGGCATTCCGCGCCTTGACGTTCCACGCTGCGACAGCCAACGCGCCGACGGCCACGCGACCGGCGGCCGATCGATACCAGGAGACCTGAACGATGAACGACCGACTTCTCGTGGCCACACGCAAGGGCCTGTTCGAGATCGAACGCCAGCCGCAGGGGCAATGGCAGCAAACCCAGGCGCATTTTCTCGGCGAGCCCGTCAACATGGTGTTGTCCGACCCGCGCGACGGCTCGCTCTATGCCGCCCTGAATCTGGGCCACTTCGGCGTCAAGCTGTGGCGCCGCGCGCGCGGCGAGTCCGAGTGGACCGCCTGCGCGGTGCCGGTCTATCCGCCGCAGCCGGAAGAGCAGACCGCGGCGTTGGACGATGCCGCAGCGAACGCGCCGGCCGACCCCGACGCGCCCAAGCCCGCGCCGTGGTCGCTGCAGCAGTTGTGGGTGCTGGAGGCGGGCGGTGCCGACCAGCCCGGCGTGTTGTGGGCCGGCACCATCCCCGGCGGCCTGTTCCGCTCGGACGACCGCGGCGCCAGCTGGGCGTTGAATCGGCCGATGTGGGACCGTCCCGAGCGCGCCGAATGGTTCGGCGGCGGCTACGACTATCCGGGCATCCATTCGATCTGCGTCGATCCGCGCGACAGCCGCCATGTGTCGATCGCGATCTCGTGCGGCGGCGTCTGGCAAACCCGCAACGGCGGCGACAGCTGGGAAGCGACCACGCGCGGCATGAAGGCGGGCTATATGCCGCCCGAGCGCAGCGAGGATCCCAATATCCAGGACCCGCACTACATGGTGCAATGCCCAGCCCGCCCCGATGCGCTGTGGGTGCAGCATCACGACGGCATCTTCCGCTCCGAGGACGGCGGCGCCAGCTGGCGGCGCATCGAAGGCAAGCCATCGAAGTTCGGCTTCGCGGTCGCGGTGCATCCGCGCGATCCCGAGACCGCGTGGTTCGTGCCCGCGACCAAGGACGAATGCCGCGTGCCGGTCGACGGCAAGCTGGCGGTGTCCCGCACGCGCGACGGCGGCCGCAGCTTCGAGGTCTTCAGTGAAGGCCTGCCGCCGCCGCCGGCCTACGACCTGATCTATCGGCACGGACTGGCGATCGACGACAGCGGCGAACGGCTGGCGATGGGCTCGACCACCGGCGGACTGTGGGTGTCGGAGAACGGCGGCGAACGCTGGACCTGCGTGTCGGCGCATCTGCCGCCGATCTATTGCGTGCGCTTCGGCTAGCGGGCCGCACGGACGCGCGCCGCGCAAGCACTGCCGCACGGCGCATTCGATACCGCGAGTCAGGACACAACTGCGCCGGCGCGCATTGACGGCGAGCGGGGCGGACGGAACACTGCGCGCTCCGCGCCGGACACCAGCAGTCGCAGCTGCAGCCGCAACCGCAGCAAGGAGCCGTGCGCGAAGCCGTGTCCACCTTCGCCCCGCGCTCGATGTCCATCCGCCGTCCTCACGCTGCACCTCGCGCCGACATTCACGCCGACATTCACGCCGCCGCCAGTCCCGAAGCGCCCCTTCCGCTGGCCCGCCGGCTGGTCGCCGAAGCCCTCGGGACGGCGCTGCTGATCGCGGTGGTGGTCGGCTCGGGGCTGCGTGCCGAGCGGCTCGCTGCGGGCAATATCGCACTGGCGCTGCTGGCCAACTCGCTGGCGAGCGGCGCGGGGCTGGCGGCGCTGCTGCTGACCTTCGGCCGCCTCTCCGGCGGCCACCTGAATCCGGCCGTCACGCTGTCGGCCTGGCTGCAGGGCCGGCTGCCGGCCGGCGAGGCGCTGCGCTATGTCGTCGTGCAGCTGGCCGGCGCGGTCGCCGGCGTGATCGCGGTCCATCTGATGTTCGGCGAGCCGCTACTGGCAGGGTCGGCTCAGGCGCGCACCGGGGCGCCGCTGTGGTGGAGCGAATTCCTGGCGACCTTCGGCCTGATCGGCGTGGCGATGGGCACCGCGCGCACCCGGCCGGCGCTGCTGCCGTTCGCGGTGGCCGGCTATATCGCCGCCGGCTACTGGTTCACCGCCTCGACGTCGTTCGCCAATCCGGCACTGACGCTGGCCTGCGCGCTGACGGCGACGTTCACCGGAATTCGTGCGATCGATGTGCCGGGCTTCGTGCTGGCGCAATGCGCGGGCGCGTTGACGGCGACGCTGGTCTTTCATTGGTTGTTGCGGCCCGTACCCGGTGACAGCGTCGCCACCGGCGCCGCCGTCGGCGCTGCCCCTACCAGCGCCGATTGAGCTGGATCCCGAAGATCGACCCCGTGGCCTGCGACGCCCACGCATCGGCCGGCGGCGCGAAGCTGATGCCGTCGACGTCGCTGGCGCGGCTGTAGGTATAGAAGGCGCGCAGATTGGCGTTGCCCGCGGCCTTGCCGAAGGTCAGCGTCGGCGCCACCGTCAAGGCGGTGCGCTGTCCGCTGACGCCGAAGCCCGACGAGATCTGGTCGTGCGCGACCTCGAAGCTCAGGCGGAAGCGCTCGGTCGGCGCGTAAGCCGGGCGCACGCGCGTGGTCATCCATTGCAGCGTGCCCAGCGCCGAGCGGTCGTATTGCAGGCTCGATTCGACCGAGCCGATCAGGCCCGCGCGGCCCTTCCATTCCATCGATTCGGCCACCCGCACGCGCGAGAGCGTGTCCCCCATGCCGGAGTAGCCGGTCATCGCGGTGCGGCTGCCGCTGCCGTACTGCAGGCCGAAGCGGTTGGTGCCGGCCAGCACGCCCTTCTGCTCGTGCATCGCCGAGGCCCACCAGGCATTGCCGGCGTCGTCGGCCAGCGCATCGGCCTCGACGCGCGTAAAGCCCAGTTGCAGCGTGCCCTTGTCGTTCACGCCGATCGGTGCGGTGCGCACCGAGTGATAGCTGGGCAGATGCTGCCCATTGGTGTCGTTGCGCGCCGTGTACTGATAGTTCAGGCCGACGCCGCCCAGCTTGGCGTCGTCGACGCCGAAACGCAGCGCGCTGGAGGTCGGCGGCAGCAGGCCAGACGACATCAGGAACGGCGACGTATCGCGCCGGCCGGCCCACATGGTGGCGCCGTCGAGCGCGGCCACGCCCTTGACCGCGGTATAGAACTGCGGGATCAGCTGGTACGGGTCGACCGGGGCGGGGCGCCCGTCGATGGTGGTGGTGTTGGTGCCGCGCGCCTGCGCAACCACCTCGATCGCGCCGCCGCCGTCGAGCGTATACAGCTGTTCGCGCAGCTTGACCTCGCCGCTGCTCTGGCAGGCCACGCCCAGGCCGATGCCGCTCGACAGGCTGCCGCCCGGACAGGCGCGCATTGCATGGGAGTTGTCCTCGTAGGCGGCGCGTCCGCTGTAGGACAGGCTCCAGACGGTCTCCTCGGCCGGCTCGGCGCTCGGCAGGTTGGAGGCGAACACCGGCGGAGCATCGCCGGGCGTCGCGGCATCGCCGCCGGCCGCGGCCCGGGTGTCGGGCACGAACTCGGGCATGAATTCGCCGAGCCGGTTCGGGAACAGCACCACCGGCGGCGGTGCCGGCGGCAGCGGCTCCGGCGGGCCGACCAGGCCCGGGTCGAGTTCGGCCAGCGCGGTCTGTTCGGGCGTGTCGGCGGGGGGCAGGTTCAGCGTTTCGGTGGCGGGGTCGGCCGCTGCGGTGGTCGGGGCAGTGGTCTGGGCCGATTGCGCTTCCCGCTGCAGCAGGCCGGCGAGCGGATCCGCGCCGGCGGCCGGCGACTGCGGCGCTGCGCTTACCGTCGGGTCAGCGGGTGCCGGCCGGTTCGACGGTGCATTGGCGGGCCAGGTCGACAGCTGCACGACCGCGGGCACCTCGGCGGCCGGCGCCAACGTCGGCGGCGCGATCGGCTCGGGCGCGGGCGGCGTCTGCGCGCAGGCGGCGATGCCCCATGCGCCCAGTGCGGCCACATACAGCCAGCGCGGACGCGGCAGTACGGACGAACGGGCGGACCGGTTCAGCAAACGACGGCGAGAGGAAGACGACGCGGACAACGACATGCGGTGACAACAGGACGGCAACGGTGCGCAACGGCGAGCCCCCGGGCTCGGCCGTGCCGGACCGACGGTTTTATCAGTCGGGCTGATTGGACAGCAAGAGAGGTTACAAAATCCATCGCTTGTGCACTGCAGGCGACGGCAAGGTGACGGCAGCGTACGTTCGGCCACGGATGCCGGCGCCGCCGACAAGCGATGGCGGTCGACGACGACGGTCCCGCCAAGGCGCGGCATACCGCACTTTCCTAGCGAAAACCCGGAGCCTGGCGCGGCCCCGTGCCGAATTGGGCACCGCTATAATCGATCAGCCTGCTGGAACGGGTATGAGCGGGCGACCAAAGGGGTGAATCCGGGCCTGTTATCGGCGCAAGCTGCCACGTCGGCGGGTGCGCCGGTAACAGGCCCGTTGTTGCGCGCTGCCGTACCCCGGCTTGCCGCGCCTTCCCGGCCAGCGCTGGCGTCGACGCACGCTCTCGCCCTCGGCCGGATCAAAATTCGAAAACGAGGAGAGTAGTCGATGGAACGTCGTTCCTTTCTGTTGAAAGCGTCGGCCGTGGCCGCCACCGGTGCCCTGGCCGCCTGCGGCAAGCAAGAGCAGGCCGCCGCCCCGGCCCCGGCCAGCGCGCCCGGAACGCCCGCCGCGCCTGCCGTGGTCGGCAGCAATCCGGCCGTCGAATGGCGCCTGGCGTCGAGCTTTCCGAAGTCGCTCGACACCATCTACGGCGGCGCGGAGACGCTGTCCAACCGGGTCAAGGAACTGACCGACGGCAAGTTCAACATCAAGGTGTTCGCCGCCGGCGAAATCGTGCCGGGCCTGCAGGTGCTCGACGCCGTGCAGAACAACACCGTGCAGATCGGCCACACCGCCGGCTACTACTACTTCGGCAAGAACCCGACGCTGTGCTTCGACACCACGATCCCGTTCGGCCTGACCGCGCGCCAGCAGAACGCGTGGATGGTGCAGGGCAACGGCATGAAGCTGATGCGCGAGTTCTTCAAGGAATACAACGTCGTCAACTTCCTGGGCGGCAACACCAATGCGCAGATGGGCGGCTGGTTCCGCAAGGAAATCCGCACCGTCGCCGACCTGCAGGGCCTGAAGTACCGCGTCGCCGGTTTTGCCGGCGTGGTGCTGTCGCGCCTGGGCGTGGTGCCGCAGCAGATCGCCGGCGGCGACATCTACCCGGCGCTGGAGAAGGGCACCATCGACGCCGCCGAATGGGTCGGCCCGTATGACGACGAGAAGCTGGGCTTCTTCAAGGTCGCGCCGTTCTACTACTACCCGGGCTGGTGGGAAGGCAGCGCGCAGCTGTCGTTCTACGCCTCGGCCACCGAGTTCGAGAAGCTGCCCGCGCTGTACAAGCGCGCGCTGGAGACGGCCACCTTCGAAGCGCACACCACGATGATGGCCAAGTACGACACCGTCAACCCGCAAGCGCTGGCGCGCCTGCTGGAGAACGGCGTCAAGCTGCGCCCGTTCTCGCGCGAGATCATGGAGGCGTGCTTCAAGGCGACCCAGGACGCCTACGCCGAGGAAAGCGGCAAGAACCCGTCGTTCAAGAAAATCTTTGACGACTGGCGCGTGTTCCGCAACAACCAGGCCGCCTGGTTCAACGTCGCCGAGCAAGCCTTCGCGCAGTTCAGCTTCGCCCGCAAGCTGTAAACCCTGCAGGCGCCGCGGGCGGCTTCGCGCCGCCTGCAAGGCTCGGTCCGCACCGGTAGAATCCTCGGCTTCTGAGAGGATTCTCCGATGCAGACCGGCATACTCTACGCCCTGCTGGCGTACATCATCTGGGGCCTGCTGCCCCTGTACATCAAGTCCCTTCACGGCATCGCGCCCCTCGAGATCCTGCTGCACCGGATGGTGTGGTCGCTGGTCTTCCTCGGCGCCATCCTGGCGATCCGCCGGCACTGGGGCTGGCTGCGCGCGGTCTGGTCCGATCGCCGCCTGCTGCTCGGCTTCGTCGCCAGTGCGGCGCTGCTGTGCGGCAACTGGTTCCTCTATATCTGGGCCGTGTCCAACGACCGCGTGGTCGATGCGAGCCTGGGCTACTTCATCAATCCGCTGTTCAGCGTGCTGCTCGGCGTGGTGTTCCTGCGCGAGCGCTTGCGCCCGGCGCAATGGGCCTCGATCGCGCTCGCTGGCGCCGGCGTGGTGTGGCTGACCTTTGCGGCCGGCCATCTGCCCTGGATTGCGCTGGCGCTGGCGGCCACCTTCGGCGGTTACGGGTTGCTGCGCAAGACCGCTGCACTGGGTACGCTCGAAGGGCTGTCGCTCGAAACGCTGCTGCTGTTTCCGTTCGCCGTCGCCGCGCTGGGCTGGATGTTCTCGACCGGTCAGGCCGGCTTCCCCCATGCGAGCCCGGGCGTGCAGTTCCTGGTGGCAATGGCCGGGCCGGTCACCGCGGTGCCGCTGCTGTTCTTTGCCGCGGCGGCGCGCCGCATCCCGCTGTCGCTGCTCGGCCTGCTGCAGTACACCGGCCCGACACTGCAGCTGCTGCTGGGCGTCTGGCTGTATCACGAGCCGTTCCCCGCCGACAAGCAGCTGGGCTACGCGATGATCTGGGTGTCGCTCGCCCTCTATGCGCTGGAAGGTTTCTGGATGTCGCGGCGGCGCCCGCCCGCCGTGGCGGTGGACTGAATCATCGACGGTATCGATGAAACGACTTGTCGAAGAAGCATCGTCATTCGTCGGCACCATGATCTTGCCGATTGAAGGGGGTCGGCAAAGCGGGGCGATCCCCGTCATGTTGGGCCGAACATCGCACCTTCATCGATGGCACGGATTTCGGCGGCGATCTGGCTGCAGCGTTTGATTACTGGCACGAATAACCGAACGCCCATGTCGAGCCAGCCGGTCCCGTCGCTGCGCAAGATCATTCATTGCGACTGCGATGCCTTCTACGCCTCGGTCGAGATGCGCGACGACCCGTCGCTGCGCGGACGGCCGATGGCGGTCGGCGGCTCGCCGGACCGGCGCGGCGTGATCGCGACCTGCAACTACGAGGCGCGCGCCTATGGCGTGCGCTCGGCGATGTCGTCGGCGCAGGCGGTCAAGCGCTGTCCGGAGCTGCTGATCCTGCGGCCGGCGATGGACAAGTACAAGGAAGCGTCGCGCCGGATCTTCGGCATCTACCGCGAATACACCGAGCTGGTCGAGCCGCTGTCGCTGGACGAGGCCTATCTGGACGTCAGCGCATGCCGCCGGCATCAGGGCAGCGCGACGCGCATCGCCGAGGAGATCCGCCGGCGCGTGCGCGAGGAAGTCGGCGTCACGGTCTCGGCCGGCGTCGGCCCCAGCAAGTTCATCGCCAAGATCGCCAGCGACTGGAACAAACCCGACGGGCTGTTCGTGGTGCGGCCGGAAGCGGTCGACGCCTTCGTGGCCGCCTTGCCGGTCGAGCGCATCCACGGCGTCGGCCGGGTCACCGCGGCCAAGCTCAACCGCCTCGGCGTGAAAACGTGCGCAGATCTGCGGACCTGGACGCCGGACCTGTTTCATCGGCACTTCGGCAGCTTCGGCGGCCGCCTCTACAACCTGTGCCGCGGCATCGACGAGCGGCGCGTGTCGCCCGAGCGCGAGCGCAAGTCGATCAGCGTCGAGGAGACCTATGCCGAGGATCTGCCGGATCTGCCGGCGTGCCTGGCCGAGCTCGACCCGCTGATCGCGCAGCTGGAGGCCCGCATCGCGCGCGCCGGTGCCCAGCACGTGATCCACAAGCTCACGGTCAAGCTGCGCTTCTCGGATTTCCGTCAGACCACGGTCGAATGCCGCGGGCAGATGCCGGACCGCGCCGTCTACGCCCGCCTGCTGGCCGAGGGCCACGCGCGGCGCCGGCTGCCGGTGCGGCTGCTGGGCGTAGGGGTGGCAACCAGCGATCCGGATACCGCGCAGCTGGATCTGTTCCGCGATCTGGCCGATGCCGGCGCGGAGCAGCCTGGGGACGCCTGACCGCCTTGCTTACGGCAACTGGTTGCGCATCAGCACCAGCCACGGCGCATGCGAGTTGGTGAAGCCGTCTACCAGCCCGGAATCGCCCAGTTCGATCAGCTCCATCGACACCGACTGCTGCAGATTGCCGCCGATGGTCTTGACCACGCGGGCGGTGGCGTCGACCTCGACCACGATATCGCAGTGCATCGGCGTGGTGCCGAAGCCGATCTCGTCCACGCTCGTCAGGTATTTGTCGCGGCCCCGTCCGGCGCACAGGATGTCGCCCGGACGCGGCATCGCAGGCAGCGGCTGGAGCCGGAAGGCCGGCGCAGGCAGGACGCCGTCGCGCGCGTCCACGACATACATCGAATGCGATTGCCCGGTCAGGAACTGGCGCTCGTCCAGCCCGGCCTGGCGCAGCACCCACGAAATGAATACCGCCGACCAGGCCCACCGTCCCTCGGTGATCTGCTGGCAATCGACCTCCTTGCCGACGATCGCCCAATAGCGCTGCGCCAGCGCGCAACCCTGCGGGGTCGCCTCCATGCCGGTGCCGTCCGGAAAACCGGCGCAACCGGGCGCGGCGGTGGTGCCGAAACTCTCGTCGGTATCGGCCGATGAGGCCTGCAACGATCCGTTCTGGATGATCTCTTCGATGCTGTCGGGCAAAGCCGGCGGCGGCACTGGCAGCGGACTGCTGACCACGCAGGCCGTATCGTCGCGCCCGATGCGGATGGTCTGGCCGCCCCAGCGCTGCCATTCCTGCAGCGCGATCTGCACGATGCGCTGGCGCGCCGTCGCACCCGGCATCGGGGCCGGCGGTTGCGCCTGGGCCTGCGGCAACGCCGTGGCCTGCGGCCGCGCGGTCGGCGGCGGCGACGGCGGCACCGAGGGCGGCTGCGTCGCGCAGGCGGTCAACAGGCAGACGACCGCGACGCCGGCCAGTGCCGCAAAGCGGTGGCGCAACGCAGTCCACGCACGCCCCGGTAAACCTGCCGGGCGCTGTGGAAAATCATGTGAGAAACGATGTGAATAACGCTGTGGAAATCCGGGTGGCAAGGCGCGCATCGACATGACCTGGAAACGGCGGACGGCGACGAAGAATGGGCGCGCAATGGCGCGGAAAGCCCCGTCAAATGCTGGAAAAAGCCCGGCAAAAACACGGGAAAGAACGCGGAACCGGCATGCCGCACGAGGCTTTGCGGCGCCGCGTCGGGCGCCGTACGGCCCAGAGGCCGATGCCGGTGGAAAAACGGGGAAAAGCCCTGCGGCTTCGTTGTGGATAACATTTCCCGCCCAGTGCCCCACGCTCGCCTTGCGGCGACTGGCGGCGGCACGGCGGGACCATGCAGAACCGGGCTGGTCGGTACCGCCCGACAGCTTACTGATTGACGGCGTCCTTGAACTTCTGGCCGGCCTTGAACTTGACCGTCTTCGCGGCTTCGACCTTGATCTCTTCGCCGGTACGCGGGTTGCGGGCCATGCGCTCGCCACGCTCGCCCTGGCTGAACGTGCCAAAGCCGATCAGGCTCAGGGTGTCGCCCTTGGCGACGGCGTCCATGATGGCGTTCAGGGTCACGTTCAGCGCCTGTTCGGCCTTGGCCTTGGTCAGACCATCCACACCCGCGGCGATCGCGTCGATCAGTTCGGTTTTCGTCATGCTTCACTCCGTATCGAGTTGAAAAAACACATTGCCTCCCGCCCGCCCGGTGTGCCGGACGTGGCCCCGGAAAAGGCGCTGCGGGCCACATCATACCGTGTCACGCCAACCGGTCCCCGCGCGACATTGTTACAGCAAGCCTTGGCTGGACAAGGCCCGCGGGGGTTGGAGCGGGGGGCGGGACGGTTTACGGGCGGTATACGCGGCCGCATCCGGAGTCGTATACGCGGCCGTATGGAAGACCGTGCAAGAGGCCGTATACGCCCCCTGAGCGCCCCCTGAGCGCCGCCTGAGGCCGCCTGACGCCACCGGACTGCCCGGCACGTGCCATGTGCCGTCCAGGGCGTTAACCGGGCTCTGAGAGGCTCTCAGACCCTGTGGGCCCGTTCGGTGCGCTCCCGGATGCCGCCGAACGTATACGCACCTCGTTTGTCGGCAGGCGGGCTGGAAGGTTCGGCCGTATACCCGATCCACGCGTCTCGGTTAACGCGAGAGCGGTATACGCGTGGCCGATTCGATGCACGCCTGCAGCGTTTCGAGCGAGGTATACCGCCTCGATCGCGGTATACGCGGTATACGCGGTCAGCCGGTTTACCTCGTCCGGCCGTTTTCCCTTCGCTGCCGATGGCGGGCCGTTATCCCTTTGGTTTAGATAGTTCTTTTGATGTATACGGATAGTAGTAGTAGGTAAACCCGGCCCCTTTCTGTGGACAAGTCGGTAAACGTCAACGGGATCAACGGTTTACCGAATGCAGAACCATCGGGACGAAATCCCCGGACTGGTGGATGACTCCACCGTTTGGCGGAGGGACCCGCCAACAGGGCTAGGACTTATGCCTGAGGCATCCCCATGCCAGCCCCAGGCAGCCCACATCAATCCCGCGTGCTTATCCACAGAAGAAGGCCCGGTTGTCCACAGCGGGGGGCGACGAACGGCGGTCTTCGCGGCCTATACGTGCTGCGCCTGATGGACCGCTTCTTGCACGTTCTTGCGTTTACCGTTTGGCCGCGCTTGCCAACAGGGCATCAGGTATACGCCGCGGCACGTACGTCACGCACCGTCACGCGGCGCGGGTATCATCCCGCATCGCCTGGCCGGCAAGGGGCGGCCAGCGGCAACGATCAGCACAAGACCAGCAGACAGACCGAACGACGGTAAACAGGATGGATATGGCCGAACAGTCGAAGCGCAAACAGGACAGCAAGGGGGAGAAGATCGACAAGGCGAAGGGCGCCAAGGCGGAGAAGGCCGACAAGGACAGGAAGCCGAAGACCGCCAAGGACCGCATCGAGGTCCGCCAGTCCGGCGTGCACGGCAAGGGCGTCTATGCGATCGCGCCGATCGCCGCGGGCGAACGGATCATCGAATACAAGGGCGAGCGGATCTCGTGGGAGACCGCGCTGGACCGCCATCCGCACGATCCCGACGATCCGAACCACACGTTCTATTTCAGCCTCGAGGGCGGCGACGTGCTCGACGCCAAGTACGGCGGCAACCGTTCGCGCTGGATCAACCACGCCTGCGAACCGAACTGCGAGGCGCGCGAGAAGAAGGGCCGCGTGTTCATCCACGCGCTGCGCGACATCGAGCCGGGCGAGGAGCTGTTCTACGACTACGGGCTGGTGATCGACGCCCGCTATACGAAGAAGCTGAAGAAGGAGTTCGAATGCCGCTGCGGCAGCCCGAACTGCCGCGGCACCATGCTGGCGCCGAAAGGCAAGCGCTGAAAGGCTTGCGCTAGCCCGCGCCCGGCGCCTCGCACGGGATCCGGATCACGAAGCGCATGCTGGCGCGCGACTGGCCATCGCTGCGCTGGCCCTCGGTATCGGGCACGTCCTCGATGCTGATGCTGCCGTGATGCAGGCTGATGATCTCGTGCACGATCGCCAGGCCGAGTCCGGCGCCGCCCGGCGTGGCCTCGGGACTGCGGCCGGGAACATGGTCGCCGCGGAAGAAGCGCTTGAACACCTCCTCGCGCCGCGCCGGCGCAATGCCGGGCCCGTTGTCCTCGACCATCACCACCGCCATGCCGCGATGGCCGATCGCCTCGCCGCCGGCGCGCACCGTGATGCGGCCGCCGGCCGGCACGTACTTGACCGCGTTGTCGATCAGATTGTTCAGCGCCTCGCGCAGCAGCAGCCGGTTGCCGCGGACCATCGACGGCGCGGCGCCGGTGAAGGTCGGCCCCGGCAGTGTTTCGAAGCCCAGGTCGATATGGCGCGCCAGCGCCTGCGGCACCCACTCGGCGCCGGTCTCGAAGGCCAGCGTGGCCAGATCGAAATGCTCGATGGGCCCGAGCCGCTCCAGCGACAGGCCGGGCTCGGCGCGCGCCAGCGACAGCAGCTGATTGGACAGCCGCACCGCGCGGTCCGCCGCCGACTGCAATTCGCGCAGCGCGTGCCGGGCCACCTCCGGGTTCTCCGCCTCGACGGCGCGGTCGGCGTGCAGCTTGACCGCGGTCAGCGGCGTGCGCAGCTGATGGGCGGCATCGGCGATGAACTTGCGCTGGGCATCGAGCGCGTCGCGCAGCCGCGCCAGCAGCGCGTTCAGCGCGCGGATCAGCGGCTCGACCTCGGCCGGCACCTGCGTCTCGTCCAGCGAGGCCAGCGAGCGTGCGGTCTGCCGGTTCAGCTTGTCGGTCAGGATCTGCAGCGGCACCAGCTCTTCCTTCAGCACGTGCGACAGGATCAGGCTGCCGACCAGCAGCAGCAGGATCAGCGGCACCGATACCGACAGCAGGATCTCGTTGGCGGCGGTCTCGCGCCGGTCCAGCAGCTCGGCGACTTCGACGACGATCGGGCCGCGCGACGGGGCGCCGGCGGCCGGCGGTGCGCTGGGCGCGCCGTTCGGCACCTGGTTGGCCATGCTGTCCGCCATATCGGCCATGTCCGCGGCGGCGTCGATGTCGCCGTCGGCGGGCGCCGTCTGCACCGGATCCAGATGCACCGGCAGCCGGACCGCGCGCACCTGGCGGCCGCTGAACCAGGCATAGAACAGCCGCGCGTCGTGCAGCGTGGTCTGGCCGGTGCCGTAGCCCAGCCAGGTATCCATGCCGCCGATCAGTCCGTCGGGCCCGTGGATCCGCCAGTAGATGCGGTCGCTGCCCTCGGCCTCGACCAGGGTCTGCGCGATCGCGGGGATATCGTGTTCGAGCCGGGGACCGGCGATGCGGATCTGCTGCGCGATGTTGTTGGCGACGCCGTACAGCGCGCGGTCGAACACCTGCGTGGTGTAGTGCGCCGCGAGCCAGTAGGACAGCGAGCCGCTGGCGAGCACCAGCGCGAACAGCGGCGTGGCCAGCGCCCGCAGCAGATGGACGCGCAGGCTCTGGGTCGAGGCCAGCCGCACCTGCTGGGCGCCGCCGCTCCCCCCGGCGCCACCGGTTCCACCGGTACTGCCCGGGCTGCCGGGTCCACCGTGGCCGCCGGATGCGCCCTCGCCGCGCGCGCTCCGCAGAGGCGCCTGGAGCCGCCGCACGCCGGGCCTCGCGCTAGCTCTGGCCGCGGCTTTGCAGCAGGTAGCCGAAGCCGCGTACCGTCACGATTTCGACGTCGCTGTCCTCCAGCTTCTTGCGCACGCGATGGACATAGACCTCGATCGCGGTATCGCCGACGGTGTCGCCGCCATCGCCGGCCGGATGGGCGAAGGTGGCCAGATGGTCCTGCAGCTGCGCCTTGCTGACCACGCGCCCCTGCCGCTGCAGCAGCAGCTCGAGCACCGCGAATTCGCGCGGCGACAGTTCCAGCGGCTTGCCGTCAAGGAACATGCGCCGGTCGCTGCCCGACAGGCGCAGCCGGCCCAGCCGCACGTCGCGGTCCGGCGCGGCCTCGCCATGCTGGCTGCGGCGCAGCAGCACGCGCACGCGCGCTTCCAGCTCGGGAAAGGCAAACGGTTTGACCAGATAGTCGTCGGCGCCGGCGTTCAGGCCGGACAGCTTGTCTTCGAGTTCGTCGCGCGCGGTCAGGATCAGCACCGGGGTGGTGCGGTTGCGCGCGCGGTAGCGCGACAGCAGGGTCATGCCGTCGATGCCGGGCAGCCCCAGGTCGAGGATCACCAGGTCGTGCTGCTCCTTGAGCAGATGCTCGGTGGCATAGACCCCGTCATGGACGACGCGCACCTGGTGGCCCGCCTGGAACAGGCCGGCTTCGACGCCGCTGGCGATCTGGCGGTCGTCTTCGATCAACAGGATGCGCATGGGCGAAAGGTTCGGCTGGGTCGGCAGGAATGCAGCGGGGAGCGCCGGGGGAGCGCGCTTGACGTCGCGCTTCGGGTGCCGGGGCGCCCGCCTAGGCCGCCGATTGTACCCCGCATGGCGCGGGCCTTCCTTTCGATTGGCTTGCGGTCAGGGGCCGGGCCCGGCCCCCGAGGACATCGTTATCGGCTGTGCGTGATCGGCGTCGCAAGTACGCCGGCGGTTCAGCGTCTGGCCAGCGTCGCCGCGGCCTGCTCGATAAAGCGGGCCAGGTCGATATCGCGCTGGGTCAGGCCGTTGGCGTCATGGGTCGACAGCGTGATGTCGACGCGGTTGTAGACGTTGAACCATTCGGGATGGTGGTCGGCCTTCTCGGCCTGCATCGCCACGCGCGTCATGAAGGCGAAGGCGGCGTTGAAGTCGGCGAAGGTGAAGCGCTTGTGGATCGCGTCGCGATCGGCGACCAGGGTCCAGCCGGGCAGCGACGCCAGCAGCGGCGCGCGTTCCTGTTCGGACAAGGGGGAAAGAGCGGGTGAGGTCATGATGGCAAGGCCCGTAAAGGAGGGAATCGGAACAAGGCAGAGCCGGCCTGCCCGACCATCGCGGTCGGACATGCCGGCATTGTTTCATAAAGACCGGCGTGCGGCGGCTTCAGATATCGTCGCTGTCGCTCCAGCCCTCGCGATTGCCCACCTGCAGCACCAGATCGCCGTCGGCGACGTCGCCCGCGCCCAGCGTCGGCTGCTGGCGCAGTTCGGCGTACAGCGGCGTGAAGTCCGGACGGGTCGCGTCGAACAGCTGTTCGAAGCTGTCGATCACGAAATAGGTCTTCTGGAAGGTGTCGATGCGGTAGCGGGTGCGCATGATCCGGCGGACATCGAAGCCGATCCGGTTGGGGCTGGCCGAATCCAGGCTGTAGATCGATTCGCCCTGGCTCGAGACGATGCCGGCGCCGTAGATGCGCAGACCGTCCGGCGTGCGGATCAGGCCGAACTCGACGGTGTACCAGTACAGCCGCGCCAGCATGTCGAGCGCGCCCATGCCGGCCGCCTTCAGGCCGCCCTGGCCGTAGGCCTGCATGTAGTCGGCGAAGACCGGGTTGATCAGCAGCGGCACATGGCCGAACACGTCGTGGAAGCAGTCCGGCTCCTGCAGGTAATCGAGCTGCTCGGGCTTGCGCATCCACCAGCTGGCCGGAAAGCGCCGGTTGGCCAGATGCTCGAAGAACACCTCGTCGGGCACCAGGCCCGGCACCGCCACCACCTGCCAGCCGGTCGCGGCCATCAGCTTGTCGTTCAGGCGCGCGAAGTCGGGCACCCGGTCGGCGTCCATGCCCAGCGTGTCCAGCCCGCGCAGGAACTCGCCGCAGACCCGGCCGCGCAGCATCGAGGCCTGGCGCGCGTACAGCTGGCGCCAGACGGCGTGGTCGGCCTCGGTGTAGCGGTGCAGCGGCTGCGCGATGGTGAAGTCGGGGTTCAGGTCCGGATCGGACAGCAGGCCCGCTTCGAACTGCTCCTTGAGCTTGTCGGTCAGCGTGCCGGTGAAGGCGGGGCTGCCCGCGTCTTTCTGATCTGGGGTCTGGTCGAGGATCGCTTCCATCTGGCTTGTCTCCGGCGATTCGGTGCGGGCCATGCCCGGGGTCGTTTGCGGTATTGCCGCACGCGCTCGGTTCGGTATGCGAGTTGCGCATGCGGGATTTCTGCAAAGTCTACCGAGATGGCGCCGCAAAGAGCCCGCAAAAACGGCTTGGATCGCCGTTCCAATGCGGGTAATCTGCATCAAACGCAAAACCGATGCAGGATCCTTGTATGCTGAGCCTCGACCACTTCGATCTGGCCCTGCTGGCCGCCTTGCAGGCCGACGGCCGCAGCACGCACCAGCAACTGGCCGAGCAGGTCCATCTGTCGCCCAGCCAGGTCGGCCGGCGCATCGCCCGGCTCGAGGCCGATGGCGTGATCGCCGGTTACCGGGTGGTGTTGTCCCCGCCCGCACTGGGCCTGGGCGTGCTGGTCTTCACCAGCGTCAAGCTGGCCCACCACGGCGACACCGCGATCGAGCGCTTCAAGGAGGAAATCCTGCTGCTGGAAGAAGTGCAGGAGTGCTACTCCGTCGCCGGCGAGGCGGACTATCTGCTGCGCATCGTCGTCACCGACCTGCCGGCGCTGGCCGATTTCACCATGCGCAAGCTGATGCGCGTGCCCGGCGTCGAGAGCGTGCGTTCCAACATCGTGCTGACCGCGCTCAAGCGCGAAGGAGCCCTGCCGCTGTCGCATCTGCGCTGAGCGGGCATCGTCTTGCGTGCTGTCTTGCGCCGGGACGGCTCGCATGTCACTCTCGCCAGGTGCCCGCTGATGCACCAAGGCGGAGCCGACCATGCGGAGAGGGACGAGATGCGAGACCGGGCCACGGGCTTTGGCGGGGAAGGCGTGCGGGGTAGGGCGGAGAATCGGGTGGCAGTGGCCCGTAGCGGCGGGGGGCGTCGGACAGGCTCGCGCGGGTTTGCCGCCGGCATCGGGGCTGGCCTGTTCGCGCTCGCCGCGCTCGCCATGGACGCCGCGCTGGCCGCCCAGCTTGCCCGCGTATCGCCGGAAGGCCAGGTTTCCAGGGTCCGCCAGGTTGCGCTGCGCTTCGATCAGCCGATGGTGCCGCTCGGCGATCTGCGCGCCGCGGCGCCGGCGGCGGTGCAGTGCAGCGGTGCCGCGCCCGCCGAGCTGCGCGGCGAGGGCCGCTGGGTCGACGACCGCAACTGGGTGTTCGACTTCGCGCATGACCTGCCGCCGGGCGTGTCCTGCACGATCCGGCTGCAGTCGGGCCTGAAGAGCCAGGCCGGCCAGGCCTATCGCGGCAAGCCCGAATATCGCTTCCAGACCGGCGGACCGATCGTGGTGTCCAGCCGGCCCGGCGGCGGCGAGATCGAAGAGGACCAGATCTTCGCGCTGCGCTTCAACGGCCCGGCCACGCCGGCCTCGCTGCGCGACCATGCCTGGTGCCAGGCGCAAGGGCTGGGCGAACGTATCCCGGTGCGGCTGGTGACCGGCGCCGACCGCGACGCGGTGCTGGCCGCGCTGCGCTGGAAGCCGCGCGGGCCCGACACCATCCATCTGCTGGCCTGCCAGCAGCGGCTGCCGGCCGGCGCGAAGATGCAGCTGATCCTCGAGCCGGGCATCGCCACGCCGTCCGGCATCGCCAGCCGCGAAGGGCGGCGCTTCGACTATCAGGTGCGCGCGCCGTTTACCGCCAGCTTCAGCTGCGAGCGCGAGAACGCGCAGGCGCCCTGCACGCCGCTGCGGCCGATCACGCTGGAGTTCTCCGCACCGATCGCGCGCCGCGCGGCCGAATCCGTGGTGCTGCGCACGCCGACGGGACCGGTGGCGCCGAAGCTGGAGGCGAACCTGGCCGCCGATGCCACGGTCACCTCGCTGCGTTTCGAGCCGCCGTTCGCCGAGAACGCGACGATGACGCTGGAGTTGCCGTCCGGCCTGAAGGACGAGACCGGCCGCGCGCTCGGCAACGCCGACCTGTTCCCGCTGGCGATCGCCACTGCGCCGATGCCGCCGCTGGCCAAGTTTGCCGCGGCACCGTTCGGCGTGATCGAGCGCTTCGGCGAGGTGCCCAAGTCCGGCAAGCCGGCCGACAAGCCGACGGATTACCCGCCGCTGCTGCCGGTCACGCTGCGCCATGTCGAGCGTGAACTCAAAGTGCTCGGCGTGCGCGCCGAGGCCGGCACCGTCAGCCGGGTACGGGTCGACGACGATGCCGCGGTGCTGCGCTGGCTGGCGCTGGTGCGGCGCATGCACGAGACCAGCTGGACCCGCGCCGAGCTCGACGCGATCCTGGCCGGCAAGCCGCCGTCGGCCGCGCGCATCCCGCGCAATGCGCCGCAGGTGCAGACCCGCGCCGTCTCGCTGCTGGCCGGGGTGCCGGGCGTGCGCCAGCTTGCCGTGCCCGCCTCGGTGGGCGAAGGCGCCAGCCGGCCGTTCGAGGTGGTCGGCATTCCGCTGCCCGAAGCGGGCTTTCATGTGGTCGAGATCGCCTCGCCGAATCTTGGCGCCGCGCTGCTCGGCAAGCCGGCGCCGATGTATGTCCGTACCGCCGCGCTGGTCACCAATCTGGGCGTGCACTTCAAGGCCGGGCGCGACAACGCGATGGCGTGGGTCACCACGCTCGATGGCGGCCAGCCGGTGCGCGAGGCCAACGTCGCGGTGCGCGACTGCAGCGGCAAGCTGATCGCCAGCGGCCGCACCGACGCGGCGGGCATCGCGCGCTTCGGCCGGCTCGGTGACGGTCGCGAAGACAGCGGCGGGGATGGCGGCAGCGGTGCCGGCCGCTATTGCGAGGACACCGGCCTGTCGGGCTATTTCGTTTCGGCGCGCATCGTCGCCGCCCATCCGCAGGCGCGCGGCCAGGCCGACATGGCGTTCGTGATGTCCGACTGGAACCGCGGCATCGAGAGCTGGCGCTTCCATGTACCGACCGACACCAGTCCGACGCCGACCCTGCGCGCGCATACGGTGTTCGACCGCACGCTGCTGTCGGCCGGCGAGACCGTCTCGATGAAGCACTATCTGCGGGTCGAAACCGCGAACGGCTTGGCCTTGCCGCCCGGTCCAGACGCATTGCCCGACAAGCTGGTGATCCGCCACGAGGGCAGCGGCCAGACCTACGAGCAGCCGCTGCAATGGCGCACCACCGCCTCGGGCGGGCGCAGCGCCGACAGCCGCTTTGCCTTGCCGCCGGCCGCCAGGCTCGGCCGCTACACGGTCGAGCTCGCCGATGCCCGCCAGCGCAGCTACGACAGCGGCGCCTTCCGCGTCGAGGCCTTCCGCCTGCCGGTGCTGACCGGCACGGTACGCGCGGCGACGGCCGGCGGCGCGCAGGCGCTGGTCGCGCCCAAGTCGCTGCCGCTCGATGTCGAGGTCCATTACGTGTCCGGCGGCGCCGCGGCGGGTTTGCCGGTGCGCGTGTCCGCGCTGCTGCGCGAGCGCATGCCGCGCTTTGCCGATGCCGACGGCTACAGCTTCGCCGCGCCGCGCGCAGCCGACGAGCAGCGGGACGAGTCGGACGAGGGCGAGGATCAAAATCAGGATCAGGATCGGGCCGCTGCGCCCGACGGCCAGACGCTGATCGCCGACAAGCGCGCGCTGACGCTGGACGCCAACGGCGGCGGCCGGCTGACGCTCGACACGCTGCCGGCGGTCACCGCGCCGCGCGATCTGCTGGTCGAAGCGGCCTTCGCCGATCCCAATGGCGAGATCCAGACGTTGCGGCAGACGCTGCCGCTGTGGCCCGCCGCCGTGGTCGCGGGCATTCGTGCCGACGACTGGGTCGCAGTCAAGCGGCAGGCGACGGTGCAGGGCATCGCGCTCGATATTGACGGCAAGCCGCGCGCCGGCGTGCCGATGGAGGTCCATGCGCGCGCCCGCATCACGACCTCGGCGCGCAAGCGCGTGGTCGGCGGCTTCTATCGCTACGACAACCGCACCGAGGTGCGCGATCTGGGCAAGGTCTGCGAGGCGAAGACCGACGCGCGCGGGCGCATGCGATGCGCGGTGACGCTGGAACAGGCCGGCGAGGTGGAACTCATCGCGCGTGCCCGCGACGATGCCGGCCGGATCTCGGAGGCGGCCACCAGCGTCTGGGTCACCGGTCAGGGCGAGCTGTGGTTCGGCGGCGAGAACCACGACCGCATCGACCTGCTGCCGGAGCGCCCGTCGTACGCCCCGGGCGATACCGCGCGCTTTCAGGTGCGGATGCCGTTCCGCCAGGCCACCGCGCTGGTCGCAGTCGAACGCGAAGGCATTCTGGAGACCAGCGTGGTGACGCTGGCCGGCAAGGACCCGACCGTCAGCGTCAAGATCAAGCCGGAATGGGGGCCGAACGTCTACGTGTCGGTGCTGGCGCTGCGTGGGCGGCTGCACGAGGTGCCCTGGTATTCGTTCTTCACCTGGGGCTGGCGCGAGCCGCGCGAATGGTGGCGGGCCTTCCGCAGCGAGGGACGCGAATACGTCGCGCCGACGCCGCTGGTCGATCTGTCCAAGCCGGCGTTCCGGCTCGGCGTGGCCGAGATCCGCGTCGGCAACGAGGCGCACCGGCTCGACGTCAAGGTCGCGACCGATCGCGCCAGCTACCCGGTGCGCGGCCAGGCGAAGGTGACGGTGCACGTCACGCTGCCCGACGGCAAGCCGGCCGCCAACGGCGAGGTCGCGCTGGCGGCGGTTGACGAGGCGCTGCTGGAACTGATGCCCAATACCAGCTGGAACCTGCTCGAGGCGATGCTGCAGCGGCGCAGCTACGGGGTCGAGACCGCAACCGCGCAGATGGAGATCGTCGGGCGGCGCCACTACGGACGCAAGGCGGTGCCGGCCGGCGGCGGCGGCGGCAGGAATCCGACGCGCGAACTGTTCGACACGCTGCTGCTGTGGAACCCGCGCGTGCAGCTCGACGCGGCCGGCAAGGCCGCGCTGACGGTGCCGCTGAACGATTCGCTGACGCGCTTTCGGATCGTCGCGATCGCCGATCTGGGCGTCGCGCGTTTCGGCACCGGCAGCGCCACGGTGGCCGCGACGCAGGATCTGCAGCTGATCTCGGGTTTGCCGCCGCTGGTACGCGAGGGCGACCGCTACCGCGCGATGTTCACGTTGCGCAATACCACGGCGCGGGCGATGACGGTCGAGGTCAGCGCGCGCAGTGTGCCGGCCGGCACCGCCGCTGCTGCAGCCGCTGCCGCCTCGGCGGCCCAGTCGGAAACGGCCGCGCTGCCAACGCAAACCGTCTCGGTGCTGGCGGGACAGGCACGCGAAATCGGCTGGGATGTCGTCGCGCCGCCGATTGCGCAAGCGAGCGGACAGGCCACCGCCACCGAAAGCGAGCTGCAGTGGGAGATCGCGGCGACAGAAACGAACAAGGGCGACGGCAAGGGCGAGGCTGCCGGACCCGCCGCCGACCGCATCCGCATCGCCCAGCGGCTGGCCGCGGCGGTACCGCTGACCGTGCAGCAGGGCACGCTGGCCCAGCTGGCCCCGTCGCTGTCGGTGCCGGTCCGCGCCCCCGCGGCCGCACTGCGCGATCCCTCCGGCGCGCCGCGCGGCGGCCTGCGGATCGGTCTGCAGTCGTCGCTGGCCGGGGGCCTGCCCGGCGTGCGCGACTGGTTCACGCGCTATCCGTATACCTGCCTGGAGCAGCGCGCGTCGAAGGCCGTGGGCCTGGGCGACGGCGCGCTCTGGCAGGCGCTGATGGCGCAGTTGCCGGCCTATCAGGACGATGACGGGCTGGTGGCCTATTTCCCGATGCAGGGCGAGGCGGCGCGCGACGGCGGCAGCGAGGTGCTGACCGCCTATCTGCTGGCGCTGGCCGACGAGGCGAATCGTGCCGGGCTGCCGCTCCCGCTGCCGGCGCAGGCGCGCGAGCGGATGGAACAGGCGCTGACCGCCTTCGTCGAGGGCCGGCTGCAGCGTCGCCCGTGGGCGCCGACCGCAGACCTCGAGGTCCGCAAGCTGGCCGCGCTGGAGGCGCTGTCGCGCAGCGGCAAGGCGCAGGCCCGCATGCTGGGATCGATCCAGATCGCGCCGCAGCAGTGGCCGACCTCGGCGCTGCTCGACTGGACGGCGCTGCTGCAACGCCTGCCCGATGTGCCGCAGCGCGAGGCGCGGCTGGCCGAAGCACAGCGGCTGCTGCGTGCGCGCCTCGATCTGCAGGGCACCCGGCTGGCGTTCTCGACCGAGCGCGACGACCACTGGTGGTGGCTGATGGCGGGCGGCGACATCAACGCCGCGCGGCTGCTGACGCTGGCGCTGGAACTGCCGGACTGGCGCCAGGACGCGCCGCGGCTGGCGAGCGGTCTGCTCGGGCGCCAGACTGCCGGCGCCTGGAGTACCACCAATGCCAATGCCTGGGGCGTGCTGGCGGTGCGCCGCTTTGCGCAGGCCTTCGAGCGCGAGCCGGTCGGCGGCGCCACCCGCGTGACGCTGGGCGACGCCTCGCGCAGCTTCGAATGGCGCACGGCCGCGGCGGGGAAGGACGGCGTGGCGGCCGGCGGCCTGATACTGCCCTGGCCTTCGCTGCCGGCACAGTCCAATCCTTCCGGCGCCCCGGCTACGCTGCAACTGCAGCACGAGGGCGCAGGCCGGCCGTGGGCGACGGTACGCGCGCTGGCCGCGGTGCCGTTGGCCGAGCCGATCGCCGCCGGCTACCGCATCCGCCGCAGCGTCAGCGCGGTCGAGCAGGCCACGCCAGGGCGCTGGTCGCGCGGCGACATCTATCGCGTCAGGCTCGAGATCGACGCGCAGACCGACATGACCTGGGTGGTGGTCAGCGACCCGGTGCCCGCCGGCGCCGCCATCCTCGGCAGCGGCCTGGGCCGCGATTCGCAGATCGCCACGCGCGGGGAGCGCCGCACCGGCGCCTGGCCCGCGTTCAGCGAGCGCACGCCACAGGCGTACCGCGAGTACTACGCCCACCTGCCCAAGGGCACCGCGACCGTCGAGTACACGGTGCGGCTGAACAACGCCGGCGAGTTCGCGCTGCCGCCGACGCGGGTCGAGGCGATGTACGCGCCCGAGGTGTTCGGCGCGGCGCCCAATGCGCGCCTAACCGTGGGGCCGCGTCCGTGAGCGATGTCCTCGAACGACGCGGCTGGACGATGCCGCCGCGGGTACGCGAATGGTGGATGGCCGGCGCCGTCGCCGGCACCATCTACGGCACGCTGCTGCTCAGCGCCGCGCTCGAGCTGCCGCCCGGCACGCCGCTGGCGGGCAGCTTCGCCTGGCAGCCGGCGTGGAAGTGCGCGATGGCGCTGCTGCTGGCGCGCGCGGCGTGGTTCCATCCGGTGCGCCGCGAGCGGCGCTGGCTGATCGCCGCGCTGCTGTTCTCGGCGATGGGCGACCTGCTGCTGGCGGTGCCGTGGCTGCCGTTCTCGTTCGTCGGCGGGCTCGGTTTCTTCCTGCTGGCGCATCTGGCCTATCTCGCGTTGCTGCTGCCGCTGATCGGCGACGACCGGCCGCACCGGCTGCTGGCCTGCGGCGTGGTGATCGGCGCCGCCGGCACGCTGCTGGGACGCTTCTGGCCCAACCTCGGCACGCTGACGGTCGAGGTCTGCGCCTATGTCGTCGCGCTGACGACGATGGCCTGCGCGGCGCTGCTGGCGCGGCTGCCGACGCCGCTGGCTGCGCTGGGCGCGCTGTGCTTCGTCGTGTCCGACGCGCTGATCGGCATCGCGCGCTTTCTGTCGCCGTTCGACCGCTTCGAGCTGGGCATCTGGTGGACCTATGCCGCGGCCCAGGTATTGCTGGTCGCCGGCATCGTCGCGGGACGGCGGCCATGAGGCCGCGCGGCGCGACTTCCCGCATGCGGTGCGCAGCGATCGCATTCGCGCTGCTGTGCGCGCTATCGGGAGCGTCGGTGCCGACGCCGGCGTTGGCCGAGGCACTGCCCGGCTTCGAACAGGTGCGCGAGAGCTACCGCAGTGCCGACGTGGTCGTGCGCGACCGCCACGGCGAGCCGGTCGCCACGGTGCGGACCGATTTCCGCGCGCGGCGCGGGGCATGGGTGTCGCTCGACGAGATCTCGCCCGCGGTGCGCACCGCCATCGTGCTGTCGGAGGACCGGCGTTTCTACCAGCACAGCGGCGTCGACTGGCAGGGCGTCGCCGGCGCGGCGTGGGCCAATCTGTGGAATACGCGCACGCGCGGCGCGTCGACGCTGACCATGCAGCTGGCGGCGCTGCTCGACGACGATCTGCGCCGCGGCGCGGGCGGGCGCAGTGCGGCGCAGAAGATGAGCCAGGCCTGGCGCGCGGCGCGGCTCGAACACGGCTGGAGCAAGAGCCAGATCCTCGAGGCCTATCTGAATCTGGTGCCGCTGCGCGGCGAACTGGTCGGGCTGTCGGCGCTGTCGCAGGCCTTGTTCGGCAAGCTGCCGAGCGGACTCGATGCGCGCGAGGCGGCGCTGGCGGTCGCGCTGGTGCGCGCCCCCAATGCCGCGCCGGCACGCGTGACGCAGCGCGCCTGCCAGATCCTGCGCGAGATGGCGCAGCCGCAGGCCTGCGGCGGACTGGACGGCTTCACCGAACTGGCGCTGGCGCGCGCCGCCATGCCGCCCAGCGGTCCGGGGCGGGCGCAACTGGCGCCGCACCTTGGCCGCCTGCTGGTCGAGCGGACCGGTCAGGCCGCCGCCACGATGCCGGCGGCGATCGACTCGACGCTCGACGCCGGCGTGCAGCGTCTGGCGGTGGCCAGCCTGCAGCGGCATCTGCGCGAACTGGCCGGACGGCATGTCGAGGATGGCGCGGTGGTGGTGCTCGACAACGCCAGCGGCGACGTGCTCGCCTACGTCGGCTCGTCCGGCGCGCTGTCGGGCGCGGCGCAGGTCGATCACGCGGCTGCGCTGCGCCAGGCCGGCTCGACGCTCAAGCCCTTCCTCTATGCGCAGGCGCTGGAAGAACGGCGCCTGACCGCGGCCTCGCTGCTCGACGACCGGCCGGTCAATCTGCCGACCGGCGGCGGCCTCTATATCCCGCGCAACTACGACGGCCGCTATGGCGGCTGGGTCAGCATGCGCGCGGCGCTGGCCGGCTCGCTCAATGTGCCGGCGGTGCGCACGCTGGTGATGGTGACCCCGCACCGGTTTCATCGGCGGCTGGTGGCGCTTGGGCTGCCACTGACCGAGGCCGGCGACTACTACGGCTACAGCCTGGCGCTGGGAAGCGCCGACGTGTCGCTGCTGACGCTGACCAATGCCTATCGGACGCTGGCCAACCAGGGCCGGCACGCCCGGGTGCGGATGCGGCTGGCCGAGCCGGCGCCGCGGCCGGTGGCGGTGATGTCGGCCGCGGCCAGCCATGTGATCGGCGACGTGCTGTCGGACCGGCAGGCGCGCGCCCGGACCTTCGGCCTGGACAGCCCGCTGACCACGCGCTTCTGGACCGCGGTCAAGACCGGTACCAGCAAGGACATGCGCGACAACTGGTGCATCGGCTGGTCGCAGCACTACACGGTCGGCGTCTGGGTCGGCAACGCCAGCGGCGCGGCGATGCGCGATGTGTCCGGCGTGTCCGGCGCGGCGCCGATCTGGCACGACGTGATGGCCTTTCTGCATCGCGACCGGGGCAGCCGGCAGCCGGCGCCGCCTGCGGGCGTTGAACGCGTGGCGGTACGTTTCGAAGGCGTGGCCGAACCGGCGCGCGAAGAAGTGTTCCTCGCCGGCACCGCGGTGCCGGTCGTCGCCGTCGGCAGCCACCACGAGGGTACGGGTACGGCGGCGGCCCGGACGGCGGCGTCCGGCCGCGGCGCGGCGATCGCCAGTCCGGCCGACGGCACCGTGTTCGCACTCGATCCCGATATTCCGCCGCAGGCGCAGCGCGTCTGGCTGCATGCCGAGGATGTCGCCGGCCGCACCGCCAGCGCCGTGGCCTGGCGGCTCGATGGCAAGCGGCTTGGCGGCGGCGGCAAGCTGGCGTGGATGCCCTGGCCGGGACGGCATCGTCTGGAACTGGTCGATGGCAAGGGCACGGTGCTCGATACGGTCCACATCGAGGTGCGCGGTGCGACGGTGCGCGAGGCCGGCGCCCGGCCGGCGGTATCGCAGGGCAGGGCCGCGGCGGACCGGGGCAGCCGGACCCGGGATAACGGGACCCGGGACAGCGATCGGGGATAATCGCCGCTGTCTTGCGCCAGCCGCCCATTCTCAGGAGCCCAAGCCGTGCCGACCGAATCGATTGCCTCGCCGATGCTGCTCGATGCCGCGCAGACCGCGGCGCGCCTGCCGTATCCCGAACTGGCCGTTGCCATTGCCGACATGCTGGCCGAACTGCGCGCGGGCACCGCGATGGCGCCGCCGCGGCTGGCGCTGCCGGTCGGCGACGTGACCGCCGCCGCGCCCGGCGGCGAGGGGACGCTGCTGGTGATGCCGGCGCGCAATGCCGACCTGGTGATGACCAAGAACATCACGGTCCATCCGGGCAACCCGGCGCGCGGCCTGCCCAACATCCTCGGCGAGGTGGTGGTGGCCGACGCGCACACCGGCGTGCGGCTGGCGCTGCTCGACGGTCCGACCGTGACCGGGCGCCGCACCGCGGCGGTGTCGCTGCTGGCGGCACAGCGTTTTGCCGCACGGCCGGACGGCGAGCTGCTGATCGTCGGCGCCGGCGTGCAGGCCACCACCCACCTCGAGGCCTTCGCCGCGGGCCTGCCGCTGCGCCGCGTCTGGCTGCATTCGCGCACGGCCGACAAGGCCCATGCGCTGGCCGCGCATGCGAAGACATTGGGCCTGGAGGCCGAGGTGCTCGAATCTGCGGCAGACATCGAAGCGGTGCTCGCGCGCGTGTCGATGGTCGTCACCGTGACGTCGAGCCGCACGCCGGTGTTGCCGGATCTCGATGCCGGCTGCTGGCGCGACGACCACTTCATCGCCGCGGTCGGCGCGTTCCGGCCGGACATGTGCGAACTGCCGCCGGCGCTGTGCCGCGGCGCCGCGAAGGCGGGGCGGCTGCTGGCCGATACGCTGTTCGGCATCGAGGACGAGGCCGGCGACCTGCTGCAGGCCGGCATCGATTGGGCAGCGGTGCAGCCGTTCGAGACCGCGATCCTGGCCGCCGATGCGATCCGCGCGCGCACCGGCAGTCCGCTGGTGTTCAAGAGCGTCGGTTATGCGCTGTGGGATCTGGCCGCCTGCGCGCTGGCGGTGCGAAGCGCCGACGCATGACGCCGCCGACGGCATCGGGCCACGGCCCGGTGTCACATTCCTGAGACACTTCTGCCGCCTCTCTTCCCGCTGTGGTGGACCTTCGGATACCGCGGATTGCGGTAAACCCTCAATTTAGTGGCGCTCCTCTACAAAATGTCTCTAGATTGAAACGATGACGGCATCGGCAGCGGGATAATGCTGCCCTTGCAGTTGAAAACCACGAAGGAGAGAGGATGTCGCACAAGAAAAAAATCCTGGTGGCTGTCGCGGCCATGGCGGTGGGCGGGGTCGCCCAGGCACAATCGGCCGGCAGCACCGTCGTCAGCACGGGCTGGTTCCGCGTGATGCCCAACAGCTCGGCCGATCCGCTGACCATCGACAGCGTCGGCGGCCGCCCGGTCGGCATGCAGCGGCCCAATACCGGCGCCGACATCAAGGCCGCCAATACGCTGGGCCTGTCGATCGACCACTTTGTCACCGACCACATCTCCGCCGAATTCGTGCTGGGCCTGCCGCCCAAGCATGACGTCGAGGGCGACAAGGGTTACGGCAAGTACGGCAAGCTCGGTACGGTGCGCCAGTGGAGCCCCGCGGTGTTGGTCAAGTACCACTTCCTGGAACCGGCCGCGCGCTTCCGCCCCTATGTGGGCCTGGGCGTCAACTACACCTGGTTCAGCGACGAGACCATCACCAACCAGCAGTTCGTGCGCCAGGAATTCGGCCCGAACGCCACCATGACCGCCAGCGCCAAGTCGTCGTGGAATCCGGTCTTCAATATCGGCGCCAACTACAAGATCAACGAGCGCTGGCATGTCGGCCTGTCGGTGTCCTACCTGCCGCTCGATACCCGCGCGACCTTCGTCACGCGCAATTCTGCGCAGGGCGGCGCCACCGTGGTGTCGCACACCAAGATCAAGATCGATCCGATCGTGACCTTCCTGAACGTCGGCTACCGCTTCTGAGCGGTGCCGACCGGCCGCGTCCGCGTCTCTCCGGAGTGCGGACGCGGTTCCCTCCGGTCAGCCCTTGACCGGATAGCCGGCCGATTCGATGGCCTGCCGCACTTCCTGCGCATCGGCGTCCGTTTCCACGCTGACCGCCTGCGCCGCGATATCGGCCGAGACGCGCGCGTCGGGATCGACCTGCTGCACCGCACGCGTGATCGCGCCGACGCAATGGCCGCAGGACATGCCTTCCACTTGAAACTGCATCATCGTTGAACTCCAGGGTTGGGGTGGTGAACGTCGCCATTGTGAACCTTCCCATCATGTCAAGCGCAAGCCCTGCCGCCGGGCATCAAAAACTGGCGCGCCGGCCTTGACCTTCCTAGCATGGTAAGGTCCAACATCCAGTGACAGGCTATGTCAACGAGGATGTCAACCGCCATGTCCACTTCTTCACTTCCGCTGTCTCCGGCCCCGGCCGGTGCGAATGCCACGCCGGCCGCGCCCGAATGGCGCCTGCCGATCGAAGGGATGACCTGCGCCTCCTGCGTGCGCCGGGTCGAGAACGCGCTGGCCAAGGTGCCGGGCGTGCGTTCGGTCGCCGTCAACCTGGCCACCGAGGAGGCTACCGTGCAGGCCGACAGCGCCGCCGTGCTGCCCGCGGCGGCCGACGCCGTCGTCGCCGCCGGCTACGCGGTGCCGCGCACCGAGCTCGAGCTGACGGTGCGCGAGATGACCTGCGCCTCCTGTGTCGGCCGCGTCGAACGCGCGCTGCGCGCGGTGCCCGGCGTGGTGGACGCCCAGGTCAATCTGGCCACCGAGCGCGCTCTTGTGACGCTGGTCGGCGGCAGCGCGGCCGACATGCTGCCGGCGCTCACCGAGGCGGTGTCCCGCGCCGGTTATGCCGCCGAACCGGTGGCCGAGGCCGCGACGGCAGGGCAGGCCGCAGCCGAACGCGCCGCGGACTTCTGGTCCGGTCCCTGGGCCGTGGCGATCCCGGCCGCGCTGTCGCTGCCGCTGGTCGCGCCGATGGTGCTCGGCTGGTTCGGCATCGCGTGGAACGTGCCGGCGCTGTGGCAATGGCTGCTGGCCACGCCGGTGCAATTCGTGTTCGGCTGGCGCTTCTATCGTGCCGGCTGGAAGGCGCTGCGCGCCGGCACCGGCAATATGGATCTGCTGGTCGCGCTCGGCACCTCGGCCGCCTACGGGCTGTCGCTGTGGCTGATCTGGCGCGGCGCCGCCGCCCATGGCGAGGGTCATCCACACCTGTATTTCGAGAGCGCGGCGGTGGTCATCACGCTGGTTCGCCTCGGCAAATGGCTCGAGGTCCGCGCCAAGCGGCAGACCGCGGACGCGATCCGCGCGCTGGCCGCGCTGCGGCCGGATACCGCGCGGGTGCGCCGCGACGGCGTCGACACCACGGTGCCGCTGGCGCAGGTACGCGTCGGCGACGAGGTGGTAGTGCTGCCGGGCGAGCGCATTCCGGTCGACGGCGTGGTGATCGACGGCGACAGCCATGCCGACGAATCGATGCTGACCGGAGAGAGCCTGCCGGTGCCCAAGCAGGTCGACGACCGCGTCACCGGCGGCGCCATCAACGGCGAGGGCCGGCTGGTGCTGCGCACCGCCGCGGTCGGCGCGGAAACGGTGCTGGCCCGCATCATCCGCATGGTCGAGCATGCGCAGGCGGCCAAGGCGCCGATCCAGCGGCTGGTCGACCGCGTCAGCGCGGTGTTCGTGCCGGTGGTGCTGGCGATCGCGCTGATCACGCTGCTGGGCTGGGGACTGGCGCTGGGCGACTGGCAGTCGGCGCTGCTCAATGCGGTGGCGGTGCTGGTGATCGCGTGCCCGTGCGCGCTGGGCCTGGCCACGCCGACCGCGATCATCGCCGGCACCGGTGCCGGCGCGCGTGCCGGCATCCTGGTCAAGGACGCCGAGGCGCTGGAAACCGCGCACCGCGTCAATGTGGTCGCGTTCGACAAGACCGGCACGCTGACCGTGGGACAACCGGAGGTGGTGGCGCTGGTGTCGGCAGACGGCATGGCCGAGGGAGCGGCCGACGGTGCCGATCGGCGCGATGACGCCTCGTCGGCGTTGCTGTCGCGCCTGGCCGCACTGCAGGCCGGCAGCGAACATCCGCTGGCCCGTGCGGTGCTGCATGCCGCCGAACAGCGTGCGCTGGCGGTGCCCGTGGCGAGCGAGCTGCGTGCGCTGCCGGGCCGCGGCATCAGCGGACGCATCGACGGCATCGGCTGGGCGCTCGGCAGCGAGCGGCTGCGCAAGGAACTGGGCGCCGAACTCGGCGAGCGTTCCGAACTGGTACGCCAGGCCGATGCGCTGCGCCAGGCCGGCCGCACGGTGTCGTGGCTGATCGAGATCGACGCGCGCCGCGTGGCCGGTCTGGTCGCGTTCGGCGATGCGATCAAGCCGGGCGCGCGCGAAGCCGTGGCGCGCCTGCATGCGGCCGGCGTGCGTACCGTGATGCTGTCCGGCGACAGCCACGGCGCGGCGGCGCAGGTCGCCGATGCGCTCGGCATCGACGACGTGCAGGCCGAGGTGCTGCCCGAGGACAAGGCGGCACGCGTGGCGGCGCTCAAGCGCGGCGGCGCGGTGGTGGCCATGGTCGGCGATGGCGTCAACGATGCGCCGGCGCTGGCCGCGGCCGACGTCGGCATCGCGATGTCCACCGGCACCGATGTGGCCATGCACGCGGCCGGCATCACGCTGATGCGCGGCGATCCGGGCCTGGTCGCCGATGCGCTGACGATGTCGCACCGGACCGTGCGCAAGATCCGGCAGAACCTGTTCTGGGCCTTCGTCTACAACGTGATCGGCATCCCGCTGGCGGCGGCCGGTCTGCTCAGCCCGGTGGTGGCCGGCGCGGCGATGGCGTTCTCGAGCGTCAGCGTGGTCGGCAACGCGTTGCTGCTGCGGCGCTGGCGGCCCGAAGCGGGCGCGCAGTCAGCCGGCACGCAGGCAGTGGGCACGCAGACCGCAGGCAAGCCCGCAGCGCAGCGCTGAAACATGGAGGAAGCAAGGCGATGAATATCGGTGAAGCGGCGGCCGCCTCGGGCGTGTCCGCCAAGATGATCCGGCACTACGAATCGATCGGGCTGCTGCCCGAACCGCCGCGCAGCGAAGGAGGCTATCGCCGCTACGACGAACGCGCGCTGCATACCTTGCGCTTCGTGCGGCGCGCCCGTAATCTCGGGTTCTCGCTGGACGAGATCCGCAACCTGCTGCTGCTGTGGCAGGACCGCGGGCGCGCCAGCGCCGACGTCAAGGCATTGACGCTGCGCCATGTCGCCGAGCTGGAAACGCGCATCGCGGAGCTGGCGGCGATGCGCGACACGCTGCGCGCGCTGGCCGAGGCGTGCAGCGGCGACGAGCGGCCCGATTGCCCGATCCTCGCCGACTTTGCCGAGCCGGGACGCGCGCCGTCGGCCGGCGCCGCGCCCGATGGCAATGCGCCCGACGGCAATGCGCGCCACGCCTGCCACTCTTGAACGCTGACCGACGTGCGGCCGCGCCGCGCGCCGACGAGGAGAGCGATCGCATGGATGCATCCCAGAGCGCCGCCATCGCGCCGGCCGAAAGCCGTCAGCGCATGCGCGACGGCACCGAGCTGCTGCTGCGCACGTGGCTGCCGGACCCGCAGCTGTGGCCCGAACCGTCGGGCACGCTGCTGCTGGTACACGGGCTGGCCGAGCACTGCGGCCGCTATGGCCACGTGGCGCAGCGCCTGTGCGCGCTGGGGCTGCGCGTGGTCGCCTACGACCAGCGCGGCCACGGCGCCAGCGGCGGCGCGCGCATGGTGGCCGAGCGGCCCGATGTCTTCCTCGACGATCTGGTCGAACTCTACGACCGCGTGGTGCAGCGCTGGCCCGAACTGCCGATCGTGCTGGGCCACAGCATGGGCGGGCTGGTGGCGGCGCGGCTGGCCACCTCGCGGGTGCGGCCGGTGCGCGCGCTGGTGCTGTCCTCGCCCGCGCTGGCGCTGCGTTTGAGCGGCGCGATGCTGACGATGCACCGGATGCTGCTGACGCTGGCGCCGAACCTGCGCGTCCCCAGTCCGATCCGCCCGGCCGATCTCAGTCACGACTACGCCGAAGTGTCGCGCTATCGCGCCGATCCGCTGGTGCAGCGCACGCTGACCGCGGGCATCCTGCAGAGCATGATGCTCGGCATCGAACGCGCGCAGGCCGATGCGCCGCTGCTCGAAGCGCCGACGCTGCTGCTGGTGGCCGGCGCCGATCGCGTGGTCGATCCGGCGGGCAGCCGGCGCTTCTGCGACAATGCGCCGGCCGACCTGCGCGAATGCATCTGGTTCGAGCACGCCTACCACGAGATCTTCAACGAGCAGGCGGCGCTGCGGGCCGAGGTGCTGGACGCGCTGAGCGACTGGCTGCGCCGCCATCTGCAGCCGGTGACGGACACGGACCGCTGAAGCACGGCGGCACGCACGCCGACCCGATTCCACCTGTTCGACCCGATTGCCGATATCGACGCCAAGCCCAACGCCTGACCTTCGTCGGCCATCCCCCGCGGCGGATGGCCGCACCCCGATCGACTACCCAACCAGAAAAAAAGCATGGAGACCTACGACTACATCATCGTCGGCGGCGGCACCGCGGGCTGCGTGCTGGCCAATCGGCTGACGCAGGACGCCGACGTCAGCGTGCTGCTGCTCGAGGCGGGCGGCAAGGACGACTACCACTGGATCCATATTCCGGTGGGCTACCTGTATTGCATCGGCAATCCGCGCACCGACTGGATGTACCGCACCGTCGCCGAGCCGGGCCTCAATGGCCGCTCGCTGATCTATCCGCGCGGGCGCGTGCTGGGCGGCTGCTCGTCGATCAACGGCATGATCTACATGCGCGGCCAGCGCGAGGACTACGACGAGTGGGCGCGCATTACCGGCGACGACGGCTGGCGCTGGGACAACGTGCTGCCGCTGTTCAAGCGCAGCGAGGACCATCATCGCGGTGCCAACGACTTTCACGGCGCCGGCGGCGAATGGCGCGTCGAGCCGCAGCGGCTCAAGTGGGACATCCTCGAGCGCTTCATCGACGCGGCAGAGCAGACCGGCATTCCGCGCACCGACGACTTCAACCGCGGCGACAACTTCGGCGTCGGCTACTTCGAGGTCAACCAGCGCCGCGGCATTCGGTGGAATACGTCGAAGGCCTTCCTGCGGCGCGCGTCCGAACGGCCGAACCTGACCATCGTCACCGGCGCGCAGGTCAGCGAGCTGACCTTCGATGGGCGCCGCTGCAGCGGGCTGCATCACGTCGGCGGCGGCCAGACCCATACGGTCGCGGCGCGGCGCGAGGTGATTCTCGCCGCGGGCGCGGTCAACACGCCGCAGCTGCTCGAGCTGTCGGGCATCGGCCAGCCCGAACGGCTGCAGGCGCTCGGCATCCCGGTGCGGCAGGCGTTGGCGGGCGTCGGCGAGAACCTGCAGGACCATCTGCAGCTGCGGATGATCGTCAAGGTCGAGGGCGTGCGCACGCTCAATACGCGGGTCGGCAACTGGTGGGGCAAGCTCGGCATCGGGCTGCAGTACGCGTGGAACCAGAGCGGGCCGATGAGCATGGCGCCGTCGCAGCTCGGCGCGTTCGCGCGTTCGGATCCGGACCAGGAGCGGCCCAACGTCGAATACCACGTGCAGCCGCTGTCGCTGGACAAGTTCGGCGAGCCGCTGCACACCTTCAACGCCTTTACCGCCAGCGTCTGCAATCTGCGCCCGACCTCGCGCGGCAGCGTCCATATCGACAGCCCGGACTTCCGCCAGGCGCCGGTGATCGCGCCGAACTACCTGTCGACCGACGAGGACCGCAAGGTCGCGGCGGATTCGCTTCGTCTGACGCGCCGCATCGTCGCCGCGCCCGCGCTGGCACCGTACCGGCCGCAGGAGTGGCTGCCGGGTCCGCATGTCGAGGACGACGAATCGCTGGCGCGCGCGGCCGGCGATATCGGCACCACGATCTTCCATCCGGTGGGCACCTGCCGCATGGGCAAGGCCGACGATCCGCAGGCGGTGGTCGACCAGCGCCTGCGCGTGATCGGCGTGCAGGGCCTGCGCGTGGTCGATGCCTCGGTGATGCCGCTGATCACCTCGGGAAATACCAACTCGCCGACCATCATGATCGCCGAGCGCGCCAGCGACATGATCCGCGAGGACTGGCGCAGCGGCGCGCGCGGCTGACCTCGCCCACGCAGCCGAAGAGCCGGCGCCGCCCGCGTGCGGCGCCGCACCGACCGCACCGCGGGGGTGCCTCGAGACTGCGCCCGCGCTGCCTGACAAACATGACAGCTGGTTCATGTTTCAGGCTCAGTGCAAACCCGGATGTTTTGCGACGCAACAGGTGCCCACAATAGACGCCGGACAGTCGTGATGTCGCGCTCACATCCGTACTTGCATGCGCGCCGACATCCGGCCACGCCGCCGCTGCCACCCAGCGCGCTGCCACACTACCAATAAGACATTGCAGACAAGGCGATCCCCCTTTCAGCGTGCCGTCGCGCATGCCGGCAGGGATCGCGGGTCGAATCCGGGCACGACGGGCCAGAAGCCACGCGTCGCGCCGAACGAGGACGGGCAGGAGACATGAACCAGCAGGAAACCATCCTGGAGACGCGCAACCTCACCAAGGAATTCAAGGGGTTTACCGCGGTCAGCGACGTCAATCTGCGGGTCAGGCGCGGGTCCATCCATGCGCTGATCGGCCCGAATGGGGCGGGCAAGACCACCTGCTTCAATCTGCTGACGAAATTCCTGGTGCCGACCACCGGCACCATTCTGTTCAACGGCATCGACATCACCGGCGAGAAGCCCGCGCAGATCGCGCGCCGCGGCGTGATCCGTTCGTTCCAGATCTCGGCGGTGTTTCCGCACCTGACCGTGCGCGAGAACGTGCGCATCGGGCTGCAGCGCAAGCTCGGCACGCACTTCCACTTCTGGCGCAGCGAACGCACGCTGTCGGTGCTCGACGACGAGGCGATGGCGCTGCTCGAGCAGGTCGGCCTGACCGAGTTCGCCGACACCGTGACCGTCAATCTGCCGTACGGCCGCAAGCGCGCGCTGGAGATCGCCACCACGCTGGCGATGGAGCCCGAGCTGATGCTGCTCGACGAGCCGACCCAGGGCATGGGGCACGAGGACGTGGACCGCGTCACGCAGCTGATCAAGAAGGTCTCGGCCGGCCGCACCATCCTGATGGTCGAACACAACATGAACGTGGTGTCGTCGATCGCGGACACCATCACCGTGCTGCAACGGGGCGCGATCCTGGCCGAAGGGCCGTACGAGCAGGTCTCGAAGGACCCGCGCGTGATGGAAGCCTACATGGGCACGGCCGAGGCCGAGCTGCAGGGCGCGCACTGAAAGCCAGCGGAGCGACGACATGACGACAGACAACACGCCCGCCCTCGAGATCCGCGGCCTGCAGGCCTGGTACGGCGAATCGCACATCCTGCACGGGGTCGATCTGACCGTGAACCGCGGCGAGGTGGTCACGCTGCTGGGCCGCAACGGCGCCGGCCGCACCACCACGCTGCGCGCGATCATGGGCCTGACCGGCACGCGCAAGGGCTCGATCAAGATCGACGGCCACGAGACCATCCATCTGCCGACGCACAAGATCGCGCACTACGGCATCGGCTACTGCCCGGAAGAACGCGGCATCTTCGCCAGCCTGTCGTGCGAGGAGAACCTGCTGCTGCCGCCGCAGCTCAAGGGCAGCGGGGCCAAGCAGGGCATGAGCGAGGCCGAGATCTACGAGATGTTCCCGAATCTGGCCGAACGCCGGCAGAGCCAGGGCACGCGGCTGTCGGGCGGCGAGCAGCAGATGCTGGCGGTCGGCCGCATCCTGCGCACCGGCGCCAACCTGCTGCTGCTCGACGAGATTTCGGAGGGACTGGCGCCGGTCATCGTGCAGGCACTGGCGCGCATGATCCGGATGCTGAAGCAGAAGGGGTACACGGTGGTGATGGTGGAGCAGAACTTCCGCTTCGCCGCGCCGCTCGCGGACCGCTTCTATGTGATGGAGCACGGCACCATCGTCGAGCGCTTCGGCGCCGGCGAGCTGGAACAGAAGATGCCGGTTCTGCATGAACTGCTTGGGGTCTGATCCTTCGGGGTCGCAGGCATGGTCGCCGGCAAGGCGACAGGAATGGGGCGGCATGCAAGTCCGCCGAAACACAGGAGACAAGCAATGAAGATCAAACGGCTCGCAGCCGCAATGGCGGCCTTGGTGACGGGCATGGCGGCCGGTGCGGCCTCCGCGCAGGTATCGGGTGACTCGGTCAAGATCGGCTTCATCACCGACATGTCCAGCTTGTACGCCGACATCGACGGCAAGTCGGGCGTCGAGGCGGTCAAGATGGCGATCGAGGACGTCGGCGGCAAGGTGCTCGGCAAGCCGATCGAACTGCTGTCGGCCGACCACCAGAACAAGGCCGACATCGCCGCGTCGAAGGCGCGCGAATGGATGGACCAGCAGGGCCTGGACATGCTGCTGGGCGGCACCAACTCCGGTACCGCGCTGGCGATGAACAAGGTCGCGCAGGAAAAGAAGAAGGTCTACATCAACATCGGCGCGGGCACGGCCCGCCTGACCAACGAAGAGTGCTCGCCGTACACGGTGCACTATGCCTATGACACGGTGGCGCTCGCCAAGGGCACCGGCAGCGCGGTGGTCAAGCAGGGCGGCAAGTTGTGGTTCTTCCTGACCGCCGACTACGCGTTCGGCCACTCGCTGGAGAACGACACCTCGGCGGTGGTCAAGGCCAACGGCGGCACGGTGGTCGGCTCGGTGCGCCATCCGCTGTCGGCGTCGGACTTCTCGTCCTTCCTGCTGCAGGCGCAGTCGTCGAAGGCGCAGATCCTGGGTCTCGCCAACGCCGGTGGCGACACGATCAACTCGATCAAGGCGGCCAAGGAATTCGGCATCACCAAGAACATGAAGATCGCCGGCCTGCTGATGTTCATCAACGATGTGCACAGCCTCGGACTGAAGAACACCGAAGGCCTGCTGATGACCGACAGCTGGTACTGGGACATGAACGACGAGACCCGCAAGTTCGCCAACCGCTTCTTCGCCAAGAACAAGAAGATGCCGAGCAGCCTGCAGGCCGCCGACTACTCCGCGGTGCGTACCTACCTGAAGGCGGTCGAGGCGGCCAAGACCGACGATCCGGACAAGGTGATGGCCGAGCTGAAGAAGGCGAAGATCGACGACTTCTACACCAAGGGCTATATCCGCGCCGACGGCCGCGCCATTCATGACATGTACCTGATGCAGGTCAAGAGCCCGGCCGAGTCGAAGAAGCCCTGGGACTACCTGAAGGTCGTGGCCACGATCCCGGGCGACCAGGCCTTCACGACGCCGGCCGAGTCGAAGTGCGCGCTGCTGAAGAAGTAAGCGATGGCGGCCGCGCGGTGCGTGTTGCGCGCATCGCTGCGGCCCGATGAACGACCGGCGCCGCGGGCGCGTTCGCTGCTGCCGGCCCATGCCTCCTTCGACGGATGGCGGGCCGGCGCGGAACGGGTCCGCGGCGCCGCATAGCTGACGCCTGCGATGGACATCTTCGGTATTCCCTTGCCCGCCATGTTGTCCCAGCTGTTGCTCGGGCTGGTCAACGGGGCCTTCTATGCGATGTTGAGTCTTGGCCTGGCGGTGATCTTCGGCCTGCTCAACGTCATCAATTTCGCGCACGGCGCGCTGTTCATGCTCGGCGCGGTACTGGCCTGGATGGGCATGGAGTACGCCGGGCTCAACTACTGGGTGATGCTGCTGCTCGCCCCGGTGGTGGTCGGCGTGCTCGGCGTGGTCATCGAGAAGACCATGCTGCGATGGATCTACAAGCTCGACCATATCTATGGCCTGCTGCTGACGCTGGGCATCACGCTGGTGATCGAGGGCGTGTTCCGCTCGATCTACGGCGTGTCGGGCCTGCCGTATTCGACGCCGGAACTGCTGGCGGGCGCGACCGATCTGGGCTTCATGATCTTGCCCAACTACCGCGCCTGGGTGGTGGTCGCCTCGCTGGCGGTGTGCCTGGCGACCTGGTACATGATCGAGAAGACCAAGCTCGGTGCCTACCTGCGCGCCGGCACCGAGAACCCGAAGCTGGTCGAGGCGTTCGGCGTCAACGTGCCGCTGATGGTCACGCTGACCTACGGCTTCGGCGTCGCGCTGGCCGCGTTTGCCGGCGTGCTGGCCGCACCGGTGATCCAGATCTCGCCGCTGATGGGGCAGAACCTGATCATCGTGGTGTTCGCGGTGGTGGTGATCGGCGGCATGGGCTCGATCCTGGGCTCGATCGTCACCGGTCTCGGGCTCGGCGTGATCGAGGGCCTGACCAAGGTGTTCTATCCGGAAGCGTCGTCGACCGTGGTGTTCCTGATCATGGTGATCGTATTGCTGCTGCGGCCGGCCGGGCTGTTCGGGAGGGAGAAGTGATGGACGGACAAAGCGCATCGCGCACCCAGGGACCCCAGGGTACGCAGGCATCCACGCCGGCGGAGGCCGGCGCATCGCGCGCGGGCGTGCCGCGCACCGTGCCGCTGCTGCTCTATGGCCTGCTGCTGCTCGCGCTGATCGCGGCGCCGATGGTCGGCGCCTATCCGGTCTTCGTGCTGAAGGTGCTGTGCTTCGCGCTGTTTGCCTGCGCGTTCAATCTGCTGATCGGCTACACCGGCCTGCTGTCGTTCGGCCACGCGGCCTTCTTCGGCGGCGCGGGCTACGTTGCCGGGCATGCGATGAAGGTATGGGGCGTGACGCCGGAGGTGGGGCTGGTACTCGGCACGCTGGCCGGGGCGGCGATCGGCTATGTGGTCGGCGCGCTGGCGATCCGGCGGCAGGGCATCTATTTCTCGATGATCACGCTGGCGCTGGCGCAGATGCTGTTCTTCTTCTGCCTGCAGGCGCCGTTCACCGGCGGCGAGGACGGGCTGCAGGGCATTCCGCGCGGCAAGCTGTTCGGCGTGCTGTCGCTGTCGGACGACCTGACGCTGTACTACGTCGCGCTGGTGATCCTGGTGCTGGCCTTCGCGCTGATCGTCCGTACGGTGCACTCGCCGTTCGGGCAGATCCTGAAGGCGATCAAGGAGAACGAGCCGCGCGCGATCTCGCTGGGCTACGACACCGACCGCTTCAAGCTGATGGCCTTCGTGCTGTCGGCCGCGCTGTCGGGCCTGGCCGGCGCGATCAAGGCACTGGTGCTGGGCTTCGAGACGCTGACCGACGTGCACTGGTCGATGTCCGGCACGGTGATCCTGATGACGCTGGTGGGTGGCCTCGGTACGCTGTCCGGTCCGATCGTCGGCGCCTTCGTGATCGTCGCGCTGGAGAACAAGCTGGGTGATATCGGCAGCTTCCTGGCCTCGGCCACCGGTGTCGAGTGGTTCAATTCGCTGGGCGAGTCGGTGACGATGGTGACCGGCGTGATCTTCGTGATCTGCGTGCTGCTGTTCCGCCGCGGCATCATGGGCGAGCTGCTGGCGCTGTTCGGACGGGGCCGGCATTAGCGAACCTGGGGTGCCGCCGACCCTCGCCGTGGAGTGGCCGCCGGGATACATGCCCGTTTTTAGGGCTAGGGTTTTTTCTAGCTTGTTCGATACGCACCGCTTCGTTACATTGCAGTCACGGTTTTCGCAGGTTAAATGGAGGCGGAAGCGAGGAGACGACAGGCGCGCACCCACGATGAGCATTCCGTGAGGAAGCAGCGTTAAATAAGGAAAGGGCGTTGACGGGTGATCCTCGGCAACGCCCTTTTTAATTTGTGCCGTTCCTCCGTGAGACAATGCGCGCCTTGCCCGCGATCGCCATGCCGTCTCCGTCCGACCCCACCCTCCCAGCTGTCCCAGCT
>NZ_JAGFTW010000001.1:0-64294 GCF_017598945.1 Cupriavidus gilardii
CCCGCGGCCACGCCGCAACCCGTACCCGCTGCCGAACCCGCGCCCGGTCCACCCGCGCCGACCGAAGGGCCGCCGCTGGCTGCCTCGCCGGGCGGCACGGGCAGTGTTGCCGCAGGCGGCGGTGCCGGCGGCAACGCCCCGGGGTCTGCACCGGCGCCGGCTTCCGCCGACGCGCTGCGCTACGCGGCGCCGCCGTCGGCGACGCTGCGCTACGCCAGCTTCGTCAACGGGGTCGAGAACCCGGACGGCACCATCCGCTGGCAGCACGAGGGCGGGCGCTACCAGCTGTCGGTCGAAACGCGGATGCTGTGGTTCCGCTTCGCCTTCCACAGCACCGGCGCGCTGGGCGAGCAAGGGCTGGCGCCCGAGCGCTACGTCGAGGAACGCCGCAAGCGCAGCCAGGTGACGCGCTTCGATCGCGCGGCTGGCACCGTCGTCTTCGAGTCGGGCGGCGGCCAGGCGCCGCTGCCCGACGGCGCGCAGGACCGCTTCAGCGTGTTCCTGCAGCTGGTCGGGCTGGTGCGCGGCAATCCGCAGCGCTACGCCGCGCCGGGCGTCACCGAAACCTTCCAGGTCGCCGACACCAGCGATGTCGAGCCGATGCGCGTGCAGTACGTCGGCGAGCAGGACATCGAGACCGGCGCGGGGTACGTCCGGGCCAAGCACTTCATCCGCCTCCCGCGGCGAGCCGACGACCGGCGCCGGGTCGAAGTCTGGCTGGCGGAATCGGTCGGCTGGATGCCGGTCCAACTGCGACAGACCGAACCGGACGGCACGCAGATCGATCTGGTGCTGCGCGGCGCCGGGCCCTAGTCTTGAACCATCGGAGCGAAACGGCGTGATCGCCGCTACACTCCAACGCGATGCGTCGCCGCCGACCCACCCAATCAGGAGGACACGATGACCGACACCTTGCCGCCCACCGCCACGACCGCCACCACGCCGGGATCGACGCCGGGATCGACGACCGCGGGCCCCGGGCCTGCCGCCCAGCCGCCCGCTTCCGAGACGCACCGCGTGATCGTCGGCGACGTGACGCTGCACGCCCGCATCGACGGCACCGAAGGCCCGTGGGTCGTGATGGCCCACGCGCTGGCCGCGGACCACACGCTGTGGGACGCGGCCGCGGCCCATCTGGCGCCGCGCTATCGCGTGCTGCGCTACGACCTGCGCGGCCACGGCCGCAGCGACGCGCCGGTCGGGCCGTATTCGATGCTGCGCATGGCCGACGACGTGGTCGCCCTGATGGACGGACTCGATGTGCCGCAGGCCCACTTCGTCGGCGTCTCGCTGGGCGGCATGATCGGCCAGACCCTGGGCGTGCGCTACCCCGAGCGCCTGCACTCGCTGACGCTGGTCGATACCACCTGCCGCACGCCGCAGCACGCGCATCCGATGTGGCATGAGCGGATCGGGCAGGTCGAGGCGCACGGCATGGCGGGCGTGATAGACGGCGTGCTGCAGCGCTGGATGACGCCGGCGTACCGGGCGGCGCATCCGGACCAGGTCGAGCGGATCCGCGCGATGGTGCTGGCCACCCCGGTGCGGGGCTATGTCGGCGCCGCCCTGGCCATCCTGGGTTTCGATCAGGCCGAGGCGCTGGCGCGCATCCATTGCCCGACGCTGGTCGTGGTCGGCGAACAGGATCAGGGCACGCCGGTCAGCGAGGCGAAGGCCATCGCAGATGCGATTCCGGCTTCACAGCTCGAAATTGTGCCGAATGCAGCGCATCTGCCGCCGATCGAGCAGCCCGAGCGATTTCATGCCGTTCTCGACGCTTTTCTGTGCAAGGCAGCCTGCGGCGCGCAGTGCGATACACCGTAACGCGCCGACTTCGTAGGACAAACCCTCTTTTCGAGCCCGGCACCGAACCGCCGCCGACGGGCCGGCTCCAACCGGATGAGCGGGCGCTATCGCAACCGGCACCACGCCAGCGCCCAGCGGGGCATGCGCTTGAAAAGTGTCTTCATGCCCTCAGCTTGGAGGTGAAATCGCGAAAGGAAGCCGGCGCTCCCACCGGCTGACGCAACAATCAACAACCCTTTCGCCCGTCCCATAGCCCGGAGGTGCGCCATGCAAATGATTTATAACAGCGACAACTACTGCATCGTGGAGTTTGGTGCCGACGTCGAGCATGCCACCCTCGCCTCCGGCGGTTACGAGATCGTCGACAAGAACCTGAAGCGTGAGATCTTCCTTGGCGGCCAGATGGCCGAGCATTTCCGCGCCGATGTGCAACGTCTGATCGAGAGCGAACCGTCCGTGGAAGAGGTGGACGAATTTCTTGGCAAGTTCGATACGGTGATGACGCACTCCCTGGTGATGCACTGACGACGGACCGACGCAGGGGCGTCCCGCTGCAGAAGAACCCGCGCCACGGCGCGGGTTTTTTTATGCGCTGGCGACCGATGGCCACGTCGGCACCGTCGGCACCGCCAGCACCGTTGGCACCGTCAGTACTGCTCCCACGGCAGCCCTTCGAAGCGCCACCCGTTGACCGTATTGCGGTGCCGCTGCGCGTCGAGGTCGCCCTCGAAGCCGTGCAGCACGTTGTAGACCGTGGTGAAGCCCGCGCCCTCGAGCGCCTGCGCCGCCGCGGTCGAGCGGTTGCCGCTGCGGCAGATCAGCAGCACGGGCCGCGCCGATGCCTGTCCGGCCAGCTTCTTGACCGACTGCACGAAGTGCGGATTGACCTCCCAGTCCGGGCCGTCGTTCCACGGCACGTTGAGGGCGCCGGTCGGATGACCGACGAACAGGTATTCCATCTCGCTGCGGCAGTCGATGAACAGGGCGTCGGGGTGCTCGGCCAGCAGGGCCTGGGCCTCGCGCGGGGCAAGGTGTTGCATGCGGTGTCGCGGGTGTCGGGTGGTGGTCGATCTGCCCGAGTGTAGGCGCGGGCAAGGCGGGGCGGCAAGGTGCCGTAACTGATAAAATCGACCACTTTTCCAGCATCACCGAGGCCAGTGAAGCCATGAGCGCTGCATCTACCGAATTGACCGGCGTCGCGCCGGGCCCGCATGCAGGCACCCCGGCCCGCCCGTACACCCGCGCCGCGCAGCTGCCGCGGCTGCTGCGCGAGCGCATCCTGATCCTGGACGGCGCGATGGGCACCATGATCCAGCGCTACAAGCTGGGCGAGGCCGAATACCGTGGCGAGCGCTTCGCCGCGCATCCGGTCGACGTCAAGGGCAACAACGAACTGCTGCTGCTGACCCGCCCGGCGGTGATCCGCGAAATCCACGAGCAGTACCTGGCCGCCGGCGCCGACATCATCGAGACCAATACCTTCGGTGCGACCCGCGTCGCGCAGGAGGACTACAAGATGGCGGACCTGGCCTACGAAATGAACGTAGCCGCCGCCCGCCTGGCGCGCGAGGCCTGCGAGCGCTACAGCACGCCCGACAAGCCGCGCTTCGTCGCAGGCGCCTTCGGTCCCACGCCGAAGACCGCCAGCATCTCGCCGGACGTCAACGACCCCGGCGCGCGCAACGTCAGCTTCGAAGAGCTGCGCCAGTCGTATTACGAGCAAGGCAAGGGTTTGCTGGAAGGCGGCGCCGACGTGTTTCTGGTCGAGACCATCTTCGACACGCTGAACGCCAAGGCCGCGCTGTTCGCCATCGACCAGCTGTTCGAGGACACCGGCGAACGGCTGCCGGTGATGATCTCGGGCACCGTCACCGATGCCTCGGGCCGCATCCTGTCGGGCCAGACCGTCGAGGCCTTCTGGAACAGCCTGCGCCACGCGCGCCCGATCACCTTCGGCCTGAACTGCGCGCTGGGCGCGGCGCTGATGCGGCCCTATATCGCCGAGCTGGCCAAGCTGTGCGATACCGCGATCTCGTGCTATCCGAACGCCGGGCTGCCGAACCCGATGAGCGATACCGGCTTCGACGAAACGCCCGACGTGACTTCGTCGCTGGTCGACGAGTTCGCCGCGTCGGGGCTCGTCAATCTGGTCGGCGGCTGCTGCGGCACCACGCCAGAACATATCGCCGCGATCGCGCAACGCGTCGCCAGCCGCAAGCCGCGCGCCTGGCCCGGCCAGTATCGCGACGAGGCGGCCGCGGCCTGACCGGTCGACCGCGCCGCCCCTTCCCGTCAGCCCATGCCTTGTCGGCGCGCCGTGAACGAGTCCGTCCCCGGCGCGCCGCGCATCCGATCCCGAACCTGAGTCCGCCATGTCTACCGAAACCCGTCCCGCTCGTCCGATGCGCCTGTCCGGCCTGGAGCCGTTCACGCTTGGCGAGGGCAGCCTGTTCGTCAACGTCGGGGAACGTACCAACGTCACCGGCTCCAAGGCCTTCGCCCGGATGATCCTGAACGGCCAGTTCGACGAGGCGCTGGCGGTCGCGCGCCAGCAGGTCGAGAACGGCGCGCAGATCATCGACGTCAACATGGACGAGGCGATGCTCGACTCCAAGGCGGCGATGGTGCGGTTCCTGAATCTGATCGCGTCCGAGCCCGATATCGCCCGCGTGCCGATCATGATCGATTCGTCCAAGTGGGAGGTGATCGAGGCCGGCCTGCAATGCGTGCAGGGCAAGGCCGTGGTCAACTCGATCTCGCTGAAGGAAGGCGAGGAGCAGTTCCGCCACCACGCCGCGCTGATCCGCCGCTACGGCGCTGCTGCGGTGGTGATGGCCTTCGACGAGAAGGGCCAGGCGGACACGTTCCAGCGCAAGACCGAGATCTGCAAGCGCAGCTACGACATCCTGGTCAACGAAGTCGGCTTCCCGCCCGAAGACATCATCTTCGATCCGAACATCTTCGCGGTCGCGACCGGTATCGAGGAACACAACAACTACGCGGTCGACTTCATCGAGGCAACGCGCTGGATCAAGCAGAACCTGCCCTACGCCAAGGTCAGCGGCGGGGTATCGAACGTCTCGTTCTCGTTCCGCGGCAACGACGTGGTCCGCGAGGCGATCCACACGGTGTTCCTGTACCACGCGATCGCCGCCGGCATGGACATGGGCATCGTCAACGCCGGCCAGCTCGGCGTCTACGATCAGCTCGACGCCGAGCTGCGCGAGCGGGTCGAGGACGTGGTGCTGAACCGCCGTGCCGACGCGACCGACCGCCTGCTCGAGATCGCCGACCGCTACAAGGGCGGCGGCGCCAGGCGCGAAGAGAACCTGGAATGGCGCGGCACGCCGGAGAAGCCGGTGCCGGTGGCCGACCGCCTCGCGCATGCGCTGGTGCACGGCATCACCACCTTCATCGTCGAGGACACCGAGGAAGCCCGCCAGCAGATCGCTGCGCGCGGCGGCCGCCCGATCGAGGTGATCGAGGGCCCGCTGATGGACGGCATGAACATCGTCGGCGACCTGTTCGGCGCCGGCAAGATGTTCCTGCCGCAGGTGGTCAAGAGCGCGCGCGTGATGAAGCAGGCCGTGGCCCATCTGCTGCCCTTCATCGAAGAGGAAAAGCGCCTGCTGGCCGAGGCCGGCGGCGACGTGCGCGCGCGCGGCAAGATCGTGATCGCCACGGTCAAGGGCGATGTGCACGACATCGGCAAGAACATCGTGTCGGTGGTGCTCCAGTGCAACAACTTCGAGGTCGTCAACATGGGCGTGATGGTCCCGTGCAACGAGATCCTCGCCAAGGCGAAGGTCGAAGGCGCCGACATCATCGGGCTGTCCGGCCTGATCACGCCGTCACTCGAGGAGATGGCCTACGTCGCCTCGGAGATGCAGCGCGACGACTATTTCCGCGTCAAGAAGATTCCGCTGCTGATCGGCGGGGCGACCACCTCGCGCGTGCATACCGCGGTCAAGATCGCGCCGAACTACGAAGGGCCGGTGGTCTACGTTCCCGATGCCTCGCGCTCGGTCAGCGTGGCCTCGAGCCTGCTGTCCGACGAGGGCGCCACGCGCTATCTGGACGAGCTGCGCGCCGACTACGAGCGCATCCGCACCCAGCACGCCAACAAGAAGGCCGTGCCGATGGTGACGCTGGACGAGGCGCGCAGGAACAAGACGCCGATCGACTGGAGCAGCTACGTGCCGCCGAAGCCGAAATTCATCGGCCGGCGCGTATTCCGCAACTACGATCTGGCCGAGCTGGCCAACTACATCGACTGGGCGCCGTTCTTCCAGACCTGGGACCTGGCCGGCAAATTCCCCGCGATCCTGAACGACGAGATCGTCGGCGAATCGGCGCGCCGCGTGTTCTCCGACGGCAAGGCGATGCTGGCGCGGCTGATCCAGGGACGCTGGCTGACCGCCAACGGCGTGATCGCGCTGCTGCCGGCCAACACCGTCAACGACGACGACATCGAGATCTACACGGACGAGAGCCGCAGCAAGGTCGCGCTGACGTGGCACAACCTGCGCCAGCAGAGCGAACGTCCGGTGATCGACGGCGTGCGCCGCCCGAACCGGTGCCTGGCCGATTTCGTCGCGCCGAAGGACAGCGGCATCGCCGACTATGTCGGCCTGTTCGCGGTGACGGCCGGCATCGGCGTCGAAAAGAAGGAGGCCCAGTTCGAGGCCGACCACGACGACTACAGCGCGATCATGCTGAAGGCGCTGGCCGATCGTCTGGCCGAGGCCTTCGCCGAATGCCTGCACGCGCGCGTGCGCCAGGACCTGTGGGGCTACGCCGCCGACGAATCGCTCGACAACGAGCAGCTGATCGCGGAAGCCTATCGCGGCATCCGGCCCGCGCCCGGCTATCCCGCCTGCCCGGAACACACCGTCAAGGGACCGATGTTCCAGGTGCTCGATGCCGGCGAGATCGGCATGGGCCTGACCGATTCGCTGGCAATGACGCCGGCCGCCTCGGTCAGCGGCTTCTATCTGGCGCATCCCGAGGCCACCTACTTCTCCGTCGGCAAGATCGGCCAGGACCAGCTCGAAGACATGGTCGCGCGCCGGCACGAAGACCGTGCCGCGATGGAGCGGGCGCTGGCGCCGAACCTGTAACCGCATGCGAAACCGCGCTGCCGCCCCCGTTGCCGCGGGAGCGCGGCGCGCCGCCGCAAGTCGTTGAAGGGACTGGCGAAACGGCCCATCACGACAGCTTGCGCGGCGGACGCGCCGGCTCACGACTCCTTACAGCGCATTACATCTCCTCACAGCATCGCAGTGGGGTGCTCCCTAGACTGAGGTCTCGCTCTCCAGGCGAACCCCCGCGGCGAAAGCTCGCCGCACCAGTCAATCGAAAGGAGTACTCCATGAAGAAACTGCTGATCTCGCTGTCCGCCCTGTCGATCGCCGCCGCCTCGTCGCTGGCCATGGCGCAAGGTACGCAAGCCGGTGCGACCGGCGGTGCCGCCGGCTCGCTGACGGCACCGACGGCAACGGCTCCGTCGGCCGGCGCCAACGCCGGCGTGGGTGCCGGCGCTGAAGTGGCAGGCAGCCGCGCGAACATGGATACCGGCGTCAAGGCCGGCCTGAACGACAAGGCCGGCGAGATCGACGACACCCGCAAGAGCGCGAAGGAGCGTGCCGCCACCTCGGGCAGCAAGGCCAAGTCGAAGGCCCATGACGCGCATGGCAAGACCAAGAGCAAGGCGAAGGACACGGTTGGCGCGGTGGAAGGCACCGCCGACAAGACCGTGGGCGCGGTCGGCGACACGGTCAGCGGCACCGCGGGCAAGGTGGGCGGTCTGGTCGGCGGCGTCACCAGCGGTACCTCGGCGACCGTGGGCGCCGGCGCGTCGGCCAAGGTGCAGTAAAGAGAAAGAGCGCGCCCGCCGGGGCGCGTACATGCCGCGGCGGCGAACCGCCGCGTGCCGAAGGGACGGAAGGGCTTTACGCTCCCGTCCCTTTTTTGTTGGGGGCTTGCCGTGGCGCCGACGGATCGGTTCGGCCCGGCATGGGACCGCCCCGTGCCTGCACGTCCGCGGAAACTAGTGCGCCGGGACGTGCCACTTCGATGGCCAGACGCTATCGAAGATCGCGCGGAAGTCCTCGTTCCGATTGGCGGACAAGGACAACAGCATCAGCGACGAGAGTACCGCGGTACATTGATCGCCAAGAAGCAAGGCAGTGTAGTCGCGCGGCCCGGCAAATTGCTCGCCGGGCGCGATATGCCGGGCCTCATGGTGCAGCGCTGCCGCATACCGTCTCAAGGCAAACGGACTATGACCGCTTTCCCCGAAGAATCTCTCGGAGGACAGGCGAGCCAGCACGGCGGCCAGGCATGTCAGGAAGTACGCCTGGCAAGCGCCATCGTCCTGACGGCCGGGCATGATGGCCAGCAGCGCGCGCAGATGCTCGGCAGTGAGCCGCACGTCCGCGCCGTCGCCGGTCAGCACGTCGCTCACGCAATTTGCCAACGCGAGCTGGTGCTCCGGTTCGACCAGACGACGCCTGGCAACGCCATCGACGATGGCCGCCTCGAAATCGGCCCGGTAATCCGTGTCAATGGCAAACGGCAGCACGTCGAGAAGCTCGCCATGCCATTTCGCCTGGTTCGAAGCGAGGTAGGCGCGAGCGAGCAGCGGCCACGGCTTCAGGTCGCGACCAATCTCCTTGATGCCATCGATCGTATAGTTGCGCTCGCCGGCGCCTGCCTGGGAAGCAGCAGTCAATCGGTACATCTGCATCCAGGACGTAGGCGGAAGGTTGTCGGCCGGCGGCTCGCCGCGCACCAGATGGGCGTAGTGCTGCGGCGAGATCAGCAACGCATAGTCGCCGGCATCGCCCACTACCGGAAAGTACGGTTCGTCGTCCTGCTCGGCGAGCGCAGCCGCCTGCCGGACCAGCGCGGCAGGCAACGTGGCGAGATATGCCTGCCGCAACGGTGCAAGCCATTGAGCCGCGGACGAGGGGGCATCCGGCCGCTCTGCGAGGAAAATCAGCTGCATGACCGTGCCCGCGTTATCGCGTCCCCAAGCCGGTTGGGTGCCGTCCTTCAGCGAGGCGATGGCGTCGCGCATCAGCCCTGACAGCAGCGGCCGGACTTGCGGCCACGCAAGAGAACGGTGGTTGCTCGAGCGCCGCGCCTCCTGGTAGGGGCGGAGCACGATATGCAGTACCGGCTCGGCATCGTACTGCGGATGCTCCATCAGCCAGTCGCGCAATGCCGCGCACCGCTGCGTCGAGCTTGCGCAGGCATTGGCGAGCGCCAGCAGATAGTCGCGGATGACTCGCCGGCCTCCAGGAGAATCGGGCAGATAGGGCAGCGGTCCGTCGTCGCGCCTCAATTGCGCCAACGCTGCATCGGCGTCGTCGAACTCGATGGAGAACCGCGCATCGGCCTGCAACGCCAACGTGCCGAGACACTTGCCGTCGCCGACGTCGACGCGATCGAAGATCGCGCCGGCGACGTTCGCGCCCCTGAAATCGGCGCCACCCAGTTGGGCCCGGTCGAACTGCCCACGATGAAGCGTGGCGTTTCCGAAGGACGCACCGGTCAGGTCCGCGCCGGAAAAAAACGCGCCGGGCAAATGGGCGGAGGTGAAATCCGCGTTGTGCAATTGCGCGCCAACGAAGAGCGGTTTGGTTCCGTGGCAGCGGTTCAGCACCGCCGCTGTCATCTCGGCCTCGCAAAAGAGAGCAGATGACAGCGTGGCGCCGGACAGGTCCGCACGCGGGAGACGGGCGCCCCGCGCGTCCGCGTCCATCAAATTGGCGTTGGCCATGTTCGCATCCGACAGATCGGCGCCCCACAGCCAGGCGCGATACAGGGACGCGCCGGTCAGGTTGGCATTGCAGAACCTGGCGTTGGCCAGCTTGGCGTTGGCAAGATCTGCGTTCTCGAGATTTGCCCCGGTCAGGTCGGCCGACTTCAGCGACACGTTCGTCAGTTTCGCGCCACGCAGATTGGCGCCCCGCAGGATCGCGCCGGTCAAATCGAGCCCCGTCAGATCCGCGTCGCGCAAGTCGGCATCGCGCAGATCGGGTACCGCGTTGGCGAAGGAAACCCTGGCAATCAGGGCGGCCTGCAGTGCCGACTTCACCCGCGTACGGCTGGCGGCCGGGGACGGCGGTTCGCCCGATGCGCCGTTGCCGGCGTAATAGGTGCGGACAGCCCCGGTCAGCAGGCGCTCGATCGATCCGACCGGGAGCGGGGCCGACGCTCGGCGAAACAGATTGCGCACAGCTTGCACAAGCTGCGCCATGGGACTGGCCCGCTGCCCGACCGGAGTCAGGATTGCAGTGGCGTCGGCCATGCCGTGCCTGCCCGGCTCGACATGCACGTCGTAGTCGTGGCCGTCATAGCGCAGCCTTGTCCCGTCTGCGCATTTCTCCAGGAAGTCCTTGAATGTCGGCACATTGAGGTCGGGGCTGACCGCAAAAGCGCGGCACAGGTCGGCGAGCTTCGTGTCGCACCCGAACTGATGGGCGCGGTCAGCCAGTTGCGCGTGACGATTCGCGAGCCGCTTCGCCAGGGCATCGGCCAGTGCAGGCCGCCCTTCCTCGGTTGCCAGCGCCGGCGCTCGATGCCCGGGCCCGCCCGGCGTCAGCAAACGGACAATGTATTGTGGCCTGCCTCGCGCGCCTGCCAGTTCCACGCTGAAGGTTCGTGTGCCTACCGTCAGCCTGCCGCCGAGGCGTAGCGCCCGCATTGCCGTCGCATCGAGGCGGCTGACGTCCTGCACGGTCTTGCACCGGACCGTCGCGCCTGCGCGCGCATGGCGGGGAAAAGGGACACGTTCGGCGCGTTGGGGCGAAGGCGCGGAAATGGAAACGTTCTGGACTGGCATGCTCGATCGGAGTGGTCGGCCGGTGCTTCCGGCAGGGGGCGAGATTGCCATCGCAGAACGGGCGGGCGATATCGAATAATTCGTGCGCTTTAGATTCCGCTCTGCCCTTGTAGAAAAATATGCACTGCTCGGCATGGCGTGTCGCGCTGCGGCTTGCCGTGGCATAGGACGCCTGTTCCGCCATGCCAGCGGCGCGCCACATTGTCAGCCTGACACCGACATTCCCGGTGCTTTGTAATGACTACAATGCAACAGGCCAGACACAGCCGGGCCCCGGCGTCCGGGCAATACCATCGCAGGGGGGAATTTCATGATTCGCGTTCTGATCGCCGACGATCACCAGATCGTCCGAGCCGGTCTGCGCCAGTTCATTTCCGATGAGCCGGATATCCGCGTCGAAGGCGAAGCCGCCAGCGGCGACGAAGTGATGGCGCGCCTGCGCGAAACCGAGTTCGACGTGGTGGTGCTCGACATCTCGATGCCCGACCGCAACGGCATCGACGTGCTCAAGCTGATCCGGCAGCGTCATCCCGATCTGCCGGTGTTGATCCTGTCGACCTATCCCGAGGACCAGTACGCGATCAATCTGATCCGCGCCGGCGCCTCCGGCTATCTGACCAAGGAAAGCGCGCCCGACGATCTGGTCAAGGCGATCCGCACGGTCGCGCAGGGCCGGCGCTATGTCAGTCCGACCGTGGCGGAGCTGCTGATCGGCGGGCTGGAGAAGCCGACCGACCAGCCGCTGCATCAGACGCTGTCCAAACGGGAGTTCCAGATCTTCTGCAAGCTCTCGCGCGGACAGTCCGTTTCGGTGATCGCCGACGAGCTGTTCCTGAGCGTCAAGACGGTCAGCACCTACCGCTCGCGCATCCTGGAAAAGATGGGTATGAAGACCAACGCCGATCTGACCTATTACGCGATCAAGAACGGCCTGGTCGAGTAGGCGGCACGCCGTTGGTCCCGGCAAAAAAGGGGCGGGCGGCGGTGCTGTAGGACGGACCCGGATACCTGGCCCCTGGCCCCATTGCTACCATCGAACCATGTTGGATCAAGCCGCGGCAACTCCCTACCGTACGCTGCGGGTCTTACTGATCGAGGACTCGGCGGTCCTGCGGAGCATGTTGCTGGAGTACTTGAACGCATTCTCCTTCGTCGAGACCGTCGATTGGGCGGATACCGAAAGCACTGCCATCCGCCTGTTCGAAAGCGGCAGGTATGAGGTCGTCATCGTCGACCTGCAATTGCGTCAGGGGAACGGTATCAACGTGCTGCGGGCGATCCAGAAGGCGCAGGCGCCCGGCATCCGGATCGTCTACACCAATCATGCGCAGGTACCCACCTACCGGCGTCAGTGCGCCGAGGCGGGAGCCGACTATTTTTTCGACAAGTCGCTCGAGCTCGAGCAGGTGTTCCGCGTGATCGAGGAATACGCGCAGGCACCGTCCTGAGTTCGAACGAACGATTTGCGCTGGCGGCTGGCGACGACGACTCGTGCCGAGCTCCATCGACCGATCCTTGGGCAGCCTCTTTTTTCCCGTCGCGGCAACGCGCCGCACCCTAGCTAAGCAAAGGAGATCGTCATGAAAAAGCTGATCGCGCTGTTCGCACTGGCCGGTGTCACGCTGATTACGGGTTGCAACACCATTGCCGGCGCCGGCAAGGACGTCGAAAGGGGCGGCGAAAAGGTACAGGGTGCGGCGGAGGAAACCAAGCGCAAGATGTAATGCGCCGCAGCGCGCAGCCATCGAAAAAGGAGCCTTTGCAGGCTCCTTTTTTTATGCGCCGTGCCGGTGCTGCGGCGCCCCGGCAGCGCCTGCGGTCGGCGTGGGCTCGGTGCCCGTGCTCGCGGCCGGGCGCGGCGGCGTCGGTTCCGTCGGCGTCGATTGCGCCGGCGTCGATTCCGCCTGCCCGGGGCCGGCGATCGGCATCTGGTGCGGCAGCGGCTCGTCGCCCTCGTCCAGCGCGGGCGGCGGCGCCACCACGGCGTCGGTCAGCGGCACCTCGACGCGGACCGTGACGCCCGCGCCCGGCGTGGAATCGATTTGCAGCGTGCCGCCCAGCGCGATCACGCGCTGCTCCATGCCGAGCAGGCCGTGGTGGCCGGAGGTGCGGCGCGTTTCGATATCGGCCGGCAGGCCGCGCCCGTTGTCGCTGACCTTGAGCAGCAGATGATCGTCGGTGCGCGTGAGCGCGACCGACACGCGGCTCGCCTCGGCGTACTTGGTCGCATTGGTCAGCGACTCCTGCACGATGCGGTACAGCGCGATGGCGGCCGCGTCGCGCAGCGGCGGCACCGACGGGTCGAGCTCGACCTCGGTCTGCCAGTGGTTGCGCGTGGCTACCTCCTCGACCAGCTGGGCGATCGCCTCCTTCAGGCCCAGGTTCAGCAGCACGGTCGGGCGCAGGTCCTCGATCAGGCGGCGCTTGATCTGGATGCCCTGGTCGACATGCAGCATCACCCGCGTGATCTTTTCCTGGATCTCCGGATAGTCGTTCTGCAGGCGCCGGCGGATCCAGTGCATGTCGAGCTTGGTCGCCGTCAGGATCGCGCCGAGCTCGTCGTGCAGCTCGCGCGCCAGCCGCGTCTTCTCGTCCTCGGTGACGCGCTGCAGGTGAGAGGCGAGCGCCGACAGCTGGCGCGTGCGCGCGCGCACCATGCGGTCCAGCCGTGCGCTCTCCTCTTCGAGCTCGCTGCGCGCGGCTTCGGACACCGCCAGCCGCCGCGAATGCTGGAAGCCGACGATCACCAGCAGCACGATGTTGATCGCCGTCAGCAGGCCGATGCCGTAGCGCGACAGGTTGATGTCGCGGTCGGCGTTCTCGAGATTGCGCGACACCGATGCGGCCGAGCGCGCGCGCAGCGTCTCCAGACCGAGCCGCGCCTTCTCCATGGTCTGCTTGCCGAAGTCGGTGCGGATCAGGTCGAGCGCGACCTCGACATCGCGCTTGCCGTAGATCAGCGTCAGCTCCATTTCCGTCAGCTTGCGGCTGATCAGCAGCGATGCCTCGCCGAACTGCTTCAACGCCTCGGGGTCGTCGGCGAAGCGGTTGCGGATGTCGTTCATCAGCGTGTTGATGCGCGGAATCGCGCGATGGTACGGCTCCAGATAGCTTTCCTTGCCGGTCAGCAGGTAGCCGCGCTGGCCAGCCTCGGCGTTGACCAGTTCGGCCAGCAGCGCGCTGATGTCGCTCTGCACGTTCTGCGAGCGGATGACTTGCGAATACCCCTGGCGCAGCCGGATATTGCCGGCCTCCGAGGCGATCAGCACGACCACCGTGAGCAGGATGCCACCCGCGAGCAGCACGGTGGACCGCAACGACGATAGCTTCAACATGATGGAATTTCCTGGATTGCGCGCTCGCGGTCGCGCGCGGTGACTGCGCCGATGGAATCACAACGGTTGCGCCCGGTCAACCGATCCACCGGCTCGTTGCAGGCCCTCGCGCACCGGTATCCCGCAAGAGACCTGGCGCTGCGCCGGACCTGTAGGAAACCGCCGACACGGGAATCGGTGCAAGGTCGGTGCCTCGCCGAAGTGGCGATTCCTACCATGCTTTCATGGCCTGGCGCACCGAAGCACCGAGCCGCGAGAACAGGAGAAATACCATGCTGAAGTGGGCGCTGATCTTTGCCGTGATTTCCATCGTCGCGGGGCTGCTCGGTTTCACCGGCATCGCGGCGGGCGCGGCGGGCATCGCCAAGGTTCTGTTCTTCCTGTTCCTGATTCTGTTCGTGCTGTTCCTGGTGCTTGGGGTAACGATCTTCAAGTCGGTCAAATGACGGCCTGCCGGTCGATCCACCGCTCGCGCTTGCGCGCGCTGTTGTGCTAAGGCAGTTCGATTCAACTAGGGGAGTTTCACCATGCTTTACTACGCACTGGTCTTTTTCATCATCGCCCTGGTCGCCGCCGTGTTCGGCTTTGGCGGCATCGCTGCCGGCGCGGTCGAGATCGCGAAGATCCTGTTCTTCATCTTCCTGGTAGTGGCGCTGGTGACCTTCGTCATGAGCCTGGTCCGCAAAGGCCGATGACGGGCCGCTGATGGCCCGATGATCGTCGGCAGGCCCTGCGGCAGGTCGCCTGCATTGCGTCGGCCAAGCGTGGCGCGTCGCGCCGCGCGTTGGCCGACGCGCGTCTTAAGGAGAGTCCCATGCTGACCCACAATCCGAAGGTGAAGAAGGAAGTCCGCCATCTTGCCGATTGCGCCAGCGATACGGTGCGCCAGCTGCGCCACGCCGCGCGCGATACCAGCGGCGCCGCGCGCGAGGCGGCCTCGCCGGTGGTGGACGAAGTGAGGGGACTGATCTCGGCCCTCGAACACACCATTGAAGTGCTGGCGCGCGAAGGCTCGTCCGAGGCCGCGCAAGCCAGCCGCCGGCTGCAGACGCGGGCGCGCATGCTGGCCGATCAGGCGCGCGAGGCCACGGTGCAGAGCGCCGGACGTGCGCGCGAACGGGTGGACCAGGCGGTCGTGGGCGTGCAGCACCGCGTCGCCGAGTCGCCGTTCCGTGCCATCGCGATCGCCGCGGCCGTCGGCGCGATCGCCGCCCTGCTGCTGGTGGGCGGCAGCAGCCGCCGCCGCAGCGAGGACGGCAACTACGACGGCAACTGAGGCAGCGAACCTCGGGCCGCGAGCTTCGGCTTGCGGCCGTCAACCCCACAAAGCAACCCTGACAGGAGAACCGCATACATGGACACCCAGACCACGGGCGACGCCTCTTCCCGCACCGATGCCACCTCCGCCGGCAAGGGGCCGACCCAGGGCTTTCTGTCGGATGTCGCCACCATCCGCGCACGCGCCCGCAAACATATCGAGGACGGCGCGGTGACCGAGAACTACGACGCGGACCGCGCCACCGTGCTCAAGCTGCTGAACGAGGCGCTGGCCACCGAGCTGGTCTGCGTGCTGCGCTACCGGCGCCACCACTTCATGGCCAAGGGCATTCACGCCGAGCCGATCGCGGCCGAGTTCAAGGTGCATGCCGATGAAGAGCAGGCGCATGCCGACCGCATCGCGGCGCGCATCGTGCAGCTGGGCGGCGAACCGGACTTCTCGCCCGACGGTCTGGCCGCGCGCAGCCATTCGGAATATGTGGCGCCCAACGGCCTGACCGACATGATCCGCGAGAACCTGATCGCCGAACGGATCGCGATCGAAAGCTATCGCGAGATGATCCAGTACATGGGCGAGCGCGACCCGACGACCCGGCGCATCCTCGAGGAAATCCTCGCCGTCGAGGAGGAGCATGCGGACGAACTGGCGGACATGCTGAGCCAGGAATAGCGGTCAAGGCGCCATCGCATGGCGGTCGGCCAGCGGGCCGGCCACGGCGGCGCGCATGCCGCCGTCAAGAATGTCGCCGGCGCTGCCGATGATGTCATCGGCAGCGCCGGACAAGGAATTGCGGTGCCTCCCCCGACGCCGCAATATCGCAGTACCCCCCTTCGGATCCCCCCTGGTCCGATGCCCGGTCCGCCCCCAGCGGCCGGGCTGTTTTTTTGGGGGGCGCAGGCGAGACGGGCAGCGCCGGTTGCAAGCGGCGCGCGATCGGGAGCGGTGGTCAGCGCCTGCGGTCGGCGCGGGACAAGCCCGGCGCCGCACGGCAGGGCGGGAAGTGCGGACGAGACGTGGTCAGACGCCCCACAACACGTCGCAGCCCTCGCGCTGGGAGGCGCGCAGCATGTCGAGGAAGGGATAGGCGCGCTGTCCCAGATGCAGCGGCTCCTCTTCCTCATCGTCGTAGTCGTTGCCCTTGCCGCGCTGGTCTTCGGGCAGCTGGCTCTGCGCCGGGGACTGCCTGGCCTGCATCACGGCGGCCTCGAGCCGGTGGATCGCACGCGGGAGTTCTTCCTTGGTGATCACCCCGCGCTCGCCGACATGCTTGCCGATGATGCCGAGCAAGGTGACGGCGAGATCGTTCATCATGATCAGGTCTTGCGCCGCGTGGGATTTGAAGGTGATCAGCATGGTGGTTCCTTGTCAGCCGTGTTGGAATGGTAGCCGTCCGGCGTGCCGGGAGCCGGCCGACTGGCTCCTGCGGATGATGTCAGCATAGCACCTGATAAAATCCGCGTTCTGCAATCGATTGCCCGTGCCGCGCTGCGGCATCGCTACGCTGCCGGTGACGGCACCGCCACTATGGCCAAGGCCATCGCGGTCCCGGACGTGGCGCGCGGGCCCAGACATTCATGCTGCCTGTTCAGACCTCCAAACTTGCCGCCGCGTTCACCGATGCGGTACGCGCGCTGGCGCCGGCCGATGCCGTGCTGCCCGCCGTCGCCTTCGAACGGCCCAAGGTGGCCGCCCACGGCGATCTCGCCTGCAATCTGGCGATGCAGGTGGCCCGCACGCTCAAGCGCAATCCGCGCGAGCTGGCGCAGCAGATCGTCGATGCGGTCAAGGCCGATGCGCGTACCGCCTCGCTGGTGGCCAGCCTGGAGATCGCCGGCCCCGGCTTCATCAACCTGCGGCTGACGCCCGCGGCCAAGGCCGAGACGCTGCGCGCGGTGCTGGAACAAGGCGATGGCTATGGCGCCCAGCAGCAGGGCGCGCGCGGCCAGGTGCTGGTCGAGTTCGTCTCGGCCAATCCCACCGGCCCGCTGCACGTGGGCCACGGCCGCCAGGCGGCGCTCGGCGACGCGCTCGCCAACCTGCTGTCCTGGCAGGGCTATGCGGTCCATCGCGAGTTCTACTACAACGATGCCGGCGTGCAGATCCAGAACCTGGCGATCTCGGTGCAGGCGCGCGCGCGCGGCCTGAAGCCGGGCGAGGCGGGCTGGCCCGAGGCCGCCTACAACGGCGACTACATCGCCGACATCGCCGCCGATTTCCTCGCCCGCAAGACCGTGCGCGCTTCCGACGGCGAGCCGGTGAGCGCCTCGGGCGACGTCGAGGATCTCGATTCGATCCGCAAGTTCGCCGTCACCTATCTGCGCAACGAGCAGGACATCGACCTGCAGGCGTTTGGCGTCAAGTTCGACCGCTACTACCTGGAGTCGTCGCTGTACACCGACGGCAAGGTCGAGGAAGCCGTGCAGACGCTGATCGCCAAGGGCAAGACCTACGAGAGCGAAGGCGCGCTGTGGCTGCGCACCACCGACGACGGCGACGACAAGGACCGGGTGATGCGCAAGGGCGATGGCAGCTACACCTACTTCGTGCCGGACGTCGCCTATCACACCACCAAGTGGCAGCGCGGCTTCCACAAGGTCATCAACGTGCAGGGCAGCGACCACCACGGCACCATCGCGCGCGTGCGGGCCGGCCTGCAGGGGCTGGAGATCGGCATCCCGGTCGGCTACCCCGACTACGTGCTGCACAAGATGGTCACCGTGATGAAGAACGGCGAGGAGGTCAAGATCTCCAAGCGCGCCGGTTCGTACGTCACGGTGCGCGACCTGATCGAATGGAGCAATGGCGGCGACCAGACCATCCGCGGCTGCCTGGAGGCGGGCGTGGCGGACTGGCCGGCGCACTTCACGCGCGGCCGCGACGCAGTGCGCTTCTTCCTGCTGTCGCGCAAGGCCGATACCGAGTTCGTGTTCGACGTCGACCTGGCGCTGAAGCAGAACGACGAGAACCCGGTGTATTACGTCCAGTACGCGCACGCCCGCATCTGCTCGATCTTCGAGTCGTGGGGCGGCGAGGGCTGGCAACAGCGCCTGGCCGAGCTGGCCGGCGCCGATCTGGACGCGGTCACCGGTGCCGCGGCCAGCCCGCAGGCGCTGGCGCTGGGCCAGCGCCTGGCCGAGTTCCCCGAGATGCTGGCGCAGGCCGCCAACGAACTGGCGCCGCATGCGGTGGCCTTCTATCTGCGCGATCTGGCCGGCGACTTTCATGCCTTCTACAACGCCGATCGCGTGCTGGTCGACGACGAGCCGGTCAAGCTGGCGCGGCTCGCGCTGCTCGCCGCCACGCGCCAGGTGCTGCGCAACGGCCTCGCGGTGATCGGCGTGTCCGCGCCGCAGCGCATGTGAGGCGGCGGCGCGGCCCGTCGACACCCATCGTCGATTCGGGCCGCGCCGGCCCGGCCGCCCGGCCGTGGTGCCAGGCACTGGCTCTATAATCTTCCGGCAATATCCAAGAGGACTCCATGCAACAGCAACGCAAGCGTGCCCCGCGCAAGGCCAGCCGCGCCCAGCAGCGCGGGGGTACGTTTCTCGGCCTGGTGCTCGGCCTGATCATCGGCTTGGCCATCGCGGTGGTGGTGGCGCTGTATATCACCAAGGCACCGACGCCGTTCCAGCGCAAGGGCACGCCGAAGCCGGCCGAATCCGGCAACGTGGTGGGCACCTTGCCGTCGCCGGTGCAGGAGCCGCCGTCGGACCCGAACAAGCCGCTGTGGAGCAAGACCCCGCCCAAGCCGGTCGGACCGCCCGCGGAACCGGCGCATCGCGACCCGGCCGCCCCCGCCGCGCCCGCGGCCAAACCGGCGCCGACGCCGGAAGAGGCCGTGAAGCCCGCGCCGAAGACGGCCGAAAAGCCGGCGGAAAAAGCCGCCGAGCGTCCGGTGGCCGATCCGATCGCCGAGATCGCCCAGGCCGACGCCAACAAGGTCGGCTATCTGCTGCAGGTCGGCGCCTTCCGCTCGCAGGACGACGCCAACCGCCAGAAGGCCAATCTGGCGATGCAGGGCTTCGAGGCCAAGGTCACCGACCGCGAGGTCAATGGCGTCAAGCTGTACCGCGTGCGGCTGGGCCCGTACAACAAGATCGAGGACATGAACCGCGCGCGCGACCGCCTGCAATCGGCCGGTTTCGAGGCGTCGGTGATCCGCTTCACCAAGCAGTAAGCCAGGAGGCGGCGGCGCCGGCGCGGGCTGAACCCGCGCGGCGCATCGCTGTCATACGCAGACCGTTTCTCTTTTCTCTCGCGCCATGAAGAAAATCGCCGCCTTGTTCGCCACGCTCGCCGCCGCCGCGGGACTGATGATGGCATCGCCCGCCCAGGCCGCGCCGGCCGAAGGCAAGGAATATCAGGTCCTGAAGGCGCCCCAGCCCGTGACCGCGGGCAAGATCGAAATCACCGAGTTCTTCTGGTACGGCTGCCCGCATTGCTACGACTTCGAGCCGGAGCTCGAAGGCTGGGCCAAGAAGCAGGGCAAGGACGTCGTCTTCAAGCGCGTGCCGGTGGCCTTCCGCGACGACCTGCTGCCGCATACGCGGATCTACTACGCGCTCGAATCGATGGGCAAGCTCGACGCCATGCACGGCAAGGTCTTCAGCGCGATCCATGCCGAGCGCAAGCGCCTGCTCGATCCGAACGAGATCGCCGACCTGATGGCCAGGAACGGCATCGACCGCAAGGCCTTCCTGGACGCCTACAACTCGTTCTCGGTGTCGACCAACACCACGCGCGCCAACAAGATCGCCGACGCCTACAAGATCGACGGCGTGCCGACCATCGTGGTCCAGGGCAAGTACGTGACCTCGCCGTCGATCGCGGGCAGCAAGAGCGCCGCCCTGCAGACGATGGATTACCTGGTGACCCAGGTCCGCGACAAGAAGCTCTGATGAGGTGGCGCGCCGCGCGGCCGATCGCCACCGAACGGTTGGCGAACGGCTGAGCGGCGCGCACCGCCTTTCCGCTTCGTCCTGATCTTCCCCGCCGCCCGATGCGACCCGTCAAAGTCTTCCTCACCGGCGCATCGAGCGGAATCGGCCAGGCCCTGGCGCGCGAATATGCGCGGCAGGGCGCGATTCTCGGCCTGGTCGGCCGCCGCGACGATGCGCTGCGCGCGTTCGTCGCCACCCTGCCCAATCCCAATGCCGCCCGCGTCTATGCGGCGGACGTGCGCGACGCCGACGCGATGCTCGCCGCCGCGCAGGACTTCCTCGAGCATTTCGGCTGCCCCGATATCGTCATCGCCAATGCCGGCGTATCGGTCGGCACGGTGGCGAGCGAGCGCGAGGACCTCGATGCCTTCCGCGCGGTGATGGACACCAACTGGTTCGGCGTGCTGACCACCTTTCAGCCGTTCCTCGCGCCGATGCAGGCCCGCGAGGCCGGCGCCCGCGAGTGGCGCGGCACGCTGGTCGGCATCGCCAGCGTCGCCGGCGTGCGCGGATTGCCCGGCGCCGGTGCGTACAGCGCGTCGAAGTCGGCGGTGATCAAGCTGCTCGAGAGCCTGCGGCTGGAACAGCGGCCGCACCGCATCCGCGTGGTCACCATTGCGCCCGGCTATATCCGCACGCCGATGACCGCGCGCAATCCCTACCCGATGCCCTTCCTGATGGACGCCGACGCCTTCGCGCGCAAGGCGGTGCGCGCCATCGGCGCCGGCCGGCGCTTTGCCGTCGTGCCGTGGCAGATGGGCGTGGTCGCGGCGGTGCTGCACGTGCTGCCGCGCTGGCTGTACGACGCGCTGTTCGCGCGGGCGCCACGCAAGCCGCGGCAGCCGGAGCGCTCCACTGACCAAGCCGGCGACGGCAGCGGGAGCGCGTGATGTGGCACGACGCGCTGGGCCAGCCGCACTCGCGCGCCGCTGCCGATGCGCGCATCGCCTCGCTGGTGCCGTCGGTCACCGAACTGCTGTTCTCGCTGGGGCTGGGCGGCCAGCTGGTGGCGCGCACCGGCTTCTGCATCCATCCCGAACCGCAGGTGCGCAGCGTTGCCAAGGTCGGCGGCACCAAGGACGTGCAGCTGGACAAGCTGCGCGCGCTGGCGCCGACCCATGTGGTCGTCAACATCGACGAGAACCGGCGCGAGACCGTCGACGAGATCCGCAGCTTCGTGCCGAACGTGATCGTGACCCATCCCTGCGCGCCGCGCGACAACCTCGACCTGTACCGGCTGCTGGGCGGCATCTTCGATCGCGAGGCGCAGGCCGAGGCGCTGTGCGCGCGGCTGGAGCAGGCGCTGTCCCGGCTCGAGGGGCGGAGCTGGCCGACGCGCAAGGTGCTGTACGCGATCTGGCAGGACCCATGGATGACGGTGTCGCGCGACACCTATATCAGCCGCATGCTCGCGATGATCGGCTGGCAGACCTGGCCCGATGCCGATGCTGCTGGCGCAGCCCTGCAGGCCTGCATCGATGGCGATTGCGCACGGCCCAATGCGCCGGGCCAGCGCTATCCGAGCTTTCGCTGGAGCGAGGCGCTGGTGCGCGAGCTCGACCTGGTGCTGCTGTCGACCGAACCCTATCGCTTCACCGAGGACCATGCCGACGCGCTGGAGCGCCAGCTCGGCCTGCCGGTGCTGCTGGTCGATGGGGAGAGGGTGTCGTGGTACGGCAGCCGTGCGATCGATGGCGTCGCGTATCTGGAGACGCTGGCGCGACAGGCTTGATGCCCGGCCCGCCATCCGTGAACCGGGATCAGCGCTCGAACCCGTAGGCGCGTTCGACCTTGCAGACGCGCAACTGGAAGCCCTGATACCAGCGCTCGCGGCCGAGCCGCTGCGCGACGCGGTGCTCGGCATGCGCCTGCCAGGCCGCGATGTCCTCGAGCGAACGCCAGTACGACACGGTGATGCCCGGCGCGCCCGGCGTGCTGCCGTCGCGCACCGACTCGACGCCGAGAAAGCCGGGCATGGTCGCGGCCAGCTCCACCATCCGCTGTGCCATCGCGCCGTAGTCGGCCTCGTGGTTGTCGCCGCCCGCGTCGGCACCGGTGCGCGTGGACGTGAAGATCACCGCGTAGTAGGGCGGCGGCGGGGTCTGGGCGAAGGCGCTGTCGGTGGCGGACATGGGGGCGCGGATTCAGGCGTTGGCACGGAACCGGATGATGCCATCGTCCCCGGTGGCGCGCTGCAGCTCGCCGGCATGCCACAGCACGTGCAGGTGGGCCAGCGCCTCGCCCATCGCGAAGGTCATCTGATGGATGTCGAACTGGCGTCGGAAGATCACGTCGACGATATCGCGCGCGCTGCACGGCTTCTCGGCGCAGGCGGCGCGGGTCTCGGCCAGCCGCTCGACATGGTGTTCGCGCAGTTGCCCGATGCGCGTCTGCAGATTGCGGAACGGGCGGCCGTGCGAGGGCAGCACCAGCGTGTCTTGCGGCAGGTCCTGGTAGCGGTCGAGCGAGCGCAGATACAGCGCCAGCGGGTTGGCCTCGGGCTCCATGTCGAACACGCTGACATTGGTCGAGATCCGCGGCAGCACCATGTCGCCGGAGATCAGCACGTTCAGCTCGGCGTTGTACAGCGCCACGTGTTCCGGCGCATGACCGTAGCCGGTGATGACGCGCCAGCTCGCGGCGGCGGGATCGGCGCCCATCGTCACCGTATCGCCGTCCATCAGCCGCCGGTATTGCGTCGGCAGATCGGGCACCAGCGTCGCGTAATAGCTCTTGCGGGCGCGCAGCTTTTCCAGGCTGTCGGGATCGGCCAGGCCGTGGCGCGCGAAATGGCTGGCGGCGAAGTCGCCGCCGGCGTTCGAGCCGACGCCGTTGCCGCCGCCCATCACCCGCGCGCTCATGTAGTCGCCCAGGCTCATCCACAGCCTGGCGTCCCAGCGCTGGCACAGCCAGTGCGCCAGGCCGACGTGGTCGGGATGGCAGTGGGTGACCAGCACCCGCAGCACGGGCAGCCCTTCCAGCTCGTTGGCGAACACCGTTTCCCAGTGCGCCTTGATGGTGTCGTTGGTGATGCCGCAATCGATCACGGTCCAGCCGTCGCGCCCGTCCTGGCGGTCGCGCACCAGCCACAGATTGATATGGTCGAGCGCGAAGGGCAGCGGCATGCGCAGCCAGTAGACGCCGGGGGCGACCTCCTGGCGCGCGCCGGGCTCGGGCATGGTCTCGCCGAACGGGTATTGGAGTTGGTGTTCGAGTGCGTTCATCGGGGAGTCTCTCGGTTGCGAAGCCCTGCGGTGGGCTTTCTCGTCGTGGATGCGGACGCCGGACGCCCGGGGGCGCAATGCGAGGGCAATGCGCGCGGACGGCGTCGGGGCGGTTGCCAGGCGCGCTGCTTGACGCTAACGTAAACGTCAATTCGGACGGCCTGTTGCCATCTTAAGCGAAAACGCCCACGCGTATCGAACGTTCGTTCTCTTTTACAGGCGCCCATGCCCAGCTCCGCCACCCAGCCTCCCACGCCCGCGAACCAGCCCGACAGCCCGCCCGCCAACCCGCCCGCCGGCACCACGTACACCATCACCGAACTGGCGCGCGAGTTCGACATCACGCCGCGCGCGATCCGGTTCTACGAGGACCAGGGCCTGCTTTCGCCCGACCGGGTCGGCGCCGGGGGACGGCAGCGGCTCTACAGCGGCCGCGAGCGTACCCGCCTGAAGCTGACGCTGCGCGGCAAACGCCTGGGCCTGACGCTGAACGAAATCCGCGAGATTCTCGACCTCTATGAGTCGCCGCGCGACACGGTGCCCCAGCTCGAGCGCTTCCTGGCTTCGCTGGCGCAGCACCGCCAGGCCCTGGAGCGGCAGATGGAAGACTTGCAGGCGCAATTGGCCGAGATCGACCAGCACGAGCGCCAGTGCCGCGCCTTGCTGGCGAAGGCCGAGCCGCAAAAGGGCCAGCAGGAGAACCACCAGCAGAAGGGCCCGGGGAGGGAGCGCGAGCGCGCCGCCGGCGCCTGACTGTGGCCGAGTGCGCCCGAGTGTGCCCGAGGCCACCGTCGCGGCCCGATCGCCGACAAATTTGATTGACGTTTACGTAAACGTAAATAAAATAAGCCAACCGCCCACCGCACCACGCGGTGCAGGCGCCGACAGGAAGCTGCCATGCCGAATTCCGACACGGACGTCGCGACGTACGCCGCCGCGGACGCCGCTGCCCACGCCTCCCCCGATCTGCCGCCCGGCCGTGCCGATGCGATTGCCGCCAGCTTTGCCCGTCAGGGCCTGATGCGGACCTTCGGCGCCTCGCTGGTCCGCGTCGAGCGCGGGGAGGTCGAACTGGCAATGCCGTGGTCCGAGGGCGTGACCCAGCAGCACGGCTTCTTCCACGGCGGCGTGGTCGGCGCGCTGGCCGACAGCGCCTGCGGCTATGCCGCGCTGTCGATGGTCGGCGAAGGCGAGGCGGGGCTGACCGCGGAGTACAAGATCAATCTGCTGTCGCCCGCCAAGGGCGAGCGGCTGATCGCCGTGGGCCGCGTCCTGAAGCCGGGCCGCACGCTGATCGTCGCCCAGGGCGATGTGTTTACCGAGACCGGCGGCACGCGCAAGGCGGTGGCCACCATGCTGATGACGCTGTGCGTGGTACGCACGCTCGACCACGTCTGAGCCGCTGCCCGTCCCCGACGCTGCATTCGCCCCGCATTGCCCGACATCGCCCCGGCGCCGCAAGACCAGCGATTCCGTATCGAACCCGATCCGACAGGAAATAGGAGACAAACATGACCGCAACCCTGCCAGGCCTGAAATTCGACCTCGGTGAAGACATCGAGATGCTGCGCGAGTCCGTGCAGTCCTGGGCCCAGGCCGAGCTCGCGCCGCGCGCGGCCGAGATCGACCGCACCGACCAGTTCCCGATGGACTGCTGGAAGAAGATGGGTGACCTCGGTGTGCTCGGCATCACCGTGGCCGAGGAATACGGCGGCGCCAATATGGGCTATCTGGCCCACATGATCGCGATGGAAGAGATCAGCCGCGCCTCCGCCTCGGTGGGCCTGTCGTACGGCGCCCATTCGAACCTGTGCGTCAACCAGATTCACCGCAACGGCACGCCGGCGCAGAAGGCGAAATACCTGCCCAAGCTGGTGTCGGGCGACTGGATCGGCGCGCTGGCGATGAGCGAACCCAATGCCGGCTCGGACGTGGTCAGCATGAAGCTGCGCGCCGACCGGGTGGGTGGACCGCGGGGCGACCGCTACGTGCTGAACGGCACCAAGATGTGGATCACCAACGGTCCGGACTGCGACGTGCTGGTGGTCTACGCCAAGACCGAACCGGAGCTCGGCGCGCGCGGCATGACGGCCTTTATCGTCGAGAAGGGCATGAAGGGCTTCTCGGTGGCGCAGAAGCTGGACAAGCTCGGCATGCGCGGCTCGCATACCGGCGAACTGGTGTTCCAGGACGTCGAGGTGCCGGCCGAGAATATCCTCGGCGCCGAGAACGGCGGCGCCAAGGTGCTGATGAGCGGCCTGGACTACGAGCGCGCGGTGCTGTCCGGCGGTCCGGTCGGCATCATGCAGGCCTGCATGGACGTGGTCACGCCGTACATCCACGACCGCAAGCAGTTCGGCCAGAGCATCGGCGAGTTCCAGCTGATCCAGGGCAAGATCGCCGACATGTACACCACGCTGCAGGCGGCGCGCAGCTACCTCTATACCGTCGGCAAGAATCTCGACGCGCTCGGCAGCGAGCACGTGCGCCAGGTGCGCAAGGACTGCGCCGCGGTGATCCTCTATACGGCCGAGAAAGCCACCTGGATGGCCGGCGAATCGGTGCAGATCCTGGGCGGCAACGGCTATATCAACGAATATCCGGTGGGCCGCCTGTGGCGCGATGCCAAGCTGTACGAGATCGGGGCCGGCACCTCGGAGATCCGCCGGATGCTGATCGGCCGCGAACTGTTCTCGGAGACGATGTAACGGCGAGCAAGCGCGGTGAACGGTGCGCCGCTCCGAGGTGGGCGGCGCCACCGATGCCTCGCTCGAAGCGCTTACAATCACCCCTGAATTACCGTTGACATCGCGCCGCGCTCGAGCGAGCGCTGCCTGCACAGGTTTCCAGCCGATTTCCAACCGGATTGGCCTTCCGAATCTCACCCGCGCCCAGGTAATCCGTTCCAGCCATGTCTCACTTCCCGAAACTGCTGTCGTCGCAGATCGCCTACGATGTGGCGCGCACCATGCTGGACGGGTTCGACAAGCACTACCGGCTGTTTCGCGAGGTCAGCATCGAGGCCAAGGTCCGTTTCGAGGCGGGAGACTGGGCCGGGCTGCAGCAGCTGCAGCGCGACCGCATCGCGTTCTACAACGAGCGCGTGCGCGAAACCACGGTGATCCTGGAAGACGAGTACGACGCCGAGCAGATCGAGGACGAGATCTGGCAGCAGATCAAGCTGCATTACATCGGACTGCTGACCAACCACCACCAGCCCGAGCTGGCCGAGACCTTCTTCAATTCGGTCTTCACCCGGATCCTGCATCGCTCGTACTTCAACAACGACTTCATCTTCGTGCGCCCGGCGATCTCGACCGAATACATCGAGAACGAGGAGTCGCCGACCAAGCCGACCTTCCGCGCCTACTATCCGGGCAGCCGCGAGGGCATGGCCGACTGCTTCGAACGGATCGTGCACAACTTCCAGCTCGAGCGGCCGTACGAGGACCTGAAGCGCGATATCGGCTATGTGGTGCGCGCGGTCACCGAGCATCTGGGCGACTTCCGCATCGCGCCCAATTTCCAGATCCACGTGCTGTCGTCGCTGTTCTTCCGCAACAAGTCGGCCTTCATCATCGGCCGCCTGCTGAACGGGGACCGCACCTATCCGCTGGCGATCCCGATCGTCCACGGCCCCTCGGGCAAGCTGGCGCTCGATACCGTGCTGCTGCGCAAGGAACAGCTGCTGATCCTGTTCTCCTTCACGCATTCGTATTTCATGGTCGACATGGAAATCCCGTCGGCCTACGTGACGTTCCTGCGCGACATCATGCCGCGCAAGCCGCGCGCGGAGATCTATACCTCGCTGGGTTTGCAGAAGCAGGGCAAGAACCTGTTCTACCGGGACTTCCTGCACCATCTGCAGCATTCGTCGGACAAGTTCATCATCGCCCCCGGCATTCGCGGGCTGGTGATGCTGGTGTTCACGCTGCCGTCCTATCCCTATGTGTTCAAGGTGATCAAGGACTTCTATCCGGCGCCGAAGGAAACCACGCGCGAGCTGATCAAGTCCAAGTACCAGCTGGTCAAGCAGCACGATCGCGTCGGCCGCATGGCGGACACGCTGGAGTATTCGGACGTCGCCTTTCCGCTGTCGCGCTTCGACGATGCGCTGGTGCGCGAGCTGCACGAGCATGCGCCGTCGATGATCGAATACCAGCGCGCCAAGGACGGCACCGAGGAAATCGTGGTGCGCCATCTCTATATCGAACGCCGCATGACGCCGCTGAACATCTACCTGCAGGAAGGCACCGAAGAGCAGGTCGAGCACGGCATCATCGAATACGGCAATGCGATCAAGGAGCTGATGGCCGCCAACATCTTTCCGGGCGACATGCTGTACAAGAACTTCGGCGTCACGCGCCATGGCCGCGTGGTGTTCTACGACTACGACGAGATCGAATATCTGACCGACTGCAATATCCGCCGCATACCGACGCCGCGCAACGAGGAAGAGGAGATGTCGGGCGAGGTCTGGTACAGCGTCGGTCGCCACGACGTCTTTCCCGAAACGTTCCGCACCTTCCTGCTGGGAGACCCGCGCGTGCGCGCGGCCTTCCTGCGGCACCATGCGGACTTTTTCGATCCTGCCCTGTGGCAGGGCCACAAGGACCGGCTGCTGGCCGGACATGTTCATGACTTTTACGCCTACCATGCATCGGAACGCTTCATCCATCGATATGGCCCAACCGAAACCGGCGACGCGCCGGCAAGGAGGGCAGCATGACTGACGCCATCGCCCAGCTGTTTCGCAACAACCGCGAATGGGTCGACCGCGTCAATGCGGAAGACCCGAACTTCTTCACCAGCCTGGCCAACCAGCAGGCGCCCGAATACCTGTGGATCGGCTGTTCGGACTCGCGCGTGCCGGCCAACCAGATCCTGGGCCTGGCGCCGGGCGAGGTCTTCGTCCACCGCAATATCGCCAACGTGATCGCGCACAGCGACCTGAACGCGCTGTCGGTGATCCAGTTCGCGGTCGAGGTGCTGAAGGTGCGCCATATCACCGTGGTCGGCCACTACGGCTGCGGCGGCGTCAAGGTCGCGCTCAAGCGCGAGCGCGTCGGCCTCGTCGACAACTGGCTGCGCCATGTGCGCGACGTGGCCGACAAGCACGACGCCTATCTGGGCACCATCGTGCGCGAAGACGATGCGCACAGCCGGCTGTGCGAGCTCAACGTGATCGAGCAGGTCAACAACGTCTGCCAGACCACGGTGATCCAGGACGCCTGGGCGCGCGGCCAGCAGGTCACGGTGCACGGCTGGATCTACGGCGTATCCGACGGCCTGCTGCGCGATCTGGGCATGGCGGCCAGCAGCAACGAGGAACTGCGCACGCAATTGCAGGCGGCCTACCGGCAGTACGGGGATCCGCCGCATATTCCGGTGCGGTAAGGAAGAGGGTTGCAGTAGCGAAACTTCACGCATACCACCGACAGGCTCCCCTCCCCCGCGCGCGGGGGAGGGGCTGGGGGAGAGGGAAAGCGGCGTTCCGAACGGCTGACAGTGTTGGCAGAACGACCGCCTCTCCCTCTCCCCCACCCCTCTCCCGCAGGCGGGAGAGGGGAGCAAAACAGACCGATAGCCAAGCACAAGGAGACCACCATGCAAGACCCGATCGTGATCGTATCCGCGGCCCGGACGCCGATGGCCGCATTCCAGGGCGAGTTCGCCAGCGTCACGGCCCCGCAGCTTGGCGCCGTGGCCATCCGCGCGGCGATCGAGCGTGCCGGCATCCAGCCGGAGCAGGTCCAGGAGGTGGTGTTCGGCTGTGTGCTGCCCGCGGGACAGGGGCAGGCGCCGGCGCGCCAGGCAGCGCTCGGCGCAGGGCTGCCGCTGTCGGTCGCCTGTACCACCGTCAACAAGATGTGCGGCTCGGGCATGCGCGCAGCGATGACGGTCTACGACAGCCTGGTGGCCGGCTCGTACGAGATCGCGGTGGCCGGCGGCATGGAAAGCATGACCAATGCCCCGTACCTGATCCCGAAGGGGCGCGGCGGCTATCGCATCGGTCACGGCATGATCTATGACCACATGATGCTCGACGGGCTGGAAGACGCCTACGAGAAGGGCCGCGCGATGGGCACCTTCGGCGAGGACTGCGCGGCCAAGTACGGCTTCACGCGCGAGGCGCAGGACGCCTTTGCGATGGAGAGCGTGCGGCGCGCGCAGCAGGCCACGGAGAAGGGCGATTTCCGCTGGGAGATCGCGCCGGTCACGGTCGCGGCCAAGGGCGGTGATGTGGTGATCGACACCGACGAAGGCCCGCGCCGCATCAAGGTCGACAAGATCCCGTCGCTCAAGCCCGCGTTTGCCAAGGACGGCACCATCACCGCCGCCTCGTCGTCGTCGATCAACGACGGCGCGGCCGCGCTGGTGATGATGCGCGAGTCGACTGCGAAGGCGCTGGGCCTGCAGCCGCTGGCGCGCATGCTCGGCCATACCAGCCACGCGCAGGCGCCGGGCTGGTTCACCACCGCGCCGGTCGAGGCGATCGCCAAGCTGTATCGCAAGCTGGACTGGAACAGCGACAGCGTCGACCTGTTCGAGATCAACGAAGCCTTCGCCGTGGTGCCGATGGCGGCGATGCACGAACTGAAGATTCCGCGCGACAAGGTCAATATCCACGGCGGCGCCTGCGCGCTCGGCCACCCGATCGGCGCTTCGGGCGCGCGCATCATGACCACGCTGATCGGTGCGCTGCGCAAGACCGGCGGCAAGCGCGGCGTGGCCAGCCTGTGCATCGGCGGCGGCGAGGCCACGGCGGTCGGCATCGAGCTGATCTGAACGGCCGGCGCCAACCGCGCCACGCGGCCCCGGACCTTGGCCCACGACCTTCGACCTTCGACCTTCGACCTTCGACCCGACAGGAGGCTAGCTTGCCAACCGCACTGATACTCGGCGCCTCGCGCGGCATCGGCCTGGAGTTCGTTCGCCAGTACCGCGCCGACGGCTGGCGCGTGATCGCGACCGCCCGCAGCGACGAGGGGCTGGCCGCGCTGAAATCGCTGGGCGCGGAGGCGCACCGCGTCGACCTGACCGAGGCCGATCAGGTCGCGGGGCTGGGCTGGACGCTCGACGGCGAATCGCTGGACGTGGCCGTCTACAACGCCGGCGTGATCGGCCCGCGCACCGAAGGCGCGCAGCCGGTTTCGGTCGAGGAGTTCGACGACGTGATGCATGCCAATGTGCTGGGCCCGATGATGGCGCTGCCGCTGGTGCTGCCCTTCGTCGAAACCGGCCGCGGCGGCAAGGGGGGCGTGCTGGCGGTGCTGTCCTCGCGCATGGGCAGCATCGGCGCGATGGAAAGCAACCGCAGCTGGCTGTATCGCGTCAGCAAGGCGGCGGTCAACGCGGCGCTCAAGTCGGTGTCGCTGGACGCGCGCCACGCCGTCTGCCTGGCGCTGCATCCCGGCTGGGTGCGCACCGACATGGGCGGCGCGGGCGCCGACCTGACCCCGCAGCAAAGCGTTTCCGGCCTGCGCCGCGTGCTGGCCGGCGCGACCGCGCAGGACAACGGCGGTTTCCGCAACTACGACGGCAGCGTGCTGCCCTGGTGAGATCTCGATGCTGCTCAGTCCCGAACAGGAAATGATCCGCGACGCCGTGCGGCAGTTCGCGCAGGAGGTGATCGCGCCGCAGGCTGCGGCTTGGGATCGCGACAAGACGTTCCCGAAGGAGGTCCACCGCGAGCTCGCAGCGATGGGCACCTACGGCGTGGCGGTGCCGGAAGCCTACGGCGGCGCAGGGCTCGACTACCTGTCGCTGGCGCTGATCCTCGAGGAGATCGCCGCCGGCGACGGCGGCACCTCGACCGTGATCAGCGTCAACAACTGCCCGGTCTGCAGCATGCTGATGGCGTTCGCCAGCGAGGCGCAGAAACAGCAGTGGCTGGTGCCGCTGGCCCGGGGCGAGATGCTCGGCGCGTTCTGCCTGACCGAGCCGCATGTCGGCTCGGACGCCGCGGCGCTGCGCACCACCGCGACGCGCGATGGCGATCATTACGTGCTGAACGGCGTCAAGCAGTTCATCACCAGCGGCAAGCACGCCGATGTGGCGATCGTGATGGCGGTCACCGACAAGGCCGCCGGCAAGCGCGGCATCAGCGCCTTCCTGGTGCCCACCGATACGCCCGGCTATGTCGTCGCGCGGCTGGAGGACAAGCTCGGCCAGCATTCGTCGGACACCGCGCAGATCGTGTTCGAGGACTGCCGCGTGCCGGCCGCCAATCTGCTGGGCGAGGAGGGCGCGGGCTACAGGATGGCGCTGTCCGGCCTGGAGGGCGGGCGCATCGGCATCGCCGCGCAGAGCGTCGGCATGGCGCGCGCGGCATTCGAGGCGGCGCTGGCCTACGCGAAGGAGCGGGAGAGCTTCGGCCAGCCGCTGTTCGCGCATCAGGCGGTGCAGTTCCGGCTGGCGGACATGGCCACGCGCATCGAGGTCGCGCGTCAGATGATCTGGCACGCCGCCTCGCTGAAGGACGCCGGCCGGCCCTGCCTGAAGGAAGCCGCGATGGCCAAGCTCCATGCCAGCGAGATGGCCGAGGCGGTCTGCTCGGATGCGATCCAGGTGTTCGGCGGCTATGGCTATGTCAGCGACTTCCCGGTCGAGCGGATCTACCGCGACGTGCGGGTCTGCCAGATCTACGAGGGCACCAGCGACATCCAGAAGATGCTGATCGCGCGGGCGCTGGCGTGAGCCGCGCACGCGCGCTGTATTTCGCAGTCGCTGCCGTTCCCTTCGCCGTTCCCTTCGCCGTTCCATCGGCTGTTCCGCTCGCCAGGACCTGACATGACCGCTGCCCCCATCGACTTCTATTTCGATTTCTCCTCGCCCTACGGCTACTTCGCCAGCACGCGCATCGACGATCTCGCGCGGCAGTACGGGCGCAGCGTCGCCTGGCATCCGATCCTGCTCGGCGTGGTGTTCAAGACCACCGGCATGGCGCCGCTGCCGCAGATTCCGCTCAAGGGCGACTACAGCTGGCGCGATTTCGAACGCACCGCGCGTCATCACGGCATCCCGTACCGCCGGCCGTCGAGCTTTCCGCTGCCGACCACGCAGGCGGCGCGCGCGATGCTGTGGCTGCAGAACCATCATGCCGCCGACGTGGCGGTGCGCTTCGCCAAGGCGGTCTACCACGCCTACTTCGTCGACGACATCAACATCGCCGAACCGGCCGAGCTGGTGAAGATCGCCGCGGCACTGGACATCGACGCCAACGCGATGGACGCCGGCGCCAGCAGCCAGCCGATCAAGGATCAGCTCAAGGCCGAGATGGAAGTGGCGATGGCCAAGGGCGTGTTCGGCTCGCCCTTCGTCATCGTCGATGGCGAACCCTATTGGGGCTTCGACCGTTTCGACCAGATCGAAGCCCTGCTCAAGAGCGGCACGCCCACCGAATTGCGGGCCGTGCCGACCACCGATCTCAAGGAAAAGAAACCCGCATGACCCTCAGCGCTTCCCCCTCCCGTGACCGCGACACCGGTGTCGCCCGGCCGTCCCGTCGCTTCGACTGCGTGATTTTCGATTGCGACGGCGTGCTGGTCGACAGCGAGCCGATTGTCAATCGCGTGTTGAACCAGATGCTGAACGAATTGGGCATCGCGATCTCGCTGGAGGATTCGACCGCGCTGTTCCTCGGCCGCGCCGTGCGCGAGGAGCTCGACACCATCGAGCGGATGCGCGGCGCGCCGCTGCCGGAGAACTGGCTGTCGCAATGGCTGGCCCGGCGCAACGAAGTGCTGGAGGCCGAGGTCGAAGCCGTGCCGCACGTGCGCGACGCCATCGCCGCGATCGCCGCGACCGGCATGCCGCTTTGCGTCGCCTCGGGCGCGGACCGCGTCAAGGTCAAGCTGCAGCTCAAGCGCACCGGCCTGCTCGAGCTGTTCCAGCACGACGCTGACGGCGTGCAGCGCGAGCACGTGTTCTCGGCCACCGAGGTCGAGCGCAGCAAGCCGGCGCCGGACGTGTACCTGCTCGCCGCGCGCACGATGGGCGTCGAGCCGTCGCGCTGCGCGGTGGTGGAAGACAGCCCGGCCGGCATCACCGCCGGCGTGGCGGCCGGCATGACGGTGTTCGGCTATGCCGCGCGCAACGATGCCGCGATGCTGCGCGAGGCCGGCGCCCACACCATCTTCACCGACATGCGGCAACTGCCGGAGCTGGTGGCATGAAGCGAGCGGCAGCGCCTTCGCGCGAGGGGTCCTGCCCTTGCGGGGGGACCAGCGGGGCCAGCGGCGCCCGCTATGCCAGCTGCTGCGGGCGCTTTCATCGCGGCGAGGCGCTGCCCGAGACCGCGGAAGAGCTGATGCGCTCGCGCTACAGCGCCTACGTGCTGAACGACTCCGATTGGCTGCGCCAGACCTGGCATCCGTCGACCTGTCCGCCGACGCTGGAACAGGATCTGGCGCACGACAACGCCGGCCCGCGCACGCAGTGGCTGGGCCTGTCCATCGTGGCGAGCGAGCAGCAGGACGACACGCACGCCGAGGTCGAGTTCGTCGCCCGCTACAAGGTCGGTGGCCGCGCGTCGCGGCTGCACGAACGCAGCCGCTTCGTGCGCGAGGCGCGCAGCAGCGGCGAAGCGCCGCGCTGGCTGTATCTGGATGGGGAGATCCGGGGGGAGTCGCGATGAGCCCCGAGCCCGGACGCTGAATTCCGAAGTTCCCGAATGCCGTCGTTGCCGAATTTCGAACCGAACTGAACCGCAACGCATCCATCGCAACGCATCACAAGATCAGGAAGAGACAGACACGATGCCCACGCTCGAATCCAAACTCAATGCCCGTTCCGAGGCGTTCAAGGCCAATGCCGAGGCGATGCAGGCGCTGGTCGCCGACCTGAAGGCGAAGATCGCGCAGGTCGCTCAGGGCGGCGGCGAAGACGCGCGCAACAAGCATCTGTCGCGCGGCAAGATGCTGCCGCGCGAGCGCGTGCAGCAATTGCTCGACCCGGGCACGCCGTTCCTGGAGCTGTCGCAGCTGGCCGCGTACGACATGTACGACAATGCCGCGCCCGGCGCCGGCATCATCACCGGCATCGGCCGCGTGGCCGGGCAGGAATGCGTGATCGTGTGCAACGACGCCACGGTCAAGGGCGGCACCTATTACCCGATGACCGTCAAGAAGCATCTGCGCGCGCAGGAGATCGCCGAGCAGAACCATCTGCCCTGCATCTACCTGGTCGATTCGGGCGGCGCCAACCTGCCGAACCAGGACGATGTGTTCCCCGACCGCGATCACTTCGGCCGCATCTTCTACAACCAGGCCAACCTGTCGAAGATGGGCATCCCGCAGATCGCCGTGGTGATGGGCTCGTGCACTGCCGGCGGCGCCTATGTGCCGGCGATGAGCGACGAGTCGATCATCGTCAAGAACCAGGGCACGATCTTTCTGGGCGGCCCGCCGCTGGTCAAGGCGGCCACCGGCGAGGAGGTCAGCGCGGAGGACCTGGGCGGGGCCGACGTGCACACGCGGCTGTCGGGCGTGGCCGACTACTTTGCGCAGAACGACGCGCACGCGCTCGGCCTGGCGCGCAATATCGTGCAGCACCTGAACCGCCGCAAGCCGGACCAGATCCGCCTGCACACCCCGGTCGAGCCGCGCTATCCGGTGGAGGAACTGTACGGCGTGATTCCGACCGATACGCGCAAGCCCTACGACGTGCGCGAGGTCATCGCCCGCATCGTCGACGATTCGGATTTCGACGAGTTCAAGGCGCGCTACGGCACCACGCTGGTCTGCGGCTTCGCGCGGATCTGGGGCTACCCGGTCGGCATCGTCGCCAACAACGGCATCCTGTTCTCGGAATCGGCGCTCAAGGGCGCGCATTTCATCGAGCTGTGCTGCCAGCGCAAGATCCCGCTGGTGTTCCTGCAGAACATCACCGGCTTCATGGTGGGCCGCAAGTACGAGAACGAGGGCATCGCGCGCAACGGCGCCAAGATGGTGACCGCGGTGGCGACCGCGCAGGTGCCGAAGTTCACGGTGATCATCGGCGGCTCGTTCGGCGCCGGCAACTACGGCATGTGCGGCCGCGCCTATTCGCCGCGCTTCCTGTGGATGTGGCCGAACGCGCGGATCTCGGTGATGGGCGGCGAGCAGGCCGCCAGCGTGCTGGCCACCGTGCGGCGCGACGGCATCGAAGGCCGGGGCGGCAGCTGGAGCGCGGAGGAGGAGGAGGCCTTCAAGCGGCCGATCCGCGAGCAGTACGAACACCAGGGCCATCCGTACTACGCCAGCGCGCGGCTGTGGGACGACGGCGTGATCGACCCCGCGCAGACCCGCACAGTGCTGGGCCTGGGCCTGTCGGCGAGCCTCAATGCCCCGATCGACGAGATGAAGTTCGGCGTCTTCCGGATGTAAGCGATGCTGCGTCGTTGCCGCGCGCGCGGTGCCCGCCATCCCCGCGATCGCGCCGAGTTCGTGCCGTATGCCCGGCTGGCTATCTGCCTGTTGGCATGCATGGCGTGGATGCCGATGCCGGCCGGCGCCGCGCCGCTCGAGGAGACCTGGTCGGTACCGGTGACGGTCACCGACGCGCACGGCCGGCAGGTCGCGCAACGGATCGTCGTCACCGCGTTCCGCGAGCCGGGCCGCCAGCGCTATCCGCTGCTGGTGCTGAACCACGGCCGCGCGCCCGATCCCTATGCCCGGGCCCGGCTCGGACGCGTGCGGCTGGCCGAGCAGGCCGCGTATTTCGCCTCGCTCGGATTCCAGGTGCTGGTGCCGACGCGGATCGGCTATGGCGCCAGCGGCGGCGACGATATCGAGAACACCGGCAGCTGCACGCGCAAGAACTATCGGCCCGGCTTCGAGGTGGCCGCGCAGCAGGTGCTGCAGGTCATCGACATGGCGCGCTCGCGACCCGAAATCGACGTCTCGCGGGTGGTGCTGGTCGGCCAGTCGTTCGGCGGTGCGGCCGTGATCGCGCTGGCGGCGAAGAACCCGCCGGGCGTCCGGCTGGTGCTGAACTTTGCCGGCGGCGGCGGCGGCGATCCGCGGCTGCATCCGGGCGAGCCGTGCGCGCCGGAGCAGCAGGCCGCGCTGTTTGCGGAATACGGCCGCAGCGCGCGCGTGCCGACGCACTGGATCTACACCACCAACGACCGCTACATGGGGCCGTATCCGGCGCAATGGTTCGACGCCTTCCGCGGCGCCGGCGGCGTCGGCAAGTATCACGCGCTGCCGGCCTTCGGGCAGGACGGCCATCAGCTGTTCGCGCGGGGCCTCGCGCGCTGGAAGCCGCTGGCCGAGCAGGCGCTGCGCGATGCCGGCTTCGAGCCCAGGCCATTGAACCGGCCCGCCGCAGCGAACGACACGCGGCGATAGCCGGTAGACGGAAACGCCAATCACAGCCAGAACTGCAAGGAGACCACGATGGAATTCACCACGCTGACCGTGACCGTCGAGCGCCATGTCGCCACGGTGACGCTGAACCGCCCCGATGTGCGCAACGCCTTCAACGAAACGGTGATCGCCGAGCTCAGCGGCGCGTTCCGCGCGCTGGGCGATACCCCGGAGGTCCGCGCGATCGTGCTGGCCGGACAGGGGCCGGCGTTCTGTGCCGGCGCCGACCTGAACTGGATGAAGAAAATGGCCGGCTACTCGCATGACGAGAACCGTGCCGACGCGCTGCAGCTCGCCCAGATGCTGCACACGATCTGGGCCTGCCCGAAGCCGGTGATCGCGCGCATCCACGGCGATACCTATGCCGGCGGGGTCGGCCTGGTGGCGGCCTGCGATATCGCGGTGGCGGCCGATCACGCGCACTTCTGCCTGTCCGAGGCGCGCCTGGGGCTGCTGCCGGCGACGATCAGCCCCTACGTGATTCGCGCGATGGGCGAGCAGGCGGCGCGCCGCTACTTCATCACCGCCGAACGCTTCGACGCGGCCGAGGCGCTGCGGCTCGGCTTCGTGCATGCGGTAGTGCCGGCCGACACGCTCGACGCCAAGGTGGCCGAACTGACCGCCGCGCTGGTCGCCAACAGCCCGAATGCCGTGCGCGAAAGCAAACGGCTGGTGCAGGACATCGCCGGCCGGGCGATCGACGACGACCTGCTGGCCGACACCGCCGAGCGCATCGCGGCAATCCGCGCCTCCGACGAAGGACGCGAGGGCGTGCGCTCGTTCCTCGAGAAGCGCAGCCCGTCGTGGCGCCCGGCTTGATGTCGTCGAGGTCGGCAATGCCGCTGGCGGCGATGTGCGCAGATGCCGGCGCAAGCGTGTGCGATCGCGGTTTCATCGGCCAAATCCGCTGAAATCGACGCCAACACGCCGGTAACGCGCAAATCGCCGACCGTTTGCCAAGCCTGCAAGGACCTTCCTACCATGCGTTCTCCCAATCCAGCCATGTTCGCCGCGCCGCCGGGACCCTCCCGGCACGGCGCGCGCGCGGCTGGCCAACCATGGAGGACTCCCTTGCATACCCAGTCCTTGCACACCGCCCGCTCCGATCCGCCCGCCGCCCCGGTGCGGCAGGGCGGCAGCGGGCTCGGCGCGCGCAGCCTGCGCGCGGTATGGCATCCCTGCACGCGCCTGCGTCCCGGCGGCGATCGGCCGCCGCTGGCCGTGGTCCGCGGCGAAGGGCCTTGGCTGTTCGACGACGAAGGCCGGCAGCTGTTCGACGCCACCAGCTCCTGGTGGGTCAATCTGTTCGGTCATGCGAATCCCGCCATCAACGCCGCGCTGAAGGATCAGCTCGACACGCTGGAACACGTGATGCTGGCCGGCTGCACGCACGGCCCGGCGGTCGAGCTGGCCGAACGCCTGTCGGCGCTGACCGGCGGCGCGCTCGGCCATGCGTTCTACGCGTCGGATGGCGCCTCGGCGGTCGAGATCGCGCTGAAGATGAGCTTCCACTACTGGCGCAATACCGGGCTGCCGGGCAAGCGCGAGTTCGTCTGCCTGCGTCACGGCTATCACGGCGAGACGGTCGGCGCGCTGGCGGTCACCGACGTTGCGGTGTTCCGCGATGCCTACGATCCGCTGTTGATGCGCGCCCATGTGGTGATGTCCCCCGACGCACGCCAGGCCGAGGCCGGCGAAGCGCCGCGCGAGGTCGCGCAGCGCGCGCTCGATCAGCTCGAAGCGCTGCTGCAGCAGCGCGCCGCCAGCATCGCGGCGCTGATCGTCGAGCCGCTGGTGCAATGCGCGGCCGGCATGGCGATGCACGATCCGGCCTATCTGGACGGCGTGCGCGCGCTGTGCGACCGCTACCGCGTGCATCTGATCGCCGACGAGATCGCGGTGGGCTGCGGACGCACCGGCACCTTCTTCGCGTGGGAGCAGTCGCGCTGCAATGAGGCCGGTGACAACGCCCCGCTCGGCGCGCAACAGTGGCCCGATTTCCTGTGCCTGTCCAAGGGCATCAGCGGCGGTTATCTGCCGCTGTCGCTGGTGCTGACGCGCAGCGCGATCCAGCAGGCCTTCGTCGCCGACGAACTGTCGCGCAGCTTCCTGCATTCGCACTCGTACACCGGCAATCCGCTGGCCTGCCGCGCCGCGGTGGCCACGCTGGACCTGTTCGCGCAGCAGGATGTATTGGCGCTCAACCGCCAGCGCGCCCAGTGGCTGGCCGAAGGGCTGGCCGGCCTGGCCGCCGATGCGCGGCTGTGTCACGTGCGCCAGCGCGGCCTGATCTGGGCCGCCGACCTGCGCGAGCCGTTCGCCACCGAAACCTTCGCCGCCGACTTCCATCAGGCCGCGCTGGAGCAGGGCGTGCTGATCCGGCCGATCGGCAGCACGCTGTACGTGATGCCGCCCTATGTCTTTGACGCGCCGCTGGCGAACTGGCTCGGCGAGCGTTTGCTGGCCGCGCTGGACAGCGCGCTTGACACCGTGACGGCGCCGGCTGGCCCCGGCAAGGAGGCACGCCATGCTGCTTGATCGCCTGACCCAGGCCGCCGCCGAACGCGAACGCCAGGCGCTGACCCGCACCCGCCGTATCGCCCATACGCCGTGCGCGCCGCAACAGACCGTCGCCGCAATGCTGCGCGACGGCAGCGAGGCCGAGCCCCGCCCCTTGCTCGGCTTCAGCAGCAACGATTATCTGGGCCTGGCCAATCATCCGGCCATCGTCGACGCCTTTGCAGAAGGCGCGCGGCGCTGGGGCGCCGGCAGCGGCGCCTCGCATCTGGTCACCGGCCATGGCCTTGCGCACCACCGGCTCGAGTCCGAACTGGCGCGCTGGTACGCCGACGCGATCCCCGACGCCGCCGCGCTCTACTTCTGCACCGGCTATATGGCCAATCTCGCGGTGCTGACCGCGCTGGGCGGCGCCGATGCGACGCTGTTCTGCGAGGCGCTGAACCACGCCTCGCTGATCGACGGCGCGCGGCTGGCCCGCGCCAGCGTGCAACGCTACGCGCATGGCGATGTCGCGGCGCTCGACGCGCTGCTCGCCGCCAGCGCGACGCCGCTGAAGCTGATCGTCACCGACGGCGTCTTCAGCATGGACGGCGATATCGCACCGCTGGCCGAACTGCTGGCGCTGGCCGAGCGGCACGATGCCTGGCTGGTGGTCGACGACGCCCACGGCTTCGGCGTGCTGGGCGAGCGCGGCCACGGCGTGCTCGAGCAACTTGGCCTGTCGTCGCAGCGGCTGATCTATATCGGCACGCTGGGCAAGGCGGCCGGCGTGGCCGGGGCCTTCGTTGTCGCGCACCGGCTGATCGTCGAGCATCTGGTCAATACCGCGCGCACGTATATCTTCACCACGGCGGCGCCGCCGGCGGCGGCCCATGCGCTGCTGACCAGCCTCGCGCTGATCGAAGGCGATGAAGGCGCGCGGCGGCGCGCGGCGCTGCGGCAGCGCATCGCCGAACTGCGGACCGGTCTGGCGCCGATGGCCGCGCAGGCGGGCTGGCAGCTGGCCGACAGCGCGACCGCGATCCAGCCGCTGATCGTCGGCGACAACGCCGCGGCCTTGATGCTGTCGGCCGGGCTCGAGCAGGCCGGCATCCGCGTTGGCGCGATCCGACCGCCGACCGTGCCCGAGGGCACCGCGCGGCTGCGCATTACCCTGTCTGCCGCGCATGCGCAGGCGGATGTCGCGGCCTTGCTGGCGGCGCTCGGGGCCTTGGCGGCGCAGGCCGCGCGTTCATGCAGGGTGGCCGCATGAGCCGACTCTCCGCATTCGCCTGTTTCGTCACCGGCACCGATACCGGCGTGGGCAAGACCCACGCCACGGCGGCGCTGCTGCATGCGCTGGCCGCGCAGGGCCGCACCACGGTCGGCATGAAGCCGGTCGCCAGCGGCTGCGAGTGGCGCGACGGCCAATGGCATAACGACGATGTCGCGCAACTGCGCGCGGCCAGCAGCGTCGACGTGCCGCTGGCGCAGACCTGCCCCTGGCTGCTGCGCACGCCATGCTCGCCGCATCTGGCGGCGCAGGCCGATGGCGTGCGCATCGAAGCCGAGCCGATCCTGTCCGCGTTTGCCGCGCTGCGCGCGCAGGCCGACGCGGTCGTGGTCGAGGGCGTCGGGGGCTTTCGCGTGCCGCTGGCCACCGGTCCCGACGGCTGGGATACCGCCGATCTGGCGGTCCGGCTCGATCTGCCGGTGATCCTGGTGGTCGGCATCCGGCTCGGCTGCCTGAACCATGCGCTGCTGACCGCGGAGGCGGTGCGCGCGCGCGGGCTGCGCCTGGCCGGCTGGATCGCCAACCGGATCGATCCGGACATGCTGCTGGCCGACGAGAACATCGCCACGCTGCGCGACGCCTTCGACGCGATCGGCACGCCCTGGCTCGGTACGCTGCCCTGGCAAGTGCCTGCCGATCAAGCCGCGCGCCGCCTCGATCTGGCCCCGCTGCTCGACCTCAACCGACATCCCGGCGACGCGCTTTGAGCGCGCCGCCTGACAACAGAATTCGCATCGACATGACTACCATCGCTACCATTTCCGCCGATTCGCTGCGCCAGAGCGCACGCCAGCAAGCTGCGCAGGCCGGCAACGCCGACGCCAACGCCCGCACCAACGCCGGCACGAACGCCGGCACCAACGCCCGCTGGACCGTCGACGCCGTCGCGGCGTTGTTTGCGTTGCCGTTCAACGATCTGCTGTTCCGCGCGCAACAGGTTCACCGCGAGCACTTCGACGCCAACACCGTGCAGCTGTCGACGCTGCTGTCGATCAAGACCGGCGGCTGCGAAGAGGATTGCGGCTATTGCCCGCAAAGCGCGCACCACGATGCCGGCGTCAAGGCCGAGAAGCTGATGGGCCTGGACGAGGTGCTCGACGCCGCGCGCACCGCCAAGGCCAACGGCGCCACGCGCTTCTGCATGGGCGCCGCGTGGCGCAGCCCGAAGGACCGTCATCTCGAACCCGTGATCGAGATGGTGCGCGAGGTCAAGGCCATGGGGCTGGAGACGTGCGTGACGCTGGGCATGCTGCGCGCCGAACAGGCGCAGCGCCTGAAGGACGCCGGCCTCGACTACTACAACCACAATCTCGATACCTCGCCGGAGTTCTATGGCGAGATCATCAGCACGCGGACCTACCAGGACCGCCTCGACACCATCGGCCATGTGCGCGAGGCCGGCATCAACGTCTGCTGCGGCGGCATCGTCGGCATGGGCGAAACGCGCGAGGCGCGCGCGGGCCTGATCGCGCAGCTGGCCAACATGGAGCCGTATCCGGAGTCGGTGCCGATCAACAACCTGGTCCAGGTCGAGGGCACGCCGCTGGCGGGCACCGCGCCGCTGGACCCGTTCGAGTTCGTCCGCACCATCGCGGTCGCGCGCATCACGATGCCGCGCGCGATGGTGCGCCTGTCCGCCGGCCGCGAGGCCATGGACGAAGCGTTGCAGGCGCTGTGCTTCCTGGCCGGCGCCAATTCGATTTTCTACGGCGACAAGCTGCTGACCACCGGCAACCCGCAGGCCGAGCGCGATCGCGCGCTGCTGGGCCGGCTCGGCATCCGCGCGGAAGGACACGCGGGATGACGAGGGTGTCCGCGCCTGCCGTTCTCCCGTCGCCTCGCGAAAGCGCGGACGACGGTGGGGGAGGCGCAGCGCGGACACGTGCAGCCAGCCGGTCGCCGTTCCCCATCAACAAGGAGGAGCCATGTTCACCAAGATCCTGATCGCCAACCGCGGCGAAATCGCCTGCCGTGTCGCCGCTACCTGCCGGCGCCTGGGCATCCGCACCGTCGCGGTCTATTCCGACGCCGACGCGCAGGCGCGCCATGTCGCCTACTGCGACGAGGCCGTGCATATCGGCGGGGCCGCGGCGCGCGACAGCTATCTGCGCGGCGACCACATCATCGAGATGGCGCGCGCGACCGGCGCGCAGGCGATCCATCCCGGCTACGGCTTCCTGTCGGAGAACGAGGGCTTTGCCGAGGCGTGCGCTGCGGCCGGGCTGGTGTTCATCGGACCGCCGGCCTCGGCGATCCGCGCGATGGGCAGCAAGAGCGCGGCCAAGCAGCTGATGGAACGCGCGGCGGTGCCGCTGGTGCCGGGCTATCACGGCGAGGACCAGGACCCGGCGCTGCTGCGCCGCGAGGCCGACCGCATCGGCTACCCGGTGCTGCTCAAGGCCAGCGCGGGCGGCGGCGGCAAGGGCATGCGCGTGGTCGAGGACGCGGCCGGCTTCGAGGCGGCGCTGGCCTCGGTCAAGCGCGAGGCCAGCGCCAGCTTCGGCGACGACAAGGTGCTGGTCGAGAAGTACCTGACGCGGCCGCGCCATATCGAGATCCAGGTGTTCGCCGACACGCAGGGCAATTGCGTCTATCTGTTCGAGCGCGACTGCTCGGTGCAGCGGCGCCATCAGAAGGTGCTGGAGGAAGCGCCGGCACCGGGCATGACCGAGGAGCGCCGCCGCGCGATGGGCGAGGCGGCGGTCGCCGCGGCGAAGGCGGTCGGCTATGTCGGCGCCGGCACGGTCGAGTTCATCGCAAACCAGGACGGCTCGTTCTACTTCATGGAGATGAACACGCGGCTGCAGGTCGAGCACCCGGTGACCGAGATGATCACCGGCCAGGACCTGGTCGAATGGCAATTGCGCGTGGCCGCCGGCGAGCCGCTGCCGCTCTCGCAGGACCAGCTGCGCATCGACGGTCATGCGCTCGAGGCGCGCATCTACGCCGAGAACCCCGACAAGCAATTCCTGCCGTCGACCGGCACGCTGCGCTACCTGCGCACGCCGCCCGCGGTGCAGTTCATGCGGGGAGAAGACGTGCATGGCCCCGCCGGCGTGCGGATCGATTCGGGCGTGCGCGAGGGCGATGCGATCAGCCCGTATTACGACCCGATGATTGCCAAGCTGATCGTCTGGGGCAAGGACCGCGCCGAGGCGCTGGCGCGGATGCGGCAGGCGCTGGCCGCCTATCACGTGGTCGGACTGTCGACCAATATCGCGTTCCTGCAGCGGCTGGTGGCCTCCGAACCGTTCACCAAGGCCGACCTGGATACCGGCCTGATTGCCCGTCACGAGGCCACGCTGTTCGCGCCGCCGGCGCCGGTGGGCATGGAGCTGATCGCGCTGGCGGTGGCGGCGCTGCTCGATGCCGAGGCGCGCGAGCGCCGCATCGATGCGGCCGATCCGCATTCGCCGTGGACCCATGCCGGCCCGTGGCGGCTGAACGCGGGCGCCCAGCGCCTGCTGCGCTTCACGCATGGCGCCGACACGCTGGAGGTCACGCTGCAGGCCGACGCGCACGGCAGCACGCTGTTCTATGCCGACCAGGCCGCGCCGTTCCGCTCGCATTGCGCCGCCGACGATGTCCACGTCGACCTCGGCACGCGCCGCGCGCACGGACAGGTGCATCGCGACGGCGATGTCTTTCACGTGTTCGCCGGCGGGCGGCATGTCGCGCTGGAATGGCAGGACCCGCTGGCGCACGCCGGCGACGCCGAAGGCGAGGGCGGCAAGCTGACCGCGCCGATGCCGGGCAAGGTGATCGCGGTGATGGTCGAAGCCGGCGCGACCGTCACGCGCGGCACGCCGCTGCTGGTGATGGAGGCGATGAAGATGGAGCACACCATCTCGGCGCCGGCGGACGGCGTGGTCGGCGAAGTGCTGTACGGGGTCGGCGATCAGGTCGGCGAGGGCGAGCAGCTGCTGGGGTTCGAGGCGAAGGGCAGTTGAAGGCCCACCGCGGGACGGTCCGCTGTCCGAATCGGAAAGTGGGCCGCTCCTTCGTGCAAGCAAGCGGCCGCGGCTGCTTCGACAATGCCGCGCTGCCTTGTTTGTCGCGACGCCAGTCCCGGCGGCCGACGGTACCGGTGCCGCCGCCAGGGCGCCGGCCCGTCGGCGCCAGGGATCCATCGACCGGTCCGGTCGGCTGCGCGGCAACGAGGAAATCCGTGCCACTTCCTCTGTCGAGTCCCCATGCCGCGATACCAACTTGAACCTTCCGCCCGGCTGCTCTCCCCGCATGCCGTGGGCGCAGTCCCTTCCAACGCCGGCAAGTCCGTCGACCTCGGTCAATTCTGGTTCAACGGCTATGCCGTCTCCATCCGGCTGCTCGGCAACGGCAAGCTGTGGGCGCAGCGGGTCGTCAAGGAAGCGCCACGCGACGGTGTGCTACAGAAAATCCTGTACTGGCTCAGAACGGTGTTCGACGCCGAAGGCGGACGCGCCTGGTGTCTGAACGCGCGCGATGGTGCCGACGTCCTCAATCAGCGCTGGGCGGAATACCGCAACGATTCGCTGGATGCGTTCGTGCCGGGAAGCACGCCGCTCGCCGCTGCTGCGCCGGCGCCGGCCGGGGCGACGAGTCTGCTGTCACTCTGCCATGCCGATCCGGTGCTGCGTTGCGTGATCGTCAATCTGAACCGGCGCGATCGGACGGCGTTGAGCCTGGTCCACAGGTCCTTGCGCTTGCCGACGGACTCCTGGATGGACCTGGATGCCCACAGGGCGATGCGGGCAGCGACCGGCATCCGCACGCTGAAGGACCTGAAGGCGGTGACGGCCGAGTACGGCCTGGGCGGTCCCGAATCGGCGGGTGCCGGCCGGCTTTCGGCGGTGGACCAGGTCGAACTGCTGGGCGCGCTCGCAAGCCGACAGGCTGCGCTCCCGCCGCACGAGCATTCGCGTGCCGCGCGCCATCTGCTCGAAGTGGCTGCCCGCTTGCCGGATACGATTCGCCTGCAGGCGCAGCTGGCCTTGCTGATGCGCTCGCTCAAGGGCCAGCGGGCCGAGATCGAATCCGCGCTGGTGCCCGACAAGGCGGCCTATACGGCGCTCGCCGCAGCGTTGACGCCGGCGCAGCGCAAGCAAGGGCTGTGCGTGCTGGCCGGGGCGTTCATGGCCTCGAATGGGATCGCGGCGGCAGAGCGAGCCAGCCGGTGGGACGAATTGTTCGCCGATGCCGAAGCGGCCGTCGCCAGTGACCCGACTGTGGCCGCGCATCGCTTTGCCGTCCTGGCAGAGTGCCTGAAAGAGATCGATTCCGGCCAGCTTGCAGGCAAGAGCCTCGTGTTGGGCGCCCACGCGCTCGAACGTTGGCACACGCTGCAGCAGCAATTGGACCGCTTGCCCCGGCCTGCCGGCATGGTGCTGGCATGCGCGCTGGCGCGATGCCTGTGGGACTTCGGCGACAAGCACGATGCGGCCGCGACAGCGCTGGCATTGCTGCGAAAGTGGCAAGGCCGATTGCCGCCGGACAACCCGCAGGAAGTCGCGCTGTCGCTGGCGCTGCTGGCCCGGATCGACGAGGCGGAGCGGGCCGATTGCTGGTCGGGCGCGTGGGACCGTATCGAGGCGGACCGGCTGGCTGACCATGGCGAGGAAGCGGTGTATCAGCTGGCATGGGTGCCGGCGCAGGACCGCTGGCCGCGGGTGATCCGATTCTGCAGGGATGGCATTGCGGCGTATCCGAAACAGTGCGCCGACATGCTGCTTGCGCTGATCTACGTGGCCGACAAACGCCGAGGAGCAGACCCGTCGCTGGATACCCCCGAACTGAGAACGGCGCTGCACGAGGTGGCGCTGGACCTGCTCAAGCGCGGTGGACCGGCAGCCCCGCTGCTGCACTGCCGATGGATTCCCAGGGCCGACTTGCTGGCGGCGATACAGACCCATGTCCCGTGGCCGGACAAAGCCCAGGTTCTGGCCCAGTGGCTGGAGACCGGGCCGCTCCGAGGCAATGCCGATCAGCCGCCATCGTCGCTGCTTCCCGCGCTGATCCCGACGCTGAACGAACTGGTCACATTGACCCGCCAGGGCGCCGACGACACAACCTGCGATGCCTGTGCCCGTGCGCTGAGCACGCTGGCACGGCAGTGCGACGAAGCGTTGCTGAGCGGCGCCGAGGGGCTGCACGCCGCGGTGCAGGCGGCCGAGGCCTTGCTGCCGCTGATTCGCGGCATGCGCAGCGACGGCACTGCCGAGGCAGCGGCAGCCCTGGCACAACTGGTCAACAGCATCGCGCTGCTGGCGGCAGAAGGGCACGACCGCGCCCACACGCAGCGCATCGGGACGCTGCTCGAGCGCATCTGGGCACTGTCGCGCCGGCTCCCGTCCGCCGGCCGGCAGGCAATGCTTCAGGAGCTCATTGCGCTGAAGACGCCTGAGCCGCCGCCGAACGAGACGCGCAAGAATCCCCATATCTGGACCGAACAAACGCTGCGGCGCGCCGTTCAGGCCGTGGCCGACGATCTGCCGGCCGGCGGGGCGATCCTGGCCGAGCTGGCCTCGGCGGAACGCACGCTGGACGGTGTCGGCAATAGCGGTGGCCACTTTGGCGACCTGAGGAAGCGCATCTGGACCAAGGCCATGGCCATGCCGGACGCGCAGTTTGTCGAGGTCGCGGAGCAGATCGCCGTGTGGTTCGCCAAGGCGCCGCCCGGCGAAGGGGAACAACGTGCCTGGCGAGAGGCGAGGTCGGCTTTCCTTGGCAGGGTCAAGGCCCTGCCGGCGGACCCGTACCGCTCCGCTCGCGAGCGCATCGAATACGGTATGGTCCCGCTTTGAATCCCGGCGCCGCGTCGCCGGCCGCGGAGCCGGCGCGCACAGAGTGCGGGACCAGAGTCTGAGACAATACGCCGGGACAAGACCAAAGACGTGGAGAAGCGATGAAGTTGCAGTTGTACGTGCCGGATGGCCGCTATGCGCCGTGGATCGAAGGGTTTGCGCAGGCCCTGCCCGAGGCGCAGTGCGTCACGTGGGAAGACAGCCGGGGACAGGCGGTCGACTATGCGGTGGTCTGGCGCCCGCCGCTCGAGATGCTGAAGGGTCGCCAGGACCTGAAGGCCGTATTCAACCTCGGCGCCGGCGTGGACGGCATCCTGCGGCTGCGCGACACCGATCCGGAGGCGCTGCCGGCCGGCGTGCCGATCGTGCGGCTCGACGATGCCGGCATGGGCGCGCAGATGGCCGAGTACGTGACCCACGCGGTCCTGCGCTATTTCCGCCGGCTGGACGACTATGCGGCCCAGCAGCAGGCCGGCACCTGGAAATTTCTCAAACCGAATCGCCGCGCCGATTTCACCATCGGCGTGATGGGCGTCGGCACGCTCGGCGCGCATATCGCGCGCACGCTGGCTTCGTTCGGTTTCCCGGTACGCGGCTGGAGCCGTTCGCCGAAGACCGTCGAGGGCGTGCAATGCCATGCCGGCGAGGCCGGGCAGGCCGCCTTCCTCGATGGACTGCGCGTGCTGGTCAACGTGCTGCCGCTGACGCCGGAGACCGAGAACATCATCGATGCGGCGCTGCTGAACCGGCTCGCCAAAGGCGCCTATCTGATCAACGTCGCGCGCGGCCCGCATCTGGTCGAAGACGATCTGTTGGCCGCGGTGCAGCAGGGCCAGATTGCCGGCGCCACGCTCGACGTATTCCGTACCGAGCCGCTGCCGCCGGAACATCCGTTCTGGCGCGAGCCGCGCATCACCATCACGCCGCATATCTCGGCGCTGACGCTGCGCGAGGACAGCATCGCGCAGATTGCCGACAAGATCCGCGCGCTGCAGGCCGGCCAGCCGATCGCCGGCGTGGTCGACCTGCAGCGCGGCTATTGACCGCACGCCACCAGAACCAGACCGCCGCCGGCGAGCGGCGGCCGCCACCAGACGAGGAGCAGCAATGAACCAGCCCAACTACGTGAAGATCGTCGAGGTCGGGCCGCGCGACGGCCTGCAGAACGAGAAGGCGATGGTCCCGGCCGACACCAAGGTCGCGCTGATCGACCGCCTGACCGAGGCCGGCTTCGTCAATATCGAGGCCGCCTCCTTCGTGTCGCCGAAATGGGTGCCGCAAATGGCCGACGGCGCGGAGGTGATGGCGCGCATCCAGCGCCGCCCCGGCACGCTGTATTCGGTGCTGACTCCGAACATGAAGGGCTTCGAAGGGGCGGTCGCGGCCGGTGCCGACGAAGTGGTGATCTTCGGCGCGGCCAGCGAGGCGTTCTCGCAGAAGAACATCAACTGCTCGATCGCCGAATCGATCGCGCGTTTCGAGCCGGTCGCCGCCGCGGCGAAGGAGAGGGGCATCCGCTTGCGCGGCAGCATCTCGTGCTCGCTGGGCTGCCCGTATCAGGGCGAGGTGCCGGTCGCGGCGGTGGTCGACGTGGTGCGTCGCCTGCGCGATCTCGGCTGCGACGAGATCGACATCGCCGACACCATCGGCGTCGGCACCCCGGGCCGCGTGCAGGAGGTGATGCGCGCCGCCGCCGCCGAATTTCCGCTCGATCGGCTGTCGGGCCATTTCCACGATACCTATGGCCAGGCGCTGTCGAACATCCTCGCGAGCCTCGACGTCGGCATCCAGATCTTCCATGCCTCCGTGGCCGGCCTCGGCGGTTGCCCCTATGCGAAGGGCGCGACCGGCAATGTGGCGACCGAGGACGTGCTGTACATGCTGCACGGCATGGGCGTGCGCACCGGCATCGATCTGGAGCAGGTGGTGCGCGCCGGCGATTTCATTTCCCAGGCGATCGGCCGCGCCAACAACTCGCGGGTCGGCCGCGCGCTGCTGACCAAATGGGCCGCCGACAAGGCCGAAGGCAATGCGGCGGCCTGCGTCTGACGGCGGCACGTCTACCGAACCGACCTCGACCATCAGCGAAGCACGCGGAGACCGAAGCCCGATGCAGAATCTCGCCCCACCCTTGTCCTTTTCCGAAGCGGCCTGCACCGAAGCCGCCCTGCCCGAATCCGCCCGCCGCGTGGCGCGTCTGCTCGCCGAACTCGGCCACGACAAGCCGATCGTGATGCTGCCGTCGACCGGCAGGACGTCGGCCGAGGCGGCGGCCGGCCTGGGCTGCTCGGTCGCCGAGATCGCCAAGTCGATCGTCTTCCGGCGGCTGGACGACGATGCGCCGGTGGTGGTGATCGCCAGCGGCAGCAATCGCGTCGACGAGGCCAAGGTCGCCGCGCGCGTCGGCGCCCTCGGCAAGGCCGATGCCCGGTTCGTTCGCGAGAAGACCGGCTATGCGATCGGCGGGGTCTGTCCGATCGGCCATGCCGTGACGCCCGTGATGCTGCTCGACCGCGATCTGTTCCGCCATGGCAGCCTGTGGGCCGCCGCCGGTCATCCGCACGCGGTGTTCAATCTGACCCCGCACGAATTGCAGGCGATCACCGGGGCAGAGGTGGCCGACGTGGCCCAGGAGGGCGCGGCATGAGCCCGGATCTGAAACCCGGCCTGGCGTTCACCTGGCGCTACACGGTCCCGCCCAAGGCCACGGTACCCAATCTTTACGACGACGTGCCGGGCTGCCCGGAGATGCCGGACGTGCTGGCTACCGGCTACATGGTCGGCATCATGGAATGCGCCTGCCTGCAGATGCTGCGCGAGCACCTGGACTGGCCGCGCGAGCAGTCGCTTGGCACGCTGGTCAGCTTCACGCATCTCGCGCCGACGCCGGCCGGCATGACGGTGACCGTCAAAGGCGTGCTGACCGCGATCGAGGGCCGCAAGCTGCGTTTCGAACTGTCGGCGTGGGATGGCGAGGACAAGATTTCCGAAGGCGTCCATGAGCGCCATCTGATCGACGCGGCACGCTTCAACGACAAGGTCGCGGCCAAGCGCGAACGCGCAGGCGCGGCACGGCAATAGCGCGGCCGGCGATCGCGCGACTTCGCTGAGCAGAACCGGCACATTCGTGCCAATGGCGAAAGCGGCCCTCGTGCCGTCTGGGGAGAATCGGCGTTTTCCTTGAACCACGGAAACGACCGAATCGCCATGGGACCCACGGAACCGGTGTACCAGTACCAAGCCGACCATGTCGTCAGCAAAGCCGCCGCCAGCACGCCGGCCGAGGGCCGCGGCGGTACGCCGCTGGTCATCGGCGCGTTCCGGTTCCGCGATGGCGGGCTGGTACGGATCACGATAGAGAGAGGCGCCGTTTTTCGCGCGACGCGGCTGGACACGCCTCGCTTCGAATCGGCATGGCAGCGGCTGGGGTATTGCCTGCGCTGCCTGTTCGGACTCGAAGGCGGGCGGCGTTGGACGGTCAAGCCCCCACATGAGCGCGAGATCGCCAACGTGGTGTGCCACCTGACCATGGTCAGGCGGCAGCCGGCTCAACCGGTGCCGTCCACGACGCCATCCAAGGTGCCATCGGTGTCGCCACCGGCTTCATCGTCGACGCCATCCACGGCCCCAACCGCATCGGCCCCATCCGCCCCATCCGCCCCATCGCCGGCAGAGTCTGCGCCACCACCGCTGATTCAGGCGCTTGCGGACGTTCTGCCATTCCTCGAGCCGTCCGACCGGCTGCGGGTCATGTCGATCTCTCGGCAGGCGTATCGAGTGTGCGAAGGCGAGCGCCTGGTCGCGCGTGCCATGGTGCGTTCGCAAGGCATTCATACGCGTTCGGCGCTGCAGGCCGCGCTGGCGGATGCCGCGCGCTGGCACGAGGCACGCAAGCTGAGCCATCAGCAATACGCCGAGCTGCTTGCTGCGTTGGCCGCGCGCGTCGCATGCCTGCCTCCCGGTCAGCGCGTCACCGGCTTCGCCGACGTGCTGGAGGCACTGAGCGCGGCGCGCAGCCTGCGCAAGCGGGTCAGCATTCCGCTGCTCGCCTTGATCGACGTGCTGCGTGACAAGGAGGGGTTGCGCCAGGTCGGAGCCGCACTGACCGACCGGCTCTGCGCGCTGATCGACAGGCTGGCAAGGGATCTGCCGCAGTCGGCCACGCCGGATGAGCGGCTCCGAACCTGGCTGCCGCTGATGCGACATGCGGCCAGCGTACCGGCGGTGGCGCGCCGCGCATGGTGCAAGCTGGTGCCCGACCCGTTGGCCTGGCCGGACGCCATCGCGCATCTGGACCCGGCCCGGCAGCAAGCTGTGGTGCCGACGCTGTTTGCCGCCGCGACGGCCGTCCGGACCAAGACCGGCGAGCGCGATAGCGTGATGGAGCAGGTCGAAAGCCAATGGCTGGCGATGGTCGGCGCGACGCTGAATTTCGACGAACGCGACCCCCTCAAGGGTCAGGCCCTTGCCGCGCTGGCCAGGCACTGGCCGCGTCGGGAGCGGAAGGCCGATCTCGCTTCCCGGCAGGGCGCCGTGTCGCCTGTCGGGCAAGTCTGGGACGAACTGTTCAAAGCGGCGCAGCAGCTCGATGCCGCCTCGGCAGCCGAGTTGGCGTTGCGGTTGATCGACAAGCTCGGGGAATTTCCCCAACGGTTTGTTCAGCGCCGATGGCTGTCGCTGTGGCGCTGGGTGCAAGAGACCGGCAACGTACCGGACACGCTGCGCCGCATCGAGCTTCATATGGCCATGCACCGCCCCGGGTTCGCCAGCGAGCCGATACGTGCGCAGGCGTGGGCCCAGCTCTGGGATGCATGGCGCCATGGTCCCGAGGCGACCGACATGCAGGTCGGCGCGGCCCTGATGGCGGAGGTGGTCCGGCTCGACAAATGGTCCGGCGTGCTTGCCGACAAGCTGACCACCGCCGCGCGCGGATTGTCTCCCCGGCAGCAGGCGATGCTGCTCGAATCGGTCTGTCCGGAAGCACGATTCCAGGACACGACCGCGCTGCGCGTCGTCGCTCTGGATCTGGCACGTGTCCATGGACAGCCGGGGCCGCTGCTTTCGCTGTGCCGCCATGAGCGCTCGCTGTTCAATGACGTCGGCGAGGTTGCATTGTCCGCCCTGAAGACGCTGCCGTGCGCAGAGCAGGCTCGCCATCTCGAGATGTTGTTGCGCAACGATGTCCTGCCGGCACAGCCAGGTCCGTGGACCGAGACCGCCCGAGCGCTGATCCATCACGGCGAGCTGCCGCGCCCGCGGTGGGTGGCGCTGGCTTGCGAGCTGGTCCGCTGGTATGCGCGCCAGTGCGCGTATGGCGCCATCCAGCCGGCGCATGTCGATGGCGTGTCCGAACTGCTCGACAGACCCGATGCCGGCCGGGAGCCCGTGCTTCTTGCCGCGATCGCTGCGCTGGCCGACGCCATGGCGACACGGGGGACGTCGGGGAACCCGACGGCGGCAGACCACAGCGCGACCGGAGCCTTGTTTCGCCGCGTGTGGGACCGGATCGGGCGCGCGCCCGGCCCGCTTCGCAATGCGGCGCTGGACGCGCTGCTGCGCGACGAAGGCGCCAGACAGCGCAAGCCCATGTATCGGATGACGGTCCAATTCATCGCCGATCATGCGGAGCGATCGCCCGCGCAACAGCCGCGCTTGCTTGCCAGGCTCGCGTCCAGCGTAGGCAAGCATGCGATCGATTCCGCTGACGGCCCGGAAGGTCCGCTCGGGCCGAACAGGCAGATCGTATGGAGGGCGATCCTTGCGCTGGCGGACAACCAACTGGCAAGACCGTTGGACAAGGTGATGCCCTGGTTCAAGCGAGCGCGCGCAGACGGAGCCAGGGCCGGCCACACGCAGGCCCAATGGGTCAGATTGCTCGAGCAGTTGAACAGACTGCGCGACCGGCTGCCGGAGGCCGACAAGTCCCTGTTCTCCCTGCCGTGACGATCATGCTTCATCCTCCCCGGTACCTCTACGACGCGGACCATGCGGACAGCATTGCCGCGCTGTCCGGCCTTGGGCGTTCGTCGTCGGACACCGTGCAGAGCGTTGGCGTCTTTCGCTTTCGCGGCAGCGTGCCGGTCCGGATCGATCGGCTGGACGACAAGTCCTTTGTCGCGACCCGGCTCGATGCGGCCGATCGCCGGCGAAGCGTCTTCGTCAGGCTGCTCCGCATCGTCCGGTCTCTGTTCGGGCTGGAGGGCGGTTCACGGTGGAAGCTGTCCAGGGATGACTGTCGCGCGATGGAGTCCTGCGTGTTCGCGTTGTCGGCGCGCGCGATGCAACAGCAGCAGCGATGCCAGCGGGACTGGGCCGCGAAGCGCGATCGTCGCGACACCGGCGAGCGCTCGCCGCTGGAAACGTTGCCGCAGCCCGCGCTGCAGGCAATCACCGCGACGCTGAGCCTGCAGGACTGTCATGCGATGCGGCTGGCTTGCGTCGGGCTCGCCAGGTCAACGGCGAACTGCGTGCCGCTCTTGCAGGCGACTTCGTGGACGACGCTCGCCGGGCTGCGCAGTGCGCTGGCTCATGCGCTGGCGACCGTGGCCGAGGCACCGTTCGCCGATCCGCCGGATCGGGCGACGCGTGCAAAGGCACTGACGCTGGCGGCGGGCCGCATTTCGGTCCTGCCCTTCAGCGAGCGATGCGAGGGCCTGCGCCTCGTGCTCGATGCCGTTGAACGCGCATTCCCGGATGGCGCTGGCAGCGCGGGGCCGCTGCGCGTGCTCGCCGCCCGGCTGGCGAAGCTGTATGGGTTCAGCCGCGATGAACTGCCGGAAGTTCGGCGTCTGGCGTCCAGGCTCTGTCGCGCGCTGGAGCGGCTGCCCCTGGCCGATCGCATCGACGCGGCGCTCGATCTCGGCAGGAATCCAATGCTGTCGGTGGCGGATAGCGCGCGTGGGCTGCTGATCCCGGACTCGTGCTGGGCGCTGGCCGCGCGGGTGGTGCCCCCCGCCGAGCGGCGCCGTGTCGTCGCCGGCCTCGCCGGCCTGATTGCCGAGCCGACCCGTTTGCCGCCGGCAAAGGCAGTCCCGCTGGCCCGGCAGGCGCTGCAACTGGCAGCGCTGGATCCAACCGCGAGCGCCCATGCGCTCGCGGCCCTGCTTGGAATATCGATGCCCGAGATGCTGACGCAGGTCTGGCCGACCGATGCGCCCGCCGCGGAGGGGCCGTCCTGCTCGGGCGTGCCGGCATGGGAACAGCTGTTGGCGACAGCGACGGCGTGGCCCACGCAATCCGCCGTCATTCTGGTCAGGGCACTGTTGCAGGCGCTGTCCGTGCTGCCGGAGCAGCGCGACAAGGACAAGGCCGGTCTGGCGGTCCGAAAGTGGGTACAGAGCGCGACCGCGGTGACGGACGACGATCGCCGCGATATCGAGACGCTGCTGTTTCCGCTGTTGCCGCCGCACGCTCGCCTCGCTGCCTGGGACGCGCTGTGGGACGCATGGTCGCCATCGAACGGGCAGGGCGACGTCACGGAGGCGCAGGCCCGGCAGATCGCGGCATGCCTGCGGTACCTGCCCGGTGCCGGGCAATGGGAATCGATCCTGCTGCCACGGCTCAATCCGTTGCCGCCGCAGCAGCAGGCGGCAGTGCTGGCCAACATCCCGGCGCACCTGTACACCGGGCCGCGTACGAGCGAACTGTTCGAGCGAGTTCTGGACCTGGCGGTCCATCATCGACTGATGAAGCCGCTGGCCATGTGGTACCGCGCTCGCACGCTGGCCGACTACCGCCAGTACAGCGATGCGCTGGACAGTGCGCTGATTTGCCTGCCGAAGGCGCAGCAGGCCGAGTGGATCGTCGCGCTTTCGCGCAATCGGGTGGTGCCGCAACTGTGGATCGACGTGGGTCTGGCTGCGCTGGAACCGCCCCTGCCGAGTGCCGCGCTGCAAGCGTCGCTGACCGGTGCCGTGGTGTCGCAGTGCGGCCGCTATGGCGCTCGTCTGGACGATGTCTGGCGCTCGCGGATCGCGCGCTTGACCACGTTACTGACGCGATCGGCAGGCACGACGGCCAACCTGGACGCCGGCACCGTGTCGGCGCTGACCAGCATCGCCGATACCTTGCTGCAATTGCACGACGCGGCGGCAAAGCGTCCCGAGCCGGACTGGACCGCCGACGCGATCCCGGCCTTCGTCGACGCGGTATGGAAGCACGTCGAGAAGCTGCCCTTTAACAACCTGTACGGCATGATTGCCAGCATGTGCGTCGTGCATCTGCCCTATGACCCCGCGTTCGAGCGGCATTTCCATCTCACCACGGTACGGCATGCAGTGGCGCTGCTGCCGGCGTTGTCGCCCCAGCAGCGAGGCCACTTGCTGCCGAAGCTGATCGAGATGGAGTCCGGACGCAAGGGCGCGCGGCCGGTGGATTGGCGCGGCTTCGACAGCTGCCGCCAGGCGCTGTGGCAGGCGATAGCGGCATTGCCCCCTCGTCCCCGCGCCCGCCTGCTCGACGACGTCGCGCGCTGGTTCGCGCATTCGCCCGCGGACGCAGCGAGTCGTCCGGCGTGGAAGGCGGCCCGAGAACAATACCTTGCCCTGGTCGACGCCATGCCCGTCGAGGAGCGCCCGGTACTGGGCTGGCGCTGATCCGGCGTGATCGGCGCGGACCGGCTGGCGATCGTGCTTTGCCGTCCGGGATCCGCCGGGCTGTGCCGTCGCGCCAATGGCGCTACACTGCGTCGATCCGTCCAGCCGCCAGTCCGTTCGCCCGATGTCAGCCGATCCCAAACTGATTGCCGATCTGCGCCGCCGCGCGCTTGCTGCCCAACACGCCAAAGCGGTCGCATCGCCGTGCCGCGACATCTGCCGCATGGGCGAGCATGGCTACTGCGAGGGCTGTTTTCGCACCATCGACGAGATCGCGGGCTGGGCCAATCGCAGCGAGGACGACAAGCGCGCCATCTGGCAGATGCTGCCGCAGCGTGCCGCCGCGGTCGGCACGGTCGACGATGGAACCGGCGCGGCCGGTGCGATGTGAGCGGGACGGCCATGACGATGACCACGACGAGCGAAGCGAGCGTATCGGCCGACATGTTGCCAACCGGCATCCGCGTATTCGAGCGCGGCTGGCTGTCGGCCAACAACGTGCTGCTGAGCGATGGCGACGATACCGTGCTGGTCGACAGCGGCTATGTGACCCACGCCGAGCAGACGCTGGCGCTGGTCGACGCCGCACTAAGCGGCAAGCCGCTCAGGCGGCTGATCAATACGCATCTGCATTCGGACCACTGCGGCGGCAATGCGCGGCTGCAGCAGCGTTGGCAGCCCCGCACGTGGATTCCGGCGGCCGAGGCAAATGCGGTGGCGCAGTGGGACGTCGATGCGTTGAGCTTCCGCGCCACCGGCCAGCAGTGCGATCGCTTTGCTTTCGATGCGCTGCTCGAGGACGGTCAGACGATGCGGATGGGCGGCCTGGACTGGCAGGTGATCGCCGCGCCCGGACACGACCCGCATGCGGTGATGCTGTACGCGCCGGACGAGCGCATCCTGATTTCGGGCGATGCGCTGTGGCAGCACGGCTTCGGCGTGATCTTTCCCGAGCTGGATGGCGACAGCGGTTTTGCCGAGCAGGCCGCCGTACTGCAGCGAATCGCCGAGCTCGATGTGCGGCTGGTGATTCCAGGCCACGGCAGCCCGTTTACCGATGTCGGACCGGCGCTGGAGCGTGCCAGCGGCCGGCTCGACTACCTGCGTGCCGATCCGCGCCGCAACGCCGCGCACGCGCTGAAGGTGCTGGTCAAGTTCAAGCTGCTGGAGCAGCGGCAAATGACGCGGGACGCGCTGCTGCAGTGGATGGCACAGGCACCGCTGCTCGAACGCGTGCGGCTGCGCTATCTCGATAACGCGCCGCTGCCCGACGTGCTGCAGCAGGTCGTGGCCGGCCTGGTCAAGGCGGGCGCGGCGACCGTCGACGGCGAGATCGTTCGCAATTCGGATTGAGCGCGATGGGGACGGTGCCGATCCTGCGCGGCGACGGATTTTCGCTGCGCCCGTTTCGCCAGGCCGACGCGGAGCAGCTCGCCGCCGCGGTGCAGGAATCGATGGCGAGCCTCGCGCCATGGATGCCATGGGCCCATCTGCGCTACAGCGTGCGCGACGCGCAGCTGTGGATCGATACCTGCGCGGACAATGTCGCGGCCGGGCTGTCCTATGACATCGGCATCTATTCGCAGGACGGCCGCGTGCTGTTCGGCGGCGTTGCGCTGAATCAGATCTCCACCGAGAACCGCATGGCCAATCTGGGCTACTGGGTCCGCAAGAGCCGCCAAGGTCAGGGGCTTGCTACCCGCGCCGCCTGGATGATGGCCTGCTTCGGCTTTCATCGGCTGCATCTGACCCGCATCGAGATCGTGGCGGCCGAGCAGAATCTGGCCAGCCGGCGCGTTGCCGAGAAGACCGGCGCGCTGCTCGAATGCATCGCGCGCAACCGGCTGGTGCTGCGCGGCATACCGTGCCGCGCGGCGATCTATTCGCTGGTGCCGGAGTCGGTGATGCCCATTACCTCGGCCGTCCCCGAATGACGGATCAGCGGGTGATGCTGAACGCGTAGGTACGCTCGTCCTGCCGCGGGATCACGGTCAGCCCCTTCTTCGCCGCCCACACATTGATCTGGTAGTACAGCGGAATCACGCCGTAGTCCTTGATGCCGATCTCGGTGGCTTCCTGCAGCAGCTTCTCCCGCGCGCGGTCGTCGATCGTGGTCAGCGCGGCGCTCAGCTTGGCGTCCAGCGCCGGGTTGCTGTAGCGGCCGCGGTTCGAGGCGCCCCAGCCCTTGGCGGGATCGTAGGTCGCCAGCAGCGACTTCAGCGACGAGCCGGCCTCGCCGGTGTCGGCGCCCCAGCCCGCCAGCATCAGCGAGAACTCGAGCTTGTTGGCACGCGTGAAGAAGGTCGCCGACGGCATCGCTTCGACGCGGGTCTGGATGCCGATGCGCGTCAGCATCGAGGCGATCGCCTGCGCGACCTGCTCGTCGTTGACATAGCGATTGTTCGGCGTATGCAGCGTCAGCTGGAAACCGTCGGGATAGCCGGCCTCTGCCAGCAGCCGCCTGGCGGCGGCCGCATCGGGCGCGTCCGGCTTCAGGCCCGGCACGTGGCCGAACAGCGAGTTGTTGACCAGCTGGCCGGTCGGCTCGGCCGCGCCCTCCATCACGCGATCGACGATGGCCTGACGCGAGATCGCCTTCGACATCGCCTGGCGCACGCGCGCGTCTTTCAGCGGATTGCGCGGCAGCGGCTTGCCGGCCTTGTCGGTGACGAAGGGCGAGGCCTCGCGGTCGCTGTCCATATGCAGGTACATCATCCGGAAGGTCGGCACCTTGAATACGGACACGCCGGGATCGGACGACAGCTTGCGGATATCCGAGGTCGGCACGTTCTCGATCACCTGCACGTCGCCGGCCAGCAGCGCCGCCACGCGCGGGGCATCGTTGGTCAGGATGCGCAGCGCCACCGTGTCCCATTGCGGCTTGTTGCCCCAATAGGCGTCGTTGCGGGTCAACTCGATGCGGTCGCCCTTGCGGAAGCTGACGAACTTGTACGGGCCGGTGCCGACCATCGCCTTGCCGCTGTTGAAGTCGTCGCTGGAGGCGTTTTCGGCCGCCTTCTTCGACACCATGTAGATGGTCGACAGATCGTTGGGCACCAGGGGATAGGGACCGTGGGTGGTGATGCGCACGGTCAGCTTGTCGACCGCCACCACGTCCTTGAAGCCCTTGGTGTAGATCGTGTACGGCGACGGGCTGTTCTTGACGGTGGCCGGCCGCGCCAGCGAGAAGACGACGTCCTGCGCGGTGAATTCGCTGCCGTCGTGGAACCTGACGCCGGGCCGCAGCTTGACCTCCCAGGTCGTCTCGTCGACCGCGCGCCAGCTCTGCGCCAGCGCAGGCTTGAAGCGCATCTTCTCGTCCTTGGCGATCAGCGTCTCGAACATGTGCTCGGCGACGTTCGCGTTGGGCGTGACGTTGTGATAGTGCGGATCGAGCGAGGTGATATCGCCGGACAGGCCGATGGTCAGGCTGGCCGCATGCGCGGGCAGGGCGCCGGCGCCCAAGGCGAGGCTCGTGGCCAGCACCGCGGCGCGCAGGGTACGACGAACGAATGGCATCAGGCACTCCCGTCGGATATGTGGTGTGGGCGCATTGTCCGGACCACGCTCTTGAAGTGTCAAGACGGATAGACCCGTGGCGCGGTATTGCACCGCGGGTACGCGCCCCGGGCCCTTTGCCGCTCTCGTGCGCCCCGTGCGGGTGCCTGTTGCACCGGGATGAAACGCAGCGCCCGTAGTCGACAGACCGTGAAGACGGGACCGGCAACAATGCCCGCCCGGCGCGATGCCCAGCGCCTTGAACCCATCTGTCGAGGAATACGATGCCTATCGAGAATTTCGGCCGTGCCACCTGGCCCAGGCCTGAGGAGGCCAACCGGCCCGGCGGCAACCCTCTGCCCGGCGCGGCGCCCGCGCCAGGCAGCACGCTGATTCCCTCTACCCTGGCTGCCGGCATTTCGCTGGTCCCGGCTCGCTCCGGCGCCGTGCAGGACCCGCGCTGGTCGATGCTGGCAAACCCGTTGAAGCAGATCGCCGGCTATTTGCCTCTGCGCGACCGGGTCGCGCTGGCGCGGGCCAGTCATGCCGTGCGCGACGCGCTTGGCCAATTGGCTGCGACGACGCTGGAGCGTGCGCGGCAGGTATCGACGCTGTCCGGCTTGGCGGCGGTGCTGGACCGCATCGATGCGATGCCCGACGTCAACGACCGCGTGTCCGTATTGACGGCGCTGGCGCGGCGCACGGGCTGTCTGGCGCGTCTGCACCGTCGCCACGCATGGCGGCGAGTCCTGCAGGCGTGTGACGCGCTGCCCGCGGCGGCGAGGGCGACCGTGCTGATGCAGCTGTGCTGCGTGCCGAGCGTGGTGCGGGTGCCTCAGCTGGTTCGGAATCAAGGCTGGGGGGACGGCAACGTCAAGGATTGGCTGGCGATGCTGGATCAGCGCTTGAACGCCCTGCCCCCGGCTGGCCGAGCGGCGCTGACCTTCGCGCTGCTGCGCGTACGCGAGCCGGCGCGGGGCGGCAGACCGGACGTCGAACCGCCGCCGCGGGTGCCGTTCGATCTGGCAGGTCATCTGGCGCTGGTGCCCTTGTTGCCGGCCGCTCAACACCGCGAGGCCACACAGCTTGCGGTGGACTACTACCTTCGCAGTCCCGGCATGCCCCTGGAGCTATGGCGCAACGGCTTCGCCGCGGCCCGCGGGGTCGGCCAGCCGTCGATATCCGCGTGGACGCTGGTGGCGCTGCTGGCATCCAGAACCGTCGAAGGTCCACGGTTGCTCAGCGCGCTGGAGGCGCCCCAGCTGGCGTGGCAGCAGGCCATCGAGTGGGCCCGGACGCTGCCCGCGGCGCAGGCGACCAGCGTCGGCATCGGCCTGGCGCAATGCCTGAGGGCTGGCTGGGCCGCTGAACCGTTTCGCAGCCAGGGCATCGCCGCACTGCGGCAGTTGGGTCTGGACTTGCGTCTCGATATCGAGCAGCGCGCCGAGATGCTGGCCCCATGCGGGGGCTGGCTGGCGCCGCGACAGTGGGAAGCGCTATGGCAAGCGCTGCTGGAGCGGTGTGCCGCCGAAGGCGTGACGCATGCCCGCCGCCGCTGTCTGGCGGCGCTCCTCGAAACCGCGGCCGGCGCGCAACAGAAGCCATGGGGCCTGGCCGCGTGGGACACGGGACTGGCCGCGATCGAAACCGCACTGATGCGAAATGACGGCGCTGCCGCCGGCCTGGCCGCCGCACTGTGCTCCATCGTGGCGAACAGATGGCTGGCGCTGCCGCCGCAGCAACGTTCGGCGGCCCTCGATCGGCTGCTGGGCTGCATCGACCGGTTGCCGCCCGCCTGGCGCGGGCAGCTACTGAGCGATCTGCTGGCATCGGTCAATCCCCAGCTGCATGCCGGTATCGTCGTGCCCCGTCTGGCTGCGCTCGCGCCGCTGGAGCGTGCAGGATTGCTCGCGCGGCTGCTTCAGGCCGATCCGCTGGCCAGGCCGTCCACCACGATGCAGGAGTTCCTGGATACCTTGAAGGCGGCCGGGCCGTTGACGGACGAGGGCTGCGCGGTGCTCGCGCAGGTGCTGCGCGGCATTCGGGAACGGCCCGCGCTGCTTCACTCCGATTGGCTCACGCTGGCCGCCGATTTGCCGACGTGGGCCGGCCAGATCGACCTCGCCTCCCGACCCACGCTGGCCCTCGAATTTGCTCGCCTGGCGATCGTGGTGCGCTGGCAGTCCTTCCGCGAACCGCCGGGCAGCGAACGGGCGCGCCTGTTCCGGACTCTTGCCGAGGTGCTGACCTCGGCGGTCAGGGGCTTGCCGATGGAAGCGCGCCAGACAGTATTGCTGGACCTCGGGCAAGGACCGTCGCAACAGTTCAACGAGCTCGACAGCATGAACGCGAGTACCGAATGGATCCTGTCCATCGCCGAATCCTTGCCGCCCGCGTATCGCGTCGACGTGCTGTGCCGGTGGGTCGAGGCCGATACGTTCAGGAACAGCGTGGCCGCCGTCCCGCCGCTGACGCTGCAGGAGCGGCAAGGCGCGTATGGCTGGAAGCCACGGCGCGCCGTCTGGCAGGCGATCCTGCGGATGCCGCCGGAATATCTCGCCCCCCTGCTGTGCGCGACCACGGACTGGTTTGTCGGTGGCGTCTCCGCGTCCCCGTACTGGGCGCCGCCTGAGGAGGACGACTTGACGGCAGCGGAGGCGCAATGGCGGCAAGCGCTGCAGCGCTTGCCCGATGCCGACCATATGGAGGCCAAATTCCTGGCGATGCCGCAGCTTGCCGTCATGATGGAGGACGCGGCGGAAAACATCATGTTGCGCCTGCTCGACAGGCTCTGAACGGGAAAGCCGCCGCCCGCCGCTAGAACGTCGTCCGCAGGCCCACCCGCACGCTGCGGCCTGCCATCGGCGCGATGTCCCGCAGGATCGAGGCGGAATTGCGCGCCTCCTCGTTGGTCAGGTTGTCGCCACGCAGATAGAGCAGGGTTTGCGTGCGCCCGCTCTTGATCTTGTAGGTCAGCGCGACGCCCAGCATCGTGTAGGCGTCGGTCGGCGTGTCGTTGACCGGCACGCGGGTCTGCTTCGCGGCCCAGGTCAGGTCGATGCGCGCGCCGAAGGGACCGGCGCCATAGACCAGTGCGCCGCCCAGACGCAGCGGCGCCAGCCGGGGCAGGGGCTCGCCGGTCTCGCGGTTCTCGCCACGCACGTAGTCCGCGCGGGCCTCGAAGTCGAGCGTGTCGCTGCCGGTCAGCAGCTTGCGCGCCAGACGCGTCTTGCCTTCGGCCTCGAAGCCGTACAGCGTCGCCGGGACACCGAGATAGCGCAGCTCGGGCAGGGCGTCGGCGCTGCCGGGGGCCACCAGTTCGCCTTCCTCGTTGCGCGCGTTGCCCGTCGCCGACAGCGCCAGATAGTTCGAGAAGCGGCTGTAGAAGCCCGACACGCCGGCGCTATGGTCGCCCTGCTTGAAGCGCAGGCCGAGGTCGACCGAGGTCGCGCGTTCCTTGCTGGCGTTCGGATCGCCCTGCTCCCAGGCGCCGGTGGCCACGTGCGGGCCGTTGGCGAACAGCTCGTAGAAGGTGGGCGCGCGCTCGGTGTAGGCGACGTTGGAGGTCAGCGACCAGGCCGGGTTCAGCTTGTAGAGCAGGCCGGCCGAGGCGCTGCCCGCGTTGAAGCTGCGGTTGGCATCGGCAAAGCGTTCGTTGCCGCCGGCGGTGGCCTTGACGCTGGTATGGTCGATGCGGCCGCCGAGGTTCAGCTTCAGGTTGCCGGCCGCGTCCAGCGGCATTTCCTCGAACACGAACAGCGCGGCGTTGTCGGTGTCGCTGCTCGGCACGAAGGCCTCCTCGCCCAGCGCAGAGAAACGGGTCGCGCCGAACTGCGCGCCGATCACGCCCCGCATGCGGCCGATATTGCCGTGCTGCGCCTCGATGCGCGCGTCCCAGCCCTTGTTCTTGAATACCGTGCCGGTCTCGCCGCCTTCGATTTCCTTGTGCTCGTAGTCGGTGTAGCCGAACTTGCCCTTGACCGATTCGAACCAGCCGCCGGTGGTCCCGGACAGATTGCGCGCCTCGCCTTCCAGCGCGAAGCGATCCTGCTTCATGTTCAGCCGCACCTCGTCTTCGGCGGGGGTGCCGTAGTCGTTGCGGTAGGCGCTGTAGCTGGCGCCGACGAAGCCGTCGGCCCAGGTATAGGAGCCACCCAGCGCGCCGCCGTGCTGCTCGGCATTGGTGTTGGGAAGCCGGCCGCGGACTTCCGTCTCGCCTTCCTCCAGCGGCTGGCTGTTGCGCAGCCGCTCGCTGCGCGCGTAGCCGGGGATGCGCAGGTCGCTGGTCTTGCGGGCGAACGCGTCGGCGTGGATGGCGAACCTGCCGTTGCCGGCCTCGATCAGCCCGCTGGCATTGCGTGCGGCGTCGCCGTCGATGGTCGCGCTCAGGTCGGTGGCGCCGGTCACGCCTTCGATCGGCGCCTTCGGGATGCGGTTGTCGATCACGTTGACCACGCCGCCGATCGCATTGCCGCCGTACATCAGCGCCGCGGGGCCGCGCACCACCTCGATGCGTTCGGCCACCAGCGGATCGAGCGGCACCGCATGGTCGTAGGACAGCGTGGCGGCGTCGATGCTGCTGCCGCCGTTCTGCAGCACCTTGATGCGGTCGCCGTCGAGGCCGCGGATCACCGGCCGGCTCGAATTCGGCCCGAAGTAGGTCGACGACACGCCGGGCAGGCTGTTCAGCGTTTCGCCCAGCGTGCTGTTCTGGCGCACGGCCAGGTTGTCGCCCTGCAGCGTCGAGACGGCGGGCACCAGCGAGTTCAGATCGCTGCCGAGCGGATTGGCCGTGACCACCACTTCGCCGAGGGTGGGGGCGGCGGTCACGGTAGGGGTG
>NZ_JAGFTW010000035.1:0-59843 GCF_017598945.1 Cupriavidus gilardii
CCTTTCCCCTGCTTTCTTGACCCCGCCCATGGCCAATCTCGTCTTTGCCCTGCTCGCCTATCTGATCGGTTCGATCTCCTTCGCTGTCGTGGTCAGCAAGACGATGGGGCTGCCCGACCCGCATTCCTACGGCTCGGGCAATCCGGGCGCCACCAACGTGCTGCGCACCGGCAACAAGAAGGCGGCGCTGCTGACGCTGCTGGGCGACGGGCTCAAGGGCTGGCTGGCGGTCTGGCTGGCGCAGCGTTTCGGGCCGCAGTACGGCGTCGACCAGACCGGCATCGCGCTGGTCGCGGTGGCGGTGTTCCTCGGCCATCTGTTCCCGGTGTTCCACCGCTTCGCGGGCGGCAAGGGCGTGGCGACCGCCGCGGGCATCCTGTTCGCGATCCATCCGTGGCTGGGTCTGGGCACGCTGGCGACCTGGCTGATCATCGCCTTCTTCTTCCGCTACTCGTCGCTGGCCGCGCTGGTATCGGCGATCTTCGCGCCGTTCTTCTACATCCTGATGTTCGGCACCAACGTGGTCGCCGTGGCAATCCTGGCGATCAGCGCGCTGCTGATCGTGCGCCATCGCCAGAACATCGCCAAGCTGCTGTCGGGACAGGAAAGCCGGATCGGAGAAAAGAAAAAGCCGCAGCAGTAAGCCGCGGCTTCAACAGGTAGCTCAGGCCGCCTTGGCCAGCTGCGCAAACGGAAACACCATCTCGACGCGCAGGCCGCCCTCGGGCCGATTGCCGAGGATCAGGCGGCCGCCGGACTGGCGCACCAGCCGGTCGACGATCGCCAGCCCCAGGCCCGAGTGCGCATTGCCGCCGCGCGCCGGGTCCAGCCGCACGAATGGCAGCGTGACCTTGTCGAAGGCATCTTCCGGAATGCCGCTGCCCGCATCCTCGACCACCAGCTGCCAGCCATCGGCCACCCGCGCGGTGCGGATGCTGACCGGCGGCGCGCCGTAGTGGTACGCGTTGTCGACCAGATTGCCGATGATGCGATCGAGCTGCGTGGCGATCATCCGGAAGCCCTCGCCGGCCTCCAGCGACAGGTCCACCGGGCGCTCCTGCTCGGCGAGCGACGCCGCCAGCTCGGCCATGCGGCGATCGACCGGCACCGGGCGCGCGGTCGGCTCGGCGCTCTGCGCGAAAGCGAGAAACTGCTCGACGATCGCCGACATCGAATCCACATCGCGCGTGACGCCCGCCGCCGCCTTCGGATCGGCCAGCATCTCGGCCCGCAGCCGCAGCCGCGCCAGCGGCGTCTTCAGGTCGTGCGCGATGCCGGCCAGCATCGTGTTGCGCTCCTGATCGATGCGCGCCAGGTCCGCCACCATCCTGTTGAAGCGTTCGATCAGCTGCCGCAGCTCCAGCGGGCCGCGCTCGCGCAGCGGGGTCACCGGCTGCTGGCGCGACAGCTGGCCGGCGGCATTGGCCATCTCGCGTACTGGGCGCTGGATCTGCCAGGCGACCAGCAGCGCGAACACGATGGCCACGCTGACCACCAGCATCGCGCCCGGAATCAGCCGGTTGTCCAGCGGCGGGTTATGGACCCACAGGATCGGCATCGCGATCCAGTCCTGGCGCGTCGGCAGCTTGATCCAGATGCGCGGCGTGTCCTCGTCCTCGATGCGCACCTCGGTGCCGGGCGGCAGCCGGCTGGAGAAGCGTTCGACCAGCCGGCGCGAGCGGTCGGTGGGCGCGCGCGAATGTTCCTCGGCGCTGGCCTCGCCGGCGACCTCGACCAGGCTGGGCAGCTTCGCCGGCGGCCTGGCGTCGAGCGCGCGCTGGATGCTGTCGAGCTGGAACAGCATCTGCTCCACCGAATATTCCATGCGCTGCTCGCGGCGGTCCATGCGCAGGATCGCCAGCCACGAGAAATGGCTGATCACCAGCACCGCGGCAATCAGCAGCGCCATGCGGCCGAACAGGGTGTCGATGCGCAGCTTCATGAGACGTCCAGGTCGGCCTGCGCGGCTTCATCCGGCACGAAGGTATAGCCGCGCCCGCGCACGGTCTGGATATAGCGCGGCCGCTGCGCGTCCTCGTCGAGCAGCCGGCGCAGGCGCCAGATCTGCACGTCGATGCCGCGGTCGCTGACGCCGCTGGCCGCGCCGTACATCAGCTCGACGATGCGCTCGCGCGACAGCACTTCGAGCGGATGCATCAGCAGCAGCTTCAGCAGCGCGAATTCGGTGTCGCTGATCGGTAGCGTCTGCCCCGATCGCACCAGCGTGCGCTGGCGGAAGTCGACCTTGAAGGGGCCGAAGGTCGCGCTGTCGCGGTCCTCGGGGGCCGCCGCCGGGCGCGCCAGCTTGCGGCGCAGTACCGCGTTGATACGGGCCAGCAGCTCGCGCGGCGAGAACGGCTTGCCCAGATAGTCGTCGGCGCCGATCTCGAGGCCGACGATGCGGTCGATCTCGTCGCTGCGCGCGGTCAGCAGGATCACCGGGATATCGTCGTTGCGCGCACGCAGCTTGCGCAGCGCGGTCAGGCCATCGACCTTGGGCATCATCAGGTCCAGCACGATCAGGGCCGGGCGCTCCCGTTCGAGGCGGGCCTGCAGGCCGTCGCCGTCGTGCAGCACCGAAACGGCAAAGCCTTGCTGGGTCAGGTACTCGCGCAGCAGGTCGCGCAAGTCGGGGTCGTCGTCGACGACCAGGATCTGGGTGGGCTGATTGGGTCGCATAGCCGGATGATAATCAGGCACGCCCGCCGCGCCGCCGCAATGTTGTTTCGGCAAGTTACACCGGGCGCGCTGGTAATTATCTGTAATAAAGCCCTTCCTTACCGACATAGGTCTGCCCTCCCTCACGCCGTATCCTTGCCACGTCGCCGCAGGTGGGCCCCGCTCCGCATCCGCGGAAGGCCCTGACCGTTGCGGCATACTTCTGCGTCTTTCCATCGACAAGCAAGGCCGCGCACCCCGGTGGGGGCGCTCCAGGACCCGCTTCAGGACCCGCATCAGGACCCAGTTAATGGCCAATCCCGACTCCCATCAGCCCGCCAAACCCAAGACCCACGGCGAGGATCATCCGATCGATGCCTCCACCGAGGCGAGCGCCGGCCGGCCCGCTTCCGACCGGGATCCCGATCCGTACCGCGGCCATCCGCGCGGCACCGGACCCGTCCCGCCCGCCGACGGCGCCCCCGCGCGGGGCCGCCGCGGCGTGTGGATTGCCGGCCTGCTGGTGCTGCTGCTGGCCGGCGGCGGCTGGTACTGGTACAGCCAGCGCGGTGCATCCGATGCCGGCCAGGCAGGCCAGCCGGGCCCCGGCGGCCGGATCCCCGGCGGGCCCGGCGGACCGGGCGGCCCTGGCCGCGGCATGGCGGGCCCGGCCGCGCCGGTGGTGGTCAGCCCGGTGGCCCAGCGCGATATGGACGTGGTGCTCAATGGCCTGGGCAATGTGACCCCGGTCGCCAACGTCACGGTGCGCGCGCAGGTCTCCGGCCCGCTGCTGCGCGTGCTGTTCAAGGAAGGCCAGATGGTCAAGGCCGGCGATCTGCTGGCCGAGATCGATCCGCGTCCGTTCCAGGCCGCGCTCGATCAGGCGCTGGGCCAGCTGGCGCGCGACCAGGCGCTGCTGCAGAACGCGCGCATCGACCAGCAGCGCTATCGCACGCTGCTGGCGCAGGATTCGATCGCCAAGCAGCAGGTCGACACGCAGGACGCGCTGGTGCGCCAGTACGAGGGCGTGGTCAAGACCGACCAGGCCAACGTCGACAACGCCCGGCTGCAGCTGAGCTACACCCGCATCAAGGCGCCGACCTCGGGCCGCATCGGCCTGCGCCAGGTGGACCCGGGCAATATCGTCAGCACCTCCGATGCCAACGGCATCGCGCTGATCACGCAGATCCAGCCGATCGCCGTGCTGTTCTCGATTCCGGAAGACAACCTGCCGAGCGTGCTTCGGCAGCTGAACGCCGGCCAGACGCTGCCGGTGCAGGCCTGGGACCGGCAGGCGCGCAACAAGCTGGCCGACGGCACGCTGCTGACCACCGACAACCAGATCGATACCACCACCGGCACCGTGCGGCTCAAGGCGGTGTTCCGCAACGACGACGGCATGCTGTTCCCGAACCAGTTCGTCAATGTGCGGATGCGCGTCGATACGCTGGCCGGCGCCACCGTGGTGCCGGTCGCGGCCGTTCAACGCGGTCAGCAGGGCACCTTCGTCTATGTGGTCGACCAGGACAACAAGGTCAAGGTGCAGACCGTCGCGCTCGGCCCCAGCGACGGCGAGCAGACCGCGGTGCTGCGCGGCGTGCGGCCTGGCCAGCGCGTCGTGGTCGACGGCGCCGACCGCTTGCGCGAAGGCATGACGGTCCAGACCGTCGACCCGGCGGCGCGCGCCGCGGCAGTGGCACCGGCCAGCGAGCCGCGCGCGCGTGGCGGCCGGATGCGCGCGGGCGGCGCGTCGGGCCCCGAGGCTGCTGGCGCCAGCGCGCCGGCAGCGGCATCGGCACCGGTGGCGGCAACCGGACCGGCCTCGGCCGCCGCCGCGCCGGCACCGCGCCAATGAGCCCGCGCCGCAACGAGGACGCCGCATGAACCCGTCACGTATCTTCATCGAGCGGCCGGTCGCCACCGCGCTGCTGATGCTCGCGATCCTGCTGTCCGGGCTGGTCGCCTACCGGATGCTGCCGCTGTCGGCGCTGCCCGAGGTCGACTACCCGACCATCCAGGTGACCACGCTGTATCCGGGCGCGAGCCCCGACGTGATGACCTCGGCGGTGACCGCGCCGCTGGAGCGCCAGTTCGGCCAGATGCCGGGTCTGAAGCAGATGTCGTCGTCCTCGTCCGGCGGCGCGTCGGTGATCACGCTGCAGTTCGACCTGACGCTGCCGCTCGACGTCGCCGAACAGGAAGTGCAGGCCGCGATCAACGCCGGCAGCAACCTGCTGCCGGGCGACCTGCCGATGCCGCCGGTCTACAGCAAGGTCAACCCCGCCGACGCGCCGATCCTGACGCTGGCGATGACCTCGGACACGCTGCCGCTGCCCAAGCTGCAGGATCTGGTCGACACGCGCGTCGCGCAGAAGATCTCGCAGATCCAGGGCGTGGGCCTGGTGACCATCAGCGGCGGCCAGCGCCCGGCCGTGCGCATCCAGGCCAATCCGACCGCGCTGGCGGCGCTCGGCATGTCGATCGACGACCTGCGCACCGCGATCGGCGCGGCCAACGTCAACGGCGCCAAGGGCAGCTTCGACGGCCCGGCGCGCGCCTCGACCATCGACGCCAACGATCAGCTGCGCTCCGCCGACGAATACCGCCAGATCATCATCGGCTACCAGAACGGCGCGCCGATCCGCATCACCGACGTGGCGACCATCGTCGACGGCCCTGAGAATTCGCGCCTCGCGGCCTGGGCCAACGGCAAGCCGGCCATCGTCGTCAATATCCAGCGCCAGCCCGGCGCCAACGTGATCGCGGTGGTCGATCGCATCAAGACCATGCTGCCGCAGCTGCAGGCCTCGCTGCCGGCCTCGGTCAAGGCCGAGGTGCTGACCGACCGCACCACCACCATCCGCGCCTCGGTGCACGACGTCGAAATCGAACTGCTGCTGGCGATCGCGCTGGTGGTGATGGTGATCTTCCTCTTCCTGCGCAACGTGCCGGCGACGGTGATCCCGGGCGTGGCGGTGCCGCTGTCGCTGGTCGGCACCTTCGGCGTGATGTACCTGGCCGGCTTCTCGATCAACAACCTGACGCTGATGGCGCTGACCATCGCGACCGGCTTCGTCGTCGACGACGCCATCGTGATGATCGAGAACATCATGCGCTACATCGAAAAGGGCGAATCGCCGATGGCGGCGGCGCTCAAGGGCTCGAAGCAGATCGGCTTCACCATCATCTCGCTGACCTTCTCGCTGGTGGCAGTGCTGATCCCGCTCCTGTTCATGGGCGACGTGGTGGGCCGGCTGTTCCGCGAGTTCGCGGTCACGCTGGCGGTGTCGATCCTGATCTCGGCGGTGGTGTCGCTGACGCTGACGCCGATGATGTGCGCGCGCATGCTGCGCCATGTGCCCGAGGACAAGCTGCCGCGCTTTCATCGCGCCACCGGCGCCTTCTTCGATCGCGTGATCGAGCGCTACGGCCACGCGTTGAACTGGGTGCTGGGGCGGCAGCGCGCGACGCTGCTGGTCGCGATCGGCACGCTGGCGCTGACCGTGGTGCTGTACCTGGCGATTCCCAAGGGCTTCTTTCCGGTGCAGGATACCGGCGTGATCCAGGGCGTCACCGAGGCCTCGCAGAGCATCTCGTTCCAGGCGATGGCGCAGAAGCAGCGCGCGGTCTCCGAGGTGGTGCTGAAGGACCCGGCGGTGCAGAGCGTGTCCGCCTTCATCGGCGTCGACGGCACCAACACCACGATGAACGCCGGCCGCATGCTGATCAACCTGAAGCCCAAGGGCGAGCGCGACGACATCGCCACCGTCACCGAGCGGCTGCAGGCCGCGGTCGAGGAGATGGGCGGCGTCTCGCTGTATATGCAGCCGGTGCAGGACCTGACCATCGAGGACCGCGTCTCGCGCACGCAGTACCAGTTCACGGTGGAAGATCCCGATCCGCAGACGCTGGCCACCTGGGTGCCGAAGCTGGTCGAACGGCTGAAGGAAGAACCCGAATTCCGCGACGTCGCCACCGACCAGCAGAACAACGGCCTGCGCGTCTACGTCGACATCGACCGCGATGCGGCCGCGCGCTTCGGCATCACCACCGCGGTGATCGACAGCGCGCTGTACAGCGCCTACGGCCAGCGGCTGGTGTCGACCATCTTCACGCAGTCGAGCCAGTACCGCGTGGTGCTGGAGGCGATGCCGGAATTCCGCGACAACCCGCAGGCGGTGGCCGAGCTGCGCCTGCCCTCCTCGTCCGGCGGACAGGTGCCGCTGGGCGCGTTCGCCCGCATCAGCGAGCGCACCGGGCCGCTGGTGATCAACCACCAGGGCCAGTTCCCGGCCGCGACGATCTCGTTCAACCTGGCGCAGGGCGCGTCGCTCGGCCACGCGGTCGACAAGATCAAGCAGGTCGAACAGGAGATCGGCCTGCCGATTTCGATGCAGACCACCTTCCAGGGCGCGGCGCTGGCCTTCAGCGCGTCGCTGTCGAACACGCTGTGGCTGATCCTGGCCGCCGTGGTGACGATGTACATCGTGCTGGGCGTGCTGTACGAGAGCACCATCCATCCGGTGACGATCCTGTCGACGCTGCCGTCTGCCGGCGTCGGCGCGCTGCTGGCGCTGCTGCTGGCCGGCCATGACCTGGGCATCATCGCGATCATCGGCATCATCCTGCTGATCGGCATCGTCAAGAAGAACGCGATCATGATGATCGACTTCGCGCTGGAGGCCGAGCGCGAACGCGGGCTGGCGCCGCGCGACGCGATCTTCGAGGCCTGCCTGCTGCGCTTCCGGCCGATCCTGATGACGACGATGGCCGCGCTGCTGGCCGCGCTGCCGATGATGCTCGGCACCGGCATCGGCTCCGAACTGCGCCGGCCGCTGGGCATCACGATGGTGGGCGGCCTGCTGGTCAGCCAGGTGCTGACGCTGTTCACCACGCCGGTGATCTATCTGGCGTTCGATCGGGTCGCCGGCCGGCTCAAGGGCTGGCGCCGCCGGCGCTTCGGCGATCCCGATGCCGACCTCGATGCGGATCTGGGCCCGGGCGGCAATCCGGGGGGCACCCCGGGCGCGCCCCCGCCCGTCGACACGCCGAGGGCGCCATGAACCTGTCGGCCATCTTCATCCACCGGCCGGTCGCGACCGCGCTGCTGACGCTGGGCATCCTGCTGGCGGGCCTCGCCGCGCTGCGGATGCTGCCGGTGTCGCCGCTGCCGCAGGTCGACTATCCGACCATCTCGGTGTCGGCGTCGCTGCCTGGCGCGAGCCCCGAGACGATGGCCGCGACCGTGGCGACGCCGCTGGAGCGCGCGCTCGGCTCGATCGCCGGCGTCAACGAGATCACCTCGAGCAGCTCGCTCGGTTCGACGCGGATCGTGCTGCAGTTCGACCTGTCGCGCGACATCGACGGCGCCGCGCGCGACGTGCAGGCGGCGATCAACGCCTCGCGCGCGACGCTGCCGAGCAGCCTGCCGGGCAACCCGACCTATCGCAAGGTCAACCCGTCGGACGCGCCGATCATGATCATCGCGCTGACCTCGCCGACGATGACGCGGGGCCAGCTGTACGACGCCGCCTCGACCATCCTGGCGCAGAAGCTGTCGCAGATCGAGGGCGTGGGCCAGGTCACGATCGGCGGCGCCTCGCTGCCGGCGGTGCGGGTCTCGCTCAATCCCACGGCGCTGAACAAGTACGGCATCGCGCTGTCCGACGTGCGCAACGCGATCAGCGCGACCAACGCGAACCGGCCGCTCGGCGTGGTCGAGAACGACACCAAGGCGTGGCAGATCTACGCCAACGACCAGGCGATGAAGGCGGAAGACTATATGCCGCTGATCATCCGCTATGCGACGCCGGGCAGCTATTCGACGACCACCGCCGGCGCGCTGATCGCCAGCACGTCGAGCGCGACCTCGGGCGGCACGGTGCGCACCACCACCGTCAACGGCGTGACGACCACCACGGTCACTGCGGGCGGCACGACCACCACCACGGTCAACAATGCCGCCGGCAGCAACGCGGCCACCACCGGGCCGAATTCCTTCGCGGTGCCCGTGCGGCTGTCCGACGTCGCCACCGTGACGGACTCGGTGCAGGACGTGCGCAACGCCGGCTCGGCCAACGGCGAGCCGTCGGTGCTGCTGGTGCTGAACCGCTCGCCCGGCGCCAACATCATCGAGACGGTCGACCGCGTCAACGAGATGCTCCCGACGCTGCGCCAGATGATCCCGGCCGCGATCTCGATGGACGTGATGATGGACCGCACGCCGACCATCCGCGCGTCGCTGCGCGAGGTCGAACACACGCTGATCATCTCGGTGGCGCTGGTGATCATGGTGGTGTTCCTGTTCCTGCGCAATGTGCGGGCCACGCTGATCCCCAGCGTCGCGGTGCCGGTGTCGCTGATCGGCACCTTCACCGTGATGTATCTGGCCGGTTTCTCGCTGAACAATCTGTCGCTGATGGCGCTGACGATCGCCACCGGCTTCGTGGTCGACGATGCGATCGTGGTGCTGGAGAACATCTCGCGCCATCTGGAGGCCGGCATGCGGCCGGTGCAGGCGGCGCTGCGCGGCGCGCGCGAGGTCGGCTTCACGGTGATCTCGATGAGCCTGTCGCTGATCGCGGTGTTCATCCCGCTGCTGCTGATGGGCGGCATCATCGGGCGGCTGTTCCAGGAGTTCGCGATCACGCTGTCGGTGGCCATCCTGGTGTCGCTGGTAGTGTCGCTGACGACCACACCGATGATGTGCGCGCGGCTGCTGCGCTCTCCGGAGCAACAGCGCCCGCGCGGCCGCTGGTATCGCGCCAGCGAGCGCGTGTTCACCTGGATGAACGAGCGCTATGCCCGCACGCTGTCGGTCGCGCTGCGGCACAGCCGGCTGGTCTGGCTGGTGCTGCTGGTGACCATCGGCCTGAACGTCTGGCTCTATGTGATCGTGCCGAAAGGCTTCTTCCCGCAGCAGGACACCGGCCGGCTGATCGGCTTCATCCGCGCCGATCAGGCCACCTCGTTCCAGGCGATGCGGCAGAAGCTCGACAGCTTCATCCGCATCGTGCAGTCCGACCCCGCGGTGGTCAACGTGACCGGCTTTACCGGCGGCTCGCAGCGCAATACCGGCCAGATGTTCGTCACGCTCAAGCCGCTGACGGAGCGCACCGAGACGGCCAACGAAGTCATCGCGCGGCTGCGCGGCAAGCTCGCCAGGGAGCCCGGCGCGAGCCTGTTCCTGGTGCCGGTGCAGGACATCCGCATCGGCGGACGGCAGAGCAGTTCGCAATACCAGTTCACGCTGCGCTCGGATGACCTCGAGGTGTTGCGCGCGTGGGAGCCGAAGGTTCGCAATGCGCTGTCGAATCTGAAGGAGCTCGAGGACATCGACACCGATACCAACGACAAGGGGCTGCAGACCTCGGTGATCGTCGATCGCGACACCGCATCGCGGCTCGGCGTCACGATGCAGCAGGTCGATTCGCTGCTGAACGACGCCTTCGGGCAGCGGCTGGTGTCGACGATCTACCATCCGCTGAACCAGTATCGCGTGGTGATGGAGCTGAGCCAGGAGTACCTGCAGGGACCGAACGCGCTGAAGGACATCTATGTGGTGACCGGCGCCGGCAACCGTGTGCCGCTGTCGGCGTTCGCGCGCGTGGTGCCCACCAATACGCCGCTGGGGGTCAACCATCAGGGCCAGTTCGCCGCGTCGACGATCTCGTTCAACCTCGCCGAAGGGGTGTCGCTGTCGCAGGCAACCGAGCGCATCCAGCACGAGATGGCGCGGATCGGCGCGCCCGAATCGCTGCAGGCGAATTTCGCCGGTACCGCCAGCGCCTTCCAGGAGTCGCTGCGCAGCCAGCCGATCCTGATCCTGGCCGCGTTGATCACGATCTACATCGTGCTGGGCATCCTGTACGAAAGCTATGTACACCCGCTGACGATCCTGTCGACGCTGCCGTCGGCCGGCGTGGGCGCGCTGCTGGCGCTGCTGGCCTCGGGCACCGAGTTCAGCGTGATCGCGCTGATCGGCGTGATCCTGCTGATCGGTATCGTCAAGAAGAACGCGATCATGATGATCGACTTCGCCATCGATGCCGAACGGCGCGAAGGTCTGACGCCGCGCGAGGCGATCTATCGCGCCTGCCTGCTGCGTTTCCGCCCGATCCTGATGACGACGATGGCGGCGCTGCTCGGCGCGGTGCCGCTGGCGCTCGGCCGCGGCGACGGCGCCGAGCTGCGCGCGCCGCTCGGCATCTCGATCGTCGGCGGCCTGCTGGTCAGCCAGCTGCTGACCCTCTACACCACGCCGGTGGTCTACCTGACGCTGGACCGCTGGCGCCTGAAGTGGCAGGCCTGGCGGAACCGTCGCAACGCACGTCGCAACAGCGGCGGCCGCGGTGACGATACGCCGGCCGAGCCCACGCCTGCCGGATTCGATTCGTGATGATGACCAGAGAAGCGATGACCCGCCCCTCCTCCCTGCCCCGCTGCATCGTGATGGCGTGCGCGCTGCTGCTTGGCGCCTGCGCGGTCGGCCCCGACTACCAGCGGCCCGATGCGCCGGTGACACCGGCCTTCAAGGAAGCGCCGGCCGAATGGGGCCAATGGAAGCCGGCCGAGCCCGGCGACGCGAGCCAGCGCGGCAACTGGTGGGCCGTGTTCGGCGATCCGCAGCTGGACGCGCTGATGGCTCAGGTGAAGATTTCCAACCAGACCATCGCCGCCGCCGAGGCGCAATACCGGCAGGCCACCGCGATCCTGCGCGCGGCGCGCGCGGGCTACTTCCCGGTGGTCGGCGCGCAGGCCAGCGTGGACCGCTCGCGCAGCGGCAACGGCAATATCACCAGCGGACAGACCGCGACGCTGTCAGCCAGCTGGGAAGTCGATCTGTGGGGCCGCGTGCGGCGCCAGGTCGAGAGCAGCGAGGCCAGCGCGCAGGCCAGCGAAGCGGACCTCGCTTCGACGCTGCTGTCGACGCAGGCCACGCTGGCGCAGACCTATTTCCTGCTGCGCGTCACCGATGCCCAACAGGCCCTGCTGCAGCGGACCGTCGCCGACTACGAGAAGTCGCTGCAGCTGGTGCGCAACCAGTACCAGGCCGGCATCGCGCAGCGTTCCGACGTGCTGCAGTCCGAGACGCAGCTCAAGAGCGCACAGGCGCAACTGATCGACATCCAGATCGAGCGCGCGCAGTACGAGCATGCGATTGCGGTGCTGACCGGGCAGCCGCCCGCATCGTTCTCGCTGGCACCGATCGACTTCACCGAGACGGTGCCGCGCGTGCCGGTCGCGGTGCCGTCGCAACTGCTGGAGCGCCGTCCGGACATCAGCGCGGCCGAGCGCCGCGTCGCGGCCGCCAATGCGCAGATCGGCGTGGCGCAGGCCGCGTATTACCCGACGCTGAGCCTGTCCGCCGCGGGCGGCTTCACCTCGAGTTCCCTCGAGCGCTGGCTGTCGCTGCCGAACCGCATCTGGTCGTTCGGCCCCGAACTGGCCATGACACTGCTCGACTTCGGCGCGCGCGGCGCCGCCAAGGAACAGGCCATCGCGGTCTACGACCAGACCGTGGCCAACTACCGGCAGACGGTGTTGACGGCGTTCCAGGAGGTCGAAGACAACCTCGCCGCGGCGCGCCTGCTCGAACAGGAAGCGGTGGTACAGAACGAGGCGCTGCGCTCCGCGCGCGAAGCGCTGTCGCTGGTCAACAACCGCTATCGCGCCGGCACCGCCGGCCTGCTGGACGTGCTGACGGCGCAGACCGCGGCCTATACCGCCGAGCGCACGGCGCTGTCGATCGCCGGCCGGCAATTGAGTGCGAGCGTGGTGTTGATCAAGGCGTTGGGCGGCGGCTGGCAGGGACCGGAGACGACGGTGGCGAAGGAGGCGGGGGACGGGGCGGCGGTGTCGCGCTGAGGCACGATCGCGCATCGGCGGGATGCGGGGCGCCCGATGCCCTCTCCCCCGCCCCTCTCCCGCGAGCGGGAGAGGTGAGAAAGTCCGTCGTATCTGCGAGCGCTATCGGCGACTGCAGCGATATCGCGCTCCCCTCTCCCGCCCTGCGGGAGAGGGGTTGGGGGAGAGGGCAAGCGGCGCAACAAGCCACCACCAGCGCTAATCTCACGCACTGCTGCGCGCACTATCGAGGACTGCAGCGATATCGCGCTCCCCTCTCCCGCCCTGCGGGAGAGGGGTTGGGGGAGAGGGCAAGCGGTGCCCGCAGATACCCGCACATCAACCGCCTCCACGCCGCCGCGGCGCCGGCTGCGGCAGCGGCTGGTGGCTGACCCGCTCCTGCAGCCATGCACCGGCTTTGCCCAGCGGGCGCTGCTTGTGCCAGACCAGCTCCATCGCCACCGGCCAGTCCTGATCGTCGAAGTCCAGCTCGGGCGAGACCAGCTGCGCGGCCGCCGGCGAGTTGGCCGCGACATGCCACGGCACGAAGGCCCAGCCCAGTTCGCGCTTGACCAGCTCGACGATGACCCAGTGGCTCTCGACCCACCAGACCTCGGCGGCCACGCGCAGGCGCATCTTCTCTTCGCTGTCGCTGCGCACCGCCACCATCAGCTGGCGATGGCGCTTCAGTTCTTCCCAGCCGACCCGCTGCTGCGCCGCCAACGGGTGGTCGGGCGCGCAGATGATCTGCATCGGCACCCAGCCCAGCCCGCGGAAGGCCAGCGCGGGGGGCAGCACCTCCTGCCGCCACATCAGGCCCAGATCCGCGCCCCCCTCCAGCACCAGCCGGCTGACGTCCTCCATCACCGGGAACAACAGCTCCAGCTCGACCGCGGGAAACCGGTGGGAGAACTCCTCCAGCAGCACGCCCAGCGTTTCCTCGGGATACAGCTCGTCGACCGCCAGCACCAGCCGGCTCTCGACACCCTCGCCCAGGCTCTTGGCGACGCCGCGGAAATGCTCGCAGCGCTCGAGAATCACGCGCGCCTCGACCAGCAGCCGCTCGCCCGCGGGGGTCAGCGCCGGATAGCGTCCGCTGCGGTCGAACAACGCGTTGTCCAGATCGATTTCGAGATTGGAGACGGCGGTGCTGACCACCGACTGCGCCTTGCCCAGGCGCCGCGCCGCGGCCGAAAACGAGCCGGTCTCGGCCGCGGCGACGAAGGCTTGCAGTTGTTCGAGGGACAGGCTCATGGCGATCCGTGGCGTGGTGGGCAGAAAAGCCCCATGGTGCCACAGTCACGGCCATCCATCTGAATAGACGATACTTCCCAACTTGTATCTGGTGCTCTACCCGATAGACTGGGCGCCATTGTCTTTCAGGGAGCAGCACAATGCGCAGTACGCTCGACAGAATCCGTCATACGGTCGGCTTCGAAGTGATCGGCCTGCTGATCTTCGCCCCGCTGGGCAGCCTCGTGTTCGGCTACGCGCTGCACCAGATGGGCGTCATCGCCGCGGTGGCCTCGCTGGTCGCCGCGATCTGGAACTACGTCTACAACCTGCTGTTCGACAAGGCCATGGTCCGTCTGACCGGCTCGGTACGCAAATCGCCGCGCGTGCGCGTAGCCCATGCGCTGTTGTTCGAGCTGGGCCTGCTGACGGTATTTCTGCCGGGCGTCGCGTGGTATCTGAAGATCAGCCTGCTCGACGCGCTGCTGATGGACCTCGCGGTGGCCGGCTTCTATGTGGTCTACGCCTTCGTCTACAACTGGGCGTACGACATCGTGTTCCCGGTGCCGGACCGTGTGGTCGCCAATCAAGCCTCGGGAAGCGAGCCGGCCTGATCGGCAGCCGGCAGGCGCAACAACGCCAGGCAAAAAAGACGACGCCCCGGCCATCGGCCGGGGCGTCGTGCCTTGGTGCCAGCGCCTTCGCGGTCCTTACTTCTTCCTGTCGTCGGTCAACACATTGCCGACCACACCGCCCAACGCGGCGCCGCCCAGCGTGGCGCCCGGTCCGCCAATGATGGTCGCGCCGGCGACGCCGCCCACACCCGCACCGATGGCGGTGTTGCGCTGCTTGGGGGTCATGTCGGCGCAGCCCGCGGTGGCGAGCAGCGTGGCCAGCGCGAACGACAGGGTAAGGGTACGCATCGAAAGCTCCTTGTACGGGCGAGAGGTAGCTCGATTGTGCGGGCGAGCGCGCGGCATCGGCAGACGGTGGCCACCGATGCCACTGTCAGATAAATCCCACACCGCTTCGGTGCGCCGACTGGCCGGCCCGGCGCGATGCGACACCTTGTCATGGGTGCGCGTTAGACTTCGGGCGCGCCATTGCGAGCCCAACATGCTGCCGATCATCGCCCTCCGCCCTTCGCTGTTCCGTCCGTTTTTCGCCGCCATGCTGCTGCTCTGCCTGACGCCGCCGGCATGGGCGGCGCGGCCTCTTGTCACCGATGACGCGCGCATCGTCGATCCGCAGTCGTGCCAGCTCGAATCGTGGCTGCGTTTCAATCGCGACGGCACCGAGCGCTGGGCCATGCCCGGCTGCAACTTCACCGGCAACTTCGAATGGACGCTCGGCGGCTCGGTGCAGCGCTACGGAGACGGCCCGGGCAACGCCATCACCGACCTGCAGTTCCAGGGCAAGACCGTGCTCAAGCCGGTCGAGACCAACGGCTACGGCGTCGCGTTGACGGTCGGCATGACGGAATACCCGAAGGCTGCGCCGCGCAGGACCCCGGGCGGCCTCTACCTCAATCTGCCGCTGACGGTGTCGATGCGCGACGACCGTCTGCTGCTGCATGCGAACGTCGGCGCCACCCACGATCGCGCCGAACGGCAGACCCGCATGACCTGGGGCGTGGCCAGCGAGGCGATGATCAGCGAGCGCTGGGCCATGATCGCCGAGAGCTTCGGCGAGAGCGGCGACCGGCCGTGGATCCAGCTCGGCGCGCGGGTCTGGATCGTGCCGCAGCGGGTTCAGATCGACATGACCTGAGGCACGCAGCTCAACCAGCCGCGCGAGACGCGCTTCGTGTCGGTCGGCCTGCGGCTGCTGTCGCCGAGCTGGGGAAAGTGAGCGGCGCTCTGGTCGGTCAAATCCGCGTGCGGGCATAGACCGGTCACCCGTATCGCCCCGATCTTGCATGGTCCGGCGATTTAGTTATACTCCATAACAATTCGTCGAACACAGAGAGCGGGCCGCCCTTCGCGCGCAGGACCGCCGCAGGAGACACCATGCGCATCGCCATCGCAGGCGGCGGCATCGGCGGGCTGACGCTCGCGCTGCTCTGCCATCGTCACGGCATCGACGCCGAAGTGTGGGAAGCCAGCGAATCGCTGAAACCGCTCGGCGTCGGCATCAATCTGCTGCCCCATGCGGTGCGCGAACTGGCCGAACTCGGCTTGCAACCGGCGCTCGCGCAGATCGCGATCGAAACCAGCTCGCTGTCCTACTACAACAAGTTCGGCCAACGGATCTGGCACGAGCCGCGCGGACTGGCCGCGGGTTACCCGTATCCGCAGTTCTCGGTGCATCGCGGCGAGCTGCAGATGCTGCTTTATCGCACCGCGGTCGAAAGGCTCGGCGCCGATCGCGTGCATACCGGCCATGCCTTCGAAACGGTGCACGATACCGGCGCACGGCCCGGCTCGCCGGTGCAATTCACGCTGCGCCGGCGTGCGGACGGTGCCGAAGTGCAAGCCAGCGCCGATGTGCTGGTCGGCGCCGACGGCATCCATTCGGCGGTCCGGCGGCAGTTCTATCCGAGCGGCGACGCCCCGCGCTTTTCGCGGCGGATGCTGTGGCGGGCCGTCACCGAAGCACCCCCCTATCTGGACGGACGCTCGATGTTCATGGCCGGCCATCAGGACCAGAAGTTCGTCGCCTATCCGATCTCCGAGCCGCTGCGCCGGCAGGGCCGCTCGCTGATCAACTGGATCGCCGAACTGCGCGTGCCCGACGACGCGTCGGACACGCCGCCGCGCAGCGACTGGAACCGGCAGGTCGACAAGTCGGTGTTCCGTGAGGCCTTCGTCGACTGGCGCTGGGACTGGATCGACATTCCCGCGCTGATCGACGGCGCCGCCGCGATCTACGAATTCCCGATGGTCGACAAGGACCCGCTGCCGCGCTGGACCTTCGACCGCGTCACGCTGCTCGGCGACGCCGCGCACCCGATGTATCCGATCGGCTCGAACGGCAGCGCGCAGGCCATCGTCGATGCCCGCCATCTGGTCGATTGCCTGCTTGGCACGCCGGATACCGGCTACGCGCTGCGCGAATACGAAGCCGAACGCCTGCCGCGCACCGCCGGCATCGTGCTGCGCAACCGGCTCAACGGTCCCGAACAGGTCATGCAGCTGGCCGAACTGCGCGCGCCGCAGGGCTTCACCGATATCGAGCAGGTCATTCCGCGCACCGAGCTCGAAGCGATCGCATTGCGCTACAAGCAGCTGGCGGGATTCGATCGGCAGTCCGTGCAGGGCAGCACACGTTGACCGCCAGGAACAACATAAGAAAGGGAGACAACCGATGACACTTCGCCGCACCGCGCTTGCGCGCCTGACCCTGGCGCTCGCCGCCGCCGGCTCGATTTCCGGCGCCGCGCTGGCCGACGTCACCGTCGGCGTCAGCATTTCCTCGACCGGGCCGTCGGCCTCGCTCGGCATTCCGCAGAAGCAGTCGCTGGGCCTGCTGCCGCAGCAGGTCGCCGGCGAAACGATCCGCTATGTCGTGCTCGACGACGGCTCCGATCCTACCCAGGCCACCAAGGTCGCGCGCCGCTTCGTCAGCGAGGACAAGGTCGACATCATCCTCGGCTCGTCCGCGGTGGCGCCGTCGATTGCGATCGCCGAGGTCGCCGACGAGAGCAAGACCGTACAACTGGCGTTCTCGCCGATCGAGCTGAAGCCCGGCCGCGGCGAATGGACCTACCGGCTGGCCCAGCCGATCAAGCTGATGGCGGAAGCTGTCGCCGCGACGGCCAAGGCGAACGGCGTCAAGACGGTCGGCTTTATCGGCTTTGCCGATGCCTATGGCGAGACCTGGCTGAAGGAATTCACCACCGCCGCGGCCGCAAACGGCATTCGCCTCGTCGCCACCGAACGCTACGCGCGCTCCGATACGGCGGTCACCGCGCAAACGCTGAAGCTGATTTCGGCGCGCCCCGACGCGATGCTGATCGCCGGCGCCGGCACCGGTGCCGCGCTGCCCCACACCACGCTGCGCGAGCGCGGCTATCGCGGGCCGATCTATCACACGCATGGTGCGGCAACGAAGGACCTGATCCGCATTGGCGGCAAGGCGGTCGACGGCGCGATCCTGCCGGCCGGTCCGGTGATCGTGCCGGAACAACTCGCCGCCGACAGCCTGCCGAAGAAGCCGGGTCTCGATTACGTCAGCCGCTATGAGAAGCAGTACGGGCCGGAAAGCCGCACGCAGTTCGGCGCGCATCCGTACGATGCCGGCCTGGTGCTGCAGCGGATCGTGCCGGTCGCGCTCAAGCGCGCCAAGCCCGGCACGCCGGAATTCCGTGCAGCACTGAAGGCCGCGCTCGAAAGCGAGCGCGAGATCGTGGTCTCGCACGGCGTCCTCAACTACACCAGCCAGGACCACTTCGGTTTCGATCAGCGCGGCCGCGTGATGCTGACGATCGACAACGGCAACTGGAAGCTGCTCAAGTGATTGCTGAATCTACCTTGGCTGGCCTGTTCGCCTTGCCCACGCCGCGGCTCGAGCATGTGGCGGACTTCAGCTTCCGCCTCGATCCGGCGATCGAGGTCGGCGCCAGCGCGGTGGGGGTGCGGCGCGTGATTCCGATCCTCGATGGGGTCGTCGATGGCCCGCTGCTGCGCGGCCGGGTACTGCCCGGCGGCGCCGACTTCCAGCTGGTCCGTCCGGACCTCGGCGACGGCATCACGGTCGCCGAAATCGAGGCACGCTACGTCGTGGAGACCGACGACGGCGCGCGGATCTACATCATCAACGCGGGGCTGCGCAGCGGCCCGGTCGACGTGCTGGCGCGTTTGTCCGCGGGCGAGACGGTCGATCCGTCGCTGATCTATTTCCGCACCGCGCCGCGCTTCGAAACCCAGGCGCCGGCCTATCGCTGGCTGATGCAACACACCTTCGTCGCCACCGGCGCCCGCTTCCCGGACCGCGTGCAGATGCGATACTTCCGCGTCGCCTGAACGGATGGCGGGCTGCACGCCTGCCATCCCCGCCTCCATGTCCGCTTCGTCGCCCTCGTCCCGATCTCCCCGTTCCCCGCGCAAGACCCGCGATACGCTCGCGCCCGACCCCGCCGCCGAAGCCGGTGGCTTCGATCCGCATCTGCCGGACATCGACTATGGGGTGCTGGACGGTTTGATCGGCTACGCGATCCGCCGCGCGCAAATCCGGCTCTACGAGGATTTCGTGCGTGCGCTGGCCCCGTGGAACATCACGCCGCCACGCTTCTCGGCGCTGGTGCTGATATCGCGCAATCCGAGTCTGAGACTGACCGACCTGGCCCGGATCATGGGCATCGCCCGTTCGGGTGCGGTGCTGCTGGTGGATGCGCTGGAGGAGATGAAGCTGGTGGCGCGACGGCCGGCCGAGAACGATCGACGGGCGTTCAGCCTGGTGTTGACGGGGGCCGGGCGCAAGACGCTGGCGGAGGTAACCGAGGCGGTCTGCGAACATGATGCACGCATGTCGCGGCAGCTGTCGCCGGAACAGCGTAGCACGCTGGTGGAACTGCTCGGCAGGCTGTGTACGGCGCCGCCGTCATGATCCTGGCCAGGCCGGGCATCGGTCAGAGGCGCGCCGATCGACGCGCCGCCGCCTCACTGCCCTGAGCGTCCTAGACAATATTGCAGGGGAAGAACTGGCGCTCCTCCGGCTTCTTTCCGTTCCAGAAGAGACGGCAATACTCCTGCTCGACCTCGGCCTCATTCTGATAACGGCCCAAGGGACCGATCCGCGAGTTCTCAACCCGCCGAGCGGTCATACAGACGAGATAGTGGATTCGCCCGGAGTAGACACAGAATCCCTTACGGATCCGCTCCAGCGTGACAGGATGACGCGAGACACCCGGAGTCGGCGGCTCCATGTCGCGATGCCAGGGCATCAGGGGCGTAAAGCAACCGACCTGATACCAGTCTTCCAACTGGATGTCGGGCAGGCGCGAAACCACTCCCTGCTTGTCCACGGCACGCGGGAAGTGTTTGGCCCAGAACCCGGTATCCGTCAGATCGCGTCGCCACATCGACATGAAATCGTAGTCCTTGATGTCGATGACGCCGTTCATCAAGCCGATGATGGCCCAATCGTCCAACATCAGCCAATTCATCAAATGACACGGAATACCGAGCTTGAAGAGATCGTCGGTACGCCTTTCCGCTTGCGGCTTCTGCAACAGCTTGACAGTCTGCAGGAACTTCGACTTCGACAGCGCCCCATTGATATAACCGTTCGCCAAGGCCAGCAGCTTGACTGGCGCCACGTCCTTTTCGATTCCCGCCGGTAGCTTGATGTCGAATTGTTGATGCCGAATTGCCGAGGCGCCATCGGGATAGCCGATCGCCGAAGTGGGAAAATCGGGGAGCGTCCAATCGGTCCGCCACGCCCATATCGACACGTCAGGCGGATCGCCATGACAGGATTGCACTACGTTTGCAGAGACGCGCGTCATCATTGGCTCCTGTTAGTGGCCGACTGCTTCGCTGGCCGGATGGGTTTCCCGCCCGAGGACCAGGACATAACTGCGTTCACAAGGGCGCTTGTCGTCAAGCACGATCTTGCCGCTTCTGGTATAGACCCACGACGTCTGGATTCTGAATGCCGAACGCGCACTGTCGAGCCATGATTCTGCGGTCAGGCCGCGCAAATCGTCATCCCGAACCACCGCGTTGATACGCGGCAATTCCATCGTGGCCGTAAACCCGAGACCGCCGTCTGGCCGACGCGAACAGACATATTTGATGACGTTGTCCTGGGGCAAGCTTCCCCGATCGCTGTCGAACAGTTTGGGCTCTCCCCGGCCGAACGAGCCGAAATCCTCCATCGTCAAGGCTACGTACGCGCCGCTTTGAAATGCCTGATTCATTTGCTGCGTCGCACGGAAAAGCCGCTCATGATCGCCATCGCACAACGCAAGCAGCGACTGCATGAACCGATACAGCGCTCCGTTGTTGCTGGTTCGGACAATTGTGGCTTTCGCAGAGTGTTTGGCGCCGCTGGCTTCCGGCGGGTTGCTCACGCGCGGTAGTTCGGCGTTGTTGACATCTTTCATCGATAGCAATACGTTGCCCGCCTGCATATCGCAACGCCCCACATCGGCGGCCCACTGTTCCGCCACCGTGAACTGATGCGGCTTGCCCCTCGAGTCCTTATATTGCGGGAAGACCAGTGTGGCGCGCTCGCTCAGGCCTCCTTCCTTCGCGTAGAGGGAATGCTGCTTGATTGCATCCAGCTGCGCTTCGGTCAGCGGCGCCTTCACCAGTCTTGCGCGATGGACGCCTCGGTCGTCCTTCACAAAGTACTCCGTACCAAGACTTCCGAGTATGTTGATGCGGTCCTTATCCACTGACACCATCAAGCCGTATGCGTCCTTCAACGTTTTTTCAACCAGGCGTCGGTACTTCTGCAGGTCCACCGGCCTGCTTGTCATCGGCCTGCGGCTCTGTGCCGCCAGTTCACTGGCGAGGATGCCGTAACTTGCGTTCCAGCGAATGATTTCATCGGACAGGGCGCCCACACTTGCGTTCGTCTCCTGTCGATCAACGAACGGCTTGACCGCGTCGGCGAGCCTGCCGACGGCGTGATGACACGCCATGTAGTCCGCCCGATGCATCTTGTCCTGCAGGGCCGCAATCGCTTTGGGTGTCAACTTCTCGCCAATCACGAAGCGGAACAACCCGCGCAGATCGGTCAGCTCCCAAGACGGTCCCGGTGCCGCGGAGCCGGCCCGGTCTGATTTCGCCGCCACAGCATCGTCCATCCCGGCGAGTCGTTGAAGGGCCAGTCCGGAATCTGCAATGTCCTTGATCGTCCTTAGCAAGGCCGCCGGACTGGCAGGAGGATGCTGCAGTTGCCTCATCCCACGCTGCAGCGTCTCGCCGAGCATGGCGATGTCGGGAATGGCGTGATGAACGCCGCCGCATTCCATCAGGAGCCTGCGCTGGGAATCGCTCAACTGATGCGCGATGCGGGTCAGGAATTGGAGCAGCTCGGCTACGGTGGCATCGTCGAGAATCGGCCCTCGCGAGCGCGTCGCGCCTTGCACGACAGCGAGGTGATTCAGAACGGCAATCAGCGTGTTGATCTGCTCCCGGTGGTTACCGAATTGGCTATCGCGTAGTCGGGCGAATCCGGTTTCGTCGACGACGAATCGGTCGCAAATGGCCTTCGCAAGGACAGGCAGATTGTTTGCCTGTTCCGCTACGTCCGCGCGCACCGCACCGGCAAACCGCTCGATCGCCGCGTCGATGACGGCATACGCGTCACGCACGACGTCTGGCGTCAACGAGCCTTCTTTGGCATGGGTGACCAGCGCACCATACTGTTCCATCGACAGGGACACAAGCTGGTCGGCCTGGCTTTCGAGGAAAGCGATATTGTCCTTCAGTACGGCGACCTTTCTCCCACTCGCATCGACCAATCGGGGCTGAAGAATGGCTTCGAGCCTACCATGCAACGCTGCGAACTTCCTGACGTCTTCGGTCGAGAACGCCGGTGGCAACAAGTGTCCCTCCAGAGTGTCCCACCGCGAATAGGGTGCGATGCTCTCGAAGCGCCGGTCCTCAAAATGGCGCAAAGCCTGATTGATCGCTGCAAGGCAGGGAACGGCAAAGGCGGCACGAAGTTTGGCCTTGGACTGTCGAGCGCTTTCCGTATTTGCTTCGATCGACGCGACGGCCGATCGCAGCTTCGATAACTCGCGCGCCGCAAATGCGTTGTTCTGGCCGATGCACTGTCGATATCCTGCATCGGCTGCATCGCCTCGCTCACGCTCGAACCAGGCGTGCACGAGAGCGAGTTCGCGGTCTGGCCGCCGGATCAACACGCCCAGCACGGCATCGTTGTAGGCGTCGAGCGCTTTGCCCGATAGCGCCCGGCTCGCTCCTCCACAGGCGACGGCATTGTCCAGCGCCTCGCGTACGGCCCGTCGCGACTGCGGCGTGCCTTGATCCTCGACGATGGCGTTAACCACCGCGCGAAGGGCCGCTTCGTATTCTCCGATATCGAACGGCGAGGTGCTTTGCCTGTTGTCGCCTGCTTCGGCTCGAACCAGTTCGCTCCGGAGCAGGTTGAGGTCGTCGGCCAGGATGGCCGCGGTGCGCTTGATCGTCGCATCGGAAGATCGATAGCGCTCCAACAGAAGGGCTTGAATCTCGGTGCGGTACGCACGGAGCAGATGCAGGCAATCGTGACGCTCATCACTGGACAAGTCGCGCACAAATTGCGATACCACATCGACGCGCGCATGCTTCTCGAGGGCCGCCCCATGGTCTGCATGCGAAGCCGCGAGCAGGGATTCCAGAAGCCGCGCAGCGGCCTGTTGTCGCTCCTCCGCCGTCTCGGGTTGTTCCTTCGCATGACGTTCCGTCTTCCGCAGATCGATTCGTGCTCGTATCTGATCGCGGCGGCTCGCCGCGGCAGTGGCAAAGCCGTTGCACAGCATGCCGAGCCTGGCCGCGAAGCTGTCGCGCGCCTCGGCGACGTTCGCGTCGGTGCGCCGCGGCGACGGGTCGACCGACTTCCGGCTCCAGCAAGCGAGGTTCAATCCGGACATTGGGTTCCTTTCGGCAGGATGAGTGCAGCGAGGCTGCATGGTGCCGGTCGGACACCGGTGAATCTTCTAATATCGAGGCCGCTTCTTTCGTTAACGGGTCCGCTCGTCGCACTACCGCGACATGTCTCCGACGCGGTTGTCGTGTGCTAGCATCCCGCGCATGTCGACCGCCCTGCGTGCATCCCTTTCCGCCGTCCCTGTCCTGATCCTCGGCACTGCGCTGGGACTGGGCGCTCCGATCGAAGCCGACGCAAGAACGCCGGCAAAGCGCGACAAGGTCCAGGCGCGCAAGCAAATCGTCAAGCCCGCCATCGCCGAACACCGGCTCGCGGCTGCCTCTGCCGGACTGCCGGAGGCTGTCACGCGGGCTCTTGCGGCGGCCAACGTTCCCCTGCAGGCCACCAGCTTCTACATCGTCCGGCAAGGCGCGCCGACAGCCACGGCCAGCTGGAACGCCCAGACCCCGATGAACCCGGCTTCGACGATGAAGCTGGTCACCACCTTCGCCGGCCTGCAACTGCTCGGCCCCAGCTATCGCTGGCAGACCTCGCTCTACGCGGACCGCGAGCCGGGCGCCGACGGCGTGGTCGGCAACGTCTATCTGCGGGGGCAAGGCGATCCGAAGCTGGTGCCGGAAGAGATGGCCAGGCTGGTGGCCGCGGCGCGGCGGGCCGGCGTGACGACGATCGCCGGCGACGTGGTGCTGGACCGCAGCTACTTCCAGCAGGGACTGGACAATGGCGGCACCATCGACGGCGAGTCGCATCGCGCCTACAACGTGGCACCGGACGCGCTGCTGTATTCGTTCAAGACCCTGTCGTTCACGCTGACGCCGGATACCGCCACGCAGACGGTCGGCGTCTCGGTCATGCCGCCGCTGGCGCAACTGCGTCTGGACAACCGGCTGGCCCTGACCAATGGCCGCTGCGGCGACTGGCGGGCCGGCGCCATGCCGACGCTTTCCCCGCAGACCGACGGCACCGTGGTCGCCTCGTTCGAAGGCAGCTACTCCGCCGATTGCGGCGAACAGGTGCTGAACTACGCCGCGCTGAGCCATGACGACTTCATCGGCGGCGGCTTTATCGCGCAATGGCTCGCGGCCGGCGGCACCTTCGCGAAGCCACCGGCGATCCGGCGCGGCAGCGTGCCGCGGCCGGCGTTCCGGCTGACGCGCCACTATGGGCTGCCGCTGGCCGACATCGTCCGCGACATCAACAAGTACTCCAACAACGTGATGGCGCGCCAGCTGTTCCTGACCATCGGTGCGGAGATCGACCGGCGCGGCCCGGCCAGCACGGCACGCTCGGCGGCGGTGATCCGCCGCTGGCTGTCGCACCAGGGGCTCGACATGCCGGGGCTGATGCTGGACAACGGTTCGGGACTGTCGCGCCAGGAACGCATCAGCGCCTACGATCTGGCCCGCCTGCTGCAACAGGCGCTCGCCAGCGAGGCGGCGCCGATCTTCGTGAGCTCGCTACCGGTGCTGGGCGTGGATGGCACGCTGCGCAACCGGCTGACACGCAGCAGCGCTGCTGGACACGGCTATCTGAAGACCGGCACGCTGGCCGATGTGCGGGCCATCGCCGGTTATGTCGATGCGGCCGACGGCGGACGCTATGTCGTTGTCAGTCTGATCAATCATCCAAATGCCGCTCAGGCCCAACAGGCGCATGATGCCTTGCTGGAGTGGGTGTACCGCGGCGCGCCAGCGCCGCATTAAATCCAGTCCTAATAGGGTCTTGGGGATACCTTGCGATTAACAAGTTCGGTGCAGGAGAGCGGCCACATATCACGTTGCAACGCCGTTAGGGCACAAAACGCGTATCGCCATCGCTCCGGGCGGATGGAGGTTGCGAGCCAGAACTTCGTGCGCGTGGGGCAGTTCTTCCCAGTCGAATCTGCGAGACAGCATCGCCGACGGCATCAACAACACCATCAAGTTCATCAAGCGGTGCGCTTACCGCTATGGCGATGAGGAGTACTTCTTCCTCAAAATCCGCGCCGCCTTCCCCGCTATTCCTGGATGAACTTTCCCCGCCATCGCGGAAAGTCGTGGCGTCACCGTCATAGCAGGATGCAATCGCTCTGAGCCTTGAGCCGCCGATCCGTAGGCTCGGATTTCCCGGATGAGCGGGACGGACTTGCGGGGAACATCTCGCGCCCCCATTGGTGATAAGGCCCGATAGGGGTGAGCATGGCCGTCTTGATCGATTTGGTCGGGCCGTTTCCGCCGAACATCGCTGCGTAAAGCACACCGCTCTGCCCAGGCGGGGCCTTTTTATTCATCCGCCTGAGGATGTCCGCCGACATATAACGTTCCATCGACAATGCCAGGCTGCCGGCGTCAACACTGGCGACCATCCTGATATGGCTGTCGCTGAGGTCCGAATAGTCTATGGCGTCCACAGCGAATACTTCGCTATCGGACGGCAGGATCAGCGGGTGTGAGGGCGCAAGGCTATGGTTATACTGCGCGCCGAACAGGCTGGGCATATTCGCCTCCTTGAACCAGTCCGAGAAGTGCAGGAAGACCTTGTCCAAGCCATTGACATAGACGCGCTTCCCATCGATGTACTCGATCTTGCTCCCCGATGGTGGCGGGACTTTGCCGATGAGCCGCCGACGGCAGCGCAGGTCGTCAGTCCCCAGCAAGGGAAAATCGAGTTCGAAGGCATACAGTGCAACGTCGGGGTGACAAAGCAGATTGATCAACTCCGAACACAGCGCATTGTGCGACCGGATGTTGAGCATGCCGATCTGGACCAGGCGCCGCCCACGGACGCCGACATCCCGGTCGGTCAGCAGGCTGGACAGCAGAACGATCTGGCGGGCCGTCTTGCCTCGCTTCAAGGCGGCCTGGATAAAGCGCCGGGTTCGCGCGATGGAGCCTCCAAGCTTGTCATACAGGGACTGCAGTACGGTGCCGACGATGAAACTCTCCATCTGATGCGACGTGTCCATCAAACGCAGGGTGGAATCCGGGTCCGACCGCACGATGTGGTCAAGGACTTCTGCCGGCAGGCTATCGAGGATGCCGAAGTGCTGGCCGCCGGACTCGTTTCCCGCGAGCATGTGCGCCCCCCCGAAACGGGGAGTCGTCGATGCCGATATCGCTGTAGTTCCCATCGTTCTCTCCTTGTTCACCGTTTCATCAAAGCCGCCCTATTCCAATGTCGTCATGAACTCACGCGCGTTCCTGAACCGGAACCCCAGCTTCTCGTTCATCCCTGTTGGACGCTTCTTGTCAAACAGATTCAGGACATCATGCAGTGCCTTCGCGCTTGCCTTAACCTCGTCCAGAATCGATTGATCGGCTGCGTTGTCGAGGATTTGGGCGTTGAGTGCCGAAACCGTGTTCAAGATGCGAGCGACCTGTTCAAATCCATCGACGGTCCATTCATCGTTCCTGATGACGGAGTCGATGACTTTCATGTCGTCAGGACGCAGGATCGATGTGTCGACCCGTTGTAACGCAACGTACAGTGCTTGCAGGGCGACATAGATATCCCGATTGCGTCCCTCCAACAGCATGTTGGAATTCGGGCGATGCGCTCTGCTGTCCCATTGCGTTATCGCGGCCAAGGCGTCGCCCACAGCCTGATTGGCAGCGTCGACCATGTCCCGCAACGCCTCTCTGGCGGTGCGGCGCAGATCGGCTTCATGTGTGGCATCCGGACTGACCCAGTTAGGGTTGTCCTCTTCCGTGATGACGACCTCGTCGTCTGCGGTCCAGGAATCCTCCCAATCTTGCGCCGGCATGCCACGGGTCAGCAGCTGAGACCGCGCGGGATCGAGCTTTGGCGACGGCCGTTGATCCGGCGGTTCAGCGCGCTGCGCTTCATCGGCGCGGGAATACGGTTCCTCAAGTTCCCAGAACAGGCTTGGGTCAAGGACCTTCCCGCTGCCACACAGGAAAGACGTGATCTCGTCCCATCGTGCATCCGACAGCTGGCGCGGCGTGGTCGGGATTTTCCCCGCAGCGCGCGCCGCATCCAGGCGCAGCACGCGGGTCCCTTCGTTCATCCCTGCCAGCAAGCGAATATCCGGCAAGCGATCCGGTGGCAAGCGAAGCTTCGTACCGTCGGCCAGATCGTACGGTGACGTGCGATCAAGGCTGTGCAGAACCTGGTGGAGCGCCTGGAACGCGTTGCCCTGCAGGCGCGCATGCACTCGGCCCAGCTCGCGCTGGCCGACCCCGGTGGCAATGTCCTGCATGGACTTTGCCATCATGCGGCCGGATTGCTCGAACGCCATGTTTCGCGCCTCTTCGACGTTGTGCGTGCCGCCATGGAACAACGTGTCGCTGAACAGCCGCATCCCGGCTCTCGTCGCGTTCGCCAGCGCATTGGCGAGTTCTGGCGCGGTTTCGGCTTGCAGACACAGGCGGAGCTGATTCCGATGCTCCTTGGCGAAATTGCACAAGGCCGCCATGGGCATTCCCAGACCTTCGCAGCGTGACAGCCGTCGCAACTGTTCGTCATTGAGCAAATGTCCGGCCGTTCGCAGCAAGAGGGCAACGCGCATATTGAACATTGGCAAGTCGTGCCGTGCCAACGCACTGGCGCCGGCGACGGCGGCGACATTCTCGATATGACCGATCATCCGGTCCACCTCGGCCGACGCCCGCTCACGATCACTATCGATGTCTGACGCCAGTCGATGGATCAGCGGTGGCACGGTATCGATCTTCGCCTCGGGAATGACCGCCATCACCCCAGCGATGGATTCGGACAGGATCTGTTTGGCGGCTTGCGCCGCGGCGCTTTCCATCTCCTGCACGAGCGCTTCCACTTCTGCGTCCCATCGCGCATTGCTGCCGGACGACGTCGAGGGTCCCTGGGCCTTCAATGCGGCCAGATCCGTCAGCCTGGTCAAGGTCGCTCCCACGGAGCCGATCAAGGTGGCGGCGGTCTCCAGCACGCTGGCGGGACAGCGTTCGCTGGCCCGGCCGACTATCGCGTTCAAGGTGTGATGGCACGCTTGCAGCCGGCTGGCACAGGCCTCCGGTGCCACGGCCGACCATGCACGCCCATACTGGTCGATCGTCTTCGCGGCATTGGCCAGGCTCGTCAGCAGCGGTCCGACTTTGTCACGGTCGACTGCCGGCATGCCATCGGCGTTGCCCGCGGGCTTCGTCACGCTGGCAAATACCGCGAAGCGATTTGCCAGGTCCCGTATTTGCGCCTGCCAGAGCGTTCCCTGCGACTTGCGGCTCGCGACCTGCTCCGTGATGACGCGAAGCTTGGCGAGCTCCCGGGCGGCGTAGTCCTCGTCGCGCCGGCATAGTGCAAGCAGCGGCGTTCGGGCCGCGCGCGCCGCAGTGGCACCCTTGGCGATCGCCGGTACGCGTCCGCTGAGCACCGCGGGCTGCGTCTGGAACCAATCCTGGACGCGCGTCAACGACGCGGCATCGAGGCGCGACATCGCCAGTTCGATCGAGGCATGATAACCATTGAGTTCGGCATCGGTCATCGCCACCTTTGCGCCACCAGCGGCCAGCAAACGCTGGAAGCGGCTCATCAGGGTCTGCTGTTCGACGTCGGCGACAATGCCTTGCACAAAATCGTGCAACAGTTCCTGATAGCGGATCGTGTCGAACGAGACCGTCGCGTCGGGGGTCATGTCCGGTTCCGCCGCCTTGGCGGCGACCGTCATCAGCAGGCTGGGCAGTTGCATGCCGGCCTGCCTGAGCGCGTCCACCCGCGCGGCGGCGTGCAGGCGCAGCTCCGAATCGCCGTGGTACGGCGTGTTCTGCAGATCCTGACTGACAGCGCGGATTTCGGCATCGCTGGCGAGGGCCTTGGCGATCAAACGGCGCTGATGGGTGCTGTAGGCGGCGAGGGCTTGCGCGACAGCGGCCTCAAAATCGCCGCGTTCGGGAAAGGCGACCGATGACTGCGCGAAGCGAAGCAGGCATTCCCGGAGCGCGACGGGATTGCCATCGGCCCAACGCAGGCCATCGAGCAGATCGTGGATGAACTTGAGGTCTTGAGCGGAGTGGCTGCCGACAGCAGGCGACGCGGTGGGCCGGGCTGGAGCGGCGAAGACAGAATTGGACGGATGGGAGCGGCCGAAAACAGGGATACGAAACGGCATATCAGGAACTCACGGATGAGAGACAGCCCGTGCAATTCCGTACAAACCTGAACGACCGATCGCTGCGGGCATCGGCTGAAGCCGACGCGGCAGTTTGTTCGAGACCGCGAGCCCGCGCTTTCGATGCAGTCGTCGGGTTTACGCATTTGGCGTACCGCTCCGCCAACCATCGCCGATGCGGGCGCGGGCGTCTACTGCGCCGGCGAACCAGCGTGCCGGCGATATGGTATGTCCCGCCCTGAACGGCGTCAGTCGGCGAACGCCGCGGCGGCGCGCTGCAATCGATCCCGCACGCCTGCCCATTCGGGCGTCGGCGGCAGCGGCTCCACGTAGAGCCGGGCGAAGCCCTCCTTGTCGAGGCGTCGCAGCAGGCGATACAGCTCACGGGCGTAGGCGGCGGGCCCTGCCGGTGCCGGGATCCAGACGCAACGCGAATCCGGCGCGGGAGCGCCTGCGACCCATGCCACGCGCACGTCGGCCGGCAGATCGGCCAGCGCAGCGGGCAAGTCCTGCGCTTCACGCAGATACAGCGGCGTGCGCGGCGCGTAGTGGGCCTTCAGGGTGCCGGAGGCCCGCGGTGCAGCGGCATCCGGCGGCAGCGGCGCGACGCCCAGCACGTCGGCCATCATCGCCGGCGTGATCGCGCCCGGGCGCAGCAGCACCGGGCCGATGCCCCGGTCCAGCCGCGACAGGTCGACGATCGTCGATTCGATGCCGACCTCGACGCCATCGCCTTCGAGCACATAGACGCTGTCGCCGAATTCCTCGCGCACATGCTGCGCGGTGGTCGGGCTGACCTGGCCGAACTTGTTGGCCGACGGCGCCGCGATGCCGCCGCGGCCGCGCTTGAAGCGCGACAGCAGCGCCTGCGCGACCGGATGGGAGGGGCAGCGCAGGCCGATGCTGTCCTGGCCGCCCGCCACATCGGCAGGGATATGCGCGGCGCGCTTGAGGATCAGCGTCAGCGGCCCCGGCCAGAAGGCGTCGATCAGGCGCTGCGCGGCCTCCGGTACGTCGTCGGTCCAATGGCCAATGTCGGCGCCGTCGACCACATGGACGATGATCGGATGGTTCGACGGCCGTCCCTTGGCGGCGAAGATGCGCGCCACCGCCTCCGGGTTCTCGGCATCGGCGCCGAGGCCATAGACGGTTTCGGTCGGAAACGCGACCAGTTGTCCGGCCTCGAGCAGGCGCGCGGCCTCGTCGAGCTCGGCGGCGGTCGGCATCCGGGAAGGATAGGAAGCGGCGGCCATCGTCATCACACTGAGCAGAGAACTGTGCGGAAAATCAGGGCGCGATATGCAGGACCTGCAGCGCCGCATCGAAGGCGCGCTGCGCGTCCTCGGCGCGCTCGCCGATGCAGTTGACGTGGCCCATCTTGCGTCCGGGGCGCGCGTCGCTCTTGCCATACAGATGCAGCTTGGCGCCGGGCTGTCCGACCACCGCGTCCCACGCCGGCTCGCGCTCGAGCCCGTATTCGTACCAGACGTCGCCCAGCAGGTTCAGCATCTTGCCGGCCGAATGCTGGCGCGTGCTGCCCAGCGGCAGCCGGGCCATCGCCCTGACCTGCTGCTCGAACTGGCTGGTCTCGCACGCGTCCATCGTGATATGGCCGGAGTTGTGCGGGCGCGGCGCCATCTCGTTGGCAACCAGGCTGCCGTCCTGCAGCACGAAGAATTCGATGCACAGCACGCCGACATAGCCCATCTCGCCGGCGATGGTCGCCGCCGCCGCACGCGCGCGGTCGGCGATCTCGGCCGACACCTGGCGCGACGGCATCACCGTCGAGAACAGGATGCCGTCGCGATGGACGTTCTCGGCCAACGGCCAGGTCGCGGTCGAGCCGTCCGCGCCGCGCGCGGCGAGCACCGACACCTCATAGGCCAGCGGCAGCATCTGTTCGAGCACGCAAGGCACATGCTGCATCGCGTTCCAGGCGGCGCGCACATCGTCGCGGGTCTTGACGCGGGCCTGGCCCTTGCCGTCGTAGCCCATGCGGGCTGTCTTCAGGATGCCGGGCAGCAGTTGCTCCGGCAGCTGGTCGATGTCGGCATCGTGCTGGATCACCCAGTGCGGGGCCGGCGACACGCCGGTGCGCTCGGCGCAGGCGGCGAAGAACTTCTTCTCGCCGATGCGGTTTTGCGCGATCGACACGCAGTGGCCGCGCGGCGCGACGAAGGCGCCGAGCTGCTCGAGCCGGTCCAGCGACATCGACGGCACGTTCTCGAATTCGGTTGAGACCGCCTGGCACAGCCGGGCCATCTCGGCCAGCGCCGCCTCGTCGGTGTAGGTCGCGCACAGATGCTTGTCGGCAACCGCGCCGGCCGGGCTGTCCTGGTCGGGATCGAGCACGCAGACCTTGTAGCCCATCGCTTGTGCGGCGTGCGTGAACATCCGGCCCAGCTGGCCGCCGCCGAGCATGCCGAGCCAGGCGCCGGGCAGGATCGGCGCGTTCGGGCCGCCGACGCCGAATTCGGCGCGCGACTCGGGCGTATGCGCTTCGATCAGATGGGGATGGATATCGGTGGGCATGCTCGTGCGGATTCCAGGGGAACAGTTCGCGGCCGCCGGCGACGGCCGCCGAGGCGTGAATCGGTGAATCAGTGAATCGGTGAATCAGTGAATCGGTAAATCAGTGAAGCAGACCGGCGGATCGGCCGGCTCGGCTCACAGCGGCAGCGTCATCGCGCGCGCCGCTTCGGTCTGGCGCGTGCGGAACGCCTCCAGTGCCGCGGCCAGCGTCTCGTCGGTGGCCGCCAGCGTGGCGATCGCGTGCAGCGCGGCATTGGCCGCGCCCGCCTCGCCGATCGCGAAGGTGGCCACCGGCACGCCCTTGGGCATCTGCACGATCGACAGCAGCGAATCCTCGCCGCGCAGGTATTTGGACGGCACCGGCACGCCGAACACCGGCACGATGGTCTTGGCGGCGATCATGCCGGGCAGATGCGCGGCACCGCCGGCGCCGGCGATGATCGCGCGCAGTCCGCGCGAGCGCGCCGTCTCGGCATAGCGGAACATCTCGTCGGCCATCCGGTGCGCCGATACCACCTGGGCCTCGAACGGGACGCCGAAGTCCTTGAGCATCGCCACGGCGTGCTGCATTACGTCCCAGTCCGAGCTGCTGCCCATCACGACGCCGACCAGCGGCTTGTCTGTCTGGCTCACTTCCTGGCTCACTTCCGATCCTCGCTTGCGTGGCGTGCCCGCGGCCGCCCGGTTATTGCCGTTATTGCCGTTATTGCTTTATTGCAGTTCCTGCCCGGTCAGCCGGGTCAGCGCCTCGCGGTACTTGGCGGCGGTCTTCTCGACCACGTCGGCCGGCAGGGCCGGCGCCGGCGCGGTCTTGGGCCACGGCTTGCCGTCGATGCGCACCGCCTCGAGCCAGTCGCGCACGAACTGCTTGTCGAACGACGGCGGATTGGTGCCGACCTGATAGGAATCGGCCGGCCAGAAGCGCGACGAATCGGCGGTCAGCACCTCGTCCATCAGCGTCAGCGTGCCATTCTCGTCGAGGCCGAACTCGAACTTGGTGTCGGCGATGAGGATGCCGCGCGTGGCGGCATAATCGGCCGCCTCCTTGTACAGGCGGATCGAGATGTCGCGCATCTGCGCGGCCAGCTCCTTGCCGATGCGCGCCTCGACCTCGGCAAAGCTGATGTTCTCGTCGTGCTCGCCCATCTCGGCCTTGGCCGCCGGCGTGAAGATCGGCTCGGGCAGCTTCTGCGCATTCTGCAGGCCCGCCGGCAGTTCGATGCCGCAAACCCGGCCGGTCGCCTGGTAATCCTTCCAGCCCGAACCCGCCAGATAGCCGCGCACCACGGCCTCGACCAGGATCGGCTTCAGCCGCTTGACCACCACCGCACGGCCGCGCACCTGCTCGACCTCGTCCGCCTGCACCACGGTCTCGGGCGCGATGCCGGTCTCGTGGTTCGGCACGATATGGGCCAGCTTCTTGAACCAGAAGTTGGCCATCTGGTTCAGCACGCGGCCCTTGCCCGGGATCGGCTCGCCGAGGATCACGTCGAACGCCGACAGGCGATCGGTCGTCACGATCAGCAGCTTGTCGTCGCCGACGGCATAGTTGTCGCGCACCTTGCCATGGCCGAGCAGCGGCAGCGAGCGGATGGAGGACTGATAGAGAGCGTCAGACATAGAAATAGGTCGGCGAGCGGGAGAGAGGGAAAAACAATGAGGGGCTTCGTGCGGTGGCGAAGCCCCATCGGTCAATTCATGGCCATGGCGTCAGCCGGGGCCCGGTCCTCATGCGCTCGGCGCTGAAGACCGGGCGGCAACGCCTTACTGCACCACCTGCGACAGCTTGCCCGACTTGTACTGCTCGGCGATTTCCTTCAGCGCGATCGGCTTGATCTTGCCGGCCTGGCCTTCGCAGCCGAACGCGACATAGCGCGCCTTGCAGACCTGCTTGGCGGCTTCGCGGGCCGGCTTCAGGTATTCGCGCGGGTCGAACTTGCTCGGGTTCTCGACGAAGAAGCGGCGGATCGCGCCGGTCATGGCCAGACGGATATCGGTGTCGATATTGATCTTGCGCACGCCGTACTTGATCGCTTCCTGGATTTCCTCGACCGGCACGCCGTAGGTTTCCTTCATGTCGCCGCCGAACTTGCGGATTTCTTCCAGCAGTTCCTGCGGGACCGAAGACGAGCCGTGCATCACCAGGTGGGTATTCGGGATGCGGGCGTGGATTTCCTTGATGCGGCTGATCGCCAGGATGTCGCCGGTCGGCTTGCGGGTGAACTTGTACGCGCCGTGCGAGGTGCCGATGGCGATCGCCAGGGCGTCCAGCTGGGTCGCCTTGACGAAGTCCGCGGCCTGCTCGGGGTCGGTCAGCAGCATCGAGTGGTCGAGCTTGCCTTCGGCGCCGATGCCGTCTTCCTCGCCGGCCTCACCGGTTTCCAGCGAGCCCAGGCAGCCCAGTTCGCCCTCGACGGTCACGCCGACGGCGTGGGCCATCTGCACGACCTTGCGGGTCACGTCGACGTTGTATTCGTACTCGGCCGGGGTCTTGCCGTCTTCGCGCAGCGAGCCGTCCATCATCACCGACGAGAAGCCCAGGTCGATCGCGCCCTGGCAGATCGCCGGCGACTGGCCGTGGTCCTGGTGCATCACGACCGGGATATGCGGATAGGCCTCGACCGCGGCCTCGATCAGGTGGCGCAGGAAGTGTTCGCCGGCATATTTGCGGGCGCCTGCGGAAGCCTGCATGATCACCGGCGCATTCACTTCGTCGGCCGCCTGCATGATGGCCTGGACCTGCTCCAGGTTGTTGACGTTGAATGCCGGCAGACCGTAGCCGTTCTCGGCGGCGTGGTCGAGCAACTGGCGCATCGAAACGAGTGGCATGTCAGACTCCTAAGAAAAGAATGGGGTTCTCGGTATTGGATGTTCTTGGGCTGCCGGGCTTGTCGCCACGGTCCGCCGCTATCGTGGCAAGTTTCCGTGGGCCGCGGCACCGGGCTGTGTTCCCCAGCGCACCGTGGTCCCCGTCATGGTTCGCGTCATCGGCATCGCCTCCCTCTGGGTCAACCGCATGGTCGACGTCACAGGCCCACCCGGACGATCTTCAGCGTATTGGTGCCGCCGGGCTGCCCCATCGGCTCGCCGATCGTCAGCACGATGAAATCGCCGCGCTGCACCACGCCCTTGGCCAGCAGCAGCTCCTCGGCCTGTTCCAGCGCGGTATCGCGGTCGCTGCTCGATTCCAGCGGCAGCGCCACCACGTTCCGGTACAGCTGCATCTTGCGCTGCGACGCGAGGTTCGGCGTCATCGCGTAGATCGGCACATGGATGCGGTGACGGCTCATCCACAAGGCGGTCGCGCCCGAATCGGTCAGCGCGGCAATGGCCTTCACTTGCAGATGATAGGCGGTGAACAGCGCGCCCATCGCGATCGACTGGTCGATGCGGGTGAAGGTCTGGTTCAGGAAATCGGTGTCGAGCTGGACCACCTCGGACTTCTCGGCCTCGACGCAGACCGCGGCCATCGCCTCGACGGTCTCGACCGGATAGCGGCCGGCGGCGGTCTCGGCCGACAGCATCACGGCATCGGTGCCGTCCAGCACGGCGTTGGCCACGTCGGACACCTCGGCGCGGGTCGGCACCGGATTGACGATCATGCTTTCCATCATCTGCGTGGCGGTGATGGTCAGCTTGTTGGCCTCGCGCGCGAGCCGGATCATCCGTTTCTGCAGCGCCGGCACCGCGGCATTGCCCACTTCGACGGCCAGGTCGCCGCGCGCCACCATGATGCCGTCCGAGGCGGCGAGGATTTCCTCGAGCACGCCCGGGCGGATCGCCTCGGCCCGCTCGATCTTGGCGATCATCCGCGCCTTGTGGCCGAACTGCTGGCCCGCCACCGCGGCGAGCTGGCGCGCCATCTCCATGTCGGTGGCGTTCTTCGGGAAGCTGACCGCGATATAGTCGGCGCCCAGCGCCATCGCGGTCTTGATGTCTTCCATGTCCTTGGCCGTCAGCGCCGGCGCCGACAGGCCGCCGCCCTGGCGGTTGATGCCCTTGTTGTTCGACAGATCGCCGCCGACCTTGACGGTGGTGAAGATCTCGTTGCCGATGACGCGGTCGACCACCAGCACGATCAGGCCGTCGTTGAGCAGCAGCAGATCGCCCGGACCGACATCGCGCGGCAGGTCGCGGTAATCGAGGCCGGCGCGCTCCTGGTTGCCGAGCTGGCAGTTGGCGTCCAGCACGAAGGGGTCACCGGCCTTCAGCGTGATCTTGCCGTTCTCGAACTTGCCGACGCGGATCTTCGGCCCCTGCAGGTCGGCCATGATCGCGACCTCGCGGCCGCAGGCCTGGGCGGCCTCGCGCACCAGGCGCGCGCGCTCGAGGTGGTCCTCGGCGGTGCCGTGCGAGAAATTGAGCCGCACCACATCGACCCCGGCCGCAATCATGCGGGTCAGCATCTCGAGCGTGCTGGAAGCGGGGCCGATGGTGGCGACGATCTTGGTCGAACGGGTCATCTGGTTTCCTTGTCCTTGGCGTGGCGCGGCCGATTGCCGGCGTGCGCCGCTGCGGCGGCCGGCGACCGGCAAACCGCGAACGGCGGGCGGTTCCGGCCCTCAGCCGGCGGCGCGCTGCTCCAGGACTTCGAAGGCCGGCAGCTTCTTGCCCTCGAGGAATTCGAGGAAGGCGCCGCCGCCGGTCGAGATATAGCCGACGCGGTCGGCGATGCCGTACTTGGCGATCGCGGCCAGCGTGTCGCCGCCGCCGGCGATCGAGAAGGCCTTCGATTCGGCGATCGCTTCGGCCAGCACCTTGGTGCCGTTGCCGAACTGGTCGAATTCGAACACGCCGACCGGGCCGTTCCAGACGATGGTGCCGGCCGCCTTCAGCTGCTCGGCCAGCATCGCCGCGGTGCGCGGACCGATGTCGAGAATCATGTCGTCGTCGGCCACGTCCTTGACGTCCTTGACGGTGGCCGCCGCGTTGGCGCTGAACTGCTTGGCGCAAACCACGTCGACCGGGATCGGTACCGAGGCGCCGCGCGCGGCCATCATGTCGATGATCGCCTTGGCTTCGGCGGCCAGATCCGGCTCGGCCAGCGACTTGCCGATCTTCAGGCCGGCGGCCAGCATGAACGTGTTGGCGATGCCGCCGCCCACCACCAGGTTGTCGACCTTGTCGGCCAGCGACTTCAGGATGGTCAGCTTGGTCGAAACCTTGGAGCCGGCGACGATGGCCACCAGCGGCCGCGCCGGCTGGCCCAGCGCCTTGCCCAGCGCGTCGATCTCGGCGGCCAGCAGCGGGCCGGCACAGGCGATCGGCGCGTATCTGGCGATGCCGTGGGTGGTGGCCTCGGCGCGGTGCGCGGTGCCGAAGGCGTCGTTGACATAGATATCGCACAGCCTGGCCATCTTCTGCGCCAGCTCGTCGCTGTTCTTCTTCTCGCCCTTGTTGACGCGGCAGTTCTCCAGCAGCACCACCTGGCCGGGGGCGACCTCGACGCCGTCGACCCAGTTCTGCACCAGCTTGACGTCCTTGCCCAGCAGTTCGGACAGGCGCTTGCCGATTGGCGCCAGCGAATCGGCCGGCTTGAATTCGCCCTCGGTCGGGCGGCCCAGATGGGAGGTGACCATCACGGCGGCGCCGGCCGCCAGGCACGCCTGGATCGCGGGCACGGAGGCCCGGATGCGGGTGTCCTCGGTGATATTGCCGGCGTCGTCCTGCGGCACGTTGAGGTCGGCGCGGATGAACACGCGCTTGCCGGACAGTTTGCCTTGGGAAATCAGGTCGGATAGACGCAGGACAGAGGTCATGGCTCTTGCGGGAAAGATCGGAAAAACCGGCATTTTACCTGAACGGGGGGCCCCTTTTGCGCAATTGCAACGGGGTTGCGACGCCCAGCGCACAAAGCCGAGTGGAACGCTGATCACATCCTGCTGACGACCCCGCCTCAAACCCGTACCATAGCTGCTCGGCCACCGCAGACGCCCCCGGCGCTGCCCGCGAGAAGCCGTCCGCTCCCAGTCCAGAAGAAACAAGAAACAAGAAGGTCGAAGTCGACCGGGCCGTCGCATGAGACAAGAGCCTGGCGGCGTATTGCTTTGTCGTCGGAACCAGGGGAAGTCAATGAACCAACGGGAAGTCCATGGCGCAGACCATGGGCGGCGCCAGCCATGGCACGCGTCGCCCGGCCACTGCCCCGCCATCGGTTCGATGCGGAGGCGGCAATGAACGATAGCGACATCCACGACACCATCCGCGGGCTCTACGAGGGCATCGTCGATCCGCAGGCGTGGCAGCGCAGCCTGCGGAATCTGCAGCGCGCCAGCGGCAGCGCGCAGATGGGCATGGTCGTGCTGGACAGGCGCAACGACCGCATGTCGGTCACGGAACTGGCCAATCCTGTCGAAGGACTGGCACAAACCTACCAGCAGACCTTTCAGGCGCTCGACCCCGGCCGCTCGTTTACGCCCGGAATGCCGCTCGGCGGCTGGTACATCGATGCACGCGAGCTCGGCGTCGCCACCATGGGCCGGCACCCGTTCTACGGCGACTTCATGCGCCGCTACGGCCTGGGCTCGGTCATGGCCTGCCTGGTCGATCGCCAGCCCTACTACGAGGTCTATTTCTCGCTGCAGCGGCCGCTGGACGGGCCGCTGTTCGCGCCGGAGGACGCGCGCGCCCTGGACTGGGCGATCCCGCACATCCGCCAGGCGATGGCCCTGCGCGAGCGCACCAGCACGCTGACCGCGCTGCAGCGCCTGTCGATGCAGCTGCTGGACCAGCTGGCGTTCGGCGTGATCGTGTTCTCGGCCGATGCCCGCGTGCTGCTGCACAACAGCGAGGGCGAGGCCTGGGTGCGTCGCCTGGCGCCGAACCCGACCTTGCCGCGCACGGGTACGGGCTCGGGCACGGGCGACGAATGGACCCTGTCGCGGCCGTTCGCCGCGATGGTGCGCGCCGCCTGCGACGCGAGCGCGCCGGTGGCGGCCCAGGCGGCGACGGCGCAATCGCGCCAGGGCGCGCGTGCCCAGGTCATCGTGCTGCCGCTGCCGCCATCGCATGCGATGGGGCAAGCCTGGCAGCAGCCGGCCGCGCTGGTGGCGATTCACGATACGCGCAGCAGCGCGCCGCTACTGCCGCAGGTGTTGCGCGATCTCTATGGACTGACGCCGGCGGAGACGCGGCTGGCCACGCTGCTGACCACCGGCATCGGCCTGCCCGAGGCGTGCGAGCAGTTGCAGATCGGCCGCGAAACGAGCCGGACCCAGCTGAAGGCGATCTTCATCAAGACCGGCACCAACAGCCAGGCCCAGCTGTCGCACCTGCTGACGCAGCTGAGCGCCACGCTGAAGGCGCCGCCGACGGTGCAGGACGACGGCAATGCGCGACTCGGCGAGGTTTGACTTCTAGGCCAGCAGCCGCAGCGCCGTATAGACCGCCATGCCGACCGCGATCATGCCGAGCATCTTGCGCGTGGCCAGATAGAACAGCCCCGCGGCGATGCCGGCGATCAGCTTGTAGTTCTCCAGGCCGACGGTGAAATGGCCCTGCCAGGTCATCAGGTCCGGCAGGATGATGGCCGCCAGCGCGGCGGCGGGCGCGTAGCGCAGCGCCCGCTGCAGGCGGTCGGGCAGGCTGACGTGTTCGCCCGCCATCAGGAACAGCGCGCGCGTGACGATCGTCACCACGGCCATGCCGACCAGCGCGATCCATATCTCCCAATGGCTCATGCCCGATCCTCCGCCGACGACCCGGCATGGCCGGGTTGACTGCCTGCCTTGTTGTTGGCCTTCCCCTCGACCTGGTTGGCCACCTTCTCGCGCGGCCGGCGACGTGCGATGCCGCGCAGCGTGGCGCGGGCCGCCAGCTGGTCGCTGGCCATGCCGGCCGCGATCGCGCCCACCACCGCGACCACCAGCCCCAGCCGGTAAGGCAGGTCGAAAAAGAACAGCGCCAGCACTGCCGACACCGCGACCGCCATCAGCGTCGAGCGCGAGTTGATCGTCGAGACCATCACCGGGATCAGCGCCAGCGTGCCGGCCAGCGCCAGCCCCCAGCTGTCGGGGAACAGGCTGGCCAGCAGGATCCCCGCCAGCGACGACACCTGCCACATCACGAAGTTGATCAGCGCCATGCCCCAGAAATAGCCTTCCTTGCCGGGCTCGTAGCCCGGCGTCTGGTAGCGCTGCATGAAGAAGACGAAATGCAGGTCGCCGTTGAACGACCCCAGCAGGGTCCGCCGCCACAGCGGCAGATAGCTGAAATGCGGCTGCAGCGCGGCGCTGAAGATCACGAAGCGCAGATTGACCACGGCGGCGGTCAGCCAGATCGTCCACAGCGGCATGCCGGCGGCGAACAGCGGCAGCACCGCCAGCTGGGCCGAGCCGGCATAGACCAGCAGGCTCATGCCGATCGCCTCGGGCACCGTCATCACCGACTTGCTCATGGCCACGCCGGTCACCAGCCCCCACGAAAACGTGGCCGGCAGCGAGGGCGCAAAACGGCGCGCGCCAGCCAGAAAGCCGGCGCGTTCGGCACGTGGAAAGCGGGTCCAGAAACGGTGCAGGACGCCTTGCGTGGCACGATGCCAAAGGCGCAGCCAGGCCGGTGGCCGAGGGGAAGTCATGGAGCGGACGCGGTGAGGATTCCGGCCGATCGCGCGGCGGCGATCACTGCGCCGCGCCGGCATCGCCGGATACCCCGCCGCGGGCGCGGCGGGCAAGGCGCCATTATAGGGCCTGGCGCGATTTGGGTAAGTGCCTGCTTAAATCCCGGCGCGCACGGCGAATGTGCCCGTCGGCACGCTATTCGGCGCTCGCCACCTGCAGCGCGCCGCGCATGGCGTCGGCATCTTTCGCCGGCGGCACGCCGAACATGCGCCGGTATTCCCGCGTGAACTGCGGCACGCTTTCGTAGCCGACGGCGAAGGCCGCGCTGCTGGCGGTCGCGCCATCGGCCAGCATCAGACGGCGCGCCTCGAGCAGCCGCAGCTGCTTCTGGAATTGCAGCGGCGACAGCGACGTGACGGCGCGGAAGTGTTGGTAGAACGACGAGGCGCTCATGCCGGCCACCGCGGCGAGCCGCTCCATCGGCAAGGGCTTCGTGAACTCCTCCCGCAGCACCGCCACGGCGCGCGCCACGCGCCGCGCATTGCCCTCCGGCCATCCCAGTTCGCGGATGGCGGCGCCATGCCGACCGGCCAGCAGCCAGTAATGGAGCTCCCGGACACGCTGCGCGTGCAGCACCGGGACCGCTTCGGGCCGTTCGAGCAGGCGCATCAGCCGCAGCGCCGCGTCGGCGACCTCGGCATCGGTCGGCTCGTACCGCACCGCCACGCCGTCGGGCGCGGGCAGCGACTGCATCTGCATGGCGAGATCGGCGATCACGGCCGGCTCGAGCTCCAGCACCAGCGACAGATACGGCGCCTCGGCGCTGGCGCGGGTGACCTGGCTGACCGTCGGCACGTCCGCGGTAATCAGCATGGAGTCGCCCGCCTCGAAGGTGAAGGTTTGCGCGCCCATGGTGACCCGTTTGCTGCCTTGCAGCACCAGGCAGACCAGCGGCCGCGCGATGGCATGGACCAGTCCGCTGGGCGAGGTCGCCCGGATCGTGGTCAGGCCGGGCACGGGTGTTTGGGCAAGGCCGTGGGGATCGGCGCAGGCGTCCGTGTACCGGCGGACGGCTTCGAGCAGGTCAGCGTTCATGCACGCAGCATAGCGTTCGTCTGGCGGCATGGCGAACCGGCTCGGAGATTCAGGCAAGAAACCGGGAGAAATTGACTAAGCCTATCGCGACTTGAACTTCAATAATTCGGATCACCACCAACCGAACCAAGGAGTTTGACCATGAGCAAGATCGCCATCGTCACCGGTGCCAGCCGCGGACTGGGCCGGGCCACCGCCATCGCCATCGCCCGCAGCGGCGGGGACGTCGTCGTGACCTACCAGCGCCGTGCCGACGAGGCCAACGCCGTCGTCGCCGAGATCGAAGCCATGGGTCGCAAGGCCTGTGCGTTGCAGCTCGACACCGGCGATACCGGCGGCTTTGCGCGGTTTGCGGAGGCCCTGCGTGTCGCCCTGCGGCAGACCTGGCAGCGCGACACGTTCGACCATCTGGTCAACAACGCCGGCCACGGCGACTATGCGTTGATCGGCGACACCACGGAAGCGCAGTTCGACGCCCTGGTGAACGTGCATTTCAAGGGCGTCTTTTTCCTGACGCAGACGCTGCTGCCGCTGATGGCCGACGGCGGGCGCATCGTCAACCTGTCCAGCGGGCTGACTCGCGTTTCGTTCCCCGGCTACGCGGCGTACGCCGCGGTCAAGGGCGCCGTGGAAGTGCTGACGCGGTATATGGCAAAGGAACTGGGGGCGCGCGGCATCGCAGTCAATACCGTGGCGCCGGGCGCGATCGAAACCGACTTCGGCGGCGGCGCCGTCCGCGACAATCCCGAGATCAACAAGCTGTTCGCCGAAATGACCGCATTGGGCCGCGCCGGCGTGCCGGACGATATCGGCCCGATGATCGCCGGCCTGCTGTCCGAGAGCCATCGCTGGGTCAACGCCCAACGGATCGAGGTGTCGGGCGGACAGGGGATTTGAGGCGGCTGGACTCTGGGCTCGATGCTGGCCCCGGCCCCTGGCCGGGGTCTGCTTCGCAATGCAGCGCTCCTCCGTTTGACGGGCCGCGGAATAGCCGGCGCGGCCCCGAAGTCACGTCGATCAATCGATCGAAGCGCCCACCGTCTTGACGACGTTCGCCCACTTCTGGCGGTCCGCCTTCACCGTGGCGCGGAACTGGTCGACGGTTTCGATGCGCGGCGTGTTGCCCGCGTCGACCAGCTTCTGGCGCACCGCCGGGTCCTGCAGCGCGACGCGCACCGCGTCGTTGACCTTGCGCGCGATCTGCGGGTCCAGGCCCTTGGGGCCGAAGAAGCCGAACCAGATCGTGCTGTTGTAGTTCGGCACGCCGCTCTCGGCGATGGTCGGCACATCGGGGATCACCGGCACGCGCTTGGCGGTGGTCACGCCGAGCAGCCGCACCTTGCCCGCGCGGTATTGCGGCAGCACGCTCTGCACCTGGTTGAAGATGCAGCAGACCTCGCCCTTGAGCACCGCCTGCAGCGCGTCCGGGCCGCCCTTGTAGGGCACGTGGACCATGTCCAGGCCGGCGCGCGCATTGAATTCGGCGAAGGCCAGATGGGTGCCGGTGCCGTTGCCGGTCGAGGCGTAGTTGTACTTGCCGGGGCTGGCCTTGACCTTCTCGATGAATTCCTTGACCGACTTGACGTCGAGCACGGCCGGGTTGACGGTCAGCACGTTCGAGACCTCGACCAGCGGCGCGATCGGCGTGAAGTCGGCCTCGGCGTCGAACGGCAGGTTCTTGTACAGCGCCGGGTTGATGCCGTGCGTGGCGGCGGTGCCCAGCAGCAGCGTATAGCCATCCGGCTTGGCGTGAGCGACCACTTCGGAGGCGACGTTGCCGCCGGCGCCCGGCCGGTAGTCGTACAGAATGGTGGTCTTCAGCGACTTCTGCAGCGAGTCCTGCAGCGTGCGGCCGACCATGTCGACGCCCGAGCCGGCGGTAAAGCCCATCAGGATCGTGACCGGCTTGTTGTCGGGCCAGTTGCCCGGGCCCTGGGCTTGCGCGGACGGGGCCAGCGACAGGCAGGCGAGGCTGCCCAGAGTGGCCAGAGTGACGACAAGGCGGCGGGTCACGAGGCGGCGGGTCGAAGTGCGTGTCATGGCGGCGAAATCGGAATACCAGGAATCGAAAGGCGGAACAAGGCCGGAACAAGGCCGGAACAAGGCCCGAACAACGGCTCGGCCGGCGCGGCCCGCTGCCTGGCGTGGCGGCGGGTCCGGACTGCAAAGCAAGTACGATACCAACGAACCGCCACTTTCCAAACGATTGAGTTCGCTTGAGCGTATGCCGTGTCGATATAAGCACGCCAGGCCCAGGCGTCGAATCGCCCCAATCCTCGGTCCGGCGCCACCCCGGCGCCGCCCCGGCGCCGCCTCGCCGCGTTGGCACGGGGTGTGCCGGGGCTTACAATGTCGCCTTTGCACCTTTTTGACGTTTTGCGGGAGACAAACATGTCGATGGCCGATCGTGACGGAAAGATCTGGATGGATGGCAAGTTGATCGATTGGCGCGACGCCAAGATCCACGTGCTGACCCATACCCTGCACTACGGCATGGGCGTGTTCGAGGGCGTACGCGCCTACAAGACGCCGGCCGGCACCGCAATCTTCCGGCTCAAGGAGCACACCCGCCGCCTGTTCAACTCGGCCAAGATCTTCCAGATGGAGATCCCGTTCGACCAGGCGACCCTGGAAGCGGCGCAGCGCGAGGTGGTCAAGGCCAACCAGCTCGAATCCTGCTATATCCGCCCGCTGGTCTGGATCGGCTCGGAAAAGCTCGGCGTCTCCGCGCGCGGCAACACCATTCACGTGGCAATCGCGGCCTGGCCCTGGGGCGCCTATCTGGGCGAGGAAGGCATGGAGCGCGGCATCCGCGTCAAGACCTCGTCGTTCACCCGCCATCACGTCAACGTGTCGCTGGTGCGCGCCAAGGCCAGCGGCTATTACATCAACTCGATCCTGGCCAACCAGGAGGCCACCAGCCTGGGCTACGACGAGGCGCTGCTGCTCGATACCGAGGGCTATGTCAGCGAAGGCTCCGGCGAGAACGTCTTCGTGGTCCGCAACGGCGTGATCTACACCCCGGATCTGGCCTCCTGCCTGGACGGCATCACCCGCGACGCGACGCTGACGATCGCGCGCGACCTGGGCATCGAAGTCCGCGAGAAGCGCATTACCCGCGACGAAGTCTATTGCGCCGACGAGGCGTTCTTCACCGGCACCGCAGCCGAAGTCACGCCGATCCGCGAACTCGACGACCGCGTGATCGGCGAAGGCCGCCGCGGCCCGATCACCAGGCAGATCCAGGACGCCTTCTTCGCCGCCGTCGGCGGCACCAACGAGAAATACCAGCACTGGCTGACCCTGGTCTGATGCCGGCGGCCCGGCCGCCATCGGCGCCGGGCCTGCCGCCGCACCAACAGCCAGAATCCCCATCTGACACGACTGACCCCGCAACACCATGACGCAAACCGCAACCGTCGTCGAAATCGGCGCCGAAGACCTTCCGCTGCACTGCCCCACGCCCAATACGCCGACCTGGAACTACCATCCGCGCGTGTTCCTCGATGTGGCGGACACCGGCATGGCCAAGTGCCCGTACTGCGGCACCGTCTACCAGCTCAAGCCGGGCACCGTGCTCAAGGGCCACCACTGATCGCCCGCTCGTCCGTTCCCGGGCGCGGCCACGCTGGCGTGGCCGCGCATGCGCCGAAAGCAGCGCCCACCCCACTGCCGGCCCCGACTGCGGTACCGGCCGGGTCCGCTTCGCTTTCCGGCGCCGAACGCCCCGTTTCGCTCTCGCCGCTCTGCCGCCCCCGCAGCCTTCGGGCCGGCATGGCGGCGCCTTGCCTATGAACAAAGCCCTCGTCATCGCGCCCAACTGGATCGGCGACGCCCTGATGGCGCAGCCGCTGTTCGCGCTGCTCAAGCAACGCCATCCGCGCCTGGCCATCGATGCGCTCGCGCCGAAATGGGTCGCGCCCGTGCTGGCGCGCATGCCCGAGATCGCGCGCGTGTTTCCGAGCGACCTGGCGCACGGCAAGCTGCAGCTGTCGGCGCGGCTGATGTTCGCCCAGCAGTTGAAGAACGAAGGCTACGACGTCGCCTACGTGCTGCCGAACTCGCTGAAATCCGCGCTGATCCCATGGCTGGCCGGCATTCCGCTGCGGGTCGGCTATCGCGGCGAGGCGCGCTTCGGGCTGCTCAACATCCGCCACGCCAATCCGCCGAAGGACAAGCGTCCGCCGATGGTCGAGCACTATGCGCGGCTGGCGCTCAAGCCGGGGGCGCGGCTGCCCGAGGCCCTGCCCGAGCCGCGGCTGCGTGTCGATCCGGCGCGCGTGGTCAAGACCGCCGAGCGCTTCGACATCGCGCCGCAGACGCGGCTGATCGCCTTCTGCCCCGGCGCCGAATACGGCCCGGCCAAGCGTTGGCCCGCGGCGCATTTCGCCGAGCTGGCGCAGATGCTGCGCCGCTCGTATCCGTACGCGCAGATCGTGACGCTGGGCTCGGCCAAGGACGGCGAGATCGCCGCCGAGATCTGCGCCGGCGCGCCGTTCGTGCGCAATCTGTGCGGCCAGACCTCGCTGGACGACGCGGTCGACCTGCTGGCGCTGGCCGAGGCGGCGGTCTGCAACGACTCCGGGCTGATGCACGTGACCGCCGCGCTGAACCGGCCGCAGGTCGCGGTGTTCGGCTCCAGCGATCCGCGCCATACGCCCCCGCTGTCACAGGCAGCGAGTATCATGTGGCTCCAGCTCGAGTGCAGCCCCTGTTTCCAGCGCGAATGCCCGCTCGGCCATCTGCGCTGCCTGCGGGAGATCGAGCCGGAAATGGTCTTCGTGGAGCTGCGCAAGCTGCTGCACCGGCCCTGATTGCGTAGCCGAGCAACCCAGAAGCTGAACAGCGCGCGCCGACCTGGCGCCGCCAGGTGCGCCCGGCGCGCCGTTGATTGACCCGCGATGGCCGTCCCCGCAGAGACCGACCGACACCGGCACCTGGGACGGCTTCGATTCATGGCCCGGCCTGCCGGCGGGGCCCACCGACCGATCCCGCCATGCCTCGCTTCGCCCGCCTGTTCGATTCCGCCGAAGACATCCTGGAAGCCTTTCGCGAGGCATTGAAGCTGCGCGATGCAGAAGGCGCGCTGAAGCTGTGGCTGGACGAGGATTCGATTACCTGCGTGATGCCCGACGGCCAGCGGCTGATCGGCCACGATCATCTGCGCCAGGCCTTCCTGCAACTGCTGGACCGCCAGCCGGTGCTGATCGACGTGCTGGAAAGCAGCAGCCACGCGACGCTGGGCGTTTCCATCTTCGATGTGACCGAGGCGCTGCGCTTTGCGGCCGACCGCGTCGAGGCCGACCTGTACGTGCATACCACCTACGTGCTGATGCAGAACCACGAAGGCTGGCGCCTCGCGCATATCCATTGCAGCCCGGCCAACGCCGCGCAGGTCGCGATCTCGACCGCAACGGCCAAGCAGGCGCTGCACTGAACGGACTGCCACCGATCGGGAAAGCGCCCGGCATCGAACCGCCCGCCGACATGTCCCGCCCCGCCGATCCGATCCGACATCCCCTGTCGCCGCCGGACGACCCGCACGGTTTCGACGCACACGCGCGCATGCCATGGTGGCTGCGCGACGGCCATAGCCAGACCATCATCCCGGCCCGGCTGACACGCCGGACGCGCGTGCGCTTCCGCCGCGAGCGCTGGGACACGCCCGACGGCGACTTCATCGATCTGGACTGGACCACGCATCCGGTCGCACCCGGCGCGCCGCTGCTGGTGCTGTTCCACGGGCTGGAGGGCAACTCGACCAGCCACTACGCGCAGTCGATGATGGCCGCGCTGCGCGAGCGCGGCTGGCAAGGCGTGATTCCGCATTTCCGCGGCTGCTCCGGCGAGCTGAATCTGGCGCCGCGCTTCTACCATTCCGGCGACCACGTCGAGATCGACTGGGTGCTGCGGCGGCTGCACGAGCGGCATGCGGCCGACGGACGGCGGCTGGTCGCGCTCGGCATCTCGCTCGGCGGCAATGCGCTGCTGCGCTATCTGGGCGAGGCGCAGTCGAGCGCCGGCTTCCTGGCCGGCGCCGCCTCGGTATCCGCCCCGCTCGATCTGGCAGGCGGCGGCGCGGCGCTCTCACGTGGCTTCAATCGCGTCTATACGCAGATGTTCCTGCAGACGCTCAAGCGCAAGTCGCTGCAGAAGCTGGCGCAGTATCCGGGCCTGTTCGATCGCGATGCGCTGCTGGCGAGCCGCGACCTCTATGCCTTCGACAACGTGGTCACGGCCCCGCTGCACGGCTTTCGCGATACCGACGACTACTGGGCGCGCGCCGCCAGCAAACCGGTGCTGCGCCATATCGCCGTGCCCACGCTGGTACTGAACGCGCGCAACGATCCCTTCCTGCCGGCGCACTATCTGCCGGGCCCGCGCGAGGTCAGCGGCCAGGTGCTGCTGGACCAGCCCGAGCATGGCGGCCACGTCGGCTTCCTCGCGCCGCCGCGCGATTGGCGGCGCCATCTGCCGTTGTCGTCGCTGCTGCCGGGCGGCGGCCATACCGACTGGCTGCCGGCGCGCGTGCTGCGATTCTTCGATAGCCTGGCCTGACAGGTTCTACGCTGAAAGCGGCATGCCGCGCTGGCAGGAGTTCAACAGGAGACGAGCATGGACGATATCGTCAAGCAGGCGATGGCCCGCTGGCCCAATGTCCCCTACTGCTATGGCTGGCTCGCGCTGGACCGGCGCGGGCAATGGCGCCTGCGCAACGAATACGCGCAGCAGCATGGCCTGTCCGGCGACCCGCTGCGGCATCCCGCGCTGGTCGGCTTTATCGAGCGCAACTATCAGCGCGACGAGCACGGTGCCTGGTTCTTCCAGAACGGGCCGCAGCGCGTGTTCGTCGAGCTGGCCTATGCGCCCTGGGTCGTGCGCCTGCATCAGGGCCAGTTCCACACCACCTCGCAGCGCGCCTTCGTGCCGCGGTCCTGCCATGCCGACGAGCACGGCAACGTGTTGCTGGCCGGCGAGATCGACGGCGAGAACGGTATCCACGTCGCGCTGCTGCATGACCATGATCTCGACGCCTTCAGCGGCAGCTGCGACTGGCACGGCGAGGCCTGCGGCACCGAGCTGGGCGTGTTGCATTTCGGCGGCCGCGATCTGCCGATCGAGCCGATCGCCGAGGCGGAGGTGCCGCAGCGCTTCGGCTTCGTGCGGCAGCCGCAGCCGGCGCCGCAGCCACCGCAAGCGCAGCAACAACCGCCATCGAGCTGACGCGCGTGCGGGCCTGGGCGGCGCGGCCGCTCAGTTCGGCATGCCCTTGTTGTCCTGGCGTTCTTCCCGATACTGGCGCTCCAGCTGGTGCAGCCGCGCATCGACCTCGGACAGCGTATAGAAGTCGCCATCGCCGGCCTTGCGCGCGATCTGCAGCTGTTCGATCGCGGCCTGATAGGCGCCATCGCGCGCGTATTTCTCGGCCAGCGCCTGGTGCTGCTGCACCCGCTTGCCCTGCGCCGCGTAGGCGCGCGCCAGCAGCTCCCACCACTCGGCCCGCGCGCTTTCTTCGCGGGTGCGGGAACGCAGGAAGGTCACCAGCTCGTCCGAGCGGCCCGCGCCCAGCAGCGTCTCGGCATACGACAGCGCGACCGCGTGCGACAACGGAAAGGTCTTCATCGACGCCAGGGCCTGACGGACGGCATCCGGCACGCGGCCCTGCGCACGCGCCAGCTCGATCGCCATCACGTCCAGCATCGGGCTGCCCGACGACGCGCCCGGGATATTGCCGTACAGCCGGCGCGCCTCGGCCAGCGCCTGCTCGGCCTGGACCAGCCGGCCCAGCCGCTGCTCGGCGAAGGCGATGCCGTAGTAAAGCGCCGGCACCCGCATCGGCGGCGCGCTCGACAGCTGCGCCTGCAGCGCGGCGCGTGCGTTGTGGATGTCGGTGGGATTGGCTTCCTGCAGGATGCGAGCGCGCGCCCGCGCGAATTCGTACTCCGGGGTGCTCGGCACCTTGCGCACCGGAATATGGCTGGCGCGGTCCTGCATGTCGGCGATCCGCTCCGAGGTCAGGGGGTGGGTCCGTACATAGGACGGTACCGAGCTCTCCGAGATGCCGGTAACGCGCTGCAGCCGGCGGAAAAAGTCCGGCATGCCCTGTGGATCGAAGCCCGCCGCCGACAGGATCTGGAAGCCGACCCGGTCGGCCTCGCGCTCGGCGCCGCGCGAGAACGACAGCTGGTTGGCCAGCGCCGCGCCCTGCCCGCCCATCGCCAGCGCGGCCGCGGCGTCGGGGCTGCGGGTCGCTGCCAGCCCGGCCAGCACCATCGACGCCAGCGCGATCCACATCGATTGATCCTGGCTGGTGATGCCGCGCGCGATATGCCGCTGCGTGACGTGGCCGATCTCGTGGCCGAGCACCGACGCCAGTTCCGACTCGGTCTCCGACTGCACCAGCAGCCCGGTATGCACGCCGATATAGCCGCCGGGCAGCGCAAACGCGTTGATGGTCCGATCGCGCACTGCGAACAGTTCGAAGCCCGTGGCGAAGGTGCCGCCGCCGGTGGTCCCGGCAAGATTCTGGCGGCGCGCGGCCTGGATCAGCTTGTAGCCCAGCGCGTTCAGATAGTCGGCCAGCAGCGCATCGGTGACGTACTGCGGATCGCGGCGGATGTCGCGCATGATGCGGTCGCCCAGCCGCTTCTCCATATCGGGCGACAGCGCCGCGGTCGACGGATCGCCCATGTCCGGCAGCTGGATGCCATTGCTCTCGACCACCGGATTGCCGCTGCGCAGGCCGAAGTCGGACTTCTGCCCGGCCTTCACGCTGCGGTTCAGGTTGTCGTAGACCTGATCGCTGGCGTCGCCGGCCAAACCCGGCAGCGGCGGCGCAATCGTCGGCAAAGCCGTGCCGGTCGGTGCCGATGCGGACTGCGGCCAGGCCGGGGTGGCCAGCGCCAGCATCAGCAGCGCGGCCAGCGGGCGGCGCAATACGGCAAGCCGGAACACCGAAGGACGCGATGCGGGCGTCCGGCGCGAGCCGCTGGCGGCGCGGCGATCAGCGGGCGCAATGGGCTGGGCAATAGGCCGGACGACGGGGCGGGAAATCAGCATGTTGCTATGATAGCGGCCTGGCGCGACCGTTCCGCGCCGGGCGGCAGCCCCTCCGCCGCTGTCGGCTTTTCCCGACCTCCCTCGCTTTCCTTCGATCCTCTCCCGCTTCGACGCCAACCTTCGACGCCTACCCTGCGACGCCAACCATGAGCAAGCTCACTCACTTCGATACCGCCGGCCAGGCCCATATGGTGGATGTCGGCGGCAAGGACGCCACCCACCGCGTGGCGATCGCCACCGGCACCATCACGATGGCGCCGGAGACCTTCGCGCTGGTGCGTGACGGCACCGCGAAGAAGGGCGATGTGCTCGGCGTCGCCCGCATCGCCGGCATCATGGCCACCAAGCGCACCGCCGACCTGATTCCGCTATGCCATCCGCTGGCGCTGACCAAGGTCGCGCTCGACTTCGCGCTGGACGAGGCGGCCAGCACCGTGCGCTGCACCGTCCGCGCCGAAACGCGCGGGCAGACCGGCGTCGAAATGGAAGCGCTGACCGGCGTGCAGGTGGCGCTGCTGACAATCTACGACATGTGCAAGGCCGCCGACCGCGGCATGGTGATGGGCGATATCCGCCTGCTGGAGAAGCATGGCGGCAAGTCGGGGGATTGGGTGGCGCAGTAAGTCCCGGCAGCCGCCGGGATCAGGCCGTCCGCTGCGTCAGTGGTACAGGCCGGCAGTAGCGGCGTGGCGCGCGCCGGAGGGCAGATTGGCCGCGGCCACCAGCGCATCGGCGAGCAGGTCCTGCCCTTCGGGACTCAGGTGGATGTCATCGAGGTAGGCCACGTCGCGTGCGCGGCGCTCGGCATCGCGCATGCTGACGATCGGCACCTCGTACTCCTCGCACAGCCGGGAGAACGCCTGCAGGCCGGCCGGCATTCCGGCGCCGTCCAGTTCGTCGCGCTCGTAGTGCTGCACCATTCGGACCTGCACGCCGGCGCGCTTTGCCATCACGATCAGTTCGGCCAGATCCCGCAGCGAGGCGGCGCGGTCGGCGTCGGTCGATTCCCGCGGCGGCGCTGACGACTGGTCCAGTCCCAGATAGGCGGGCAGATAGCGGGTGGCCCCCTCCACCAGCGCCGACAGCGGCGGCTCCGAAGGATGGGTGTCCGTCCGCAGCGGCGTGAACGTCGGCACATCGCCATAGTCGGCGCCATTGACCACGATGATCGCGGTGTCGGCGTCGAGAAAGCCGAAGCGTCGCGCATAGGCCAGCCAGTTTCCCGGGCCCCAGCTGAACGCCGCCACATTGCCCACGGTTGCCGCCTTGCCGTCCTGACCCAGCCGTGCCCGCAACTGCTCGGTGGCCAGTCGCCCCTGATCGACCTGCGCGCCGCCGTTGACGACGGAATCGCCGAACACCAGCACGCGCCGCTCTCCGGGGGCGCGCTTCTTCGGCTCGAAATCCTCCGAACGCATGCCGAAGCGGTTGACCACATAGCGATGGCCGAAGCGCTTCACGCGCTGGTTGGGCTTGAGCAGATACTCGATTTCCGGATCGGTCTGATACAGCGGCGGATCGCCCAGCCCGAGGCCGGCGCGCGCCAGCACCTCGGTGGTAATGATGGCGATCAGCCCGAGGACAGCCGCCGTCAGGATCCTTCGCTTGCCAGTCCGCATTCGTCTCTCCCGTGTGACACAGGCACCGGGCGAGTCTATGGGCCGGAACTGGCGTGACAAATCGTGCCGACGGATGAAATGCCAAGGGCCGCCGCTTCCTCGGAAATCTCGATAGCCACGGCTTGCCGCAGCGCGGCATTCCGCCTTCCGGCTACCGCCCTACCGTGGTATCGGCCTACCGTGTGGGGGGCGCCGTGCTACCGGCCTGACGTGGCGCGGCCTTGTCGGCGCGGCGGCGCTGGATCCACTCGCAGAATGCGTTCGGCCGCCTGGCAGCGTCGACGCCGTCGCAATAGCCGGCGACCCGGGCGAACTGCGCGGCCTCGTCGCCGCGATAGTAGTAGCGCAGCCGCTCCAGCCATTCGCGGCCCTGTTCGGGCTCCCCGTTCAGCGCCAGCAGCCAGGCCCCGCGCGCGATCATCGTGGGGGTCGGCAACAGGTGGATGGCGGCGATATGCGGCGGCAGCCAGGCGTCGGCGCCGTCGGCGGTCAGCGGCGCCAGTTCGGCGCGGTGGGCCTCCGCGTGCTGCCCGAACCAGAGGTGTGGCGCCGGCAAGGTGTCGACCCGCGCCGGGCTCGCGTACTCGCGCGCCTCGACGCGGCGATAGTCCTGCCACATCGTCGCGAGAACCAGGGCCGCCGCCACGCCGACCACCACGGTCCCGGCCGTGGCGAGCGGGCGCGACATCCGGGCGACCGTCAGCGCCGCCGGCTCCAGCCAACCCAGCAGGAAACAGAACGGCAGCAGGAAATACAGATAGTGCAGCGGGTATTCGAGCATCGAATGCGCGCACAGCATGGCCAGCCAGGTCAGCGCCGCCGCGGTACGCGCGCGCTCCGCCGTATCGGCGCGCCACAGCCGCGTCCGCACCACGCGCCACAGCCAGGCGGCCAGAAACAGCGCCACGCCGGCCGTGCCGACGATCCCGGTCTTGGCCAGCAGGTCCAGCACGGCGTTATGGGCGTGCAGCGACATCTCGACGATGACGCCGAGCCGCGCCATCTGTTCGAACTGCGCCCAGCCGAACTCGCCCCAGCCGACGCCGAACCACGGATGCGCGACGAACATCGCCCACGCATGCGCCCACAGCGCGCCGCGCGCGGAGATCTGGTCGCCGGCCTGCAATTGCGCCATGGTGTCGAACAGCGACCAGCCGAACGCCTGCCCAGCGGTCTTGATCGCAGGCTGCAGCAACATCAGCATCGCGACCAGCGCGGCCGCGGCGAATACCAGCCCCGCCGGGGCGCGCAGCGTCCAACGCTCGGCCGCGGCGTCCTGCTGCGCGGAGCGCGCGAGCCACGCCGCCACCAGCGCGTAACAGGCGGCCAGACCGACGTGCAGCACGCCGGTGCGCGAGCCCGACAGCACGACGCCGCTCTCGATCAGCACCACCGCGACGATCCACGGCAGCGCGCGCAGCTTGCCCCGGGAGGCCAGCCAGACCGACGCCGCCAGCGCCAGCCCATGCACGGTCGCCTGGTGGTTGGGCTGGTTCAGATTGCCCCACAGCCGGCGATTGGCGTCGTAGAAGTAGTCGGACACGAGCCCGAAGCTGTCGCCCTCGAGCCGGAACAATTGCACCCATTGCGCGAGCGTGCCGAACAGGCCGGCGGCCACCCAGGCGGTGGCAAATGCGGTCAGCACCGCCTCGGCGTCCAGCGCGCGGCGATAGCGGTGGCCGGCCCAGATCGCACCGGTGCCGAGCAGCAACGCGGCCAGCGTCAGGCTGCGGCTGCCGGTCACGTCGGGCTGGCCCACCAGCGTGGCGCCCGCGCCCAGCGCGATCAGCCACAGGCAGAAGGCGGCCACCAGCGGCACGCCGCTGCCGACCGCGCGCAGCCGGGCCGACCACAGCACCAGCACGACGAACGCCAGCGCCGACGCCCACTCGCCGTAGAAAGTGGCCAGCGGCAACGTATGTTTCGAGACCAGCGGCGGCAACGCGACGGCCATGGCCAACAACGGGCACGCCGCTTCCAGCGCAACGTTCCTGCGCAAATTCACATTCGATTCCCAACGAAGGCGAAGCGCCCAAGGGCGTGTCGCCGAGATGATCCCTGCGCAGTCCGGCACGGCGGGTGATGCCGGCTACGACACCGGCCCCGACAACCGACTACGCCCTCGCCTGCGATGTATCGGCGGGCGACTGGCTGTTCCTGAGCACGTACTGCCTGGCCACTGCATTGTCGATCGTGGTGGCGATCTCCCAGCTGACCGAGGTCGCGTTGAGCGATGGCCGCAGCGTGATCTCCTTGCCGTCGACACCGGCGCCGAGCCCGCTGGCGGCCAGCGTCAGCGTGATGACGCCCGGACCGGTGACGCTGGCCCGGGCGATCTCGCGGTTCGGCGCGAACGGCGGGATCGCGGCGGCGGCATGGTCGTCGTTGCAATCGTCGAGCACGCCGCCCGCTTCCTGTGCGCACAGGCTGACCGCCATCCTCAACGGCGCGGCCGCCGTCAGCACGCTCGACAGCCTGGCCCGAATTGTATCGTCCCGATATTGCGGTACCGCGATGGCAGCGAGGATGCCGATGATGGCGACCACCACCATCAGCTCGATCAGCGTGAAGCCACGAGGGGGCCGAGGATGGCGATGGGCGCGACCTGCGCAATGGCCCTGCGGCAAGCGTGCGGCGAATGACATGGGGCGGCTCCCGAACGATGCGAAGGCCGACAGTATCGAGCCGGGAGAACGCGCTTGGCCGTCCCTTCACAAAATTTGGCATCGAAGCATGACCCGCGGACCGAACGGAAGCGCCCATGAAAAAGCCCGGCAACGCTGCGGGCGTGCCGGGCTCGGTCTGATGGCCGCGTTCGTCCGGGGGACGACGGCCGGGCGGGACGTCAGGCGGTCTGCGCGCTGCGCTTCTGCATCAGCTTGCCGATCACGACCACCAGGATCGCGCCGACCGCGCCGAACACCAGGTGGGCATGCGGCACGTGGACTTCGAACCAGGCGGCGTCGACCGGATCGCTGACCAGCATCTCGCCGGCCAGATAGCCGAGCAGCGCGGCGCCGGCGACGATGATCACCGGGAAGCGTTCCATCACCTTCAGCAGCAGCGTGCTGCCGAACACGATCAGCGGAATCGACAGGCCCAGGCCGACGATCAGCAGCAGGAACTGGCTGCCCTCGGGGCCCTTCTGCGCGGCGGCGGCCACCGCCACCACGTTGTCCAGCGACATCACCAGATCGGCGATCAGGATGGTGCGGATCGCGGCCCAGATATTGTCCTTGGCGTCATGGCCTTCCTCGCCATCGTCGCCGGTCAGCAGCTGCACGCCGATATAGACCAGCAGGATCGCGCCGATGATCTTCAGGTAAGGCAGGCTGAGCAGCTTGACGGCGGCGACGGTCAGCACCACGCGCATGATGATCGCGGCGGCGCTGCCCCAGAAGATCGCGCGCTTCTGCTGCGCGGGCGGCAGGTTGCGCGAGGCCAGCGCGATCACGACGGCGTTGTCGCCGGACAGCACGATGTTGGTCAGGATGATGGATCCCAGTGCGATCCAGAACGTGGTGGATGACAGCAGTTCCACTGCGTGGCTCCTCGAAGTCGATATTGGAATTGGAATGAGGACCGGGTGTCAGGGGTGCCGGGGATACCGGCGCCGGGCTCGCCGGCAGCGTGACTGCGGCTTTTCGGATGTCTGACGCCCAAGACATGGAGATGTACCGCAGCAACCTTTCGATTTGATTTCAGCAAACCTGCCAATACATCAGAGAATGATCTATTGGTCGCTCCCGTGGCGCCAAAACGACAATGCCCTCGCGGCAAGCGAGGGCATTGCAGGGGGCGCCGCGGCGGACCGCGGCGCCGGCCGACAGACCGGCAGCGCCGGCGCCGAACCGTATTACAGGATCGACTTCAGCAGACGGCCCATTTCCGACGGGTTCTTGGTGACCTTGATACCGCAGGACTCCATGATCTCCAGCTTGGCTTGCGCCGTGTCGGCACCGCCCGAGATCAGCGCACCGGCGTGGCCCATGCGCTTGCCCGGAGGCGCGGTCACGCCGGCGATGAAGCCGACCACCGGCTTCTTCATGTTGTCCTTGATCCAGTAGGCGGCATTGGCCTCGTCCGGACCGCCGATCTCACCGATCATCACGACGGCATCCGTGTCCGGATCGTCGTTGAACATCTTCATCACGTCGATGTGCTTCAGGCCGTTGATCGGGTCGCCACCGATGCCGACGGCCGACGACTGGCCCAGGCCCAGCGCGGTCAGCTGGCCCACGGCTTCATAGGTCAGCGTGCCCGAGCGCGACACCACGCCGATGCGGCCCTTCTTGTGGATGTGGCCCGGCATGATGCCGATCTTGATTTCGTCCGGCGTGATCAGGCCCGGGCAGTTCGGTCCGAGCAGCAGCGTCTTCTTGTTTTCACGGCGCATGCGGTCCTTGACTTCCATCATGTCGCGCACGGGGATGCCTTCGGTGATGCAGACCACCAGATCCAGGTCGGCGTCCACCGCTTCCCAGATCGCGGCAGCGGCGCCGGCGGGCGGGACGTAGATCACCGACACGGTCGCGCCGGTCTGTTCCTTCGCTTCCTTGACGCTGGCGTAGATGGGAATGCCCTCGAAGTCCTCGCCGGCCTTCTTCGGGTTCACGCCGGCAACGAACGCGTTCTTGCCGTTGGCATAGTCGCGGCAGCCACGGGTGTGGAACTGGCCGGTCTTGCCGGTAATACCTTGGGTGATGACCTTGGTGTCTTTGTTGATCAGAATCGACATGCTGTAATCCTTTGCTTGGCTGTCGCGGCGGGCGCACGGCGCCCCACCGCTCGCTTTCGGTTTCGCGTCTGGCTTACTTGCCCGCGGCCGCGGCCACCACCTTCTGGGCCGCTTCTTCCATGGTGTCGGCGGAGATGATCGGCAGGCCCGACTCGGCCAGCATCTTCTTGCCGAGGTCTTCGTTGGTGCCCTTCATGCGGACCACCAGCGGCACGCCCAGCTGCACGGCCTTCGAGGCCGAGATCACGCCTTCGGCGATCACGTCGCAGCGCATGATGCCGCCGAAGATGTTGACCAGGATGGCCTGCACGTTCGGGTTCTTCAGCATCAGCTTGAAGGCCTCGGTCACCTTCTCGGTGGTGGCGCCGCCGCCCACGTCGAGGAAGTTGGCCGGCTCGCCGCCGAACAGCTTGATGGTGTCCATGGTGGCCATCGCGAGGCCCGCGCCGTTGACCAGGCAGCCGATATTGCCGTCGAGCGAGATGTAGGCCAGGTCGAACTTCGAGGCTTCGATTTCAGCCGGATCTTCTTCGTCCAGGTCGCGGTAGGCGACGATTTCCGGGTGGCGGAACAGCGCGTTCGAATCGAAGTTGAACTTGGCGTCGAGCGCGATCACCTTGCCGTCGCCGGTCAGGATCATCGGATTGATTTCGGCCAGCGAGGCGTCGGTGTCCCAGAACGCCTTGTACAGGCCCTGCAGCGCCTGGCGGGCTTGCGACAGGCTGGCGTCGGGCACGCCGATCTTGCGGGCGATGTCGTCCGCGTCCGTGTCGGTCAGGCCGATCGACGGCTCGATGATCAGCGTGTGGATCTTCTCGGGGGTCTGGGCAGCGACTTCCTCGATGTCCATGCCGCCCTCGCTCGAGGCCATCAGCGCGACCTTCTGCGACACGCGGTCCACCACCAGGCTGACGTACAGCTCCTTCTTGATGTCCGCGCCTTCTTCGATCAGCAGGCGGTTGACCTTCTTGCCTTCCGGACCGGTCTGGTGCGTGACCAGCTGCATGCCCAGGATGTTGCTGGCGTAGGTCTTGACCTCGTCCAGGCTCTTGGCCACCTTGACGCCGCCACCCTTGCCGCGACCGCCGGCGTGAATCTGCGCCTTGACGACCCACACCGGGCCGCCGAGCTGTTCGGCCGCCTTCAGCGCTTCTTCGACCGAGAATGCGGGGATACCGCGCGGAACCGGCACATTGTATTTGCGCAGGATTTCCTTGCCTTGGTACTCATGGATATTCATGCGTGTTTCCTTTCGGGTAGGCGTAAATGGGTAGAAAAGCCGGGTAGTAAAGCGTGGTGATAAAGCGGGAGAGATCGAGATCTCGGCGATCCCGGGACCTCACCCGGAGGTTCCGGTGGACCTGCGCGAGGCGACGCCGTCGTCGTCGTCGGGGATCGCCTGCGGTGACTGCGGCGTCGGGGCCGGGGGCGCATCGGCCCGGGCTCTCGGTTTCGGCTGGTGTCCGTACCAGCGCGGGTAAAACTGGCGAACCACCTCCCCTTCGAAATGCAGCGCATGGCAGCCATGCAGCTGATAGGGGGGTTCGGGATTGCTGTCGTCGCTGGCGCCGTCGCGAATCTTGAAGACGTCGCCAGCAAAGGCCTGGATTGCCGTCGTCGGCAGGATTCCGGCCAGTTCGGTCAAATGGGTGCAGCCGGCCACGCCGCCCAGGCGCTCGCGCACGGCCTTGCGAAACCCCTTCATCAGGTTCAGGCCGATCAGCTTGCGGTAGGCGGGGCCGATGGTGTCGCAGTGGTCCGGATAGGGAACCCAGTCGGAACAGGCCTCGGCGTCGACCACGTTCATGCGCAGGTCGATGGTCACGCGCAGCCACAGGTCGTGCAGCGGCTGGCCCACCGGCCGAACGCCGCCGCCGGCGAGCGGAATGTCGCGGGGCTTGGTGTCGGTGAGCCGGGCCTCGATGTCCCACAGGCCGTCTTCGCGGAGATACGCCTCGGCCGTGATGGCGCGACGATGACGCAGGGCGCGATTGACGGGGGCGGAAAGCGGCATGGCACCAGGCTGTGACAAGGGAAGACGCGGCGGAACCGGCGCCTGAAGACGATTTGCTGCGGGCGCGCGAAATCGCGCCGCGCTTGCGGAAAACTCGTGGAGTTTAACATGCCGAACCGCATTGGCCGGGAATACCCGGATGCGTGCAGTGTTGAGCCGGATTGTCGGCACGGATCATCGGTCCGCCGCGGCGCCTGCATCACAACCCACGCGCCGACCCGATTTCGCCCGGCGTTCACTCGGCTTCCTCGTCGGGCGACAGATCGGCGTCGCGGATCACGCGGCTGATCGCCGCCTGGGAGAACCCGCGCGCCGTCAGGAAACGCAGCTGTTTGGCTTTCTCCTCCGGCGTTGCCGGCGCGACGCCGAAGCGCTTGCGCCAGACCTCGCGTGCTCGTTCCAGTTCGGTGGCGCGCAACTGCTGCTGCAGGTCGGCCAGCTGTTCGCTGTCGAGCTGATGCGTGCGCGCTTCCTGCATGACGCGGGATGCGCCATAGCGGCTCGCGCGCCGGTGCACCAGGCTCTCGGCAAAGCGCGCGTTCGACAGCCAGTTCTCGCGCTCGAGCGCATCGAGCAGGCGCTCCAGCTCCTCGGGCGACTCGGCATGCGGCGCCAGCTTGCGCGCCAGCTCGGCGCGGCTATGCTCGCGGCGCGACAGATAGCCGACCGCGCGCGCTCTGAGGGATAGCGGCGGACGAGGCATGAAACGAGCGGGCTGCCAGGGATGGCTGTCTCTTATTCACACCTGGAGCCGCATCATTAACTACAAAGACAAGACTGCCACCACCGCTCCAGAGATACGTGTTCCACAAGCATAGCATGCTGCTTCTCCGGCACTACGTGT
>NZ_JAGFTW010000054.1:0-59708 GCF_017598945.1 Cupriavidus gilardii
TGTTAAAGATGGCAAAACAGCGAGCCGCTATTTGCCGCTGGATTGCTAGGCTGCCTTCCACCCGATACGGGCCCGCCGGTATGGCCCCCGGCCCGCCGCCAACCGAAAGAGGAAGCTATCGCGATGATCCGTGACCCCGACACCTACCCCGCCTTTCTCGCGCAATTGCGCCGCTTCGTGCAGCAACGCCTGGTACCGCGCGAAGCCGAAGTGGCATCGCGCGACGAGGTGCCGGCCGACCTGGTCAAGGAAATGGCCGACTTCGGGCTGTTCGGGTTTTCGATTCCGGAGGCCTATGGCGGCGCGGGCATGACGACCGAGGAACTGGTTCTGGCGGCAATCGAGCTGTCGCAATGCTCGGTGGCCTTCCGGGCGCGCGTCGGCACCAATACCGGCATCGGCTCGGAGGCGCTGGTCGCCGACGGCACGCCCGAGCAGAAGCAGCGCTATCTGCCGCGCCTTGCCAGCGGCGAGATCACCGGCTCGTTCGCGCTGACCGAGCCTGAGGCCGGATCGGATGCGACGGCGTTGACCACCTCGGCGCGCCGCGACGGCGACCACTACGTGATCAACGGCACCAAATGCTTCATCACCAATGCGCCCATCGCCGGACTGTTTACCGTGATGGCCCGCACCGATCCCGAAACCACCGGTGCGTCGGGCATCTCGGCCTTTCTGGTCGAGCGCGGCACGCCGGGCCTGAGCACGGGACCGGCCTATCGCAAGATGGGCCAGGAGGGCTCGCCGGTATCGGAGGTCCATTTCGACGATTGCCGCGTCCCTGCCGCCAATCTGATTGGCGGTATCGAAGGTCAGGGCTTTCGCACGGCGATGAAGGTGCTGAACAAGCAGCGCATCCATCTGTCGGCGCTGTGCATCGGCCCGGCGATCCGCATGCTCGACGATGCGATCCGCTTCGTCAGCACGCGCAAGCAGTTCGGGGAGCCGTTGTCCAGCTTCCAGCTGGTGCAGGCGATGATCGCCGACTGCCAGACCGATATCCACGCGGCGCGTGCGCTGGTGCTGGAGACCGCGCGCCAGCGGGACCGCGGCGAGGACGTGACGATGCAGGCCTCGATCTGCAAGTACTTCGCCTCGGAGATGTGCGGACGGGTCGCCGACCGTTGCGTGCAGATGTTCGGCGGCTACGGCTATATCGCCGACTACGGCATCGAGCGCTTCTATCGGGACGTGCGCCTGTTCCGGCTGTACGAGGGCACCAGCCAGATCCATCAACTCAATATCGCCAGGCGCACGCTGGCGCAGGCCGGCGCCTGATCCCCGCGCCGCAGCCGATAAAACACAACAGGAGACAGCATGTTCAAGACCCTTGTCGCCGCGCTCGCGCTGGCGGTCGGCGCCGCCACGCCGAGCGGCGCGGCCCGCGCCGATGCCCCCTACCCCAGCAAGCCGATCCGGCTGGTGGTGCCGTTCGCGCCGGGCGGTTCGTCCGATATCCTGGCGCGCCTGCTCGCCGACCGCCTGAAGACCGAGCTCGGCCAGGTGGTGGTGGTCGAGAACAAGCCGGGCGCCGGCGGCAATATCGCGGGCGAGAACGTCGCGCGCGCCGCACCCGATGGCTACACGCTGCTGCTGGCCGCTGCCGGGCCGACCGTGATCAATCCGAGTCTGTACAGCAAGATGCCGTTCGATCCGGCGCGCGATCTGGCGCCCGTCACGGTGCTGGCACGGGAGCACAATCTGATGGCCGTGAAGGCGCAGTTGCCGGTGCGCACGCTGGCGGAGTTCGTCGCCTATGCACGCAGCCATCCGGGCAGGCTGTCGTTCGGCTCGCCGGGCAACGGCACCGTCGCGCATCTCGGCGGCGAGCTGCTGAACCGCACCGCGGGCCTGCAGATGCAGCATGTCCCGTACAAGGGCAGCGGTCCGGCGGTGGCGGACCTGATGGCCGGGCATATCGATCTGATGATCGACAACATGCCGGCGCTGCTGGCACAGGTGCAAGCCGGCAAGCTGCGCCCGATCGCCGTCGCCAGCGACAAGCGCGCCGCCGCGCTGCCCGAGGTGCCGACCTTCGAAGAAGCCGGCGTCAAGGGCTATCAGGTCACCGCGTGGAAGGGCCTGATGGCGCCGGCCGGCACGCCCAAGCCCGTCATTGCCAGGCTGCATGAGGCCTGCGCCCGCATTCTCGCCACGCCGGAGATGCGCAAGCGCGTGATCGAACTGGGCGCGGAACCGGTCGGCAACAGCCCGGAAGCCTTTGCGGCGCAGATTCGCAGCGAGACGGCCTGGTGGGCGGCGCAGGTGAAGGCGACCGGCACGCGCCTCGATTGAAGCCACCCGCTGACAGGAAACCGAACACCCATGATGCCGCCGCGCCCCGAATCGCCCTCCTGCGCCAATCCGTCCCATCCGCCCGAGCGCAAGCACGGCCCGCTGTCCGGCGTGCGCATCCTCGACATGGCGACCGTCCTTGCCGCGCCATTCGCCAGCACGCTGTGCGCCGATATGGGCGCCGACGTCGTCAAGCTCGAACTGCCCGACGGCAGCGATCCCTTGCGCGGATTGGCGCCGGTCAAGGACGGCCTGCCGCTGTTCTGGAAGGTGACCAACCGCGGCAAACGCGGCATCACGCTCGACGTGCGCAAGCCGGAAGGCCGCGCATTGTTTTTGCGGATGCTGCCGCAGTTCGACGTCCTGGTGGAAAACTTCCGCACCGGCACGCTCGATCGCTGGGGGCTGGACTTCGAGACCTTGCAGGCGGCCTGCCCGGGTCTGATCGTGCTGCGGCTGACGGGCTTCGGCCAGACCGGCCCTTACGCCCGGCGCGCCGGCTTCGCCCGCATCTTCGAGGCGATGAGCGGCTTCACCAATCTGGCCGGCGAGGCGGGCGGATCGCCGCTGCATATGAACTATCCGGTCGGCGACATGGTGGCAGGGCTGTTCGGCGCCTTTGCGATCTCCGCGGCGGTGGCCGAGCGGCGTGGCGGCGCGAGTCGCGGCCTTCACCAGCAGGACGACGCGCCGCTGCGAGGACGCGAAATCGATCTGTCGGCCACCGAAGCGCTGTTCCGGCTGCTGGAGGCCCTGCCGGTCGAGCACGAGCAATTGGGCCAGGTTCGCGGCCGTGCCGGCAATCGCGCCGGCTATACCGCGCCGTCGAACATGTATGCCACCGCCGATGGTCAATGGATTTCGCTGGTGGCGTCGTCCGATCCGATTTTCCGGCGGCTATGCGCCGCCATCGGGCGCCCGGAACTGGCCGACGATCCCTGCTTTGCCACCAATCCGCTGCGCGTTCGCCATATCGAACGGCTCGACGCGATCCTGGCCGACTGGTTCGCCGCGCACGATTACGCGACGGTCAGCGCGGCTTTGGCCGCAGGCGAAATTCCGTTCAGCAAGATCTTCACGATTGCCGACGTTGCGCAGGACCCGCATTTCGCCGCGCGCGAGGCCATCGTGCGGCTGCCCGATGCGGATCTGGGCAGCGTGCCGGCGCCCTGCGTGGTGCCGCGCTTCTCCGGATACCGGCCACCGCCGCCGCACAGCGGTCCGGCGGTGGGCGAACACAATGCGTCGTTCTATGCCGAACTGGGCATCGACGCCGGCCAGCTGGCCGCGTTGCGCGACCAGGGCGTGATCTAGCAGGATCCGCGTGCGACTCGGCGCTTTGCGCCTACCGCCTCGTTCGCCATTGCGGAATTACATGCCGCTGTAAGAACGACGCGCCCGCCTGGCATCGATGCGCGCGCGTCGTCGATATCACAGCGTGCCGCTGCCGGACACCCAATACGGCTCGCGTTCGTAGTACTGGTGCAGCTGCGTCCCCCATTGCGGGTCCGCCATGCGTGGCCATTGGTCCTTGTTGAAGCCGGGCGCCGCCTTGATCCGATCGGCGGTGATGCCGAGGCGGAAGCATTTCTGGTCGGTATCCATGACCAGCGCATTCCACGGGATCGCGTGCAGCGTGTCGCCGATGCCGAGAAAGCCGCCGGTGGTCAGCACGGCATAGGCAATGCGGCCGCGGGGCACGTCGAGCATGATCTCGCTGATCTCGCCCACGTGCTCGCCGTCCGACGAATAGACCTTGGTGTCTTCGAGGCTCGAGGCCGCCATCACTTCCGGCCCCGGGCCTTCGCCGACCCCAGACCCTACGATATTGGCACCGCCCTGATCCGTGCCGGGTTGCGAGGGATTCATCGCCGTCTCCTTGATGGTGGTTTGCAGGAACTGGTGTTTCGCAACGACCATGCCATCCCGGTGCGGCGGGCCTGCCCCCGGCCGGCGCCGCCTTTCATCATTTTTTCGCAATCGCCCGCTAAGGTCCTGCCTTTCCCTCCCCCACACCTTGAAAGGCAAAAGGCAGGACATGACCCGAACCCCCTACCCCCGTCGACGTTTCCTGATCCACACCGGCGCGCTCGGCCTTGGCACCAGCCTCGGCCTGACCGCCTGCGGCTCCGACGACTCGCCCGAGGCGCCGGCGGTCATCGTGCCCGACAGCGAACGGCCCAAACTGCCGTACGGCATCCAGATCGGCGATGTGGGCGGCGGGCGCGCGGTGGTCTGGGCACGCGCCGACCGTCCCGCGCAGCTGCGCGTGGAGTACGACACCACCGACAGCTTCCGCAATCCGCGCAAGGTGCTCGGTCCCACCGTCAGCGCCGCATCCGATTTCACGGGCCGCGTGGAGCTGTCGGGGCTGCCGGCCGGCGAATCGATCTTCCTGCGCGTCGCCTACGACAGCATCGACAACCCGCGCGCGACGGGCGTGGTGGTGCCGGGCCAGTTCCGCACGATCCCGCGCACCGACGCCAACCGCCCCGTGCGCTTCGTCTGGGGTGGCGACGTCGCCGGCCAGGGCTGGGGCATCAATACGGAATTCGGCGGCATGAAGATCTTCGAGGCGATGCGCCGCCGCGAGCCGGACTTCTTCCTGCATAGCGGTGACACGATCTATGCCGACGGCCCGATCCTGGCCGAGGCCACCGCGGAGAACGGCCGCGTCTGGAAGAACCTGGTGACGCCCGAGGTCTCCAAGGTTGCCGAAACGCTGGACGAATACCGCGGCCGTTATCGCTACAACCTGATGGACGAGAACGTGCGCCGCTTCTCGGCCGAGGTGCCGCAGATCTGGCAATGGGACGACCACGAGGTCACCAACAACTGGTCGCCGACCAAGGACCTGAGCGCCGATGCGCGCTACACCGAGAAGAACATCGCCACGCTGGTCGCGCGCGCCACGCAGGCCTTCCGCGAGTACGCGCCGATGCGCATCGGCAGTACCGCGGCGGAGCAGACGCTCTATCGCAAGGTCTCGTACGGCCCGCTGCTCGACGTGTTCGTGCTGGACATGCGCACCTATCGCGGCGGCAATACAGCCAACCTGCAGACCACCGAGAACGGCGACACCGTCTTCCTCGGCAACGAGCAGATCGAATGGCTGGTCAACGGCGTGAAGCAATCGCAGGCGACCTGGAAGATCATCGCCGCCGACATGCCGATCGGTTTGTGGGTACCGGACGGCAAGGACGCGGCCGGCAATGCGCGCTGGGAAGCGATCGCCAACGGCAACGACGGCGCCGCCATGGGCCGCGAGCTGGAGACCGCGCGCCTGCTGCGCGCGATCAAGGGCGTGCCCAATGTGGTCTGGCTGACCGCCGACGTGCACTATTGCGCCGCGCACTACTACGATCCATCGCAGGCCCAGTTCACCGACTTCTCGCCGTTCTGGGAATTCGTCGCCGGCCCGCTGAACGCCGGCACCTTCGGCCCCAATCAGCTCGACGCCACCTTCGGCCCGCAACTGGTCTTCCAGAAGGCGCCGCCTGCCGGCCAGGCGAACCTGTCGCCGTATTCGGGCTTCCAGTTCTTCGGCGAGGTCAATATCGATCCGGCGACGAAGGCGCTGACCGTGGATCTGCGCGATCTGGATGGGGTCAGCGTGTTCAGCAAGACGTTGCCGGTGGCTTGAGGCCGTTGCGATTGGCAAGGCCTTGGCAGCTGATCTCGCCGCTTGTGTTCTCGCTCGCCCCCTCATGGGGGAGAGGGTCGGGGAGAGGGAGGTGGTTTTTTCTTGCGATGGCTGCATAACGACCGCTGCCTGCCCTCTCCCCCGCCCCTCTCCCGCAAGCGGGAGAGGGGAGAAAACACGCGCCCGGATCTTCGGCGGTCGGACGTTTTCGCCGCTAGCGCAACATGAACGACATCGCCGACAGGCAGTTCAGCATGCGCACAGCGTCGGACACGCTGGCGGCATCGAAGCACAGCGTGACACCGTCCCGCCGCTGCAGCGCGGGCCATTGGCAGAACAGGTCGGCATGCGCAGGCGTCAGCGTCCGCAATTGGCACGTCACGGGGCCCGGAATGGTGAAGGGCTGCACCGCGGTCGGATCGGTCTGCAGCGAGCGGACCGCGGCTTCGGCTGCCGCGGCGATGGCTTCGCCCGCCGCGGCCGGCGTCATCGAGTCGCCGGTGCCCTGCCCCTGCGCGCTCTTGGTGGCGACATAACGCACCCACGGCAACAGCGCCGACGTCTCCTCGACGAACACATCGTCGCCGCTCGCCATCAGCACCGGCACACCGGCCTCGCCGGCGAGCGCGGCATACAGTCCCGCTTCGCCCAGCTCGATGCCGTTGACGCTCACGCTGGCAAACGCGCCGCTGTTGATTGTATGCGCGAGAATGCCGCGTCCCTGCGCACGGCCGTGATAGCCGATCATCAGTACGCCATCGCAGCCCTGTTCGATGCCGCTCATCATGCCGGCGTAGCGGGGCTTGCCGAGCACGAGGCGCACGCGCGGGTCCAGCAGATCGGGCAGCAGATTGCGGAAGCCGCCATGCGAGTCGTTGACCAAGACGGCCTCGGCACCCGCCGCGAAGGCGCCACGCGCGGCGGCGTCGGCCTCGCGGGTCATCCAGACGCGGGCACGCTCGTACTCGCCGTTGCCCGGACGCGTCTGTTCGGGATGGAAGACGCCGGCGACGCCCTCGATATCGGTGGAGATCAGGATCTTCATGGGAATGGCGCACGCCGAACGGATCGACGGCGTAGGTGGTTCAACCGGCGGACTTCAGTTCAGGCATCACTGCCAGCAAGGATTGGCGGCAGTGTCCGTCGCGGCCGCTGACGGTCTCGGCGTACCACAGCGCATGCAGGATGGCCTGCTCGACGCTGTCGGCCGCGGCATGGAACAGCGGATCGAGCGCGGTCTCGTGGACCATCGCGACCGCCGGCATCGGCGTGCCCGCTTCGTGCGGCACGGTATAGGCCGTACTGAACGCCAGCACGATATCGCCGGAGCCGTGGCCGTAGACCGAGCCGGTGCGCGCCAGCCCCGCTCCGGCGCGCCGCGCCAGACGTCCCAGCTGGCGGGAATCGAGCGGCGCGTCGGTGGCGACGATCATGATGATCGAGCCTTTCTCCGGCGCGGTGTCCGGTGGAGCGGCCGCTGCCAGGCGTTGTGCCAACTGCGGGCCGACTCGCCTGCCCGCGACCGTCAGCATCGACGGCGTGCCGTAGTTGGCCAGCACCAGCGCGCCCACGCGGTGCGGGCCCGCAACACGCGACGCCGTGCCAATGCCGCCCTTGGCGCCGAACGCCGACATCCCGCGTCCGGCCCCGACCGAACCTTGTGCAACCTCGGCGTCCGCAGCGGCGCAGGCTTGCAGATAGTGCGCTTCGCCAACGGCCATCGCCTGGATATCGTTCAGATAGCCGTCATTGCATTCGAATACCAGCGGATTGACCGTGGGCCAGCTGCGCCCGATCTCGGCATGCACGGCGACGGCCTGCCGGATCTGCGCCTGTGCCACCGCGCCGACCGAGAAGGTGTTGGTCAGCGCAATCGGGGTTTCGAGTACACCGAGTTCGTCGACCTGCACCAGCCCGATGCTCTTGCCGAAGCCGTTCAGCACCGCGGCCGCGGCAGGCACCTTGTCCAGATACGGATCACCGGCGTGCGGCAGCACCACGGTGACGCCGGTCTGCACCGCGCCATCGGCCAGCGTGCAATGGCCCACGCGCACGCCAGGTACATCGGTGATCGCATTGCGCGCGCCAGCCGGCAGATCGCCAATATGCGGCGGCACGCCTGGCGCGACAGAGGATGGTTGCGGCATTGCGATAGTCTCTCGCTAGCGGCGATCGATCTTCGGATCGAGCGCGTCGCGCAGCCCGTCGCCGAGCAGGTTGAACGCGAGCACGGTCAGGAAGATCGCCAGGCTGGGGAAGATCGCCACATGCGGTGCGGTCACCATGTCGGCGCGCGCTTCGTTCAGCATCGCGCCCCACTCCGGCGTCGGCGGCTGCGCGCCCAGCCCCAGGAAGGACAGGCTGGCGGCGGTGATGATCGAGGTGCCGATCCGCATCGAGAAATAGACGACGATCGACGAGATCGTGCCCGGCAGGATATGCCGCATCAGGATGGTCCAGTCGGACGCACCGATGCTGCGCGCGGCCTCGATATAGGTCAGGCGCTTGAGCATCAGCGTGTTGCCGCGCACCAGCCGCGCGAACGCCGGGATGCTGAAGATCGCCACCGCGAACACCACGTTGACCATGCCGTTGCCCAGGATGGCAACGATGCCGATCGCCAGCAGGATGCCCGGAAACGCGAACAGCACGTCGGAAATCCGCATCACGATCCGGTCCCACCAGCCCTCGTAATAGCCGGCCAGCAGACCCAGCAGCGTGCCGACGATCGCGCCGACGATCACCGAGAAGAAGCCGGCCGCCAGCGAGATGCGCGTGCCGGCCAGGATGCGGCTGAAGATGTCGCGGCCCAGCGAATCGACGCCGAACCAGTGCGCCGCCGACGGCCCGGCGTTCAGCGCGTCATAGTCGAAGTAGTTCTCGGGATCGTAGGGCACCAGCTGCGGCGACAGCACCGCGACGATCACCAGCAGGATCACGAACACGCCGGCGGCCAGCGCCAGATGCTGGCGGCGGAACTTGCGCCAGAACTCGCTCCACGGCGTGCGGACGGGCTCGGCCTGCGCCGCTGCGTTCGGCACGGCGGCCTCGTTGGCCACGGTCGATAGCTCGGTCATGGACGGCCTCACTTGTAGCGGATGGTGGGGTTGATCACCGTGTACAGCAGATCCACCACCAGATTGATCAGGATGAATTCGAGCGAGAACAGCAGCACCTCGGCCTGGATCACCGGGTAGTCGCGCATCTCGACGGCGTCGACCAGAAGCCGGCCCAGGCCCGGCCAGTTGAACACCTTCTCGACGACGATCGAGCCGCCCAGCAGAAAGCCGAATTGCAGGCCCATCATCGTGACGACCGGGATCATCGCGTTGCGCAGGCAGTGCTTGGCGACCACCAGCGACTCGCGCACACCCTTGGCACGCGCCGTGCGCACGTAATCTTCCTGCAGCACCTCGACGAACGAGGCCCGCGTAAAGCGCGCCATCACCGCCGCCACCGCGGCGCCGAGCGTCAGCGACGGCAGGATGTAGTGCTTCCAGCTTTCCGCGCCGATCGACGGCAGCCAGCCGAGCTGGACCGAGAAGATCTCCATCAGCAGCATGCCGAGCGCGAAGGCCGGGAACGAAATGCCCGACACCGCCAGCGTCATGCCGATCCGGTCGGGCCAGCGATTGCGCCAGACCGCGGAGCCGATGCCGATCAGCATGCCGAACACCACGGCCCACAGCATCGAGGCGACGGTCAGCCACAGCGTCGGAAAGAAGCGATCGCCGATCTCCTCGCTGACCGGACGCTTGGTGCGCAGCGAGGTACCGAATTCCCCTTGCAGCGCGTTGCCGAAGAAGGTGACGAACTGCTGGTGCAGCGGCTTGTCCAGGCCCAGATCCTTGCGCACCAGTTCGACGGTGGCGGCATCGGCCTCGGGCCCCGCGGCCAGCCGCGCCGGATCGCCGGGCAGCAGATGCACGAACAGGAAGACCAGCACCGCGACGATCAGCATCGTCGGCACTACGCCCAGCACGCGCTTCAGAAAGTAATTCAACATGACGACTCCCAACCCGCGGTTTGTTTTCCCCGCCGATTCGGTCGTCCCCGCGAACACGGGGACGACCAGGATCAGCGGAAAAAACCGATCGCGGGTGCGACGCTTACTTGATATCGATGTTCTCGAACTCGAACGAGCCGTCCGGCATCACATGGGCGCCGCTCAGCCGCTTGCTGCGGGCATACAGCACCTGCTCGGTCACCAGGAAGGCCCACGGCGCGTCGTTCCAGATGCGCTGCTGCGCGTCCTTGTACAGCCGGGCCTTCTCGTTGCGATCTGTGGTGCGCAGTGCGCCGGCGATATCGGCATCGACCTGATCGTTCTTGTAGTAGGCGGTGTTCAGCAGCTTCGGCGGCATCGACTCCGACGCCAGCAGCGGACGCAGCGCCCAGTCCGACTCGCCGGTCGACGACGACCAGCCCACGTAGTAGATGCGCACGCCGGCGTCCTCGGGCTTGGGTACGCTCTCGACCTTCTCCACGCGCTGGCCGGCCTCGAGCGCCTGCACCGAGGCCTTGATGCCGACCTGTTGCAGTTGCTGCTGCACGAACTGGATCACCTTCTGCGCGGTGGTATGGTTATAGGCCGACCACAGCGTGGTTTCGAAGCCGTTCGGATAACCGGCCTCCTTCAGCAGCGCGCGCGCCTTGGCCGGATCGTACGGCCACGGGCCCAGCTTCTCCGCGAAATCGACGCCCGGCGGCACCACGCCCTCGGCCGGCACCGCATAGCCGGCGAAGGCCACCTTGGCCAGCGCCTGCTTGTTGATCGCGTAGTTGATCGCCTGGCGCACCTTGGGGTCGTTGAACGGCTTGACCATCGTGTTCAGCGACAGATAGCGCTGAATGATCGAGGGCGCCGCGATCAGATCGACCTTCGGGCTGGCCTTCAGTACCGCAGCCTGCTCGAACGGGATGCTGAACGCAAAATCGGCCTCGCCGGTCTGCATGATGGCCGAGCGGCTGTTGTTGTCGACCACCGGCTTCCACGTGATGGTGTCGATCTTGGGCAGACCGGTTTTCCAGTAGCCGGCAAATTTCTTGCCGCGCAGATGGTCGGGCTGCTTCCACTCGACGAATTCGAAGGGACCGGTGCCGACCGGATGGAAGGCGATGTCCTTGCCGTACTTCTTCAGCGCGGTCGGCGAGATCATCACCGCCGACGGATGTGCCAGCACGTTGATGAACGGCGAGAACGGCTCCTTCAGCGTGATCTTGACCGTGGTCGGGTCGACCACCTCGGTGCGCGCGACGCGGTTGAACAGCGTGTAGCGCTTGAGCTTGTTGGCCGGATCGGTGACGCGGTCCAGATTGACCTTGACCGCCGTGGCGTCAAAGCTGGTGCCGTCGTGGAACTTGACGCCCTTCTTGACCTTGATCGTGTAGACCAGCCCGTCCTTGCTGACGTCGTAGCTGTCGGCCAGCACGTTGACCAGCTTCATGTCCTTGTCCAGGCCGAACAGGCCCTGGTAGAAGGTCTTCGATACCGCCTGCGACAGCGTGTCGTTCGAGTCGTAGGGGTCCAGCGTGGTGAAGGTCGAGGCCACCGCCATCACCGCATCCTTGGCGGCGAAGGCCGGTCCGGCCGCGAACGCGGCCATCAGCAGGCCGCCGGCAAACAGGCGCGCCGCGCCACGTCGGGACAAACTGGCTTGCATCATTGTCGATTCTCCTTGGTAAGACGCACAGGTAGCACAGGGGGATCGGGCTGGATCGGCTCTTGACGGCCTTGCAGCCCGGGTTGACTCTGGGTTGACTCCGGGTTGACTTAATAAGCGCCGCCGACAGCGTGCCGGGCAACGAAGTGGTCCGGCGCGACCGCAACCAGCGGCTGCACCACCGGTTCGTCGCCGATCGCGCGGATCGGGCTGGGAAGCTCCTCGGTCCGAGGCTCGCGCCGCAGATGACGACGCGCGGGGTCGGCCACCGGTACCGCGGACATCAGCTTCTTCGTATAGGGATGCTGCGGATTCTCGAAGATCGCGCGGCGCGGGCCGATCTCGACGATCTGCCCCAGATACATCACCGCGACCCGGTGGCTGACGCGTTCGACCACCGCCATATCGTGCGAGATGAACAGGAAGGCGATGCCCATCTCGCGCTGCAGGTCGAGCATCAGGTTGACGATCTGCGCCTGGATCGAGACGTCCAGCGCCGACACCGATTCGTCGGCGATCACCACCTTCGGATTCAGCGCCAGGGCGCGCGCGATGCAGATGCGCTGCCGCTGGCCGCCCGAAAACTCGTGCGGATAGCGCGCGGCATGGGCCGGCGACAGGCCGACCTTGTCCAACAGCCAGGCCACACGCTGCTCGGCCTCCTTGCCGCTCGCGACCTTGTGCACCAGCAGCGGCTCCATGATCGAATAGCCGACCGGCACGCGCGGATCGAGCGAGGCGAACGGGTCCTGGAAGATGAACTGGATATTGCGGCGCAGGCTCTGCAGCGCCGGTCCCGACAGCTCGCCGATGTTCTGGCCGGCGAACTCGATGGTGCCGCTCTGGCTCTCGACCAGGCGCAGCAGCGAACGGCCGGTGGTCGATTTGCCGCAGCCCGACTCGCCGACCAGCGCCAGCGTCTCGCCCGGATACAGATCGAAGCTGACGCGCTCGACCGCATGCACGCGTCGCGTCGGCCGGCCGAACAGACCGCCAGGGACATCGAAACGGGTCACGAGGTCGCGCACGCGCAGGATCGGCTGGGCCGTGGCATCGGGACGCGTCGCCGCAGCCGGCGTATCGCTGCCGACATCGGCGCGCGCATGCCCATCGCCGCCCTCGACCCGCACCAGCGGAAACTTGGCCGGCAGATCGGTACCTGCCATCGCGCCGAGCTTGGGCACCGCCGACAGCAGTGCGCGCGTGTAGGGATGCGCGGGCCGCTCGAACACGGTCGGCGCCTCGCCCTCCTCCACCTTCTCGCCGCGATACATCACCAGCACGCGGTCGGCCATTTCGGCCACCACGCCCATATCGTGCGTGATGAACAGCACGCCCATCTGCATCTCGGCCTGCAGATTGCGGATCAGCTGCAGGATCTCGGCCTGGATGGTGACGTCCAGCGCGGTGGTTGGCTCGTCGGCGATCAGCAGCGCGGGCCGGCACGACAGCGCCATCGCGATCATCACGCGCTGGCGCATGCCGCCGGACAGCTGGTGCGGATAGCGGTCCAGCACGCGCCGCGCCTCGGGAATGCGCACCAGCTCCAGCATCCGCAGGGCTTCGGCACGCGCCGCCGCCCGGCTCTTGTTCTGATGCAGGCGAATCGACTCCGCGATCTGCTCGCCGACCGGGAACACCGGGTTCAGCGAGGTCATCGGCTCCTGGAAGATCATCGCGATATCGGCGCCGCGAATGCCGCGCATCGTGCCGGCATCGGCGCTGGCGAGGTCGAGCACGTCGCCGCCGCGTCGGCGCAGCATCATGCTGCCGCTGGCGATGCGTCCGCCGCCATGTTCGACCAGGCGCATCAGCGCCAGCGAGGTCACCGACTTGCCGGAGCCGGACTCGCCCACCACCGCCAGCGTTTCGCCGCGGTCGATATGGAAGGACAGGCCGCGCACGGCCTCGACGGTGCGCTCGGAGGTGGCAAAGCGGACCGTCAGGTCGTTGACGGACACGACGCGCTGCGGCGGCAGCGCGAGGCTGGATGCGGAAGATGCGGAAGAGGTGGAAGACGGTGTGGCCATGGACTGTTCCTCGAAGCCTGCGGGCATGGTGTCAGCGGTAGATCGCCACGTGGACCGGCTCGCCGACGCGGGCATGGCCGCGGTACATGCCTTCGGTATTGAACGGCAGCGCAACGTTGCCGGCCGCGTCGATCGCGACCAGTCCGCCGCGACCCTGGATCGCCGGCAGGCTCTGCATCACGACCGCATGCGTCGCCGCTTCCAGCGTGCTGCCGGCATAGCGCATGCGCGCCGAGATGTCATAGGCGGCGACCGCGCGGATGAACATCTCGCCGGTACCGGTGGTCGACACCGCCACCAGTTCGTCGGCATAGCAGCCGGCACCGATCACCGGCGTATCGCCGACGCGGCCGAGCTGCTTGTTGGTGATGCCGCCGGTCGAGGTGGCCGCGGCCAGCCGGCCGTGGCGATCGAGCGCGACCGCGCCGACGGTGCCGAACTTGGTGCCGGGATCGAGCGGCTCGGCACCGGCTTCATCGGCGTTGGCTCGGGCGGCCAGCGCGGCGGCATCGTGATCCAGCAAGGCCATGCCGCTGCCCGCGCGGGCGCGTTGCCATTGCGCGTGGCGCTCCGGCGTGTAGTAGTAGTCCGCCTCGACCAGCGGCAAGCCTTGCGCCTGCGCAAAGGCTTCGGCGCCTTCGGCGGCGAACAGCACATGCTCGCTGTGCTCCATCACCGCGCGCGCCGCCAGCACCGGGTTGCGCAGCCGCTTGACGCAGGCCACCGCGCCGGCGTCGCGCGTGGCGCCGTCCATCACCGCGGCGTCGAGCTCATAGGTGCCGGCGTTGGTCAGCACCGCGCCCTTGCCGGCATTGAACAGCGGGCAGTCCTCGAGCAGCCGTACCGCTTCGGTCACGGCATCGACGGCGCTGGCGCCATCGGCCAGCAAACGCTGCCCGGCGTGCAAGGCCTGTTCGAGCGCGGCGATGTACTGGGCTTCCTTGCCCGCGTCCATCGCGGCGCGGGTAATGGTGCCGGCCCCGCCATGGATGGCGATCACGGGGGTGGGCTTGGAGGTCGATCGTTCTACGTTCATGGTGCTTGGTCCGCCCGCACTGCAGGCAATTCGGTGAGGCTCGGGAGCGTTATTCGGTGCCGGTGTCCGGCCGCCGGCGCCGTGGCGCCTTGCCGGACCCCGGACGGAGCTTGGACTGCGTGTCGCCGGCCGCGGCCGTGCGGCTGGACTCGCCGCCGGCATGGGTGTGATGCAGCCACGGGAGCACGAATTCGGTCATCTCGGCGGCGGCCTTGACCGAACCGGTGGCGCGGTGCGCGACCGCGCCGCACAGCGCCTCGATCATCGCCAGCACCGCCGCATCGGAGTTGGGCGAGAGCTGGCGGCCGGCGCTGACATACAGCGCGATATCGGCAAAGGGCGCCAGCGGCGAGGTCGGTCCATCGGTCAGCGCCAGGATCCGCGCGCCGTGGGCGCGGGCGCGTTCGGTCAGCGCGACGCTGTCATAGACATAGCGGGGAAAGGCAATCGGAATGACCAGATCGCGGCGGGTCAGCTTGAACAGCTGCCGCGCCGCGGTCGACGCGCCGCCAACGCCGGCGACGGTGATCACCGTGCGGCAGTACATGTCCAGGCCATGTTGCAACAGGCCGGCCAGATAGCCGCTCGCGCCGAAGCCCAGCACATAGACATGCTCGGCTTCGAGGATCGCAGTCACCGCGCGCTCGCACGCATCGGCATCGAGCGCGCGGCGGGTTGCCTGCAGGTTGCGCTCGTTCTCCTCCAGCGACGCGGCGATGATTTCCGTGATGGTGGCCGGGCGCTCCAGTTCGGTGCGCAGCTTCTCGACTGGCGCCAGCGTGGCCTCGAACCCGCGCACCAGTTCGGCGCGGAACTGCGGGTAACCGTCGAAGCCCAGCGCATGCGCGAAGCGGTTCGCCGTCGCCACCGACACCTGCACCGCCTGCGCGAACTCGTCGATACGCATCGTCGCCGCGCGGAACGGGTTGGCCAGCACGTAGTCCGCCATGCGCTGGTGCGCCGGCGTCAGCGACGGAAACGCCTTCGCGATGCGTTGGGAAACCGTGGCGTCGGGCGCGGTGTCTGGCGCGGTGCCTGGTGCGGAAACGGCCGGCTTTGCAGCCGGGCCGGGACGGGAAGCATTCATGGCTCTGCGGTGGGCCGGACGCAAACTGGTGCATCCGGCGAACGGCTATCGATGTAAACAAATTTACACGCAATAGCCGTGCCATGAAAATAGAGTTTACGAGAGCAAGGGTTTACACTGAGGCGCGCTTCCTCGCGACGGGGCCGCCTGCGTCGTCCAAAGTTAACGATTACGGGCGCTAGCCGCAGTTATGCTTCGCCGCGTCTCGCCATGCAGAGCTTGTCGGTTTATGTTCGCGGTTCGAAGCGACTGACCGGATGAGATTGAGCGCTTCCCAGCGGCGCAAGCCGTACTCGCGCGAGGCGGGTCGAAAGTGGTGTCCGGATCTGTTTGATCAAAGGCGCCATCTGGATGGCGCCTTTTCTATTTCCGCCACGGGCTGGAGATCAAGGCCTGTGATGGCATTGGCAATTGTCGGAACGCTTCTTGCAGCTTTCGAAATTCCCCCGAAAAGCAGGAGGCACCCATGTCATCGCAACGCCGAATCCTGGTGGTCGCGACCAACGTCGACCAGTACCAAAAAGTGGGCTTTCGTACCGGCCTGTGGCTCAGCGAACTCACGCACTTCTGGGATGTGGCGGAGGAAGCCGGCCATACGCTGCAGCTGGCGTCGCCCTCGGGCGGCAAGATCCCGATCGATCCGGAGAGCCTGATGCTGTCCGAACTTGCACGAAGTGCCGGCATGCGCAGCAGTGTTTTCAAACGCTATGAGGACCGGATCTTCATGGATGTGTTGAACGAGTCGGTCAATGTCGCAGCGATCGATGCCGGCGAGTTCGATGCCATCTACCTGACCGGCGGGCATGGCGTGATGTTCGACTTCCCGGGCTGCGAGTCGCTGGCGCGGCTGATCGCGGCGATGTACGAGCAGGGTCGCGTGGTGGCGGCGGTGTGCCACGGTCCGGCCGGGCTGCTCGACGTCAGGCTGAGCAACGGTGAGTTGCTGGTGCAGGGCAAGCGCGTGACCGGCTTCTCGTGGAACGAGGAGATCATGGCCAAGCGCGACTTCGCGGTGCCGTTCGGGCTCGAGCAGGAGCTCGGCAAGCGCGGCGCGCAATACAGCAAGGCGATGCTGCCGTTCGCGCCCTATGTAGTCGAGGATGGGCGCCTGATCACCGGACAGAACCCGGGCAGCGCGTATGGCGTGGCCAAGGCGGTGCTGCGCACGCTGCGGCTGTCCGAGCCCGCCGCCGAGCCCGCTTGAGCCCGGCTGGCAGACTACGGGCCGGCGGCAGGCCGAACGCTCAGGCCGCGCCGCCCTCGTCCATCGCCGGCAGGACGCGGCCCGGATTCATCAGGTTTTTCGGGTCCAGCGCCCGCTTGACCTGCCACATCAGCTCCAGCTCGACCTGCGACTTGTAGCGGCGCAGGTCGTCGCGCTTGACCGCGCCGATGCCGTGCTCGGCCGAGATCGAGCCGCCTTCACCGTGCGCGAGGCCATCGACCAGATCGGACACCGGCTTGTACCACTGCGCGAGGAACGTCTTCGCATCGGCGTCCTTCGGTCGCAGCGGATTGAAGTGGACGTTGCCGTCGCCCATATGGCCGTAGATCACCATGCGGGCATCGGGCACCAGCTCCAGCACGCGACGCGAGGCCTCGTCGATGAAGCCTGCAATGCGCGACAACGGCACCGAGACATCGCACTTGATGCTGCCGCCGGTACGCGTCTGTGCGTCCGAGATTTCCTCGCGGATGCGCCAGAAGGTCTGGGCGTCGGCGACGCTGGCGGCGATCGCCGCGTCCTGCACCAGCTGCTGTTCGTAGCCGCTCTCGAGGATCTCCAGCAGCGTCGCTTCGAGACTGGCGGCGTCCGCGCCCGAGCTCAACTCCATCAGCACCATCCAGTCGTGCCGCTGCGCCAGCGGCGCGGCGACATTGCCCAGATAGTCGAGCACCAGATCGAGCGCCGGACCGGAGATCAGCTCGAACGCCGTCACGGCGCCGCCGGACAGCCGCTTGGCCTCGCCCAGCAGGCGCACGGCCGCGTCCGGCGAGGCCACCGCGACAAAGGCCACCGCGCTGGCGCGCGGCTGCGGCATCAGCTTGAGCACCGCGGCGGTGATGATGCCCAGCGTCCCTTCGGCGCCGATGAACAGGTGTTTCAGGTCGTAGCCGGTGTTGTCCTTGCGCAGACCGCGCAGCGACGAGTAGATGCGCCCGTCGGGCAGCACCGCCTCGATGCCGAGCACCAGGTCGCGCATATTGCCGTAGCGCAGCACCGCGGTGCCGCCGGCGTTGGTCGACAGGTTGCCGCCGATCTGGCACGAGCCTTCGGAGCCGATGCGCAGCGGGAACAGCCGGCCGCCCTCTTCCGCCGCCGCGCGTGCGGCGGCCAGCGTCACGCCGGCCTGCACGGTCAGCGTGTCGTTGACGGTGTCGATCGCCAGCACCTGGTTCATGCGGCGCAGGTTCAGTACCACGGCGTCGCCGCGCGTGTCCGGCACCGCGCCGCCCATCAGCGAGGTATTGCCGCCCTGCGGCACCACGGGCACGTCGTGCGCATGGCACCACGCCATTACCGCGCTGACCTGCTCGGTGCTCGATGGCAGCACCACCACGCTGGCCTTGCCGCGACTGATGCGCCGGTAGTCGGTGACGTAGGACTCGGTATCGGCGTCGGCAACGAGGCAGGCGTTGTCGCCGACGATGGCTTGCAGGGCGCGCAGCGTGGCGTCGCGTTCGGAACTATCCAGTGACATGGTGCGAAGAAATCGGGAAAGCGTTCAGTAGGCCGCGGAGGACGGCTGTGCGGGGACGGCGCCTTGTTCGCGGAACGACGCGGCCAGCTGGCGCGCGGCCTTGGCGAACAGCAGCACATCCACGCCGGTGGCGACGAAGGTGCAGCCCAGTTCGAGATAGCGCCGGGCCAGCGCGGCATCGGATGTCAGCGTGCCCGCGGCCTTGCCGCTGGCGACGATGGTACGCATCGCGTTCTCGATCGCGGCCTGGACCTCCGGGTGGCCGGGATTGCCGCGATGCCCCATCGACGCGGCCAGATCGGCCGGCCCGATAAAGACGCCGTCGACGCCATCGACCGCGCAGATCTCTTGCAGATTCGCCAGCGCGGTCACGGTCTCGGCCTGCACCAGCAGGCAGACCTCGTCATCGGCGACATCGAGATAGTCGGCACGACCGCTCCAGCGCGAGGCACGCGCCACCGCGCTGCCGACGCCGCGGATGCCCTGCGGCGGATAGCGCGTGGCGCTGACCAGCATGCGCGCCTGCTCGGCGGTATCGACCATCGGCACCAGCAGCGTGGTCGCGCCGATATCGAGCAGCTGCTTGATCAGCGGCACGTCTCCCGCCACCGCGCGCACGACCGGCGCGCTCGGATACGCGGAGACCGCCTGCAGCTGCGCCAGGATGCTGCGCACATCGTTGGGCGCATGTTCGCCGTCGATCAGCAGCCAGTCGAAGCCGGCGGTGGCCGCGACCTCGGCCAGATACGGCTCGGCCATCGACAGCCACAGGCCGATTTGCGGCCGGCGGGCGGCCAGCGCGGTCTTGAAGGGATTGGATGCGGGCATGGCGGGTCCTGTCAAAAGCGATGCGGGTGCGATGGGACTTGGCGACTGGGCTTTATACGGCTTCGGTCGGTCTCAGTCCAGCTGCCCCTGGCACAAATACTTCAAATGCAGATAATCGTCCAGCCCATGGCGCGAGCCCTCGCGGCCATAGCCGGACTCCTTGACGCCGCCGAACGGCGCCGCCTCGGCGGCGATCGCGCCCTCGTTGATGCCGACGATGCCGGTCTCCAGCGCCTGTGCGACGCGCCAGATGCGGCGCACATCGTTCGAATAGAAGTACGCTGCCAGACCGAAAGGCGTGTCGTTGGCGTGCCCGATCACCTCGGCCTCGCTCGCGAAGCGGAAGATCGGCGCCACCGGGCCGAAGGTTTCCTCGCAGGACAATGCCATCTCCGGCGTGGCGCCGATCAGCACGGTAGGCGCGTAGTAGTGCGGACCGTCTTCCGTACGCACGCGCTTGCCGCCGGTCACGACGCGCGCGCCCTTGGCCACCGCATCCTCGACATGGCGTGCGATCTTGTCGACCGCGCGCGCATTGATCATCGGGCCGATCTGCGAACCCTCCTCGCTGGCCGGCCCCACCTTCAGCGCACCGACGCGCCGCGCCAGCCGTTCGACGAAATCGTCGTGGACGGCCTCGTGCACGTAGATGCGGTTCGGGCAGACGCAGGTCTGGCCGCCGTTGCGGAACTTCGACGCCATCAGCCCCTCGACCGCGGCGTCGAGATCGGCGTCCTCGAACACGATAAAGGGCGCGTTGCCGCCCAGCTCCAGCGACAGCTTCTTCAGCGTGGGGGCGGACTCGCGCGCCAAATGCTTGCCCACCGGCGTCGAGCCGGTGAAGGTGATCTTGCGCACGCGGCTGTCGGCGAGCCAGACGTCGACCACCTCGGGCGTGCGTTCGCGCGAGGCGGTGACGATGTTCAGCACACCCGGCGGCATGCCGGCGAGTTCGGCTAGATAGACCAGCGCCAGCGCGGTCAGCGGTGTGTCCTCGGCAGGCTTGGCGACCACGGTGCAGCCAGCCGCCAGCGCCGGTGCGATCTTGCGCGCGATCATCGCCAGCGGGAAATTCCACGGCGTGATCGCCGCCACCACGCCGACCGGTTCCTTCAACACCAGCAGCTTGCGGCCCGGCACGGCCTCGGCCACGATGTCGCCGCAGATGCGGACCGCCTCGGCCGCAAACCACTCGACATACGCGGCGCCGTACTGCACCTCGCCGCGGCTCTCGTGCATCGGCTTGCCCTGCTCGGCCGAGATGATCCGGGCGAGGTCTTCCTGGTGTTCGAGAATCAGCGCGTGCCAGCGCTGCAGCAGCCGAGCGCGTTCCTTCGCGGGGCGGCGGCTCCAGTCGGCGCACGCCGCGTGCGCGGCATCGGCGGCGCGGCGCGCATCGTCGGCGCCGCTGTCCGCGACTTGCGTCAGCGTCGATCCATCGGCGGGATTGGTGACATCGAGACGGCGGCCGGTTGCGGCGGGCAGCCAGTGCGGGCCAATCAGGTTCTGGCCGCGCAGCAGCGCGGCGTCGGAAAGCGACAGGGACATGATGCGATGGAGGTCTTGAAAAGGATGCGGCCGATCAGCTGACGATGCCCATATGCCAGGGCACGAACTCGTTGTCGCCCAGGCCGAGCAGCTCGCTGCGGGTCTTCTCGCCCGAGGCCGTGCGCAGGATATGGTCGAAGATGCGTTGTCCCATCTCGGCGACCGTCAGTTCGCCATCGACGATGACGCCGCAGTTGATGTCCATGTCGTCGGCGAGGCGCAGGTACATCGGCGTGTTGGAGGCCAGCTTGATCGTCGGCGCGGGCTTGGAGCCGAACATCGAGCCGCGGCCGGTGGTGAAGCAGATCAGGTTGGCGCCGCTGGCGATCTGGCCGGTGACCGCGACCGGGTCATAGCCGGGCGAATCCATGAAGACGAAGCCAGCCTTGTCGATCGGCTCCGCGTATTCGTAGACCGCCTGCAGCGGCGTGGTTCCACCCTTCATCGCAGAACCCAGCGACTTCTCGAAGATATTGGCGAGCCCGCCCTGCTGGTTGCCGTGGCCCACCACGCCGTTGAACTGGGCGTTGTGGCCGGCGGTATAGCGCTCCCACCAGGCCAGCCGGTCGAGCAGCTTCTGGCCCACCTCCGGCGTGACCGCGCGCCGCGTCAGCATGTATTCGACGCCGTGAATCTCCGGCGTTTCGGACAGGATCGCGGTGCCGCCGTGGCGCACCAGGATGTCCATCGCCGCACCCAGCGCGGGATTGGCGGTGATGCCCGAGAAGCCGTCCGAGCCGCCGCATTCGAGGCCGATCTTCAGATGACTGGCGGGGACGGGCTGGCGTTTGGCGGCGTTCGCGGCCGGCAGCATCGATTCGATCGCCCGGATGCCGGCGGCGATGGTCTCGCGCGTGCCGCCGGTGTCCTGCATCACCATCGTATGCAGATGGCTGCCAGGCTCCAGCTGCTGCGACTCGACCAGCGAGGCGACCTGATTGCGCTCGCAGCCCAGGCCCACGATCAGCACGCCGGCCAGGTTCGGATGGCGCGCGTAACCGGCCAGCGTACGCCGCAGCAGATCGAAATGCTCGCTCGGCGACGACATGCCGCAGCCGGTGCCATGCGCAAACGCCACCACGCCATCGACATTGGGATAGGCTGCCAGCCGCTCCCGCGTGAAATGGTCGGCGATATGCCGGATCACCGTGGCCGAGCAATTGACCGACGACAGGATGCCGATGAAATTGCGCGTGCCGACGCGGCCGTCCGCGCGCACGAAGCCCTGGAACGTCGCGCGCTCGGCCTCGGGCACATAGTCGACCGGCCGCACATCGCTGCAGAAGGCCGGATCGCGATAAAAATCGACCAGCTTCAGATTGTGCGAATGCACGTGCTCGCCCGGCGCGATGTCGCGGTCCGCCACGCCGATCACGGTGTCGTACTTGCGCACCGGTTCGCCCTTCGCAATCGCGCAGGCGGCGATCTTGTGGCCGGCCGGCACCTGGGCACGAGCGCGCACGCCCATCTCGGCGAGCGGCTGCCCCAGCGCCAGGTCCTGGCGCGCAATCAGCACGTTGTCGTTGGCGTGCAGGCGGATGACGGCATTGACGTTCACGTCGAGCAATTCCTGTGGTTGGCGGTGGCGGTGGCGATGATGGTCCGGGCTCGCAGGATCAGCTCTGCTGCAGCATTTCCTTGAGCTTGAGCCGCTGGATCAGCTGGGTCTCCTGCTCGTAGACCGTCGCCACGTACTTCTTGTAGTCGGGGCCGTCGAGGTACATCACCGGCGCGTCGATGCGCGCCGCGACCTGCCTGAATTCCTTGCTGGCCACCGCGGCGCGGAAGGCATCGCGCAACTGCTTCTCGATCGCCGGGTCCAGCCCCTTGGGCGCGCCGATACCGTTGGGCGCTTCCACGACGACGTCGTAGCCGAGCTCGCGCAGCGTCGGCGTGTCCTTGAAGCGCGGCGTCCGCTGCTCGCCCCAGGTCGCCAGCAGGCGCAGCTTGCCGGATTCGACATGCGGCGCCCACGAGCTGGAATCGGCCAGCAGATCGACCTGGCCGCCGAGCACGTCCTGCAGCGCGGCGGAGCCGCCCTTGTACGCGATCGCGTTGAAACGCACGCCGGCCGCCAGCGCGAATTGCTCCATGCCGACATGGGTCGCGCCGCCGATGCCGGCGTGCGCATAGGTCAGCTTGCCGGGATTGGCCTTGGCCGCCGCAACGACTTCCTGCAGCGTCTTGTAGGGCGAGCTTGCCGGCACCGCGATGCCGAAGGTCTGGCCCGAGGTGCGCGCCAGATAGGTCAGCTCCGTGCGCGGATCGATCTCCAGCATGCCCAGCTGCGAGAAGCGCGTTACCGAGATCGGAATCTGGCCGATGGTGTAGCCGTCAGGCTTGGCGCGTGCCAGCGCGCGGGTGCCGATCATGCCCGACGCGCCGGCGCGGTTCTCGACGACGATCGATTGCTTCAGGATGCCCGAGGCGACCTGGCACAGCGCGCGCATCGATTGATCGGCGGTGCCGCCGACCGGCCATGGGCAGATGAACGTGATCGGCCGCTCGGGATAGGAAGCGGCGCTGGCGCTTCTGGCCAGCAGCATGCCGGCGGTACCGGTGGTCGCGGCGGCTGCGGCGGTGGCAACGCCCGCGCTGGCGCCCAGGATCAGACGGCGGCGCGCGAGATTGGTGGGGAAACCTTGGTTCATTTGTCGTCCTCGCACTGTGTTATTGGTGGTGGCCGCGGTGGTGGCCGGCGCGCATCGAGGCAACGCCATGGGCGGCATTGTGTCCGGCTACGACATAACGATCCAATCCAATATCGTCATTGCTTCATAACCTTTGCGTTAAGTAGACCACGAGGTAGACTGCGCGGCATGCCCCATATCGACCGCGCGCTGCGCTCCAATATCAAGCTACGCCATCTGCAGCTGCTGGTGGCGCTGGACGAGTTCCGCCATCTCGGCAAGACCGCCGAATTCCTGTCGATCAGCCAGCCCGCGGTATCCAAGACGCTGACCGAGGTCGAGAAGATGCTCGGCCTGGTGCTGTTCTCCCGCTCGACCCGCGGCACGGAACCGACGGCGGCCGGCGAAGCGCTGATCCGCTTCTCCCGCCGCGTGCTGGCGCAATACGATCGCACGCGCGAGGAGATCGAAGCGGTCGATACCGGCGCCGCCGGACGCGTGCGTGTCGGCGCGATGGGCGCCGCGCTGCCGGTTCTGCTGGCGGGCGCCACTGCGCGGCTCAAATCGCGTTCGGCACAGGCCACCGTGCTGATCGAGGAAGGCGATCTGACGCATCTGTTGCCAAAGCTGCGGTTGTCCGAGCTCGATCTGATCGTCGGCCGGCTCGAGCCCGGCTACGCGGCGCCGGACCTCGCCACCGAAGCGCTCTACAACGAGCCGATGGTCGCCGTCGTTCGGCCCGGCCATCCGCTGGCCGGCAAGCGCAAGCCGGGCTGGGCAGACCTCGCGAAGCTGCCCTGCGTGATGCCGCCACCGTGGGCCTCACTGCGAGTCAAGCTGGAACAGGCGTTCCTGGCGCAGGGTCTGGAACCGCCATCGGACCGGATCGAGACTTCGTCCTATCTGGCGGTATCGACCTTCGTCGCCCAGCGCGACGCGGCCGGCTTCCTGGCGCGCTCGGTGGCACGACAGTTCGCCAGCGAGGGCAGGCTCGACATCGTCAACATCGCCGTGCCGATCGAGTTGCCGCCGGTGGGGATCATCACCTTGCGGACATCGCGGGAAACGGGACTGGGCGCCAGCGCCGCGCATCTGGTCGATTGCCTGCGGCTGACGGCTGCGGAGATGGGCTCGGGCGAGAAGCCGGCAAGGCGGACCGGGCGCAGACGAATAACCGGTAGCTAGTCCGGCAGCCAGTCGACCTGCGGGGCGTATTCAGCCCCACGCAGCGCTATTGGGATCCCACCGCCCGCTCGGCGTCTCCGGAACCGCCAGCTTGGCGATCACAGGCTCGAGGAAACGGCGCAGTTCCTGCTGCAGCTCGATAAATGATGACGGTCGAAGGCTCGGCGGACTTCGGCGAAGAAAACCGGTCCATAGGCCACGCTCCTCGGCAATCTTCGCAAACACGTCAGTGAGGCCAACCGGCATATCGGTTGGAATCGCGGTTTCCCGGCGCCGCAGCGTCCCGCGGACCGCCTCCATCAGGCTGGCCAGGTCGAATGGGAAGGTGCGGATCATGACCCAGATATCGTGAAAATCCTTGATCCTCCCGTTTGCCTCACCGAAGCGGATCATGGCCTCGAATTTCTCCGCCACCACGGTTTCGGGCGGATACATCAGGATGTTGGCGGCCGGAAGCTCAGGCAAAAGGGCCGGGAAAGTGCAGCGCTTCGGCGGCGGGTAAACATGGTCGCCAAATCCGATGTCCACCTGCACGTGGATGACCGCCTTTGCCAGTTCGCCCTTCAAGCTCAACTGAACGCCCTGGTATCTGTTTGCTTCACGCACTGGTTCGGCCTTCAACGTGGACGGATCGAACACGATGCCATCGTCTGGCGCGTCCACGCGGCAAATCTGGGTGAAGAGCTCAACGATGGCATCCGGGTCAGGGTCGCCCATGCCAAGCAAATCGAGATCGCCGGAGGGGCGGTATATCTGCTCTGGCCACGTCAGAAACAGCATGGCGCCCTTCAGTACATAGCGCTCCGCCGCATCCGTCAGGCCAAGCCGATAGAGAAGACGTTCGATGGCAAAGCGGGTCAGGACGCGCTGATAGTCGTCACCCCGTTCCTTGGCGTAGTTGAGCAGCCTCGCTCTGATAGACCCCGGAGAATTTCGAGAAGCCTTCGCGTTCATAGCATCGCCTTGATGTAGGGCCCCATCAGCCGGGCAACGCGATTGATTGCGGCGAATTGCATCAACTCGCTTGCCGTGGTCCGCCTTTGCTCCAATGCATTGCGCAGCGCTTCGATCGCCACATCCTCACCGACATGGCGTCGATGCTTGAAGCAGTCGGCAATCGTCTTGGCGATGCCATAAATCGGTACGGCGACACCCTCGATCCGGAAATGTTCGACACCTGCGGTCAGCGCCTCCCCGGTGGCTCGAACGATTTCGAGCTTGATGCCTTCGGTTTTCGGCGCTCTGGCCTTGTGGGGAATGGTGATCCACACGGCGTGCGGCAGCTGAGTGGTCAGCCCGTGGTACCGAAGGGCGCTGACGAGGCTGATCACGCCGCTCGGGACAAGACGAGCGGCTTCCGCGAGATTGTGAGCGGCACTCACTCCCACGTGTTCAGCATCCTGGTAAAGGCCCCGGCCCAGGCGGACAAGGTCACCGGAGTCGGTCAGGCGCTTCAGGTAAACAAGCGGGATCCCTGCCGCCTTGAAGTCACGGGCGCGGGCGATGCCACGATCTCGGACAAGTACCAGGGCGCGTTGGCGATGAGTCGTTTGGCGGGTCACCATGGTGTTACCAGATGTCGGCAAAAATCGCGTAATTGCCGACATATGGTAACCCTTTTGCTTGGGTGAACAGAGGATTTTCATTGGGGTGGCGTCGACCGGGCCAAGACACCCGCGCCGCAGTGGTTGACGGAGGCTCCTGTGTATCGCAGGCGCACCCGAGGCTGACAGGTCAGCCGGGACCACAGTGGCAGTTCCCGCAAGGAAATGGCGGATATCGATAGGCGCGCCGGAATATGCGTCGGTCATCGGGCGTTCCGCAACGACATGCGAGCGCAGACGAGGCGGTCCAAGGGATAGATCGATGGTTGGCCGTCGGGTCGTGCGCCGGCCGGCGATCATTTCCCCTGCCGCGCGGCCCCGCCGCCCTTGACCAGCGCCTCGATCGCCCTGGCCGCCGCCAGATGCTGCGGCACCGACAAGCCCTGCGTGGCGGTGGCCGGTGAGATCTGCGCGCCCTGGGCGCTGCCGCGGGCCGTGAAGTCCGCGCCGGGCGCGTACACGTTGCGCGCGATGGCGCCGACCTCGGCGTCGGACAGGTCGGCCGCCACCAGCAATTGGGCCGCAACCGCGATGGTGGCAACGCTGGCGGCCTGGTTGGCATAGGTGCCGGCGGGCACTGTATAGCGCAGGTAACCGCGGCCGGAATCGGCGAGCGAGGAGGCGGCCTTTTCGCTCAGCGGCAGCAGGCGCAGCGGGATCGCGGCAAGCGCGTCGCGGATGCTTTCCGACGGCACGCCGATGATCTGGATCACGGCGTCGACTTCGTTCTGCCGAAGCGCGACCAGCGATGCGCTGATGCCAAGCTCGCGCGCGGAGAAGTCCGTGGGCCGCAGGCCGTGCGCGGCGAGGACGCGCAGCGCCGTCCGCTGCGATGCGCCGCCCTTCTCGCCAATGGCGACGCGCTTGCCGCGCAGCTCGGCCACCGTCTTGACGGCCGCATCGGCGCGAACCAGCACATGGACGGCTTCCGGATACAGGCTGCCAACCGCGCGCAGCGAGGTAAACGGTCCCTCCGCGACGAAGTCGCCGTCGCCGCGATAAGCGTCGAGCGCCGCGTCGGCCTGCGCCAGCGCGAGCGAGGCCTTGCCCTGGCGCAGCATGCGCAGGTTCTCGTCGCCGCCGCGCGTAACCAGCGGCACGACGCGGGTACCGGGTTTGGCGGCCAGGGCCTGGGCAAAGCGCAGGTATTGCCCGCCCTCGGCCCCGGCGGCCAACGGATAGCCCTGCCTGGCGCGTGCGAGCCTGGCGCGGATGCTGGCATGCGCGGCGGCAAGTTCCTGCGTGATCATCGCGTGCTGCTCCGGCGCGGCTTCAGCCGGCACGGATTCGACGATGCGGCGGACGGCCTCGAGCATCGCCGCCGCGCCTTGCGGTGCGCTGGCCGCATAGGCGGGCGCCGCGACCGGACGATAGCCGCCCGTCACCACCGGCATCCACCGGCCATTCTCCTCGCGATACACCGCGGCGCCGTGCGCCCGGATGATGTCGCCCGCCTTGTTGCCGCCCAGCGCGATCCCCTGGACGCCCTTGGGCGCCGCGCCTAACGCGGAGATCAGGCCAGCGACGCCGGGCGCATCCCACGCACCGAAGTCGAAGTCGCGCGTGAGCTTCAGTTCCGCGTCGAAGTAGACGACACGCCGTGGCTCGCCGGGCGGTCCGCGCCGGTCGGTTTGCGAGCCACGGCGCCGCAGCTCCGCCAGTTCGACGGTTCCCGGCGGCAGCGCCTGCGCCAGACGCGCGGCGACATCCTTGCGCAGGGTATCTGCGTCGGGGCCGCGTTGGCACCCTGCCAGCAGCAACGCGAGGATCAAGGCAAACAGCGCGGTAAACAGGCGGCGCACGGTCAGCCTCCCATCAGCGGCATCGCCAGCATCAGCGTCAGCACGAACGCATTCATGATGTCGACGAAGAAGGCGCCGGCCAGCGGCGCCACCACGAAGCTCTTCGGTGCCGGCCCGTGCTTGGCGGTGATCGCCTGCATATTGGCCATGGCGGTGGCGGTCGAGCCCATATTGAAGCCGATGAAGGCGGCGGACAGGACCGCCGCCTCGTAGTCGCGTCCCATGAAGCGGAAGCAGACCAGCACCACGTACAGCACGATAAAGACCACCTGCATCGCGATGATCGCCAGGAACGGCCCCGCGGACAGCGCCACGTCGACCAGATCGAGCGCCATCATCGTCATCACCAGGAACAGCGACAGGCTCACATTGGAAATCAGTTCCGCCGGCCGGTCGTCGAAGCGCACGCCGGCCAGGGGAAGCAGGTTCCGGATCGCGATGCCGGTCAGCATGCACCACAGGAAGCCCGGTATGGTGATGGCCTGGCCCGAGAACAGCGTGGCGAGCCAGCGTCCGACCACTACCGCCACCAGGATGCCGCCGAGCGCGCCAACCGCGGCGACGGTCGTGATGGGGAAACCATGGGCTTCGGCGGCGACGCTCGCTTCGTCCTCGCCCTCCGAACGCAGGCGATATCGCGAGATCAGGTACTGCGCGACCGGCCCCGCGATGATGCCGCCCACGATCAGGCCGATCGTCGCCACCGTCATCGACAGTTCCATCACCGACTGCAGATTGTTGATCTCGGCGAAGCGCTCGGCGTAGGCGGCGCCGGTGCCGTGCCCGCCCACCAGCGTGATCGAACCGCCGACCAGCCCGAAGATCGGATGCAGGTCCATCGCCTTGGCCATGCCGACGCCGACGGCGTTCTGCACCGCGATATAGGGAAACAGCACGATCAGGAAAATGACCAGCGCCTTGCCGCCCTGCTTCAGCGCGCGCAGGTCCGCGGCCATGCCGACACCGGCAAAGAACATCAGCAGCAGCACCGGCTTGATGGCGGCATCGATGACGACGCGGAAGTCGAACAGCGCCTGCGCGATGGCCGCGGCTGCAGCGAACAGGATGCCGCCGGTGATCGGATCGGGAATGTTGTAGCGCGACAGAAAGCCGACCCGGCGATTGATCAGCGTACCGAGCAGCAGGACCAGTACGGCGATCAGCACCGAGGCGACCGGATCGAGGCGAATCTGCATCGAGTTCTCACCCTTGCCCGCCAGTGCCGGCGGAAAAGTGACGCGTATGGATCCATGCCAGCATAGACGCCGCAAAAGCGAACCGCAATGCGCAAAAAAAATGCCGGACGCGATTCACCGCGTCCGGCATTCGGGTCGGAAGCTGTCGAAGGCTACGCCGCCGACTGCGTCAGCTCGGGCGTGCCCGCCGCGGCCGGCGCGACGGCCTCGCCCGCCATCGCCTTGCGAAGCTGCTCCTTGTCCAGCTCGCCTTCCCAGCGCGCGACGACGATCGCGGCGGTGGCGTTGCCGACCAGGTTGGTCAATGCGCGGCATTCCGACATGAAGCGGTCCACGCCAAGGATCAGCGCCATGCCGGCGACCGGCACCGAGGGCACCACCGCCAGCGTCGCCGCCAGCGTGATGAAGCCCGCGCCGGTCACGCCGGCCGCGCCCTTGGAGCTGAGCATCGCCACCAGCAGCAGCAGGATCTGATCGCCGAACGACAGATGGATATCGCAGGCCTGCGCAATGAACAGCGCGGCCATCGTCATATAGATATTGGTGCCGTCCAGATTGAAGGAATAGCCGGTCGGCACGACCAGGCCGACCACCGACTTGGCGCAGCCGGCGCGTTCCATCTTCTGCATCAGCGTCGGCAGCGCGGCCTCGGACGAGCTGGTGCCCAGCACCAGCAGCAGTTCCTCGCGGATATAGCGGATCAGCTTGACGATCGAGAAGCCGTTATAGCGCGCCACCAGGCCCAGCACGATCAGCACGAACAGCAGCGAGGTCAGGTAGAAGGTGCCGACCAGCATCGCCAGGTTGGCCACCGACTTGATGCCGTACTTGCCGATGGTGAACGACATCGCGCCGAACGCGCCGATCGGCGCGACCTTCATCAGGATCGACACCAGGCGGAACACCGGCAGCGTGACCGCCTGCAGGAAATCGACCACCGGCTTGCCACGCTCGCCGACCAGCGCCAGCGAGATGCCGAACAGCACCGCGACGAACAGCACCTGCAGGATGTCGCCATTGACCATGGGGCTGAGCACCGTGGTCGGGATGATGTTCATCAGGAAGCCGGTGATGGTGGAATCGTGGGCCTTGGCGACGTAGCCGGACACCGCGTTCGAATCGAGCGAGGCCGGGTCGATGTGCAGGCCATGACCGGGCTGGACCACGTTGCCGACGATCATGCCGACCGCCAGCGCCAGCGTCGAAAAGGTCAGGAAGTAGATCATCGCCTTGCCGGCGACGCGACCGACCTTCTTCAGGTCCGACATGCCCGCGATGCCGGTCACCACGGTCAGGAAAATCACCGGCGCGATGATCATCTTGACCAGCTTGATGAAGCCGTCGCCGAGCGGCTTCATGCTCGAGCCGATATCGGGCCAGTAGTGGCCCAGCGCGATGCCGGCGACGATGGCGACCAGCACCTGCACGTACAGATGGCGATAGAACGGACGAGGCTGCGCGGCCGTGGCCGCGGCGGTGTGGGTGTCGATCATGCGGGTGTCCCCTGCCAATGGGCTGCCCGGCGCCATGGGCGCACGCGGTAGCGAGTTTCTTGAAATATCCTGGCCGAGCGGATGCGGCGCCGGACCAGCCGCTATCGCAATGCGTGTGCCAGCTAAATGGCTTTCACAAGTCGTTGATCTTTAAAGAAAAAATTCAGAAGCGCCGGTGGCTTCGCTGGCAATTGAGTGGAAATCCACATAGAATTCGGCCCGCTTGTATGGAAATCCACACAACTTGAGCCGCACATGGTCCCGACATGGGACCCCGCGATACGCGTACTCCCCTTCCGCCACCCCGTTCCCCCGCCGATGGCCCAGCCGCCCACCTCGACCTTGCCGACCGAAGACACGCCAGCGCGTCGATCGCTGTCGCGGCGCGCCGCTGTGGGCGTTGCGCTGGCGGTGCTGCTGATGCTGGCGCTGACCGTCGCGGTGCTGCGGCTGGTCGAGCGGACCGCGCATCGGGAGGCCGCCGCGGCCGTCACCCAGCGCGCGCTGACGGCCGCGCAGTTCAACGTCGCCACGCTGCGGCGCGATCTGGAAAAGCATCGCGCGCTGCCGTTCGTGCTGGCGCAGGATCCCGACGTGAAGAACGCGCTGACAACGTCCGACCCGCAGCGCCTTGCCGCGCTGAACCGCAAGCTGGAAGCGCTGGCGGCCGGCACCGGCGCCTCGGTGATCTACGCGGTCGACCGCCGCGGTCTGACGGTCGCTTCGAGCAATTGGCGCGGTCCCGACAGCTTCGTCGGCGAGAACTACGCCTTCCGCCCCTACTACCAGGGCGCGATGGCCAGCGGCGCCGCCGAGCACTTTGCGCTGGGCACCATCAGCCGTCGTCCTGGCCTGTACCTGTCGCACCGGCTGGTCGATGCCGCCGGACAGGCGCTCGGCGTGGTGGTCGTCAAAGTCGAGTTCCCCGGCCTGGAAGAGGACTGGGCGCATCTGGCCGAACCGGTCTTCGTTACCAACAGCGACGGCGTGGTGCTGCTGACCAGCGAGCCGGACTGGCGTTTCCGCTCGCTGGTGCCGCTGGGCGAGACGGCCGCCGAGCAGTTGCGGCGCAGCCTGCAGTTCGGCGATGCGACCTTCGCCCCGCTGCCGATCCGGTCCTTTGCCTCGGCGGCCGGGGAAACGCCGGCAAGCAAACCGCCGGCCAGCGGTGACGAGGTGCGCGCCGACGCGCCAGGACACCCGGCCGGCGACAGCTATATCCACGTCGCGCTGCCCGTGCCGTCCACACATTGGACCTTCCATCTGCTGGCGCCCAGCCGCGACGAGCGGACCGGCATCGCTGCACGGATGCAGGCGCAGGCGCTGGTGGTGCTGCTGCTCGCTTATTTCGCCATCGCCACCGCGATGTACGCGCGGCGCCGGCTGCAGCGGCATAACGCCCAGCAGGCCGCGATCCGAGCCGAACTCACGGCGCGAGTGCAGGCGCGCACCGCGGAACTGCAGCAGGCCAACGATCAGCTGCGCGCGGAAATGGAGGAACGCCGCCAGGCCGAGCTGCGGCTGCATGCCGCGCAGGAGGAGCTGGTGCAGGCCAACAAGCTGACCTTCCTTGGCCAGATCGCCGCCGGCGTTGCGCACGAAATCAATCAGCCGGTGGCGGCGATCCGCAGCTATGCGGACAACGCCGGCAGCTATCTGGAACGCGGCCAGCCTGAGGGGGCGCGCTCGAGCCTCGCGCGCATCGGCGCGCTGACCGAGCGCATCGGCGCCATCACCGGACAACTGCGCGCCTTCGCGCGCAAGGGTTCGGGCGCGCGCGAGCCGACGCCGGTCGATGCCGCGATCGACGGCGCCCTGCTGTTGCTCGGCCCGCGGCTGCGCACGCAGCCGGTGGCCCTGACGCGCTCCGGCCCGACCGGCCTGCGCGTGCAGGCCGATCGGCTGCGGCTGGAGCAGGTGCTGGTCAATCTGCTGCAGAACGCGCTCGACGCCGTCGCCGGACGCGACGATCCACGGATCGACATCGCCCTCCATGCGCAAGGCCCGCGCGTGCGCATCGAGATCGCCGACAACGGCCCCGGCATTGCGCCCGAGATCGCCGAACGGCTGTTCACGCCCTTCTCGACCTCGAAGCCGGAAGGCATGGGGTTGGGACTGGTGATCAGCCGCGACATCGTCGCCGACTTCGGCGGCACGCTGGATAGCCGCCCGGCCGATCGCGGCGGCGCGATCTTCACCATCACACTGAATTCAGCCCAATGACGCCAACTACCGAAGCGCAAGCCAGCCCGGGCCCGGTGCGCCGGGTAGCCCTGGTCGACGACGACCACGACGTCCGCTCGGCCGCGGCCGAAAGCCTGACGCTCGCCGGCTATCGGGTCGACGCGCACGCCAGTGCGCAATCCTTCCTCGACAGCCTGCGCGATGGCTATCCGGAGGTGCTGGTCACCGATATGCGGATGCCGGGGCTCGACGGTCTGCAACTGTTCGAGCGGGTGCTGGAGCGCGACGCCAGCCTGCCGGTGATCTTCATCACCGGGCATGGCGATATTGCGCAGGCGGTCGAGGCGATGCGCCGCGGCGCCTACGATTTTCTCGAGAAACCCTACGCCACGCATCGCCTGCTGACCGCCGTCGGCCATGCGTGGGAGCAGCGCCGGCTGGTGCTCGAGAACCGCCGCCTGCAGGATGCCGCGGCGCAGGCCGAAAGCGCGTGGCCGCTGATCGGCGTGACGCCTGCGATGGAGCGGCTGCGCCAGACCATCCGCCATATCGCGGATGCGGACGTCGATGTGCTGGTGGTCGGCGAGACCGGCAGCGGCAAGGAAATGGCGGCCACCGCGCTGCATCGCTGGAGCCGGCGCAGCGCCGGCGAATTCGTCGCGCTGAACTGCGCGGCGCTGCCCGAGAGCGTGATCGAGAGCGAGCTGTTCGGCCACGAGCCGGGCGCGTTCACCGGCGCCCAACGCAAGCGCATCGGCCGCATCGAACACGCGAACGGCGGCACGCTGTTTCTCGACGAGATCGAAGGCATGCCGCCTTCAGTGCAGTTGAAGCTGCTGCGCGTGCTCGAGACCCGCAGCGTCGCGCCGCTGGGCACCAACGAGATGCGGCCGGTGGACCTGCGGGTCATCGCGGCCAGCAAGGTCGATCTGGGCGACCCCGCACACCGTGGCGATTTCCGTGAAGACCTGTACTACCGCCTGAATGTCGTCACGCTGTATATGCCGCCGCTACGCGAGCGGCGCGAAGACATTCCGCTGCTGTTCGAGGTCTTCACGGGCCAGGCCGCGCGCCGCTTCCAGCGCGAGGCGCCGCCGGTCACCGACGCGGTACGGCGCTATCTGAACACGCACCCATGGCCGGGCAACGTGCGCGAGCTGCTGCATTTCGCCGAACGCTTCGTGCTCGGCGTGCATACGCTGCCGACGGCTCCCGCCGCCGATACTGCAACGTCAGGCGGTGCCGCAGGCGAAGGCACGCTGGCCGAACGGATGGACCGCTACGAGGCGCAGCTGATCCGCGACACGCTCGCCGCAAACGGCGGCAATGTTCGGGCGACACTGGAATCGCTTGGCATCGCACGCAAGACGTTCTACGACAAGCTGCATCGGCATGGGATCGAGCGGCGGGAGTATCTTGGAGAGAAGGCGGAATAGACTCGAAGCCCAGAGCGCACGCCCGTTCACGTCGGCAAGCCCACGCGCTCAACCATGGCATTGGGAGATGCGATACCCAAGAAATTTTCATTCTGCGACCGGCGCAGCTGGGCCATTTGGCGTAGTCGCTTGGTGGTGCACTTCCACATGGACCGTTCTCCACTCCACAACTCCCCCCGTGACCTGACACTGCGATAAGGTCAGCGAGTATCGAACGTCTTGCCAGCAACCTCAGTCGGGAAGTACACGATACTTCCGAACTACGCTACAATCCGCCCACGGCCCTAACCTGTCCTCTCCCGGATGCACATGCCGGTGATGACTCTAGTCAATCCATGGCCCGCCTCGCGCGGGCCATGTCTATTTTGGGCGCCGCCCTCTATTGCGACGGGCCTCTGGCTCCGGCGCGGTATGTCTTGCCGCGCTCGAATGCCTCATTCCACCGTAATCCCCCGCTGCCTGATCACCGCAGCCCAGCGTGCCGTCTCCTTCTGGATCGTCTCTGCAAGCTGCTTCGGCGTGCCCCCACCAATCTCCATGCCGAGCGTCGCGAGCCTGGTCTTCAGGGCCGGATCGGCCAGCACCTCGCCGGTCTGGCGGTTCAGTTGCTCGACCACCTGGGGCGGCGTGCCGGCCGGTGCCATCAGCGCGTACCAGGACACCGCCTCGAACTGCGGGAAGCCCTGCTCGGCAACGGTGGGCACATCGGGCAGCACGGCCGAGCGCCTTGCGCTTGCCACGCCGAGCGCCTGCAGCCGGCCGGCCTTGATGTAGGGCAGCGCCGCCGACATCTGCGCGAACATCATCGTGACCTGGCCGCCGACGAGGTCCGTCATTGCGGGGCTGACGCCCTTGTACGGCACGTGGATCAGCTTGACGTTGGCGTCCAGCTGCAGCAGTTCCCCGGCCAGATGCGCCTGGCTGCCGGCGCCCGGCGAGGCGAACGTCAGCTTGCCGGGCTGCTGGCGCGCGAGCTTCAGCAGATCGCCCAGCGACTTCGCCGGGACGCCGGGATGCACGACCAGCACGTTTTCGGCAGTGGCCAGCATGGCCACCGGCATCAGGTCCGCGGCCTTGTACGGCAGGTTCGGCATCAGCGAGGGATTGACCGCGATATTGCCGACCGGCACCACGGCCAGCGTGTAGCCATCGGGCGCGGCCTTGGCGACCTGATCGACGCCGATCGTGCCGGCCGCGCCGGCCTTGTTCTCGACGACGACCGGCTGACCCCAGCGTTTCGACAGGCCATCGCCCACCGCGCGCCCCAGCACATCGGCCGGGCCGCCGGCGGCGAAGGGCACCACCAGCCGGACCGGCTTGGCGGGAAAGCCCTGCGCAGCGCCCCCACCGCCGCTGCCGCCGCCCTGCGCGAGCGCGCCCAGCGGCAGGCTTGCGGCAAGCAGCGCGCCAAGAATCGTGGAAAGCAATCGCGTCATGTGAATCTCCCCGAGTGGTCAGAGCAATCGATCGAACGTGTGCGCAACGGGATGCGAAGCGGTCAGGGCGATGCCGGCGCGGTCGGCCTCATTGGCCCATCGCACCAGACGATCGTAATCGCCCGGCACCACCGCCGCGAAACGGGACAGCCGCAGCGTGGCGAACGCATCGGCGCAATCCGGATCGCGATGCGCGCGCAGCAGCGCGACGCGCAGCCGCTCCGCGATGCCTTCGTCGATGCCGGGCGAAGCAACCAGCGGCGGAATCGGCGCGCCATGCGTCACGGCGAGCGTGCGCAATTCGGCCATCCGCTCGGGCGCATGCAGGCGCAACAGGTCCAGCACATAACTGTCGACCACGCCCACCTCGGCGCGCCCCGCGATGACGGCGTCGATCACGTCGTGCGGCGTCGGCGTGGGCTGATCGGTCGGCAGATACAGCGCGCCATCGACCAGCCCGAACTCCATCAGATAGCGGCGCGGCGCGTTGTAGCCCGAATTCGATTCCGGCAGCATGCACGCAAGGCGCGTGCCGAACGTCTGCGCCAGCGAGGTGCAGGACGCATCGGCCCGCACGATGAACTCGCTGAAATAGCGCGGCAAGCCACCATAGCGCGGCAGGTCCGGCACCGGTGCGGCCAGCAGCCGGTAGCGCACCGGCGCGGTCGCGAACGGATAGCCGCACATCAGCACGCAGGCGCAGTCGTCGCGCTCCCAGAGCTCGCGGATCGGTGCGGGCGCGTCGTGCTCGACATAGTCGAGCGCCACGCCGGCGCGCTGCGCCACGGTCATCAGCAGCGTCCGCCAGGCATCGCTTGCCTGCGCAGACACCGAATACATCCGTGCATTGGCGATCATGCGTACACCAGCCTTTGGCCGATGCCCATGCGCTGCGCCTTCTGCATGATGGCGTGGCCGAGCGCGATATCGCTGAGCGACAGGCCGCGATGCCAGAACAGATTGGTCTCGTCGTCGCGCTGGCGTCCGGGCTTGCGGCCGGCCACGATTTCGCCGAGTTCAGCGTACAGCGTCTGTTCCGACAGCTTGCCCGCCTCGACATGCGCGCGCAGCGAGCCGAACATGCCGCCCTTGCACTGGCTCCAGTCGTCGACCACCAGCTTGTCCATGACGTCGGTCAGCGACAGCTCGACCGCGCTCATCGTGCCGTAGGGCACGACGAATGCGCCCTTGGCGATCCATTCGGTCTTCAGCAGCGGCGTGGGCCGTTCCAGCCGCGAGGCTTCGACCACGATATCGGCGCCGCGCACGCACGATTCCCACTCCTCGGTGACGACGATCGGCTTGCCGAGGTCGCGCTCGAGCCTGGCCGCAAACGCATTGCGGCTCTCGGGACGGCGCGAGTGCACGCGGATCTCGTCGAAGTCGAACAGGCTGTCGAGCAGCCGGATGTTCCAGTACGAGGTACCGCGCGCGCCGATGTGGCCCAGCACCTTGCTGTTGCGTCGCGCCAGATGACGGGCGCCGAGCGCGGTCAGCGCACCGGTGCGGGCATCGGTGATGAAGGTTGCGTCGATCACGGCGACCGGCATGCCGGTGCGCGGGTCGAACAGATTCAGCAGCGCCATCTCCGACGGCAGCCCCTGTTTGTAGTTGTCGACGAAGTCGCCGACGATCTTGACGCCCGCCAGTCCGAGCGGCGCGACATAACCGCGCAGCACGTTGAAGTGCCCGTTGAAGGCAGGGTCCGGAATCAGATGCATGCGCGGCTCGATCACGGTCTGGCCGTTGCCCTGCGCCACCAGCCCCTGCTCGACCGCGGCCAGAATCTCCGCGTCGGTCATCGCCAGCTGCGCGATGTCCTTGCCGTTGAGGTACGTCAGATGGATATCGCTCATTCCCTCTCCTGATGTTGTGGACGCCGTGAATCCGTCGTGCAAGCGTCGAAATCAGTGTAGGGAGCGCGGCCATGACTGTCATATGCTTATATATCGGTGACGCTTAACATCTTGTTATGTCATGAAAATCAATCTGCGCCAGATCGAAGTGTTCCGCGCGGTGATGCTGACGGGCTCCATCAGCGCGGCCGCCAAGCTGCTGTACGTGTCGCAGCCGGCCATCAGCCGCCTGCTGTCGCATACCGAGCAGCGCCTGGGCTTCCCGCTGTTCCGTCGCACCAAGGGGCGGCTCTATCCGACACCGGAAGCCCGGCGCATGCTGGCCGAGGTCAATTCGGTCTACGAAGGCATCGAGCGGGTCAACGAGATTGCCGAGGACCTGGCGGCGAACCGTACCGGCAGCCTGCGCGTGTCGTGCAGCCCCAATCTGGGGCAGACGGTGCTGCCGCGTGCCATCGCGCGCTTTCGCCAGGCGCATCCCGAGGTGCGCATCGTGGTGCGCACGCAGATCCCGGCCAATATGCTGCGCGCGCTGCTGTCGGGACAGGCCGAGCTGGGCGTGTCGACCATGCCGCTGACGCATCCGAATCTGGAGGCGCGCGTGCTGGCGCGCAATCCGATCGTCGCGCTGGTGCCCGAGGGCCATCGGCTCGCCGGCCGCAGCGCGGTGCGGCCGGCCGACCTCGCCGGCGAGGCGCTGATCGGCTATAGCGACGATGTGCCGTTCGGCCTGCTGATCCGCGAGATGTTCGGCGGCGAGGCGGACCAGCCCGACTTCCGCGTACAGGTGGAACAGGCCCACGTCGCGCGGGCGCTGGCGCAGGCCGGCGCCGGGGTCGCGCTGGTCGACGCGATGACGGTGTTCGGGCAGAGCTGGCCGGACATCGTCGCGGTGCCGGTCAAGACCCGCATCACCGCGTCGGCGCAGATCTTCCATGTCGAGACCGAGCCGCTGTCGCGGCTGGCGCTGGATTTCGTCGATACGCTGGTGGCGATGATGAAGCGATGAAGCGCTCTTCCACGCGCCGGTGCGGCCCTGCCGCTAATGAACGATGCCGCCCTTGACGAAGCGCACTGGCTGGGCGTCCATCCTCGACAGCAACGCGGTCAGCCCGTCGGGCGCCGGCTTGTCGCTCGCTGCGCGCTTGCGGGCCTGTCCGGATTCGCACAGCAGGTCGGCATCGGACCAGCCCTTCTGCTGCGGCGTGCCGCGGGCGCGCAGCCAGCCGTCGCGATCGGCCAGCAGCGCGGTGCCGGCCAGGCGCGAGGACGGGACACCGGCGAGCCGCGCGACCGCATCCCAGGCGAGCCCGGACACCGCCACGCAGTCGCTGCGAAATTGCGGCACCGAGGCAGGTGGCTTGCCGTCGGGCGTCACCAGCAGCGTCAGGAAACGCGGATCCTCCAGCGGGATACGTTCCGGCGATCCATCGTAGGCCACCAGCCGCAGCCGTTGTCCGTCGCGCCATTGCGCCAGACGCCGCGGCGTGTCGGCGCCGCAGCGTATCGTCATGTCGGGAACGGGCACGGCCATCGGCCAGCTGCCTGCGGCCTTCGCGCCCTCGCCGGCCGCGAGCGCCTTGGCGTAGTCGAGCACCGCCCAGATCTCGTCGTCGCGCAGTACCCCGGAGAAGGCCGGCATCACGAGGCGGCCCTCGTCATCGCGCATGCCGTCGGCGATATGCCAGAACAGTTCGCCGTCGGCGCGGCGCCCGAGCAGCGGGCCGACCAGCGTCGGCGGCCAGCGCGGCAGCGTTGCCGCCAGCGGCCCTTCGCCGCGTCCGTCCTCGCCGTGGCAGGCCGCGCAGTGTTGCCCGTAGACGCGTGCGCCGAGCGCGATCGCTTCGACCGAGAAGCCGGTCGGGCTGGCATGAAAGCTCGTCGGCGCGGCGCGCACGAACAGCAGCGCTGGCGAGGGCCAGGGCGCCAGCACCAGCCACGCGGCGGCGATCGTCAGCAGCATCGCACGGCGACGCCGCCATGCCAGCGCCAGCAGTATTGCCGTCAGCGCCAACCCGACCGCGATCCCGCTCCACGCCAGCTGCCGGGCCACGCCGAGATCGATCAGCAGGGTTTCGCCGGCGATGCGATGGCTCCAGGGCCAGGCCGGCTGTCCATGCGCTTCGCCGGTCAGCCCCAGCCAATGCCATCCGCGCAGCAAAACGGACTGTGCCTGCTCGACGATGGCCAACAGCGCATCGAGCCACGCCGGCAATACCACGCCGTTCATCGCACCGCTCGCACCACTGTCCCGAACGCTCCCCCCATCCCCGCGCCCATCACCAGCTCGCGTCCAGACCCAGGTGGCGCAGCGCCTCGTGCCGCATCTCCGTCAGCCGAGGATCGCCGCGGTGGCGCGGATATGGCAGATCGACCTCGATCTCGGCGCGGATGCGCGCCGGCCGGTCGCTGAACACGATGACCCGCTGCGCCAGGAACAATGCCTCCTCGACGTCGTGCGTGACGAGCAGGGCCGAGAAGCCGGCGCGCTGCCACAGCCCGACCAGCTCGCTCTGCATCGCAAGCCGCGTCAGCGAGTCGAGTTTGCCGAGCGGCTCGTCGAGGACCAGCAGGCGCGGGTCGTTGACCAGCGCGCGGGCCAGCGCCACGCGCTGCGCCATGCCGCCGGACAGCTGATGCGGGAAGGCCCCCGCAAAGTCCTTCAGGCCCACCCGTTCGAGCGCGGCGTCGACCCGATGGTGTTCGCGGCCCAGCAGTCCGCGCGCCTGCAGGCCCAGCGCCACGTTGTCCCAGACGCGTCGCCACGGAAACAGCGTCGGGTCCTGGAACACGACGATGCGGGACGGATCCGGCTCCGCGATCGTCGCGCCGTCCTGCAGGATCTGCCCTTGCACCGGCGCATCGAGGCCCGCGACCAGCCGCAGCAGCGTCGATTTGCCGCAGCCGCTCGGCCCCAGCAGCGCGACGAATTCGCCCGGCTCGACCTTCAGGTCCACCCGGTCCAGCACCTGCAGCCGCGTCTCGCCCTCGCCGAACCAATGGCTGACCTGCCGCACTTCGATGCGCGCCCCCGCACCCTCCCCTTGGATGACCCCGCCCGTCCCGTCGTTCTTTTCGTGATGACGCCCGGCCCCCGATGCCGGCGCCGCTATCGTTTCGGCCCTGTCCGCAACCGCCGCGTTTACCATTTGACCGTCCCCTTCTGCCACGACAGTGCCCGATCGCGCAGCGCGAACAGCAGCGTAATGACCCCGGAAAACAGCAGCGCCATCACGATCAGCGCCGCGTACATATTGACGTACGACGCCCAGCCCTGGGCCCAGGTCAGATACCAGCCCAGACCCGACTTGACGCCCATCATCTCTGCGGTGACCAGCACCGAGAACGACGCGCCCAGTCCCATGAACAGGCCGACGAACACCTGCGGCAACGCCGCGGGAATCGCCACGCGCAGCACCAGGAACCAGCCCGACGCGCCCATCGTGCGCGCCACGTCGTAGTAGCGCTTGTCGACGCTGGCCACCCCCGACCACGTCAGCACCGCGACCGGAAACGCGGTGGCCAGCGCGATCAGGAACACCGCGGCCGAATAGCTCGACGGAAAGAAGTAGAAGGTCAGCGGCAGCAGCGCGGTCGACGGCAAGGGCCCCAGCACGCGCAGCACCGGATGCACCCAATAGCCGATCCGGCGCGACCACCCGATCGATACGCCGATCAGAAAGCCCACCACCGCGCCGTGCGCGACACCGAAGCCGAGCAGCTTGAGCGTATTGAGCGCGCTGTCGCCGAGCCTGCGCCAGTCGTCGAGATAGACCTCGATCAGCGCCTGCGGCGGCGCGAAGAACGGCGTCGGCAGTGTCGCGGTCTTGGCGGTCAGATATTCCCAGGCGGCCAGTACCAGCGGCACGGCGATCAGCCAAGGCCCGGCGCCGCGCAGCGCCGCCCAGCCGCGGTGCCGCGCCCACAAGCGCGGACCGATCGCCGCGGACAGCGCGAGCGCCGCTGCCACGACCAGCGCGGCGATGCCCAGTTCGGCGGTATAGGCCCAGTCGCTGAATCCGGCGACGCGGTTGGGCCAGCGCCAGGTCAGCAGGCCGAAGGCGGCCCATGCGAGCGCCGCGGCGTAGCCGATCGGCCATCGCTTCGACACCGGCGCCGCGGCTGCCGGAGAGGGAGCGGCGGCCGCGGAAGGCCGTATGGCGTCGCGCTTGTCCCGGCGTGTTGCCCGCCCGGAATCGCGCGCCGCGTCGAACGCAGGTTGATGCGTGCTCATGATTTATCCCAGGACATTGGCATAGACATGCTGTGCCAGGCGTTGCGGGTCGGTGGTCTTCTTGATCACGCCGATCTTGCGGAAATCCTCGGCATAAAAGGCGATCTCATCGCGCAGATCGATGCCGGTCGGATGATGGGTATAGGTCAGCGTCGCGTAGAGCTTGCGAAGATCCTCCAGCGAAATCTTCGGCGAATACTTGGCGAACACCTTGGCCGCCTCGTTCGGGTTCTCGTGCACGAAGTCGGTGGCTTGCACGATCGACCGCGCCAGCGCCGAGGCCGCGGGCCGATCGTTGCGGACCAGTTCGCCGCGCGCCCCCACCACGCAGCAGACCTTGCGCGCGTATTCGCCCGTCAGGTTGGTCGCCAGTTCGACATAGGCGCCGTTGGTGCGCTTCTCCAGCAGATAGAGATTCGGATCGCCATCGGCGATCGCCTGGATCTCGCCCTTGTCGACCGCCACGCCGAGCAGGTCTGCCGGATACTGGCGCCACGTCACGTCCTTGTCCGGATCGATGCCGTTCTTGGCCAGCAGGATCGTGAAGAAGTGCTTGCCCGGCGCGGCCAGATCGCTGACGCCGACCGTCTTGCCCTTCAGCGCCTGGAGGTTGGTCACGCCGGCTGCCTTCGCGCCGACCAGCCGCACGCAGCCGCCGTGCGAGCTGCCGATGATCTTGACGTCGAACCCGGCCTCCAGCGGCTTGAGCCAGCGGTGGATCATGCCGACCGCGGCGTCCGCCTTGCCGGTGGCGATCGATTCGAGCAGCTGATCGGTCGAACCGCTGTAATTGATCAGATCGACCTGCAGGCCGTTCTTCTCGAAGAAGCCCTTCTCCTGCGCCACCACGATCGGCGTCAGGCAGAACGAGTTCTGGTTCCAGGCAAAGGTCAGCTTGCGCGGCGCGGACCAGGCGCGCCGGCCCAGCATCAGCGCCGGGGCGGCAAGGGCCGCGGCGCCGGCCAGGCGCAGCACGTCGCGCCGCCGCTGGACGGTGGGCGTGGCATCGGCGGAGGATTCGAGTTGGCTCATGGTGATACGGCTCCCGTGGTTCGAGGTGTTGTTGGTTTGATCTCGATATATCCGAATGCGTGTTGCCGGCGCGGCGACCGGGCTCATGCCGCTTGCAGCTGCCCCGGTTGTTGTTGCTGCCGCCGCGCATCGCGTTCGGCCACCAGCGCGCGCAGGCGCGGAATCAGCTCGCGGCCGTAGTCGATCGCATCGTCGAGCGGATCGAAGCCGCGGATCAGGAAGGTGGTGACGCCAAGGTCGTAGTAGTCGAGCAGCGCGTGCGCGACCTGTTCGGGCGTGCCGACCAGACCGGTCGAGTTCGACCGTCCTCCGGTCTCGCGTGCGATCGCGGTCCACAGCCGGGTATCGACGCGATCGCCCTGCTCCGCGGCGGCGAGCAGGCGGCGCGCGCCCTCGCTCTGCTGGGGCCCGCCGCGGCTGAAGCCCTGCTGCACGCGCAGCGCGCGGGTGCGCTCGAGAATGCGGTCGGCCCGTTCCCACGCCTTCTGTTCGGTGTCCGCCAGCACGGGACGGAACGACACCGAGAAGCGGATCTCGCGGCCGTGCCGCGCGGCTTCGGCCCGTACCCGCGCGGTCAGCTCGCGGACCTGATCCAGCGATTCGCCCCACAGCGCGTAGACGTCGGCGTGCTTGCCGGCGACCTCGATCGCCGGCGCCGAGGCCCCGCCGAAGTAGATCGGCACATGCGGCTGCTGGGCCGGCTTGACTTCGGAGAAGCCGCGCTGGAAACGGTAGTAGCGGCCCTCGTGATCGAAGGGCGCCGGCTCGGTCCAGATGCGGCGCAGGATGCCGAGATACTCGTCGGTGCGCGCATAACGTTCGTCGTGGTCCAGATAGTCGCCATCGCGCTTCTGCTCGTCGTCCGAGCCGCCGGAAATAAAATGCACGCCCAGCCGGCCGCCGCTGAACTGATCCAGCGTCGCGATCTGCCGTGCGGCCAGCGTCGGCGCGGTGAAGCCAGGCCGATGCGCCAGCATGAAGTGGATCCGCTCGGTCACCGCGGCCGCATACGCGATCGTCAGCGTGGCCGACGGCCCGGTGGAATGATGCGGCACCAGGATGCGATCGAAGCCGGCCTGCTCGTGCGCCTGCGCGAAGGCCCGCACATAGTCGCGATCGACGACGGGCCCGCTGGCCGGATGGATCTCGGATTGCTTCTGGCTCTGGATCATGCCGATGATGTCGACGCTCATGGGTTCTCCTGTGTCGCCGTCACGGCGGCGCGATGGGTGCGATGGTCGTGCGCAATGGTCGTGCGCAATGGCGACAAACGTACGTCAAAGGCCCGGCCGGCTGAACGAATAAAAACGACACTCCATATTCGATTTGCATCGTTCATCGACGGGGCATTGCGGCGTTACGCTAGGCGCCGATTCGAATCCGCACAGGAACATCTCCATGCCCTCTTCCGCATTACGCCGGCTGCCGAGCAGCGAGCCGCGCCTCGATGACACGCTCGACACCTTGCGTGCGACCCTTGCCGCCTCCGCCGCGCGGCACGATGCCGACGGCAGCTTTGCGCACGACAATTTCGCGCTGCTGCATCGCTACGGCCTGATTGCGCAGGTCGTGCCGCAGTCCTTCGGCGGCGGCGGTGCGAACCTCACGCAGGCGCGCCGCATCGTCGCAGCGGTGGCCGCCGGCGATGCCGCCACCGCGCTGGTGCTGACGATGACCTATCTGCAGCACCGCGCCATCGCGCGCGACGACCGCCATTGGCCGCAAGCGGTCGCGCAACTGGTGTTCGACAGCGCGGTGTCCGAGGGCGCGTTGATCAATGCGCTGCGCGTCGAGCCCGAACTGGGTTCGCCTTCGCGTGGCGGACTGCCGGGCACGGTGGCCACGCGCACCGCGGACGGCTGGCGCCTGCATGGGCGCAAGCTCTATTGCACCGGCATCCCGGCCCTGCGCTGGCTCGCTGTCTGGGCGCGCACCGACGAGCCGCAGCCGCGCGTCGGCGTGTTCCTGGTGCCGGGGCCGGTCGATCCGGCACGCGGCATTCGCGTGATCGAGAACTGGAATCACCTCGGGCTGCGCGCTTCTGGCAGCCACGAGACGGTGCTGGACGATGTGTGGATCCCGCCGGAGTTCGCCGTCGACATTCGGCCGCCCGAGCAATGGGCGCCGGCGGGCGCCAGCCAGGCCGATACCGACGCGAATGCCGATCAGCAGGCATGGATGGTGGTGCTGCTCGGCAGCCTCTACGATGCCGTCGCGCGCACGGGCTTCGACTGGATTCGCGATTTCGTACGGACCCGTGCGCCGGCAAGCCTGGGCGCGCCGCTCGCTACGCTGCCCCGTGTGCAGCAGACCATCGGCGAAATCGCCGCGTTGTTGCAGACAAATCGGGCGTTGCTCGACGACGCGACCAGGCGCATCGATGCCGGCCAGCCGCCATCATTCGGCGACAGCGGGCTATTGAAATTCACCGTGACCGGCAATGCGATCCGCGCGGTCGAGCTGGCGCTGCAACTGGCCGGCAATCATGGACTGAGCCGCAACAACCCGCTGGAGCGCCATTACCGTGACGTGCTCTGCAGCCGCGTCCATACGCCGCAGGACGATGCGATCCTGATCGCCGCGGGCCGGCATGCGCTGGCGTGAGGTCCTCATGAAGCCGGTCGCCTCGCGATATGCTCGCTGGCGCCGCGCTCGATCAATCGAAGTGCCTGCTCTGCGGGCACGGGCGGACTGAACAGATAGCCCTGCCCCTCGTCATAGCCTTCCTCGCGCACCGCGGCCAGCTGGCTCGCGGTCTCGATACCCTCGGCGGTGGTGACGAGCCTGAACGCCGCGCCGAGGCTGGCCACCGCATGCAGGATCGCACGCGCCTCGTCGTTGCCGCGCACGTCGGTGACGAAGCAGCGATCGAGCTTGATCTTGTCGAAGGCAAAACTGCGCAAATAGCCCAGCGACGAATAGCCGGTGCCGAAGTCGTCCATCGCGATGCGCAGGCCGATGTCGCGCAGCGCCTGCAGGGTCGACCGGTTCGACTGGCTCTCCTGCAGCAGCACCGATTCGGTGATCTCCAGCTGCAGGCGCGCGGGCGACAGCCCCGCCTCCTGCAGCGCGTGCCGCACGGTGTCGACCAGCGCGGGATCGCGGAACTGCAGCGGCGACAGGTTGACGGCCACCGCCACGGCCGCGGGCCACGCCGCGGCCTGCCGGCTCGCCTCGCGCAAGACCCATGCGCCGATCGGCACGATCAGGCCGGTTTCCTCGGCCATCGGTACGAATTCCGCGGGCGGGATCATGCCGCGCTCGGGATGCTGCCAGCGCAGCAGCGCCTCGAAGCAGCGGATCTCGCCCGAGCGCAGGTCATAGACCGGTTGATAGTGCAGCAGCAACTGTCCCTCGGCCAGCGCCTGGTGCAGGTCGCGCTTGATCGCCACGCGGGCGCGCAGCTGCGCATCCATGTCGGCGTGGAAGGCGAGCACGGCCCCGGTCCCCTCGCGCTTGGCGTAATCGAGCGCGATATCGGCGGCACGCAGCAGGTCGTCGGGCTGATCGCCGTGTTCCGGCGCGACCGCGATGCCGACACTCGCGCCAATCGTGACGGTATGTCCGTCGACGGTGAACGGCTCGGACAGGCAGGCCTGGAGGCGGCGCGCCAGCCCCGCCGCCTGCTCGCCCTCGGCCACCGGTGTCTGCACCACGACGAATTCGTCGCTGCCCAGCCGCGCGATGGTATCGGCCTCGCTCAGGCAGGTGCGCAGCCGCTCGGCAACCTGACGCAGCACGGCATCGCCGACCGCATGGCCGAAGGTATCCTTGACGCCCTTGAAGCCGCTCAGATCGACGCAGTGCAAGGCGATGCGGCGGCGCTCCCGCCGCAGCAGTTGTTCGAGATGCTCGCGCAGCGCGACGCGGTTCGGCGTGCCTGTCAGCGCGTCGTGGCGGCTCAGATAGGCCAGCCGCTGCTGCGCGGCCAGGCGCTCCTGTTCGGCGCGGCGGCGCTCGGTGATGTTGCGGAAGAAGATCGACAGCCCGTCGGTCGTCGGATAGGCGTGCACCTCGAGCCAGATCGCCAGCGGCGGCAGATATTCCTCGAAGGCCACCGGCACCTGTTCGTCCAGCGCGCGCCGGTAGTGCCGCGCAAATACGCCGTCGGCTTCCTCGGGGAACATGTCCCACAGGCTGCGGCCGATCGCCGGTCCGCGCTCCTGCAACGCGCGCGCGGCGTTGCCGTTGAAGTAGGTCAGGCGCCAGTCGCGGTCGATCACGATCACGCTGTCCATGGTGCTCTCCAGCACCGTGGACAGCCGTTGCGCCAGCTGCTGCGCCTCGCGTTGCGCGCGGTCCGCCGCCTCCCGCGCCTGGCGCGCCTCGGTGGCATCGAGCGAGATGGCCAGCAGGCGCGCCGGCCGGCCTTGCTCGCCGGGGATGGACGCGGTCACCGTATCGAGCCACTGGACGGCGCCGCTGCGGGTATGGCGGCGAATCGTGAAGCTGCCGATGCCGCCCGCGCGCGCGGCGTCCAGCGCTTGGCCGGCGTCGGCGCGGCAGGCTGGCGGCAGCAGATCGATCCAGCGCTCGCCGAGCACCGGTTCGTCCTCGTCGATCTCGAGCAGGCGATAGGCGGTCGCATTCGCGTACAGCACGCGTCCATCCAGGTCGAGCACGCGGATGCAGTTGGGACTGTTCTCCAGGATGCTGCGGCTGAATCGTTCGCTCTCGCGCAGCGCTGCCTCGACCCGCATGCGGTCGTCGATGTCCTCCAGCGTGCCGTACCACCGCATCACGCGGCCCTCGCCGTCCCGGCGCGGGGCGGCACGCGAACGGAACCAGCGGTATTCGCCGGTGCGCATCCGCAAGCGAAAGGTCTTGTCGAACGGCGCACCGCTGTCGACGCTGGTGCGCCAGCGCCGCAGCGTTTCTTCGAGATCGTGCGGGTGGACCTGCTCGGCCCAGCCGGTGCCCTTGCCCTGCTCCACCGATCTGCCGGTCAGCTCCTCCCACCGCGGCCCCGCTTCCGACACCAGACCTTGTGCGTCGGCGGTCCACGGCACCTGGGGATTCAGTTCGACCGAATGGCGGTAGTGCTCCTCGCTTTCGCGCAGCGCGCTCTGGGCGCGGCGGATATTGGTGATATCGACGATCGAGGCGATCACGACCGGCAGCGGGGCCCCGTCGGGCCCAGTCAGCATGACGCGGCGCTTGCGGGTGGACAGCACGCGCGTGCTGCCGTCGGCGGCGGTCAGGCTTTCCTCGACCTCGCGCTCCTCGCCGGTGTCGAACACCTCGTCGTCGACCGCCCAGTAGCCGTCGGCCTGTTCCCTCGGCAGGAAGTCGTGGTCGGTGCAGCCCAGCAGCGTGTCGCGGCTGTGGCCCATCAGCTCGCACATCTGGTCGTTCAGCAGCAGCCAGCGATGGGCGCGATCCTTGACCAGCACCGGATGGGGCAGGCCGTTCAGCAGGGCCTCGAGGGCGGCGGCGCCGCGATCGCCGCGAAACAGCGCGAAGGGGTGCGCGCCATCGTCCGATGGCGCTTGATGCCGGCCTGGCGCGACGCGAGCAGTCATGAGTCGTGAGGGTGTCGGCATGGCGAACGAGGGCGCGTCGTCGAATGACGGTGCCGGATGCCATGGCTATTGGGCGGCACTGTAGCGCACCTGCGCTGCCCCCTGCTATCCACCGCAGTCCGACACTCGGGTAGCGTCGACGTTGAGACGGCCGCGATGGGACGGACAGCGGCTGTCATGCGCTCGGCGGCTGGAGCCAGCAAACCCTATGCAACTGGTTGCATACCGATGCGCGCACTGCTACTCTCATTGCAACCCGTTGCATATCGCCGCACGGCCGGGCGCCGAGCCGCATTCCCGACAGAAGAGGAGAGCCAGATGGAAATCGACGACCAACCCTTGTCCGACGCCGCGCGCCGCACCCTGGCGACCTGGCATCAGTTGCTGGAGCGCAATGCGATGGAGGAACTGGATCCGCTGCTGTCGGACCGGATCGTGTTTCGCTCGCCGGTCGCGCATACGCCCTACCCCGGCCGGGACGCGATCAAGCTGGTGCTCAAGACCGTCAATACGGTGTTCCAGAACTTCCGCTATCACCGCACCTTCGCCAGCAGCGATGGCAGCAGCGTGGTGCTCGAATTCAGCGCCGAGGTCGACGGCAAGGCGCTCAAGGGCATCGACATGCTGCGCTTCGACGAGGAAGGCCGGATCGAGGAGTTCGAGGTGATGGTGCGCCCGCTGAGCGGGCTGCAGGCGCTGGGCGCCGCGATGGGCGAGCGCCTGGGCGCTGCCCGCGCAACGCTGACGGGCAAGGCGCCGCGGGATTGACCCGGCGGCGCCTGGCCTCGGTAACCGACCGATGCCGGCCGGTGCCGCCGGTACCGGCCGCTCAGTCGGCGAAGGCGCCGGCCTTGCGCAGCATCGGCTGCCACTTGTCGCTTTCGGCCTTGAGCCAGGACTTCAGCCCGTCCGGCGTCTGCTTGGCCGGCGGCACGATCTCCGCGCCCAGTTCGTCCAGGCGCTTGACCACCGCCGGGTCCTTCAGCGCCGCCTGCAGCGCGGCGGTCAGGCGCGCCACCACCGGCGCCGGCGTGCCCTTGGGCGCGTACACGCCGTGCCACACCTTCATCTCGAAGCCCTTGAGCCCGCCTTCCTGCAAGGTCGGCGCATTGGGCAACGCGCGAATCCGCTGCGGCGTGGTGACCCCGTACAGCTTGACCTTGTTGGCGGCGATCTGCGGCAGCGTGGCGGTGGTCTGGTCGCACAGCACATCGACCTGACCGCCCAGCAGCGCGGTCATTGCCGGCGCCGTGCCCTGGAACGGAATCACGTTCAGCTTGACGTTGGTGGCCTGCTCGAACAGCAGCCCGCACAACTGCGAGACCGCGCCGAGGCCGGCGTTGGCCAGATTGATCCTGGCCTCGTTCTGCTGCACGTAGCGGACCAGTTCGGCGGTGTTGTTGGGCGGCAGGTCCTTCTTGCCCAGCAGCGTCATCGGCACGTCGGCGACCTGGCCGATGTACTCGAAGTCCTTCAGCGGGTCGTACGACAGCTTGCGGTACAGCGCCGGCGCGGTGGCCATGCCGTTGTGGTGGATCAGCAGCGTGTAGCCGTCGGGCTCGGCGCGCGCCACATAGGCCGGCGCAATGGTCCCGCCCGCGCCGGTGCGGTTCTCGACCACGACGCTTTGGCCCAGGTGTCTGGACATGGCCTGGCCCAGGCTGCGCGCGACCACGTCGGTCGGACCGCCGGCCGAGAACGGCACCACCAGCGCGATCGGTTTATGCGGGAAGGCGTCGGCCGCCTGCGCCCCGGCAGCGGCGAGCAGGCCGAGCGCCGCGACAGCCAGATGCAGGGAAGCCAACGGTCGATGGGAACGGGTGGACGCAATACGAACAGCCATGGCGATGTCTCCGGATGTAATGCCCTGCGTGCCCAGGGCTCGAAATCGCCGTAGTGTCGGCCAACCGACCGCTTCGGCGCCATCTGCCATTGCTTAAGCCATCGTACGCGTCAGCGGAAGCCGGGTTTATGCGGATCGTTGGTATGCCCGGCCACGGTGGTTCGTTGCGGCGGCTCGTTCGGAGACCGTCCCTCGGACAAATCAGCCCGGCGGCGCGCCCTGCCCGTCCGCCGCGGCCATCTGCTCGAGATGCGCCACCAGCATGCGCGCGGCCGGCGACAGGCTCTGCTCGTCGCGGAAGCAGATGGCGAAGCGCCGGTGCGCCCAGCCATCGGCCAGCGGCACCACGCGGACGTCCAGCGTGGCGGCGACCGGTTCGACGACCTCGCGCGGCACGATCGCCAGACCCAGCCCGGCGCGCACGCAGCGCAGCGACGCATCGAACGTCGACACCACCGCCCGATAGGTCACCGGCCGCCCCACGATCGCAGCGTGCCGGGCCAGCATGGTGTGCACCGCCGTCTGCGCGGGCAGGCCGATATGATCGAAGTCCAGCGTATCGGCGAACGTGCATTCCTTTGCCTGTGCAAGCGGATGGGAAGCATGTACCACCGCGGCCAGATGGTCGGCGCGATAGGGCCGCGTCGCCAGCCCTTCCAGATCGGCGGCATCCCAGCAGATGCCCAGCGGCGCCGATCCCTCCCGCACCGCGCGCACCACTTCCCGGCTCACGGCTTCCTCGACCGAGACGCGGATGTCGCGATGCTCCGGCTGCTGCAGGAAGCCGGCAATGTCGTCGGGCAGCGACTCCGCCATCGACGAGACCGTGGCCAGCAGCCGGACCTGCCCCTTGATGCCGGAGCCATAGTCCGCCATATCGCGCGCGACCCGATCGGCCGCGGCCAGCATCGCCCGCGCATGCTCGAGCAGAATCTCTCCGGCAGGAGTCGGAATCACGCCGCGCCGCCGCCGTTCCAGCAACTGCGCGCCGACCGTATCCTCCAGTTGCGCCAGCCGCTTGCTGATCGCCGACGCGACGATATGCTGCTGCTCCCCGGCCCGCGCCATGTTCCGCGTCTCGCAGACCGCGACAAACAGGCGCAGGCTGGTCAAATCCAGGTCCCGCATCGTGGGCTTGCTCCTTGGCACCGCTAACGGCTCGTCAGGGGGCAAATCATAGCGCGCCGTTTCTCGGCTGGAGGCAATTCCCACGCCGCGCCCTAATGTCCCTTACGACAGCACCAAAGGCGCCAGCCCGTGCTTCTCCCGTGCACGATTGCATGCGTCGGTGCCCGCGCTGAACTCGCGGCATGGGGAAGCGCGTTGCGGGTAGATCGTGCAGGACACGGCGCTGCCGACTTCGCCGCTGAGGGCGACGCAGCGCGGGCGGCGCGTGTCGGTGCCGCGCATGGCGACCAGATGGGGGGTGATGGGCACCGTCAAGGCATGGGGGACGGTGCCGGCGGGATGGGCGTCGGACTCGGCCCAGTAGAACGACACACGGAAATGGGCGCAGCAGGCGCCACAGCTCAGGCATGGTTCGGACATCGGCGTTCAGCGATTCGGCAAAACGGCAAAACGGCAAAACGGCAAAACGGCGGCAAATATAGCAGCGCGGCCGGCATCGCGGCTCCCTCTCCCGCTGGCGGGAGAGGGATGGGGAGAGGGCCGGACGGTACAAGCCCTGGCGCCGCTCGCCCCCGCACGCGCCTCACCACGTGTATTTCACCCCCACCCGCACCACGTACTGGTGGTAGCTCTGCTCGCCCCACGTGCCCGCCAGATTGGCCCAGCCGGTCCAGCGCTTGTCGAGCTGCGCATTGACGCCGAGCTTGGCCTCGTAGCGGTTCTCGGGATAGAGATCGCCGACGGTCACCCGGTCGAAGGTCATGCGGCGATCGGTGTCGGCGTGCCACCAGTTCAGCGTCAGATAGGGCTGGATCCGGCGCGTGTCGCCGTGGACGAAGGTGCGATGCAGCCGCACGCCGAGGCGCGTGATCGGGCCATCCGAATCGCCGCCCGCGATCCGGGTGCCGTTGGCCTCGGCGATGTCGTCCTGCCGATAGTCCACGTAGATCAGCTGCGCCTGCGGCTCGATCACCCAGTCGGCGCGCAGCGGAATGGCATAGCCGAGCTCGCCCGATACCGCGAGTCCATGCGCGTCGTACTTCACGGCCGGCAGCCCCGCCCCCTCGACACGCTGGTCGAACCAGCCGTACTGGAACCAGGTATCGACATAAGCCCCGAGCTTGTTGTCATCGTTCTGGTACCAGGTGCCATAGACCCCGGCGCTGAAGCCGTCCACCTTGCCGCGCGCGCGTGCCGGATTGCCTGCCGCCTGCGCATCGGTGGTTGCCGCCAGATAGCTGCCCATCACGCCGAGGTGCACGCGGTCGGCTGCGCCGAACAGCGACCACTTCGCCAGTTCGGCGCCGCCCTGCAGCAGAAAGGTATCGGTATCGACCTGGAAGTTGCCGTCGCGGCTATGGCTGCCCTCCCACTTGCCGAGCATGCGCAGCCAGCCTGAACGCGGCTGCTGGCTGGCCGGCGCGAAGCCCTGCGCCTCGACGAATTGCGGCTCGCCAAGACGGTCGTGCAAGCTGTGCACGAACATCTCGCCGGCGGCTCGCCGATTGGCCAGGTAAGCCGCCGCTTCGGGCCGGAACAGCGGCTGCGGCGGCTGCGGCGGTCCGGGCGGCGTCGGTTGCCGCTCCGAGCGCAGATACCACGACTGCGGCGACGACGGATCGACGCTGCCGCGGAACAGGCGATACTCGTAGGCGCCGGCGACCACGCGTCCGTCCAGCGCGAAGGCGTCGGTCGTGGTGGTGGCGCCGCTGGCCGCCTCGACCACCTGGATACCGTTCGCGCTGGTCAGGGCGCCCGCGCCGCCGGCATTGACGATGCGAAGCCGCGATTGCCCGCCGGCACTGCCCTGCACGACCAGCTTGTCCGACGGGGAATCGTCGCCATCCAGCCGCGTGTTCAGCGCGATCAGGCCGCCGACGCCGGTGTATTGCTGCACCGTCAGCGTCTTGAAGGTGCCCCCGACGGGCGGGGCGAACACGACCTGGCTGGCATCCACCGTCAGGCGCGTCAGGTTGGAATTGCCGGTCATGTTCCAGTGCGTGCCCTGCCGCAACGTCACGTCCGACACGCTGCCCGGCTCGGTCAGCGCCGCACCGGTGATCCGGCTGTTGCTCGCAGCAATGGTGCCGAAGCCGGGCTCCGTGCCGGTGCTGACGATCGCGGTAGCGGTCGCCATCGCGAGATCGCGCTCGGTCGCCACCGGGTTCGATGGCGCTTCGTTTTCGCCCTGCGGGCCCGAAGGCTGGAGGACACGGCGCGCCGCCGCGGAGAAGGCATCGTTCGGGCCGACCCGCAGCCACAGCGTGCCGCCGGTGACGGTGGCATCGGCCAGACCCACGGTCGCGGTGCCGCCCGCCACGGCGATCGCCGGCCCGGACACGCTCGACAGGCGGCTGCCACCGGTGAAGACGGCGCGCGAATGCGTTCCCGCCAGCCCGGTCAGAAACAGCGCCGAAGCATCGGCGCCAGTTGCCTCGGCATTGACGCCGGTTCCGGTCAACGTGGCGCCCTGGTACACCGCGAAGGCATGGGCACCGCCGCCTTCGGTGCCGACCGTCGTGCCGTCGATCGATGCGGTCGATCCGGCATCGATGGCGCTGACGCCGTGGCTGCCATCGCCGGCGGTACGCACGCTGCCGCGCGCCATCGCCAAGGCACCGGCGCCAAACACCGCGGCGCCCGGCGCGTCGGCACCGGCAGTCGAGACGGCGACCTCGGTGGCGCTCAGCGTGGTGTCGGTGTCGCCGACGAACAGACCAGCCGCTCGCTCACCGGCGGTCGTCACCGCACCACGCAATAGCGCGATGCCGCCACTCGCCCGTGCATCAGCGCCGTAGCCGTTGGCGCCGCGGGTAGCCACCGTGCTGTCCGTCGCGGCAAGGCGCCCGGTGAAGGCCGCGAACCAGCCGGCGGCATCGTCGCCGGCGATATCGACTGCCACTCGCCGTGCGTCGATACGCGCCCCGCCACTGGTTGCCAATGCGCCGTGCGCGTTGTTGCCGGCGGTCGCCACGCTGGTATCGGCCAAGGCGATGCGCGATCCCGGCCCCGCCATCCCCGAGGCCCGCACCGCGCTGCTGGCCGGCCCCTCGGTGACGATCGATCCGCCGTTCACCGTGATCCCGGCGCCGGACTGCGCGTTGATGCCGAAGCTGCGATTGGCCCCGGCCTGCCGCGCTGCGACCGCAACGTCGGTCAGCGTCAGCGCACCGCCGCCGACGGCCATCGCGCCTGTCCCGTCACCGGTGGTGGTGATCGAACCGCCGGTCAGCGCCGCGGTGCTGCCGGTGCCCTGAACGAACACGCCATGCGCGCGCAGATCGCCCGCCGCTGCGCCGGCGGTGGCGATCGTGGCACCGGACAACGCAACGCGGCCGCCGCTGAACACGCCGACGCCATACTCGCCGTTCGCGCTGGTGCGGATCGTCAAACCGCCCGACGGGGAGGCGCCCGGTGCCGTCTCGACGACCGCGTTCTGTTCGACGCGCAGGGCCTGCCCCTGAGCGGTTCGCGTCGACAGTTGAATGGGCCCTTGCGAAGTATCGAAGACCACGCGGCTGCCGTTTCTGGCAACCAGCGCCCAGCCGGCACCGGGCGTGGCAGGCACGTCGATCGTGGTACCGCTGGCCACGATCGCGTCCTGCGCGTCGAGCATGACCGAATTGGTGATGAGACCCGGACCGATCGGCGTCTGCGCCTGTGCGCCGATGGCGCTCAGTGCCGCCAGGCCGATGCAGTGCCTTGCCAGTGATTTGCCGCGCCGCGTGGACGACGGGCACGGGGGACGCACCCCCGCTTGCAGACAACAGGTTGTGCGCATGACAGTCTCCCCGGTATCGACCAACATGCCGGCGGACCGTCTATCGATCGATGCCGCAACCTTTCGTTGAAGGTATGCGTGGGGCCCGCCTGCATGGCGGTCTATTCTGCGACTGTCGGGCGCACAGGGTGAGCGGTTTTTTCCTGCGAACTTTTGATCTGCGGCGCTGCCGTCACCAACCGCGTCTCGCTGTCGACGCACGCCGGTCCGCACGCCGGTCCGCACGCCGGTCCGCATGCCGGTCCGCATGCCGCCGCAGCGAGACGCTCGACTTCAATCGAGGCTCAATTTCGCCTGCGCCGCGACCTTCTTCCACTTGGCGATCTCGGCGCGCCGGAACGCATCGAGCTCGGCCGGCGTCGAGCCGACGGTCTCGGCGCCGAAGCCGGCGAGCTGCTCGGCCACCACCGGATCCTTCAGCACCTGCGCCAGCGCGCGGGACACCTGCTCGACGATCGCCGGCGGCGTGCCGGCCGGCGCGAACACCGCGTTCCACTCATAGCTTTCGTAGCCCGGCACGCCCGCCTCCGCGATCGTCGGCAGTTCAGGCGCGGCCTTCGAACGCCTGGCGCCGCCGACGGCCACCGCACGCAGCTTGCCGTTCTTGATGTGCTGCCAGGCCGAACCCATGCTGGCGAACATCACCGGCACCTGGCCGGCCATCACGTCGACCATCGCCGGACCGCCGCCCTTGTAGGCGACATGTTCGAGCCGCGTGTTCGCCATCAGATTGAACAGTTCGCCCGCCAGATGCTGCGCCGAGCCGTTGCCGGCGGACGCGAAGTAGACCGGCTTGCCGGCATTGGCCTGACCCAGCTTGATCAGGTCGGCCACCGTCTTGACCGGATACGAGGGCGTGACCACCAGCGCATTGGGCACGCGCAGCAGCAGCGACACCGGCGCGAAATCCTTCAGCGTGTCGAACTGCATGCGGCTGTGCAGCGCCGGATTCTGTGCGTGGTTCGAGGCATCGAGCATCAGCGTGTAGCCGTCCGGCTTGGCGCGCGCCACATAGGCGCCGCCGATCATGCCGCCGGCGCCGCCGCGGTTGTCGATGACGACCGGCTGGCCGAGCAGCGTCGACAGCTTCGGCGCCAGCAGGCGCGCGACCACGTCGACGGTGCCGCCGGGCGGATAGGTGACGACCAGCGTCACGGGGCGCTCGGGGTAAGCCGCGGCGGCGGGCGCAGCTGCCCCGGCCATCAGCAGCGCCGAGGCAGCGAGCAGGCAGGCGCCGGCACGGCGCGACAGCGTGTGGAACAGGTCAGGCAGCATCATGCGAAGTCTCCTTGGAACTCGAATTGGAATAGGGTCAGCGCGGTATCGCCAAGCAACTGCCGGCGCTGGGCGGCATCGTCGATCCAGTCGTCGAGCCATTGCCGGGTCGCCCCGTAGGCCACGTGCGGATGTTGGGTATGGGGCCAGTCGCTGCCCCACAGCAGGCGCCGGGCAGTGAAGGCTTCCAGCAACTGTTGCGCCGCGCGCCGCCCCGCCTGCGCGCACTGCGCATCGGACCAGTTGCGATAGGCGCCGGACAGCTTGACCCAGACCCGGCCGCTGTCGGCCTGGCGCAGCAGATCGCGAAAGCCGGGGTCGGCCGCGCCGAGGGCCGGATCGGGCCGGCCGAAATGATCGACGACGATGCGGCAGCCGGCCGCCAGCAGTGTCGGCATGACTTCCTGCAGCCGCGCCGCGGGCAGATGCAGCTCGACGTGCCAGCCTCGCGCGTTGACCCGCTCGAGCAGACCGCGCCACGGCGCCGAGCCGAGCGCCGGCGCCGGCAGGCCGATCAGATTCAGCCGGATGCCGACCACGCCGGCGGCGGCCATCGCGTCCAGCTCCGCATCGCCGATCGCGGGGTCCACCACGGCCACGCCGCGCAGCCGCGCCGGCCGAGCCAGCAGCGCGGCCAGCAGATAGCGGTTGTCGGTGCCAAGAAAGCTCGGCTGGACCAGCACGCCGTGGCTCAACCCATGCGCGTCGAGTTGCGACAGGTAATCGCCGAGCAGCGCGTCGTGGTCCGGCCGGTAGCGCCGGTTCGCCGCCAGCGCCAGGCCGCGCTCGAACACGTGGGCGTGCGAATCGACGGCCGCTGTGATCAACGGTGGCGGCGCGGATGGCGAGGACTGGGACAAGGCACGACTCCGGACGGGAAATGGCTGGGCACCGAATGAAACGGAATAAAGCGGAAGTTGGGACGGATTCTAGGGAGCGCGGGTATAGTTTTCCATTATCCCGATGCTGTTTATTCATACCGTTTCGATATGGAAACTCGCCACCTGCGCTACTTCCTGGCCGTGATCGATCACGGCAGCGTCAGCCGTGCCGCCGACTGGCTGGGCATCGCACAGCCCGCGCTGAGCACCGCGCTGGCCCGCATGGAGAAGGATCTGGGCGTCCGGCTGTTCGAGCGCTCGCGCCGCGGCGCGCAGCCGACCGCGGCGGCGCTGGCGATCCTCGACGATGTGCGCACCAGCGTCGAACGCATCGACGCGGCGGCCCGGCGAGCGCAGGAGATCGGCCGCGGCAGCGCCGGGCAGTTGACCATCGGCCTGGTGTCCTCGGCGCTGTTCGATACGCTGCCGCGCGCGCTGCGCGAATTGCGCCGGCGCGCCCCGGGTGTCCGCGTGATCCTGCGCGAGATGAGCAATGCCGAGCAGGCCGAGGCGCTGCGCACCGGCGCCATCGATCTCGGCCTGATGCACACACCGGTGGCGGTCGGCGGCCGCATGCGCGAGCGCCCTCTGCTGCGCGATCGGCTGGTTGCCGCGATCCCCGATGAACTGGAGCCCGGCGCGGATGGCAAGGTCTCGCTGGCGCAGATCGCCGAGGCCGGCCTGGTGCTGTATCCGCAGGCGCAACTGCCGGCCTTCCATGCCGGCATCCTCGATGCGATGCGCAAGGCCGGCCACGAGGCCCACGTCGCCCAGGAGGCCAACCGGACGTTGACCGTGCTGGCCTGCGTCGCCGGCGGCTGCGGCGTGGCGTTGCTGCCCAGCTGGATCCGTTCGTTGAACTTCCGCGGCGTGCGCTTTTGCGAGGTACGCGACGGCGATGCGCTGCCGACCTTCGACCTGTCGGCGATCTGGCCGGCGCGCTCGGTGCCGACGCTGGCCGATCTGTTCGCGAGCCTGGAGATGGGGCCGGCGTAGGGTACGTACACGGCGGGATCGGCACGGCGGCGTGCCGACGGCGCCGTGGCATGGCGTTTGCATCGTCAGCCGTCACGATTGCCGATCCGCGAAGGAGCGACCATGCGCCCGTCCCGTCCTGTCACCATCGTCATCACCGGCGCCTCCAGCGGCATCGGCCGCGCCACCGCCGAAGCCTTTGCGCGCCCTGGCGTGCGCCTGGTGCTTGCGGCACGCGGCGAAGCGGCGCTGCGCGAGGCCGCCCATGTCTGCGCCGCGCATGGCGCCGATACGCTGACGGTGCCGACCGATGTCGGCGACGCCGAGGCCGTCGCCGCACTGGCCCGACTGGCCGCGGATACCGGCGACGGCCGCATCGATGTCTGGGTCAACAACGCCGGCGTGGGGGCGGTCGGGCTGCTGGAGCAGACGCCGGTGCATGCGCACGAGCGCGTCCTGCGCACCAATCTGATGGCCTACCTGTACGGCGCGCACGCGGTGCTGCCCTACTTCAAGCGCGAGGGGCACGGCACGCTGATCAATGTGCTGTCGATGAACGCGTGGTCGCCGTCGGCCTATGGCGTGTCCTACACCGCCAGCAAATACGGGCTGCGCGGCTTCAGCGAGGCGCTGCGCGCCGAGCTGCTGCCCTTCCCCGGCATCCACGTCTGCGACATCTTCCCCGCAGTGGCCGATACGCCGGCCTTCCGGCATTGCGCGAACTACACCGGCAAGACGATCCGGCCGCCCCGCCCGCTGGTCGATACGCGCACCATCGCGCGGGCCATCGTGCAGGCAGCCGCGCGACCGCATCGCCAGGCCACCACCATCGGCAGCGTGGCGTGGCTGTCGCGCCTCGGCAATCTCGTCGCGCCCGGCCTGACGCGGCGCTTTTCCCAGCAGCTGGCGCGGCGCTACCTGGACCGCGCCGACCCTGCGCCGCGCACCGACGGCAATCTGTTCGATCCGACCGAGGGTTATATGGCGGTGGACGGCGGCTGGCGAAACCGGGCGGAGGGCTCGCACGCCACCCAGGCGGGCCTGATCGGCGCCGGGCTGCTGGCCCTGGGTATCTGGGCGCTGTGGCGGCGCCAGTCCGGCTAGGACGGCCCGGCCGCCCTTTGCGTGCCGGTGCCGTCATGCTGCGCCGCCGCACGACCGCGCGTTTTGCTTCACAATAACGCCGAAACCGCCCGTCCCGGACCTGTCCGGGGCGCGCCAGCGGCGCCGCAGAGCCCTGCGTGCGGTTCACCACAAGATCCAATAAACACGCGTTCGCGCGATCTCCATTTCTTGCAGTCCTCTCCTCATGTCCGCCCCTGACGGTAGCCCATACGATCCGATCGACTCCTTTTCACACGACGCCCCCGCCCCCGCCCCTTC
>NZ_JAGFTW010000033.1:0-54537 GCF_017598945.1 Cupriavidus gilardii
AATTCTTCCCTCTGCTGCTTCACGGTGGTTTGGCTCCAGGGCAACTTCTTCCTCCCGCTGACTAGGCGGGAAAAGTGTTACCCATGTCCTGGCACACCTGTTACCCATGTCCCCGGTCCATACAGCTCGCGGGAGAGGGGTGGGGGAGAGGGCAGCGGCGGTCGTCATGCCATCGCCGCCGCCATCGCCGTCAATCCCCCATCGCCACGCCTTCCCGCCGCGGGTCCGCGCCGCCGAACCACATCGGCTTGCCGTCGACCCGCACCCGCATGATGCCCTGCAGGCCCGAGGTCTGGTCCATCACGCGCACGTCATGCCCGCGCGCCTTCAGCCCTTCCACCAGCGCGTCCGACACGCGACCCTTTTCGAGCTCGGTGGGACCGTTGCGCGAGCCCACGTTCGGCAGCGAAATGGCCTGCTGCACATTCAGTCCCCAGTCCAGCGTGCCGACCAGCGTCTTGGCCACGTAGTTGATGATGGCCGAGCCGCCGGGCGAGCCCGCCGTCATCACCAGTTCGCGGGTTTGCCGGTCGAACACCAGCGTCGGCGCCATCGACGAGCGCGGCCGCTTGCCCGGCTGCACGCGGTTGGCCACCGGCTTGCCGTCCTCCTCGGCGACGAAGGAAAAGTCGGTCAGCTGATTGTTCAGCAGGAAGCCGCGCACCATCTGGCGCGAGCCGAACTGATCTTCGATGGTGGTGGTCATCGACAGCGCATTGCCGTAGCGGTCGGCCACCGAGATGTGCGAGGTCGACGGAAACTCGGGCGCGCGGTCGCGGCCCATCGCCACCGTCGCACCGGCCGGCGTGCCGGCGCTGGCCTTGCCCATGCTGCGTTCGCCGATCAGCGCGGCGCGGCTGGCCAGATAGCGCGGATCGACCAGGCTGCGCCAGTCGCCGCCGGGCAGCGGCACGAAATCGGTATCGGCGACGTATTGACTGCGATCGGCGTAGGCCAGCCGGCCCGCTTCGGAGAACAGATGCGCGCCCTCGACCGACGGCTCCAGGCCGACGGCGTTGCGCTGCGGCTGGGCGGCGCCGATCTGCCGCGACGGCGGCAGCGCCTGCAGGATGCCCAGCATCTGCGCCACCGCGATGCCGCCCGACGACGGCGGCGGCATGCCGCAGACGGTCCAGCGGCGATAGTCGGTGCAGATCGGCTGCCGCACCTTGGGGCGGTAATCGGCGATGTCCTTCGCGGTCAGCAAGCCGGGATTGGTCGGGTGCGAGCGGACCTTGGCGGCGATATCGCGGGCGACATCGCCCCGATAGAAGGCGTCGGCACCGCGCGCGGCGACGCTGCGCAGCACCGCCGCCAGTTCGGGATTGCGCAGCATCGTGCCGGCCGCCTTGGGCGTGCCGTCGGCGTTGTAGAAGTAGGCGCGCGCGGTCGGGTCCTTCATCAGGTCCTGGTCCTGCGCGATGATCGTCGCCAGCCGCGGGCTGATCGCGAAGCCCTGTTCGGCCAGCCGGATCGCCGGCTCGAACAGCCGCCGCCAGGGCAGCTTGCCGTGCTGGCGATGCGCCAGTTCGAGCATGCGCAGCACGCCGGGCGCGCCGACGGAGCGGCCGCCGACCAGTCCTTGCCGGAACGGCATCACCTTGCCGTCGGGGCCATAGAACAGGCGGTCGGTGGCGGCGGCCGGCGCGGTTTCGCGGCCGTCGAAGGCCTGGACCTGCTTGCCGTCGAAATGCATCAGGAAGGCGCCGCCGCCGATGCCGGAGGAGTTGGGCTCGACCAGGTTCAGCACCATCTGCGTGGCGATGGCCGCGTCGATGGCGGTGCCGCCGGCCTTGAGCATGTCGTAGCCGGCCTGCGTGGCTAGCGGATTGGCGGCGGCCACCATGAAGGAACTGGCGGTCCAGCCCGGCTTGTCGGTCCAGCCGGAAGCGCCTTCGGGTGCGGGCGGAAGGGCGGTGGTGCTGGTGCTGGCGTTGGTCCCGGTGCCGGGAGCTGTGCTGGTGGCGGGAGCCGCCGCGGCGCCGGATTCCGGCCCGGCCTGGCGGGCCGCGCAGCCGGACAGCAGCAGGGCGGTCAACGCCCCGGCCAGCATGGCGGCCGGGGGCACGCGCATGACGGCGGCTGCGGTGGAACGGAACGGCGAAACCGGCGAACGTGGCGGCATGCTGGACTCCCATGAGACGGATCAGGTACAGCGATTGTAGTCACTGCGATCAGCCACCGTGTCATGTAAAGCACAATTGGCCGCCGCGAGCGGTACCGGCGCGCCGCCGGACCGCCGCCGGGCCGCCGTTCCGCATCGCTTACTTCGGCTGCATCCGGATCGCGCCGTCCAGCCGGATCACCTCGCCATTGAGCATGGTGTTGCCGATGATGGCCTGCACCAGTTGCGCGTATTCGGCCGGACGGCCCAGCCGCGGCGGGAACGGCACCATCTTGCCGAGCGCGTCCTGCACCTCCTGCGGCATGCCGAGCAGCATCGGCGTCTCGAAGATGCCCGGGGCGATCGTCATGCAGCGCACGCCGTCGCGCGACAGATCGCGCGCCACCGCCAGCGTCATGCCGACCACGCCGCCCTTCGAGGCGGCATACGCGGCCTGGCCGATCTGGCCGTCGAAGGCGGCCACCGACGCGGTGTTGACGATGATGCCGCGCTCGCCGCCGTCGTCCGGCGTGCTCTGCACCATCGCCGCGGCGGCCAGCCGGATCATGTTGAAGGTGCCGATCAGATTGATGCGGATGGTCTTCTCGAAGGCGTCGAGCGGATGCGGACCGTTCTTGCCGACGGTCTTGTTGGCGGTCGCGATGCCGGCGCAATTGATCAGGCCGGCCAGGCGTCCGAGCCCGACCGCGGTGTCGACCACGGCCCGGCCATCGGTTTCCGAGGTCACGTCGCAGCGCACGAAGCGGCCGCCCAATTCTTCGGCCAGCGCCGTGCCGGCGGCCTCGTTCAGGTCGGCGATGACGACCTTGCCACCCTGCTCGGCGAGCATGCGGGCGGTGCCCGCACCCAGGCCGGAAGCGCCGCCGGTGACGATGAATACGTTGTCTCGGATCTGCATGGATTGTCTCCTCGGGGTTGGGGGCGCCGACCGACACCGCACCGGCGCCGAAACATGATGCGCAACATGACGGGCAACATAACGTTTACGTAAACGTCAAGCATCGCGCCGTATTGTAAAGGCCCAGCCGATACGCCGATAGCCGTCACGAGAATCGTAAGCCCGGAACCATTCGGGCGAGATGTTGCCGCCGCATCTGGCTAGAGTGCGCGCACGCCACACATCGGGAGTCTGCAGTGAGCGAGTTCCACGCCTCATGGATTCGCAGCGGTCCGCCATCGCCAAGGCCGAATCCGGCGGCGGATGCCACCGGCCGGGGTGCGGTACCGGCCAGCAGGGTGCCGCCGGATGACGCGATCCGACGAGACCTTGCCGAGCCGGAGGGAAAGCCGGGGGCCTTGCGGCAGTTCCTGCGCGATCTGCGGCCGGGCCGGCAGAGCCTGCGCCTGGATACCACCGGCGTCTCGCTGATGTCGTCGGCGGTGCAGGAGGTCGAGCCGCTGCTCGAATCCACCGACGCCATCTCGCCGAACCTGGTCGAGGCCAGCGAGGTGCTGCCGGCGGGGGACGCCGTGCTCGGCGTGGTGGATCTGGTCGGGACGGCGGCCGGCAAGTTCGCGGCCTGGCGGCGCGTCGCGGCCTCGGAGCCGCGCTACCGGCGCGCGGTGGCGCTGCTGGCCCACTCCCGGCTGCCGGCCGAGGCGGAGCGGCGCAAGGCTGCGCTGAAGGCGACGCGGCAGTGGATCCGGTCTTGCCTGGCGACGGCACGAGCGAATCCGGACCGGCCCGATGGCGCACCGGCGCCGGCCATCGCCGCGCATCGACTGCGGCAGGACGCAACGCCGCTTCTCCACGACACGTTCCACCAGGCCCTGACGGCAGGGAGCGCCAACGCGTGCGCGCTCGGCCAGGCCGCAATGGGTGTCATCGACCGCGAACTCGCTGCCATCGATGGGGAGCGCGATGCCATCATTCGGCAGCACTGCGCCGACGTGCTCGACTACCAGGGCGCCAGCCGCGACGATCGCCGCGCCACGCAGCGGCTGCGCGGCAGCGCCATCGCCTGCCTGCGCGACAGCGGCCTGCAAGGACTGCGTGTCGGCTACGAAGCCAGTCCGCTCGCGGACAGCGCGTGGCAGGCGCCGCTCGAGCTGGGCATGATTCCCGCCGAGATGCTGTCCTTCGGCTTCGGCGCGGCCATCGGTCTGGCCCATGTCGGTTGCGGTATCGGCGAACTGGACGAGGCAAGGCAGCGCATGGCGACGCTGCAACAGGTCGGGCGGGCGGTTGGCGACAATCTGAGCCGGATGTCGGCCGATCCGGCACGGCGCGAGCGGCTGCAGTCGCCCGCTGCCACGAAGGCGCTGCGCTGGTTTGCCGACGGACAGCGCCGCTGGCGCCAGCGCGCCGTCGAACTCGCCGGCTGGGCGGTCGGGCGGATTGCCTACGGCGTCGGCACCGTGCTGCTGTCGAGCGCGGGTATCGCCACGATGCTGATATTGGGTACGGCGGCGCTGGCGGCCACCGCCGGGACCGTGCTGGTAGCGGGCGGCGTGGTACTCGGCGGGGCCTGGTTCCTGTTCACGTTGATCAAGATCGCCAGGCGCTTCGGCCAGAGCCGTGCCGATTCCCGCGAGAACAAGCTGCTGGCGCGCGCGGTCCGGCGCGGCGCGGCGCGTGGGCTGTGTGCCGACACGTTGTCGCAATGCAGCCTGGCGCAGCTCGAGTCGTTGCCGCGCGAATTTCCGGCGCTGTCCGCCAATCGCTATTGGCAGGCCGCGGTGCTGGCCCGGCGGCTGCTGATCGACGATGCGGCCGACAAGACCGCCGGCAAGGCGGCGCGACTGGAGACCTCGGCCCTGCTGCAGGCACTGGGCATGTCGAAGCTGTCCACCACGCTGCTCAAGCACGCGGGCTTCGAGCTGGCTTGTCGAACGATCTTTCTCTACCTGCACGGCGACGGCGCGCAGTCGGCCTGGAGCGAGGGGACCTTCCATCGGATGGAGGCGGCCGGCGAGCGGCGGCCCGCAGCGCATGGTGGCTAGCTGCCCGGCGCACAGGCAATGAAAAAGGCGGCCAATGGCCGCCTTTGCTTCGTTCGGGTCGCGCCGAATTCGGTGCTATGGCTTCGGTGACTTACTTCAGCGCCTCGAACACGCGCGCGGTGATCTCGTCCACCGAACCGACGCCGCTGATCTTGCGATACTGCGGCGGCGCGACACTGGCGCCGGCGTCGCCCTTGGCGGCCCAGTCCGAGTAGTAATCGACCAGCGGACGGGTTTGCTGCGCGTAGACATCGAGACGTTTGCGCACGGTCTCTTCCTTGTCGTCGTCGCGCTGAATCAGCGGCTCGCCGGTTTCGTCGTCGACACCGGTCGTCTTGGGCGGGTTGTACTTCAGATGGTAGGTGCGGCCCGAGGCGGCGTGCACCCGGCGGCCGCTCATGCGTTCGATGATGGCGTCGAACGGCACGTCGATCTCCAGCACGTAGTCGATCGGCACGCCGGCTTCCTTCATCGCCTCGGCCTGCGGAATCGTGCGCGGAAAGCCGTCGAACAGATAGCCGTTGCGGCAATCGTCCTGCTTCAGGCGGTCCTTGACCAGGCCGATGATGATGTCGTCGGAAACCAGTCCGCCCGCGTCCATCACCTTCTTGGCCTCGACGCCCAGCGGGGTACCGGCCTTGACGGCGGCGCGCAGCATGTCGCCTGTGGAGATCTGCGGGATGCCGAACTTCTCGCAGATGAACTTGGCTTGCGTGCCTTTGCCGGCGCCGGGCGCGCCCAACAGGATCAAACGCATTTACGGGTCCTCAGAGTTTTGAATCCGGTACAGCGGGGGAATGGAAGGAGGGTAACGCCGAATCTTGACGTGTGGCTTACCGCGCGATGGCCGGGCGCGCGGGCGCTGCCATGGCGGCTGACCGGTGCGGTCCGCATGCCGCAGGGCATGGGCGCAAGCCGGACGGCTCTTTCTTCATCTCCCCACCGAGCTTGCGTCGTCGCCCGCAATGACGGCGACAGCGGCTCTTTATTGGCGAGCATTATGCCACGAGGCAGCCGGAAATCGGCCTGCCGCGGCGGTCAACGGTGTGTAAACCGGAGCGGGCGAATGCCCGGCCCCGTGTGGGATTGCGCCGGTCAGCGGTCAGCGGCCCCGCTGTGCCGCGGCCTCGGACCACAGCGCGCGCACGCGCTCCAGATCGGCCGGGGTATCGACGCCGGGCGCGGGCGCGGCCTCGGTGACCAGCACCGCGATGCGTTCGCCATGCCACATCGCGCGCAGCTGTTCGAGCGCTTCGGTCTGTTCCAGCGGCGCGGCGGCCAGCGTCGGGAAGCGGCGCAGGAAGCCGGCGCGATAGGCGTACAGGCCGATATGGCGCAGCACCGGCATCTCGGGCAGCGGCACCTGGGCGTTGGCGGCGGGCATCGACGGCACGCCGGACCAGGCATCGCGCGCCCATGGAATCGGCGCGCGCGAGAAGTACAGCGCGCGGCCGGCGCTGTCGCACACCACCTTGACCACGTTCGGATTGAAGATCTCGCCGATCTCGTGCAGCGGATGCGCGGCGGTGGCGATCGCGCAGTCGGGATGCGCGGCCAGATGATGCGCCACGGCGTCGATCAGCGCCGGCGCGATCAGCGGTTCGTCGCCTTGCACATTGACCACGATCGCATCGTCGCCCAGCGACAGCAGGGTGGCCACCTCGGCCAGCCGGTCGGTCCCGGTGGCATGGTCCGCGCGCGTCAGTACCGCTTCGATGCCATGCTCGGCGCAGGCCGCGCGTACCGTGTCGGCATCGGTGGCGACCACGGTGCGGTGCGCCGACGAGGCGAGGGCGCGCTCGGCGACCCGCACGATCATCGGCTTGCCGCCGATATCGGCCAGCGGCTTGTTGGGCAGACGCGTCGACGCGAGCCGGGCGGGAATGACGACGGTGAAATCGGCCAGCGACATCGAACCGCCCTCAGGTCGGATCGACGACGCGGCCCGGCCCCGATTGGCGCGCTTCGTCGGCCAGCATCACCGGAATGCCGTCGCGAATCGGATAGGCCAGCTTGTCGGCATGGCAGATCAGCTCCTGCGTGGCGCGGTCGTATTCGAGCTTGCCCTTGCAGAGCGGGCAAACCAGGATTTCAAGCAGCCGGTTGTCCATCTTGGTGTTCCTTGGTTTGGCTGGCCGCGACAGCGGCGCCGGTGGCCGCGGTCGGCGCTGCCTGGCAGCGCGCGATGACCGTGCGGCGAATTCGATCGATCAGACCCGGATCGATCACGGGCCTGGTGGGGACGACCCAGATGCGCGGGTCAAGCGGCTCGCGAAGCCGGTCGCATTTTACGGCATCCTTCTCGGTGATCAGGATCGCCTCGGCGGCCTGCGCGGCCGGATGCTCGATGAACGGGTCCTCGGCGAAATCGTAGTGGTCCGGCAGCGGCAGCGTATCGGGCTGCAGGCCCGCACCGCGCAGGCTGGCGAAGAAGCGCTCGGGGTTGCCGATGCCGGCCGCGGCCAGCACGCGCCGTCCCGCGAAGGCCGACAGCGGACGGACCATGGTCGGGTCCGCCAGCTGCCAGGCCTGCTCGAGTTCGAGCCGCATGCCGTAGACCTCGGGCCGGCCCGGCGTCGCGCGGAAATACGGGTCGTTGATCAGCGTGGCATCGCGGCGGCGCGACAGCGGCTCGCGCAGCGGCCCGGCCGGCAGCAGCCAGCCATTGCCGCCCATGCGGCCGTCGAACATCACGATCTCGAAATCGCGCTGCAGGCGATAGTGCTGCAGGCCGTCGTCGAGCAGCAGCACGTTGATGCCCGGATGCGAGACCAGCATCGCCTGCGCGCAGGCCACGCGATCGGGAAAGACCCAGACCGGCACGTCGGTCGAGCGCGCGATCAGCAGCGGTTCGTCGCCCACGTCTTCCGCCTTTGAGGTCGCTTTGACGCGGCGGGGCCGCTCCAGCTTGACGCCATAGCCGCGCGACACCACGCCGGGACGCAGCCCCGCCTCGCACAGCGCATCGGCCAGCGCGATCACCGCCGGCGTCTTGCCGGTGCCCCCGACCTTCACGTTGCCGACCCCCCCCCCCGGCATCGCCGCCCGCGTCGCCTTGACCCAGCCGCGCCGATACGCCAGCCGCCGCAGCGTGCTGATCGCGCCGAACAGGCCGGCGAACGGCAGCATCAGCCAGGCAAACCAGCCGCGGCGTTGCCACTGACGGGTAACGAAGTCGGACAGGAGATGGCGGGCAGCGGGCATGGGTAGGAAGAGAGCGATTTTCGCCAGAGTCTATCGTGTCGGGTAGTTCTGCTCCCCTCTCCCGCTTGCGGGAGAGGGGTTGGGGGAGAGGGCAAGCGGCGTGCGCCATGTCGACGCTGCTTGAAGACCACCCCCTCTCCCCGACCCTCTCCCCCTGAGGGGGAGAGGGAGAACACAAGCGGTCAAGGAACCTTGATGCAGTGTCCGCGGCGAGCAGCCCTACCGCGCCCCGCCGCTCTGCGTCGCAAACGTCAGCCGCGACAGCCCGGCGACCCGCGCGGCTTCCATCACGTTGACCACCGATTGGTGGCTTGCCTGGGCATCGGCGCTGACGATCAGCACCGGCGCCTGCGCCGCCGCCGTGCCGGCCAGCGCGCGCAGCCGCTCGGCCAGGCCGGCCACATCGCGTGCGCCCACGCGCTCCTTGTCGATCGCGTATTCGCCGCTGGCGGACACCGACACCACGATCTCGCGCGGCCGCTGCTGCGCGGCGTCGGCCTCGGCGGTCGGCAGCTGGATGCGCAGCTCGGTATAGCGCGAATAGGTGGTCGTGATCATCAGGAAGATCAGGATCACCAGCAGCACGTCGATCAGCGGGATCAGGTTGATCTCGGGCTCGTCGCGCCGGGGACGGGTACGGAAACGCATGGCTCGATCCGCCTCAAGCGCGCCGCTGCGGCAGGATCGCGTCGAGGAAGGTGGCCGCGCGCGATTCCAGTTCGGCCACGTAGTCGTCGACGCGCCGGCGGAAATAGCGCCAGAAGATCAGCGCCGGGATCGCCACCATCAGGCCGAAGGCCGTGTTGTACAGCGCCACCGAGATGCCGTGCGCCAGTTGTTCGGGATTGGCGCCGGTGCCGCCCTGGCTGCCGAAGATCTCGATCATGCCGATCACGGTGCCGAGCAGGCCCATCAGCGGCGCGACCGAGGCGATCGTTCCCAGCGCGTTCAGATAGCGTTCGAGCTCATGCGCGACCGCGCGGCCCGCTTCCTCGATGACGTCCTTGGCGGCGTCCCGCGACGTGTCCGGTTGGGCGATCACGTGGCGCAGCCCGGCCGCCAGCACGCGGCCCAGCGGCGAATCGCGTTCGAGCGAGTCGACCACGTCAGGCGTCGCGCGCCGTTGCCGCGCGACCGTCAGCGCCTGGTCGTACAGCTTCGCTGGCAGCACCTTGCTGCGCTTCAGGCTCAGCGAACGTTCGACAATCAAGGCCAGTGCGATGATCGAGGCCAGCAGCAACGGCCAGATCGGCCAACCGGCCGCTTCAATGATGGAAAACACAAGGACACCCCGAGTCGCCGGCGCAAAGGAGGGACTGCGGAAGGCCGGCGTAAAAAAACAGGCGCCACTCTAACGCGCGGCCCCCCGCGGGGCAAGCCGAGATGGCGGGCGCCATCCACTTTCGGACATGTCCACACCCGGCAGGGACAGTGCTGTGGATCGATTGTGGAAAGCTGGCGGACAGGCTCGCCAAGTCCTTGATTCTAAAGAATGTACCCCGGTCTGCTTAAAATTTGAGCAGATGCGGCGGCAGGTGCGGCATGGCCGTCGGAAGCGACGCGGCGCGTGCATCCTCGCCATCCCGCACGCCGGCTTTCCACACCGCAGCGGGACAGGATTGTGGAACAAGTGTGGACAGGCGCCTGACAAGCGAGGCAACTCCTTGATTCGTATGGCATTCCGGCGTGTTGCTTAAAAAATGTGCAACCGGGCCCGAACCGCTTGCTGCGTCGCGGTTCGGCAACGGAAATTTAAAAGTCGACCTCTTTCCACATCCCGCAGGGACAGTGTTGTGGAGCGCCTGTGGATAAGCGAGGGAGAAGCAGGACAAGGGCTTGATCCGTAACGGTATTCCTGCCGCTGCCTAATAAAGTGGCAACGCACGCCGATTCGGGCGGTACCGTTTTTCCGGACCGGCGGTTTTCGCTTCGGTGCCGGAGCGACGTTTCGGTCACCGTCCAGTGTGGGTTGCCGTACGGTCCGTGTTACCGCTCTGTAGTTGTCCAGAGTTCCTGTGGATAACTTTGTGAACAAGCTGGTGTGGACAAATGGTAAGTGATTGACGCGTAAGAGAAATTCTTACATTGCTTAAAAAGTGATGTCCGGGAAAGTCATTAAGAATCAATGGCTTGTGTCAAGCCCCTCGTCACACGGGCCGTTTCAGGCACCCTACAGCGAAGGGCTTGACAGAGCGGTTATGCTGTGGACATGTCCATCTGGCGCCGCTTCGGCGGCGATTTGCCATGTCTGAACCATTCTCGTTTCCGCCTGCGCCAGTCACCCGGACGGCACCCGGCGGACGCGATGTGATCCCGGTCGGCGAATTGAACCATGCGATCGCATCGGTACTCGAACGCAACTTTCCGCTGGCCTGGGTGCGTGGAGAAATTTCCAATTTCACGCGGGCATCGAGCGGGCACTGGTATTTCTCGCTGAAGGACGCACGTGCGCAGATCCGCTGCGTGATGTTCCGCGGACGAAACCAGCACGTCGACTTTCCGGTGCGCGAAGGCGAGGCCGTCGAAGTGCGCGCGCTGGTCTCGATGTACGAGGCGCGCGGCGAGCTTCAGCTCAATGTCGAAGCGATGCGGCGCGCCGGCGTCGGCAATCTGTACGAGGCCTTTCTGCGCCTGAAGGACAAGCTCTCGCGCGACGGTCTGTTCGATCCCGCACGCAAGCGGCCGATTCCTTCTCATCCGCGCACCATCGGCGTGGTCACGTCGCTGCAGGCGGCGGCGCTGCGCGATGTGCTGACGACCCTGCGCCGCCGCGCGCCGCATATCCAGGTGCTGGTTTATCCGGTGCCCGTGCAGGGCGCGGGCGCCGCCGACAAGATTGCGGCGATGCTCGACACGGTCAGCGCGCGCGCCGAGTGCGACGTGGTGATCCTGTGCCGCGGCGGCGGCAGCATCGAGGACCTGTGGTCGTTCAACGAGGAAGTGGTGGCCCATGCGGTGGCGCGCTGCGCGCTGCCGGTGGTCTGCGGCGTCGGCCACGAGACCGACTTCACCATTGCGGACTTTGTGGCCGATGTGCGGGCGCCGACGCCGACCGGCGCGGCCGAACTGGTCAGCCCGGATCGCGCGCATCTGCTGGCGCAGGCGGCGCGGGCACGGGACGCGCTGGGCCAATGCATGCGCCGCCAGCTGGAGCGGCGTGCCCAACATCTGGATTGGCTGGCGCGGCGCGTCCGCAGCCCGCAGGCGCAACTGCAGGAGCGGCGCGGACAGCTCGACAATCTCGCACGACATTTGCGCGCGGCATGGCGCGACAATCTGGTGGCGCGACGTCATCGGCTGCAGCTATGGGCGATGCGCTGGACCGCGCAGCGTCCCGATGCCAGCGCCAGGCAAGCGGAACTTGCCCGACTCGTGGCCCGCATGCAGGCGGCAAGCGAACGTCAGCACGAACGCGCGACGCAGCGCCTGCATCGCGCCGCCGGCGCGCTCGAACTGCTGGCGCCGCAACGCACGCTCGAACGCGGTTATGCGGTGCTGCTCGACCCGCGCGGCAAGGCGCTGCGCGCGCCGTCCGAGCTGCGTGCCGGCGGCCGGGTCGAGGTCCATCTGGCCGAGGGCGTGGCCGATATCGGCATCGCCAGCGTGCAGGCCAAACTGCTGGATCTGTAGCCCCTCGATGGCGCGCTTCCTTGCCCTCTCCCTTGTCCTCGACGCCCGCCGCCAGGCCGTTGCGGCAGGGCGCCCGGCCGCATACTGCCGCGCCTCGAAGGGGCATTGCCACTCGTTTGCGCCACTATGGCAAGTCACCTACAATCGGTGTCTCCCGTCCCACAACCCACAGAGACAGAACAATGGAACATACTCTCCCCCCGCTGCCGTACCCTCATGATGCGCTGGCCCCGCATATGTCCAAGGAGACCTTGGAGTTCCATCACGACAAGCATCATCAGACGTACGTCACCAATCTGAACAATCTGATCAAGGGTACGGAATTCGAGAACGCGACCCTCGAAGAGATCGTCAAGAAGTCCTCCGGCGGCATCTTCAACAACGCCGCCCAGGTGTGGAACCACACCTTCTTCTGGAACTGCCTGAAGCCGCAAGGCGGCGGTCAACCGACCGGCGCGCTGGCCGACGCCATCAACGCCAAGTGGGGCTCGTTCGACAAGTTCAAGGAAGAGTTCACCAAGACCGCGGTCGGCACCTTCGGCTCGGGCTGGGCCTGGCTGGTCAAGAAGGCCGACGGTTCGCTGGACCTGGTGTCGACCTCGAACGCCGCCACCCCGCTGACCACCGATGCCAAGCCGCTGCTGACCTGCGACGTGTGGGAGCACGCCTACTACATCGACTACCGCAATGCCCGTCCGAAGTTCGTCGAGGCGTTCTGGAACGTCGTGAACTGGGACTTCGTCAGCAAGAACTTCGCTGGCTGATCGACGACAGCGCGGCTGTCCTTCGACGCGACAAGGCCCTCCAACTGGAGGGCCTTTTCTTTTGCTGGACGGTGTTCGGCGGTGCCGCTGTCGTTTCCGCGAAAGCGACATGTTCCGGTCAGTTCAGGCTGGCCCCCGACTGCTTGACGATGCGCGCATGCTTGTCGAGCTCGCTCTGGAAGAACGGCGCCGCCTGCTCCGGCGTGCTGCCGACGATCACCAGCCCTTGTGCGGCGAGATTCTGCTGCACCGGCTTTTCATCGAGCGCGGCCTTGATCCTGCCCTGCAGATCCGCTGCCTTGTCCTTCGCCAGTCCGGCCGGACCGACGATCGCCAGCCACGCATCGAAGCTGTAGCGCGGCAGGCCTGACTCCGCCAGCGACGGCACGTCCGGCAGCATCGGGATGCGCTTGGGCGTGGACACCGCGATGGCCTTGAGCTTGCCGGCCTTCAACTGCGGCAGCACGGCCGGCACCGTCAGGAAGCCCATCTGCACCTGGCCGCTGAGCAGATCGGTGGTGTAGTTGCCGGCGCCCTTGTAGGGCACGTGGCGGACCTGGACCTTGGCCTCGCTGGCGAACAGCTCGGCGGCTAGATGCAGCACGGTGCCGTTGCCCGAGGAGCCGTAGTTCAGCTGGTCGGGTTTGCTCCTGAGCAGCGCGATCAGCTCCTGCACGTTGTTGGCGGGCACTGACGGATTGACCACCAGCACCAGCGGCAGCGTGCCGATCACCGTGATCGGCGTGATGTCGCGCAGCGAGTCGAACGGCATCGAGCGGTAGATCGCGGGATTGATCACGTGGTTCGACGACACCAGGCCCAGCGTCAACCCGTCCTTGGGCGCGCGCACGATCTGCTGCGTGCCCGGGATGCCGCCCGCGCCGGCGATATTCTCGATGACGATCGGATGGCCGAGCTGGCGGCCCATCGATTCGCTCAAGGCGCGCGCCACGGCGTCCGCCTGCGAGCCCGGCTGAGTTGGCACGATCAGCCGCAGCGGCTTGCCGTCGGTCGATTGGGCGTGAGCGGCGGGCGCGGCCACCGATGCAGCGGCGACGGTCAGGGCCACCGTCAGCGGAACGGCGCGGCGAAGGGGAAGCAGGACGTGGCGCAGGCGGCCGACGGTGCGAAGGAAGGGGGGCATGCTGTCTCCGTTGTCGCGAGGCGGGAACCTGTGGATGGTTCCTCTGCGCGCCAGTCTAGAGCGGCGAGCCTGCCGGCAAGAAATGCTGTTGCGACGGACGGGGTATCGCGTTCGGAGATAGCCGCCCGGCCAACCGCTCAGACGGCGTCGGAGGACGCCGCGGGTGCTTCGTCCCGCAATGCCGCGATCAATGCGTCGACCGCGCGCAGCCGCGGCGATTTGCGCGGCGCATAGACGCGCAATTCGCGCTGCCGCCACGGCTCGTCCAGCGGCAGCCGAACGAAGCGCCGCGTGCCCGCATAGGCGGTCGTCGCACTGTGGGGAATCACGGCCAGGCCCAACCCTGCCTCGACCATCCGGCACGCGGCCTCGAAGCTCGATACCGCCACGCTTTGCCGCATCGGCAAGCCGGCTTCGGCCGCGCGATCGCGCAATTCGGTGTCGAGCGCCCCGCCTTGTTGCACCACGACCAGCGGATATTGGAGGACATCGGCGTAGCGCAGTCCGGCGCGGCCCGCCAGCGCGTGGCCCGCGGGCAGCAGCACCATCAACGGGTCCTGCGCGAAATGCCACGACTCCAACCCGCGCGCACCGTCGATCGCCACGCCCACGCCGACGTCCGCATGATCGTCGAGGCAGGCGCGCAGCGTCTCGCTGGTGGAGCGCTCGTGCAGCGCGATATCGACGTGCGGATGGCTGGCGCGAAACGCGTGCAGCCGTTCGGGCAGAAAGCCGACGATCGAAGACGGGCTGGCCGACAGCCGCACGGTGCCGGCCACCTGATCGCCCAGGTCCTGCACCTCGCGGGCAAAGGCGGCGATGTCCTCGTTCAGCTTGCGGCCCAGTTCCAGTGCGCGCACGCCCGCTTCGGTCAGCGTCACGCCGGAGGGCGAGCGCACCAGCAGCGCCACGCCCAGGCTGCGCTCCAGGTCGGCGATCCGGCGGCTCAGCGCCGATTGCGCAATGTGTTCGGCCTCGGCGGCGCGCTTGATGGAGCCCTCCCGCGCGGCGGCGAGAAAGAGCTGGATGCTGACGGGATCGATGCGGTGCATGGGCGGTGCATGGGGAATCGGACTTCAGGTCGGACGGTCATCGGGCGGACCCACGGCGCTCGACCTGGCGGCGCAAGTGTCCCGCAAAACCCGGGCACGCAACAAGGGTGCGTTGCCCGCCGCGATCGTCGCCGGTGGGCCGCCGGTGGGTCGCCGGCGGGCGGAACTGCAGGTTTACCCGGATATGTCTGCCGCAGATAGCCCCGATGCCGCATCGGCGCTTGGCTGCCCCTCGGCGGCACGCGTAGATTCGGGGATTTTCGGGACTGGAGAAGATCGCGATGGACCGCCTGCAGATCGATGGCCGCATTCTGTTTCTTGCCGATTGCCCGCAGACGATCGAACGGCAGCTGCGCGGCGAGGCGCTGACGCCGGAGCAGGCCGGCGCGCTGCGCGACGATGTCTCGACCGACGAGATCACGCCGGTACCGATCCTGACCCATTTCGACGACAAGCTCGGGCGCTATCCCTATACCGGCCTGCGCGCGGGCGGGGCCCAGCCGATCGGGGTCGATGCGATCCGGCAGGGCGGCTTTGCCGTGACCGTGGCCGGCAACCGCTACGGCAAGGGCTCGTCGCGCGAGCACAGCCCCGCGGCCGAGAAGCTGGCCGGCATCCGCCTGGTGATTGCCCGCAGCTTCGAACGGATCTATCGGCAGAATGCCGACAACATCGGGCTGCTGACCTCGACCGACTTCGGCCTGATTCCGCGCTTGCTGGCCGGCGAGGCGATCCCGCTCGACGAATTGCTGGCCGGCCGCGATGCGCTGGCCGCGCAGATCCTGCGCGAGGGCGGACTGCTGCGCTTCGGCCAGCGGCATCTGCGGGGCCTCGACAAGGACCCTGCGCCGCGGGGGCAAGCCGCGCGGCAACCGGTGGATCGTCCGCGTACGCTGTTCGAGAAGATCGTGGCCCGCCATGCGATCGCCACCGCCGTCACGCCGGCCGATCCGGCACCGGGCGACGGCATTTTCGTGCGCGCCGACTGGCGCTTCATCCACGAGTACTACACCGGCATGGCGGCCCATATGCTGCACGCCGCGCTGGGCCGGCCGCTGCCGCTGCACGAGCCCGAGCGCGTCGTCGTCTTCGAGGACCACACCTCGTATGTCCAGCAAAGTCCCGCCCATGTGCGCGGCGGCCTCGTGCAGAACGTCGTGCAGATGCGCGATGCGCAGCGGCGTTTCGTCGCCGACTACGCGCTTCGCTTGCATCGGACGCTGACCGAGGACGAGGCCCTGCGCGACGACGGCAGCAATGTCGCCGGCATTTCGCACGCGATGATGGCCGAGCATTACGCGCTGCCGGGCCAGCTGGTGGTTGGCACCGACTCGCACACGCCGCACAGCGGCGCGCTCGGCTGCGTGGCGTTCGGCGTGGGCACCACCGACATGGCCAATGCGTTCGTGACGGGCGCGGTGCGCATGACGTTGCCCGCCGCCTTGCGTATCGTGCTGGACGGCGCGCTGGCGGCGGGCGTGACCGCCAAGGACGTGGTGCTGCATCTGCTCGCCTTGCCCGCGATTCGCGGCGGCGCGGGCGTCGGCAAGGTGTTCGAGTTCACCGGTCCGGTGGTGTCGTCGCTGTCGACCGACGAACGCGCGACGCTGACCAATATGTGCGCCGAACTCGGCGGCTTCACCGGCATCGTCGCACCCGACGAGGAAACGGTGCGCTTCCTGAAGGCCAGGCGCGGCGTCGATTTCACGATCGAGCCGTGGATGCGCAGCGACGAGGGCGCCAGCTATGCCGCGACGATCGAGGTCGATTGCCGCGCTCTCGCGCCGATGGTGGCGCGGCCCGGCGATCCCGGCAACGGTCTCGCGCTGTCCGAACTGAACGAGCCAGTGCGGATCGACATCGCTTACGGCGGCTCGTGCACGGCCGGCAAACGCGAGGATTTCGACCACTATCACGCGGTGCTGCGCTGGGCCGCCGAGCGCGGATTGCGCGTGCCGGACGGCGTCACGCTGTATCTGCAGTTCGGCACCACCGCGGTGCGCGACTACTGCATCGCGCAGGGCTACCTCGATGCCTTCGACGCGGTCGGCGCGACGATCCTGCAGCCTTCCTGCGGCGCCTGCGCGAACTGCGGGCCGGGCTCGTCGACGGCGGCCGAGCAGGTCACGGTCAGCTCGATCAATCGCAATTTCCCCGGCCGCTCGGGCCCGGGACAGGTGTGGCTGGCCAGTCCGCCGACGGTCGCGGCGAGCGCGATTGCAGGGCGGCTGCTGTCGTTCGACGATCTGCGTGCGCAATGGGAACGCGGCGATTCGCCGCGTGCGGCGGCGCCGGCTACGGCGTGATGCGGTAGCCGGCCCGAGCGTTCCGCATCAGGCCGCGGCGCGCTCGCTGTCCGCGACAGCCCCACCGCCGGCAGTGCGACCGCGGTAGCGCGCCATCAGCTCGGCCCGGCGCTCGGCCGCCTTGCGCATGCTGGCTTCCTTTACCGGTCCGAAGCCGCGGATATCGTCGGGCAGCGTCGCCAACGCCAGCGCCGCGTCGATGCGGTCGGCATTCAGGCTGCGGGCGAACTCGTCGACCATCGCCAGATACTCGTCCACCAGCCGCCGTTCCTCGCGGCGCTCCGCCGTGCGGCCGAAGGGATCGAGCGGCGTGCCGCGCAGTCCCTTGAGCCTGGCCAGCAGCCTGAACAGCGTCATCGTGCGCGGACCGAAGCGGCGCTTGATGGGGCGGCCATTGCGCGTCTCGCCGGACAGCAGCGGCGGCGCCAGCCAGAAGTGCAGCTGATAGTCGCGGCCGGGCTCGCCGTCGAACTGCGCGCGCAGCTTGTCGAGGAAGGCCGGATCGGCGTACAGCCGCGCGACCTCGTACTCGTCCTTGTAGGCCATCAGCTTGGCCAGGTTGCGCGCGACCGCCTCGGTCAGCGGCAGCTTGCGGTCCGCGCCCAGGGCCAGTTCCGCCTGCCGTACCTTGCCGACCGCGGCCAGGTAACGCGCGGCATAGGCGTCGTTCTGATAGGCACGCAGCAGCGCGGCACGGTCCTCGATCAAGCGGTCCAGCGTCTGCGGCAGCGCCACCACGTGCGTCGATGCAGCACCCGCCTCGCGCGGAGCCTTGTCATTGTCATCGAGCGTGGCGCGTACCGCCGTCTCGCCGTGATATGCAAGCGCGCGGCCCCAGGCAAACGCCAGCAGATTCTTCTGTACCGCGACGCCGTTCAGCGTGATCGCGCGCGTCAGCGCGGCCAGCGATAGCGGCACCCAGCCGCGTTGCCACGCGAAGCCCAGCAGCAGCGGGTTGGCGAAGATCGCGTCGCCGAGCAGCCTGACCGCCCACGCGTTCGCGTCGATGAAGGCGCAGGCCTCGCCGATGTTGTCGCGCAGGTCCTGCTCCGCCGACGCGCCGGGGAAGCGCCATTTCGGGTTGGCGATCAGGTCCGCGGTCGGCGTGCGCGCGCTGTTGATGGCCGCGGCCGTGATGTCGCGCCGGACCTTGGACAGCACCTCGGCCGAGGCCGACACGATCGCATCGCAGCCGATCACCAGCCGCGCCTCGCCGGTGGCCACGCGCGTGGCGTGCAGCCCCTGCGGCGTGGCGGCGATCTGCACATGGCTGAGCACCGCGCCGCCTTTCTGCGCGAGCCCCGCCATGTCGAGCACGGTGACGCCCTTCCCTTCGAGATGCGCGGCCATGCCGAGGATGCCGCCGATCGTCACCACGCCGGTGCCGCCCACGCCGGTCACGACGATGCCGTAGGCGCGCTCCAGCACGGGCAGCGTCGGCGAGGGCAGGGCGTCCAGATCGATGGCGCCTGCCTTCTTTCCGGTTTCCGTCCCCGCCGCCGCCGGCTTGCGCACCTGCGCGCCCTCGGCCGTCACGAAGCTCGGGCAAAAGCCGTTCAGGCAGGAAAAGTCCTTGTTGCACGATGACTGGTTGATCGCGCGCTTGGTGCCGAGCGGGGTCTCCAGCGGCTCGACCGACAGGCAGTTCGATTGCACCGAGCAGTCGCCGCAGCCCTCGCAGACCGCGTCGTTGATGAAGGCGCGCCGCGCCGGATCGGGATAGTCGCCGCGCTTGCGCCGGCGGCGCTTCTCGGTCGCGCAGGTCTGGTCGTAGATCAGCACGGTGACGCCCGGCGTATCGCGCAGGCGCCGCTGCACGTCGTCGAGTGCGTCGCGGTGATGCACGGCGATGCCGGCGGGCAGCCCGCCGCCGCCGGCGTACTTGTCGGGCTCGTCGGTCACGACGACGATCTCGCGCGCGCCTTCGGCCAGCACCTGATGCGCGATGCGCGGCACGGTCAGCACGCCGTCGACCGGCTGGCCGCCGGTCATCGCCACCGCGTCGTTGAACAACACCTTGTAGGTGATATTGGCCCTGGCCGCGATCGCCGCGCGGATCGCCAGCAGTCCCGAATGGAAGTAGGTGCCGTCGCCCAGATTGACGAACACGTGCTTCTCGTCGGTGAAATGCATCTGGCCGGTCCACGCCACACCTTCGCCCCCCATCTGGCTGAAGGTGTCGGTATTGCGGTCCATCCACATCGCCATGTAGTGGCAGCCGATGCCGGCCAGCGCGCGCGAGCCCTCGGGCACGCGCGTCGACGTGTTGTGCGGGCAGCCCGAACAGAACCACGGCTTGCGTTCGACCGACAGCCGTGGCCGGGACGCCTCGCGTTCCTTGGCCTCGATCAGCGCGACGCGCGCCGCGATGCGCGCGCGCACATCGTCGGGCAGATCGGCCTTGTCCAGGCGCCGCGCGATCGCCTTGGCGATGATCGCCGGCGACAGCTCGTAGTGCGCCGGCAGCAGCCAGCTGCCGCGCGGCACCGACCATTCGCCGCCTTCGTTGTCGCGCTCGTCGAACTTGCCGAACACGCGCGGGCGCACGTCGTCGCGCCAGTTGTACAGCTCTTCCTTCAGCGCGTATTCGAGGATCTGGCGCTTTTCCTCGACCACCAGGATCTCGTCGAGACCCGTGGCGAACTCGCGCGCGTCCTGTGCATCGAGCGGCCACACGCAGCCGACCTTCATCACGCGGATGCCGATGCGCGCGCAGGTGTCGTCGTCCAGCCCAAGATCGGTCAGCGCCTGCCGCACATCGAGATAGGCCTTGCCCGCGGTCATGATGCCGAAGCGGGCGCGCGGCGAATCGACGACCACGCGGTTCAGCTTGTTGGCGCGCACATAGGCCAGCGCCGCGTACCACTTGTGGTCCAGCAGCCGCGCTTCCTGCGCCAGCGGCGGGTCGGGCCAGCGGATATTGAGCCCGCCTTCCGGCATCGTGAAGTCCTGCGGCAGCACGACCTGTACGCGGTCCGGATCGATCTCGACCGAGGCGCTCGATTCGACCACGTCGGTGACGCACTTCATCGCCACCCACAGGCCCGAATAGCGGCTCATCGCCCAGCCGTGCAGTCCATAGTCGAGGTATTCCTGCACGGTGGACGGGTAGAGCACCGGAATGCCGGCCGCGATCAGCACGTGCTCGGATTGGTGCGCCACCGACGAGGACTTGGCGGCATGATCGTCGCCGGCCACCAGCAGCACGCCGCCATGCGGCGCGGAGCCGGCGGAGTTGGCGTGCTTGAGCACATCGATCGAGCGATCGACGCCCGGCCCTTTGCCGTACCACATCGAGAACACGCCGTCGCGCTTGGCGCCGGGGAACAGATTGACCTGCTGCGTGCCCCAGACGGCGGTGGCGGCCAGATCCTCGTTCAGCCCAGGCTGGAACACCACGTCGCTGCCGGCCAGATGCGTCTTTGCCTGCCACAGCGCCTGGTCCAGCCCGCCAAGCGGCGAGCCACGATAGCCGGACACGTATCCAGCCGTATTCAATCCCGCCGCGCGGTCGCGCGCCTTCTGCAGCATCGGCAGCCGCACCAGCGCCTGGGTGCCGCTCAGGTAGACGCGGCCTTTCTCCACGGTGTACTTGTCGTCGAGGCTGACGTTGGCCAGCGCGTCGGCGAGAGCCTGTTGCTGGGTGGGGGAAAGCGGGCTGTTCATGGGGGTGTCTCCGGCTTGTCGCGATCGCTGGCGATCCGCGGACCTATCGTTATCGTTTGCCGGACGAGTGTAGGAAAGCGCTTCGCTATCGTAAAATCACAAAATCGGAGCGCTGATATTTGGAAATCGCATGGCCGCACGTCCCCCTTCCCGCGTAGGTTCGCCGTCCCTGTCAGCCGGTATCGCCGGCTCGCCGACCGGCGACGCCAAGACGCGCCCGGCGCCGCTGGCGCGCGACATCACGCTGCGGCAGCTGCGCTATTTCCAGGCCGCCGCAGAAACCGGCCAGTTCTCGATGGCGGCGACGCGCGAGCACGTGTCGCAGTCGGCCATCACCAATGCGGTGCTGGCGCTGGAGCAGCGCCTGGCCGTGCGGCTGTTCGACCGGCTGCCGCACGGCGTGGCGCTGACGGCCGAAGGCCACCGGCTGCTGCAGCGGGTGGCCGGCATTCTGGACTCGGTCGAGGACATGCTGCGCGAACCCTCGCTGCAGGGGCCGAGTCAGCAGGGCACGGTGTCGTTCGCTGCCTCGTACACGGTGCTCGGCTATCTGCTGCCCGCCTTGCTGGCGCGCTTTCGTGCGCACTATCCCGACATCGTCTTCGACCTGCGCGACCTCGACCGCGTCGAGATCGAGGAGGCGGTGCTGTCCGGCGAGATCGAGCTCGGCGTGGTGTTGCTGTCCAACGTCGCGCGCCCGCAGCGCTTCGCGCATCGCACACTGATCCGCTCGCGCCGGCAGCTGTGGGCGCCCCCGGGCCATCCGCTGATGCAGGGCGGCGCGCCGACGCTGAAGGAGGTGGCGGGCTATCCGTACATCCTGCTGACCGTCGACGAGGGCGAGACCTCGACGCTGCGCTACTGGAAGAGCAAGCGGCTGTCGCCCGATATCGCGTTTCGCACCACCTCGATGGAAGCGCTGCGGGGGCTGGTCGCGCACGGCTTCGGCGTCACGGTGCTGTCCGACATGGTGTTCCGTCCGTGGTCGCTGGAGGGCAAGGAGATCGAGGTGCGGCCGCTGGCCGACGCGGTGCCCGACATGGAGGTCGGGCTGATCTGGCGGCGCGACGTGCCGCTGAGCGAGCCGGCGCAGCTGCTGCGGGACTTTCTGGTCTACGCTTGTGGAGCGCCGTGATGTCGCTTCGGCCCGCGCGTTCACGGCTTTGACATACCGGTCCGCTACGCTGGCGAGCCGCCCGGCCGCGGGCGAGGGCCGGCCGGCGTGTTGGCGTAGCGTGATGAAGCGTGAAGGAGCGTGAGATGACCCCGAGCGAAGAAGAACTGGTACGCCGCATCCATCGCGAGGTGGCGGACCACTACGATGAGGAATTCGAGCTCGCGCTCGAGGACGGCGACGCGCAGGCGTTGCTGAACTCCGAGTCGCTGCCCGGCGGCGCCGTCGACCGCGAATCGCGCCGGCACTATTTCAGCGAGCTGTTCCGCCTGCAGGGCGAGCTCGTCAAGCTGCAGAGCTGGGTGGTCGCCACCGGCCAGAAGATCGTGATCGTGTTCGAGGGGCGCGATGCCGCCGGCAAGGGCGGCGTGATCAAGCGCATCACGCAGCGGCTCAATCCGCGCGTGTGCCGCGTCGCCGCGCTGCCCGCGCCGAACGACCGCGAACGGACCCAGTGGTATTTCCAGCGCTATGTGTCGCATCTGCCGGCGGCCGGCGAGATCGTGCTGTTCGATCGCAGCTGGTACAACCGCGCCGGCGTCGAGCGTGTGATGGGCTTCTGCACCGACGATCAGTACGAGGAGTTCTTCCGCTCGGTGCCCGAGTTCGAGAAGATGCTGGTGCGCTCGGGCATCCGGCTGATCAAGTACTGGTTCTCGATCTCGGACGAGGAGCAGGAACTGCGCTTCCTGTCGCGCATCCACGACCCGCTCAAGCAGTGGAAACTTAGCCCGATGGATCTCGAATCGCGCCGCCGCTGGGAGGCCTATACCAAGGCCAAGGAAATCATGCTGGCGCGCACGCATATCCCCGAGGCGCGCTGGTGGGTCGTGCACGCGGACGACAAGAAGGTGGCGCGGCTCAATTGCATTCACCATCTGCTGACGCTGATTCCCTATCGCGAGATCGAGCAGCCGGAGATCGTGCTGCCGGAGCGCCAGCGCAGCGACGACTACGCGCGCCAGCCGGTGCCCGACGAGATGTGGGTGCCGCAGGTTTATTGAGCGCGGGTTTGGGGTGATGGCGGGCGCTGCAGCTCGGGGAACGCCTGCGGCAGCGTCAGCACCGTGCCCGTCAGCGTGGCATCGTAGCCGGGCAGCGCATCGACCCGTTCCCGAAATCCGCCGCTGGTCAGCGCCGCCACCGCATCGGCCAGCATCGGGCTCTGCAGCCGTTCGCGTTCGATCGCGAAGAAGTAGCGTTCCTTGAGCACCGGCACGAAGTCCAGCCCGAAGCGCCGCGCCGCGGTTTCGACACCGAAGCCGACATCGGCCATGCCGCTGCCGATATACGCGGCCACCGCGGCATGGGTGAATTCGCCGTTGCTGTAGCCATCGATGCGCCCCGGGTCGATGCCGCGCGCCCGCAGGATCAGATCGAGCAGCAGCCGCGTTCCCGATCCGACCTGGCGGTTGACGAAGCGCACCTCGGGCCGCAGCAGGTCGTCCAGCTGCGTGATGCCCTTCGGATTGCCGCGGGCGACGAACAGGCCCTGCGTGCGCACCGCCAGATGGATCAGGCAATGCCGCTCGGGATGCAGCCAGCCGGCAAAGCGCGCGAACGTCTCCGCCTCGAACTCGCCGATCGGCACATGGAAGCCCGCGATATCGCAGTCGCCGGCCGCCAGCGCGGCCACCGCTTCCAGGCTGCCGCAGTACTTCAGGTCATGGCGGACCTTGTGCTCGTCCAGAAAGTCGCGCAGCGCGGCCACCGCGAAGCCGTGGCTCGCATGCAGCCGCAGCGCGCTGACCGACGCGTCGAGCACCTTCTTCAATTCGATCTCCAGCTCCGACGCCAGGCTCTCCAGCGTCGGCGACAGCCGCGCGGCGATGCGCTTGCTGGCCCAGACGAGTTGCTGCGACAGTGGCGTCAGCACGCTGCCGCGGCCGCGGCGCTTGTCGATCAGCGGGCCGCCGAACAGCGACTGCGCATCTTCGAGCAGGCCCCAGGCATAGCGGTACGACAGCCCGATCGCCTCGCACGACTGGCGGATGCTGCCGGTGCGTTCGATCTGGGCGAGCAGCGTCACCAGCCGCGAGACATCGAGCGGCGCGGCCCCGTTGCTGTCGTCGCGCACCTGCAGGTGCGGGTGGATGGCGATCCTTAACATAGGCGAAAAATAGCATATTGCCGCTGCGGCGCGGGCTGCCTATAGTCCCGGCATGGAAAAAAACCCGGGAATTGGGCGCCAAACGGCGTGCAAGATGGCCGGGATGGAGTCCCGACAATATGCAAAAAATAGCCTATTTGGAAGGCGCGACCACCGAGACGCCGATGGCGCAGGCCAAGGCCGCCCCGGAATCGGCGACCGACGCCGCCGAGCGCATCGCCGCCATCCTGCGCGCCCGCCAGCAACAGCCCGGCGCCTTGCTGCCGATCCTGCACGACATCCAGGACGCGCTCGGCTTCGTTCCCGCCGATGCGGTGCCCGCCATCGCCCGCGCGCTGAACCTGTCGCGCGCCGAAGTCCATGGGGTCATCAGCTTCTATCACCATTTCCGTGACCAAGCCGCCGGGCGGCACGTGCTGCAACTGTGCCGTGCCGAGGCCTGCCAGGCGGTGGGCGCCGATGCGCTGGCCGAGCACGCGCAGCGCGAGCTGGGCTGCGGCTGGCACCAGACCACCGCGGACGGCGCGATCACGCTGGAGCCGGTCTACTGCCTGGGCCAGTGCGCGGTCGGGCCGGCGCTGATGGCCGGCACCGAGCTGCATGGCTGCGTGACACCGGCACGGCTCGACGCGTTGCTGACCGCGCTGCGGCAGGGCGATGCGCGACAGGAATCGGTCGTGGCAATGTCGGATGACGAGGTGGGCCGATGAGCGCGACGCCAATGTCGAGGTCGATGTCGATGGCCGCCGCGCCCGTGACGGTGTTCGTCCCGCGCGATTCCACCGCGCTGGCCATGGGCGCCGAAGCCGTGGCCCGTGCCATCGGCAGGGAAGCCGCGGCACGCGGCGAGGCCGTACAGATCGTGCGCAACGGCTCGCGCGGCATGTTCTGGCTCGAACCGCTGGTCGAGGTGCAGACGCCGGCCGGGCGCATCGCCTACGGGCCGGTCACTGCGGCCGACCTGCCCGCGCTGTTCGATGCCGGCTTCCTGCGCGGCGGCAACCATCCGCTGTGTCACGGCATGACCGAATCGATTCCCTTCCTGCGCGAGCAGGAGCGGTTGACTTTCGTCCGCATGGGCATCACCGATCCGCTGTCGCTCGACGACTATCTCGCGCACGGCGGCTATCGCGGACTGACCCGTGCGCTGTCGATGGGCGGCGCCGACATCGTGCGCGAGGTCACCGAGTCGGGCCTGCGCGGCCGCGGCGGCGCGGCGTTTCCGACCGGCATCAAGTGGAACACGGTGCTGAAGGCGGACAGCCCCGTCAAATACGTGGTCTGCAACGCCGACGAAGGCGACTCGGGCACGTTCTCCGACCGCATGGTGATGGAAGGCGATCCCTTCATGCTGATCGAGGGCATGACGATCGCGGGGCTGGCGGTCGGCGCCGAGCAGGGCTACGTCTACGTGCGCTCGGAATATCCGCATGCGATCGCGGTGCTGGAGCAGGCCATCGCCTTCGCTACCCAGGCCGGATGGCTTGGCGACGATATCCGCGGCAGCGGCCGGCGCTTCATGCTGGAGGTGCGCAAGGGAGCGGGCGCCTATGTCTGCGGCGAGGAAACCGCGCTGCTCGAAAGCCTCGAAGGGCGCCGCGGCATGGTACGCGCCAAGCCGCCGCTGCCGGCGATCCAGGGCCTGTTCGGCCGGCCCACGATCATCAATAACGTGATCTCGCTGGCGACCGTGCCGGTGATCCTGGCCGAGGGCGCGCAGCACTATCGCGACTTCGGCATGGGCCGCTCGCGCGGCACGCTGCCGTTCCAGCTGGCCGGCAATATCGCGCGCGGCGGACTGGTCGAGAAGGCGTTCGGCGTCACGCTGCGCGAATTGCTGTTCGACTACGGCGGCGGCGCGCGCAGCGGCCGGCCCCTGCGCGCGGTGCAGGTCGGCGGCCCGCTCGGCGCCTATCTGAACGAATCGCGCTGGGACGTGCCGCTCGACTACGAAGCCTATGCCGCGGTCGGCGGCGTGGTGGGCCACGGCGGCATCGTCGCCTTCGACGACACCGTGGACATGGCCAGGCAGGCGCGCTATGCGATGGAATTCTGTGCGGTCGAGTCCTGCGGCAAATGCACGCCGTGCCGGATCGGCTCGACCCGCGGCGTCGAGGTCATCGACAAGCTGATGGCCCAGCCCGACCCCGCGCAGCGCACGCAGCAGGTGCGGCTGGTGCGCGATCTGTGCGACACCATGCTGCACGGCTCGCTTTGCGCGATGGGGGGCATGACGCCGTATCCGGTGCTGTCGGCGCTCGACGGCTTCCCCGAGGACTTCGGCCTTCCGGCGCTGCCGGCGCGCGCCGCATGAACACGACAAGCACCTCGCCCAATCACCGACCCCGCGGAGTCTGACCTTGCACCCCCAACACGATATCGATTACGGCACGCCGCGGCGCGGGGCCGAACAAACCGTCACGCTGGAGATCGACGGCATCGCCGTCACCGTGCCCGCGGGCACTTCGCTGATGCGCGCCGCGGTCGAGGCCGGCGTCCATGTGCCCAAGCTGTGCGCCACCGACAGCCTCGAACCGTTCGGCTCGTGCCGGCTGTGCCTGGTCGAGATCGAAGGGCGGCGCGGCTATCCCGCGTCGTGCACGACGCCGGCCGAACCGGGCATGAAGGTGCGCACGCAGACCGGCAAGCTCGCCGAAATCCGTCGCGGCGTGATGGAACTCTATATCTCCGACCATCCGCTCGATTGCCTGACCTGTCCGACCAACGGCAACTGCGAGCTGCAGGACATGGCAGGCGCGGTCGGGCTGCGCGAGGTGCGCTACGACAGCGACGGGGCCAGCCATCTCGACGCGGTCAAGGACCAGTCGAATCCGTACTTCGAATACGACCCGTCGAAATGCATCGTCTGCAACCGGTGCGTGCGTGCCTGCGAGGAAACCCAGGGCACCTTCGCGCTGACCATCAGCGGCCGCGGCTTCGATTCGCGCGTAACCGCGGGGCAGGGCGAGTCGTTCATGGAATCGGACTGCGTGTCGTGCGGCGCCTGCGTGCAGGCCTGCCCGACCGCGACGCTGACCGAGACCTCGCTGATCCGCATGGGCCAGCCCGAGCACAGCGTGGTGACGACGTGCGCCTACTGCGGCGTCGGCTGTGCCTTCAAGGCCGAGATGAAGGGCAACGAGGTCGTGCGCATGGTGCCGTACAAGAACGGTCAGGCCAACGAGGGCCATGCCTGCGTCAAGGGCCGCTTCGCCTGGGGCTATGCCACGCACCAGGACCGCATCCTGAAGCCGATGATCCGCGCGAGCATCCAGGACCCGTGGCGCGAGGTGTCGTGGGAAGAGGCGATCGACTACGCGGCCACGCAGTTCCGCCGCATCCAGGAACAGCACGGCCGCGACGCGATCGGCGGCATCGTGTCGTCGCGCTGTACCAACGAGGAAGGCTATCTGGTGCAGAAGCTGGTGCGCGCGGCGTTCGGCAACAACAACGTCGATACCTGCGCGCGCGTCTGCCATTCGCCGACGGGCTATGGGCTGAAGCAGACGCTGGGCGAGTCCGCCGGCACGCAGACCTTCCGTTCGGTCGAGCGCTCCGACGTGATCCTGGTGATCGGCGCGAATCCGACCGACGGCCACCCCGTGTTCGGCTCGCGGCTGAAGAAGCGGTTGCGTGCCGGCGCGCGCCTGATCGTCATCGATCCGCGCCGCATCGATCTGGTTCAGTCGCCCCACGTGCGCGCCGACTATCACCTGCAGCTGCGTCCTGGCAGCAATGTCGCGGTGCTGACCGCGATGGCGCATGTGATCGTCACCGAAGGGCTGCTGAACGAGGCGTTTATCGCCGAGCGCTGCGAGGGCAAGGCCTTCGCACAGTGGCGCGAATTTGTCGCGCGGCCGGAGAACTCGCCGGAGGCGATGGCCGAGGTCACCGGCGTGCCGGCCGACCAGTTGCGCGGCGCCGCGCGCTTGTACGCGACCGGCGGCAATGCCGCGATCTACTACGGGCTCGGCGTCACCGAGCACGCGCAGGGTTCGACCGCGGTGATGGCGATCGCCAACCTGGCGATGGCGACCGGCAATATCGGCCGCGAGGGTGTGGGCGTCAATCCGCTGCGCGGGCAGAACAATGTGCAGGGGTCCTGCGATATCGGCTCGTTCCCGCACGAGTTGCCGGGCTATCGCCATGTCTCCGATTCGACCACGCGCGGCCTGTTCGAGCAGGCCTGGAACGTCGAGATCAGCCCCGAGCCCGGCCTGCGCATTCCCAACATGTTCGAAGCCGCGTTGGGAGGCAGCTTCAAGGGCCTGTACTGTCAGGGCGAGGACATCGTCCAGTCGGATCCGAACACGCAGCACGTGGCCGAGGCGCTGTCGTCGATGGAATGCATCGTGGTGCAGGACATCTTCCTGAACGAGACCGCGAAGTACGCGCACGTGTTCCTGCCGGGTTCCTCGTTCCTCGAGAAGGACGGCACCTTCACCAACGCCGAGCGCCGCATCTCGCGCGTGCGCAAGGTGATGCCGCCCAAGGCCGGCTATGCCGACTGGGAAGTCACGATGCTGCTGTCCAATGCGCTCGGCTATCCGATGGACTATCGGCATCCGTCCGAGATCATGGACGAGATCGCCCGGCTGACGCCGACCTTCGCCGGCGTGAGCTACGCGAAGCTCGACGAGCTCGGCAGCATCCAGTGGCCGTGCAACGCGCAGGCGCCGACGGGCACGCCGATCATGCACGTCGATACCTTCGTGCGCGGCCAGGGAAAATTCATCATCACGCAGTTCGTGCCGACCGAGGAGAAGGTCAACCGCCGCTTCCCGCTGATCCTGACCACGGGCCGCATCCTGTCGCAGTACAACGTCGGCGCACAGACCCGGCGGACCGACAACGTGCGCTGGCACGACGAGGATCGGCTCGAGATCCATCCGCACGACGCGCAGGAACGCGGCATCGCCGACGGCGACTGGGTCGGCATCGTCAGCCGCGCGGGCGAGACGGTGCTGCGCGCGCTGGTCAGCGAGCGGATGCAGCCGGGCGTGGTCTACACGACGTTCCACTTCCCGGAGTCGGGCGCCAACGTGATCACCACCGACAACTCGGACTGGGCCACCAACTGCCCGGAGTACAAGGTCACCGCAGTGCAGGTGCTGCCGGTCGCGCAGCCGTCGGAATGGCAGCGGCGCTATCAGGACTTTCACATCGAGCAATTGCGGCTGCTGCGGGCGGCCGGCGCAGTCGCGGAAGGCGAGAAGGCGGAGGCAGGCCATGCTGGTCTGTGAGCGCGGCGCGGTCGCGCGCGGCGATCGCGGGCTGCACGACGACAGCGAGCGCGATGTGCCGATGCCGTACGCCACCGTCGAAGTCGCGCGCTGGCATCAGCAGGAGCAAGGCGGCACGGGCGACGAGATGGCGCTTGCCTTCGACGATCTCGCCGAGGAAGTCCCCATCGCGCTCGAATACAACGGCATCTCGCATGCGGTGATGCTGGCCACGCCGACCGACCTCGAGGACTTCGCGCTCGGCTTCAGCCTGACGGAAGGCATCGTCGCCAGCGCGCGCGAGGTGTTCGAGATCGACACGCAGGTCGGCGAACAAGGGATCGCGATGCAGCTGCGCATCGCCGGCGACGCGTTCGCGCGAATGAAGACGCGACGTCGCGCCATGACGGGCCGCACGGGTTGCGGGCTATGCGGCGTCGAGTCGCTGTCGCAGCTGGCGCGCACGCCGGCGCCGGTCGCCAGTGTGGCCCGCTTCGACGGTGCAGCATTGCATGCCGGCTTCGCCGAGCTGCAGCGGCGCCAGGCGCTGCTGCGCCATACCGGCGCGACGCATGCCGCCGCGTGGCTGCGCGCCGACGGCAGCGTGGCCCTTGTGCGCGAAGACGTCGGCCGCCACAACGCGCTGGACAAGCTGATCGGCGCGCTGGCCCGCAGCGGCGAGCCGGTCGCCGACGGCGCGGCGCTGGTCACGAGCCGCGCCAGCTACGAGATGGTGGTCAAGGCCGCCAGCGCCGGCATCGGCGTACTGGCCGCCGTCTCCGGTCCCACCGCGATGGCGGTCCGGCTGGCCGAACAGGCCGGCGTCACGCTGGCCGGCTTCGTCCGCCCCGGCCGTCATGTCGTCTACACCCATTCCGCGCGGCTGCTGCCGCCACGCTGCTGATCATGAACCTCGACAACCTGGTCAAGATGGCCAACCAGATCGGTACCTTCTTCTCCGCCATGCCCGACCGCGACGAGGCGCTGGCCGACATCGCCACCCACCTGCGCCGCTTCTGGGCCCCGCCGATGCGCCGGGCCTTGCTCGAAGGGGTGGACAACGGGCAGGCGGATGCGGTCGCGCCGATCGTGCGCGCGGCGCTGGAGCGGCATCGGGGGCAGTTGTAGGGAGTAGCCTCAAGCGGCCGCGTAGCGCGTCCCTACTTCACCCGCTGCAAAATCTCCAAAATCACCAGCGTAAAAACCGTAGCGAGCAGCGCCGTCGCTTCGCGACCCATGCCGGCGGCGACGCCGATGGCGGCGACCATCCAGATGCTGGCCGCGGTGGTCAGCCCCTTGATGCTTTCCTCGCTGTTGAGCTTGATGATCGCGCCGGCGCCGAGGAAGCCGATGCCGGAGGCGATGCCCTGCAGCACGCGGCTCATGTCGGCCAGCGGCACGCCGGCCTGCAGCGGCACCAGCACGAACATCGCCGAGCCGAGCGCGACCAGCATATGGGTGCGCAGGCCGGCGGCCTTGCCGGCGGCTTCGCGCTCGTAGCCGATGATCGCGCCGAGCAGCATCGCCATGCCGAGGCGGATCACGACCCGGGTCGCTTCCTCGATGTCGGGAATGTCGGCGAACTCGGTGCGCAGCGCGCCCAGCATGTCTGCCCAGATGCCATCCATCGTTGCCTCCCCCGAGAGTCCGCCGTCGTGGCGTTGTGTTGGGTTCCGGCGCAGGCGGAACCCGGCTGGCAGCAGCCTAGCATGGGCGCGCCGGGCGGCGCAGTCGGTTCGGCACTGACACGGCCCGACCGAAGGGGGAGTGCGAAGAGGGCTAACGCAGCCTCAGCGGCTCGAGCAGCGCGGCGTCGTACTGATGCCGGTCGATGCGGCCCAGTTCCAGCATGCGCAGCAGGATATAGGCCTGCCGCTGGCGGGCGCGGCGCGGATTGACGACCGGGTTGTTGGCCGACGGCGCCTTGGGCAGGCCGGCGAGCATCGCCGACTCGGCCAGCGTCAGTTCGGCCAGCGGCTTGCCGAAATAGGTGCGCGCCGCCTGCGCGAAGCCGTACGCTCCTTCGCCCAGATAGACCTTGTTCATGTACAGCTCGAGGATCTCGTCCTTGCTGAAGCGCGATTCGATCCGGTAGGCGAGCAGCGCCTCGTAGAGCTTGCGGGTATAGGTCTTTTCGCGCGACAGGAAGAAATTGCGGGCAACCTGCATCGTGATGGTCGACGCGCCCTGCGACAGGTCGTCGGACAGATTGGCCAGACCTGCGCGAATCACGCCGACATAGTCGATGCCGTCATGCAGGTAGAAGCGTTCGTCTTCGATGGCGACCACGGCTTGCGTCAGCGCGGGCGGCATCTTGTCCAGCGCGACATAGCCCGCTGTCTGGCGGAACGCCGAGATGGCGTCGAGCGGAGGGAGTTGCCGGCTGGCGACCACCACTGCCAGCGTGCCAAGCAGCACGCAGGTAGCCAGCACGAGGACGAACAAGCCGAGAAGATGCGACCAGAGACGTTTCATGGGCCGCTATTTTGCCAGTGTCGGGTGGCGGTGCCGTGATGGCGAGGTTGGGCGGTATCGGTGAGGGGGGCGCCGTTTGCCCTCTCCCCAGCCCTCTCCCGCAAGCGGGAGAGGGAGAACACCAGCGGCAAGCGGCGGCCACAGCGATTGCGCACGCACTTGCGGTATCTCGCTCGCCTCTCCCGCTTGCGGGAGAGGGGCTGGGGGAGAGGGCAGCCTGCCTTCGATCGACCCGTCACCGCTTCAACAACGCCGCCAGCAGATCCGACTGCGTGATCAGCCCGAGCAGTCGCCGTTGCTCGTCGACCACCGGCATCAGGTGCCAGCCGCCGTCGGACATCGCGCCGGCCAGCTCGACGATGGGCTGGTCGGGGCGCGCGGTCGGCAGCTCGGTCAGCATCGCGTCGCGCACCAGGCCATCGGGGCGGCGTTGGCCCTTGGCGGGGTCGCCGGCGAACAGGTCCGGCAGCGCGACCAGGCCGACCAGCCGGCGCTGGCGCGGCGACACCACCGGCAGCGCCTGCAGCCGATGGCGGGTCAGCAGCGTCCAGGCCTCGCTGATGCGCTGGTCGGCGTGGACCGCCACCACGTCGCGCGACATGATGTCGCCGCAGCGTACGTCGCCGAAGCGCCGTCCGAACGCGCGCAGCTCGGCGGCGACCAGGATCTCTTCGAGGTCGTCGCGGTCGACGTCGAGGAATTCGCCGCGCGCCGCCAGCACTTCGTCGAGGTCCGCGCGGGTGAAGCCGACACGCTGGCCCGGGGGCGGATCGCTGGTGCCATGTCCGGGGACCGGGGGCGGCGGCCGATGCGGATAGCGGCGGCCGGTCAGATTGTTGAACGACAGCGCGATCAGCAGCATCAGCATCGAATTGAGCGCGACCGGGAACAGCACGAAGGCATAGCCCAGCTTGGCGACCGCCGGACCGCCGAACACTGCCGTGATGGCCACCGCGCCGGCCGGCGGATGGACGCAATGCAGATGGAACATCAGCCCGATCGCCACGGCCACTGCGACGGCCGCGGCCAGTCCCGGATCGGGAATCCAGCGCGCGCAGGTTACGCCGACCAGCGCCGCCAGCAGATTGCCGCCGACCACCGACCACGGCTGCGCCAGCGGGCTCGACGGCACGGCGAACAGCAGCACCGCGGAGGCGCCCATCGGCGCGATGAACCAGGGGTTGTGGCCGCCCAGCATATGCCGGCTGGTCCACTCCGTGCAGGCCAGCGCGAACAGCGCGCCCAGACAGCTCTTGATCCGTTCGCGGCTGCTTGCCGCCACCGGCATCGGAACGAAGGCGGCCAGCCAGCCGCGCCAGCGCAAGCGGACTTCGCCGGCCAGGGCAAGGAGGGGAGAGGTTCGGGAGGACATGAAGGCGCCAGCGCGTGCCGCGACGCAGCAAAAAAAGCGTCGCGCAAAAAAGCCGTCAATGTATCACGTGATGACATACCTTGCCGGCGGCGCCCCAGGGGAACAGGGTCGGCTCGGCCCGGCGCGGTAACATAGCGCCGTTCCGAACACCCTCGCGCCGCCCTGCGGCGGCGCCATGCCTCATGCTCGAACTTCAGGGCGCGATCTGGTTTCGCGCCGGCAGCCAGGACCTCGGCGGCAAGGACCGCATCGCGCTGCTCGCCGCGATCGCCGAACACGGCTCGATCACGGCGGCCGCCAAGGCGGTCGGACTCAGCTACAAGGCGGCGTGGGACGCCGTCGACGCGATGAACAACAGCGCCGGCGAGCCGCTGGTGGTGCGCGCCGCCGGCGGCAAGGGCGGCGGCGGCACCATGCTGACCTCGCGCGGCGAGGGGCTGGTGCGCACGTACCGCGCGCTCGAGGCCGAGCACCGCGCCTTCGTCGCGCAGCTGTCGCGCGTCAGCGAGCAGCTCGACGCCAGCGCGGCCGACGCGCTGCAACACGATATCCACCTGATTCGACGACTGATGATCAAGACCAGTGCTCGCAACCGGCTGTTTGGCACGGTGACCCAGGTCCGTACCGGCGCGGTGAACGACGAGGTCACGCTGGCGCTTCCCGGTGGCCAGCAGGTGGTCGCCACGGTCACGCACGAGAGCGTCGAGACGCTGGGCCTGGCGCCGGGCAGCGAGGCGTTCGCGCTGGTCAAGGCGTCGTCGGTGCTGATCGGCGTGCCGTCGCCGGGCTTAAGGCTGTCGGCGCGCAATCAATTGCCGGGCACGGTGACGCGCATCGTGCCGGGCGCGGTCAATGCCGAGGTGGTGCTGGCGCTCGACGGCGGCGCCACCATCGCGGCGATCGTCACGCATGCAGGCCTGGACGAGCTCGGGCTGACCGAGGGCGCGCCGGCGCTGGCAATCTTCAAGGCGTCTAGCGTGATTCTGGGGACGATGGATTGAGTTGCCGTCGGACGGCAATCGCATGACGATGCGCTGGTTTTCTCCCCTCTCCCGCTTGCGGGAGAGGGGCGGGGGAGAGGGCAAGGGGCGCTGGTACGGCCACTGTGGTTCGAGACCACCCCCTCTCCCCAACCCTCTCCCCCTGAGGGGGAGAGGGAGAACACAGTCGGTATTCACCGCTGGTTTTCTTGGAGAGCAATCGTTCTACATGCTCGAGTCCTGGGGCCCATAGATCCGTCCGTCCCGAATCTCCATCACATGGTCCGCCAGGGCCGCGACATCGTCGGGGTCGTGCGAGATCACCAGCATCGGCACCTCGAGGCTGCTCTGCAGCGCGCGTAGCTCGGCGCGCATGCGGGCCCGTAGCGCCGGGTCCAGCGCGGAGAACGGTTCGTCGAGCAGCACGATATCGGGCCGGGTCGCCAGTGCGCGGGCCAGCGCCACGCGCTGCTTCTGCCCCCCGGAGATCTCGGCCGGATAGTGGCCGCGAACCTCGCGCAAGCCGAAGGCGTCGATCCAGCGTTCGGCATCGTCATGGCTTTCGCCGCGACGCGGATTGCGCCAGCCGCGCGCGAGCCCGAAGGCGACGTTCTGCGCGACGGTCAGATGGGGAAACAGCGCGTAGTCCTGGAACAGGTACGCCACCCGCCGCTGCTGTGGCCGCACGTCGACACCCGCGGCGCCGTCGAACAGCGTGCGTTCGCCCAGCACGATGCGCCCATGATCGGGCCGCAGCAGGCCCGCGATCGCGCGCAGCGTCAGCGTCTTGCCGGCCCCCGACGGCCCGAACAGCGCGATGCGGCGGCTGGCCGAAGAAAAGCCGATATCCAGCGTGAAATGCCGATCGGCGGTATCCAGCCGTTTGCTGACTTCGACGCGCAGCACGGTGTTCTGCATCGCGGCCGTCCCTTCACCGCACCGGCTGGCGCGTGCTCGGCACCAGCCGTCCGGCGATCACCAGCAGCACCACGCAGGTGATCGAGGTCACCAGCACCAGCAGATTGGCGGTGTTGTCGTCGCCGGCCTGCACCGCTTCATAGATCGCGACCGACAGCGTCTGCGTGCGTCCCGGCAGATTGCCGGCCACCATCAGCGTCGCGCCGAACTCGCCCAGCGCGCGCGCGAAGGCCAGCAGCACGCCGGCGGCGATGCCGCGCACCGCCAGCGGCAGCGTGACGCGAAAGACGATGCCGGCCTCGCTGACCCCGAGCACGCGCGCGGCATGCTCCAGCTGCGGGTCGACGCCCTCGATCGCCGCACGGGCGGACTTGAGCACCAGCGGAAAGGCGACGATGGTCGCCGCCAGCACCGCGCCCTGCCAGGTGAAGACGAGCTCGATGCCGAGCGACGACAGCCATTCGCCGAACACGCCGCGGCGGCCGATCAGCACCAGCAGGTAATAGCCGAGCACGGTCGGCGGCAGCACCAGCGGCAGCGTCAGCACGGCATCGACCAGATCGCGCAGCGGCGAGCGCCAGCGCGACAGCGCCACCGCGGCGGCCACACCGAGCACCGCGTTGATGGCGGTGGCCCAGCCGGCGACCTTCAGCGACAGCGCCAGCGGGACCCAGACCGATTCCATCGGCAACATCGGCGACATCGGCGGACAGGCGAGCGCGCCGTTCAGCGCGGCCGGAAGCCGTGGCGCTCGAGCAGCGCCTGGCCTTGCGCGGACAGCACGAAGTCGACGAAGCGCCCCGCTTCGGCGCTATGGCGCGAGCGGGCGGTGACGGCGATCGGATAGGTGATCGCCGTGCGCGTCGGCACCTGCGCGACGACACGCACGCGGGACGGCATCACGGCCGCATCCGTGGCGAAGACGAAGCCGGCATCGACCTCGCCGCGCGCGACATAGTCCAGCGCCTGGCGCACGTTCTGCGCCGGCACGCCCTTGGCGGACACGGCCTGCCACAGCCGCGCATCTTCGAGCGCGTCGCGCGTATAGCGCCCCACCGGCACCGAGGCGGGATTGCCGTAGGCCACGCGCCGCACGTCGTCGCGCAGCAGGTCGCGCGGCGAGGCCAGCTTCAGCGCGCTGTCGGCCGGCTCGACCAGCACCAGCGCATTGGCAGCGAAATCGCGGCGCGAGGCCGGCACGATCACGTGTTCGGCCTGCGCCTTGTCCATCGCCTGCTGGTCGGCCGAGGCAAACACGTCGGCCGGCGCGCCCTGCACGATCTGCTGCATCAGCACGTCGGAGGCGCCGAAATTGAGCACCAGCTTCGTTCCCGGATTCGCCTGTTCATAGGCGGTCGCGACCGCACGGAAGGCATTGGTCAGGCTGGCCGCGGCCGAGACCACGAGTTCGGCGGCGGCCGCTGGCCGGGCGGGCAGCATCGCCAGCATGGCGACCGCCGCCGCGGCGAAGGCGCCGGACAGACGGGAGCGCCGGCGAATGGACGCGATCGCAATGGCGAGGGAACGACGAGCAGGCATGGCGGGTTTCGGATTCGGTGACGGGAGGACAGGGCCATCGAAGCCATGTCGCCGCAAGGATCGGGTGCCACAGGGGGACACTCGAGTCACATCGAGCGCAATATACGGCGGTATATAGCGGCCCGTCAATTGACGCCGATGTACGGCAGCCGATACCCCGATGGGGGCAATCGTTCCGCTCAGGGTACCTCTGGCACCAGCAGGTCTTCGAGGAAGTAGGCCGCCAGTTCGTGCCGGCCGCGCAGGCCCGCCTTGGCGTAGACGTTGGTTGCGTGCTGGCGCACGGTCTTGGGCTTGCTGTCGCGCACGCCGGCGATCTCTTCCAGCGACAGCCCCTTGATCAGCAGATAGGCGACCTCGCGCTCGCTGGTGGTCAGGTTCCAGCGATCGAACTGGCTGCTGATCGCATGCCGCATCTGCAGCCCGGCCTGATGCGCGGCCGCGTCGCGCTGCGCCAGCGTCCGTTCGGCCTCGCCCAGCGACGCGCGCAGCTGACGGATCTCCTGATCGGTGCGCAGCCGCTCGCGCGCGAGCACGAAGACGCCGGCGAGCGTGATCAGCGTGCCGATGCCGTCGATGACCACGTGCTGCAGCCCTTCGGCTTCGTTGTAGTCGAACACCAGGTCGAAGCAGGCATACAGCGCGATAAAGACGAACAGGTAAAGAAAATGCCGTGGCATGGCTGGCACGAGGGCGAGGCGTGGAATGGAAAATCGAACATCGCGGCCGACGCTCCGGTGGAACGCCGTGCCGCGGTATCGGAGCAGGGCGGGGCAAGCCCGCCCGGGGGGTATTACAGGATCGGCGTCAGCACCTTGCCGGTCTCGAGGAAGGCGCGCAGATTGTCGAGCATCAGCGCCTGCATCGCACCGCGCGTCTCGACCGTGCCGCTCGCCATATGCGGGGCCAGCACGACGTTGTCGAGCCCGATCAGCGCCGGCGGCACGCGCGGTTCGTCGCGGAACACGTCCAGCCCCGCGGCGCCCAGGCGGCCATCACGCAGCGCTTCGACCATCGCGTCCTCGTCGATCACGCTGCCGCGCGCGACATTGACCAGCACGCCTTTCGGCCCGAGCGCCTCGACGACCTGGCGCGACACTAGCCCTTCGGTTTCCGGACCGCCGACGCAGCTCACCACCAGGAAGTCGGCCCAGGCGGCCAGCGCCAGCAGATCCGGCTCGTGGCGCCAGGGCGCGCCCTCGCGCGGACGCCGGTTGTTGTAGGCGATCTCCATGTCGAAGCCCTGCGCGCGGCGCGCGACCTTCTCGCCGATGCGGCCCAGGCCCAGGATGCCCAGGCGCTTGCCGGACACGCGGCTCGTCAGCGGGAACGGGCCCTGGTGCCAGCGGCCGGCGCGTACGAAACGGTCGCCGTGCGAGATGCCGCGCGCGGCGTCGATCATCAGGCCGAAGGCGAGATCGGCTACGCAATCGTTGAGCACGTCGGGCGTATTGCTGACCTGGATGCCGCGGGCGCGCGCCGCATCCAGCGCGATGCTGTCGTAGCCGACGCCGAAGCTGACGATCGCGGCCAGTTGCGGCAGCGCGTCGATCACCGCGGCGCTGCAGCCGTGCCGGGCCGAGGTCACCACCACGCGCGCCTGCGCGCCATGCTCGCGCAGCCAGGCGGGCCAGTCGTCCTGTTCCCACAGCGCGGCGGCGCCGTGGCGCTCCTGCAGCGTGGCGTTGAGGTGCGGCGCGAGCGGGCCGATCTGGATCAGGTCGATGGCGGGCATGATGTCAGCTTCTTGTTGAGGGCGAGGCGGGAAAAAGACAGCAGAGTGTATCCTGCCGGACGGCCTCTTGTCCGTGCCGGCGGCCTCGCCGGCGGGCCGTTGGCGGCCGCGCCGGCAGCGGCGCCCGTTCCATTCGGGACATACGCGACACAACGCGACACAACGCGACACGACACGACACGCCACCATGCCCACCGTCTACCTTGCCGGCCCCGATGTCTTCCGTCCCGATGCGATGGCCCATGGCCAGGCCCTGAAGACCCTGTGCGCGCAGCATGGCTTCACCGGCCTGTTTCCGCTGGACCATCAGCTCCCGGCCGGTCTGGCCGGGGAGGCCGCCGCGCGCTGGATCTATCAGGCCAATGTCGCGCTGATCCGCCGTGCCGATCTGGTGATGGCCAATCTGGACGACTTCCGCGGACCGGCGGAGCCGGATTCGGGCACGGCCTTCGAGGTAGGCTTCGCGGTCGCACTGGGCAAGCCGGTGTGGGCCTATACCGCCGATCGCGGCACCATCGTCGAGCGTGCGGCGGTGGGCCGGGATGGCGAGGGCAGGCCGCTCGACGCGCGCGGCTTTCATGTCGAGGACTTTGGCCTGGGCAAGAACCTGATGCTGGCCTGCTCGGTGCAGCTGGTGCAGGGCGGGCCGGCGGAGTGTCTTGCGGCGATGGCCGCGGCGCGCGCGGGCGGCCCCGCCTAGGGCTTGCGGCTGACCGTCGCCGGCTCCTGCCGCAGCGAGGCCACGCCGGCCGCGATCTGCGCGGCCGTATCGTCCACCACCTGGCGCATTGCCGCCACCACGCCGCCGACGTCATTGCCGCCGCTCGTGACCGGCAATTCGGCCTGCGTGCGTCCGGCCAGCGTGCGGCCATCCGGCAGGCGCCGCACGGTCCAGTTGACCGTCGCACCGACCCGCGCGCCCGGCTGCGCGTCGAGCCGCACCACGTCGGTGGTGATCCGGTACAGCGGCTGCACGTCGCTCAATCCCTGCTGATAGACGTCCACCGCGCCGAGCACGATCTGCAGGCGCTGCGACAACGCATCGCGCCATTCGTCGGGCAGCGGCGCCGACCACCGTGCCATGTCGAGCGGCGTCACGCTGCCGTCGGCGCCGGCGACGACGATCTGCTGGCGGTTCAGACGTTCGGGCACGCGCGCCGGCGCCACCTCGATCCACAGCGGCTGCGTGGCCGACGGTGAGCCGGCGGCCGCCGCCGTGCCGGTCCTTGCGACGACGGTCGCGGGAAGCGCGGCGCCCGCGGCGCCGGCCTCGCCGCCCGGGGCCAGCGAGTAATAGCGCGGCTCCGACGACGATGCGCACGCGCCCAGCAGCAGGGTGCCGGCGCAGGCCGTGGCGAACATCGCGGCGCGCAGCCGGCGGGTCAGGATAGGCAGGCCCTTCATCGTTGTGTCTCCGTCTTGCCGCGCAGCAGCGCTTCGGGATGGCGTTCGAGATAGTCGGTCAGCGTGCGCAGCGAGACCGCGGTGCGCGTCAGTTCCTGCAGCATCCGGCGCGTGTCCTGCTGCAGCGGCGCGTCGGAAGCGAGCGTGCCGTTGGCCGACTGGATGGTGCGGCGCGCGTCCTGCAGCGCCGCCAGCACCTCGGGCGCGACATCGCCCTGCAGCTGCGCGACCAGCTTGTCGGCGCTGGCCAGCGTGGTATTGAGCTGGGCCACCGTCTTGCGCAGATCCTGGCCGATCTCGTCGAACGGCACCTTCTCGATCTTGCCGACGATGCTGCCCAGCTTGGCCTGCAGCTCGTCGAGCGCGCCAGGCATGGTCGGCAGCTCGGCGATCGCGGTGTCGGCCGGCGCCTTGACCGGCTTGGCGCCGGGGAAGAAGTCGAGTGCCACATACAGCTGGCCCGTCAGCAGATTGCCGGTGCGCAGCTGCGCGCGCAGGCCGCGCTGGATCATGCTCAGCATCAGCTGGCGCGCTCGTTCACGGTCGGCCAGGTCGCGTTCGCGGAAGCCCATCCGCGAGGGATAGAGCTCGACCACCACCGGCAGACGGAACGACTTGGTCTCGCGCACATAGTCGATGCCGATCGAGCGTACCTGGCCGACCACCACGCCGCGGAAGTCCACCGGCGCGCCGGGTGCGAGGCCGCGCACCGATTGCTCGAAGTTCAGCACCGCCAGCGTCGGCGCCAGCTCGTCCGGCTCCTTCATCGCGTCGGCCTGGTCGCCCGCCAGCAGGAACTGCGTGTTCTCCTTGGCGGCCTCGGTCACGTGCGAGTTGGGCGGCGCCTGGAACGCGACCCCGCCCAGCAGCATCGTCACCAGCGACTGCGTGTTGAGCTTGAAGCCCCCCGCATCGAGCTTCAGATCGACGCCGCTGGCATGCCAGAAGCGCGTGTCGGCGGTGACCAGCTCGTCGTAGGGCTTGTTGATGAAGACCCGCAGCGTGATGTCGCGCCCGGCCGGTTCCAGCTGATAGGCCACCACCTGGCCGACCTGCACGCGCCGGTAGTAGACCGGCGAGCCGATATCGAGCGAGCCCAGATCGGCGGCGCGCAGCACGAACTGCTTGCCCGACGAGTCAGTGGTGACAACCGGCGGCGTTTCCAGGCCGACGAATTCGCGCTGCGTTTCCTCGGACTTGCCGGCGTCGACGCCGACATAGGAGCCCGACAGCAGCGTCTCCAGGCCCGACACGCCGCTGACGGCCAGGCGCGGCCGCACCACCCAGAAGCGCGTGTCCTTGACCGCGAAGTTCTCCGCGTCCTTGCTCAGGTCGATGGTCGCCACCACATGCGAGCGGTCCGGCGCCAGCCGCACCTGCTTGACCAGGCCGATATCGACGTCCTTGTAGCGCACCGGCGTCTTGCCGGGCGCCAGGCCCTCGGCGGTGCGGAAGGTCACCTGGATCTCGGGGCCGCGCTGGGACAGCGTATGGAACAGCAGCGACAGCCCGACCACGGCGGCGACGATGGGAATCAGCCAGACCACCGACGGCAGCCAGCGCGCGCGGCGGCGGCGCGCCGGCTCCCGGGGCTGCGGCGGCTGCGGGTGCGAAGGGGAGGAGGAGAGGTTGTCCGGATCGGGCATCGATAAAAGTCCAGCGTACGTCTTTGTCGGTATTCGGTAGGGTTATTCGGCAGGGGTGTTCAGTATCGGGATTCGGTATCGGGATTCGGGATTCGGGATTCGGGGGTTCGCCGCGTGCGGCTCAGTCGTTGACCTGGGCAGCCGCCGGCGCCGCGCCGCCAGGCGCCTGCGGGTGCGGGTGCGGGTGATCGTGCGCATCCCACAGCAGCCGCGGGTCGAACGACAGCGAGGCCAGCATGGTCAGTACCACCACCATGCCGAACGCCGCCGCCCCGGTGCCCGGATCCACCTGCGCCAGCGCGCCGGCGCGCACCAGCGAGGCCAGCAGCGCCACCACGAAGATATCGAGCATCGACCAGCGGCCGATCAGCTCGACCAGTCCGTACAGCTTCGTCTGCTGCCGCAGCCGCCAGGTCGAGCGCAGATGCACCGACAGCAGCAGGAAGGTCAGGATCATCATCTTCAGCAGCGGCACCACGATGCTGGCGATCAGCACCACGATGGCGAGCATGCGCGAGCCCGACACCCACAGATAAATGATCCCGGACAGGATCGTGTCCTCCTGCGTGCCGAGGATCGAGCGGGTGATCATGATCGGCAGCACGTTGGCCGGAATGTACAGAATGTAGGCCGCCAGCAGGAAGGCCCAGGTGCGCGTCAGGCTGGCCGGCTTGCGATGGTGCAGCGTCGCGCCGCAGCGGCGGCACGGCTGGCCTTCCTGGTCCAGCGGACTGAGCGCGTCGCAGGCGTGGCAGGACAGCAGCCCCATCGATGTGGCGGTGGGCACCTCCGGCAGCGGCGTGCGCTCGTCGTCGTCGGCCAGCTCCTGCACCACGCCGGCGACCACCTCGCGCGAGCGGCGCAGCGCGCGCTGGCGCGCGGTGGGTTTGGGCTCGTTGGCGTTCATCGCTGCCCAGCCTCCTGGCGCCGCTCGGCGTGGCGCCACAGATCGCGCGGATCGTAGGTCAGCATCGTCGCCAGCACGATCACCAGCGCGCCGAACGACCACAGCGCGATGCCGGGCAGCACCTGGGCCATCGTCGAGAGCTTCACCAGCGTGACCAGCACGCCCATCATGAATACCTCGAGCATGCCCCACGGGCGGGTCTGGCGGATGCCGCGCATGATCCATTCGAAGCCAGGGGGGACGCTGCCGCGCGCGAGCGGCACCAGCAGATAGGCCATCATCAGCATCTCGGCCAGCGGGAACACGATGGTGGTGGCAAACACCAGCAGCGCCACCAGCGTCATGTTGTCGGCCTGCAGCGCCTGCACCGCGCCCCATAGCGTGGTGCGCGTGCGCACGCCCTGCAGGTCCATCTCGACGATGGGGTAGGCGTTCGACACGATGAACAGGATCAGCGCGGTCAGCACCAGCGGCAGCAGCCGCCGATAGGCGCGCCGGCTCTCGTGGTACAGCTCGCCGCCGCAGCGCAGGCACTGCGCGCGTTCGCCGGCGGCGAGGACCAGGCGGCGGTAGACCGCGTCGCAATATTCGCAGGCCACCAGCCGGTCCAGCTCGGCCGGGTCGGCAACGGCGGGCGCCGACGGGACCCGCTCCATCGACTTCTCAACCGGATTGCCGGACGTCATTCGGACAGATCTCCAACTACTCCGCCTTGCAGGCGGGAAACACGTCAATATATCGGAATTTGGTGGTGGGGCTTCTGGGTCACAGTTCGAAAGATCGTATGCGGCGCTGGTTTGCGACCGCCGCTGCCCTCTCCCCGACCCTCTCCCGCAAGCGGGAGAGGGAGAACGCCGTGCAGCATTGCCAACCCCTGCGATTTGCTGCCCTCTGCGGATTGCTCCCCTCTCCCGCTTGCGGGAGAGGGGTTGGGGGAGAGGGCAACCACCGATCGCCATCCCGACACCATCCCAAGGCCTCACAGCTTGTACGTCGACAACAGAATGCTGGTCTCCGTCGCCGCGATCCCCTCGATCAGACGGATCCGGTCCAGCGTCCGGTCGAACGCCTCCAGCGTGTCGGCGCGCAGTTCCGCGATGATGTCCCAGCGCCCGTTGGTCGTATGCAGCGTCTGCACGTTCGGTTCGCCCCGCAGCGCCTGCAGGACCTTGCCGATGCGGTTGCCTTCGACCGAGATCATCGTCAGCGCACGGATGCGGTGCGGCTCCGCCTCGGGCTTGAGCCGCACGGTATAGCCGACGATCACGCCGGCCTCCTGCAGCTTGTCGATCCGGTTCTGCACGGTCGCGCGCGAGAGCCGCAGCGCCTTGGCCAGCGCGGTGGCCGGCGTGCGCGCATTGTCGCGCAGCAGCGCCAGCAGTTGGCGGTCGATATCGTCCATGGCGGCTCGCAGGTGCGTACGGCAGATCGATGCGGCGGAAAGGCGGGGCGGATGGCTTTGCAAAACGCCAGCGCATGCCGGCATTCTGTCATGGCCACCGCGCTTTTTGCGCAGTTTGTGCGCTATCCGATGGCGCCGGTGTGCACCACAATCCATTCCGACAGCAACCCTGACTCTCGGAAGGAGCCGGCGTGATCACCGAACCCACCATCCTGCTTGTCGAGCCGACCCACTACGACGTGTCGTACAGCATCAATCCGTGGATGGACCCGCTGCGCTGGGCTGCCGATCCGCACGGCATGCATCGCGGCGCGCTGCGCGCCTTCGCCGAGCTGCGTGAAGCCCTGGAAGGGGCCGGCTTCGCGGTCGAGGTCGCCGCAGGCGAACCGGGCTTGCCGGACATGGTGTTTCCCGCCAATGCCGCGGTGGTGCTCGACGGCCGCGCGCTGCTCGCGCGCTTTCGCTATCCACAGCGGCAGGGCGAGGAGGCGCCGTTCGCCCGCGTCTTCGCCGGGCTGCGCGAGCGCGGCCTGATCGACGAGGTGGCGACGCTCGCCGAGGGCTGCTACCAGGAAGGCGCGGGCGACTGTATCTGGGACGCGGTGCGCGGACACTTCTGGGCCGGGTTCGGGCCGCGTTCCGCGCGCTGCGCCGCCGATGCGGTCGGCGCGTATTTCGGGCGCGAGGTGGTCGCCCTGGAGCTGGCCACGGCGCAGAGCTACCACCTCGACGTCTGCTTCTGCCCGCTGGCCGGCGGCGAGATCCTGTACTACCCGCCGGCCTTCACCGAGGCGTCGCTGCGCGAGCTGCACGCGCGCCTGCCGGCCAGTCAGCGCATCGAGGCCAGCGCCGACGACTTGCGGCATTTCAGCGTCAATGCGGTCAATCTGCACGACCGCATCGTGATGGCGCGCACCACGCCGCGTCTGCGCGACGCGCTCGGCAAGCGCGGCTACCGCGTGCAGGAGGTCGATCTCGCGCCGTTCATGCTGTCGGGCGGCGGCGCCTATTGCATGACGCTGCGCCTGGATCGCAGCAGCGGCGCGCGGCAAGGGATCGGCGAAGCAGCGGGGAGCACGCGCACGGTTGCGGCAGCGTGAGCGCACGCCGCCACTGAATACAAAACGACAAGGAGACCACGATGAAGGAAACCGCGATGACCCGCTTCCTCGATGCGACGGCGGTGGCGGCGCTGGTGCGCAGCATCGGCGTGCCGACCGCGCTGCGGCAACTGGCCGAGCATGTGCGGCAGGACTTCCTGCGCTGGCATCGCTTCGAGAAGTCCGCGCGGCTGGCCAGCCATTCGCCGGTCGGCGTGATCGAGCTGATGCCGGTCACCGACGGCGAGCAGTACGCGTTCAAATACGTCAACGGCCATCCGCGCAATGCCGCGCATGCGATGCCGACCGTGATGGCGTTCGGCGCGCTGGCCGAGGTGTCCACCGGCTTTCCGCTGCTGCTGGCGGACATGACGCTGGCCACCGCCTTGCGCACCGCCGCCACCTCGGCGCTGGCCGCCAGGGCAATGGCGCCGCGCGGCACCACCACGATGGCGCTGATCGGCAATGGTGCACAGGCCGAATTCCAGGTGCTGGCCTTTCACGCGATGCTCGGCGTGCGCGAGATCCGCGCCTACGACGTGGACCCGGCCGCGACTGCCAGGCTGCAGCGGAACCTGAGCGGGCTGACCGGTGCCGGCGCGCTGCGCATTGTGCCGATGACGTCCATCGACGAAGCGCTGGCCGGCGCGCACATCGTCTCGACCGTGACCGCCGACAAGACCCGCGCCATCATCCTGCGCGACGACCAGATCGCGCCCGGCGTGCATATCAACGCGGTGGGCGGCGACTGCCCGGGCAAGACCGAGCTCGATCCGGCGTTGCTGCGGCGCGCGCGCGTGGCGGTCGAGTACGAGCCGCAGTCGCGACTGGAAGGCGAGATCCAGCAGATGCCGGCGGACTTCCCCGTGATCGAGCTGTGGCGGATCTTGAATGGCGAAGTAGCGGGCCGCACCGCCGTCGAAGACATCACGCTGTTCGACTCGGTCGGCTTCGCGCTGGAAGACTATTCGACGCTGCGCTGGCTGTACGCCGCGGCATGCGCACGCCATGCGGGCCGCCATGTCGAACTGGTAGCGGCGCCCGACGAACCGCGCGATCTGTATGGCTGGCTGATGCGGCAGGACGAGGTGGAAGGCGGCCGGAGGGTGGCGGCCTAAACCCAGACCGCCGGATGGCGCATCAATCGTTGCACTCGCACGAAGGCCTCGACTTCCTCGTCGGTCGGGGCCTTGAGGAACACCATGATGCCCCAGCGCTGCAGGGTCTCGGCCATGCCGCGCGCCGCCTCGTCGGGCGCCACGACGGCGAACAGCACGTGGCGCGCGGTGCAGAACGCCTGCAGCTTCTCCAGCGGCTCGAGATCGCTTTCGCGCAGGCGCTCGACCTGGCACAGCACCAGCGTCGGGTGCGAATCGCCGGCGCCCATATAGGTGATCAGCGTCGCCTTGCCGCGCGTCAGCACGGTCCTTTCGAACGGCGCCCGGTGACTCGCCATGCCGGCGCAGGATCTGGGATCGGGCTTCATCGCGGGGCTTCCTGGCAGGGAACGGGCCGGGCCAGCCGCCGTGCGGCCGCTCCGGGCATCGCACCGCGAATCGTGGCCGCGGCGCTTTGCGCAGAGTATCCCCGTTGCGCTGGCCGCCGCTCTGTTCGCTAGCCGACAGAGCATGCGGACCCCACGGCCGCTACAGCGCGTACTTCCTGACCTTGTCGAACAGCGTGGTCTTGGCGACCCCGAGCGCCTCGCTGGCCCGGCTCAGATTGCCATCATGCCGCCGCAGCGCATCCGCAATCAACGCCCGCTCGAACTGTTCCACCGCCTGCCCCAGCGGCAATAGCGCCGGTTCCTCGGTGCCCTGTTCGGGATTGCACCCCAGCCCCAGCACATGCCGCTCGGCCAGATTGCGCAGCTCGCGCACGTTGCCGGGCCACGGATAGGCGACCAGCCGCGCCAGTTCGGCGGGGGAGGCCGGCCGCGCGTCGCGCTCGAAGCGCAGGGCCGCCTGGGCGACGAAGTGGTCGAACAGCAGCGGCACGTCCTCCCGCCGCTCGCGCAGCGGCGGCAGTTCGAGCGTGATCACGTTGAGCCGGTAGTAGAGGTCGGCGCGGAACTGCCCGGCGTCGGACAGCGCCTTCAGATCGGCCTTGGTGGCCGCCACCACGCGCGCGTCGACCGGTACCGGCGTGTTGGAGCCGAGCCGTTCGACCACGCGCTCCTGCAGCACGCGCAGCAGCTTGATCTGCATCGACATCGGCATGCTCTCGATCTCGTCGAGGAACAGCGTGCCGCCCTCGGCATGCTCGATCTTGCCGATGCGGCGCTTGGCGGCGCCGGTAAAGGAGCCCGCCTCATGCCCGAAGATCTCGCTTTCGAACAGCTGCTCGGGCAGTCCGCCGCAGTTGATCGGCACGAAGTTGCGCGCGTGGCGGGTACTGGCGTCGTGCAGGCAGCGCGCCACCAGTTCCTTGCCGGTGCCGGTCTCGCCGTGGATCAGCACGTTGGCGCTGGTGTCGGCCAGATCCGCGATCAGCCGGCGCAGCCGTTCCATCGCCGGCGACACGCCGATCAGCCGCGCCTCGAGCCGTTCGCGGCCCGCCAGCCGGTCGCGCAGTTCTTCGACCTCTAGCGCGAGGCGGCGCTGTTCCAGCGCGCGGCGCGCGACTTCGACCAGGCGCTCGGGGGCGAACGGTTTTTCCAGGAAGTCGTAGGCGCCTTGCTTCATCGCCTGCACGGCCAGGCCGACGTCGCCATGGCCGGTGATCATCACCACGGGCAGCGCGGCATCGCGGGCCTTGAGCTCGGTCAGCAGCGCCATGCCGTCGATGCCGGGCAGGCGGATGTCGCTGACGACGATGCCGGGGAAGTGCGGCGTCACCGCCTGCAGCCCGGCCTCGGCGGTGCCGACCGCACGCGTGGCGATGCCTTCGAGGCGCAGCGCCTGCTCGCAGCCGAGCCGGACGTCGGGGTCGTCCTCGACGATCAGCACCGACAGATCATTGAGTGTGGGCGCCATCCTGCGTCTCCTTGCCGGCCATCGGCAGCACCATCGTGAAGCAGGCGCCGCCGTCGGGGTGATTACTGGCGACCAGCGTGCCGCCGTATTCGTCGAGGATGCCGGCCGACAGCGTCAGGCCGAGGCCGAGACCCTGTCCCGCCGGCTTGGTGGTGAAGAACGGCTCGAACAGCCGCGCGAACGCTTCCTCGGACAGGCCGGGGCCGTTGTCGCGGACGGTGCAGCGGACCATGCCTTCGGCGACCGCCGCGCGCAGTTCGAGGCGAGGCGACGCGCCGCGCGTGCCGGGGTCCGAGCCCATCGCGTCGAGCGCATTGCCGATCAGATTGACCAGCACCTGTTCGAGCCGGTTGGGATCGCAGGCGACCGTCAGCGTGCGGTCGACATCGCGGACGATCTCGGGCCGCACGGCCTGCACGCGCGTCTCCAGCAGGAACAGCGCGTTGTCGATCGCGTCGGCCAGCAGCGCGCTGCCCTTGCCGTTGCGGCCCGGCTTGCGGGCGAAGGATTTCAGCGCACCGGTGATGCGGCCCATCTTTTCGACCAGGCCGATGATGGTGCCGAGGTTCGCCTGCGCCGTCGCCAGGTCGCCGCGCGCCAGGAACTTCTGCGTATTGCCCGACAGCGTGCGCAGCGCCGCCAGCGGCTGGTTCAGCTCGTGCGCGATGCCGGTCGACATCTGTCCGACCGCGGCGAGCTTGCCCGCCTGCAGCAGGCCGTCCTGGGCCTGGCGCAGTTCGCGCTCGGTGCGGATCCGCTCGGCGATCTCGGTCTGCAGCAGGTGGTTGGCGCTGGTCAGGTCGGCGGTGCGTTCGGCGACCTTGCGCTCGAGTTCGCTGTTGGCGGCCTCCAGCGCGGCGCGCGCCGCGAGCCGCTCGCTGACGATGCGGCGGCGCACGTTCCAGGCGGCGCCCAGCAGCAGCACGAAGGCGGTCAGCACGCCGCACAGCGCGGCGGTGTTCAGCGCCGCCATGCGCGCCTGCGACGTATCGGTCAGCAGCGTCAGCTGCCAGTCGGTGCCCGGCAGCATGGCGTTCTGCTCGAGCATCGACGGGCCGCGGCGCATGCGCACCAGCGCGTCGCCGTTGTTCATCGCCCGCACGCGCGTGAATTCGAGCGGAACCAGCGGCGCGCGGTTGTACTGCAGGCTGCGGTTCAGCCGCTCGCGCTGCGCCGCGCTCAGCGGCCGGCGTGCGCGCAGCTTCCACGATGGCTCCGAGGCAAGGATCACCACGCCGTTCTCGTCGGACAACAGCATCTGCATGTCGGCGCTCTGCCAGCGCTGCTCCAGCGGTTCGAGCCCGACCTTGACGACCGCGACGCCGCTTGGCCGGTTGCCGTTGCCATTGCCCAAGGGCGCCGACAGGTAATAGCCGGATTCGTCGCGCGTGGTGCCGACGCCGTAGAAGCGGCCGAGCTGGCCGTCGATGGCCGCCTGGAAATAGGGCCGGAAGCTCAGGTCCTCGCCCAGGTAGCTGTCGGGGCGCTGCCAGTTGCTGGTGGCGCGTACGCGTCCCTGGCGGTCGAGCACGAACACGGCGAGCGTGCCGGCGCGCGCATTGACGGCGGCCAGATGCGCGTTGGCCGCCGCGACGCGGGCGGGATCGTCGGGGCGCGCCAGCAGCGCGCTGATTTCGTCGTCCAGCGACAGCAGGCTCGGCACGAAGTCGTAGCGGGCCAGTTCGCTCGACAGCGCCTGGCCGTAGAGCCGCAGCTGCACCTGGCCGCGCTCGGCCTGGCGCGCCAGCGCGGCGTCGAAGGTATAGCGGTAGCCCAGCCAGCCGGCCAGGCCCACCAGCCCGGCCAGCGCCAGCAGCGCGAGCAATTGCGCAGCGGCGGCCAGGCCGCGCTGGCGGCGGGGCGGACGAGGCTGCGAGGAGCGGGCCGGGCGGGAAGGTGGGGAAGACACGGCGGAGGACTGACGGTTCGGCATTGCGGTTATCTGCATGCGCTCTCTTTTATCACACCCGGTGAGCTGACCCGTACGCCGGGCGATGGCTCCCCTCTCCCACTTGTGGGAGAGGGGTGGGGGAGAGGGCAAGGGCGGTGGTGTACCGACACACGGTCGCACATGACGAATCCCTTTCCCTCTCCCCCGGCCCCTCTCCCGCCAGGCGGGAGAGGGGAGAAAACCTGCGGCGGACGTCCAGGCGGGAGAGGGGAGAAAACCTGTCGCCGACATCGCCAAAGAAAAAGGCCCGGCCGCCGGATTGGCGGTCGGGCCCCTGGCACGCCCCAGAGAGCAAGCAGGGAGGCTACTTGCTCGCCAGGACCTGGACGGGTGCCAGGTCGGCAGCGCCGTCTTCCGCGGTGTCGTCCGCTTCTTCCGGCACCGGCGCGCCGATCGCGCCTTCGCTTTTGGCGACGACGGTCGTGGCAATGGCGTTACCGAGCACGTTGGTGACGGTGCGGCCCATATCGAGAACGTGGTCGATGCCGAGCACCAGCAGGATGCCGGCCTCCGGCAGGCCGAACATCGGCAGCACGGCGGCGACCACCACCAGCGAGGCGCGCGGCACGCCGGCGATGCCCTTGCTGGTGACCAGCAGCACCAGCAGCATGGTGATCTGCTGGGTCAGCGTCAGCTCGATGCCATAGACCTGCGCGACGAACAGCGCCGCGAACGAGGTGTACATGATCGAGCCGTCGAGGTTGAACGAGTAGCCGAGCGGCAGCACGAAATTGGTGATGCGCTCCTTGACGCCGAAGCGGGTCAGCTGGTCGATCACCTTCGGATAGGCCGACTCGCTGCTGGCGGTGGCAAAGCCGATCATCAGCGGCGCGCGCAGCGTCTTGAGCAGGCGGAACACGTCGCGGCCGAGGAACAGATAGCCGCCGAAGATCAGTGCCGCCCACAGCAGCGCCAGCGACAGGTACAGGCTGCCGAGCAGCTTGGCGTAGACCGTCAGCACGCCCAGGCCCTCGGCGGTGATCACCGCGGCGATGGCGCCGAACACGCCGATCGGGGCGAACGCCATCACGTAGTTGGTGACCTTCAGCATCACCTTGGCCAGACCTTCGATCGCGGCCAGCAGCGGCTTGCCCGGACCGTCCTTGACGGCGCCCAGCGCGAAGCCGAAGAACAGCGAGAACACGACGATCTGCAGGATCTCGTTGTTCGCCATCGCCTCGGCGATGCTCTTCGGGAACATGTGGGTGATGAAGTCGCGCAGGTTCAGCGCGCCGGTCTTCAGGTTCGAGGCCGCGTCGGCCGGCGGCAGCGGCAGGTTCATGCCGTGGCCGGGCGTCAGCAGATTGGCCATCACCAGGCCGAGCAGCAACGAGGTGACCGACGCGATCACGAACCAGCCCATCGCCTTCAGGCCGATCCGGCCCACCGCCTTGCCGTCGCCCATGCTGGCGATGCCGCTGACCAGCGTGGCGAACACCAGCGGGCCGATGATCATCTTGATCATCCGCAGGAACACGTCGGTCAGGATCGACAGATGGCCGGCGATCGATTTGGCCGCGGCCGCATCCGGGGCGAGGTGGTGCGCGGCGGTGCCGGCCAGCAGGCCCAGCAGCATGGCGAACAGAATCAGGGTGGGCAGTCGGTTCAGTTTCATCGTGATTCAAACCTGAGGCGTCCGGCGCGGGCCGGACAGCTTGGTAAACGCAAGGACAAGGCGCAAGGACAGGGCTGGCAAGACGCGCAAGGCGGCGCACCGCCCCGCACGGGCCGCCGGACGCCGAAGCGCCCGTGCGGCGGCGCGGGCCGGCTTCAGTGCAGGCGGGAACGCTGTCGGGAGCGTTGCAGGGCGCAAATGCGCGGGGCGGGGGCAGCCATGTCGTTTCCTCCATCGTTGTGGCGCGGCCGGGGGCGGCGACGCTATAGATGGGGCCTAGTTCGCACGAGGCGTGCCAGCTTGTGCAGGGCAAAGCCTCCTGCAAGTCCTTGAGGCGAAAGGAAAAAATTCGACGTGTCCGCGGCGTCGTTCGGATTTCCGAGCGGGCGTGGCGTGGGCGTGTTCGGATTCCCGAACGGCAGCTCGGGCGACGGCTGCCGGCGTTGCCCCCCCTGCGCTATGCCGCGTTCGCGGTCTCTGTGCGTTCACGCACGATGCCTTCCCACCTCTGCGGATCAAGATCGAGGCGAGGTCCTTCCGATTCGCTTGCCCGGAAACTAAAGAAGCACGCATTCCGCGTGACTTTTGCAGTTGCACACGTCGTACATTCCCGCCATCCCGAATTCGATAGTGCGCCGCACCATACGGTGCGTCGGTCTTGTGTCCGCAGTGTATTTGCGATGTGTCGCCACCTGGCCTGGCGGCCGTTGCGAGGAAGACCATCATGCCCCTGACCGGTTTTGCTTTCGCTTCCCTTCGTATGCCCCAGTCGGCGCCATGGCGGCAGACGCCTCCGGATCTGGCGACCGGCAAGGTGGGCGCCGGACCCGTTGTGCTGGGCGGCGCCGCGTGCCGCATCGCGGCCGGCAAGGCGACGGCGTCGAGCGGCTGGATTCGCTGCATCGAGTCGCTGCTGTATGGGTCCTGGACCGGCGTGGCCGCGCTTCTGACCGCGGCGCGGTCCGCCCAGTTGCCGGCCATCGCACACGCTGTGTCCCCCGCCGCATGGCTTGGCGCCGCCGGCTCCCGGCTGGCCGAGGCGATGCCTGTGCTCGCCACGGTGGAAATCGGCGTCACGTTCGCGAAATGGGTCCGCGTGGTGCGCAAGCGCGGCGATCTGCAACAGCGGATCGCGGCGACCGCCGGCAGTCACGGACATTGCGAGGCGGCGCTGCGCCAGCGGCTGGCCTCGCGCACCGAGGCGGCGCCGCTTGCCGAGCGTGCGCAGCGGCGCGAGCAGCGGCAAGCCATGCGAAACAACGGCAGCCTCGATGCCTTTCTGGCGCACCGCCACGCGCTCGCCGAGTATCGCGACAGCCAGGGCAAGCGCCGGCAGGCGGGGCTGGCCCTCGCGCGCGACACGGTGGTGCAGGGCGGGGTGGTGACCACCGGTGCGGCACAGATCCTCTGCCGCTTCCTGCCGACGGTGGCCATGGCCCTGCCAGGGGTCGGTATCGCCGGTTGCGTGGCCTCGGTGGCGATGTCCCTGACTCAGGTCGTCACCGGCATCGTGCAGCGGTACGACGCACGCAAGGACAGTGCGCTGTGGCAACGCCGCGGCGAAGCCCTGCGTCGCTCGCCGCTGGCCACCGCGCTTGCCGGGCTGGAGAAGCAAGGCGCGGCGGCCACCGTCTGCGCGGCAGCAGCGTTGTCGGCGCGTCAGCAGGGTATCGTTGGCGGCGCCGACGAGGCGCAGACGCGGCAACTGACGGCCTTCTATCGCAACGTGCTGCAGCACTGCGACGACAAGGTGAGCGCCGCCCGGCAATCGGCCAGGGACGACGCCCGCAACGCCGAGCTGCGCATCGGCTACGGCTCCGGCACGCTTGGGGTCAACGGCGCCATGCTTGGCTTGACAGTCGCCGCGCTGACCACGGTGACGGCGGCGACGGCCGGGATGGGCCTGATGGTGGCCGGCGGCGTATTGGGAGCGTGCTGGCTGGGCTTCGCGATCTACAAGATGGTGAAGTGGTGGCGGGCCCGACGGGAGGCGCGGGCGGCCGCGCAGACCGCCCGGCAGGCGCTCGAGACCCTGACCCCGCAAGGTGCCGCGCCCGGCAAGACCGTCGCCGAGGCGTGTGCGGGTGTCGGTGCGGGCAAGGCCGACACGAACAGTCATCTGATTGCGACCCGCGTGATCGAACATCTGCAGGCGCGCGGTTCCGCACAGGCGTTGGCCGAGCGGTCCATGGCACGCGCGCTGATGCGCGCGCTGGGTGCCGATGCCGAGGTGATCGCGGGGATCGAGGCTGCGCAAACGCCCAAGCAATGCCGGCTGGCCTTGAAGGTGGTGCTGCGCTACCTCGATGGCCGCTGCATCGATCCTGAGTCCCAGCAACCGGGTACCTGCGCGAGCGACGCCGACGCCGACGGCGCGTCGAATGGCACGCGGCCGGCAAAGGAGGACGCCCGCACGCCGCTGCTGGCCGGCATGGCCGACGGCGCTCGCGCCGGCTGACTTACCGGCCCGGGCGCTGCGCCGCCTCGCCTGGCACGGCGGCACAGCGCGCCAGGTAATCCTCGAGCGGCATCGGGCGGCCGATCGCATAGCCCTGCGCATAGTCGACGCCGATCTCGCGCAGCACGTCGAGCGTGGCTTCGTCCTCCACCGATTCGGCCACGGTGCGGATGCCCAGCCGGTGGCCGATGTCGTTGATCGAACTGACGATCTCGCGATCGACCGCGCTGGCGGCCAGATGCCGGATGAAGCTGCCGTCGATCTTCAGATAGTCGACCGGAAACTGCTTCAGATAGGCGAACGACGACAGGCCGGCGCCGAAGTCGTCCAGCGCCATGGTGCAGCCCGCCTTGCGCATGTCGGCGACCAGCCGGTTGGCCGCGGCCATGTTGTTGATCAGCGCGGTCTCGGTGATCTCCAGGCGGATGCGGCTGGCCGGCAGCACCGAGTTCGACAGTTCCGCATGCAGGAAAGGCAGCAGGAACGGCTCGCCCAGCGAATTGGCCGACAGGTTGATCGACACCGACAGCCCGGGCACCGCCAGCAGCCGCGCGCCGAAATCGCGCAGCACATGCTGGATGACCCAGCGGTCGACATGGCCCATCAGGTCGTAGCGTTCGGCCGCCGGAATGAAGGCGCCGGGCATTACCAGGCTGCCTTGCTCGTCGACCATGCGCAGTGCTTCATCGACCTGGACCGCTTCAAGATCGTCAACGATAC
>NZ_JAGFTW010000057.1:0-54246 GCF_017598945.1 Cupriavidus gilardii
GGGTGAGGCGGGGTGGCGGGGGTTGGGCCATCGGTGCCGCCGGCGAAGCGGCGGCACCGTGATCATGCAGGCGTGGGAGATACGCCTGGCGAGGTGGCGCTGCCGGTTATTCCACCGTCGCGCCCGATTCCTGCACGATGGTCTTCCACTTCTTGTAGTCGGACTGGACCAGATCGGCGAACTGTTTCTGCGACATCACCTTCGGCTCGGCGCCCTGTTCGTGGATGGCCTGGATCATCGCCGGCGTGGCGAGCTGCTTGTTCACTTCAGCTGCAAGCTTGTCCACCACATCGCGGGGCGTCTTCGCCGGGGCGAAGATGCCGTACCACGTGCTGACGTCGACCTGCTTGTAGCCGCTTTCGGCCAGCGTCGGCACGTCGGGCAGCGAGGTGCTGCGCGTGGCCGAGGTCACCGCCAGCGCGCGCAGCTTGCCGGCCTTGATCTGCGCCATCGCCGACGGCACCGAGGCGACCATCAGGTCGACGTTGCCCGCGATGGCATCCATCATCGCGGCGTTCGAACCCTTGTATGGGACGTGCAGCAGCTTGATGCCGGCGGCCTGGCTGAAGATTTCCGCGGCCAGGTGAATCGTGGTGCCGTTGCCCGGCGAGCCGTATTTGATCGAGCCGGGCGCGCGCTTGGCGGCCGCCACCACGTCGGCGACGTTCTTGAACGGCGAATTGGCCGGCGCGACGATCATGATCGGGGTATAGGCGACATGGGTCACCGCCACCAGGTCCTTGGTCGGGTCGTACTTGACCGTCTTGTAGAGCCACGGGGCCACGATCAGGTTGTCCTTCTGGCCCATCACCAGCTCATAGCCATTGGGCGTGGCCCGTACGGCTTCGGCGATGCCGATGGTGCCGCCGGCGCCGGGGCGATTGTCCGGCACCACGGTCCATTTGGCGCTCTGGGTCAGCTGATTGGCGACGAGGCGGGACAGGATGTCGGTGCCCCCGCCCGGGGGAAACGGGATCACCAACCGAATCGGCTTGGCAGGCCAGGCAGCGGTGTCGGCCTGGACCGGTGCGACAGCGGCCATGCCGCAGGCCGCCAGAAGGGCGAGCAACGCCTTCTTCATTGTCTGTCTCCTGTTTTGCGATGTCCCGAACCAGTCGTTTTGCTGGCTTGTCGCGGCCGGATGGCGCCGGTCCCGCTGGGCTGGTGCAAGTCTAGAGGGCGGGAGTGGAGCGGGCGAAGTCATATTTTCAGAGACCAGATATGCGTTTTCAAAATAGCGGAGGTTACCACTAACGTGGATCGGGGGCTCAGCGAGGGCGCGCGGGCCGCCGATTCGATCGGTCTGAGGGCGCTCTGAACGTGATCGGGTATCGCGACACTGTGCAGCGCATGCGGGGAGGGAGCGCGCTCCCTATAGAGGTCACCGCTTGTTAAAACCCCGCCATTTCTGGCAAGCGTTGTAGCCGATCGGCTGGCAACTTATGGGGACGTCGTTCCCGTTCCAAGCCCAGCTCCCCCTTGCCATATGAACCCCTATCTCGACCACTCTGTTGCCCGCTATCCCGTCCGCGGTTTCAGCCGCGATCTCGCCTGCTATCCCGCTCGACTATCTGCGCGCTGTTCGGTAGCAGGTTCCGAAGAGCCGGCTTCGGACGGCTATTCGACCCTGCGCCCTTTTCCCGATCCCATATGCCTCCGGATAGCCGAACCCGGGGACACAACGGACGGTGGTCGCGCGGCGGCGAACGGCCGCGACCACGATGCCTCATACAAGCTGGTGTTCTCGTTCCGCGAGGTCGTGCGCGACCTGATACACGGTTTCATTGGCGACCCCTGGCTGCGCTCGCTGGACTGGAATTCCCTGGAGCCGGTGCCGGGAAGCTATGTGTCGGACCGCCTTCGTTACGGCATCAACGATGTGGTCTGGCGCATCGAGGTGGCGGGGCAGGAGCAGCCGCTCTACTTGCTGATCGAATTTCAAAGCCGGATCGATACCGACATGGCGGCGCGCATGCTGGCCTACGTCGGCATGTTCTACCGCGATGCGAGCCGCCGACGTGACCGTCGACGTGGCAGCCGGCGCGCCACAAAGTATCCCGCGGTGCTGCCGATCGTGCTCTACAACGGCAGCAGACCATGGCGCGCGAATACCGAAATAGCGGCGATGATTTCGCCCCTGCCGCAGTCCATGGCGAGTCACCAGCCGCGTCTGAACTATTGCCTGATCGACCGTACTCGCTACACGGATTCCCAATTGGCGGCGATGCGGAATCTGGTGGCGGTGCTGATGCGATTCGAACGGGCTCAGAACATCGAAGCGATGCTCGAACCATTGCGGCTGGCGAGGGAATTGACAGCACACAATGCCGCCCTCGATCAAGCAATGACCGCGTGGTTCGCTGCTCTGACCCCGAACGCTTTGCATTTAACGGAAGTACATAACCTGAAGGAGCTGGAAATGGAAATGTCAGCACGATTCGACCGGTGGGCGCAGCAGTATACGAAGAAGGGGATCGAGAAGGGGGTTCACATCGGCAAGGCCGAATCCCTGCAAAAGCTCCTGCGGCATCGATTCGGCCCATTGTCCTCACACGTTATCGCCAAGCTTGACGCCGCTTCAACGGCTCAACTGGAGGCCTGGCAGGACAGAGCCCTGGAGGCGCAGTGCCTGGAGGACGTGTTTCGCCCGTGACGCTTGCAATGGCGGACCCCGATGGCTTTGCATCTAACGGAGGTACATAACTTGACGGATCTGAAAAAGGAAATGACGGCACGATTTCACCGGTGGGCTCGGGAGTATGCGGAGAAGGAGATCGAGAAGGGAATCGAGCAGGGGATCGAGAAGGGGATTCACATCGCCAATGCCGAATCCCTGCAAAAGCTCCTGCGACATCGATTCGGCCCATTGTCCACCCATATTCTCGCCAAGCTGGACGCCGCTTCAACGGCTCAGCTGGAGGCCTGGCAGGACAGGGCCCTGGAGGCGCAGTGCCTGGACGACGTGTTTCGGCCGTGACGCATGCAATGGCGGGCAGGTCGGGCTTCTAGAGTTTGACGAGCCACACGCGGCGTGGACCGGCCCGGCCTCGCTGTTACCCGAGGCCGGCCCTTTCAAGCGCGAGGCCGTTCCGAACGGATCCTCGCGCTATTTCCCATTGGCTATTGCGTGACGCAGCTGAAGCTCGCGGCCACGTTGATGTCACCGCCTCCGTTGTACCGCGGCCAGCTCGGGTACGGGCACAGCGGGCGCGTGCGACCCGGCACGCCGACCGTATCGGCGACCACCTGTGCCGGCGGTTCGGTGCCTTTTTCCACCCAGTTTTCCAGCGCGGTCAGCGAATCCCAGGCCGCATTGAACACGGTGCTGGCGGCGTGCCCATAGCCGGGGATTTCGTAGTAGCGCATGAACTGCGCGACCCGGTCCGCGCCCATGGTGGCGCGGACGCGCTCGTAATATTGGGCCGTCGCCCGCGAGCTGACCAGCACGTCGGCATTGCCATGGGCCATCAGGATCTTGCCGCCCTTGGCAGCGAACGCGCTCAGGTCCGTCTTGTTGATGTCCTGCAGTGCGGTCAGTTCGCTGACGCGAGACTGCCAGGGGCCCGGGTTCTCCGGGTCCAGCGACAGCGAATTGAAGTTGGGATCGCGCGTGACGAAGAAGCGGACCCACTGGTCCCAGAACACCGCGAAATACGGCGCCGTGGCAGGCATTGGCGTCGCGGGCGGGTCGAGATTGAGCGCGAGCGCGATCACCGTCGCCTGCACGGGCGACGGGCCCGACATGCCAAGGTCCGCTCCCCATACGTTGAAGCCCGGGTACTGCGTCTCGCCGCTGCCAAGCGGATACGCGAACTGGATCGGCGCGTTGTAGACCTTCAGCGCCGCGATCTGCGGATCGGACAGGCAGTTGTCGCCGGTATCGCCGCCGCCCGCGCAGCGAAGCGGCGCGCCGTTCAACGTCGCGGTCGCCGGATCGAAACTGGCGTTGCACGCCGCGACATTGCTGATGAGCCCGTCCTGCACGCCGTCGAGCGTATCGCAGGCCTGCAGCGAGGCGTCATAGAGTGCGCGACGTTTGGCGGCATTGGGATAGGCCCCTGGCTGCGCCAGCGCGCGCGTGATGCGGCCAAACGCCAGATCCAGCGTCGCGGCGTTCCACGCGGGGTAGAGCACGATGGCGCCGTTCCAATCGTCGGGCCAGCGCTGGACCACGGCGAGCGCCTCCCGCCCGCCCGTGGAGCCGCCCGCAAAGTACGCCCTGCGCGGCCCTTCGGTCGCGTAGCGGGCCTTGATCAGGTGCAGCGCGGTGTCGCGGGTCTTCTTCAACGCGTCGCTGGCAAAGTTGCGCAAGGCCTCGTCGTTGACGCCGAACGAGCCATCCCGGCTGCCCAATGCGCCGGCCTGATGGCCGGAGTCGCTGGCGAAGGTGGCATAGCCGCGCCCCAGCGGCGTGGGCTGGTCCGCGGGTCCGGCGGGCACATTGCCTTGCGGCGACGGAATCGTGCCGTTGTAGCCGCCGCCGCCGAACATCATGATCTTGTTGTTCCAGTTGGTCGGAAGATTGAGCTGGAAGCGAATATTCGGCGCATTGGGATCGACCGGCCGGATCTGGCCGAGCACCCGGCAATACTCGCCGGTCGCCTGCGCCCCGCTGCCGGCCGCCGGTACCACGGTCGCCTCGGTGACCACCGCACCTGAAGTGGGCAGCCCGATTGCCGCGGCCGGTACTTCGACGCTCGCCATTTCCGGGCAGGTTTTGGGCTTGGCGGCACTGGGTGGAGGCTTGTGTTCGTGATCGTCGCCGCCGCAGGCGGAGAGGGTCAGGACGATGCCGGCCAGCAGCGCACCAGAGACGGTGCGGACCGGATTGTCAGCGTGGCGTGTGCCGCGGCGCGGGTCCGGCAAAATTTCCGTGTTGGTATCCTGCATGCTTTGTCTCCCATGTCGATATTCCGCCTTGGCGCTGGGCCGGCCTTGGCAAGGCCGTCAGGCCACGCAAGGAGGCGGCCAATCGACCATAGGAGGCGCAGCGCGATGCGTCAATCACGGAGATGGCTGATGGCTCGTCACGCGGCCGCCATCGGATCGCGGGGACAGTGCAGGCGAAGAGCGCCGGCCCCTCAGAAGTCGACCTTCTGCCCCGGCTCCGGCACGATGATCCGGGTCGCTTCCGTGGCGCCCAGCGCCGCGGTAAATTCCGCCGGCGTGCCGCGCAACATGGGATTGGTCAGGTAGTGAATGGGGATCGCGTATTTCGGCCGAATCATCTCGCGCACGGCGATCGCCGCCTCGCGCGGCCCCATGGTGAAGTGCCCGCCGATCGGGATCAGCACCAGATCGGGTTTGTAGAGCTCCCCGATCAGCCGCATGTCGGCGAACAGGCCGGTATCGCCCATATGCCAGATGCGAAAGCCGTTCTCCAGCTCGATGATGTAGCCCACCGGCTCGCCGCCGTAGTGAACCTCTTCCTTGCCCGAGCCCGGGTTCTTCCATACCAGCTCGGAAGAGTGTTCGGCATGCACGGCAGTGATCTTCGGACCGTTCGGACCGAAAGGCGTCACCGTGCCGCTCTTGCCGAACCGCTGCGACAGATTGGCGGGCACCATACCGAGGCTGACGAGCGTCTGGCCCATGCCGCCGCCGTTGTAGATCGGCGCGTTATGCATCTTCGCCAGCGCGGGCGCATCGCCGAGATGATCGCCGTGGGCGTGGGTGACGAGGATCAGATCGACCTTGCCGAGCGCCTGCAGTTGCTTGAAGGGGGCCGGTGTCTTCGGGTTGCCCGTCAGCCAGGGATCGATCACGATCACCTTGCCGCCTGGTGTCGTGATACGCGTGGCGGCCTGGCCCAGCCACAGCACCTCGGTCTTGCCGGCGGCCGTCTGGCCTGCGGCGGCCGGTGCGGGTCCCGGTACGGAAGCGGCCGGGGTGGTGGGCGCGTTGGCTGCGCAGCCGACGAGCAGCGTCAGCAGGGCAGCGAGCAGCAGCGGGCGGGCTTGAGGCATGGCTTCCTCCGGGGCGTCGGTGTGCGTCACAACGGTGGGCAGCCGCCGAAGGGTTTCGATGCCGCTCGATGCCGACGCGGGTGAATCAGGCGGATGCAAGGGCGAGTATTGGCACAGCGGGGAACAGTGTCAACCGGCGATATCCTCAGGTCGGCAGCGAGTTCGCGTTCCGGCTGCCGCTGGCGGCAAGGTCGCGCTACGGCAAAGAAAACGGGCACAACGCGATCGGCCTTGCGCCCGTCTATTCGGCAGAAGCCAGTGCGCCGCCGCTAGGCGACGGTGCGCACCGGCAGCGAACGAATACGCTTGCCGGTCGCCGCAAAAATCGCGTTGCACAGCGCCGGTGCAACCGGCGGCACCGGCGGCTCGCCCACCCCGCCGGGCGGCACGTCGTGGCTGCCGTTGACCAGGTGAGTGCGGATCACGCGCGGCGAGGCGTGGTGGCGCAGCACCTCGTAGTCGTGGAAGTTGCTCTGCTTGACGCGCCCCTTCTCGAAGCTGATCTCGCTGGACAGCGCCAGACTCAGGCCCATGATCGCGCCGCCTTCCAGCTGCGAGCGGATGCGCTCCGGATTGATCTGCGGGCCGCAATCCATCGCCATGTCGACGGCCACGACCTGCACCTCGCCCTTGGCATTGACCGCGACCTCGACGACCGCGGCCGTGTAGCTCATGAAGCTGTAGCAGAAGGCCAGCCCGAGCCCATGTCCACGCGGCAGCTTGCGGCCCCAGCGGGCGCCGCGCGTGGCGGCCTCGATCACGTCGCGCAGCCGGCCGGTGTCATACGGGTAGCGCTCCGGCGATTCGGTGTAGTTCCAGCTGTCCGCCATGCTGCGCGGATCGATCTTGCGTGCCGGGCCGATCAGCTCGAGCGCGAACTGCTTGTGATCCTTGCCGGCGCGATGGGCCAGCTCGGCAATGAAGCACTGGGCCGCAAACGCGTGCGGGATGTTGGACACCGAGCGGAACCAGCCGATGCGGGCGTGGGCCTCGACCTCGGCGGTTTCGACGCGAACGTTCGGAATCCGGTACGGCATGTTGATGGCCGACATCCCCAGTTCGAACGGCTGCTGGCCCTTCGCACCCGCCGTGAACAGCGAGCCGATGGTCGGGGCGGCGCTGCGGTGCAGCCACGTCTGCGGCCGTCCGTCCTTGCCGACCACCGCTTCGAGCCGCTCTACCGAGACGGTGTGCAGATAGTCGTGATGGATATCGTCCTCGCGCGTCCATACCAGCTTGACCGGGGTACCCGGCATGGCCTGCGCCACGATCGCGGCCTCGTCGACGAAGTCGGGCTTGGACTTGCGGCCGAAGCCGCCGCCCAGCAGCAGCACGTTGACGCGCACGTCCTTGGGCTCGAGCTTGAGCCGCTTGGCCACCGCCGTCTGCGCGGCGACCGGATTCTGGACCGACGTCCACACCTCGGCCGTCTTGCCGCTGACGCGCACGGTCGCTACGGGCGGCTCCATCGAGGCGTGGGCCAGATGGGGGACGTAGTACTCGGCGGCGTAGCGCTCGGCCTCGGCGCTTTTGCTCCAGGCCGCCGCCGCATCGCCTTCGTTGCGCACCACCTTGCCGGGACGCCGTGCAGCCTCTTCCAGCGTGCGGCGATAGGCGACCGAGTCATAGCCGGCATTGGGACCATCGTCCCAGTCGATTTCCAACGCGGCCCGGCCTTGCATCGCCGCCCACGTATTGCGCGCCACCACGGCGACCCCGCCCAGCGGCTGGAAGGCCGGTGCGCCGCTGAACGCCGGGATTTCCACGACCTTCAGCACGCCGGGAACGGCCAGTGCCTTCTCTGCACGGACGGCGCGCACCTTGCCGCCGACCACCGGGGGCCGCGCCACCACGGCATAGACCATATTGGGCAGGCGCACGTCCATGCCGTAGGTGGCCTGGCCCTTGCCGATCGCTTCGAGGTCGACCAGCCGCACGCGATCCTTGCCGATGTAGCGGAACTGGTCGGGCGTCTTGAGCTTGAGCGTGCCTTCCGCCGGGACCGGCTGCTTCGCGGCATCCCCAGCCAGTTCGCCATAGGGCAGGCGCCGGCCCGTCGGCAGGTGAATCACCTCGTGCCGTTGCGCGCGGACCTCGCCGACCGGGACCGACCATCGCGCCGCCGCCGTGGCTTCGAGCATCTGCCGTGCCGCCGCGCCGACGCGCCGCATCGGCATCAGGAAATGCCGCACGCTGCGGGAGCCGTCGACGTTCTGGTTGCCGTAGCGCGTTTCGTTGGCCTCGGCCTGAACCACCTTTACCCGGTCCCAGTTCGCCTCCATCTCGTCGGCGACGACCATCGGCAGGCTGGTTCGCACGCCGGTGCCCATCTCGGCGCGGTGCGCGACGATGGTCACCGTGCCATCTGCGGCGATCGAGACGAACACCAGCGGGTCGGACACCGTGCCGCCGGGCATCGAATCGGCGCCGTATTTTTTTGGCGCGTCGTCGTCCGCGTATGCGAGTCCGATGACCCCATTGGCGCCCACCGCCAGCGACAGCGTGCCGAGCGCGGTGCCCTGCAGGAAGCCGCGGCGGGACAGGTTCGGTGCCGCGACCGCGCCGCGTTGCGACATCTCGTCGTTGGCCATCACGTGCTTGCCCATCACTTGCCTCCCTTGGCCAGTTCGCCGGCAGCCTGCTTGATCGCCGCACGGATGCGGGGATAGGTGCCGCAGCGGCAGATATTGCCGCTCATCGCTTCGTCGATCTGGCGCTCGTTCGGCGCGGGCGTGGCCTTCAGCAGGCTGACCGCCGACATGATCTGGCCGGCCTGGCAATAGCCGCACTGCGCCACGTTGTTCTCGACCCAGGCCTTCTGCACCACGCGGCCGACGCGGTCGGCTTCCACGCCTTCGATCGTTGTGATAGCGTGCCCGTCCGCCGCGGAGACCGCGGTAATGCAGGCGCGAATCGGCGAGCCGTCCATATGCACCGTGCAGGCGCCGCACAGTGCCATGCCGCAGCCGAATTTGGTGCCGGTCATGCCGAGTTCGTCGCGCAATACCCACAGCAGCGGGGTATCGCCCGGAACGTCGATTTCCTTGATCTGGCCATTGAGTTGGAGGCGTGCCATGGCGGAATAGAGGTCGGTGGGGTAGGGTTCGAGGGAATTTGTTATTGCTCGATGGAAGCGCGGGGCTCTACGGCATGCGGGCCGCGTGGGCCGATTGCGCTCCGGCGCAATGATATTCGCTTATGCCGCTTCGTGCATCGGGCACAATCGGCAAGCACTGATGCACCGTATTCATGAATACGATGCCGTGCCGGAAGCACCAAAACGGTGACTGCACGGCATGATTCCCAACGTTAGCGACAGCAAGGTCCGCCGCCATGGCACGCGATAACATCAACGACATTCTGGCCTTTCTGGCCGTTGCCCGCGAACGCAGCTTCACGCGCGCGGCCGCGAAGCTCGGCCTTTCCCAATCGGCGCTCAGCCATACCGTCCGCGCGCTGGAGACACGCCTGGGCGTGCGCCTGCTGACGCGGACCACGCGCAGCGTGTCGCCGACCGAGGCCGGCGAACGATTGATCCAGACCGTCGGGCCGAAGCTCGAAGAAATCGAGACCGAGATTTCGGCGGTGCGGGAACTGGGCGACAAGCCGATCGGGACCGTGCGCATCACGGCCATCGACCATGTCATCGACCATGTTCTGGTGCCGCGTCTGGCAGGACTGCTGCAGGCCTATCCGGACCTGCGGGTCGAGATGAGCTCGGACTACCGGCTGGTCGATATCGCGGCCGAGCAGTACGACATCGGCGTGCGGTGGGGCGATCAGGTTGCCAAGGACATGATTGCCGTACGGCTGACGCCGCCGGTGCAGACGATGATCGTCGGCTCGCCGGACTACTTCGCGGCCCACGGCGTGCCAGGTTCGCCCGAAGACCTGCTCCGGCACAACTGCATCACGCTGAGGCTGAGCGGCGGCGGCCTGTACGCCTGGGAACTGCGCCACAAACGGCGCGACGTGCAGGTCCGCGTCAGCGGCCAGTCCACCTTCAACAGCGCCTGCCAGATGGTCGAGGCGGCGGCGCGCGGTTATGGACTGGCATTCGTCACAGATGGCCTGGCCGAGCCCTATCTGCGCGACGGGCGGCTGCGCAGCGTGATGGCGGGCCACTGCCCGAAGTTTCCGGGGCTGTTCGCTTACTATCCGAACCGGCGCAATGCCTCGAAGGCGTTGAAGCTGGTGATCGAGGCGATCCGGTATCGCGATTGAAGCGGGCAACGACACAACGGGGCGCGACTTGCGCCGCGCCCCGCCGATCTGCCCTTACCGTACGGCCCTTCAAGGCTTGACCGCGATCGCTCCGATTTCGACCGCCACATCGCGCGGCAGCCTGGCCACCTGCACCGTCGCGCGGGCCGGTGTGACGCCGGTGAAGTAGGTCCCGTAGACCTCGTTCATCTTGGCGAAGTCGTTCAGGTCCTTCATGTACACGGTGGTCGAGACGACGTTGGCCATCGTCATCCCGTCCGCCGCCAGCACCGCCTTCAGGTTGTCGAGCACCAGCCGGGTCTGCGCCTCGATCGGCGCGTCCTTCAGCAGTTCTCCCGTCTTCGGATGAATCGGGATCTGGCCGGCGAGGTACAGCACATTGCCGGCACGGACCGCCTGCGAGTAGGGGCCGATGGCCTTGGGCGCATCGGGGGACGAGACGGCGCGCAGCGCGCCGCCTTGCTGGGCGCAGGCCGACAGCGATGCCACGCCGCAGAGCGTGGCGGCAATCAAAGCGATCGATCGTTTCATGGGCTGACTCTTGTTGGAGGGAAAGGGGTCGGTTACGCCATGGCGCCGGACAGATTCCACATCGAGTCCACCAGCCGGTCGATGTCGTTGGCGTCGTGCCACAGATGCGTCGAGATGCGGATGCCGTAGTGCTGCGCCGGCGCGCCGATCACCTCGAAGTTGACCGAGCGGATCACGAAGCCCGGCGAGAAGTCGCTCAGCATGCGGTTGACGAACGTCGTGGCCTTCTGCTGGTTCATCGCGTCGTCGCGGTTGCGGAACGGATTGAAGCAGGTCAGCGCCGACACCAGCTTCGGATCGTCCTTCGGCGAGTACAGCGAATCGATGCCCCAGCGTTCGACGATCTTTTCCTTCAGGTAGGCCGACAGCGTCAGATCGTAGGTTTCGATCTTCTTTCTGCCGATCGAATCCCACATCTCGCAGGCTCGCGCCAGCGCCCTGAACATCGGCACGTGCAGGCTGCCGCAGGAGGTCACCGTGGCCGCGATGTCATAGGCGCCGCGCGGCTGCTGCCGGGCGTAGGAACTGGTATGGATCGGGAACCAGTCGGGCAGCGGCAGCGGATTCGACGCGCGCATCTTGTTGCGGATCACCAGGATGCCGGTCGAACCGGGGCCGCACTGCCACTTGTGGCCGGCGCCGGACATGAAGTCCATGCCGAGCGCGCCATAGTCGTACGCCATCATGCCGGGCAGGTGGGCGCCGTCGACGATGCTGATCAGGCCGTGGGCCTTGACCACTTCCATCAGATCGGCGATCGGCAGCATGGTGCCGGTCTTGTAGGTCGGCGACGACCACATCATCGCGCGTACCCGCTTGCCCTGTCCCTTCAACGCCCGGATCCGTTCGTCGAACAGCTGGACATAGGTGCTGGCGCTCTGGCGATTGCCGGTCGGCAGCGCAATCATCGACACCTCGATGCCGTAGCGGTCCACCGCGATATTGAGCGGCGTCAGCCCGCCGCCATGCTCGTGGTTGGTGGTCACCACCACATCGCCCGGCTCCCACTTGATGCCAAGAATCGCGTGGCACATGCCCGACGAGGTATTGGCCGAGAAGGCGAGCTCGTCGCGATCGACACCGAAGCCCTTGGCCACGGCCTCGCGCAGGTCGGCGAGGTTGCCATAGCCGCTGGACGAATCGGCCGCCTTGGCGAAGTTCTCCTGTTCGAAGGTATCGAGGACGACCTGCGGCATCGAGCCGCCGGTGCCGATGTTCATGTAGACCTTCTCGGGCTTGAGCACGAACATGCCCTGGACCTGCGCCCAGAAGGCTTCGTCCTGCGTCAGCTGCGAGCGCAGGTCGGACGCCTGCGCCGACGCGTCGTTCGAGCACGCGCTGATCAAGGGTCCGAGGGCCAGCGAGCCGGCACCGTAGGCCAGCATGCGTAGAAATTCGCGCCGCTTGGGCGTCCACGTCGCCAGGTCCTCCGCCTGCAATTGCGTCGCGACAGCCGGTCTCTGCGTTTGCTTCAGCTCGTCCATGGTGCTCTCTCCCAGTTTCATCCACGATCGGCGCGTCGGCGCGTCCGCGTGTTCGCACGCATGGCGCCGGTTCCCCAAAAAAAGTCTACGCAAACTACGGTCCCAGCATCAGGACGACTTTCCCCTACGCAGTAATACCGAGAGCGCGTTTTTCGGGCATGCACAAGGGCGATGCGCAAGCGATCTTGCGCAGTGCAAACGGCACCATCACGGGGATGGCACCGCAACAAGAGAGGATCGTCAGCAGTCCGCCGCTAATGCCTCGTCGGCCAATCCGATCGCATGCAGATCGGAGAAATGAACCGCGTACTTGACGAGCTCGGCGCGTCCACCGACCTGCAGCTTGCGCCGTACATGCAGACGGTGTGTCTCGACCGTGCGTACCGAGGTGCCGAGCCGTTCGGCGATCTCCTTGTTGGAGTAGCCCTCGGCCACCAGCTTCAGCACCGTGGCTTCCTTGGGCGTCAGCGTCCGGCGCGACGAAGCAGGCGGCTCGTCGGTCTGCAGGAACGCCTGCAATTCGGGGTTCAGGTAAGTGCCGCCGGCAGCCACCGTGCGAATCGCGGTGACGAGCTCGTGCGCGGGCGCTTCCTTGAGGACGTAGGCGGCGATCCCCAGCGCGAAGGCACGGCGCACGTACTCCGGGTCCTTGTGCATCGACAGAGCGACGACCCGTATCGACGGAAACCGCTCGGCAAAGCGCGTGGCAAGCTGCAGGCCATTGGCGTCGGGCATGTGGATGTCTGAGACAACCAGATCGGGCTGCCGCTGCGCGGCCAGCGCGATGGCGTCCTCCACGTTGGACGCCTCGCCGACCACCGTCATCTCTCCGGTCGCCTCCAGACGCAGACGAACGCCGTCGAGCACAAAGGGATGGTCATCGACGAGCAGGACACGAAGGTTCGAGGTCATGCAGCAGGGCTCCTTGCAAGCGGGGCGGTGGCCTGGATGTCGGCCCGGATGTCGGCGTGATGGTCGGTCAGGCGATCGGTCTGGATCCGGGGCTCGATGGGGCGCAACGTCAGGCGCGCCGCGACGCGCGTGCCGTCGGGTCCGGTATGGATCGCGAAGTCGCTGTCCTCCAGGCTTTCGATCCGTTCGCGCATATTGCGCAGGCCGATGCCGCCCTGGCGGTCGGCCCGCACCTTCTTCAGATCGAAGCCGCGGCCGTTGTCCTCGATCGTCAGCTCGACATGGCGGTCGGTGCCGGTCAGCGCAATCTGCACCCAGCCGGCATGGGCGTGAGTCAGGGCGTTGTTCAAGGCTTCCTGTGCGACGCGAAACAGCGCTGTGGCCTGGCCTTCGGACAGCGCCGGGATCGGCCCTTGCTCGGTGAAGCGCAGATCGACAGGGCACTGCGGCCGCAGCTGTTCAACCAGCATGCGCAGCGCGGCGGCCAGGCCAAGGTCGCTCAGCAAGGCCGGATGCAGGCCATGCGACACGCGCCGGATCTCGATCAGCGCCTCCTGCAGGCGGCCCAGGCCCTGCGCCAGCAGTTCCTGCGGGGCGTGGCGGCGCGCTGGCGGCGGGTCCCGGTTCGGGTCCTGTCCTGGGTCTTGTCTCGGGTCCAGTTTCCCGTCGCGTTTCTGGTCCTGCTCCAGATGGACCTGCGCCGTCTCCAGCAGGTACTTGGACGACACCAGCACCTGCACCACGCCGTCGTGCAGCTCGCGTGCAACGCGGGCGCGCTCCTCTTCCTGCGAACTGACCACCCGCCGCGCCAGGCGCCGCAGCTTCTCTCCCGAAATCCGCGAGTTGTGCAGGTTCAAGGCCAGGCCGCCGAGGCTGATCAGCATGATCGATCCCAGCGCGAAGGCGCTGATCCGTATCTGCGTATCGCGCAGCGTGCGGGCGGCGTTGGCGTCGAATGCCGCCAGCTCGCGTTCGATGTCGTCCATGTAGAGGCCGGCGCCGAGGATCCATCCCCATTGCTCGGCCGTCCGCACATAGGACATCTTGGGCGCCTCGGTGCGGGAGGAGGGCTTGATCCAGTTGTATCGAACAATGCCGCCGCCGGAGCGCGCCTTGTTGATCAGCAACATGGCCTGGTCGCTGCCGGCATCGGCCGGATCGCAGAAATCGACGCCTTCGATTCCCATGCTGCCCGGGTTCAGCAGCACATTGCCGAGGCGGTCGTAAACAAAGAAGTAGCCGTCGTTGCCGAAGTGCATGCGGGACAGGGCGGCGAGCGCCTGCCGCTGCAGGTCCGCTTCCTCGCCGCTGCCGTGCGCGATACGGGTCAGCGTGGCGTGCCCGAGCTCGACGTAGTGACGCAGCTCCTTTTCCTTGCTGGCCACGTAGACCGCCTGTACCTGCTGCCGGTCCTGCCGAGAATGGCTGACCATCTGGTACGAGACCGCCCAGGTCACCAATACAAACACCACCAGCATGAAGGCGGCCGACAGCGCGACCGTCCGCATGCGGATCGTCAGGCTTTGCACACGTGGGGGCAAATGGATCATCGAGGGGGTGCCCAAGAGCCGGTCGTATTCGGGTTCGGCAACCTGACGGGATGGCCGCCGACGAAACACCGAGGCGGCGTCGAACAAGATGCCGACGCCGCCAAGACAAATCGATTCCTCCCAGTTCGATTTATCGAATCGGCCCGCTGCGCGAGTTCGGTGTCCGCGCTTTGTCAGGCTGATTCTCGACCCCTCGTGCCCATCGACGAAAAGGCTGTTCGGTCGATAAGCAAGAGGAAAACTATGCCGTTTTCTTGCAAAAGGCAAGCGGCGTGCCGAAGTGGGGCGTATGCCCTGCGATGGATAACGCGCGGGGTACGGGGGACTACCTAGAACAATGCAGACATGCCCTGCGCGGGTGCGCACCGCATTAAGGGCTTACCCGTATTGAAGCCTGGTGTCGGCTAGAATCGCGCGGTGCCGGACCGCCTGCGGACCGCGGCCGATGGCCGCTTTATCGGCGTTAATGGAACCTTAATGTCCATTCGCCATGATCGCCCGCCTGGCGATTCTCGATTGGATTCTTGCATGACAGGCGTCATGGACTTGCTGCTGGTTGAAGACGATCCCATGCTGGCCGAAGCCATTTGCGATGGCGCTCGTCAGAACGGCTGGCATATCGATCATGCCGATGACGCCGCTGCGGCCCGCGCGGCGCTGGTGGACCATGCGTACTCGGCGGTCCTGCTGGATATCGGGCTGCCGGGCGAATCGGGCTTGACCGTCCTTCGGGCCATGCGCGCCGGCTACGACGTCACGCCCGTGCTGATGCTGACAGCGCGCGGGCAGTTGAGCGAGCGGATCGAAGGGCTCGATGCCGGTGCCGACGACTATCTCGTCAAGCCGTTCCAGATCGACGAACTGTGGGCCCGGGTCCGCGCGGTGATCCGGCGCAGCCAGGGCAGGGTGGTGCCGGTATTCAGCTGGGGCGAGATCGAGCTCGATCGCAGCCGCCGGCTGGTCACGCGGGCGGGCGCGCGCGTTCCGCTGAGCGCGCAGGAATACCGGACACTGCTGGCCTTGCTGGAACGGCCGGGCAGGGTCGTGACGCGCGAACACCTGGAGCGCGTGGTGTACGGCAATGCCGGCGCCATCGAAAGCAATACCATCGCCGTCTTCATCCATCAGTTGCGCCGCAAGCTCGGCGAGGGCCTGATCACGACGGTCCACGGACATGGCTACCTGATCGGCGAGGCCGGCGCATGAAGTCGCTGCAGGGCCGGCTGCTGGCGGTGATGGTCGGCGTCATCGTGCTGTGCTGGGTGGTGTCGCTGGCCGCGCTGATGGTCTATCTGCAGCACAGCCGTTCCAGCATCTGGGACGACAAGCTGCAGGCCTTCGCCGCCCGCATCGTGCGCGCACTGCCGGCGAACAAGAAGGCGTTCAATCTGGTCGGGCCCGGCCGGGAGGTGCGCGACGACGATGGCTCGCCCGAATTCGACCTCGTGATCCAGATATGGTCCCAGCAGAAGCTGCTGACCGTACAGAGCCCCCGTCCGCGCGCCCAGGCCAATACGCCGGCTGCCGCGCTGAAGCCCGACTTTATCGACGGCTTCGCCACGCGTGTCATCGACGGCGAACGCTGGCGCGTGTACGCGGTCTCCGACAGCACCGGCACCATGCAGGCGCAGGTAGGGATCCCGCACGAGGTCATCAATGCCGAGGTACGCGACGCCACGATGCAGGCGCTGCTGGCCAACAGCGTGCTGCTCGCACTGGTCGGCGTGCTGTTGTGGCACACCATGCGCCGTTCGCTGAAGCCCGTCGCGGCGCTGGAGCGGCTGGTGCGCGATCGGACGACGTTCGACCTGACACCGCTGCCGTCCACGTCTCTGCCGACCGAACTGCAACCGCTGGTGCAGTCGTTCAACCGCGTGCTGGCGCAGCTCGACCACGCCGTGGAGAGCGAGCGCCGTTTCATCGGGGACGCCGCGCACGAACTGCGCACGCCGTTGTCGGCGCTGCAGGCGCAGGTCGAAATCGCGCTTCGTGCCGCGACCGGCAAGGACAAGGACACGGCGCTGGAAAAGGTGCTGGCCACCGCCAAACGCACCACGCGGCTTTCCGAACAGCTGCTCGACCTTGCCCGTCTGAACGCCTGCGGCCAGGCGCCGCATGAGCCGGCGGACCTCGAAGATCTGGTGCTGCATGTGGTCAGCGAATTCGAGGTTCAGGCGGAACTGCAATCCCGCCAACTGTCCGTGCAAACCCGCGGTGGCCGCATCGCCTGCAATATCGACGAGATCGGCATCCTGCTGCGCAATCTCGTCGACAATGCGCTGCGCTACACGACGCCGGGCGGCCGCGTCCACATTGGCTGCGGCACCGCGAGCCACGACGCTGGCGGTCCCGTCTATCTGGAGGTCGCGGACGATGGCCCGGGCGTTCCGGAAGACGAACGCCAGGCGATCTTCCGGCGATTTCACCGCGCCAGCGGCAATCGCGTACGCGGCAGCGGCATCGGCCTGTCGCTGGTGGCGACCATTGCGCAATCGCATGGCGCGACCATCGAGACCGGCCCCGGTCTGGACGGGCGCGGCTTCCGCGTACGGGTCGCCTTCGCGCAGGCCGAGCCGATGTCTTGACGAGGCTGACGTTCAGAACCGGTACAGGTAGCCGACCTGCACGGTCGTCATATTGGAGCGGTCGACAATCGGGCTGTCCTTGATCGCCGAGCCCAGGCGCGTCGCGCTGACGTCCAGAAACAGCCCGTGATGCCGCGCGAGGCGGTAGTCGACCCGCAGGCCCGCACTGAAGTTGACCGTCGAATCGCCCTGATATTGCGGCCTGCCGATCCGTGCCTCCGATGCTCTGACGCCGTAGTAGTAGTCCACGTTCTCGGTGCTGAGCCATTGCGCCGATACGTGCGGCGTCAAGCGGAAATTGCCGTACTGAAAGCCGCGGCTGATCTGCAGGGTGGCCTTGTGGCCATCGGCGGAGCCGAGCCATTCGGCCGAGACATTGGCAATGTCGTTGTGCCAGATCGCGGCGCCGCCGAACCACAGCCTGGCGTTGCGGTCGGCCATGCCTTCGAGCGCCCCCGAGTCGGAGGCTTCATAGCCGTCGCTCAGACCGTAGCGCGTGCGCAGCCGGAACGATACGGGCCCCAGCGACGGCAGCTTCAGGTCTGCGCCGAGGCCGTACACATGCAGCCATCGGTTCTCGTACGACAGCACGGGAATCACCCGGTAATCCGTGCCGACATCGCGATAGGGCTTGCGCCGCGCCGCGGCGCCGACACCGAGGCCCCATTGCGATTCGCCGGGCTGGAGGGCGGCATCCGTGCCCTGTGCGCTTGCCTGTGGGGTCCACAGGCTTGCGAGCACGGCGATGGCCGCGGTGGCGGCCGGATATCGAAGAGCGGTTGCGCGGCGAAGGGGTAGGGTTCCGTTCATTGTTGATTCGTCAGGCGGGAGTGGATCGGAAGATCGGCAGGATGGGCGAGGGGGCGCGCCGGATTCGCGCGTGCCAGGGCAAGCGTCCGGCAACGCAGGCAAAGGCAGGGACCGTCTCTGGCGGATGCGGGGCTGCCGTCTGGCGCTGCGGACGTTGCGGGCGCGGACATCGCGGAACGAGGAGGAAGCATGGGAATCGGCACGAGCCACCTTGCTGTCACGGGGCGCCGAGGGCCGGCGTCCAACGGTGTCGATGGTGCCGATATCGGTTTAAGGAGTTATTAGCGCGGACACCCCAGGCAGCACAGGCACCCCAGGCAGCACAGGTAGAAGGCGTTTTGTCGGACGCGCACCGATGACATGCGCAGGCCGCGCTGCGCATACTGATCGGCATCATCCCCATCTTGCCCAGCAACACCATGCCTTCACAGAACGCGTCTTCTGCCCCGCTCGACCAGCGCAAGCGGCTGGGCAACTGGCTGCCCGCCGACGAATCGGCCGTGGCGGCGTTCCGGCTGCAGTTGTGCCGGCAGGCAAGGGAGCGCGCCAACGGCGGTCCCCGATCCGAAGCGGTACGTGCCATGCACACGCTGCTGCGCGACGACGCCACGCTGCGCATGGGCATGACGCGCGCGATCGAAGAGGCGATCGACGCGGGTTATGCACTGGGTTATCGCAATATCGACGAGCTGATGCAGGTCGTCGACTACCTGATGTCGTACGCGCCGCCATTCAGCGACAGCAGCCTGGTGGTGTGTCCCATCAATGCGGTCTTCGACTGGCCGATGTGCATGCCGTCCGGCTATGCGGTGTTTCGCCACCCGGTGTTCAACAAGCAGATGCGGCGCGTGCTGACGTCCTGGTCCGCGTTCCTCGGCGGTCCGCATTCCCGGGCGCATCTGAACACCAAATCCCCCGACGGCTGGTTCAGTCCGGAGGCGGACGCGAAGATCGGACTGTCGCAGTTCATCGCGCATCCCGAGCTGCCGTACTGGGGTTTTCTGTCCTGGAACGACTTCTTCACGCGGCGTTTTCGGGAGGGCGAGCGGCCCGTGGAGAGCGCCGACGACGACAAGATCATCGTCAGCCCGTGCGAGGCCAAGCCCTACGAATTGCGCCGCGACGTCAAGCTGGTCGACGATTTCTGGATCAAGTCGCAGCCGTACTCGCTGCGCGACATGGTCGGCCCTCACGAGGAAGCGCTGGCGCGCCGCTTCGTCGGCGGCACGGTCTATCAGGCCTTCCTGAACGCCTACAGCTATCACCGCTGGCATGCGCCGGTGCGCGGCACCGTCGTCAAGGCCTACAACCTGGCCGGCACCTACTATTCCAGCGCCGAGGCGCAGGGGCCCGACCCCGAGGGGCTCAACGATTCGCAGGGCTACACCACCGCGATGGCGACCCGCGCGGTGATCGTCATCGAGGCCGACGACCCCGCCATCGGGCAGATCGCCTGCGTGTTCGTCGGCATGGGCGAGGTGTCGTCGTGCATGATCGACGTGGTGCCCGGCCAGCGCGTCGCCAAGGGCGAGGAACTCGGCTACTTCCAGTACGGCGGCTCGACGATCTGCATGCTGTTCGAGCCGGGCAAGGTCGACGAGATCGTCTGGGATCCGGCGCGAATCGACGACCCGCCCATCGTCAAGGTCAACGCGCACCTTGCGACGGCACGATAGCGCCGTCGCTTGCGTGGAGCCGCTTTGTGGAGCTGCTTACGTGACGCCGCTTACGTCGCGCTGATGCCCTTTGCCTTGACGATGGCGCTCCAGCGGTCGTAGTCCTTGTTGAGCCGCGCCTGCATCTGCTTGCTGTCCTGGAACGATGCGATTGCGCCGGCCGTCACCAGCTTCTGCTGCAGCTCCTTGTCGTTGGACAGGATGTCGCGCGTTTCGCTGGCGATCCGCTCGACGATCGGCTGCGGCGTATTCAGCGGCGCAATCAGGCCGCCCCACGAGTCGAAGTCGAAGCCGCGGAAGCCTTGCTCGGAGATCGTCTTCACGCCCGGCAGCAGGAGCTTGGCATTGGGCGAGCTCAGCGCGATCGCCTTGAGCTTGCCGGCGCGGATATGAGGCAGTGCCGCGACGACATCGGCGAACATCGTGCCGACCTGGCCGCCGAGCAGATCGGCGACCGCCGGCGCGCTGCCGCGGTAAGGCACGTGCAGCATGTCGAAGCCGCCGAGGTCCTTGAGCTGCTCCATCGCCAGATGGCCGAAGCTGCCGGTACCGGAGCTGGTGTAGTTCAGCGGCGTCTTGCTGGCCTTGGCAAAGCGGATCAGGTCCGCCAGCGTCTCGACGCCCGGCACCACGTTCGGATTGATGACGATGGCCATCGGCAGCACGTAGACGGTGGCGACGGACTGGAAGTCCTTCTTCACGTCATACGCGTTGTTGTTGTACATCAGCGGGGCCAGCAGGGCCGGCATGCCGAACATCGACAGGTTGTGCCCGTCCGGCGCGCTCTTGATGAAGCTGGCGGTGCCGATCGAGCCGGAGGCGCCCGGCTTGTTTTCGATGATGACCTGCTGAGCGAGGCGCTCGGAGAGCTTCTGCGCCACGATGCGCGCGGCGGTATCGGTCGGCCCCCCGGCGGGGAAGGCCACCACCATCTTGATGATCTTGTCGGGCCAGCCGTTTTTGGCGAGGGCGGCGGGCATCATCGCCGCGAGCGAGGCGGCAGCGCCCGCCTGGAGCATCTGGCGGCGGCTGAAGGTCGGCTTGTTCATGGGTCTTGTCTCCGTCTATTGAAAATGTCTTCGGTCAGATGACGCCGCGGGCCCGCAGGTCCGCGAGCTGTGCATCGTCCAGCTGCAGCAGTTCGCGGAAGACTTCCTGCGTGTGCTCGCCCATATGCGGCGGCGGCATGCGCACCGGCATGCGCTGGCCGTCGATCGCATACGGCGGTGCCAGCACCGCCTGCGTGCCGGCCTCGCTGTCCTCGTAGCGATGCAGCAGACCGGCCTGCGCGGTGCGCTGCGATTGCAGGGCCTCGAACATGCCCAGCACTTCGCCGCAGGGAATCTGCGCGGCGGCAAGGCGCTGCAGCAGGTCCGCGCGCGTGAACTGGCGCAGCGCTTCGCGCAATTGCGGCAGCAGGATGTCGCGATGCTGCGAGCGCGCCGTATTGGTGGCGAAGCGTTCGTCCTCGGCCCACTCGGGGCGGCCGATCACGTCGCGGCAGAATCGCTGGAATTGCCCGTTGTTGCCGACCGTGATCACCAACGGACCATCGGCGGCATCGAACACGCCGTAGGGCACGATGGACGGATGCGCATTGCCGAACTTGGCCGGGTCTTCGCCCTGCAGCAGGGCCTCCATGCCGTAGTACGAGGTAATCATCAGGCCGCAGTCGTACAGGGCCATCTGCACATGGCGCCCGCGTCCGGTCGATTGCCGCGCATACAACGCGGCCAGGATGGCCTGCGCGGAATACATGCCGGTGAACATGTCCACCGCGGCCACGCCGAATTTCAACGGGCCCTGTCCAGCCTCGCCATTGGTCGCCATCACACCGGCCTCGCCCTGCACGACCAGGTCGTAGCCCGGCCGTTCGGCCTCGGGCGTGAAGCGCGCATAGCCGGAGATCGAGCAGTACACCAGACGGGGATTGAGCGCCGCCAGTTGCTCGTAGCCCAGGCCCAGCTTTTCCGCGCCGCCGACCTTGAAGTTCTGGATCACCACATCGCTGCGCGCGGCCAGTTCTCGGGCCAGCTTCAGTCCGTCTTCGCTCTGCAGGTCCAGCGTGACCGAGCGCTTGTTGCGGTTGGCGCTGTTGAAGTACGAGGTATTGCGCGTGCCGATCCGCAGGCCCCAGTCGCGGGTGTCGTCGCCGCGCGCGGGGTGCTCGACCTTGATGACGTCGGCGCCGAGGTCGGCCAGCGCCATCGCGCACATCGGCCCCGCCAGCACGCGCGACAGGTCCAGTACCCGCACGCCGGCCAGCGGCAGCGATGCGCCCTTGTTTTCCTGATGCATTCAGCAGCGTCCCGTTCGGGGACGTCCGGTTGATTTCGGTCAGCGCAGATTGTCTATATGTTGATAAAGATTGACAATTGCAACGGAAAATCAACATAGATGACAACTTGGGGTTGACAATGGATTTGAGCGCGCTGTCGTTGCTGGTCGACATCATCGATGCCGGCAACCTGAGTCGGGCCGCGAGGCAGCTGGGCATGAGCCGGGCCAACGTCAGCAAGCGCCTGAACCATTTCGAGCGGCAGTTGGGTGCGGAACTGCTCCGGCGCAGCACCCGCCAGCTCGAACCGACCGAACTGGGCCGGCAGCTCTACGAACACGGCCGCGCGATCCGGCAGGAATTGATGGCGGCGCGGGAGTCCGTACAAAGCCTGGGCAAGCGGCTCGGCGGTACGGTGCGCCTCGCCGTGCCCAGCGGCTTCGGCCAGCACACGATGTCGGCATGGTTCATCGAATTCATGCGGATGTATCCGGCCATCACGCTGAACGTGATCTTCGACAACGACATCGAGGACCTGATCAAGGGCGCAGTGGACTTTTCCATCCGCGTGATGGGCGAGACGCCGACCAATGCGGTGGCGCGCAGCCTGGGGGACATCGAGTACGTTGCCTGCGCGACGCCGGAGCTGGCCCGCGAGGTCGGCATGCCGCGCTCGCTCGAGCAGTTCCGGGACCTGCCGCTGATCACCTCGGAATTGACCGGCGAGCGGCTGCGGCTGGCCGGGCTGGCGGGAACGGCAGGCGGGCAGCCGCACATCCGCCCTAGGCTGATGTCGGCCAACTTCTTCTTCCTGCGCGACGCGATTCTTCAGGGAATCGGCGTGGGACTGGTGCCGCAGTACATGGTCGCCAGCGACCTGGCCGCCGGGACCCTGGTGCGTTTGCCATTGCCGGCGCGAGACCTGGCGTTCCTGCGGACCACGATGTATCTGCTCTACATGCCGGCCCGCTACCAGACGCGCGCCGTGTCGACGCTCATTGCGTTTCTGCAGCAGAAGGCGACGGCGGCGATGGCGGGGTAGCCGCCGTGGCGAGTTCGCGGCTCCGCGCGATGGCCTGCCCGATGGCCGAGACGATGTCCTCGCGCTCGGCCGGGTCATCGACGCGCAGAGCATAGGACGGGTGCCAGGTCGCCACCAGCCAGGCATCGCCAAGTTGCACCGGCGCGTTCAGGTAGTCCTGCAGGCTCGCCTTTCGGCCGAGGATCGCGCCCAGCGCGGTCGCGCCCAACGTGACGATGACCGCCGGCCGAACCCGCGCCCGTTCCTCCTCGAGCCAATGGGCGCACGCCTCGACCTCGCGCTGGGCTGGCGTCTTGTGCAGCCGCCGCTTGCCGCGCGCGATCCATTTGAAGTGCTTGACCGCATTGGTGACGAACACCGACTCGGGCGGCACGCCGGCGCGGCGCATCGCCTCGTCGAGCACCTTGCCGGCCGGTCCGACGAAGGCGCGGCCGGCCAGATCTTCGTGGTCGCCGGGCTGTTCGCCAATCAGCATGATGCGAGCCGTTTCCGGGCCGTGGCCCGGCACGGCCTGGGTGGCATGGCGCCAGAGCTCGCACCGGCGGCATTGGTCCAGCGAAGAGGGCGGCGGCCGCAGCGGCTGCGCGTCCTGGGCATCGACCGCAACCGCCTTGCCCTTCATGCTGCCGACCGCGCCCGCCTGCGCGACGCGGCGCGCGCCGGTTCTTGCCTCGGCGATCATCGCCGGTATCAGCCGTCCCTCCGGGAGCCCCCTCCAGAAGCGCACCGGCATGTGCTGCTCCAGCGCGGCTTCGTTCAGGCGTGCCGGATTGAAGATGCTGCGGTAATAGGCGAGCCACAGCGGCTCGATGTCGTCGCCTGCCGCGCCGGAGCGCAGCGCGGCGACATCGGCGCCGGCGACCGCGTCGACCACTGCATCGGCCGGGGTATCGGACAACTGCAACGTGTGGCCGTCCCACAGCGCCGCGCCCTGCGGCGTGCCGATCCACCACGACGCTCTGCCCATGCGCCGCGCGAAGTGGTCCGCGGCATCGGCCAGCACGTCGTGCTCGGGCTCATACCAGGCGAGGTACTCCGGTATCCCTTGGCCGCTGCGCCGATGGAAACGCACGTACGCGATCATGTCGTGATGGGCGCGCCGCACCGACTTGGCCATCGCCTGCAGCCGCGCGCCGTCTTCGTCGGCGGGCGAGACCACCGCCCGATCGCCCTGGCACCATCGCCACAGCACCCGATACAGCAAGGCCCAGCGTTGCGGCGAGCGATAGCGCGCCGCTTCCTGCAGCAGGGCGGCCAATGCCTTGGAGACGCGGACCTGCGGGGCGGCATCCGGGGTATTCGGCGGCAACGCGGATACCGCCGACGCCGCATCATCGCCAGGGACCGGCGCCGCAGGGGCGGCCGGCGCGTCGAGCAGCATCAGCTGTTGCGTACCGGCACCACCGGCCGAACCCCGCTCCACCCATGTGATCGTCTCCGGCGGCCGGCCCGCGGCCAGCGCCCGCAAGGCCTCCGCGCGCCAGCCGGCGTAGCCGCCTTCGACCACCAGCGCGGACGAGCCTGCGCCGCTCATAGCAAGGGCAACTGCACGGGCGCCGGAGACAGCGCCCGCCGCAACTGTTCCGACGGCCGGTCCGCCAGCGCCGGCCGGTAGTCCTGCACCACGATGAAAGGCTTGACCTTGTCCATCGGGCAGCGCAGGCGCACCAGGTCCTGATAGCGGATCGCGCGCGAGCGCCGCAGCTCCACCAGCCGCTTTGCGTTGCGCATGCCGATGCCGGGCACCCGGGAGATCAAGGCCTGCGGTGCGCGGTTCAAGTCGACGGGAAAGGACTCGCGATGGGCCAACGCCCAGCCCAGCTTCGGGTCGATGTCCAGCGGCAGGTCGCCGCCGACCTGGAACAGCTCCTCGGCCTGAAAGCCGTAGCCGCGCATCAGGAAGTCCGCCTGATACAGCCGATGCTCGCGCATCAGCGGCGGCGCCTGCGCAGGCAGGCCGGAGGGGCTGTCGGGAATCGGGCTGAACGCCGAGTAATACACCCGCTTGAGCTTGTACGCGCCGTACAGCGTCTGGGCCGTCTGCAGGATGGTGCGGTCGTCGGCGTCGTCCGCGCCCACGATCATCTGCGTGCTTTGCCCGGCCGGCGCGCGCCCCGGCGCCTGCTTGTCGCTCTCCGCCTCTTCCTGCGCGAGGCGGATCGAACCCATGGCGCGCTTGATCGTGTGCGCGCTCTTCTCCGGCGCCAGCCGCTGCAGGCCGCCGTCGGTGGGCAGTTCGATGTTGACGCTGAGCCGGTCGGCATACTGGCCGGCCTGCGAGATCAGCCGAGGATCGGCGTCCGGAATCGTCTTCAGATGGATATAGCCGCGGAACTGGTGTTCGTCCCGCAGCGAGCGCGCCACTTGGACCAGCTGCTCCATCGTGTAGTCGGCGCTGCGGATGATGCCGGAGCTGAGGAAGAGCCCGTCGATATAGTTGCGCCGGTAGAAGTCCAGCGTCAGGTCGACCACCTCGCGCGGCGAGAAGCGCGCCCGGGGGACGTTGCTGGAGCGCCGGTTCACGCAGTACTGGCAGTCGTACTGGCAGAAGTTTGTCAGCAGGATCTTGAGCAGCGAGACGCAGCGCCCGTCGGGCGTGAAGCTGTGGCAGATGCCGGCCCCGGTACTGGCGCCCAGGCCGCCCTTGCCGCGCGAATCCCGTTTGGGCGCGCCGCTGCTGGCGCACGAGGCGTCGTACTTGGCGGCGTCAGCCAGGATTTCCAGCTTGGTGAGCAGTTCCATCGGCGGAGAGATACTGTATGGATGTACAGTATTATAGGCCGCATCGCGCTGGCGAGCGGTTTTCTGGGGCGAAGGCGACTGTGGCGGGCCGGGACCGACCCTCGGCGCAATACCGATGTCCGGCCGCACGCAAGCCTGCCAGGATGACGCAATCGTGGGCGCCACAGGGAGAGTCCGATGTGCTACGCGGCGCAGATCAAGGCCGACTTCAGGAAATTCACGCGCGAGTACGGCGCGTTGATGAATCTTCACCAGTTCTTCGAACTGTTCTGGCAGAAGCGCAAGAACCAGGAATGGCAAAAGCTGCCCAAGGCGATGCGCATGGCGTTCGCGCAGGCCGGCTCGGACGAGGAGCGCGATCTCGCCGCACTGGTCGCCGCGGGCGACCGCGAACAGGCGAACGCATTGGAGGCGGAGCTGTTCCGCCAGAAGGCGCGCCTGGCCGAAGCGGAACGCGGGCTGGCCGGGCGGCCTACGCGCAAGGCCGAGAACGAGCTGCGCATCGCCACCGACAAGATCGCCCGGCTGCAGCAGAACCTTGCCGACCTGCAACGCGCCGCGCCGACCGCGGAGGACGCCATGATCTTCCCGGGTTATTACGCCCCTGTGATGATCGTGATGGAGGGCCGGCGCGCGATCGTGCCGATGCGCTACCGCTGCCGGTTGCCGGGCTGGGACGTTGCCATGGAGAGAAAAAAGCCGGGGACGTACAACGCGCGGCGCGACAGTCTCGACAATGCGTGGCGCCAGCTGTTCGGCTATCGCCACGGCATCCTGCCGATCCGGGCTTTTCATGAGCACGTGGCCCGGCATCGGCTGGAACACCGCGAGCTCGGCCCGGACGAGAAGGAGCAGAGCGTCGTGCTGGAGTTCCGTCCCGAACCGCCGCAGGATCTACTGATCGCCTGCCTGTGGTCGCACCACAAGGGCGAGGGCGGCGAGCCGGATCTCTATTCGTTTGCCGCAATTACCGACGAGCCCCCGCCGGAAGTCGCGGCGGCCGGCCACGATCGCTGCGTCATCCCGATCAAGCCGCGGAACGTCGACGCCTGGCTCAATCCCGATCCCGGCAATCTCGCCGCGCTACACGCCATCCTGGATGACCGCGAGCGGCCGTTCTTCGAGTATCGGCTGGCGGCCTAGCGCGGGGGGGCTTAGCCGGACTTGCCGAAGGCGTTGAGGTACGCGTCGAACTCGTCGCGAACGATGCCTTCTATCCGTTCGACTTCATCGTCCGTCAGGTCTTCGAAGAGCTTGCGCCTTCGCTTCGATAATTCTCCGTGGTTCTGCACGATCAGGTCGATGAGATTGGAAAGTCGCGACTGCGGCAGATCGAGCCAGCTTTCGATGCGGACCAGGCTGGCGTCATAGGCTCGAAGATATTGGATCTCCTGCGCAAGATCGTGCTCGACGCATTGCTCGATACACCGGAAGACAAACTCGCACAGCGTTGTCGCATCGAATGACGCATACAGCCAATACGGCTGAGGCGACTTGATCAGAATCGTGTCGCTGTCAGCGTCCAATGCGTAATTGATCAGCGCGGTGCGCGGTGCCGAGTAGGCTTTCAGCAAGCCGGCATAGGTGTCGATCTCCTTGAGCATGCGCGCGGAGATGGGCAGCACGACGCCTTCAGGGGTGACCCCGGCCTGCCGAAGCAGGTGATGGATCAGGAAGCGGTGCAGGCGCCCATTGCCATCGTAGAAGGGGTGAGCAAACACGAAACCGAACGATGCGCAGGTGGCCACGACGATCGGATGGACAGCTCGGGTCTGGATCAGGCTGGCCACCTGCGAAATGCCCTCCATCATTGCGTCAAGCTGCTCGGGACTCGGGGGAATATAGTCGGCCATATTCCGCATGCGCCCGCCGCGCGAAAGCCAGTTTTGACGGTCGCGATAAGAGAATTCGCTGCGTCGGCCGGAGATGATCTCGTTTTGCCATTCGCATAGCTGCTGCTCGGTCAACGGTCCCGGCGCGCCGGCAAACTGCAGCAAACGACGGAACTTGGCCACGCGCTGGTTATCGGGCACCTCTTGTTCGATCGAGTAGGTCGAACGGGTCTCGGCGAGATACAGATAGTCGACCGCCCGGGCCAGCACCTCCGGCTCGAGGCGCTCGATCGCTGCGGCGACCTTGTTCGGCAAGTCAGAGGCGATCCATGCCGACAGTTCGTCGGTGCGTCGCACCAACGGGCAGAATGCCGGCGGTCCGAGATGGTTGTTGTGGATGCCGAACTGCGGATCCGTCTTGACTGGGCCGGTGATATACGCGCCTTCGTCGAGGGTCGGAATACGAGGCGTGCCGACAGGCACGTTGTAGTCGAACTGGACGCCGGCAAGCCATTTGGCGTAGAAGCCGCTCAAGCGCGCATAGCGCGACGTAGGGGCGGCTCGGAGCCATTCCTGCACGGCGTCGATGGCTTCCCGGTGCTCGAACAATGCCGCCAGGACGGTCAGGTCCAACTGCTCCTTCTTCAGCGCAAAGAGGAGGTGGTCGACGATCGAGTCGCCGCCGCGGTATCGGTTCCGCGGGTAGATCACGCGAGTGGTGCCGTCGGGGCCGGTGTGTCTGGTCAACACGCCCGTCTTGTCGGCCAGTTCATAGGTCGAGCGCAGCGGCGGCACGCGCAGATCGAACTTCTGAACCAGTGCTTTGTAGCCGAGTGATGTAAGTGCCATTTCGCGCGATACAAATTTAAGGTCATTTGCTCGCGCAGCTTACCAAACCTTCTACTGGACTTACCAGAACATCTATTTTTGGCCCTCTCTCTTACCATTTCATCTACGGCGGATGCCCGCGGGCCTGCCAACTTACCCATCTCTCTACTGGCTTTACCTATTTATCTACCCAGCGCACTGCGTCTTACCATTTCCTCTACATCCCCACGCCTCAGCGCCGGAACCACAGAATCGACAGCACGCTAGCCGCCATCAGCAATACTACCGCCGCGCCCGCAAACAACGCTCCCACCTCGGTTTCCCTGCGCTCCAGCGCAAAACGCGAGCTGAGCTGGCGATAGACCTGGCTCAGGTCGGCTTCGGAGCCCGCGTGGAAATACTCGCCGCCCGTGATCTTGGCCACCGCGCGCAACGCGGGTTCATCGAGCTGCATGTAGTAAGACATGGTCTGTCCGCCGCCCGTGCCGTCCTGCGGCGAGCCGAATCCGACCGTATAGACGCGCACGCCGCGCTCGGCGGCCATGCGGGCCGCGATGACCGGATCGGGACCGGTGGTGCGCCGGCCATCGCTGAGCAGGATCACCGCGCCGTGCCGGTAGGAGCCGGGCTCGGCCGCGGGCCGTTCTTCCCGCCTGGCTCGCTTCTCGCGGTTGCGGGCCGCGTCCGCGGCGGCCGCTTCGTCCAGCGATCGGCCAGGATTCTCGAACTGCTCCGACGCGCTGCCGAACAGCACCGCCTCCAGGTCGATCCCGTCGTCCGGGAACAGCACGGCCAGCGCCTCGATCAATCCGCTGCCCGTCGCGGTGCCGCGCTGAAGCTGGAAGCGCTCGATCGCTTCGAGCATGTCCTGCCGGTTGTCGGTCGGGCTGAGCACCACCGAAGCGGTGGCGGCAAACGACACGATGCCCAGGCGCACGTTGGCGGGCAGCCCGGTCACGAGGTTGGTGGCGGCCTGCTGGGCGGCGGCGATGCGTGTCGGCGAGACATCGGTCGCTTCCATGCTGCGCGAGACGTCCATGGCCAGCACCAGGGTGATGGTGTCGGCCGGCAGCGTGATGGTGGCGCTGGGGCGCGCGCAGGCAAGCAGCGCGGTGCCGAGCGACAACAGGAACAGCAGCGGAGGGACGTGGCGCCGAAGCCATTGGCGAGGACCGAGCGCCGCACGGGGCAGGGCGAGACTGGCGTAGAGCAGCGCGGATTTCCTGCGCCGGGCGAGCACATGGAAATAAGCTGCAGCCAGTACGGGGAGCACAAGCAGCAGCCAGAGCATTTGAGGCCAGAGAAACTGCATGCCCTGCTCCTTGGCGCGTCGTTAAGAACGATGGTACTGTAGTTTCCGGCGCGTGAACTCGGGGCGGCGATGAAACGGGTGACGATCTACGGTGGAGCCTTGGCGGCGATCGCACTCGTCTTCGCTGCGGGCGTGGGTTCTGCCTGGCTGTTGCAGCCGAAACAACGCGCATTGACGCAGTCGGACATCGACTCTGCGGTGCTCCACACGCTCCATACCAAGGACCTGCCGTCGCGCGCCGCACGCGCGGCCGAGGCGGTTCGCCAGTCGGTGGTCGAGGTCCGGGCCTATCCTGGCGCCGAGCCCGCCGCGGATAAACCCCGCGCCGACAAGGCCGGACGCGATCGCGCGGCCAAGCCGCCGCCCGAGTCCTCGGCGCCTTCCCGGCGCGCCCCGCGCGACGAAACCGCCAAAGGCAAGCCGCCCGGCGACAAGAGCGCGCCGGAGACCTTGCCCGACGGCCGGCACATCGGCACCGGCGTGGTCGTCACCGAGAGCGGCGTCATCATCACCAACTATCACGTCGTCGCCGGGGCGCGGCGCGTCGAGGTCCGATTCCACGATGGGCATACCGCCGAGGCGGCCCTGCTGCAGGCCGTCCCGGAAAAAGACCTCGCCATCCTGCAGCCCAAATCGATTCCCGACGACCTGCCGCCCGCGACGCTCGGCTCCAGCCGCGAGCTGGCGCCCGGCAGCGAAGTGGTGGCGGTCGGTTTCCCGTTCGGCATCGGGCCGTCGGTGACGGCCGGCGTGGTGTCCGGGCTCGACCGCCAGTTCGTGTCGCCGGACGACAAGCAGCGGCTGGACAAGCTGATCCAGTTCGATGCCGCGGCCAATCCCGGCAACTCGGGCGGACCGCTGGTCAACATGAAGGGCGAGGTGGTGGGCATCGTCACGGCCATCCTCAATCCCAACCAGAGCGGCAATTTTCTTGGGATCGGTTTCGCCATCACCATCGAGAGCGCGGGCGGTTCCGTCGGCGCTTCGCCGTTCTAGACGACGACTTCAGACCAAGACTCCAGACGAACACGCCAGACGAATACGAAAGCGAGAGGCCCATGAACGACCAAGCCCGGGAAGCCATCGAAACCGCCAACCTGATGGAACGCCTGCTGTACGAGGTCAAGCGCGTAGTGGTGGGACAGGACCATTTTCTGGAACGGGTGCTGGTGGCGATTCTCGCCGGCGGCCATTTGCTGGTGGAAGGCGTGCCGGGGCTGGCCAAGACGCTGACCGTCAATACGCTGGCGCGGACCATGCGCGGCACGTTCAAGCGCATCCAGTTCACGCCCGACCTGCTGCCCGCCGACCTGGTCGGCACGCGCATGTATCACCAGGGGACCGGCGAGTTCTCCACGGTGCGGGGGCCCGTCTTCGCCAATCTGCTGCTGGCCGACGAGATCAACCGCGCGCCGGCCAAGGTGCAGAGCGCCCTGCTCGAGGTGATGCAGGAAAAGCAGGTCACCATCGCCGGCGAAACCCACCGGGTGCCGATGCCGTTCCTGGTGATGGCCACGCAGAACCCGATCGAGACCGAAGGCACCTATCCGTTGCCGGAGGCGCAGGTCGACCGTTTCATGATGAAGGTGCTGGTCGGCTATCCGAGCGAGGACGAAGAGGTGGTGATCGTCAACCGCGTGACCGGTCCGCGGATCGACGTCAGTCCGATCGCCACGCCGGAACAACTGGCCGAGCTGCAGGAAGAGTGCCGCAACGTGTATGTCGATCCGGGGCTGATCCAGTACGCGGTGCGCGTGGTGGCGGCCACCCGCAAACCGGCGAGCTACGGGCTCGACGATCTCGATCGGTACGTGACCTTCGGCGCCAGCCCGCGCGCGACCATCGGGCTGATCGAAGGCGCGCGTGCGCTGGCGCTGCTGCGAGGCCGGCACTACGCGGTGCCGGAGGACGTGATCGACCTCGTTCCGGACGTATTGCGCCATCGGCTGTCGCTGTCCTACGAGGCCATGTCCGACGGCGTCACCGCCGATGCGCTGATCGGCCGCATCGTGCAGGCCATGCCGGTCCCCGAGCGTCCGCTGGAATCCCATGTTCGGGCGGCTGCGCGCTAGGCGCCGGACCGGCCCGGAGGCCGCTTCCGGGCGCGCTGCCACGCCGGGCGCGCCGCGCGGTGTCGGTGCCGGCCGCACCGACGCGTTGTTGCGCCGCATGGAATGGACGGTGGTGCGCCGCCTCGACGGCATGCTGCAGGGCGACTACCGCACGCTGTTTCGCGGCTTCGGACTGGACCTGGCCGACCTGCGCGAATACCAGCCCGGCGACGACGTCCGCCACATCGACTGGAACGTGACCGCCCGGCTGCAGACGCCGCATGTGCGGATGTTCCAGGAGGACCGCGAGATCGCGGCCTGGTTTCTGCTCGATCTGAGCGGCTCGGTGGAATTCGGCTCGGGCGAGGTCCGCAAGCGCGATCTGCTCAGCGATTTCACTACCGTGATGGCGCTGCTGCTGACCCGCTACGGCAACCGCGTCGGCGCCGTGCTCTACAACGGGGCCGCCGACATGACGGCGTCGGCGGTGCCCGCGCGTGCGGGGCGCCGGCAACTGCTGCACCTGCTCGATCGCATGCATGCGACGCCTGCCGCCTCGCCGGGTACAACACGGCTGCGCGAGCTGCTCGATCACGCGCGGGCGGTGGCCAGGCGGCGTTCGGTGCTGTTCGTCGTCTCGGACTTCATCAGCGACCCGGGTTGGCAGGCGTCGCTCGCCATGTTGGCCAGGCGCCATGAAGTTATCGCCGTGCGGCTGGTCGATCCGCTGGAGCGGGCGCTGCCCGATCTGGGTTTGTTGGTGATGCAGGACGCCGAAACCGGCGAGCAGATGTTCGTCGACACCCACGACCCGGTCTTTCGCAAGCGCTTCGCCGCGGCCGCGCAGGCGCGCGAAGAGGAACTGCGGCTGGGCTTTGCGCGCGCCGGCGTGGATTGCCTGACGCTGTCGACCGACGCTCGCCTCGATCTGGCCCTGCTGGCGTTCTCGCGGCAGCGGCGTCATCGGCAAGGAACGGCGAAGGGGGTAGTGAATCCGGCGGCCAGTCCAGCCGGGACGTTGGCACAGAAGGCGGCAAAGACGGCGCCACCGAAAGGCGCAGGAAAGGGGGCCGCATGGACGGCGTGAGCGACGCGATCGCGCGCCTTCCCGCCATCAGCTTCCTGTGGCCAAGGATGCTGTGGTTGCTGCTGCTGATCCCCTTGCTGGCCGCCGCCTACCTGTGGCTGGATACGCGCCGCCGGCGCGCGGCGGTGCACTATCCGGCGCTGAAGACCGTGGGCTTCGCCAACCGCGGCGTCGCGGGCTGGCGCCGGCACGCGTCCCCCATCCTGATGTTGCTGGCGTTGGCGGCATTGATCGTCGCCCTCTCGCGTCCCCATGCGCTGTTGGTGCTGCCCTCGCGCATCGAAACGGTGATGCTGGTGATCGACCTGTCCGGCAGCATGCGCGCGAAGGACGTGCAACCGAACCGGCTGCGCGCCGCGCAACACGCCGCCAAGGGCTTGCTCGACGCAAAACCGGCCGGCGTCAGCGTCGGCCTGGTCGCGATGGCGGGGACTTCGGCCGTGGCGCAGGCCCCGAGCCGTAGAAAGCAGGACGTGACCACGGCGATCGATCGGCTGCAGCCGCAGGGCGGCACCGCGCTGGGCAATGGCCTGCTGATTGCGCTGACGGCGCTGCGGCCGCAAGCGACCGAGGACGCCGCGCGGCTGATGGAGGGCGACGCCTCGCCGCTGAAAAAGCCGGGCCCGCCGAGCAGTCCGTTCGGCGCATCGGGAGGGCCACAGGGCGGAGGCCAAGGCGGCGGGCAAGGAGCAGGGCAAAACGCGGCCGACGCCGAGGGCGCCGCCCCCGGCTCCTATGCCGCCGGCGCGATCGTCGTGTTCTCCGACGGCGAAAGCAACGCCGGTCCGACCGCCATACAGGCGGCCGAGCTTGCCGCCGCCTACGGCGTGCGCGTCTATACCGTGGGCGTCGGCACGACCCAGGGTGTCGTGCTGTCGGCCGACGGCTGGTCGGCGCGCGTCAAGCTGGATGAGGCCGTGCTGAAGCAGGTTGCCGATACCACCGGGGCCGAATACTTCCGTCTGGAGGACGCCGCCAGATTGAAGCAGGTGTATCGGGCGATCAACGCCAAGCTGACGCTCGGCAAGACCGAGCAGGCCGAAATCACCGCGCTGTTCGCCGCGCTCGGCGCGGTGCTCGCGGCCGGGGCCGCGCTGCTGTCGCTGTGGTGGTTCGGGCGGGTGCTGTAGCGTCGCCCGCGCTCAGCGCCCCTTGAAGACCGGGTGCCGCGCGCAGGCCGACAGCACGATGCGCTCGGACTGCACCAGATAGTCGTTCAGCGCCTGCGCACACTCGGCGAGCTTGCCCGACTCGAACAGCTGCAGGATCTGCTGGTTCAGCTCGACATAGGGACCGTGCAGGAATTCCGGGTCCTGCAGCATGCCGAACGCGAGCCGCAACTCGGCCAGCAGGTGGGAAAACATCACGTTCAGCCGCTCGCTGTCCGCCAGTTCCACGATGGCCATGTGGAACTCCATGTTGGCGGTGCCCGCGCCCTGCCAGTCGGCGTTGTCGCGGCAGCGCAGTCCGGCCTCCACCGCCTGGCGCATGTGTTTTCTGGCCGGATGGCTGGGATAGGCCTGCGCGATCGCCTGGCATTCGATCAGGCGGCGCACGCGGTAGATATCGATGATCGACGCAATGCTCGGAATGGCCACCGCCACGCCGCGGTTCGGCTCGTGCTTGAGCAGGCCTTCCTTGGTCAGCACGCGGAACGTCTCGCGCAGCGTATTGCGCGAGATCTGCAGGCTTTCGCTGAGCGCGGCTTCCGACAGCCGCTGCCCGGGCGCGAAGTCGCCATGCAGGATGCGCTGGCGAATCTGTTCGGTGACCCGCTCGGCCAGGTTTTTTACGTCAGAACTGGTTGTCATGTTTGCTGCAAGGAAGGTCGGGACGACGGTCGACCGGGCCTGGACGAGGCGCCTGCGAATGCCGCCGCGGGATGTTACCCCACCTCTGTTCAACAATATGCACGAGATTGGTGCGACGCCCCGGGGCAGACGCACGGCTAGGTGTATACCAGAATCGATCCTGCTTACTGATTGTTGAACAATCACGGCACGGTGGTTGAGTAAAGACGTGCATATCCATCAACATGACATGTGGCTTGCCAAACGGCGCTGCGGTGGAGGGGCGGCCGGCTGGCGGTCTCGCGCGATCCCGCTCACACCCCCGACGTCGCCGCGACGTTGCCGTGAACCGTGCGGCGAGCCTTCCCCACGCAGTGTCGTTATCCCGAGTGAGCGCAACCATGTGGCTAAAAGAAACAACGCAGGCAGAGCGCAAGACGCTCTTTGCCGCCTTCGTCGGCTATGGGGTCGATGCCTTCGACTACATGATCTACACCTTCATGATTCCCACCTTCATCCTGGTGTGGGGCATGACCAAGGCCCAGGCCGGCTATATCGCCACGGGCGCGCTGATCAGTTCGGCGATCGGCGGCTGGCTGGCCGGCATCCTGGCCGACAAGTACGGCCGCGTGCGGGTGCTGCAGCTGACCGTGCTGTGGTTCAGCTTCTTCACGTTTCTCAGCGGCTTCACGCAGTCGCCCGAGCAGTTGTTCGTGACCCGCATGCTGCAGGGGCTCGGATTCGGCGGTGAATGGTCGGTCGGCTCCGTGCTGATTGCCGAGATGATCCGGGCTCGCCATCGCGGCAAGGCGGTCGGGCTGGTGCAGAGCAGCTGGGCGGTCGGCTGGGGGCTGTCGGCGGTGGCCTTCTGGGCGGTCTATGCGATGTTCGAGCAGCAATACGCGTGGCGCGTGCTGTTCTGGATCGGCGTGCTGCCGGCGGTCTTCATCCTCTATATCCGCCGCAACATCAGCGAGCCGGAGGTGTATCGGGAGACCAAGGCCAAGCTCGCCGTCACCGGGCAAAGCAACAACTTCATGCTGATCTTCAAGCCCGGCGTGCTGCGCGTGACCGTGCTGGCGAGCCTGCTGGCCACCGGCATGCAGGGCGCCTACTACTCGGTGACGACCTGGCTGCCGACCTACCTGAAGATGGAGCGCAATCTGTCGGTGCTGAACACCAGCGGCTACCTGATGGTGCTGATCGCGGGCTCCTTCGCCGGCTATCTGACCAGCGCCTGGCTGTCCGATCGGCTGGGACGCCGGCGGTGCTTCATGCTGTTCGCGGTCAGCGCCGCGATTCTGGTGATCTGCTACACCCAGTTGCCGATCACCGATGCCGCGATGCTGGTGCTGGGTTTCCCGCTGGGCTTCTTCCTGTCGGGCATCTTCTCCGGCATGGGCGCCTATCTGACCGAGCTGTATCCAAGCCATATCCGCGGCTCCGGCCAGGGCTTCTGCTACAACTTCGGGCGTGCCGTCGGCTCGGTGTTCCCCGCGATGATCGGGCATATGGGCGCGACAATGTCGCTCGGTGTCGCGATCGGCTATCTCGCCGCCGGTGCCTACGGGCTGGTCGTGGTCGCCTGCCTGCTGTTGCCCGAGACGCAGGGGCGCGAACTGCTGGGCGAAGCCGAGCCCGCGCACTGAGGGTTGGATGCCATGCAAATCGATCTGAACAGCGATCTGGGTGAGAGCTTTGGCGCCTGGCGCATGGGCAACGATGCCGCGATGCTGGACATCGTCAGCAGCGCCAACGTGGCCTGCGGTTTTCATGCCGGCGATCCGGCCGGCATCCTGCAGACGCTGAAGGCCGCCAAGGCGCGCGACGTCGCCGTGGGCGCCCATGTCTCGTATCCGGACCTGCAAGGATTCGGCCGTCGCAATATGGACATTGCCAGCGACGACCTGATCGCCGACGTGATTTACCAGATCAGCGCGCTGGCCGGGATGGCGGCGACGGTCGGCACGACGGTGCGCTACGTCAAGCCGCACGGCGCGCTGTACAACACCATCGCCAGCGACGAGCGCCAGGCGCGCGACGTGATCACCGCGATTCGCGCGGTCAATCCCGAGCTGGCGCTGGTCGCGCTGGCGGGCTCGCCGCTGGTCGGCTGGGCGCGCGAAGCCGGCCTGCGCGTCATTGCGGAAGCCTTTGCCGATCGCGCCTACACGCCGCAGGGCACGCTGGTGTCTCGCCGCGAGAAGGGCGCGGTGCTGCACGACGCAGCCGAGGTCGCCGAGCGGATGTTGCGGCTGGTGCGGGAGGGCACGGTGCGCGCCATCGACGGCAGCGTGGCCCGCATCGAGGCGCAATCGATCTGCGTGCATGGCGACAGCGACGGCGCGCTGGAAATGGCGCGCGCCGTGCGCGATGCGCTGGAGCGCGACGGCGTCAAGGTCTGCGCGTTCGCCTGAACGCGCAGCGCTGGATCTGGCATTTGCGGAGTTCGATTTGCGTTTCCTCCCCGTTTCCCTGAACGCGCTGCTGGTCGAGCTGGCCGATCTGGACCAGACGCTGGCACTACTGGCCTCGCTGCAGCGCGATCCTGTGCACGGCGTGGCGGAGCTTGTGCCCGCCGCCCGCACGATTCTCGTGCACTACCGGCCCTGGGCGACCAGCGCTGCCGCATTGGTCCGCGCGATTGCCGGGCGCGATCTGTCGCAGCGTGTCGAGCGCAGCAATACGCTGATCGAGATCCCGGTGCGCTATGACGGCGAGGATCTGGCCGAGGTGGCGCAGTGGCTGGGCATCACGCCCGCAGAAGTCGTGCGCCGCCACACCGGCAGCGAATACACCGTCGCCTTCACCGGCTTCGCCCCCGGCTTTGCCTATCTGAGCGGCGGCCACCCGTCGTTGGACGTACCGCGCCGCCGTACGCCGCGCACGCAGATTCCGGCCGGCGCCGTGGGTCTCGCCGGTACCTTCAGCGGCGTGTATCCGAAGGCCAGTCCCGGCGGCTGGCAGATCATCGGCACGACGCCGGTGCCGATGTGGGACCTGGGCCGCGAGCAACCGGCGCTGCTGCAGCCCGGTTATCGCGTGCGCTTTGTCGATATGGCGGCTGTGGGTGGTGACTGGGAAGCCTCCTTCGGCACGGCCACGGGCGGCCGCGCGGAGGGGGCCGGAAGCGGCGCTGTGCCGGCAGTCGACCCGCATGGGCAGCAGAGCAGGGCGGCCAGCACCGCCGCGCTCAAGGTCAAGGGCACCGGATTGCTGACGGTGTTCCAGGATCTGGGCCGCCACGGACAGGCGGGGCAGGGCGTATCGGCCTCCGGCGCGCTGGACCAGGCGGCGTTGAGGACGGCCAATCGCCTGGTCGGCAATCGCAGCGACAGTGCCGCGCTCGAAACCGTCGGCGGCGGTCTGCAATTGCAGAGCCAGGGCGACACCGTGCTTGCCGTCACCGGTGCCGATGCGCCGCTGACCCTCCGTACCGCAGACGGCCGGCAGTGGAACGTGCCGACGCATCAGGCCGTGGCCCTGGCCGATGGCGACACGCTGAGCCTTGGCCAGCCGGTCGCCGGCGCCCGCTGCTATATCGCGGCACGCGGCGGCTTTGCCGTTGCGCCGGTGCTCGGCAGCTGCGCCACCGACACGCTCGCCGGAATCGGGCCGTCGCCGTTGGCCGTCGGCGATGTGTTGGGTGTATTGCCCGCGCCCGCCGGCGCCGTGGTCGGCATGCCCGAGCAGCCCGCCGCCGACCTGCCGACGGTCGATCGGGACGTCGTACTGGACGTGGTGCTGGGCCCGCGCACCGACTGGTTCACACCCGAGTCGGTCGCGCGGCTGGCCGCGCAGCGCTGGCAGGTCACGCCGCAGTCCAACCGCGTGGGTTTGCGGCTGACTGGCGAGGTCCCGCTGGAACGCGCCATCACCGGCGAGCTGCCCAGCGAAGGTACGGTGCTGGGCGCGCTGCAGGTGCCCCCCAGCGGACAACCGATCCTGTTCCTGGCCGACCATCCGCTGACCGGGGGCTATCCCGTGATCGGCGCCGTGGCGCCTTACCACCTCGATCGTGCGGGCCAGATTCCGGTCGGCGCGTGGCTGCGCTTCAACCCGATCGGCCCCTTCCAAGCACTGCCACCGTCTGCCGACTGAGCGGCCCACCGAGATTTCCGCACCGAGATTTCCGCACCGAGATTCGCGATGAAGAAAGTCCTGATTGCCAACCGTGGCGAGATCGCCGTCCGCATCATCCGCGCCTGCGCCGACTACGGCGTCGGCTCGGTCGCCGTGTATGCCAACGCCGATATCGACGCGATGCACGCGCGCCTGGCCGACGAGGCGTACGGCCTGGACGGCGACCGTCCGGCCGAGACCTATCTGAACATGCCGAAGCTGCTCGATATCGCCCGCCGCAGCGGCGCCGATGCCGTGCATCCCGGCTACGGCTTTCTGTCGGAGAGCGAGGCGTTCGCGCAGGCCGTCATCGATGCCGGCCTGACGTGGATCGGCCCGTCACCGGCCACCATCGCCCGGCTCGGCGACAAGGTGCAGGCGCGCAAGATTGCGCTGCAGGTCGGCGCTCCGCTGGTCGCCGGCACGGCCGAGCCGGTGGCCGATGCGAACGAGGTGCTGGCCTTCGCCGAACGGCATGGTCTGCCGATCATCATCAAGGCGGCCTTCGGTGGCGGTGGCCGCGGCATGAAGATCGCGTGGCGCATGGACGAGGTCGAGGAGCTGTACGCATCGGCCGTGCGCGAGGCGGTGACCGCCTTCGGCCGCGGCGAATGTTTCGTCGAGCAATTCCTCGACAAGCCGCGCCATATCGAAGCGCAGGTCCTGGCCGACCGGCACGGCCATGTGGTCGTGCTGGGAACCCGCGATTGCTCGCTGCAACGCCGGAACCAGAAGCTCGTCGAAGAAGCGCCGGCACCGTTCCTGACCGATGAACAGCGCGCACGGATTCACGCGGCGGCGCGGGACATCTGCGCGGCCGCGGGCTATACCAGCGCCGGCACGGTGGAATTCCTGCTCAGCGCCACCGGTGCGATCTCGTTCCTCGAGGTCAACACGCGGCTGCAGGTCGAACACCCGGTGACCGAGCAGACCACGGGCGTCGATCTGGTCGTCGAGCAACTGCGCGTGGCCGATGGCCTGCCGCTGTCGATCACCGACACGCCGGCGCCGCTGGGGCACGCCATCGAGTTCCGCATCAATGCCGAGGACGTGGGCCGGGGCTTCCTGCCTGCGCCCGGGCCGGTGCAGCGCTTCGACGCGCCGTCCGGGCCCGGTGTGCGCGTCGACTCCGGCGTCCAGTCGGGCTCGGTGGTGCCGGGTACGTTCGATTCGCTGATGGCCAAGCTGATCGTGACCGGTGCCACGCGCGAACAGGCGCTGGCGCGCGCCCGTCGGGCGCTGCGCGAATTCCGGATCGAGGGCGTGGCATCGGTGCTGCCATTCCATCGCGCCGTGATAGACCACCCGGATTTCCTGGGGACGGACGGCTTCAAGGTCCACACGCGCTGGATCGAGTCCGATTTCGCCGAGCCCCTTGCCGCGGCCGCCCGCGCGCAGCCGCAGCAGGACGACAGCCTGCTGCGCACCGCGATCGAGGTCGACGGCCGCCGCATGGTGCTGGGCGTGCCGGCGCAATGGCTCCGTGGCCTGGCCAACGCGCCGGCGGCTGGCGAAGCGGAAAAACCGGCTCAGGCGGCCGCAACCAACCCCGCCGAGTTGCCGTCACCGATCGCGGGCACCGTGCAAGCGTGGAAGGTGGCGGTCGGCGACGAGGTCAAGGAAGGCGACCTGATCGCGGTGATGGAGGCGATGAAGATGGAGATGCAGGTTCACGCGCATCGCGATGGCCGCGTAACGTGGCAGGCCAGCGCGGGCACGTTCCTGACGGCAGGTGCGCGGCTGGCCGAGATCGCCTGAGTTCGTTCAGCCTCGTTCAAGGTAGTCCGGTTCAGGCTGCTGAGCTTGCCGCGTACCCGGCGTACTCGGGATAGTCGGTGTAGCCCGCGGCGCCCCCGCCGAAATAGCTGGCCCGGTTGCCGGGATGGAGCGGCAGGTCGTGGCGCAGCCGCCAGGGCAGGTCGGGATTGGCGATAAAGCTGCGGCCAAAGCCGATCAGGTCGGCCCAACCCCTGGCGAGCGCCTCCTCGGCACGCGCCTTGTTGTAGTTGCCCGAGTAGATCAGCGTGCCGGGGTAGACCTCGCGCAGCGCCTCCTTGAAGGCGGCGGGCATCACCGGCGCGTCTTCCCAATCGGCTTCCGCGATGTGGATATAGGCCACGCCAATCTTGCCCAGCGCATGCGCCGCGGCGAGGTAGGTGGCTTGCGGCGTGTCGTCGATCGCGCCCTGCAGCGTGGTCAGCGGGGCCAGGCGTACGCCGATGCGATCCGTGCCGACGACGTCGGTCACGGCCTGCGCCACCTCCTTCAGAAAGCGCAGCCGGTTGTGCAGCGAGCCGCCGTATTCGTCGGTGCGCGCATTGGCCTGCGAATCGATGAACTGATTGATCAGATAACCGTTGGCGCCATGCAGCTCGACACCGTCGAAGCCCGCCTCGAGCGCATTGCGCGCGGCGTGCGCGTAGTCGCGCACGATGCCATGGATCTCCGGGATCGACAGCGCGCGCGGCGTCGAGTGCTGGACCATCGCCCCGGCACCGCCGGCGGGCCCCTTGCCATCGACATCGATAAAGACCTTGACCCCTTCGGCCACCAGCGCCGACGAGGACACCGGCGCGGCATTGCCCGGCTGCAGCGACGTGTGCGAGACGCGGCCGACATGCCACAGCTGCGCAAACATGGCGCCGCCGGCGGCATGCACGGCGTCGGTGACCTTGCGCCAGCCCGCCACCTGTTCGGGCGTATAGATGCCGGGTGTCCAGGCATAGCCCTGACCCTGCTGGCTGATCTGCGTGCCTTCGGAAATGATCAGTCCGGCCGAAGCGCGCTGGCGGTAATACTCGGCCATCAGGTCGGTGGCCACGCCGCCATCGCCCGCCCGCGAGCGGGTCATCGGCGGCATCACGATACGGTTTGCCGTGGTCAGATGGCCAAGGCGATAGGGCGTAAACAGCATGGGGTCCTCACGGTTGCGGATTCCGGATCGGCGCGGCCATGGGCCATGCCGATCTCGCGATGCGACGATTGTGGGGATCCCGGCGGTCTGGAAAAACCCGCCATTCGGCAAATGATTCTTGCGTAACGATCAAGGGTTGCCGCTGGTCCCTTGCAGGGAAGGCGCCCCCGCGCCTTGCAGAAAGGCCCGTTCCGCCAGCCCCGCCAGACCTGCCCGCGCAATGCGGCCGCGCCGCTCGCCATCGAGCAGCCCGATCAGCACCGACGCCCAGATTTCGGTCAGCGCCTGGGCGGTGATGTCGATGCGGAAGACGCCTTGCTGTTGTCCGCGCAGAAAGAAGGCGTCGAGCTTGCCTTCCCAGTCGGTCTGCCAATCCGACGACACGCCGGAGACAACCTCTCGCCAGTAGTAGATCAGGAATGCGGCCACCTCCCGCTGCTCGACCATGTTGGCGTTCAGGCGTCGCAGCGCGGCAAGGGGAGAAGGATCGTCCAGTCCCGCCGACTGGATGACTTCGGCCAGCACGCGGACGCAATGGTCGATCAGACGGGAAATCAATTGGTCCCGGGTACGGCAGAAGCGATACAGGGTTGCCTTGCTGATGCCGACGGCTTTGGCCAGGTCCTGCAAGGTGCCGCGCGGTTGGTCGACCAGGGCGAGCGCCAGGGCGGCGAGGAGTCGGCTGTTGTCTTCGGTAGATGCGGTGGCAGCCGTCATGACGGTGTGGGATTCACTGTTATGTCTCGAAAATCACTTTTCTGTGACTTGTTGGCGGAATGCGACGTTGGCGCGGAGGGATTATCGGGCAAAAACGTCAGTTTCCTTACCGGATGAATCGTTATTGATTCATTTGACAAACCCGCGTAGCATCCGGTGCTTTGCAAAGCGCGAAGGGTAAGACATGAAGCACTTTCCATGGCAAGGGCGGCGTACCGTCGCCGTGCTGGCTGCCGCCATTGCCATGGCGGCGTGCGGCAAGGCCGACCAGCAGCCGACGCCCGCGCCTCCCTCGGTCGATGTGCTGACCTTGCAGCCCAAGGCGATGGCCGTCAGCAGCGAACTTCCCGGCCGCATCGAACCGGTTCGTGTCGCCGAAGTCCGCGCTCGGGTGCCCGGCATCGTGCTCAAGCGCAATTTCAAGGAAGGCGCCGACGTCAAGGCCGGCGATCCGCTGTTCCAGATCGATCCCGCGCCCTTGCAGGCGGCACTGTCGCGCGCCGAAGGCGAGCTGGCCCGGGCCGAAGCGGTGCTGTCCGAGGCCGCGGCGGTGGTGCGCCGCTATACCCCGCTGGTCGAGATCGAAGCGGTGAGCCGCCAGGATTTCGATGCCGCTCAGGCCGCGCACAAGAGCGCGCAGGCGGCCCGTCGCAGTGCCGCCGCGGAGGTGCAAACCGCGCGCCTGAACCTCGAATACGCGACCGTGCGGGCGCCGATCTCGGGGCGCATCGGCCGCGCGCTGGTCACGGAAGGCGCGTTGGTCGGGCAGGGCGAGGCCACGCCGATGGCCACCATCCAGCAGCTCGATCCGGTCTACGTCGACTTCAAGCAACCGGTCGCCGACGTGATGCGCATGCGCGAAGCGCTGGAGCAGGGCCGGCTGCGCCAACAGCGGGACGGCGGCGTGCCGATCCAGGTGACGATCGAAGGCACCGACAAGAAGCGGGAAGGACGGCTGCTGTTCTCCGACATCTCGGTCGAGCGCGAGACCGGCCAGGTGTCGTTGCGCGGCCAGCTGCCCAACGATGACGGCCTGTTGCTGCCCGGCATGTACGTGCGCGTGCATGTCACCCATGCGACCGATCCGGCCGCCATGCTGGTCCCGCAGCGGGCGGTCCGCCGAGGCCCCGATGGCAAGGCGCACCTGCTGGTGGTCGGCAAGGGCGATGTCGCCGAGACCCGCCAGGTACGCACCGGCCGCATGCAGGGCGGCGAATGGCAGATCGTCGAGGGCGTCAAGCCGGGCGATCGGATCGTGATCGGCGGCGAGGCAAACCCGGGGCAGAAGGTCAGCATCGCCCCGGCAGGGCCCGCAGTTCCGGCAGCGCCGGTCAACCGTGCCGCCGAGGCCGCGCCATCGAACAGTCCTCCGGGGCAACGAGGCTAGGCGCGCAGGCGCCGCGCCACTGAACAGACATCATGCTGCCAAGATTCTTCATTCATCGCCCCAACTTCGCCTGGGTGCTGGCCATCTTCATCGTGCTGGCCGGATTGCTGGCGATGCCGTCGCTGCCGGTCTCGCAATACCCGACGGTTGCGCCGCCGCAGATTGCCATTACCGCGATCTACCCCGGCGCTTCGGCCACCACGCTGGTCGACTCGGTGACCAGCGTCATCGAGGAAGAGCTGAACGGCGCCAAGGGCATGCTGTACTACGACTCGTCCAGCAGCTCCGCCGGCCTCGCCGAAATCACCGTCACGTTCGCGCCGGGCGTCAACCCGGACCTCGCCCAGGTCGATGTGCAGAACCGCATCAAGCAGGCCGAAGCGCGGCTGCCGGCCGCGGTCACGCGCCAGGGCCTGCGGACCGAGCAGGTCAGCGCGGGCTTCCTGATGGTCTACGCGATCAATTTCAAGGGCGACGGTGCCGGCAAGGACATGGTCACGCTCGCCGACTATGCGGCGCGGCGGATCAACAACGAGATCCGGCGCGTGCCGGGCGTCGGCAAGGTGCAGTTTTTCGGCGCGGAAGCCGCGATGCGGGTGTGGATCGACCCGCAGAAGCTGCTTGGCTACGGGCTGTCGGTGGCCGATGTCAACGCGGCGATCGCCGCGCAGAACGTGCAGGTGCCGGCCGGCAGCTTCGGCAGCCGGCCCGGCAGCGCCGAGCAGGAGCTGAGCGCGACCATCGCCGTCAAGGGCATGCTGACCACCACCGAGGAATTCGGTGCCATCGTGCTGCGTGCCAATCCGGACGGCTCGAAGGTGACGCTGGCCGATGTCGCGCGCCTCGAAGTCGGCCTGCAGGACTACAACTTCGACATGACGACCAGCGGCAAGCCGGCGGTCGGCGCCGCGGTGCAACTGCGTCCCGGCGCCAACGCACTGGAGACCGCGCGCGCCGTCAAGGCCCGGCTCGACGAGCTGTCGAAGTCCTTTCCCGACGATATCGAGTATTCGATTCCGTACGACACCTCGCGCTTCGTCGAAGTCGCCATCGAGAAGGTCATCCACACGCTGCTCGAAGCGGTGGTGCTGGTGTTCCTGGTGATGCTGCTGTTCCTGCAGAACCTGCGCTACACGCTGATTCCGACCATCGTGGTGCCGGTGTGCCTGGCCGGCACGCTGGCCGTGATGTATGCGCTCGGCTTCTCGGTCAACATGATGACGATGTTCGGCATGGTGCTGGCGATCGGCATCCTGGTCGACGACGCGATCGTGGTCGTCGAGAACGTCGAGCGGATCATGGCCGAGGAAGGTCTCGGTCCGGTCGAGGCAACCGCCAAGGCGATGAGCCAGGTGTCGGGCGCGATCGTCGGCATCACGCTGGTGCTGGCGGCGGTGTTCTTTCCGCTCGCGTTCATGTCCGGATCGGTGGGCGTGATCTACCGGCAGTTCTCGCTGTCGCTGGCCGTCTCGATCCTGTTCTCGGGCTTCCTTGCGCTGACGCTGACGCCGGCGCTTTGCGCGACGCTGCTCAAGCCGATTCCGGCCGGGCATCACGAGGAGAAGCGCGGCTTTTTCGGCTGGTTCAACCGCAAGTTCGGCCGCCTGACCGAGCGCTTCACCGCCTTGAACGGGAAGCTGCTGCGCCGTGCGGGACGGTGCATGGTCGTGTACGGCATGGTGGTCGCGGTGCTGGCCCTGCTGTACACGCGGCTGCCCGAGTCCTTCGTGCCGATCGAGGACCAGGGCTACTTCGTGGTCGACGTGCAATTGCCGCCGGGCGCGACTTATCAGCGCACCGAGGCCGTCGTCAAGGAACTGGAGAGCTGGCTGCTCGCGCGCAAGGCGATGGAGTCGACCACGATGGTGCTGGGATTCAGCTTCTCGGGCAGCGGCCAGAACGCGGCGCTTGGCTTTCCGACCTTGACCGACTGGTCCGAGCGAGGCAGCGGCGAGCATGCCAGCGACGAGGTGGCGGCCTTCAACGCGAAATTTGCCGGCATGAAGGCGGCTCGTGTGATGGCGGTCGATCCGCCGCCGATCGAAGGGCTGGGCAACGCCAGCGGCTTCGCGCTGCGGCTGCAGGATCGCGGTGGTCTGGGGCGTGCGGCCCTGATCGCGGCACGCGACGCGCTGCTCAGCCAGGCGAATGCCTCGCCCGTGCTCGCCTACGCAATGATGGAAGGCCTGGAGGACGCGCCACAACTGCGTCTCGATATCGATCGGGACAAGGCCGAAGCGCTGGGCGTCGGCTTCGAGGCGATCAACACCGCGCTCTCCAGCGCCTATGGCTCGGCCACCGTGGCCGACTTCGCCAACATCGGCCGCCTGCAGCGGGTGGTGGTGCAGGCCGATGTGCGCGACCGCATGACGCCCGAGGCGTTGCTGTCGCTGAACGTGCCGAACGCACGCGGCGAGCAGGTGCCGCTGAGCGCGTTTGCCACGCCCGAATGGGAGATCGGTCCGGTGCAGGTGTCCCGCTACAACGGCTATCCGACGATCAAGATCATGGGCGACGCCGCGCCCGGTTTCAGCACCGGCGAGGCCATGGCGGAGATCGAACGGATCGTCGGCACGCTGCCGGCGGGTATCGGCTACGAATGGACGGGGCTGTCGTACCAGGAGCGCCAGGCCGGCGCGCAGGCACCGCTGCTGCTGGCGCTGTCGTTCCTGGTGGTCTTCCTGCTGCTGGTCGCGCTGTACGAAAGCTGGGCGATCGCCGCAGCCGTGATGCTGATCGTGCCGATCGGCGCGCTGGGGTCGGTGCTGGCGGTCAATGCGGCGGGCATGCCGAACGACGTCTATTTCAAGGTGGGGCTGATCACGATCATCGGTCTGGCGGCGAAGAACGCGATCCTGATCGTCGAATTCGCCAAGTCGCTGCGGGAACAGGGCATGCCGCTGATCGACGCCGCGCTCGAGGCGAGCCGGCTGCGGTTCCGCCCGATCGTGATGACGTCGATGGCGTTCATTCTGGGCGTCGTGCCGCTGGCCATTGCCACCGGCGCCGGTGCGGCCAGCCAGCGTGCCATCGGCACCGGCGTCATCGGCGGCATGCTGACGGCGACCACGCTCGGGGTCGTCTTCGCTCCGGTGTTCTTCGTCTGGGTGCTGTCGCGCTTCAAGCGTTATCGGGACAACGCGCGCACCACCACGCCGACCACGTCCACCACGACGGAGGGCGCGCAATGAAACCGATTCGAACCAGAACGCCGCTGCCGCGCGTGCTCCCCTGCCTGCTGCTGAGCCTGGGCGCTGCGCTTGCGGGCTGCTCGCTTGCGCCGGTCTATCAGCGGCCGGCCGCGCCGGTCCCGACGCAGTGGACCTCCGGCCAGCCGGTTGCCGGCGACGCGCAGGCCGCGCCTTCATCGGCCGCCGTGCTGCAATGGGAGCGTTTTATCGTCGACGACAAGCTGCGCGAGCTCGTCGCACTCGCGCTCGACAACAATCGCGACCTCCGGCAGGCCGTGCTGAACATCGAGGCGGCACGGGCGATGTACCGCGTGCAACGCGCCGATCGCGTGCCGGGTCTGCAGGCAGAAGGCGGGGGGACGCGGCAGCGCGTTGCGGAGGATCTCCGTCAGCCGGGCATGCCGTCGGTCCAGCAATCGGTGCAGGCCGGTATTGCCGTGCCGTCGTTCGAGCTCGACCTGTTCGGCCGCGTGCGCAACCTGTCGGAAGCGGCGCTGCGCGAGTACCTGGCGACCGAGGAGGCCGCGCGCAGTGCCCGCATCAGCCTGATCGCCGAGGTCATCCAGGCCTATCTGGCGCGAGACAGCGCCCAGCGGCGCCATCTGCTGACCATGCAGACGCTGCAGACGCGCGAGTCGTCGTTGCGGCTGATCGCGCAGCGCCGCCAGGCCGGCACCGCGACCGCGCTGGATTTCCACGAAGCAAGCGGCCTGACCGATCAGGCGCGCGCCGATCTGGAGCGCACCGACCGCGAATTCCGCCAGGCCACCAATGCCCTCGCGCTGCTGGTCGGTGTGCCCGACGTCGGCGCGCGCTTGCCGCAGACGCCGCGCGACGACGTGCTGCTGGTGCAGGACCTGGCGCCCGGCACGCCGTCCGAACTGCTGATTCATCGCCCGGACATCCTCGCGGCGGAACAGCGGCTGCGCGGGCGGCATGCCGACATCGGCGCCGCGCGCGCGGCGTTCTTCCCTCGCATCGCGCTGACGGGCATGTTCGGCAGCGCCAGCGGCGAGCTGTCGAATCTGTTCGGCGCGGGTCAGACGATATGGGCGTTCGCGCCGCAGCTGACGTTGCCGATCTTCTCCGGCGGCCGCAATGTGGCGAACCTGGACCTGGCTCATGCGCGCAAGGACATCGCCGTGGCCAACTACGAGAAGACGATCCAGACTGCATTCCGCGAAGTATCGGACGCGCTCGCCGCCACCGATACCTTGCGGCGCGAGGAGATCGCGCGCCGTGCGGTGGCGCAGACCAGCGAACAGACGCTGCGCTTGTCCGAGGCGCGCTACCGGGCCGGCGTCGACGACCATCTACGCTACCTCGAGGCGCAGCGCAGCCACTATGCCGCGCAAACGGCCCTGATCGACGTGGCGGCGCAGCGCCAGGCCGCGCTCGCCTCGCTGTTCCGGGCGCTCGGAGGAGGGTGGTCCGAGGAAAGCACGGCCGCCGCGAAGACGCTGCCGACGGGGGATCGCTCACCGATATAGGGCGGCGTCGCCCCTGGATGGGGAATCGTGCGCCATGATGGGACAGCCGGTTTGACCGCTTCGCGCTACCGCGCGGATCTTAAGTTTTTCTTTTGATCCCGCAAATAAAGTCTTAATTTTCTTTATTTGAGCGCGCAATTATGATCGGCCGACCATCAGGAGGAGAAACCCGTCATGCCCGCTGTCCGTAATGCCGTCCGCCGCCGTACCCTGCTTGCTCTTGGCGCGCTGTGCGTCGCCCCTTCGCTGACGTTTGCCGCGGACAAGTACCCGTCGAAACCGATCCGCATGGTCGTGGCATTCGCCGCGGGCGGGGCGAACGACACCATCGCCCGCATCCTCGCCAAGGAACTGCAGCAGAGCATGGGCCAGTCCGTCGTGGTGGAAAACCGCGGCGGCGCGGGCGGCCTGATCGGCTCGGACATGGTCGCCAAGGCGGCGCCGGACGGCTACACGCTGCTGCTCGGCAGCGCCGGCGCCCAGACCATCATGCCGGCGCTGACCCGCAAGATGCCCTATGACCCGCGCACCGGGCTCGCGCCAGTATCGCTGGTCGCCGAGGCGGCGAACGTGCTGATGGTCAGAAGCGGACTGCCGGTCAACAACGTCAAGGAATTGCTGGCCGCTGCCCGGCAGAAGCCGGGCGCCTATACCTACGGCTCCTCGGGCAACGGCACCACGCTGCATGTGTCCGGCGCGCTGATGGAGAAGCTGGCCGGCATCGACCTGCTGCACATCCCGTACAAGGGCAACGGCCCGGCGATGAACGACCTTTACGCGGGCAATGTCGACATGGTGTTCGGCTCGGTGCCGGTCGCCATGGCGGCACTGAAGACCGGCAAGGCCAAGATCCTGGCCGTCACCACGAAGAAGCGCATTCCCTCGCTGCCCAACGTGCCGACGATGGCCGAAGCCGGCGTGCCGGGCTACGACTTCTCCAGCTGGTACGGGCTCTTCACGACCGGTGGCACCGACCCCGCCATCGTCGAACAATTGGCGCGCGAAACGGCCAAGGCGCTGGCCAAGCCGGATGTGGTGGCGGCGCTGGCGCAGCAGGGCGTCGAGCCGGAGGCCAGCACGCCGGCGGCGTTCCGGGCACGCATCAACGACGAGCTGATGCGCTGGGAGCGGGACGTCAAGACGATGAAGATCGCTGCGGAGTAATCGCGTTGGACCGCGACATGGCCACCGAAATGCATGCCGGAGGGTGATTGCATATCGCCTGGCATCAGAACTGGTACCGGACCCAAGGGATTGCCGGCTTCGTCCACGCTACTGTTGGGCCGGAACGATCTGGTCACGCCGGCAGCCGCGCTACCCCCTGACGCTGCGGGGATCGTTGCCGAAGCTGTTGCGTTCGCGAATCCGGCCGTCCGCGCCATGGATCAACAGCTCGACCTTGGCTTGCTGCGCCGCTTCGGTGCCGGAAGCGATCGCCTCCTGCTGCGTATCGTAGGTCGGGCCGGTGCCGTCTGTTCCCTCGATCTGCACGGTCCATTTGCCGCCATCGGTCGGCACAACGTGGACATTTCCTGCCATGGTCGCCTCCTGTCAATGCGTGCCTTCCTTTGTACGCGCAGCGCGCGCCATGCGGTATCGGGCGACGTCTGACCGGCGTTGGGGTCCGGCCCACCGTCCGCAACGGAGCCGCGACGGCATCCGACTAGAGAATCAGGCAAGCATCGCAGACCAATAGGTATTCGCGTCTTGCGGACGGGCATTCGACAATGCCTCGGTCAGACAATCCCACCGCCGAGGAGCCCGTCATGCCGCTTCGCCATCGCTTCGCTTTCCTTGCTCGCCTTCGCTCCGTCGACCCCGCCCTTGTCCTGGCCGCCGTCTACGTCAGCGCGACGTTCGGCGCTGCGTACGCGCAGGGGGTGGCAGGCAACGAGCCCGCGCAACGCACGCCGCGCGAGCGTGGCACCGCCACCATGGACAAACTTTCCGGCGGTGCCGGCCAGCCGGTGCTCAATGCACTGCGCAAGGACTTTCTGCCGTTGGCGGATGCCATCGTCGACTACTCGCTGGGCGATGTCTGGTCCCGGCCCGGGCTGGACGATCGCACCCGCCAGCTTGCCGCCGTCGCGGCCTTCGCGGCGCAGGGGCACACGCAGGTGCTGAAGATCCACGCCGGCTACGCGCTGCGGCTGGGCGTGACGCCCGAAGAATTGAAAGAGGTGGTCTACCTGACCACCGTGACTGCCGGATTTCCGCGAGCGATCGATGCGGCCAATGCGGTGCGCGAGGTACTGGAGGCCGCGGGGCAGGGCAATGCCGGTGCGGCGCCACGCTGAGCGGTATCGGGCTGACAGTTTTTGTCCGCAGCGCGCAGAGCGCTGTCACCGGCGCAGCCGCTGGTACATGGCCATCAGCGGCGTGGCGGTCGACCCGTGCAGCACGATCGACACGACCACCGTGCACAAGGTGATCTGCAGCAACAGGTCGGCATGCGCCAGATCGGGGGCATGAACCAGCGAATAGGCCAGGTAGTACAGCGAGCCGATGCCCCGGATGCCGAACCATGCGGTGAGCCGCCGTTGCGCCGGCCGCAAGCCCATGCCCGCCGTGGAGAGATAGACCGAGAGCGGCCGGATCAACAGGATCAACAGCAGGGCGCAGCCCAGCGCGGGAACGCTGAAAGTCGCCCGCGTCAGCATGGCCCCGATCAGCAGGGTGACGCATAGCTCGGCCAGACGCTCCACGTCGAGGGAAAACTCGGATACGGTCTGCGTCAGATAAGCCGCCGCCTTGTGCTCGTGTGTGGCAACCTGTTCAAGACCCTTGACGGGGAGGGTGCCGAGCACTTCGTCCGGAGGCGTGTCCGGGTTTTCGTCGCGTTCGACCTGGCGCATTGCCACGCCGGCCGCAAACACCGCCAGAAAGCCATAGGTGCTCGCCGACAACGCGGCGCCATAGGACACGCCGATCAGCCCCAACGTGAAGAAGCTCTCGAGCCCGACAGCCTCATGAAAGCGCATGCGCAAGGCCAGGATCGTCTTGCTGGCCAGCAGGCCCAGCGCGGCGCCGATGCCAAGGCCCCCGGCGGTTGCCCAGATCAGGTCGACGGCGATCCATCGCGTCAGGCCGGGGCCCAGCTCGTGATAGCCAAGCAGTCCCAGGCCCAGCATCACGAACGGGAAGGCCGTGCCATCGTTCAGGCCGCCTTCCCCGGTCAGACTCAGACGAACGATGTCCCGGTCTTCGGTGTCCGCCATTTGTACGTCGGACGCAAGCACCGGATCGGTCGGCGCAAGGATGGCGCCGGCAAGTATTGCGACCCCGAGCGGCAGCCCCAGCCAACCGACCCCGACCGCGCATATCCCCGCGATGGTGAGCAGCATCGCCACGCTGGCAAGCTGGACCGGCAAGCGCCATACCCGATATGACATGCGGACGCGCAAGCGCAGGCCCACGCCGAACAGCGAGATCAGCACGGCGATTTCGGTGATGATCTCGAGCGCGGCAACGTGGCCCGGATCGTGGACATCGAGCGTGATCAGGCCGGCGCCAACGGGGCCGAGCGCCACACCAAACAGCAGGTACAGCGCGGAGGGCGCAATGGGCAGCCGTTTCACGACCGAACCGATGAGGCCCATCGTTACCATCAGTCCGCCGATCACCAACGCCCAGATCGCAAACACACGGATCTCCTTGCCAAGCCGCCTGGCGGACTTCAGGAGTAGGGGGCCCCGGTATTGCTGTGTCGGGAACCGGGAGAACCCCGCAGCGGCAGCCCATCCCGAGTTTCGCCCTGGCGGAGGCGGGTAGAGCATCACGGGCCCGCCGCGGGCAATCATACCCGCCTCCGTCGTCCTTTGTTAGTTTCCCAAGTCCTGGAGAGCCAGGTTACGGCGACATGATTTCAGAGCGGGCCGTTTGCCTGGCGCGGCAAGGCTGGAGTGTCGCCGCTGAGTGCATGCGGCATCCAGCCAACCAACCAACGCTGGCGAGCAACTGGTGCTATATTGGAAAACGATCAATTCCAAATTGAACGGCATTTTCAGCATGGCGACCAACCATCAAGCCTCCGCCCGCCCGCGTGGCCGGGGCCGGCCGCGTGAATTCAACGTCGATCAGGCGCTGGATCGGGCCGTGCGGGTATTCAGCGAACGGGGCTACCACGGCGCCTCGATCTCCGACTTGGCCCAGGCCATGCGTCTGGCGCAGGGGAGTCTCTACAAGGCATTCAAGGACAAGCAACAGCTTTTCCTGGCAGCGTTTGACCGATACCGCGCGCAGCGGATGGAGAAGCTGCGTCATGCCATTGGCGAGGGCGGTACGGGCCTGGAACGCCTGCGCAAGACGCTGGCGTTTTATGCCGAATCCTCTCAGGGGGCGACCGGCCGGCAAGGATGCCTTGTTGTCGGCAGCACGGTGGGCCTGTCGGCATTCGAGAAACCGCTGGCCGACCACATCGCCACGGCGCTCGCACGTAACGAAGCATTCCTCGCAGACCTGATCCGCCAAGGAAAGGACGACGGCTCCATTGCTGCCCATGTCAATGTCGAGGCCACCGCGCGGATGCTCTTGTGTCTGACGCAAGGCATGCGCGTGGTCGGTAAAACCCGTCGCAGCCGTGAAGACATGCAGGCCGTGGTAGACGCCGCGCTCAACGCGCTGGCCTGATTTTTTGTCTATTTAGGAAATGATCCATTCCATTTGATGCAGGAGAAGCCCTTATGAAGATCGCATTTCTCGGCCTCGGTACGATGGGCCTGCCGATGGCAGTCAATCTTGTCAAGGCAGGCTACGCGGTACGCGGCTGGAACCGCTCGCCAGCACCGGTGACGAAGCTCGTCGCGCTCGGCGCGGAAAGCGCCGCTACACCGCGGGAAGCCGTCGCCGATGCCGATGTCATGGTCTCGATGCTTGCCGACGATGCCGCCACACGTGCCGCCGTGCTCGAGGCGGGAACGCTGGCCGCCCTCAAGCCCGGCGCCATCCACGTGAACATGGCCACGGTATCGGTAGCCCTGGGCGCCGAACTGGCAGCGCTGCACCAGACGCAAGGCGTTGGATACGTTGCCGCACCGGTACTCGGCCGGGTGAATGTGGCCGAGGCCGGCGAGCTCAATATCCTGGCCGCCGGCGCGCCTGCAGCGATTGCGGCCGTGCAGTCGTTGTTCGACGTGCTGGGCCAAAAGACCTGGTACCTGGGCGAGCGGCCCGAGCAGGCCAATGCCGCCAAGCTGGCGGTGAACTTCATGATCGCCAGCGCTATCGGCACCATGGGCGAGGCCGTCGCGCTGGCGCAGGGGCATGGCGTAGACAAGGCCGACTTTCTCGAGCTGGTCACGTCAACGGCATTCGCGACACCGGTCTACAAGGGCTACGGGAAGGCAATCGCCGAGGAGCGCTTCGAGCCGGCCGGGTTCAAGCTGGCGCTCGGCTTCAAGGATGTGCGCCTGGCGCTGGCAGCAGCGGAGCAAGTCAACGTACCGCTGCCGTTGGCAAGCGCACTGCGCGATGCCCATATCGAAAGCCTCGCGCACGGCGAGGGTCATCTGGATTGGGCGGCGTTGTCACGGACATCCGCACGGCGCGCAGGGCAGGAATAAGCGGCGTGGCAAGCCCGGAAGCGGTTCCGGGCGGCTTCGTTGTTTTGCGTAATTTTGTTACTCACGCACTGACGGCGTGACGCTGCTTGTCGCTTGCCTAGTAACAAATTTAGTTGAACAAACGTTGCAGAAAATTGTTACTGCGTTGAACGGTTCAACTTAAA
>NZ_JAGFTW010000055.1:0-53469 GCF_017598945.1 Cupriavidus gilardii
GGGGGACATACGGGCGGGCCGGTATCGGGTGGAAGGCAGCGTAGCAATGCAGCGGCAAATAGTGGATCGTTGTTTCGCTATCTTGAACAACGGCGCGTTAGCCCGGCGGCGCGGCGCGCTATGATCGAGCCCAACGAGGCGATGCGCGCGGCGCACCGCCACTGTCCCCAACGCATCCCCGCATCGCCGCCCACGATGGCCTTACGCCCTCATCACCCCGACCCGGCCTTCGCCACCACGCTGGCGCACGGACTGTCGTTGCTGCAGTGCTTCGGCATCGGCGACAGCGTGCTCAGCAACAAGGAACTGGCCGAGCGCACCGGGCTGTCGCCGGCGACGGTCAGCCGGCTGACCTGCACGCTGGCGGCGCGCGGTCTGCTGCGCTACGACGCGCAGTTGCGCCGCTATCGCCTCGGCTCGACGACGCTGGCGCTGGGCTACCCGCTGCTTGCCACGCTGCGCATCCGGCAATTGGCGCGGCCGCTGATGAAGCAGCTCGCAGACGAGATCGACGGATCGGTATCGCTGGGCCTGCGCGACCGCACGCAAATGGTCTATGTGGAGACCAGCCGCGGCCACGATGCGCTGGCGTTTCGCCCCGATATCGGCGCGACGCTGCCGATGCTGCCGACCGCGATCGGCAGGGCGTGGTTATGCCAGGCGTCGCCGCAGGAAAGCGGGCCGGTGCTGGCTGCACTGCGCAAGACCGATCCGGCGGAATTTCGACATCAGTCGCCAGCACTGGAACGCGCGCGGGTAGAGATGGCGGACCTCGGCTTTTGCACGTCGCGCGGCGAATGGCAGAGCGACATCCATGCCGTTGCGGCGCCGCTGCCCACGCGCATCGATGGAGAAGTCATGGTGTTCAATTGCGGCGTGCTTGGCGTGCGGATGACCCCGCGCAAGCTCGAGCGGCAGATGGGGCCGCGCCTGCTGAGGATGATCGCCAAGGTCGAGGCCGCAGTGGGGAAGTCCCGATGACGCGCCCCGGCGCCCGTGCCACCGCCGCGCAGTCTCCGTTCCGCTCAGGCGAACCGGCCGAGAAGGATCGGCAGTTCGCGGCCACGCTGGCGAACGGCATCGACATTCTGCTTGCCTTCGACAGCGGCGATGCGATGCTCGGCAACGGAGATTTCGTGCAGCGCACCGGGCTGTCGAAGACCACCGTTGCCCGGCTCACGCACACGCTGACGGCGCTCGGCTATCTGCGTCATGACACGGCGCTGCGCAAATACCGTCTCGGGGCGGCGGTGCTGTCGATGGGTTATCCGCTATTGGCCAGCATGCACCTGCGGCAGTTGGCGCGCCCGCTGATGAAGGCGCTGGCCGACCGGCTGGCCGGCGCGGTGTCGCTCGGCATCCGGGATCGCACGCAGATGATCTACGTCGAGACCGCACGCTCGACCGACAGCCTGATCGTGACGCCCGAGATCGGGGCCGCGCTGCCGATGCTGACGACCGCCATCGGCCGCGCCTGGCTGTGCCGCGCCCCGGCGCACGAACGCGATGCGGTGCTGAACCAGCTGCGGCTGCAGGACCGCGAGGCCTTCGCGCGCGCCCAGTCGCGGCTCGCCGACGCCCGCCGCGATCTCGAGCGGCAAGGCTACTGTGCCAACCGCGCCGAATGGCGGCCGGAGGTCTACGGCTTTGCGGTGCCGATGTCCCAGCCGGTCGGTTCGCAGTTGTTCGTGCTGAACTGCGGCGTGCCGGTCGGGCAGGGCAGCTTCGCCGCCGTCGAGAAGCAGGCGGGGCCCCAGTTGCGGGCGTTGATGCTCGACATCGAGCGGATGCTGGGCCTGCGATAGCGCGCCGATGGATCGAGGTCGCATGGGCCCATGCCCCGGAGGCGCGCATCGACCCGTGCGCTGAGTATCGGGACGATTTCAGGCATCATCCTGCCTGACGATCTGCTTGACGATCCGCGGCCGCACTTCCCGACAACACAACAGGAGACACCATGCCCTACATCATCGAGACGTTCGACAAGCCCGATCACCTGCACGTGCGCAAGGCGCAGCGGCCGGCGCATCTGGAGTTTCTCGAGGCCAACAAGTCGCTGCTGCTGGCTTGCGGCGCCAAGCTGAACGACGATGGCAGCGATGCGGGCGGCGGCCTCTATATCGTCGATGTCGATACGCGCGAGGCCGCACAGGCGCTGATCGAAGCCGATCCGTTTCACCGGGCCGGGCTGTTTGCCGAAGTGCGGATCACGCGCTGGCGCAAGGCCTATCTCGACGGCGTCTGCTGTCTCTGATCCTATCGCTACCCGCAGGAGATGGCCATGCTGTTCATGGTCGAAATGACCGTCCGCATTCCCCAGTCGGCCGACCCGCAGTTCGTCGACAAGCTCAAGGCCGACGAGAAGGCGCTGTCGCAACAGCTGCAGCGCGAAGGCAAGTGGCGCCATCTGTGGCGCGTGGTGGGCCAGTACGCCAATGTCAGCATCTTCGATGTCAAGGACAACGACGAGCTGCACGCGCTGCTGACTTCGCTGCCGCTGTATCCGTATATGGAAATGAAGGTCACCCCGCTGGCGCAGCACGGTTCCGCGATCGCGCAGAACTGATGCGTCACGTCCCGCGCGGGCGCTTGTCGCCCCGCGCGGGACATCGCTGCAACCGTATCAATCGACCTTCGCCCCCGAACGCTTGACCACCGTCGACCATTTGCGGATCTCGCTGTCGACAAAACGCGCGGTCTGCTCCGGCGACATCGGCATCGGCTCCGAGCCGCGGTCGACGATGAATTTCTGCAGCTCCGGCGATTGCAGCGCCTTCACCGTTTCGGCGTTCAGTTGCGACACGATGGCCGGCGGCGTGCCGGCCGGCGCCATCAGCACCGCCCAGCCCAGGGCCTCGAAGTCGGCCACCCCTTGTTCCTGCACGGTCGGCACATTCGGCAGCTGCGGTACCCGCTTGCCCGCCGTGACCGCCAGCGGTACGGCCTTCTTCGACTGAATCAGCGGCAGGGCCGCGGTGATCGAGTCGACCATCACGGGAATCTGATTGCCGAGAAAGTCCGCCTGCGCGGGGCCGCTGCCCTTGTACGGGATATGGACCATGAAGATGCCGGCGCGCGCCTTCAACATCTCGGCCGACAGATGCTGCGTGCCGCCGATGCCGGCGCTGGCGTAGCTCAGCTTGCCCGGCGCCGCCTTCGCCTTGCCGATCAGATCGCGCAGCGAGGCGATGCCGGACTGCGGCGTCGACAGGAAGACCAACGGCACGGAGAACACACCCGAGATCGCCTGGAAATCGCGGCGCGGATCGTAGCCGATCGACGCATAGAGCGTCTGATTGATCGCCATCGCGCTGCCGGCCATCACCAGCGTATAGCCATCGGGCGCCGCGCGAGCGGCCAGTTCCATCCCGATGTTGCTGCCGGCGCCGGCGCGGTTCTCCACCACTACCGATTGCCCCAGTTGCTTGCCCAGCCGCTCGCCAAGCGCCCGCGCAAAGATGTCGGTCGCCTGGCCCGGCGGGAACGGGACGATCAGCTTGATCGGACGTTCGGGGTAGGCGGCATGTGCCGCGGCGCTGGCCGCCAGGGCGATGGCTGCGACCCAGATAATGCGTGGCTTCAAGATTGTCTCCTCCAACATGTAGTGCCTGTGGCAATTGACGCCAAGTGCTGACGATAGCACCCCGATGTTCCATCAAGTCATGGCGATGCGTCATAAGCGCCGAGTAAAGCGCTTTAATGCCGGTTGCGAAATGGAATGTGCGACTATATCTTGCGAAACCAATTTCGCAAGAGTAGGATTTGAGCTCACCGGGGGAATCGCGATGCTCGAACGAATCTCGCAGAAGCTGATCGGCTACCGCGTCAAGGCGGCACGCGAGGCGAAGGGCTGGACGCAGGACCAGCTGACGCAGGCACTAGGCTTGAACGATCGACAGTCGGTGTCCGATATCGAAAACGGCAAGCGTGCGGTGAAGTCCGACGAGATGCTCGCCCTGTCCGAACTGCTCCACCGCGACCTCGATTTTTTTCTCGACCCGTTTGCCGTCGCGGGGGAGGCACAGTTCTCCTGGCGGGCAGCGCCAGGTGTGCCCGAAGAAGGGCTCGATGGATTCGAGTCCAAAGCAGGGAAATGGATTGGTCTGCTGCGCTGGTTGCGCGAGGGGCAGGGCGGCCGGCCGAATCCGCTCAAGCACAGTTTGCGTCTTGGTGCGCAGTCCTCCTTCGAGGATGCCATCGCCCGCGCCGAGGCATTGGTGGTCGCGCTGGACCTCGGCAAGGTTCCGGCCGAGCGGCTTGCAGAGCGGATCGAACGCGAGCTGGATATTCCGGTCCTGTACGTTGACGCCGTCGAAACGTCGGCAGGCGATTCCATTTCCGGCGCCACCTGCCACTTGCAGGACCTTGGCGTGATCCTGATCAATCGCAACGAATCCGAGGCTCGTCGCTTCTTCGATCTCGCTCACGAACTGTTCCATGCGCTGACATGGGACGCCATGAAGCCCGATCACCGAGAGTCGAACTCGTTCGAAGCACGCGGCCGGGCAAAACGCATCGAACAACTCGCGGACAATTTCGCCGCGGCGTTGCTGATGCCGAGCCAGTCTCTGCAGCAACTGATCGACCCGAGGCGATGCTCGGATATCGGCCATCTCGTCGATGTCGCAGCTGAATTGCGCGTTTGTCCCATGGCGCTGGCCTGGCGTTTGTACAACATGAAGCGTATCGACGCTGCTACGCGGGACGAGCTTCGCAAGCAGCGTCAGCGGCCTTGTTCAGGTCGTGCACCGAAGCGATTCTCCGACAGCTTCGTCAGCATGCTGCACAGCGCCATCGACCGCGGCCAACTCTCTGCACGCAAGGCGGCCAAGGCGATGGGCATGAGCCTGCCGATGCTGAGCGACCTGTTCGTCGAGCATTCGCTGTCTGCACCGTTCGAGCTATGAGGGCCGACATCGCATGGCCAAGGTCAGGGTGTTCGTCGACACCAACATCATCCTGGAAGCGTTCCGAACGGGATGCTGGGCGGCGATCTGCGAGCGTTACGCAATTGAAACGGTAGAGAAGTGCGTTGAAGAGGCGCTTACCGGCGATCTTAGTCGTGTTGTTCAGGGGCGGCGGCTGCGTCGTACCGCCCATGGCATTGACGCAGAGCGGTGCTGAGCCTCGGCATGCCGCTCGGTACGGGAGCGGCCGAACCGGCCTGCTCCCGTACGCACTGCCACCTCTCAAGACTCAAGACTTCGTAATATCAAACACCAGATTCACCGGCGAAGGTCCGAACGACCCATTCGGCACCACGCCAGTCTGATTGACCCCGCGCTGGCTCCAATCGCAGACACCGGTGGGGAAGATCGCGCGCAGCCGGTTCAGCTGGTCGGGCGTGAACGGCACGCTGTAGTCGGCAGGATTGACCGGCTTCAACGTGCACTTCATCACGTCGCCCGAAATCGGGCCGCCCGCTGCGATGCGGGGCGCGGTCCACGAGGGGAACAGCGAGTTGCAGGTCGTATCCGGGGCGCTGCTCAGGGTCTGCGGTTCGGCCACGAAATCGGTCTGGGACCGCCAGCAGCCGTCGACCGCGTTCTGGGGCTTGTGGGCAACGACCCGTTGCTTCTGCGGCGTCGGCGACTTGTCGTCCTTGTAGGCCGCGACCCAGCGGATGAAGGTGTCCCATGCGGTATCGGCCGGCACCGGGTTGCCGCGCCACATCACGTGGTTGGCGGTATCGCCGTTGGCTTTGAGCATCCGCTCGCGCTGCGCGAAATGGAACCACTGGTAGTGATAGGCGGTGTCCTCGTTATAGGTCCCCGTCACGTCGAACACGGGAATCGTCGCGAGACCGCCGTTGCCGCCCAGTTGCAGGCCGGACTGCTGCGCCCGAAGGATGGCACCCAGGTCGCCGAGCGAGCGGGCGGGGACATAGTTGGCATCCTGATCGTAGCCGCCCACCTTTTCGTTCAGGTCGAGGAACTGATCGACCGTGATCGCGCCGCCGTTCAGCGCCGCGAGCCCGTACTGCACGCCGACGTTGTCGAACGGACGCAGCGCGAAGCCGGTGGCCTTGTCGATGCCGTAGATGTTCCTGGCGGCGTCGTACACCGTCGGCCGCGCGCCGGTCGGATTGTTGACCGGGTGATAGCGCAGCTCCTGCGGCACGGCGGCATTGAACACGCCCGAGTTGTAGCCCGGGAAGTCCTGACGCGCCGGCACCGGATCGGTACGGCCGGCCTGATTGGCGGCATCCTCGAAGGCCTTGCGGCTCTTGTAGCCGGTCACCGCGGCGATCTGCGCGTCCGTCATCGCGTTCGGATTGCCCATCAGGTAGTGGGTAATCAGATGCCCGTCCGAGCCCGACAGCGCGATCGACAGCGGGTCGGGGAAGGTGCAGGCGATCAGCACGCCGTCGAACAGGCCGGGAATGCGGTCGGCCGGTTGCGAGCTGCCGTAGGAACCGCCCGAGCAGCCGGCGCTGACGGTGAAGACCGGCACACCGAAGGTCTCGATCACCGCCTCCTTCGACATCATCGCCGCCTCGCTGGCCAGCACCGCGTTGCAGTTGTTCGACGCGTGCTGCAGCGTATTGGCGAACATGGCGTAGCCCTCGCCGAGCCGCCTGACATTGAGCAGCGTGAAGTCGAACCCCGCGACCGAGATATTCCCCTGCGCCGCGCCCTGGATGTACCAGCCGCCCGGACAGCCGAAGCCCTCGACCGCGATCAGCCGCTTGTTCCACGCCTTCGGCGGCTTGAGCGGCGTGGGGGCCGACTCCCTGGTGGGATCGTGCAGCACCGCATTCTGGTAGATGCCGCGATTGACCGTGCCGGTTTCCACGCGCACCACGAAGGGCACGGTGCGGCCATCCAGCGTGGTCGTGCTGGCGACATCGGCGGGCAGGGACGTGGTGCTCGGCATCGGCACCAGCGCGCCGCCGGTGTTCTTCTGGTAGACGTAGTGCACGCGCGTGGTCACGCTGCAATTGGCGTCGAGCGGCGGACCGAGACGCGAGCCATCCGGTAGCACGAAGCTGTCGGTCTGGCAGATGAACGGCGTTTGCCACGGCCCCGAGATCACCGGGCCGGTGATCGGGTAGTTGGTCATCTTCAGCGTGGCCGTTTCGCGGCCGATCTTCGCCGTCAGCGTATTCTCGCCATTGCGTAGGCCGGTCACTACCGCCTGCAAATGGCGCAGGTCGTCCAGCAGCGGGCGGAATTCCCGCGTCACGTCGTCGCCGTTGAGCTGGATCTGCAGCGGGCGGCGATCGAGCTTGATGTGACGCGGCACGGTGATATCGATCAACGCGTTGCCGCCGGTCACGTAGTCGGGGGAGGATGAGAGCAGCTGGATGGTCGGTGCCGCTTCGGGACCGTCGTCATCGTCGTGGCCGCCGCCGCATGCTGTCAGGGCCGCAAGCATGGCGCACGCGAGCGCCATCCTGGGCCATCGCCGTAGGATGTTCATGTCGTCGACTCCTCGTTCGTAGTGAGTCGTGGGGGATTGCAAGCCGCTTGGGGCTTGTGCCGACATGCATGCGTAGGTCGAGCTTAGTGTCCGGTTCTGCCAAATACAATGTCGAGGAAAGCTGACCAGAAGCGGATATCCGGAACGGCACATGCGACGGTCTGACTCGCCGATTCCCGGTCCTGCAAGGCTTTGCAGCGGCGTCCAGCCGCACTCTTCACAAATCGTGAACCCCCCATTCCATCCGGCGCCTTAGCAGCGCCCGAAGGTATCGGTAGAGTCGCGTCAAACATCGATACGACCGAACCGTGCCTTTCTTCCCCATGCCCTTATCCGAGGACGCCGCATGATCGACGTCCTGGTCATTGGCGGCGGCAATGCCGCCTTGTGCGCCGCGCTGATGGCGCGCGAAGCCGGTGCCTCCGTGCTGCTGCTCGAGGCCGCGCCGCGCGAATGGCGTGGCGGCAATTCGCAGCACACCCGCAATCTGCGCTGCATGCATGACGCGCCGCAGGACGTGCTGGTCGACGCCTATCCCGAAGAGGAATACTGGCAGGATCTGCTGAAAGTGACCGGCGGCATCACCGACGAGCACCTGGCCCGCCTGGTCATCCGCGCCTCGTCGAGCTGCCGGGACTGGATGCGGCGCCATGGCGTTCGCTTCCAGCCGCCGCTGTCGGGCGCGCTGCATGTGGCCCGCACCAACGCCTTCTTCATGGGCGGCGGCAAGGCGCTGGTCAATGCCTATTACCGCAGCGCAGAGAAGCTTGGTGTGCGGATCCGCTATGAGGCGCCGGTCGATGCCGTCGAGCTCGACGGCGATCGCTTCGTCGCGGCACGTATCGGCAGCGAGCGCATCGAGGCGCGCGCCTGCGTGCTGGCTGCCGGGGGCTTCGAATCGAACCGCGAGTGGCTGCGCGAGGCCTGGGGTCAGAACGAGCGCGGCGAATGGCCGGCCGACAATTTCCTGATCCGCGGCACGCGCTTCAATCAGGGCGTGCTGCTCAAGTACATGATCGACGCCGGCGCGGACGCCATCGGCGATCCCTCGCAATCGCACTGCGTGGCGATCGACGCGCGCGCGCCGCTGTACGACGGCGGCATCTGCACGCGCATCGATTGCGTCTCGCTGGGCGTAGTGCTCAATGCCAATGCCCAGCGCTTCTACGACGAGGGCGAGGACTTCTGGCCCAAGCGCTACGCCATCTGGGGGCGTCTGGTGGCGCAACAGCCCGGGCAGATCGGCTACTCGATCATCGATGCGAAGGCGATCGGACGCTTCATGCCGCCCGTATTCCCTGGCGTCACGGCCCGCACGCTGCCCGAGCTGGCACGCAAGCTCAGCCTCGACGAGGCGACCTTCATGCGCACCGTCGGCGACTACAACGCGGCCTGCCGCGTCGGCACCTTCGACCACACGGTGCTCGACGATTGCCACACCGAGGGCCTGACGCCCGCGAAGACGCACTGGGCGCGCCCGATCGACACGCCGCCGTTCTACGGTTACGCGCTGCGGCCGGGCATCACGTTCACCTACCTCGGCCTGAAGGTCGACGACAAGGCCGCCGTGCACTTCGGCGGCAAGCCGAGCGCCAATTTGTTCGTGGCGGGCGAGATGATGGCAGGCAACGTGCTCGGCAAGGGCTATACCGCCGGCGTCGGCATGTCGATCGGCACCGCGTTCGGCCGCATCGCCGGCACGCAGGCGGCCCAGGCCGCCGCCGCGCAACGCAGCGCCGCCCCGCCCGCCCGTACCGAATCCCTGGAACAGCAACATGCAACATCTTGAAGCCCTGACGCGCGAAGCCGCGGCGCTGGCGCAGGCCGCGGTGCCGCTGACCGCCGATGAGAGCGAAGTCGCGCGAACGCTGCAGATCTGCAATGCCTGCCGCTATTGCGAGGGCTTTTGCGCGGTGTTTCCGGCGATGACACGCCGGCTCGAATTCGGCAAGGCCGATATCCACTACCTGTCGAACCTGTGCCACAACTGCGGCGCCTGTTTCCATGCGTGCCAGTACGCGCCGCCGCACGAGTTCGCGGTCAATATTCCGCAGGCGATGTCCAAGGTCCGCGTGCAGACCTATGGCGATTACGCGTTTCCTGCCGTTCTCGGCGGCTTGTATCGCCGCGCAGGGCTGACCACGTCATTGGCGCTGGCCGCTGGCCTCGCGCTGTTTCTACTGATGGCGGTGGCGATGGGCGGCGGCCTGTGGCACGAGCCGCTGGCCGGCAACTTCTACGCGATCTTCCCGCACAACCTGCTGGCGACGATGTTCGGCATCGTCTTCCTGTTCGCGATCCTTGCGCTTGGCGTGGGCGTGACGCGCTTCTGGCGCCAGGTTTCCCCGGGCACGCGTCCGGGCGAATCGCGCGCCGCGGCGGCCACCGGCGCCGCCAATGACGCGCTGCGGCTGCGCTATCTCGACGGCGGCCACGGCGAGGGCTGCAACAACGAGGACGACGCCTTCACGCTGGCACGCCGGCGCTTCCACCATTTCACCTTCTACGGCTTCATGCTGTGCTTCGCCGCGACGACGGTGGCAACGTTCTATCACTATGCGCTTGGCCTGCACGCGCCGTATGCGTATACCAGTCTGCCGGTGGTGCTCGGCACGCTGGGCGGCATCGGCCTGTTGATCGGTCCGGCGGGGCTGCTGTGGTTGAACCTGCGGCGCGATCCGCGTACCGGCGATCCGGACCAGCGTCCGATGGACCGCGGCTTCATCGCGCTGCTGTTCCTGACCAGCGCGAGCGGCCTGGCGCTGCTGGCCTGGCGCGATACCGGCGCGATGGCGGCGCTGCTGGCGGTGCATCTGGGGATCGTGATGGCGCTGTTCCTGACGCTGCCCTATGGCAAGTTCGCACATGGCATCTATCGCAGCGCCGCGCTGCTCAAATGGCATATCGAAAAACGCCGGCCCAGCGATCTGGCCTTGGGGTCGGACTGATCCGGCGATCGAAAGTACGCAAGAAAGAACACAAGGAGAGACAGACCATGACCAAACCTGGCGTGTTGAACATCCCCTCGATGCGCGACCGTTGCAGCGATGCCGAATGGCAGGCGCGCGTCGATCTGGCGGCGTGCTATCGGCTGGTGGAGCTCTACGGCATGGCCGACATGATGGCCAACCATATCTCGGTGCGCGTGCCCGACGAGGAGAACGCGTTCCTGATCAACGCCTACGGCATGATGTACGAGGAGATCACCGCATCGAGCCTGATCAAGGTCGATCACGACGGCAACATCCTTTCCAGGCCCGATTTCGGCGCACTGAACTACGGCATCAACAAGGCGGGCTATGTGATTCACAGCGCCGTGCACGAGGCACGGCCGGAAGTGGCCTGTGTCATTCACACCCACAGCTGGGCCTCGATGGCGGTGTCCGCGCTGGAATGCGGGCTGCTGCCGATCACGCAGACCGCGATGCGCTTCCTGAAGATCGGCTACCACGACTACCAGGGCGTGGTGCTCGATACCGCCGAGCAGGCCTCGCTGATCGAGGACCTGGGCAAGAGCGAGGCGCTGATCCTGCGCAACCACGGCGCACTGACCGTCGGCAACACCGTCGGCGAGGCGTTCAACTGGATGCACCGGCTCGAACTGGCCTGCCGCGCGCAGATCGGTGCGCTGTCGTGCAACACGCCGCTGCGGGAGGTCGGCCAGGACGTGCTGGAGGCGACCTGGAACAACTACCAGCCCGGCACGCGGCGGCCCTATGGCGTGATGGAGTGGCCCGCGCTGCTGCGCAAGCTGGATCGGATCGATCCGAGCTATCGGGAATGAGCGACGTCCCAGGTGACGGGGTTGCCCTCTCCCCCAACCCCTCTCCCGCAAGCGGGAGAGGGGAGCCACGTATCGCACGCCGGAGGTGTATTCCCGCTCCGGCTTGCAGGGGAGTGGCGCCTGTCGCATGCCTTAGGTGTACTCCCTCTCCCGCTTGCGGGAGAGGGCCGGGGAGAGGGCAGCCACAGCGCCCGACGTGCCGCTGCCGCCTGACGCCACCAACCGCTTCACGCCCGCCACCCACATCGCGCTGCCACAAACACAAGCAACGAGGAGACAAACGATGTTTCGCTTGACCCAACCAATCGTCCGCGCCATCGCGCCGGCGCTGATCGCCGCCGCCGCGGCGCTGGCCCCGCAAGCGCAGGCGGCCGACTATCCCACCAAGCCGGTGCGCGTGGTGGTGGCCTTTACCCCGGGCGGCACCACCGACATCCTGGCGCGCAATGTCAGCCAGCAGCTGGCGCAGCGTTTCAAGCAGTCGTTCGTCGTCGATAACCGTCCCGGCGCCGGCGGCAATATCGGCACGGAGTTCGTCGTCCGCGCGCCGGCCGACGGCTATACGCTGCTGGTCAATTCGGTCGGGCCGATCTCGATCAACCAGACGCTGTACAAGCGGTTGAGCTACGACCCGCTGACCGATCTGGTGCCGATCGTGCAGATCGCCGATGTGCCGAACGTGCTGGTGGTGCATCCGTCCTTGCCCGTCAAGAACCTCGACGAATTCGTCGCCTATCTGAAGGCCAACCCCGGCAAGCTCAACTACAGCTCGACGGGCGTGGGCACGTCCTCGCACCTGTCCGGGTTCATGCTGACCGAACGGATCGGCGCACCGGCCACGCACATTCCTTACAAGGGCGCCGACGCGCTGAACGACCTGCTGTCGGGCCGCGTGCAATTCATGTTCGCCACTATCCCGTCGGTGATCTCGCACATCCAGAGCGGCAAGCTGCGCGCGCTGGCGGTGACCAGCGCCAAGCGTTCGCGCTCGCTGCCCGAGCTGCCGACGGTCGCCGAGAAGGGCTTCCCCGGCTTCGAGGCCGGTTCGTGGTTTGGCTTCTTCGCGCCCAAGGGCACGCCAGAGGCCGTCGTGATGCAGATCAACCGCGCGGTCAACGAGGTGCTGCCGTCGCTGCAGGCACAGATGATCCGCGAAGGCGCCGATCCGGTCGGCGGGTCCCCGCAGCAGTTCGGCAAGTTCACCCGCGCCGAATACGAGAAGTGGAAGGTCGTCGTGCGTGCGTCGGGCGCGTCGGTAGACTGAGGCCTCCATTCGATACGCCGACACCATGACCGCCTCTTCGCGTCCCGCGCCCCTGCGCATCCTGTTGTCCGAGCCGGCCCTGCGGGCTCATGGCGACGCCATCGCCGCGGTGCTGCAGGACCGTCCCTGGACCGCGGTGCTTGCGCCCGCCATCGATGAGCCCCGCACGGTCGACGCCGATATCGCGTTCGTCTCGCGCGATATCACGGGCCTGTCGACCAAGCACGAGGTATTGCCGTCGACGCAGCGCTTCTACACCGCGTTGCTCGAGGCGCCGTCGCTGCGCTGGACCCATGTGCATTCCGCCGGTGCCGACCGGCCGGTCTACATCCAGTTGCGGCAACGCGGCGTCAAGGTGACCACGTCGTCCGGTGCCAATGCCGGCGTGGTGGCGCAGACCGCGCTGGCCGGCCTGCTGGCGCTGGCGCGACATTTTCCGCGGATGCAGGCAGCGCAGCGGGAACGGCAATGGGCGCCGCTGATCGCCACCGGCATGCCGCGCGACCTGCACGGGCAGACCGCCGCCGTCGTCGGCTGGGGACCGATCGGCCGGCAGATCGGCGCGGTGCTGCACGCCCTCGGCATGCAGGTGGTGGCGGTGCGGCAGCGCCCCGAATCCGCCGGCCCCGACTATCGGACCGTGACATATCGGACGCTGGCCGAGGTACTGCCGCGCACCGACTGGGTGGTGCTGGCCTGTCCATTGAGCGACGAGACACGGGGCCTGATCGGCACCGACGCGCTGGCCCGCTTGCCGGAGGGTGCACACCTGATCAACGTCGCCCGCGGCGAAGTCGTCGACGAGCCGGCCATGATTGCGGCGCTGCGCGCGGGCAGGCTCGCCGGGGCCTACCTCGATGTGTTCGCCCACGAGCCCCTGCCGGCCGATTCGCCGCTGTGGGGCATGCCCAACGTCATCGTGACGCCGCATAGCGCCGGGTTTTCCGATGGCAACGCGGCCAGGGTCGTCGACATCTTTCTTGGCAAGCTGCGCGCCTGGGCGGTACACGGAGATCCGGACGCGCAGGCTTGATGCCGTCCTGCAGCAGCGCATCGGCAGGGGCGGGCGGGTGTTTGGTACACTGTGCCGCTCGCGGAGGCGCCTTGTCCTCCGCCGCCCGCAGCCTTTGCCCAATCGTCGATGCGCCGATTTTTCCTGATCCTGCTGGTATTGCTGTTGCCGCTCCAGTCCGCCTGGGCCGCGGCTACCGCGTATTGCCAGCACGAGCAGCGGCCGGCGGCAACATGGCATCTGGGCCATCATCAGCACGAGCATCGCGGCGAAGGCAGTGCCTCAGCCGCGGGCGAGGCCGACAGCAAGGCCGACAACAAGGCCGACGCCGATCGCGGCACCGACGCCAAGGGCCTGTTCGACCCCGACTGCGGTACCTGCCATCTCGCTTCGCTGCCATTCGCCTGTCCCGAGGCGGCGGTCCTGCCGGCGCTGCGCCTGCCTCGGACCGTGCTGGCCGCGCACGATTTGCACTACACCTCGCTGCATCCCCGCGCCCCCGATCGCCCGCAGTGGCTTCGTCTCGCTTGAGCGGCGAGACGACCGGTTCCATTTGATTCCCCGCTGAATTCCCGTCTCGCCGGATTCCCTTGGTCTCTTTTCCAGGTGCAATTCGATGCGACGATTTATCGCGCCGCTATGTATGGCGGCCATTCTTTATGTCCCCGGTTGGACGGGCGCACAGCCGCGGCCACACCCGCCCGCGCCGGACCCATCCGCATGGCCACGCGAGGCCGCTGAGCCGCTGACGCTCGACACGGCCCTGGCGCTCGCCGCTGCGGGCAATTTCTCGCTTTCCGCCGCGACCAGGGAGGTCGATGCCACCGAGGGCGCGATCCTGCAAGCGCGGACCTTCCGCAATCCCGAAGTGGCGGTCGCCGTCGAGGACACGCGGCGCGAGACCCGCGCCACCACGGCCCAGATCAATCTGCCGATCGAACTGGGAGGCAAGCGCGCCGCGCGGATATCCGCCGCCGAACGGGGGCGCGATGTCGCCCAGGCGCAATGGCGCAGCACCCAGGCCGATCTGCGTGCCACCGTGATCGCCGCCTTCTTCGGCGTGCTGGTGGCGCAGGAGCGGGTCAGGCTGGCCAGCGCCTCGGTGGACATCGCGCGCAAGGGCGCCGACGCCGCGGCCAGGCGGGTCGCCGCGGGCAAGGTCTCGCCGCTCGAGGAGACCCGCGCCGCGGTCGAGCAGGCCAATGCCGAACTCGAACTGGCCGATGCCAGCGCGGAACTGCAGTCGTCCCGGCAGGCGCTGGCCGCGCTGTGGGGCAATGCCGCGCCGCAATTCACCGAAGTTCGCGGCGATCTCGATGCGCTGCCGTCCCGTCCCGCGCCGGAGCAGTTGCTGGCCGCGCTGGAGGACTCGCCGCTGCTGCTGGCGAGCCGTCTCGAAGTGGGGCGGCGGCAGGCGCTGGTCGATGTCGAACGCAGCCGCCGCTATCCCGATATCACCGTCAGCGTGGGGACGAAGCGCGACAACGAGGCCAATCGGACGATGCCGGTGCTCGGCGTGGCGCTCCCGCTGCCGCTGTTCGACCGCAACCAGGGCAATCTGTACGAATCGATCCGCCGGGCCGACAAGGCCGCGGACGAACTGCTCGCCGAACGGATCCGGCTGACCAACGCGCTGCAACAGGCGAGCAACGAGCTGGCGGTATCGCGAACCTCGGCGCAGACGCTCAAAAGCACCGTGCTGCCCGCGGCAGAGCGCGCCTACGAGGCCGCCACGCGCGGCTTCGAGGCCGGCAAATTCGACTTCCTGAACGTGCTGGACGCCCAGCGCACGCTGTTCCAGGCACGCATCCGCTACCTCGGCGTGCTGGGCCGCGCCTATCAGGCGGCCACCATCATCGACCGCATCGTCGGCCGCTAACCCAGACCGATTTCGATCATGGCAATCACACCGAAGCAAAAGGCCGCCATCGCGGCCATTCTCGCGGTCGGCACGCTGGCGACGGCGGCCGTGCTGCTGACCGGCCGCTCGGGCTCCGCGGACCCGCACGGGGACCACGGCGACGCGCATGGACATGGCGCCGAGCAGTCATCCGTTTCCGCATCCGCATCCGCATCCGCATCGGCCGCAACGCCGGCCGCACGCAAGCATGCCGACGGCAACGCACCCATGGCGCTGACCGACGAACAGATTCAGCGCGCCGGCATCGCGATCGAAACGGCGGGCCCGGCGACGATCCAGTCCACCCTGCAGTTCCCCGGCGAAATCCGCTTCAACGAGGACCGCACCGCCCACGTCGTGCCGCGCCTGGCCGGTGTTGCGGAGAGCGTGCCGGCCACGCTCGGCCAGCAGGTGAAGAAGGGGCAGCTGCTGGCGGTGATCGCCAGCACCGCGCTGTCGGATCAGCGCAGCGAGCTGCTGGCCGCGCAACGCCGCATGGAGCTGGCTCGCGCGACCTATCAGCGCGAACGCAAGCTGTGGGAGGAGAAAATCTCCGCCGAGCAGGACTACCTGCAGGCAAAGGCGGCGCTGGAGGAGGCCCGCATCGCCGTGCAGAACGCTCAGCAGAAGCTGACGGCGGTTGGCGCGACGGCCTCTGCTTCCCGCCTCAATCAGTTCGAGCTGCGCGCGCCATTCGATGGCGTCATCGTCGAAAAGCACCTGGCGCTGGGCGAGGCCGTCGCGGACAACGCCAATATCTTCACGATCTCGGACCTGTCGACCGTCTGGGCGGAATTCGTCGTCGCCGCCAAGGATCTGGAGCAGGTGCGCGTCGGCGAGACGGCGCGGATCCGTTCTGCCGCGTCCGACGGCAAGGCGGAAGGGAAGGTCTCGTATGTCGGCTCGCTGCTGGGCGAGCAGACCCGCACCGCCAAGGCCCGCGTCACGCTGACGAACCCGAATCTGGCCTGGCGCCCGGGACTGTTCGTCACGGTCGAGGTGCTGACCGCCAAGGTGGCGGTGCCGGTCGCGGTGCAGGCCGATGCGATCCAGGACGTGGACGGCAACAGCGTGGTGTTCGTCGCCGGCCCGACGGGGTTTGTCGCGCAGCGCGTCGTGCCGGGACGCAGCGACGGCCATCTGGTCGAGATCCGCGACGGCCTTCGCCCGGGCGCACGCTATGCCGCACGCAACAGCTTCGTGCTGAAGTCCGATCTCGGCAAGGACGCTGCCGGGCACGAGCACTGACACGGGAGATCGCCATGTTCGAACGTGTCATCCGTCTTGCGATCGCGCAGCGCTGGCTGGTGCTGCTCGCCGTGCTGGGCATGGCGGCATTGGGCGCGCTCAGCTACACGCGTCTGCCGATCGATGCCGTGCCCGACATTACCAATGTCCAGGTCCAGATCAATACCTCGGCACCGGGCTATTCGCCGCTGGAGGCCGAGCAGCGAATCACCTATCCGATCGAAACTGCAATGGCCGGCTTGCCGGGCCTCGAGCAGACCCGCTCACTGTCGCGCTACGGACTGTCGCAGGTCACCGTGATCTTCAACGAAGGCACGGACATCCATTTCGCACGCCAACTGGTCAACCAGCGCATCCAGGAGGCAAGGGAGCGGCTGCCCGCCGGCGTGTCGCCGGCCATGGGGCCGATCTCGACGGGACTGGGCGAAATCTATCTGTGGACCGTCGAAGCCGAGGAGGGCGCCCGCAAGCCGGACGGCTCGCCGTACACGTCGACCGATCTGCGCGAGCTGCAGGACTGGGTCGTCAAGCCGCAACTGCGCAATGTGCCCGGCGTGACCGAAGTCAATTCGATCGGCGGCTTTGACAAGGAATATCTGGTCGCGCCGAGCCTGGAGAAGCTCGCCTCGTATGGTCTGACGTTGGCGGACATCGTCACCGCGCTGGACCGCAACAACGACAATGTCGGCGCCGGCTATATCGAGCGCAGCGGCGAACAGTATCTGGTGCGCGCGCCGGGCCAGGTTCGCAGCGAGGCCGATATCGGCGACGTGATCGTCGGCAGCGCGCAAGGGCAGCCGATTCGGGTCCGCGATATCGCCGAGGTGGGCATCGGCAGGGAGCTGCGCAGCGGCGCCGCCACCGAGAACGGCAGGGAAGTGGTGCTGGGTACCGTCTTCATGCTGATGGGGGAGAACAGCCGCGCGGTGGCACAGGCCGTGGACGCGCGCGTCGACGCGATCAATCGCACCTTGCCGAAGGGCGTGCGCATCGTGCCGGTCTACGATCGGACCCGGCTGGTCGACAAGGCGATCGCCACCGTCAAGAAGAACCTGCTCGAAGGCGCGGTGCTGGTGATAGTGGTGCTGTTCCTGTTCCTGGGCAATATTCGCGCGGCCGTCATCACGGCGCTGGTGATCCCGTTGTCGATGCTGTTCACCTTCACCGGCATGGTGGGCTACCGGATCAGCGCGAATCTGATGAGCCTGGGGGCATTGGACTTCGGCATCATCGTCGACGGCGCGGTGGTCATCGTCGAGAACTGCGTGCGCCGGCTATCCCATGCGCAGGCGCATCGCGGCAGGCCGCTGACCCGGTCCGAACGCTTCGACGAGGTCTTTGCGGCGGCGCGCGAGGCCCGGCGGCCGCTGCTGTTCGGCCAGCTGATCATCATGATCGTCTATCTGCCGATCTTTGCCTTGACCGGCGTGGAAGGCAAGATGTTCCACCCGATGGCCTTCACCGTGGTGCTGGCGCTGCTGGGCGCGATGCTGCTGTCGGTGACGTTCGTGCCCGCCGCCGTCGCGTTGTTTATCGGCGAGCGCGTCGCCGAGAAGGAAAACCGGCTGATGGCGTGGGCCGGGCGGCGCTATGCGGTCTGGCTGGAGCGCTCGCTGGCGAACGCGCCGGTCGTGCTGACCTTCGCTGGCGTGGCCGTGGTGCTGTGCCTGGCCATCGCGTCCCGGCTCGGCAGCGAGTTCATCCCCAACCTGAACGAAGGCGACATCGCGATTCAGACGCTGCGCATCCCGGGCACCAGCCTGTCGCAGTCGGTCGAGATGCAGAAGCAGCTCGAACGTACGCTGATGGCGAAATTCCCGGAGATCGAACGGGTGTTCGCGCGTACCGGCACGGCGGAGGTGGCCTCGGATCCGATGCCGCCCAATATCTCCGATGGCTACATCATGCTCAAGCCCCAGTCGGAATGGCCGAAACCGGTCAAGAGCCGGGAGGCGCTGCTCGCAGCGATGCAGGCGGAGGTCGCCAAATTGCCCGGCAACCGCTACGAGTTCTCGCAGCCGATCCAGCTGCGCTTCAACGAACTGATCTCGGGCGTGCGGTCCGACGTGGCGGTCAAGGTGTTCGGCGACGATCAGGCGGTGCTCGACCGGACCGGGGAACGCATTGCGGCAGTGCTGCGGGAGGTGCCGGGCGCGTCCGAGGTCAAGGTGGAGCAGACCACCGGCCTGCCGATGCTGACGATCCATATCGACCGGCACAAGGCGGCGCGCTACGGGCTCAATCTGGCCGATATCCAGGACGCCGTGGCCATCGCGATCGGCGGCAAGGAGGCCGGCATCTTCTACCAGGGCGATCGCCGCTTCGACATCACGGTGCGGTTGCCCGATGCGGTCCGGCAGGATATCGAGGCGCTGCGCCGCCTGCCGATCGCCTTGCCGAAGGGCGGCGGGGCCGATGCACGGGTCAGCTATATCCCGCTGGCGGAGGTGGCTTCACTGGAGATTGCACCCGGCCCCAATCAGATATCGCGCGAGAACGGCAAGCGGCGCGTCGTCGTCAGCGCCAATGTCCGCGGCCGCGATATCGGCAGCTTCGTGCCGGAAGCGCAGGCGGCGATCGAGCGTGCCGTCAGCATGCCGGCCGGCTACTGGCTGAACTGGGGCGGCACCTACGAGCAGTTGCGCTCCGCCACGCAGCGGCTGCAGATCGTCGTGCCGGTCGCCTTGCTGCTGGTCCTTGTGCTGCTGTTCGCGATGTTCAACAACATCAAGGACGGCATGCTGGTGTTCACCGGCATTCCGTTCGCGCTGACAGGCGGCATCCTCGCCTTGTGGCTGCGGGGCTTGCCGCTGTCGATCACTGCGGCGGTGGGCTTTATCGCGCTGTCGGGTGTCGCGGTGCTGAACGGGCTGGTGATGCTGTCGTTCATTCGGACGCTGCGCGAGGAAGGCAAGCCGCTGGACGAGGCGATCCGCCTCGGTGCGCTGACACGGCTGCGGCCGGTGCTGATGACCGCGCTGGTGGCCTCGCTCGGGTTCGTGCCGATGGCGATCGCTACGGGCACGGGGGCGGAGGTACAGCGGCCGCTGGCCACCGTGGTGATCGGCGGCATCCTGTCGTCGACCGCGCTGACCTTGCTGGTGCTGCCGGTGCTGTACCGATTGGCGCATCGGCGAGATCAAGCGGCGCCGGCAACGGCGGTGCCTCAGTCGGCTTGAAAGGCGGGAAGGGTCTCCGCCTCGGAGGAGATCCTTCGCGAAACACAACGACGCATCTTGTGAATGTCCGCCAGATCGGGATATCCGCTTCCTGACATCGGTGTCATCCGATGTCGCCCGCCATTGCTCGTCGCCATTGTTCGTCCCCATTGAATAGACCTGCCAATGGCAGCCGGATTGCGGGCCCGCGGCGCAGCCGACAGAATGCGCCAACGACGGCCCAATGCCGCGGCGGAGAACGGAACCATGAAACTGATCATCAACGACACCGAGCACGACTTGCCGATCGAGCCGGACATGCCCTTGCTGTGGGTGTTGCGCGACGCGGCCGGCCTGACCGGCACCAAGTTCGGTTGCGGCATGGCGCAGTGCGGCGCCTGCACGGTTCATGTCGACGGCGTGGCGCAGCGCAGCTGCGTGTTGCCGGTCTCGGCGGTGCAAGGGGCACGGATCACGACGATCGAAGGGCTGTCGGCGGGTGGCGACCATCCGGTGCAGCGGGCCTGGTCCGAGCTGGACGTGGTGCAGTGCGGCTATTGCCAGTCGGGTCAGATCATGTCGGCGTCCGCGCTGCTGCGACAGAACCCGGCGCCGACGGACGCGGACATCGATGCGGCGATGTCGGGCAATCTGTGCCGATGCGGAACCTACCAGCGCATCCGTGCGGCGGTCCACCGCGCGGCCGAGCTGTCGCGGGAGCGGACATCGTGAGGCCCCCGCTCGATGTCTCGCGGCGCCGTTTCCTCGCCGCCGGCGCGGTGCTGGGCGGCGGTCTGGTGATCGGCTTTTCCGTGCCGTCGGTGCGCCGGCTGTTGGATGGCCAGCCCGTCGAGGTCGCCACGGCAGCCGAGCCTGCACCGTTCATACCCAACGCTTTTCTGCGCATCGGCGCGGACGACAGCGTGACGGTATTGCTGGCGCATTCCGAAATGGGACAAGGCGTGTGGACCTCGCTGGCGCTGCTGATCGCCGAAGAGCTCGATGCCGACTGGACGCGCATCCGCGTCGAGCATGCCCCGGCGGCACCGGCCTATGGCATCGCCATGTTGGGCGGCATGCAGGGAACGGTCGGCTCGCGCAGCGTGCGCGCCGAATTCCTGCGCTACCGGCAGGCCGGCGCCGCGGCGCGCGCGATGCTGGTGCAGGCGGCCGCCGCGCGTTGGCAGGTCCCGGTGGACGCGCTGCGCACGGACAGCGGTGCGGTGCTGCATGATGGGCGGCGCCTGCGCTATGGCGAGCTGGTCCATGAAGCCGCGGCGCTGGCAGTGCCCGCCGCCGACGCGCTGCGCTTGAAGGACGCGCACGACTGGAAGTGGATCGGCAAGGGCGCGCGGCGCCTGGACGCCGCCGACAAGATTACCGGCCGCGCGCGTTTCGGCATCGACGTCAAGCTCGACGGCCTGCTGACCGCGGTGGTTGCCCGCGCGCCGGCGTTCGGCGCGAAGATGGTGTCGTTCGACGACAGCGCCGCGCGGGCGGTGCCCGGCGTGCGGCAGGTGGTCGCCGTGCCCAGCGGCGTAGCCGTGCTGGCCGATCATTACTGGGCCGCGAAGCGCGGACGGGATGCGTTGAAGGTCGAATGGCAGGGTGCCGACACCGCGCTGGAGAGTGCCGGACTCTTGCGGGATTTCGCGCGGCTGGCGCGCGAGCCGGGACCGATCGCGCTCGAGGCTGGCGATGTCGACACCGCTATCGCGCAGGCCCATCGCGTGGTCGAGGCCGAATACCGGCTGCCTTATCTGGCGCACACACCGATGGAACCGCTCAATTGCACCGTGCGGATCGGGCCGGACGGCTGCGATGTCTGGGTCGGCACGCAGATGCAGACGCTGGCGCAGCGTACCGTGGCGCAAATCACCGGGCAGGAGGCGGCGCAAGTACGGATCCACACCACCTTTCTGGGCGGCGGCTTCGGTCGGCGGGCGGTGCAGGACTTCGTCGCCGAGGCGACCCACGTGGCCCGCGCCGCCGGCGCGCCGGTCAAGACGATATGGTCGCGCGAGGACGACGTGCGCGGCGGCTACTACCGATCCGGCTTCGTTCATCGCATCCGCGTCGGCCTCGACCGTGCGGGCCGGCCACTAGTTTGGCGTCACGGCATGGCCGGGCAGTCCAATCATCCGGAACGCGAAGGCTTGCATCCGAGCTCGGTCGAAGGCGTAGTGGACTCTCCCTACGTTCTGGGCGCCGCTGCGCACCGCGTGGTCGCGCATTCGCCGCGCACCGCGGTGCCGGTGTGGTACTGGCGCTCGGTGGGAAACAGCCATTCGGCCTTCGCGATGGAATCGATGGTGGACGAACTGGCGCATGCCAGCCGGCAGGATCCGGTCGCCTATCGCATGCTGTTGCTGAAGGACGCGCCGCGCCATCGGCGCGTGCTGGAGGTGGCCGCGCAGCGCTTTGGATGGGATCGTCGCCCGCAAGCCGGACGAGGGCGCGGTATTGCCGTGCACGCGTGCTTCGGCAGCGTGGCAGCGCAGGCCGTCGAAGTCTCGCTGCAGGACGGCGCCATTCGCGTCCATCGCGTGGTCTGTGCCATCGACTGCGGCGTGGCGGTGAACCCGGACAACGTACGCGCGCAGATGGAGAGCGCCATCGTCTACGGCCTGAGCGCAGCGCTGCATGGACGCGTGACGATCGAGCGCGGCGCGGTGCGCGAGTCCAACTTCCACGATTACCCGGCATTGCGGATGGCGCAGATGCCGGTGATCGAGGCGCATGTCGTCGACAGCGGGGAAAGCCCGGGCGGGGCGGGCGAGCCCGGCACGCCGCCGATCGCGCCGGCGGTTGCGAATGCGGTGTTCCAGCTGACCGGCACCCGGCTGCGCGAGCTGCCTCTGCAATTGCCGCAACCGCGGCGGACGCGATCGAGCACCTGACACGTGACGCCTGACGCCTGACGCACGACCCCCAAGGAGTCCTGTATGCCCAACCGCTTTCCCTCGCATGCCGATTCGCCGAGCAGCAATATGTCCAGCCTGTCCGTCTCCACCTCCCGGTTGGAAGCGCCTGCCTATCTGCTGATGCGTGTCGTTTTTGGCATCGTGATGATGACCCACGGCCTGCCCAAGCTGCTGGGAACCAGTCACGGCTCGATGGCCGACCCGATGGCCGGTGCGACGCGCCTGATCGCCGAAGTTCTGCACTTGCCTGGTGCGCCGGTGCTGGCCTGGCTGGTTGCGGTGCTCGAGACCTTCGGTGGCGCGATGCTGATCGCCGGCGTTTTCACCCGGCCGCTGGCCGCGCTGATGACGCTGCAGATGATCGCGATCTGCTATATCCACCGGCAGCACTTCGCGTGGATCGACCGCGGCATGGAGTATCCGCTGGTGCTGCTGTCGGTGGCGTTGCTGATTGCGGCACGCGGAGGTGGGGCCTGGTCGCTGGACGCGATACTGGCGGCGCGCCGCCGGTCCTAGGCAGGACGGGTGCGATGCGGGTCCGGCCGGCACGGCGGGATTGACGCGGCGCGGATCGATCTGTTAATTCTGCCGGACCTTCAATGCAGATCGATCCCAACGGCATGGACCGCTTCGACGCCTTGCAACTGTTTACGCGCATCGTGGAACTGGGCACCTTCTCCGGTGCCGCCAACGCGCTCAATATTCCGCGTGCCACCGCCACGTATGCGATCAAGGAACTGGAGGCGCGACTCGGCGTCCGGCTGCTGGAACGCACCACGCGCCAGGTCCGGCCCACGCTCGACGGCCAGGCGTTCTACGAGCGCAGCAAGCGCGTGCTGGCCGAGCTCGAGAATGCCGAGACCTCGCTGAGCAGCCACGCCGCCGATCCGCGCGGCACGCTGCGGCTCGATCTGCATGGCATCCACGCGGCGATGATCATCCTGCCGCGGATCGACGAATTCCATCGGCGCTATCCGCATATCGAGCTGGCGATCAGCAGCGGCGATCGCCTGGTCGATCTGGTCGGAGAGGGCATCGATTGCGTGGTGCGGGCCGGCGTGCCGCGTGAGTCGTCGCTGGTGGCGCGCCGCCTGGCCAATCTGCCCGAGATCATCTGTGCCAGCCCGGCCTATCTGGAGCGTCACGGTACGCCCCGGCATCCCGACGAACTCGCGCAGCATCAGGGCGTGGGCTTCTTCTCGCGCAATCACGATTACCGCTACCCGTTTACCGTGCGGATCGACGGCGAGGTGGTCGAATACGTGCCGCGAGGCTGGATCACCGTCAGCGACGCCGAGTGCTATACGCAGGCTGGCCTGGCCGGATGCGGGCTGATTCAGGTGCCGCGCTTTCGTCTCGAGGAGCATCTGCGCGCGGGACGGCTGGTGCAGGTACTGGCGGACTGGCCGTGCCCCGAGCTGCCGATCTCGGTCATGTACACGTCGCAGCGTCAGTTGGCGCCCCGCGTCCGGGTCTTCGTCGATTGGGTCGCGGCGCTGTATGCGGAGCGATTCGGGCCGCTGAAGTAGGCTTGCTTGCCGGGCCGGGGCAGGCTCGGGGTTGAGCGAAGGACGGTGGCGATGGCGATCGCCGGTGCCCTCTCCCCCGCCCCTCTCCCGCAAGCGGGAGAGGGGAGAAAACCGTCAGAGACCGACCGCAGCCGGGCAAGGGGATATGCGGCTCCCTCTCCCGCTTGCGGGAGAGGGTTGGGGAGAGGGCAGGGCGGTGCAATCTACCGCAGAGCTACGGCCCACCGCCAAGCCACCCCGTGCCCGATCTTCAAGCCCGATTCACCACCGGCAGCAGCGCCCCATGAATCGCGCGGGCCGCGTCCGATGCCAGAAACAGGATCGCGTCGGCCAACGCCGCGGGATCGACCCAGCGCGAGGCATCGGCGTTCGGCATCGCCGCACGGTTTTCGGGGGTATCCAGCACACTGGGCAGCACGGCGTTGACGTGGATGCCCTGGTCGCGGACCTCGGCCGACAGCGCCTCGGTCAGCCGCGCGAGCGCGTCCTTCGACGCGCAGTAGGCGCCCATCTGCGCCAGCCCGCGCGCGGCCGAGTTGGCGCCGACATTGACGATCTTGCCGCCGCCGGCCGCAATCATGTGCGGGACCACCGCGCGCGAGACGTTCAGCACGGTGCGCACGTTCAGGTCGAACATCCGCTCCCACTGGGCATCGGCACCTTCGCCGACGACCGGACCCATGCCGAACCCGCCCGCCAGATTGCACACCACGTCGATGCGTTTGCTGCTGCCGATCGCCTGTTCGACCGCACGCTTGACGGCGCCGGCGTCCAGCAGGTCCGCTTCCACCGCCACGTGCTGACCAGCCGGAAGGGCGGGGCTGACGCCGGGGCGGTCGACCAGCACCAGCCGGGCGCCGGCCCGCGCAAAGGCGTCGGCGACCGCGCGGCCGAGGTTTCCGGCCGCGCCGGTGATGAGGACGGTCTTGTCGTGGAAGTCGAATGCCATGTCGGATCTCCTGGGTTCTTTGTTCCATCGCGCCGATGACGTCGGCGCCGATGCGGTCGGCGCCCAGTGTATGGCGACGCGCCCAACAGGATGTTGCGATTGCGGCTCGGGCTAACCCTGTTTCGCGGCAGGAAATTGCGGCATCGCGGTTGCCGGCCCGCCTGCAGCGTCTATAGCTCCAGCGGCATCGCGCTGGTGCACTTGATCTCGTCGAGGCATACACTGGATCGGACCCCGCTGACGCCGGGAATCCGCATCAGCGTATCGAGCAGGAAATCCGACAGCGACTTCAGATCCCGCGCGACCACCTTCAATACATAGTCGATATCGCCCGTGACGGAAAAGCACTCCTGGATCTGCGCCAGCTCGGTCACCAGGCCCTTGAACTTCGACAGGTCCCGGATATGCCCACGCTCCATCGTCACATGGATAAAGGCCACCACGCCGAACCCCAGCATGGTGCCGTCCAGGCGCGCCTCGTAGCGCTTGATGATGCCGCTTTCCTCCAGGCGGCGGTGGCGCCGCAACGTCTGCGCCGGCGACAGGTTGATGGCCTCGGCCAGCTCCAGGTTGGAGGCGCGGCCGTGCTCCTGCAGAACGTCCAGCAGGCGGCGGTCGGTACGGTCCAGTTCGATCGAATGCATCTTTATTTCTCCAAGACGCGGATGGACGAAATGTTATCTCACATCCTAGGGTTTCCCTGTGCTTTTAACGAAATCCAATTTGGCGCCGCGAAATATAAACTGCATTGCATTGCCGCATGCGTGCGCACTGCCCGGCCGCTGCCACGGCCCCCGGAGGCCGACGCGCCACAGCCGTGTCGGACGTATGCGCAGCTGAAATAATATTTCCCCGGGGGATGCCCCGGCATCCCGGACCCACAACCCACTTGCCAGAAGACGATATGAGCGATCTCTTTGACAACCCGATGCAGCTGATGGGCTTTGAATTCGTCGAATTCGCCTCGCCCACGCCGAACGTGCTGGAGCCCCTGTTCGAACAGATGGGCTTCACGCTGGTGGCCCGCCACCGCTCCAAGGACGTGGTGCTGTATCGCCAGGGCGACGTCAACTTCATCGTCAATCGCGAGCCCCACAGCCAGGCGGCGTATTTCGCGGCCGAGCACGGCCCCAGCGCCTGCGGCATGGCGTTCCGCGTGAAGGACTCGCACAAGGCCTATGCCCGCGCGCTCGAACTCGGCGCCCAGCCGATCGAGATCCCGACCGGCCCGATGGAGCTGCGTCTGCCGGCGATCAAGGGTATCGGCGGCGCGCCGCTCTACCTGATCGACCGCTTCGAGGACGGCAAGAGCATCTACGACATCGACTTCGAATTCGTCGAAGGCGTCGACCGCCGCCCGGTCGGCCACGGCCTGAAGCTGATCGACCACCTGACGCACAACGTCTACCGTGGCCGGATGGCGTACTGGGCTGACTTCTACGAGAAGCTGTTCAACTTCCGCGAGATCCGCTACTTCGACATCAAGGGCGAATACACCGGCCTGACCTCGAAGGCGATGACCGCGCCGGACGGCAAGATCCGCATTCCGCTGAACGAGGAATCGCAGAAGGGCGGTGGCCAGATCGAGGAATTCCTGATGGCCTTCAACGGCGAAGGCATCCAGCACATCGCCTTCCTGTGCGACAACCTGATCGAGGTCATCGACAACCTGCAGATGTCGGGCGTGCCGCTGGCCACCGCGCCGAACCAGTACTACTACGACAACCTCGCCAAGCGCCTGCCAGGCCATGGCCAGCCGGTCGATCAGCTGCAGGCGCGCGGCATCCTGCTCGACGGCACCACCGAGGGCGGCCAGCGCCGCCTGCTGCTGCAGATCTTCTCCAAGCCGCTGCTGGGCCCCGTGTTCTTCGAATTCATCCAGCGCGAAGGCGACGAAGGCTTCGGCGAAGGCAACTTCAAGGCGCTGTTCGAATCGCTCGAGCGTGACCAGATCGAGCGGGGCGTGCTGACCGTCTGATGTTCTGACCGGTCCGATCCGTCGGCTGCTTCAGCCGGCGGCGCCCCCGACCGATCGCGTCGGGATTCTTCACAGGGTCATATCCACCGACTGCCCGGCGCTACCCGCGCCGCGGCAGCGCACAGCCATAAGCGCCCGCCCCCATAGAGGCGCCCGGCTATCATTCCAAAAGAATGGGTAGAGGAAACACTTCATGCATGCAGACAACACGGACCGCTCGCTGCAGCGCGGCCTGAAGAACCGGCACATCCAGCTGATCGCGCTGGGCGGTGCCATTGGCACGGGCCTGTTCCTGGGTATCGCCCAGACCATCAAGATGGCGGGCCCCTCGGTATTGCTGGGCTATGCCGTCGCCGGCATCGTCGCCTTTTTCATCATGCGCCAGCTCGGCGAAATGGTGGTGGACGAGCCGGTGGCCGGCTCCTTCAGCTATTTCGCCAACAAGTACTACGGCAATTTCGCCGGCTTCATGTCGGGCTGGAACTACTGGGTGCTCTATATCCTGGTCAGCATGGCGGAGCTGTCGGCGGTCGGCATCTACGTCCAGTACTGGTGGCCCGAAATTCCGACCTGGATGTCGGCACTGGCTTTCTTCCTGATCATCAACGCGGTCAACCTGGCCAGCGTCAAGTCCTTCGGCGAGACCGAGTTCTGGTTCTCGATCGTCAAGGTCGCGGCGATCATCGGCATGATCGGCTTCGGCGGCTATCTGCTGGTGTCCGGCGAGGCCGGCCCGCAGGCCACCGTGGCCAACCTGTGGCAGCACGGCGGCTTCTTCCCGAACGGCGTGTCCGGTCTGGTGATGGCGATGGCGGTGATCATGTTCTCGTTCGGCGGTCTCGAGCTGGTCGGCATCACCGCGGCCGAAGCCGATTCCCCCGAGAAGACCATCCCCAAGGCGACCAATCAGGTCATCTATCGCATCCTGATCTTCTATGTGGGCGCGCTCGGCGTGCTGCTGTCGCTGTACCCGTGGGAAAACGTCGCCAGCGGCGGCAGCCCCTTCGTGCTGATCTTCCACGCGCTCAACAGCAACTGGGTCGCCAACGTGCTGAACGTGGTGGTGCTGACCGCGGCGCTGTCCGTCTACAATAGCGGGGTTTACTGCAACAGCCGCATGTTGTTCGGCCTGGCGCGCCAGGGCAATGCCCCCAGGGCGCTGCTCAAGGTGAATCGGCGCGGCATTCCGGTCGTGGCACTGGGCGCCTCGGCGGCCGCCACCGCGGTCTGCGTGCTGATCAACTACCTGATCCCGGGCAAGGCCTTCCAGCTGCTGATGGGTCTGGTGGTATCGGCCCTGATCATCAACTGGGCAATGATCAGCGTGATCCATCTGAAGTTCCGCGCCCACAAGCGCAGCGCCGGCCTGACCACGCGTTTCCAGAGCTTCGGTTATCCGCTGACCAATTACCTGTGCCTGGTCTTCATGGCCGGCATCCTGGTGATCATGTACCTGACGCCGGACCTGCGCATCTCGGTCTATCTGATCCCGGTATGGCTGGGCGTGCTGGCCGTGTGCTACCGGCTGCGGAACAAGGACGCGGCGCAGGCGCTGCCGCAGGGCGCACCGGTGCGCTGAGGCAGCCAAGGCGAGGCGATGCGGCGCGAAACGCCGCTCGCAACGCCGCATGTCATCTCCCCGGACATCCCATTCGATTTTGCATCGGTCTCAATCTGGCCTGAGGTTTTCATGTTTGCTCATATCGACGCCTATCCCGGCGACCCCATCCTGTCCCTGAACGAGAACTTCGCGCAAGATCCGCGTCAGGACAAGGTCAATCTGACGATCGGCGTCTGCTTCGACGACGAAGGCCGCTTGCCGCTGATGGCAGCGGTGCGCGAGGCCGAAGCCGCGCTGATCGCGGATCAGGGGCCGCGCCCGTATCTGCCGATGGCAGGCATTCCCGGCTATCGCCAGGCCGTGCAGCGGCTGGTGTTCGGCGAGAACAGCGCGGCGCTGGCCGAGGGCCGCGTCGCGACGATTCAAACGCTGGGCGGCTCGGGCGCGCTGCGCGTCGGCGCCGATTTTCTGAAGCGCTATTTCCCCGACGCGCAGCTGTGGATCAGCGATCCGAGCTGGGACAACCACCGCGTGGTGTTCGAACGCGCCGGCTTCCAGGTCAACAGCTATCCCTACTACGACGACGCCACCGGCGGCTTGCGCTTCGACGCGATGATCGACGCGCTGCGTCAGGTGCCGAAGGGCCATGTGGTGCTGCTGCACGCCTGCTGCCACAACCCGACCGGCGTGGACCTGAACGCGTCGCAATGGCGCGAAGTCATCGCCGTGCTGAAGTCGCGCGGCCTGCTGCCGTTCGTCGACATGGCCTATCAGGGCTTCGGCACCAGCCTGGACGACGACGCCTTCGTGATCCACGAGCTCGTGCGTGAGGGCGTGCCGTGCCTGGTCGCCAATTCCTTCTCGAAGAATTTCTCGCTGTACGGCGAGCGCTGCGGCGGTCTGTCGGTGGTCTGCGCGAACGCCGAGGAAGCGGGCCGCGTGCTGGGTCAGCTGACCGGCGCGGTGCGCGCCAACTACAGCAACCCGCCGACGCACGGCGCCCGCATCGTCGGCAAGGTGCTGACCACGCCGGCGCTGCGCCAATCGTGGGAAGCCGAGCTGGCCGCCATGCGCGACCGCATCGCGGCGATGCGCACGGCGATCCACGACAATCTGCAGCGCCTGGTCGGCGATGCGGACCTGTCGCGCTATCTCGCCCAGCGCGGCATGTTCACCTATACCGGCCTGTCGGCCGAGCAGGTCGATACGCTGCGCGCCGAGCACGGTGTCTATCTGGTCCGCTCGGGCCGCATGTGCGTCGCCGGCCTGAACCACGGCAATGTGGCGGTGGTGGCGAAGGCGATTGCCGGCGTGATGGGCGCAAAGGGCTGATCGCGTAGTCCTGCCCCTAGAAAGCCGAAACCCCGCTTGCGCGGGGTTTCGACTCTAATCACGGAGGCCCGTCCGAACTCGGACCACCCCCGTCTCAAGCGGAAATAATACAGGCACTGCCCGTCTAAAATCAACATCCGTGCCCAGGATAGCCAGATATCTTTGTGGCTTCTCATCCCAACGCACGGTGCCATGCAAGTCCATTTGACAGAGCGGCGGCTGGCAGCCGTAAGTCGCTTCTTCCAATGCAGTTCACAAAGCGATCTCCTGGGCTGCTACACCTGGTGCCAAGCATTGGCGGCGGCGCTCCTTCCGCTTCTCAATGATTTTGAGGTCACGTTGCGCAATGCATTACATCGAGCTTTGTCTCGGTTCTATGCGCACACGGATTCGGCGCCATGGATGCTCCCTCTCGCAGGCCCGGTACACGCTGGCGCTCCAACACCAAAGACGCCTCATTCCATGTCGCCTCAAGACAGGCATGAGATCCACAAGTTTGTGGACCGGCGCTCCCGCAAAGGAAAGACGGTAAGCGAGGATGACGTTGTCGCATCGGTCTCGTTCGGCTTTTGGGAGCAATTGGTGAACGGCCTTGGGCGGACCAACCATCCGCCCGCCTTGCAACAGTCGGTTCTTCAGACGGCATTTCCACACGCGCCTCTTGGCACCGAGTATGGCTCTGAAGATTTCAGAAACCGGCTGGTAAGACTGCTGCGCGCTGTTCGCGATGTTCGGAACCGTGTTGGTCACCATGATGCCATTTGGGGAATGCCGGAGTTCGATGCGTACGGCCATGTGGGTTTCATCCCGCGCCGACCTCGCCATACTGTCGTAAGCGCGAAGCTCTTCGCGCGGCGACTTGTTTGGATCTCGTCCTGGATCGCCCCAGAGATCGCGGCGCACATAAGGCGATCAGAGCATTGGGAGCGCCTTCACAAGGTCCTGTCGCGTTGCGCGCTCACTGTATACCGGCGACGCGCCGGCCGTGCTGGCTGTCACGAGGCGGTTCTTAAAGGTGGTATGTCGCTACGACCCCGTCGATCGCAGCATTTTTGAAACCTTCCGACAACCACACGTAGTTCACGGCTAAAACGCCATGCCCGTCGCGGCCCCCAGCGCCGCGATGGTCCATCCCCGTCCCAGCAGCACCATCCGGGTATGCAGATCGCTGAGCACTGGCTCGGAGACCTCCGGTCCCAGGTAGCACAGCGTCTTGCTGCGCAGATCGACATAGCCGCGCTCGTAGTTGCGCGACAGGGCCTCCCACAGGGCATGCGCGCCGGGCGATTGACGCGCGCCGGTGATCAGGCAGTGTCCCGCGTCGAGATACGCGCGATAGATCGCCGAGGCCAGGCCGCGGCGCTGGTAGGGCGGGGCGTATTTCGAATGCGGTGCGCGCAGATGGCGGTCGGCACGGCGGCCCAGTTCGACCAGCCGATTGAACACGGTATAGCCGGCCAGGCAGCGCCGCACCGTATCTTCGACATAGAAGTAATACTCGCCATCGGCCTCTCGATATCGCACGACCAGACCAGGCAGGGCGGACGGTGTCGCCGCGATGTCGTACAGGCAGTCGCCGGGCTGGTAAAGCCGGTCGTACAGCGTCTGCAGTTCCGACTCCAGCGACTCGGTCGGGTGATCGACGTCGATGCGCAGTTCCATGGCGCGCAACAGGCGGGCGAGAGTGGGGCGGCTTGCGTGCCGCCGTCGCGGGAGCTTCGGCCATGAAGCCAGGCCGACTGCCGCATGGGTCAGCATGAACGACATGGCTGCCATCAACCGGTCTGCCAGGCGCCGCTAACCAGGTTCTCCGGCTTGCTGCGGGCCACGATGCGCGCGCTGACGTCCCAGATATCGATTCGCACGTTCAGTCCTGCATGAATGCCGTATCCCGGCCCGGCGACGATGTCCTCGTCGGTCTGCACGCCTTCGCCGGCCTTGATCGCCCCATCGGCCACGATCGATCCGGTCGCCTTGATGCCCCAGCCTGCTTCGATATGGTGGCTGCTGCGGATCCTGCCGCCGGCCTCGATGCCCTGGCTCGCCCAAATGCCATGGCCCTGCAGATCGCCATCGGCCTTCAGCGTGCCGCCGCAGCGGATGGCGTGCTGCGCCGCGATGCAGTCGCCTGCGCGCAGATTGCGGCCGACGTGGATGTGTTCGCCCGCGCTGATGTCCCAGCCGGCGCGCACGTTGCCTTTGGCGTCGAGGAATGTCGCGGCGTCGATGCCCCATGCGGCCTTGATGTCGCCGCCTGCTTCGATGGCGCCGCCGCTGTAAAGATTGCCGGCGCAGTCGATATCCTCGCCGGCGATGATCGCGGTGCCGGCCCGGATGCCGCCGCCGACGCGGATCGTGCGGCCGGCCCTGACCACCGAATCGACGTCGATGCCGCGGCGCACGACCAGCGTGCCGGCAAACACCAGCGCGCCGGCATTCAGCGCATCGAGCGTCAGCACGGCATCGGTGGGGCCGAACTGGTCCAGCAGCCAGCAGGCATCGCCGACACGGCCGGCATCGACCAGCGCATCGAGCAGCCGCTGATAATCGCTGCCGTCATGCCGGTTGCGCAGAAACCATTTGTAGCCGTCCGCGCAGGGGCGCTTCGCCTTGACGAAATTCTGGGTGAGTTCCATGGACATCGGGACCTCGATGGTTGGTGAAGGGGGGGGCTGTGGTGCTGTGAGCGGTGGGAGTTGCCCTCTCCCCCGGCCCCTCTCCCGCAGGCGGGAGAGGGGAGCGATCCGCAGACGCGTACGCTTCGATGCCGCGACGGCCGGCTCCCTCTCCCGCTTGCGGGAGAGGGCTGGGGAGAGGGAAATCGCACCCAAACCGCCCTACAGCGGATTCATCACGAGAAATTCAACCGCCAGATAAAGCACAGCAATGCCGGCCATGGCGAGCAAAGCGCGGTAATAGACGGCGGTGGATTTTCTGGTCTTGGCGGACATACGCTCTCCCGTTTGCACGTTGAACAGTGGATCGCCATCGTCGACGGCGATCCCCGGGCAATGTGCCGTGCCAGGGAGATCGTGGTGGGACTGTGGTGTGGTCTTAGTCCCTGACTCCCCGCACGGCTGAGAGAAGCACGGCGGGAATATGGGATGTGCGGGCGACCATGGCCTGGCGCGCGGCAAAGCCGCAAGCGTCGCCATACGCGCGTGCCGCCACAGCATGCAGGGCATGCTGGCAATGGACGGTGCGGCGCAGGACGATTTGCATTCGGTCGCGTGTTCGAGGGAAGGAGTCAGGCCAGTCGCAGAGGTGCGGATGGCGGGCTTTCGGTGGAGCGTTTGCTCCATCGGCCCGGAAAACCCGGGGCGAAAGCAGGCCGAGTATCCCATAGCCGTCGAGAAGTCTCAACCCTGCGGCGCAGCAAGCGTCCGCAACAGGCCCTCGGCGAAGGCCCGGCGACGGTCCTTAGCGACAGTACTTCCGATACTGATTGAAATGCCGAATGGCCCGATGCGCGTCGCCCAATTGCTCGTGCAGCCGCGCCGCATTGAAATGCGCGTCGGCCATATCGGGGGCGATGTCGATGCAGCGGTGATAGCTGCGCAGCGCGTCCTCGTATCGTTCGAGATCTTCGAGCGTGACGCCGAGATTGAAGTGGAGCAGGGGTTCGTCGCCGATAGCGGCGACCGCGTCGCGATACAGGGATTCGGCCTCCTGCAGGCGGCCCGCCTCCGTCAGCAGACAGCCGAGATTCAGATAGGCATCGGCGTAGTCGGGCGCGATCGCGATGGCGCGGCGGTAGGCCTGCTCGGCCTTGCGCATGTCCTGCGCTTCGAGCTGGCAGCCGAGCTGGAACCACGTGCCTGCGTCGTGGTCATTGTCGGTACGGTCGTCGGCCTTCCTCGCAGACTGGATCGACAGCACCGCGCCCGGCTTCGACCGGCTCGGCTGCAATTCCATCACCAGCTGGCCGGTCTCCACCTCCCACTGCCGATGCGGTTCGGAGACGACCACACCATTGCCGACCGCGGCGATCCGCACGCCCGACAGCGGGCGGTCATGCGACCACGCCTTCAAACGCTGCAATGCGCGCGTGACGCGGCGCGGCGGCACATTGGCCTTCTTCAGCGAATCGGCCGTGCGGATCAGCACGACGTCCTGGAACGAGAATTTGTGCTCGCCGCGGCTGCCCCTGACCGGTTCGAGCAAACCCGCGCGCGTCAGGCTCGCCACCGTCGCGCGCGAGACGCCGAACGTGGTTTCGATCTCCTTCAGCGTGAAGCTGTCCTTGCCGGCCGCGCTCATTTCCTGGCAGTACGTCGGATCGGGGTCGCGGCCTCGGCGGTGGCGCGCTTGGCGCCCTTGCGCGGCGCCGCCTCTTTCGCGGGCTTTTTCGCGGCCGCCTGCGATTTGCTCAGGCTCGCCTTCAGCGCCGCCATCAGGTCGATCACCTCACCGCCTTCGCTCGGCCGCTCGGCCGTCTCCGATACCGTGATCTTCTTGCCCTCGATCTTCTTGTCGATCTCGGCCAGCACGCGCTGCTTCTCTTCGTCCTGATAGGCCGCGGGGTCGTAGGCCTCCACCGTGCTCTGCTCGATCAGCTGCTCAGCCAGCGTCAGCTCGGCGGGGCGGATGTCGGTGCGCTCCACGTTCAGGTCCGCCATCGAGCGGACCTCGTCCGCATAGAGCAATTGCTGCAGCACCAGGCCGTCGTCGTTGGCGCGCACCTGCACCATGTACTGCTTGCCCTTCCATACCCAGGTGGCCAGCGCGCAGGTGCCGGTCTTGCGCATTGCCTCGGTCAGCAGGCTGTATGGCTTGGCGCCGCGCTTGTCGGGCGCCAGATAGTAGGCCTTGTCGAAATAGATCGGATCGATGGCGCCGGTCGGCATGAAGGCGACGATGTCGATGGTGTGGCGCGCGCCGGTCTCCAGCGCATCGAGCTCCTCGGTACTAAAGATGACGTACTTGTCCTTCTCGAACTCGTAACCCTTGACCATCTCGGAGCGCTCCACCACCACGCCCTCGCGCTGGCATATGTACTGCTGCCGCAGCCGCGAGCCGCAGCCCTTGTGCAGCAGGTTGAAACCGATGCCGGACTTGCTTTCGGTCGCCGAAAAGACCCGGACCGGGATGGAAACCAAGCCGAAGCTCAGCGAGAGGGAGGCAATGGAGCGTGCGGCCATGTCGTCACCTTTCGGATTCGCATTGCTAAAGGATTTAGCACATTGCTAAAGCATAGACGACGCGGACAGACGACGTGGGCCTGTGCGCCACATTCTCCGGACGGATCGGTCTTTCGTATAATGGCGGGTTTGCCGCCATCTCACCGCGCCGATGCGGGATGTCGGATGGCTCCCGGGCATCGCCCGCCTTTGCTCTGATCTCTGATCTCTCTCGCTCCGCGCCTCTCACATCATGAAATCACTGAAAGCCCTCCTGATCGTCTCCGCCGTGGCCCTGTTCGCCGCCTGCGGCAAGTCCGAACAAGCGCCTGCGGCGGCCGGCGCCGCCACCGCCCCCGCGGCGGCGGCCAAGACCGTCGTGGTCGGCCTGGACGACAACTTCCCGCCGATGGGCTTTCGCGATGCCAACAATGAAATCGTCGGCTTCGATATCGACATGGCCAAGGAAGCCGCACGCCGGCTCGGCATGACGGTCGAGTTCAAGGCCATCGACTGGAGCGCGAAGGAGGCCGAGCTGAACGGCAAGCGCGTCGACGTGCTGTGGAACGGCCTGACCATCACGGACGAGCGCAAGAAGAACATCAGCTTCACCGCGCCCTACATGAGCAATCACCAGATCATCGTGGTCGGCAGCGCCTCGCCGATCAAGGCCAAGGCCGATCTGGCCGGCCGCATCGTCGGTGCGCAGGACGGCAGCAGCGCGGTCGACGCGATCCGCAAGGAGGCGCAGGTCGCCGCCAGCATCAAGGAACTGAAGACCTTCGGCGACAACGTGACCGCGCTGATGGATCTGTCGGCAGGGCGCCTGGACGCCATCGTGGTCGACGAGGTCGTGGGCCGCTATCTGGTCAGCAAGCGTGCCGGCGAGTACCGCGTGCTGGACGAGAACTTCGGCACCGAGGACTACGGCGTCGGCCTGCGCAAGGATGACACCGAACTGCTGTCGCAGCTGGACAAGACGCTGGCCGAGATGAAGCAGGACGGCACGGCCGCCCGCATCGCGCAGCAGTGGTTCGGCGCGAATCTGATCAAGTAAGCAAGTAAGCCTGCCGCGCCCCTTCATGGGGCGCCGCTTTTTTCTGGATCCCGCGCGCCGGGTTTCGATCCATGGACTACGTTCTCTCCCTGCTGGGACCGATGGCGCAGGGCGCGCGGATCACGCTCTCGCTGTTCTTCATCACGCTGGCGCTGTCGGTGCCCCTCGGCCTGGCGCTGGCGTTGGCGCGCCTGTCGGCATGGCGGCCGCTGAGCGTGGCCGTCAACGGCTATATCTGGCTGATGCGCGGCACGCCGCTGATGCTGCAGCTGCTGTTCGTCTATTTCGCGCTGCCGTTGCTGCCGGTCGTCGGCGTGCGCCTGCCCGACTTCCCGGCGGCGGTGGTGGCCTTCGCCCTGAACTACGCCGCCTACTTTGCCGAGATCTTCCGCGCCGGCATCCAGTCGGTGGACCGCGGCCAGTACGAAGCGAGCAAGGCGCTCGGCATGACATACCTGCAGACGATGCGCCGCGTCGTGCTGCCGCAGATGGTGCGGCGCGTGCTGCCGCCGGTCAGCAACGAGACCATCACGCTCGTCAAGGACACCTCGCTGATCTACGTGCTGGCGCTCAACGACATCCTGCGCACCGCCCGCGGCATCGTGCAGCGCGACTTCACCACCACGCCTTTCCTCGTCGCCGCGGCCTTCTATCTGCTGATGACGCTGCTGCTGACCTGGATGTTCCAAAGCCTGGAAAAACGCTATGCCGCACACGATCAATGATCCCGTGAGCAACGGGAGCGAAGGGCAGGAGCGCCCCGTGATGATCCGCGCGACCGATATCGTCAAGTCGTTCGGCGCCAACCGCGTGCTGCATGGCGTTTCGCTGACGCTGCGCAAGGGCGAGGTGGTCGCGGTCATCGGACCCTCCGGCTCGGGCAAAAGCACGCTGCTGCGCTGCCTGAATCATCTGGAGACGATCGACGGCGGCAGCATCGAGATCGAAGGCGAGACGCTGGCCGCGCTCGGCCCAGACCAGCGCAGCCGCTATGTGCCCGATGCCGAGGTACGGCGCATCTGCCGCAAGATGGGCATGGTGTTCCAGTCGTTCAATCTGTTCCCGCACATGACGGTGCTGCAGAACATCATCGAGGCGCCAATGACGGTCAAGGGCATCGCGCGCGAGGCCATCGTGCCGACCGCCGATGCGCTGCTGCGCAAGGTCGGCCTGCTGGAGAAGCGCGACAACTACCCGTCGCGGCTGTCGGGCGGGCAGAAGCAGCGTGTCGCGATCGCGCGTGCGCTGGCGATGGAGCCCGACATCATGCTGTTCGACGAACCGACCTCGGCGCTCGATCCCGAGCTGACCGGCGAGGTGCTGCGCACCATGCGTCAGCTCGCGGACGACCAGATGACGATGCTGGTGGTCACGCACGAAATGGGCTTCGCGCGCGAAGTCGCGCACCGCGTCGTCTTCATGGATCAGGGCCGCATCGTCGAGAGCGCGCCCTCCGCGGAGTTCTTCCACGCACCGCAACACCCGCGCACGCGGGAGTTTCTGGCGCATATGCTGTAAGGCGCGGCGAGACCAGCGAATTCCCGGTCTCGCTGCGCCCGGCAGCGCTTACTTGTCGTTGCCGACCTTCTTGTTCAGGTCGCGCGCCATCTTCAGATGCTCCTCCAGATCGGGCACATGCTTGGCCGCGAAGGCCTTGATGTCCGGATCCTTGGCGTTCTGCGCGGCTTCCTTGAACAGCTTGACGGTGTTCTCGTGGGCGGCGACACCGATCCGGCTGCTGTACATCTTGTCGAAGCGTTCGCCGTCGAGCGCGCTCAGTGCCTTCAGTTCGGTGCGCTGCACGACCGAAGGTTCGGTGGGCGGCGTATAGCCCTTGCTCGAAGCGAGCTTGGTCAGTTCCTCGTTGACTTTGGTATGGTCCTTGATCATGCGGGCGGCGAAAGACTTGACGTCGGCGCTGGACGCTTTCTGTTCGGCCAGCTTGCTGCCTTCGACCTCGGCCAGGCCGCCTTGCGCGGCGTTCTCGAGGAAGCTGCGGTCGGCGCGCACCAGCTTGCTGGTATCGCGGGCCGCATCGCGGGTGGTGCCCCGTGTGGTGGTCTCATCCGTCGCGGTGGTGGCCGGCATATTGCTCGGTGCCGTGTTCCTGGGCGCGGTGCTGGTGCCTTGTGCCATCACCGCGGATGACAGCAGCAGGGAACAGGCGGCAGTACTGAGGACACTCAGTGTGGCGGTACGAATCGACATGGCACATTCTCCCTTGACGGTGGATGGGTACGGTCTTTCAGCAATATCCACGCCCAGAGGGGGATGATTTCGCGGCAGCGGCGCAGGGCAGCCTGCCAAGGGATTCGATCTGCCAGTCGGATGGCCACCCGCGAAGCGCAGCGGCGAAAAAATTGCATGCGACGGTAAAAACGCTCGGCGCAGGTCCGTGTCTGGCCGGTGGATGAACCGTGCGGAATCGTCTCCGTACACAGAACGCCGCGCAACGCATGCAAAAACGGCTTTTCGATGGACGCCGTAGTAGAATTGCGCCACTCAAACCGATGCCCCTGCCGCATGCCCGAAGAGCGAACGAGTCTGGCGGAAACGATCCGCGCCACCATCGAACAGGAGATCCTTTCCGGCAAGCTGGCCAGCGGCGCGCAACTCGACGAACAGCAATTGCTGTCGCGTTTCTCGGTATCGCGTACGCCGGTGCGGGAGGCGTTGATCCGGCTGGCGTCGGCCGGGCTGGTGGATCTGGTGCCGCGGCGCGGCGCCATCGTATCGGCCATCACGCTGCGCGAATACGTCGCGATGAGCGAGATCCTGGTTCAGCTCGAGGCACTGGCCGCGCAACTGGCGGCGCGGCGCATCACCGAGTCCGAACGGGAAGCCCTGCGCGCGGCCTACGCGGCCTGCGAGGAGGCTGCGGCGCAAGCCAGCGCCGATCGCTATCGCGAGGCCAACGATCGCTTCCACGCGGTCATCTACGAGGCTTGTCGCAACGACATCCTCAGCGCGCAGATTCGCACCATGCGGGCCCGCATGCGCGGCATGCGCGACTACCGCTTCGAAAAGCCCGCGCGCATCCGCGCCTCGCTGCAGGAGCATGGCGCGGTGCTCGAAGCGATCCTGCGCGGCGATGAGGAGTCGGCGGCGCGGGCGATGGTCGAGCACATCTCGACCGGCGGCAATGTCTATGCGGACATGATTGCGTCGATGCCGGACGAAGCGGTCGGCGCCAAGGGGCAGCGGTAGGGCAGCGGTAGGGCAGCGCTACGGCAGCGCTAGCGCAGCGATAAGGGCGGTCGACGGCCGCACCCTTCACTCGATCTTCACGCCCGCCTGTACCGTGCGTTGCAGCGCCTTCTTGCCGTCCTCCTGCGCCCATTCCTTGAACTCGGCCGGCGAGCGCGACGGAGAGGGTTCGCTGCCGTTGTCGACCAGCCGGGTACGGATGGCGGGATCGGCCAGCACCTTGGTGGCGACGGCATAGAGCTTGTCTGTCACCTCCTTCGGCAGTCCCGCCGGTCCGAACAGGCCAAACCAGAAGGTGTAGTCGAAGCCGGGCAATCCGAGCTCGGCAATGGTCGGCAGCCCCGGCGCCACGGCCGAGCGCTGCGGCGTCGTGACACCGATCATCTTGACCACGCCCTGCGTGCCCAGCGGCAGCACCGACGACGCGGTGCCGAAGGAAAACTCCACCTCGCCAGCGGCCACCGCCTGCAGGGCCGGCGCGCCGCCCTTGTACGGCACGTGCGTCATGTTGACGCCGACCGCATTGGCGAACGACAGCCCGGCCACGTGCGGCGAGCCGCCGATGCCCGACGACGAGTAGTTGAACTTGCCGGGATTTGCCTTGGCCTTGGCGGCCAGCGTTTTGACGTCGCTGATCCCCAGGTCCTTGTTGACCGCCAGGATCAGCGGCGAGATGGTCAACCGCGTGATCGGCGTGAAGCTGTCGGGCTTGTATTTGACCTTGTACAGATGCTGGTCCATGCCGTAGATCGTCGCGGTGGCCAGCCCGAGCGTGTAGCCGTCCGCCGGTGCCTGCGCCAGCCATGCGGATGCCAGCGTGCTGCCCGCGCCCGGCTTGTTCTCGACCACAACCGGCTGCCCCAGCTCCTTGGACATCGCCTCGCCGACGACGCGGGCGACGAAGTCTGCCGCGCCTGCGGGCGTGTAGCCGATTACCAGACGGATCGGCTTGTTCGGGTAGCCCTGGGCCAGGCCGGCGGCAGGCACGGTGGCCGCGATCAGACCCGCGGCCGCCAGGGCCGCGAGGGTCGCAGTGGAACGGCTGTGCATCGATGTCTCCTTGTCGTGTTGTCGTTGTCGTTGGCGTCGTTGTCGTCCTCGTTGGCGATCGGACGCTGCGGTCCCGCGTTGCCGGTCAGGCGATCGCGCCTTTGTCGCGCCACTGTGCGATGAGCTCCGGTGCGTAGCCCAGTTCGCCGAGCAGCTCGTCGGTTTGCTCGCCGGGGTCCGGCGCGGCGCGTGCAAAGCGCTCGGGGTGGGGCGCGGCGGACAGATTGATCGGCGATCGCAGCAGGTCCAGTTCGCCCAGTACGGGATGGCGCGCGGTACGGGTCATGCCGAGATGCCGCACCTGCGGGTCCTCGAACGCCTGGCCGATATCGAGAATCGGACCGCACGGCACGCCGGCGGGATTGAGCCGCGCCATCAGCTCGGCGCAGGTAAAGCGCGAGGTGTGGGCCTGGATCGCTTCGTCGAGGCTCACGCGGTTGCGCGCGCGCGAACGCGCGTCGCGATAGTCGGGATGATCGAGCAGATCGTGCGCCTCCAGCGCCTGGCAGAAGTTCGCCCACATCCGCTGGGTACTGGCCGCGATATTGACCAGGCCATCGCTGGCGCGATAGGTGCCCATCGGTACCAGCGTCGGATGCGAATTGCCCTGCTGCGAAGGAACCACGCCGTCGACCGTGTAGCGCGCCGCCTGGAAATCCAGCTTGTTCAGCATCGCCTCGATCAGCGACGTATGGACCCATTGGCCGCGGCCGGTCCGTTCGCGATGGAACAGCGCCAGCAGAATCCCCTGGCCCAGGAACATGCCGGCCGTGGTGTCGGAGATCGCGATGCCGACGCGCACCGGACCGCGTCCCGGCTCGCCGGTCACCGAGCTCAGGCCGCACATGCCCTGGACGATCTGATCGACGCCCGGCCGTTCGCTGTACGGACCATCCTGGCCGAAGCCCGAGATGCTGGCCAGGATCACGCGGGGATTGCGCTCGCTCAGTGCCTCGTACGTCAGCCCCAGCCGTGCCTTGACCACCGAGCGGAAGTTCTCGACCACCACGTCGGTCTTGTCCAGCAGCCGCGCCAGGATCTGCGCGCCCTCCGGGGTTTTCAGGTCCACGCACATGCTGCGCTTGTTGCGATGCAGGTTCTGCTCGTCGGAGCCGCGGCGCTGCCCGGTCACCGAGCCGTGGTCCTTCGGCGGTGGCGGCTCGAGCCGGATGACATTGGCGCCCCAGTCGGACAGCAGCCGTACCGCGGCCGGGCCCGCTCGGGCCACGGTCAGGTCGAGGACGTTGATGCCGTGCAGGGGGAGTTGGGGATCGGACTGGGTCATCGTGGGGGGAGGGCGTTGAATTGGTGTGGCGAGTATACGCACAACAATCGTATGTATACGAATAGGTGGTTATATGGATGCGATGCGGGGCGCGGTGTCCTAGAATTCGCGCTGAACTGAGCCGCCAGAAATGTCAAAAAGTACATTCCTTGGCTCGAAGGGCGGGCGCCGAGCGGCGGCGGGTCCATACGGCACACACCATCACGAAGGCTTCGTATGCATACGGTGGCAATACAAATACAAACAAATGGCGGCCCCGACGTGCTGGAGCGGATCGAAGTCGCCGTGCCCCCGCCTGGCGAGGGTGAGGTGCAAATCCGGCAGAGCGCCATCGGCGTCAATTTCGCCGACATCTATCAGCGGCGTGGCAGCCATGGCCCGCATCAGCCGACGTCGTTTCCGGTCATCCTCGGCTCGCAGGGTGCCGGCCGTATCGAAGCGGTAGGACCGGGCGTCACCGGGCTGGAGCTCGGCCAGGCGGTCGGGTGTTTTCAGCCGGGGGCCTATCAGGTCGTCCGCAATGTTCCCGCGGCGCGCGTGGTGCCGTTGCCCGCCGAGATACCCGCAGACGTGGCGGGCGCCACGCTGCTGCGCGGGCTGACCGCCGAATATCTGTTGCGCCGAATTTCGCCGGTCCGTCACGGAGACGCGGTGCTGGTGCATGCGGCCGCCGGCGGCATGGGCGTGATCCTGAGCCAATGGGCGCGCGCGCTGGGCGCCACCGTGATCGGTACCGTTGGCTCGGAGGCAAAGCGCGAGATTGCGCTGGCCCATGGCTGTCATCACGTGATCGATTACCGCAGCGAGGACTTCGTCGCCCGCACGCTGGAATTGACGGAGGGAAGGGGCGTGGCGGTCGTCTATGACGCGGTCGGCAAGGACGTGTTCGTGCCGTCGTTGTCGTGCCTGCGTCCGCTCGGCATGGCGATCAACTATGGCACCGCATCGGGCGACGTCGAAGCGTTCGACCTGCAGCTGCTGCATGCAAAGTCGCTGATGGTCTGCCGTCCCACGCTGCGCACCTTTATTGCGGATGCCGCCTCGCTGCGCCAGGGCATGGCCGCGCTGTCCGAGGCGGTGTCGGCGGGGCACGTCCGGCTCGAAGTCGGCCAGCGCTTCGCATTCGAGGATGTGCGCGAGGCCCACCGCCAGCTTGAGGCGCGGCAGACCAGCGGCGCCGTGGTGCTGATTCCGTAGTTCGACCGGCCATTCCAACCGATCCTTCCAACCGGCATTTCGCACCGTATCCCAGGAGAACCGGCATGAAGCTCTATCACAGCTGGCTGTCCAGCGCCTCGCGCCGCGTGCGCCTGTGCCTGGCGGAGAAGGGCATTGCCTACGACAGCTTGCCGGTCGACATGCGCCGCCAGGAGCATCACTCCGCAGCGTATCTGGCCGTCAATCCCAACGGCGTGGTGCCGGGGCTGGTGCTCGACGACGGGCGGGCGCTGCATGAAAGCAGCACGATCTGCGAATACCTCGACGATACGCATCCGGAGCCGCCGCTGCGCCCGGATGATCCCTATCGGCGCGCCGTGATGCGCAATTTCATTCGCTGGACCGACGAGCGCGCGCTGCCGAATCTGCTGATCCTGAACTGGAGCCTGGTGTTCCAAACCCAGGCGTCGCAATGGACCGACGCCGAGTTGGCCGAGCGGCTGGCGCGGGTGCCGACCGCGCAGCGGCGCGAGGCCTGGCTACGCGTCGCGCGGCAGCCCTATACCGACGACGAGAAGCGCGCCGCGCTGGACCAGCTGAAGGCCATCGTGCCGAAGATGGAAGCGATGCTGGCGGATGGCGGCCCATGGCTGCTCGGCGATCGCTACACGCTGGCCGATATCGCGGCCGTTCCGTTCGTCGCGCGCCTGGCGGAGCTCGATGCCGACGCGCTATCGCCGGACTCTGCCCCGGCCGTTGCCGACTGGTGGCGGCGGGTGCAGGCCCGTCCCGCCTTTGCGCAAGCGCGAATCGATCGCTTCGACGCCGCGCTGGCAAGTGCGAGGCGGCATTCATTCTTCTGTTTCCTGTTTCCTGGACCACCCCTTCCCATCGCAAGGTCAGCTCATGTCAGACACCGGATCGCTCCCCATCCTCGAGATCGAAGACCGCATCGCCACCATCACGCTGAGCCGGCCGGACGTCGCCAATCGGCTCGGGCCGGACGACCTCGCCGCGCTGCGCCAGCATGTCGAAACAGTCAATGGCAGCGACGTGCTGGTGCTGCGCCTGCGCGGCAGCGGCAAGTATTTCTGCAGCGGCTTCGATATCGGCAAGCTGGCCGCAGGGCAGCGCGGCGCGGGATTCGAGCCGCTGGTCAATGCGCTCGAGGACTGCCGTCCGGTGACGCTTGCCGAGATTCATGGTGGCGTCTATGGCGGCGGCACCGATCTCGCGCTCGCCTGCGACTTCCGGATCGGGACGCACGCCACCGAGATGTTCATGCCTGCCGCCCGCCTGGGTTTGCATTTCTATCAGCGCGGCATGGAGCGCTACGTGTCCCGGCTCGGACTGAATGCGGCCAAGCATCTGTTCCTGACCGCGGAGAAGATCGATGCCGAGGCGATGTACCGCTGCGGCTTCCTGACGGAACTGCTGCCCGCCGGTGCGCTGCGCGAGCGCGTCGAACAGCTGTCTTCGACCATCGCGGCGTTGGCTCCGATCTCGGTGTTCGGCATGAAAAAACATCTGAATGCGATCGCCCGCGGCGTGCTGGACGTGGAAGCGCTGGCCGTGGACATGCAGCGCTCGGTGCAGTCGGAGGACATCAAGGAAGGCGCGCTTGCGTGGAAGGAAAAGCGGGTGCCGCGCTTTGTCGGTCGCTAGGCAGTAGCGCGCGAACGCCACGCGCGGTGCCGCAACACCGCGCATGCCGCTCGCTATCACCCGCTCTCACCGCGAATATCGACATACGTTTTACTTCGTTCTCCTGGCGGAATGGGACCAATAACATGGTTCGGTCCCATTCATTGCCACGGAGAACCGATGAGCGCCGTCATCCAGGATCGCCCCGACACCACGTCCACTCAACTGGACATCGTTCCGGTTTCGCCCCGCATCGGGGCAGAAGTGCGCGGACTGCGCCTGTCCGGCACGCTTGATCCCAGCACGCTGGAGGCGCTCAAGGCTGCCTTGCTGCGGCATCGCGTGCTGTTTCTGCGCGGGCAACAAAATCTGGACGACGCCACGCACCAGGCGTTCGGACGACTGTGGGGCGAGATCGAATCGCATCCCACCGTGCCCGCTCCGGATGGCACCACCTTTCTCGAACTCGATTCGCGCCACGGCGGCCGCGCCGATTCCTGGCATACCGACGTGACGTTCAAGGTCGCCCCGCCCAAGGTCTGCATTCTGCGTGCGGTGGTATTGCCGCCGGTCGGTGGCGATACGGTGTGGGCCAACACCGTGGCCGCCTATGATGCGCTGCCGGACGAGCTGAAAGCAATTGCCGACCGGCTGTGGGCCATCCACGGCAACGACTTCGACTATGCCGAGACCCGTGTCGACGACGGTGCCAGCGAGCAGGAGGCGGAAGGGCGCAAGAAGTATCGTGCGGTCTTCACCCGCAAGGTCATCGAGGCCGAGCATCCGGTCGTGCGTGTCCATCCGGAAACCGGCGAACGCGCGCTGTTGCTGGGGCATTTCATCAAGCGGCTGTCGCGGCTGTCCACCAGCGAATCGCGCCATCTGCTCGAGGTGCTGCAAAACCGCGTGGTGCGGCTGGAGAACACCGTGCGCTGGCGCTGGTCGCCGGGCGACGTCGCCATCTGGGACAACCGCGCCACGCAGCACTACGCGCTGAACGATTACGGCGACCAGCACCGCGTGGTGCGACGCGTGACCGTCAGCGGCGACGTGCCGGTCGGCGTCGATGGCCGCCGCAGTGTCGATCTGACTGCCGCCGCGCCGCAGTGATTCATGCCAATGCATCAGGACATGACATGACCACTGCAATCGAGTCTGACGTTTCCGCGGCAGTATCGGCCGTCACTGCTGACGATGGCACGCTGGCGCCCGACCTGGGCCGCCGCCGGGTGCTGCGTGCCGGCGCCGCGCTCGGCGCGGGCGCCGTGTTTGGCGCGCCAGCGTTCGCCCAGGGTGCAAAGAAGTACGCCGGCGTGGTGCTAAACGTTTCCGCTTTCAGCGCGCCGTACCAGAAGCTACTGCGGCAATGGCTGCCCGAGTTCGAGGCGCAGACCGGTATCAAGGTCAACTTCGACACGCCGTCCTTTCCGGTCTACAACCAGCGTGTCGATCTGGAGCTGTCGACCAAGGGTTCGGGCTTCGACGTGGTCAACGTGACCTTTATCTATTCGAGCCGGTGGATCCAGTCGGGTTGGCTGACGCCGCTCGACGATTTCATCAAGGACCCGGGCCGGACGCCGGCCGAGTTCGACATCAACGACTTCCTGCCTGGCGCCCGCGCGCCGGAGACGGGCCGCGACGGCAAGCTCTACGGCGTGCCGTGGACCGCCGAGGTGACCATCAGCGCCTCGTCCCGCTTCGATCTGGTCAAGGCAGCGGGGCTCGCCTATCCGGATACCACCGACGATCTGGTCAAGACGCTGAAAGCCGTCAACCGCAAGGATCGCGTGGCGGGCTTCGTCACCGACAATCACTACGGCTGGAACTTCCCGCCGTATCTGCATGCCTTCGGCGGGGACGTCTTCCGCAAGGCGCCGGACGAGCTCTATCCGACGCTGGATACACCCGAAGCGATCGCCGCCGCCGACTACTTCGCGCGGCTGCTGCGCGAGTTCGGTCCCGACGGCGCCGTTTCGTATACGCCAGACCAGGCGGTGCAAGCGCTGAAGGCCGGCCGCAGCAACTTCAGCACGCTGGGCCAGATCTATCTGTCGCAGGTCGGCGATCCGGCGTCGAGCAAGGCCGCGCAGACCGCGGCGTGGGGCCTGGTGCCGAAGGGACCGGCCGGTCGTTTCCCGGGGACTGCGGTGCACGGCTACGGCATCCCGATCGGCAGCAAGAACAAGGAAGCCGCCTGGCAGTTCATCGTGTGGGCGACCTCGAAAACGATCACACGTCGCGCGGTTGCGGCCGGGTACGGTTCGCCGTCGCGCCGCTCGGACATCGACGCCGAGGTGTTCCGCAAGCGCCAGGTCGTCAATGGCTACGACATCGCCAGGCTGTGCACCGATTCGATCGAGCTGTCCGGCAAGCAGGGCCATATGAAGTACCGCACGGTTTCGGTCTATCCGCAGATCGACCAGCAACTGAACAAGGCGATCGAGCTGATCGTCTCCGGCCAGCAGAGCGCGGCCAGCGCGATGAAGCAGGCGCAGGTTGCGGCGATCGCCGAGCTGAAGCGGGCGGGCGTGGCAGTCTGATGGCGAGCTCCATTTCTACCCGGCACGCTGCGTCGCCGCCCGGCTGGGAAGCCGAGCGGCGCCGTGCCTTCCTGTTCGGCCTCGCGCCTTCGCTGCTGATTCTCGGCGCGATCACGCTGGTTCCCGCGGCGGCCTTGCTGGTGATCAGCCTGACGCCGCTGAACCTGCTCGACCCGGTGGGAACGTTCCGATTCGACGATCCGCTGGTCAACTACCGGCAGTTGCTCGACGACCCGCGCTTTACCGGTTCGCTGTGGGTGCAGGTGCGGCTGTCGCTGTCCAGCGTGACGCTGCAATTGGCGCTTGGGTTGGCCATTGCGCTGCTGCTGAACGCGCATTCCCGCTTGCTGGCCGCGATCCGTTCGGTCTTCCTGATCCCGATGGTGCTGCCGCCGATCGTGGTTGCGCTGATCTGGAAAATCCTCTACACGCCCGACGTCAGCCCGCTGCATCGCGCGCTGGAGCAGATCGGCTTGCCGCTGCGCTCGCTGATCGCCAATCCCGATACTGCGCTGTGGGCGATCAGCATTGCCGAGACGTGGCAGTGGTTCCCGTTCACGATGCTGATGGTGCTGGCGGCGTTGCAGATGATTCCCGACGAGCCGCTCGAAGCCGCGCGCATCGATGGCGCCAACCGCTGGCAGCTGTTCCGCTACATCGTGCTGCCCTATATCCGGCCGGTGCTGGTGGTGTGTGCGTTGTTCCGGCTGATCGACAGCTTCAAGGCGTTTCCGCTGATCTATGTGCTGACCAACGGCGGTCCGGGCACGGTCACCGAGGTCACCAACTTCTATGGCTTTATCCAGGCCTTCAATTTCTCGTATTGGGGCTACGCCAGCGCGATTGCCGTGGTGATGCTGGCGGCGGTCTTTGTCATCAGCTGGTCGATCAGCCGGTTCAAGGGGAGCAATGCCAATGAACGCGACGACTGACACGCTGCGATTGCCGCGCCATGGCGGCGGCGCACGAGCCGATACGCCAACGCTGCCGCAGTCGCGTGCAAGGCCGCTGAGCTGGCTGCGCCGCCATGCACGTGCCGCGGTGGCGCTGGCCTTGCTGCTGGTGCTGATGTTCCCCTTCCTGTGGCTGGTGCAGATCGCCTTCCGGCCGGCCGAGGGCGCGTTCGACGACAGCCTGCTGTTTGCGCCCACGCTGGATGCGTTCCGCGCGCTGCTGGAGGGCAACTTTGCCCGCTCGTTCGCCAACAGCCTGGTGGTCAGCACGCTGTCGACGGTGCTGTCGCTCGCGATCGGGGTACCGGCTGCCTATGCGCTGACCCGCTGGCGCTTTCGCTCGCGTGGCCGCGTGGCGCTGTGGATCCTGATCACGCGGATGGCGCCGCCGATCGCCTTCACGATCCCGTTCTTTCTCGCGTATCGCTGGATCGGCCTGCTCGATACCGTATGGGGACTGGCGCTGGTCTACCTGACCTTCAACCTGGCCGTGGTGATCTGGCTGATGCAGGGCTTCTTCGAGGCGGTACCGGCCGCGCTGGAAGAGGCCGCCTGGATCGATGGCTGCGGCGTCTGGAGTGCGTTCTGGCGCGTCACGCTGCCGCTCGCAGCGCCGGGCGTGGCCGCCACCGCCGTACTGTGCTTCATCTTCTCGTGGAACGACTTCTTCTACGCGCTGATCCTGACCCGGACCCATGCCGTCACCGCGCCGGTCGCCATCGTCAATTTCCTGCAATACGAAGGATGGGAATGGACCAAGATCGCCGCCGGCGGCACGCTGGTGATGCTGCCGGTGGTGGCGTTCACGCTGCTGGTGCGCAAGTATCTGGTGCGCGGGCTGACGGCAGGCGGCGTCAAGGACTGACGGCTGGCTGGCCTTTCAATTTCGACGGATTCATGGCTTCCATCTCTCTCCGACACCTGCGCAAGGCCTACGGCAGCACCGACGTCATCCACGACTTGTCGATCGACATCCGCGACGGCGAGTTCGTCGCGCTGGTCGGCCCGTCCGGCTGCGGCAAATCCACGCTGCTGCGCATGGTGGCGGGCCTCGAGCCGATCAGCGGCGGCGAAATCCGCCTGGGCGACCGGCTGATCAACGACGTGGCGCCACGCGACCGCAATATCGCGATGGTGTTCCAGAACTACGCGCTGTATCCGCATATGACGGTGGCGCAGAACCTGGGCTTTTCTCTGAAGCTGCAGGGTCTGCCCAAGGCCGAGATCGAGCGGCGCGTGCAGGCCGTTGCCGAAACGCTGGGCCTGTCCGCCGTACTCGACCGCACGCCGCGCCGCCTGTCGGGCGGCCAGCGCCAGCGTGTGGCGATGGGACGCGCCATCGTGCGCCAGCCCGAAGCCTTCCTGTTCGACGAGCCGCTGTCGAACCTCGACGCCAAGCTGCGCGTGCAGATGCGCACGGAGATCAAGGCGCTGCACCAGCGGCTGGGGACCACCACGCTGTATGTGACCCACGACCAGGTCGAGGCCATGACGATGGCCGACCGCATCGTCGTGCTCAAGGATGGTGTGGTCGAGCAATCGGGCGTGCCGCTGGAACTGTACGATCGCCCGCGCAATGCCTTTGTCGCCGGCTTTATCGGCTCGCCGGCCATGAACTTCTTCCGCGGGCGCGTGCAGCGCGATGGCGCGCCGTCGATCCTGACCGACGATGGGCTGCGCCTGCCGCTGCCGCTCGACCGTGCTCCCGAGGCAGCGCACGGCCATGAGGTCCTGTATGGCGTGCGGCCCGAGCATTTCACGCTGGAGGAGCGCGACGCGCTGGAGGCCGGTGTCGTGGTGGTCGAACCGACCGGGTCGGAAACGCTGATCGCCGCGAAACTCGGCAGGCATCAACTGGTGGCGGCATTCCGCGAGCGGGTCGATGCCCGTCCCGGCAGCGCGCTCAGGCTCCGGCCACGGGTCGAGCATGTGCATCTGTTCGATGCGGCATCCGGACAGCGCTTGAATTGACGTCGATCCCTCATCACCGGTTTCGGTACCATGCCGGGCTATGGCATGACGACCGGGTGGAGGGAGCCAGATGCAAAGCGACCATCGTCGAGAGGGAGCGCTGGACGAAGGGCAGGTCCGCGATTTCATCGAGCGCGGATTCGTCAGACTCGACGGCGCTTTTCCCCGCGCGCTGGCCGACGAAGCGCGGGCGATCCTGTGGCGCGATACCGGCTGCGATCCGGACGATCCCTCCAGCTGGACAAAACCGGTGGTTCGCCTCGGCATGTATTCGCAGCCGCCGTTCGTGCAGGCCGCCAATACGCCGACCCTGCGGCATGCCTTCGATCAACTGGCTGGGGCAGGGCGCTGGTTGCCTTGCATGGCGATGGGCACATTCCCCGTGCGCTTCCCGTCGGCAGACGATCCCGGCGACGCCGGCTGGCATGTCGATGTCAGTTTCGGCTGGGAACAACCGGATTTCATGGACTGGCGCGTCAACGTCCACTCGAAGGGCAGAGCGCTGCTGATGCTGTTCCTGTTCTCGGACGTCGGCGAGCGCGACGCACCGACCCGAATCCGTATCGGCTCGCATCTCGATGTCGCGAGGATGCTGGCGCCGGCCGGTGAGGCCGGCCTGACCTTGCGCGAGATCGTCGGCAGGTTGCCGGAGACGGAAGGGCGCCCGGAGGCACTGGCTACCGGCGAAGCAGGAACGGTGTACCTGTGCCACCCCTTCCTCGTGCATTCCGCCCAGCCGCACCGCGGCACGACGCCACGCTTCATGGCGCAGCCGCCGTTGCTGCCGCGAGAGCCGCTGCAGATCGCGCGCGAGGATGGCGCCTATTCGCCCGTCGAGTCCGCGATCCGCCTCGGGCTGGGCTTGTAAGGCCAGGTCGCCGGTTATCGGGCCGCGGCCAATCGAAGGGATGGCTCCCGCGACGATGACATCGGAGCAGGACCAGCCTCCAGCCGGAACCGCGCCACCACGCTCTGCAACTCGCGCGCCTCGTCGGCCAGCGCATTCGACGCGGCGGCGGCCTGTTCGACGAGCGCGGCATTCTGCTGCGTCACCGTATCCATCTGCGTCACCGCCACGGCGACCTGCGCGATGCCGGTGCTTTGCTCTTCCGACGCGGCGCCGATTTCGCTCAGCAGCGTGGTGACATGCCGGACCGCCCCGACGATTTCATGCATGGTATGACCCGCCTTGCCCACCAGATCCGAGCCGCTCCCCACCTGCTGCACCGAATCGTCGATCAAGGCCTTGATCTCGCGTGCCGCGGCGGCACTGCGTTGGGCCAACGTCCGCACTTCGCCAGCGACTACGGCGAACCCGCGCCCTTGTTCTCCTGCCCGAGCCGCCTCCACGGCGGCATTGAGCGCCAGGATATTGGTCTGGAACGCGATGCCTTGAATGACGTCCACGATATCGGCGACCTTCTTCGAACTCGTGTCGATCGCTTGCATCGTGTCGACCACCGCGGTCATTACCTCGCCACCGCGCTCGGCGATGCCCGACGCCGACTGCGCAAAGCGGTTCGCTTCGCGGGCGCGCTCGGTGTTCTGCTGCACCATGGCCGTCAGTTCGCTCATGCTCGATGCCGTTTCCTCCAGCGTCGCTGCCTGCTGCTCGGTGCGCTGCGACAGATCGGTATTGCCGGCGGCAATCCGGTGCGAAGCTTCGGTGATGGAGTCGGTGGACGTCTTGATCCTCGCGATGAGGTCAGTCAGCATGTCTTCCATCCGACCAAGACCGCCGAGCAGGGCGCCAAAGGGGCCAGTGCGCTCGGTTTCGAATTCCTGGCTGAGGTCGCCGGCGGCTACTGTCTCGGCGATTAGTTCGGCTTCGGCTAGCGGTTGCTGGATGCTCCTGGATAGGGCTTGGACGCATGCCACTGAAAGGAGCAGGGCTGCAATGCCCAGGCCGATCATCCATTCGGTGGTGGTGGTGATTTGTTGATCCAATTGGGTCAGCGCTGGGCTGTTCTTGGCGACGGTGTCGACCGAATGGGCTGCTTCGCCGATGGATCGCAGCTGCGTCACGCCGATTCCCAAGGCGATTGCCGATACCAGCAGCACTGCGCCGAAAGATGCCCCGAGTCTTGCTCGGATGGACCAGTTTCCGATATGCATTTCTCTCTCCGCTCCCCGTTTGTTGTTGACGCCATTAGAGCTGGCGGCATGATGAGGCGGACTGCGGTCTTTCTTGCCCCAACGAGGGTTGACGGCAAGGGCACGGAAAACTTTAGGGAGTCGGGAAAACTTCTTTGAGAATTAAATGATCGTTGGCCGGCGGTACGCGTGGTTAGGACCCTCCGGAGCGACCGATTTCGACCCATTGCAGACATTCAACTAACGCCTGAGAAAAACCACCATCACGAAGTAGTGGTCGACTCGGACGAATTTTTGATGCTATGCAGGAAAACCGCGCTCGCGCGTCTGATGTATGGCTGCAACATGCTCAATGAACTTTGTCACGACTCCGGCGACCTCGTTCTTAGACTTGTCCACGTTCACGGTGACAGTGGACAATTTGATGTGGTTAACACCCTCTGGAACTTGCGACTGCTGGACTTTCATCTCCCGGTCGACTTCTTCAGCTACGAATTGGGGAAACTTCGATTGAAGCTCTGTCTGAAGGTGTTGGATTACGCTGTAGACGTTTTCAGCAAATTCGAGGGCCTCCGCCTCCCGCACAATTTTACCTCGGTGGACCACTTTGTTACGCGTCTCGGTAATGCGTGTCTCAAGCTTGAAGGGGCGGCTCTGGTCAAGCATATAGAGGAACTGAAATGCACCAAATTGGCGTTCTGACTGGGCGGCGACATTTTTCCAAGCCGCCTCAACCGTTTCCTCCGGGATACCCTTTGCGCGGGACGAGACACGGATGTAGAACTCGTATATGCGTTCGAGTGCCGAGGACATAACAGCTACGACTTCGTTTGTATATCCGTCGAGCGCTGCACGAGCGGCTGATCGCACGAGTACTTCGTATCGGCGGGCGTTGTATAGGACGACTCCGCTGTGTCCTCGGTCGCAAGTGACGTGAATCATGCCATTGTCATTAAGTTCGCCAGCTATGGGATTGAACTTGGGCGGCTTCCCATCCTTTGATGCTTCTTGAATGCAATCTGGGCATGCGGCGATGATCTTCATAGCATCTAACGTTTGAGTTAAGTGGCTCCGTCAGGCCGCCATTGAACGAAGGGCAGGTCCCAATCGCTGCCCATGGCGAGCACATGAATATAGGGAGGCGAATGTCGCTTTCTGGCCGGAACAGGACACCTGGAATTTGAGGGGCGGCCGCCGATCCTGGCCGTACGCAGGTGCTTGGCGTAGAGCGCGACGAAGTAGGGGGCTTTCCACCATGAGCACCGCGTAGCGGTCCGTCTCGAGAAAGGCTGCCGGCTGACCCCTCCCACCCCTTCACATCAATTCGCC
>NZ_JAGFTW010000037.1:0-53404 GCF_017598945.1 Cupriavidus gilardii
CAGAACCTTTCGCTTCTCGTCAACAGGTTTGTCAGCACTTTCTGCCGCGGCGCCAGCACCGCAGCGCCTTTGCCTTCCCTGCCAACCCCGCCGCCGTTCGGCTGCGAGGGGGCGAATATTAAGGGAGTGCGCGCCGCCTGGCAATACCTTTGTCATCTTTTTATGCAAGGCGGCGGCGCAGCTGCTTCAGCGGTGCTGGAAGTTCGGCGCGCGCTTCTCGACGAAGGCGGCCATGCCTTCCTTCTGATCCTCGGTGGCGAAGGTGGAGTGGAACAGCCGGCGCTCCAGGCGCACACCCTCGCTCAGGGACGTCTCGTACGCCGCGTTGACCGACTCCTTGATCATCATCACCACCGGTAGCGAGAAGCTGGCGATCGTTTCCGCGGTCGCGACCGCTTCGTCGACCAGCTTGTCAGCCGCCACGATGCGCGACACCAGGCCGGCGCGCTCGGCCTCGTTCGCATCCATCATCCGCGCGGTCAGGCACAGATCCATCGCCTTGGCCTTGGACACCGCGCGCGGCAACCGCTGGGTTCCACCGGCGCCAGGCATGGTGCCGAGCTTGATCTCGGGCTGGCCGAACTTCGCGGTGTCGGCGGCGATCACGATATCGCACATCATCGCCAGTTCGCAGCCGCCGCCCAGCGCGTAGCCCGCCACCGCGGCGATCACCGGCTTGCGGATGCTGCGGATCGTCTCCCAATTGCGGGTGATGTACTCGCCCTTGTAGACATCCATATAGCTGTACTTCGCCATCATGCCGATGTCCGCGCCCGCGGCGAAAGCGCGTTCGCTGCCGGTGATCACGATGCAGCCGATGCCCTCGTCCTGGTCGAAGGCCGTCAGCGCGGCGCCCAGTTCGTCCATCAGCGCGTCGTTGAGCGCGTTCAGCGCCTTCGGACGATTCAGCGTCACCAGCCCGACGCGGCCACGAGTTTCCACCAGAATGTTGTCGTACGCCATGGGTTTCCTCTGTCTCCAATGAAAAAGGGATGCCGGCAAAATGGCTGCAGCGCCGGTCAGCATCGTTGCGACCAGCAACGATACCCGGCCGTAGCAAACCGCGAAAGATTAATGCTAACATTTGCCGACCGACTGGTCGGTTAATTAAAACCGCTGTCTTAAAACCGCTCTAGCGCTTCCCTACAATGCCAGACGGAGCCGCCACCCGGCTTCGATCCAGAACAACCGTCCGGAGCGGCCACCAAAGCGTGCCGCAACCTGGATATGGCAGGAGACAAAACAATGCACGCCACGCCCACGCCGTCGCCCCGTACCGCCATCGACGCCGGCCCGGTCCTGCTGGCCTGGCACGGCGACGTCGCCGTCGTCACGCTGAACCGGCCGGACAAGCTCAACAGCTTCACCCGGGAGATGCACGCTGCGCTGGTGCAGGCACTGGACCACGCCGAAGCGGGCCACGCGCGCGTCCTGCTGCTCACCGGCGCCGGACGCGGCTTCTGCGCGGGCCAGGACTTGGCCGATCTGGATTTCACCCCGGGCCACATGACCGATCTCGGCGACCTGATCGACAGCGCCTTCAATCCGCTGGTGCGCCGGCTGCAGTCGATGCCGCTGCCGGTGATCGCCGCCGTCAACGGCACGGCCGCGGGCGCCGGCGCCAATCTCGCGCTGGCCTGCGACATCGTGCTGGCGGCCCGCTCGGCCAGCTTCATCCAGGCCTTCATCAAGATCGGACTGGTGCCCGATTCGGGCGGCACCTGGTTCCTGCCCAAGCGGCTCGGGATGGCGCGCGCGCTGGGGCTGGCGATGACCGGCGACAAGCTGTCGGCCGACGAGGCCGAGAAGTGGGGCCTGATCTGGGAGGCGATGGACGATCCGCTGCTGATGGAGCAGGCCCTGGCGCTGGCCACGCATCTGGCCGCGCAGCCGACGCGCGCGCTGGCGGCGATCAAGCGCGCGATGTACGCCAGCGCCACGCAAACGCTGGACGCCCAGCTCGACATGGAGCGCGACCTGCAGCGCGCCCTCGGCGGATCGCACGACTATGCGGAGGGCGTCAACGCCTTCCTCGAAAAGCGCGCGCCGCGCTTCACCGGCCAGTAGCCTGCCGGCCGCGGCCCTTCCCCGCCCTCCCCGACTCTTGAGCAGGAGATCCGCTTGACTCCCGATCCGCAAGCGCTGGCCGAAGCGGCCGCCGCCAGCATGTACGAGGCCGACAGCTGCAGCCGCTGGCTCGGCATGACCATCGACGCGATCGCCCCCGGCTATGCGCGGCTGTCGATGCCGGTGCGCGACGAGTTCCTGAACGGCCACGGCATCTGCCACGGCGGCCTGATGTTCACGCTGGCCGATTCGTGCTTCGCCTTCGCCTGCAACAGCCACAACATCAACACGGTGGCGGCCGGCTGCAGCATCGAATTTCTGAAGCCGGTCCGCGGCGGCGACGTGCTGACCGCCGAGGCGACCGAGCAGATCCTGTCCGGCCGGCACGGCATCTACGACATCCGCGTGACCAACCGCGACGGCGAGGTGGTGGCGATGTTCCGCGGCAAGTCGGCGCAGATCAAGGGCCATGTCGTGCCGCCGCCCGAAGCCGGCTGATCGAAGCGACACCCGCAGCAACACCCCATCGCAGGAGACAACAATGAGCACGCGCCTGACCGATCTGCCGCTGGAGCCGATCGAGACCGCCAGCCGCGACGAATTGCAGGCCTTGCAGCTGCAGCGCCTGAAGTGGTCGCTCGACCATGCCTATCGGAATTCGCCGGTCTATCGGCGCAAGTTCGACGAGGCGGGGGTGCATCCGGAGGACCTGAAATCGCTGGCCGACCTGGCGCGCTTTCCGTTCACCACCAAGCAGGACCTGCGCGACAACTACCCGTTCGGCATGTTCGCCGTGCCGCAGGACCAGGTCGCGCGCATCCATGCGTCATCGGGCACCACCGGCAAACCCACCGTGGTCGGCTACACGCTGCGCGACATCGACATCTGGGCCACGGTGATGGCGCGCTCGATCCGCGCGTCGGGGGCACGGCGCGGCGACAAGGTGCACATCAGCTACGGCTACGGCCTGTTCACCGGCGGCCTGGGCGCGCACTACGGCGTGGAGAAGGCGGGCCTGACCGCGATCCCGTTCGGCGGCGGCCAGACAGAACGCCAGGTCCAGCTGATCCAGGACTTCCGCCCCGAGATCATCATGGTGACGCCCAGCTATATGCTGGCGATCGCCGACGAATTCGAGCGTCAGGGGCTCGATCCCGCGAAGAGCTCGCTGCAGGTCGGCATCTTCGGCGCCGAACCGTGGACCCCGGAGATGCGCGTGGCCATCGAGCGGCGCATGGGCATTTCGGCGGTCGACATCTACGGCCTGTCCGAGGTGATGGGCCCCGGCGTCGCCAACGAATGCGCAGAGACCAAGGACGGGCCGACCATCTGGGAAGACCACTTCTACCCCGAGATCATCGACCCGAACACCGGCGAGGTGCTGCCCGACGGCAGCTTCGGCGAGCTGGTGTTCACCTCGCTGACCAAGGAGGCGCTGCCGATCGTCCGCTATCGCACGCGCGATCTGACCCGGCTGCTGCCGGGCACCGCGCGGCCGGCGTTCCGCCGGATGGAGAAGATCACCGGCCGCTCCGACGACATGATGATCATCCGCGGCGTCAACGTATTCCCTTCGCAGATCGAGGAACTGATCCTGAAGCACGCCGAGCTGGCGCCGCACTACCAGTGCGTGCTCGGCAAGGAAGGCCCGCTGGACACGCTGACCGTGCGCGTCGAATGCGCGCATGGCGTCGAGCCGGACACCGTGCGCCAGGCGCGCGAGACCTTGACCCACGAGATCAAGGCCTATATCGGCGTCACCGTCGCGCTCGAGATCCTGCCGTCGGGCGGGGTCGAACGCTCGGTCGGCAAGGCGCGGCGGATCGTCGATCAGCGTCCGCGCTGAGCCGCGCTCAGCTGCGCGGCATCAGCACCCACATCCGCCCGGCCTGCTTCATGCGGCCGGCGGTCTCGCCGGCGGCATCGCCCGCGCCCCAGAAGAAGTCGGCGCGCACGCCGCCCTTGATCGCGCTGCCGGTGTCCTGGGCAAAGACCAGCCGCTCGATCGGTTCGCTCGACAGCGGCCGCGTGGTGGAGAGGAAAACCGGCACGCCGAGCGGGATGGTGGCGGGATCCACCGCGATCGAACGTTCCGGCGTCAGCGGCACGCCCAGCGCGCCGATCGGGCCGTCGTTGTTGGGCGGCAGCTCGCGGAAGAACACATAGCGCGGATTGACGTTCAGCATCTCCTCGACCCGTGCCGGATTGGCACGCGCCCACGCCTTGATGCCCTGCATCGTGGCCTGCGCCGGCGTGATCTCGCCCCGGTCCAGCAGCCATTTGCCGAACGAGCGGAACGGCTGGTCGTTGGTGCCGCCGAAGCCGACCCGCATCATGGTGCCGTCGGCCAGGCGAATGCGGCCCGAGCCCTGGATCTGCAGGAAGGCGGCCTCGACCGCGTCGTCGACCCAGACCACCTCGTTGCCGCGCAGCGCCGGATCGCGCAGCAGCTCGGCACGCGGCGGCAGCGGCCGGTTGCCCCACTGCGGCGGCTTGCGGTGCAGCGGAATCTGGTAGGCGCCCTGGCGCGTGCGCGAGCCGTGCAGGATCGGCTCGTAGTAGCCGGTCACCAGTCCGCTGTCGGTACCGTCGCCGTTGACGACGCGATAGGGCTGGAAATGCTGCTCGAAGTAGCTGCGCAGCGCCTGCGGATCGCTGGCATCGACCATCAGCCCGGCCGTGCAGGGGCCGCGCCATTCGGCGCGCTTCTTCAGCGCCTGGCAGCTGGCCTGCAGCGCCGGCCACGCGGCCCGCACGTCGTCGCGCGTCCAGCCGCCGATCTCGCTCCAGCTTGCCGGCTGCAGCCGGCCCTTGCCGCCGACGCCCGTCACCGGAGGTGTCGGCTGCCCGGTCTCGATGCGCGGCGGCGGGCCGCTGACGCAACCGGCCAGCACCGCGGCCGCGCCGACGATGGCCCATAGCGCGCGGGCGCCCGGCAAGCGGCTGGCGACGGTAGTGACGCGAGTGGAAAGCAAGGGAAGACGGCGAACGGCGAAAGCGGAGTCGTGGTCAGTCATCGTTTTCGGTGGGTTGTCGCCGGGCGCGGCCGCGGCGGCAAGGACAGTGGCTCTGAGTGGCTGGCGGTGCTGGCGGTGCTGGCCGCAGCCATGACACAAGGGCCCGGCCGGCAGCCGATGCCCTACAATGCTCGGGCCGATCCGGGCGGGCTCCTCCATGCCGGATCGACGTTGGCTCGAACGCGGGAATCATCCATGAGCGAATTCTTTCAAGACCATCCCATGCTGCTGTTCGCCCTCGAGGCCGGCGTGGCGTTGTTTCTGCTGATCTTCATCGTGGTCTGGACCATGGGCACGGCGAAGAAGCATCCGCGTCCCAGCCGCGCCCCGGCGGATCACCCGTCGCGCGCGCCTTCCCAGCAGGCCGCTCAACCGAACCAAGCCGCGAGCCAGGCCGCGGGGCAGGCGCACAGCAAGGACAACGCGCCGGGCGCCTAGGTTCCGGCAGCCCTCAATGCAGCATGCGCGGCAGCACCAGCGCGAACTCCGGAATCGGCACCTCGAAGCGATGGCCGTCCTCGGCCACGCAGAAGTACTTGCCCTTCATCGAGCCGACCGGCGTGGAGATCGTCGCCCAGCTGGTGTATTCGAAGTGCTCGCCTGGCTTGAGCAGCGGCTGATGTCCGACCACGCCGAGCCCTGCCACTTCCTGCGTGGCGTTGTCGCTGTCGGTGATCTGCCAGTGCCGCGAGATCAGTTGGGCCGCGACCTCGCCGGTGTTCTGGATCGTGATGGTGTAGGCAAAGGCATGGCGTCCGTGTTCCGGGTCGGACTGATCGGGCAGATACTGCGTGCGCACGGAAACGGAAAAAGCATACTCGCTCATTGTCGGGGTGGCCGGTGGCAAGACAAGGTAGCGGCATTGTGCGGCAAGGGCAGGGGTGCGGCAAGTCGGGTTCGCGCCCCCGCCCGCCCGGCGCCCCGGCCTCGCGCGCCGCAAAGGCGGCGTAAAATGGCGCCCTTGCGCGCCGGCCGCACTGGCGGGACGCGCCCTTGCCGCATCCTTGCCACGTCACCCACGCCATCATGAGCACCCCGACCTTTCGCATCGCCCCGTCCATCCTGTCCGCCGACTTCGCCCGCCTGGGCGAGGAAGTGCGCCGCGTCACCGAGGCCGGCGCCGACTGGATCCACTTCGACGTGATGGACAACCACTACGTGCCGAACCTGACGGTCGGCCCGCTGGTCTGCGAGGCGATCCGCCCGCACGTGACCGCGCCGATCGACGTGCATCTGATGGTCCGTCCGGTCGACCGCATCATTCCGGACTTCGCCAAGGCCGGCGCCAACATCATCACGTTCCACCCCGAGGCGAGCGACCATGTCGACCGCTCGCTGGCGCTGATCCGCGATCACGGCTGCCAGGCCGGGCTGGTGTTCAACCCCGCCACGCCGCTGCACCATCTCGACCACGTGATGGACCGGCTCGACGTGATCCTGCTGATGTCGGTCAACCCGGGCTTCGGCGGCCAGGCCTTCATCCCCGAGACGCTGAACAAGCTGCGCGCGGTGCGCGAGCGCATCGATGCCTATGCCGCCCGTACCGGCCGCACGATCCTGCTCGAAGTCGACGGCGGCGTGAAGGTCGAGAACATCGCGCAGATTGCCGCGGCCGGGGCCGACACCTTCGTCGCCGGCTCGGCGGTATTCGGCAAGCCCGACGCCGACGGCGGCTATCGCGGCGTGCTGTCGGCCTTGCGCGCCGAACTGGCCAAGGTGGGCCAGTGATGGAAGGGGCGACGCTCAAGCGCACCGACTGGCGCGGCATTCGCGGCGCCATCATCGATCTGGACGGCACCATGGTCGATACCGCGGGCGACTTCCACGCGGCGGTCAACGCGATGCTGCAGGCCCTGTCGCATCTGCATCCGGCGCTTGGCGACATCGCCCCGCTGCCCCTGCCCGAGATCGTCAGCTTCGTCGGCAAGGGCTCCGAGAACCTGATCCGGCGTGTGCTGGACACCCGCCTGCCGCCCGCCGCCGCCAACGGCCTGTTCGCCGACGCGCTGGCGCTGTACAACCGCGAATACCTGCGCATCAACGGTCAGTTTTCGGCGCTCTACCCCGGCGTCGAGGCGGGGCTGGCGGCGCTGAAGGCGGCCGGCCTGCGGCTGGCCTGCGTCACCAACAAGCCGCACGACTTCACCGCGCCGCTGCTGGACAAGCTGGGTCTGGCGCCCGCTTTCGAACTGGTCTACGGCGGCGATGCCTTTCCGTTCCGCAAGCCGGACCCGCTGCCGCTGCTGAAGGTATGCGAGGCGTTCCGCCTGGAACCGGCGCAGATGGTGGCCATCGGCGACTCGGAAAACGACGCCATGGCGGCCCGCGCGGCCGGTATCGGCGTGCTGCTGGTGCCCTACGGCTACAACCATGGCAAGCCTGTACAAGGCGTCGACGCCGATGGTATAGTCGGCTCGCTTGTCAAGGCCGCTGAGGTCTTGGCAGCACACCGGTAGTCTCCGGCCACGGCCCGCCAGCCTCACCGCGCGCGCCCTGCCCAATTCCAGAGACCGCCCTCTCCGCATCCCGCGCAGACACCCGAGAACACGACCTTCATGTTCCTGAACCGCAAACGCATCTTTACTGACAGTGATCGGCAGGCCTGGCCCTGGCGTCGCTGGCGCGCCTCCCAACAGGCGTAAAGTGCGTTCGCGACTGGGCTGATCGCGTCGCGCCGATTCGATCGGCACGGCGCGTGGACCGGACCGGCGGTGCCGCCGGCCCGGTTTCCCTTCCCGGCAATCCCTGCTAGCGTTACCCGAACGCGCAATACGCCCCCTGGCTCGAGACGGAGCAACAGCGGAACGACCGATCGATCGGATCGTCCGCCTCCGTCCCACGAGCCGCCCGAACGGGGCCGGTGCTTCGGCCATCCTGCCCCTCCCAGAATCGCCCGCCGGGGACCACCTTGCCGCAGCGCCCCGGTGCGCCGTCCCAGAGGACCGTCATGACCGAACTCGAATTCAAATCGCTGGCCGACCAGGGCTACAACCGCATTCCGCTGATCGCCGAGGCCTTCGCCGATCTCGAGACGCCGCTGTCGCTGTACCTGAAGCTGGCGCAGTCGCAAACCCGCGGCGTCAACACCTTCCTGCTCGAATCGGTGGTCGGGGGCGAACGCTTCGGCCGCTATTCCTTCATCGGCCTGCATGCGCGCACGCTGCTGCGCGCCTACGGCCAGCGCACCGAGGTGGTGACCGACGGCAAGGTGGTCGAGACGCACGAGGGCAATCCGCTGGACTTCATCGCCGCCTTCGAGCGGCGCTTCAAGGTCGCGCTGCGCCCCGGCCTGCCGCGCTTCTGCGGCGGCCTGGCGGGCTACTTCGGCTACGACACGGTCCGCTATATCGAGAAGAAGCTGGCCGGCACCGAGAAACCGGACGACCTGGGCCTGCCCGATATCCAGCTGCTGCTGTGCGAGGAGCTGGCCGTGATCGACAACCTGTCGGGCAAGCTCTATCTGATCGTCTACGCCGATCCCGGCATGCCGGAAGCCTATTCGCGCGCGCGGCAGCGTCTGCGCGACCTGCGCATGAAGCTGCGCCAGCCGGTCGACGTGCCGGTCACCAGCCCGTCGGTGCAGACCGAGGTCTACCGCGAGTTCGACAAGGCCGACTATCTGGCCGCGGTGGCGAAGGCCAAGGAATACATCGTGGCGGGCGACATGATGCAGGTGCAGATCGGCCAGCGGCTGACCAAGCCCTATCGCGACGCGCCGCTGTCGCTGTACCGCGCGCTGCGCTCGCTGAACCCGTCGCCGTACATGTACTTCTACAACTTCGGCGACTTCCAGATCGTCGGCGCCTCGCCGGAGATCCTGGTGCGGCAGGAAACGCGCCGCACCAGCGAACAGGGCGAAGCGCGCTCGCGCCGCGTGGTGACGATCCGCCCGCTGGCCGGCACGCGCCCGCGCGGCAACACGCCCGAGCGCGACGCCGAGCTGGCCACCGAGCTGCTCAACGATCCGAAGGAGATTGCCGAGCACGTGATGCTGATCGACCTGGCCCGCAACGACATCGGCCGCATCGCCGAGACCGGCTCGGTCAAGGTCACGGACCAGATGGTGATCGAGAAGTACTCGCACGTGCAGCACATCGTCAGCTCGGTCGAAGGGACGCTGAAGGACGGCATCAGCAATCTGGACGTGCTGCGCGCCACCTTCCCCGCCGGCACGCTGAGCGGCGCGCCGAAGGTGCGGGCGATGGAGATCATCGACGAGCTGGAACCGCGCAAGCGCGGCATCTACGGCGGCGCGGTCGGCTATCTGTCGTTCGGCGGCGAGATGGATCTGGCGATCGCGATCCGCACCGGCATCGTCAAGGACGGCAATCTCTATGTGCAGGCCGCCGCCGGCATCGTCGCCGACTCCGATCCAGACGCCGAATGGCGCGAGACCGAGGCCAAGGCCCGCGCGGTGATCCGCGCCGCCGAGCAGGTGCAGGACGGGCTGGACTCGGACTTCGCGTAAGCCCGGCGAAAAAATCATCGTTCCCGCATCTGCGGGAACGACGGGATCAATTCACCGCAGACGTTTCCCGAGCCGGCACCTGCACCGGCTGCGGCAGATGCACGTCCGCAATGGTGCCGTCCCCCTCATGGTCGACCACCGCGACCTTGGCCTTCTGCAGCGCGCGCAGCTGCTCCCCCGACACCTTGAAGCTGCGCGCCAGTTCGTCGTCGCGCAGCGCCGGGATCGGCTTGCGCCGATCGAGGCCGGAGAAGCGGTACTGGTTGTACAGCGCCCAGGTCAGCAGCACCACGCCGTTGAACAGCCCCACCACCACGTAGATCGACAGCGTGCCCGCGGTCGGCAGCAGCGCCGACCAGAACGGCACATCAGGACCGGCGTTGGCGTGCCGCAGCACGGCCAGCAACCCGGTCACGCACAGGTAACCGAAGCCAATCCAGGCCAGCGCGGTCAGCAACGCATCGATCAGCCAGCCCACGCGGGTGCGTTTGGTGCGAATGATCATGTCATCGGGATTCATCACGACCTCATCGATTTGATGCCGCGATCCGGGCTGGTCCAACGGGCACGGCGCCGGGTCTTGAGCATGACTTTGGGGAAGGCCATCAGCGTGGTCAGCATGCCGATCATCCAGAAGGCCAGCGGATACCAGATCGTCCAGTACATCGAGCGGCCCAGCTTGGGCTCGTAGCGGCGGTCGATCGCCACGCTGATCGCGAACTGCAGCACGCAGACCACCGCCAGGACCATGCCGGTAAAGCCCGGCGGCACCAGCTTCTCGATGCGGATGTTGGCCGGCAGGTCGACGAAGTAGCCGAGCGCCCACAGGATGATCGACATCGCGAAGATGAAGGCCCAGCCCGCCGACAGGCAGTATTCGGCCATCAGCGGCCACAGCCGGCGATGGCGCCAGATCCAGATCGAGCGCACGTTCTTCAGGAACACCTCGGCGCCGCCCTGGGCCCAGCGCAGACGCTGCTTCCACAGCCCCCGCAGCGTCTCGGGCATCAGGATCCAGCACAGCGCGCGCGGCTCGTAGAAGATCGACCAGTGGTCGCGCTGCAGCTTCCAGCTGATGTCGATGTCCTCGGTGATCATGTCCAGGCTCCAGTAGCCGGCGCGATCGAGCGCGCGGCGGCGGAAGGCGGCCACCACGCCGGACACCGTGAACACCTGGCCGTAGACGCGCTGGGTGCGCTTGATCAGCCCGATGATCGACGAGAACTCGCCGACCTGGATGCGGCCGATCAGCGTCGAGCGGGTGCGGATGCGCGGGTTGCCGGTCACCGCGCCGACACGCGGGTTGTCGACCATCGGCGCGACCAGATAGGCTGCCGCATCCGGATCGAGCACCGCGTCGCCGTCGATGCAGACCAGATACTCGCCGCGCGCGGCCAGCGCCCCCATGCGCAGCGCCATCGCCTTGCCCTGGTTCTGGGCCAGGTGCACCACGCGCAGCCGGTCGTGCCTTGCCGCCATCGCATCGAGCAGCGCGCCGGTGCCGTCGCGCGAACCGTCGTTGATGGCGATCACCTCGAAGTTCGGATAGCGCTGCGCCAGCGCGGCACGCAGCGTTTCTTCACCGTTCTTCTCCTCGTTGAAGCAGGGCACCAGGATCGAGATGAAGGGCTCGCCTGCCACCTTGGGCGGCTGGCGGTCTTCGTCCCAGGACCACTTGCGTTCCCAGTGCCACCAGTAATAGACGCCGCCGGCCATCCACAGTCCCGACATGAACAGCGGATAGAAGAACACGAAGGCAAGCAGCAGGTCGCCGGTGGCGAGCACGGCCAGGCCGATCGGCATGCCGAGCGCGATGCACAGGACGATCAGGGCAAATAGACGTTCGATCATGGCGCGGGGTACCAGGCATTGGACAGCGCCGGCCGGATCACGTCGAGCCGAGGCTGGTTGTTATGGAAGTCGTCCGGGTAGTAGCCGAAATTGCGGGCGCCGCGGCGCTGCAGGCGCTGCATCCAGCCCGCCAGCACGGCACTGTCCACCGGCGGCGCATCGGCCTTGCGCCAATCGCGGCTCTGCAGCTCGAACACGGTGCGGCGCAGGGCGCCGGGCCGCCTGGCCACGGCATCGACCACAGAATCGAGCCACGCGTTTTCCTTGCCGGCCGGCACCTGCTCCATGTAGGGCATGGCCATCGGCGCTGTCCAGTCGTAGGCGCCAAGGAAATCGTCGAGGTTCTGCGCGAACCAGGCCTCGCTCTCCGGCTGCAGGATCGGCGCGGCGAAGATATTGCGCGCGGTCTTGATCGCCGGTCCGCGGATCGCGCGTACCTTGGCGGTCAGCTCGTGCGTGAAGTCGACCAGCGCACGGCTCTTGAACCGCGTCCAGCGCTGCATCGTCTCCGGATTGGCACGCAGCTCCTCGATCGCGTCGGGCAGCCCGGCCTTGCGATAGGCGGCCAGGGCCGGCGCGCTGGCATCCTCGAAGTCGCTCATCACGGCGTCGTCGTGGAACAGGATGCCGTCGAACACTGCATGGCGTGCCAGGTCCTCGTAGAGCTCGCCGATGCGCTGGCGGGCCGCCGGATCGAACGGCGACAGGCGCCGGTACTGCTTCGGATCGACGTCGACGCGGCCCGTCTTCGGATCCCAGCGGGACACGGGGGCGATCGACTTGTCGAGGTCGAGCGCGAGCACCGGCATCCACGCATAGAGCTTGACGTTGGTCCGGTTGCGCAGCTGCCAGGCGACGCGGTTGAACAGGTCGGCGCGCACCGGCAGCACGCGGTTGGGGAAGTACACCGACTTCACCAGGCCGCTGGCATCGGGGTCGGCAAACGCCTGCAGGAAGACCGTGTCGATCTGCAGGTCGTAGATGCGCTGCACCAGCTTGTCCAGATTGCGGTCGATCTGGGCGGGATCGGCGTCGTAGACATAGTCCAGGTCCACATGCGCGACGCGCATGTTCTGCTGCTGCTCCATCTCGACCACCGACTGCGCGAAGCCGCGCAGGCCCGGATCGTCGCCGATCAGCAGGCGCGCACCGGACATCAGCTTGTCCACGGTTGCCAGCCCGTCTTCCAGCGTCAGCGCCATCTGGTAGCCGTTCTCGCCGATGATGCGCAGCGCCGAGCCGCTTTCGGCGCCATACGGCCAGATCCACACGCGCACCGGCTTGCCGGTGATCCGGCGGACCTTCTCGGTGATCCGCTGCACGTCGTTGCGCACGCGCTTTTCATAGGCCGCGTCGCTCTCGTAGGTGCCAGTCTTGCTGTCGTAGGCATGCACCGCGGCCACCGGCTGCGTGTTGCCTTGCGGGTTGGCCAGCACGCCGTAGTGGTGCGCGTCGGTATGGGCGCCGATCTCGACCAGACCCGAGGCGGCGATCTCGCGCACCTGCTGCCAGGTCAGCATGCGGTCGCGCTCGGTCGGCGTGCCGCCGAAATCGACCGGCTTGTTCTCGGGCGTGTCGAGCCATACGCCGACCGGCGCCAGCACCGCTGGCCAGCGATAGGCCTTCAGGATCGGCAGCACGCGCGTATAGAAGCTGCGGTAGCCGTCGTCGAAGGTCAGCAGCACCGCGCGGTCGGGCAGCGCCGCGCCGCCGTTGCGTGCGGCGAGGATCTGGTCGACGGTGACGGGCCGATAGCCGTTCTCGCGCAGCCAGGCCAGCTGACGGATCAGCTGGTCGGTGCGTACGCTCAGATAGGCCTGGTCCGGGTCGCGGTCCTCCACGTCGTGGTACGCCAGCACCGCGACATGGTTGCGCGGCCAGGGCTGCTCGGCCTTCGGCACCGGCCGTTCGGCCGGCGGCGTGAAGCGCGGAATGTCCTTGGCGCAGGCGGCGAGCAGCAACGCCGCCACGGCGAGGAACAACATCAGAAAGGCGCGATAGGGGCGCATCAAGGTGGCTTCCATGGCATGCATCCCGTTCAGAATCGGTAGGTCAGGTCGAACACGATGCGCAGTTCGCGCTCGCGCTGGCCGTCGTACGGACGGCTGGTGCCGGTGATCGTGGCGCCGACGTCGAACACGTCGTTGGTGCGGAAGCGCTGCCCGTAGCCGATCATCATGATGGCGCCGGTACCGTAGCCGCGTTGCGCATACGCACCCGCGCCGGCGAGGAACTGCTGCTCCCAGACGGTCTCGTAGCGGCGATGCAGCGTGTGCGTCAGCCGCACCGACGGCAGCAGCGTCAGGTCCGAGCGCGGGTTGTAGTACGGCGTGTCCCGGCGCGTGTTGCGCGAGGCCCAGATGTCGACCAGCAGATCGCCCTTCAGATGCGGCGCGGTGTAGAAGCGCTGCACGCCGGCGACGCCGCCTTCGAGACGGTCGTTGCCATCGCTGAAGCGCGACGGCGCCACCGTGAACATCCACTCGCTGCGCTCGCTGGCGCGGTAGCGCGCGAATGCCGACAAGGTATCGGCGTAGATGCCCTGCTTGAGCGCGCGCAGCGGCGTGCCGGTCGAACGCAGCGCGCCCGAGGCGCCGATCTGCCAGCGATCGTCCAGGTCGTATTGCGCCGACAGCCGTCCGCCGGCACGGCCGTTGCCGCCGCCGCCATAGTCGTGCGCCGAGACTTCGCCTTCGACGGTCAGGTCGCGCACGCGGTACTGCACGCCCGTGCGTGCCCAGCGGTAGTCGACGCTGCCTTCCTGGAAACGGCCGGTGGCATAACCGATACCGCCGAAGGCGCGCCAGTCGTAGTGGATCGGCGGGGTGTACAGCACCGCCTCGATGCCGAAATTGCCGTTGCCGACCACGGCGCTGTCGTTGGCCAGACCCCGATAGCCCTCGATGCGCAGCTCGGACTTGTTATGGACCTGCCAGTCGCGATCGAGACGCCGGACCGCCAGGTCTTCGGGATAGCGCGCCATCGTGTCGTTGCGCAGCATCTCGGCCTGCCGCCATTCCTGCAGATCGAGCGCGGCATGGCCCTGCTGGACCTCCAGCGGCACGGCGCGCGGGTCCAGCGTTTCGGCCAGCTTCAGTTCGCTCTCGGCCTGACGCGGCCAGCCGCGGGCGCGATACAGCTCGGCCCTCAGCACGCGCAGCCGGGAATTGCCCGGCGCACGGCTGACCAGATCTTCGAGCCGCTGCTGCGCGTCGACGGTGTCGTCGGCCAGGCGGCGCGAACGCGCGCTGACCTCGGCGGCGTCGAGCCACAGGTCGTTCGGCTGGCGCGTCGGCTGGCCGCGCAGCCACCGCCAGCGCGGTTGCTCGGCGCTGGCCTGCTCCACCACCTCGCCGGCCGGCGGGAATTTCTCCGCCTCGGCATGCGCGTAATAGAGACCGGTCTGCGCGGCCAGCCGCGCCTCGGCGTCGGTGCCCGGCGGATACGCATCGCGGATCGCCTGGGCGTACAGCGTCTCGGCCTGTTCCGGATGGCGCAGATAGAGATAGGCCGCGGCGACGTCGGTCAGCGCGAAGGCCGGGACCTCGACGCCTTCGGCGCGCAGCGCCTCGTATTCGTCGACCAGGTCCTGCATCCGCACGCGGGCATGCAGCGCGGCGAGCCGATCGATGCGGGCGCGGCGCAGCTGGGCTTCGCCGCGCGGGCCGGTGCCGCGCAACTGCGGCAGCAGTTCCTCGTAGCGGGCCAGCGCGCGGTCGGCGATGGCGAAGCGCTCCGCTTCGGTGCGGGTCGGCATGTCGGCCATCCGCACCTGTTCGGCGGTCACATCCAGTTCCAGCTCGAGCCGGTCGGCGCGATCGAGCAGGCCCGGGTGTTCGTCGGCCACGCGCAGCGCGGCTTCGGGCAGCCCCGCATGCTCGAGCGCGCGCACGTATTCGCGCACCACGTCCTTGCGCTGCGACGCCAGGCCATGGGCCCGGTCGGCCTCGAACAGCGCCTCGTAAGGGTCGTTGGCGCGGGTGTGCGCGTAGGCCAGCGCGATGCGGGCATCGGGGTTGGACGGCTGCCGCTGGACCAGCGCCCGGCCCGCCGCGACGGCGTCGGCAGTGCGGCCGCTGTCGGCCAGCACCAGGATCTCGCCCAGCGCGAAGTCCTGCCGGGCGGGGAAGCGCTGGCGGCCTTCGCGGTACAGCGCCAGCGATGCGTCCCATTGGCGTTCGTCGCGTTGTGCGCGCGCCACCGCGGCCAGCACGTCGGCGGGCAGGTTGCCGGCGTCGACGCCCAGGGCACGATACGTGTCCAGGACCTCGGCCGGGCGGCCCGCCCAGCTGGCGATGATCATGCGGTCGTAGGCGGCGCGCCGATCGGTCGGCGCCTGCGCGAGCCGCTCGCGCAGCGCGGTCAGAGCCGGTTCGTAGTCGCCGGCCCGGGCGCGCTGGATCAGCGCATCGTATTGCTGGTCGGCCTGCGCCGGGGGCTGGTCGGCCTGCGCCGGCGCGGCGTGCGCCGGCAACGCCAGGCACGACATCGCCGCCGCCAGTCCGACGGCCAGCTGCACCGGCGTGCGCCGCCGCAACGTCGGCCCACGGCTGGCGTCGGCCACCGTACGGGCCGAAAAGCGGGCAGGAGAGCGCGAATGACGCGTCATCAATGACTCCATGGGAACTCCGCAGCCTGTCTCGCTGTGATGGTCAAGCGCCCGCGGCATGCCGCGACGGCACGCACGCGAAACGGTTTATCGGCTAGGGAAGGGCGGCACGAGGGCACGGAACCCGATCGGGTCTGTCCCGCCTGCGGAGATCGACGGGAGGAGACCTACGGGATCCGGCGGGCACCGAAGAACCGCGCCGGATGGCCATCCGCAGCAGGGATGGCGTCGTGCAACCGCAACCGATGCAGAAGCGCAAGGTGCGGAGCCGCAAAACTTCGCAAAGTGTAGTGAAGAAGCTGAAAATCGATTGTGAACGATGGAAAACGCGCCAAATTCCGCTTCCGCGGCCCCCCACCCTTGGTTGGGGATTGCGTCACGGGCCCGCCTCCGGGCGGCGCTCGCGCTCGACACCGGCATGCGAGGCAAGTTAAAGTAGCGACTTCGTTCCGGATGCGCGGTGCCCCACAAAGCGTCGCTTTCCGTGTAACCTCCGAACACACCCCCGATTCACCCGATCCTCCGATCACGCAATCGTCTGACGCAGAACCACGATGACCTTCCGGGCTCCGACCGTTTCGTCGCATCTGTCCCGTTGGTGGCGCTTCCACTAGGAAGCGGCACGTCGTTGCGTTCTTTCGCACCTTGCCGCCGTTCCGGTTGGCAAACGTGCGGTCCAACAGCTCACCGGTGCGGCGGCTCCTAAATACCCAGGAGATCTGCCGATGCCGTCGAATTCCTCCCCTCGATCTGCTCGATCCGAATACCGCCGCGCGCCCGCCTGGCCGACCACGCTCGCACGCGCCCTCGCCTTCCACCAACGCACCACCACCATTCAAGCCGGGTGAATCATGCTGCTGATGATCGACAACTACGACTCGTTCACCTACAACCTGGTGCAGTACTTCGGCGAGCTCGGCGCCGACGTGCGGACCTACCGCAACGACGAGATCACCGTCGAGGAAATCGAGGCGCTCTCGCCTGAGCGCATCTGCATCTCGCCCGGCCCGTGCAGCCCGGCCGAGGCCGGCATCTCGGTGGCCGTGCTCAAGCACTTCGCCGGCAAGCTGCCGATCCTGGGCGTATGCCTGGGCCATCAGGCGATCGGCGAAGCGTTCGGCGGCAAGGTGATCCGCGCCAAGCAGGTGATGCACGGCAAGGTCAGCCGCATCGAGACCACGCAGCAGGGCGTGTTCGCCGGCCTGCCGAAAACGTTCGACGTGACGCGCTATCATTCGCTGGCGATCGAGCGCGAGACCCTGCCCGACTGCCTCGAAGTCACCGCGTGGACGCCCGACGGCGAGATCATGGGCGTGCGGCACAAGCAGTTTGCGATCGAGGGCGTGCAGTTCCATCCCGAGTCGATCCTGTCCGAACACGGACACACGCTGCTGGACAACTTCCTGAAGGTGGCGCGATGAAACGGCTCGATGGCCCCCTCGCTCCTGCCCTTGCCCCTGCTCACGCCCCTGCTCCCTCACGCGCCCGATCGAACGAACCCCACGCCTGCGAGACCGCCATGCCCATCACGCCCCAGGAAGCGCTGACGCGCTGCATCGAACACCGCGAAATCTTTCACGACGAGATGCTGCATCTGATGCGGCAGATCATGCAGGCGCAGATCTCGCCGGTGATGGCCGCCGCGATCCTGACCGGCCTGCGCGTCAAGAAGGAGACCATCGGCGAGATCACGGCCGCCGCACAGGTGATGCGCGAATTCGCCAACAAGGTCACCGTGTCCGAGCGCGAGCATTTCGTCGACATCGTCGGCACCGGCGGTGACGGCTCGCATACGTTCAATATCTCGACCGCGTCGATGTTCGTCGCCGCCGCGGCCGGCGCACGCATCGCCAAGCACGGCAACCGCGGCGTCAGCTCGAAGTCGGGCAGCGCCGACGTGCTCGAGGCGCTCGGCGTCAACATCATGCTGACGCCCGAGCAGGTCGGCCAGTGCATCGCGCAGACCGGCATCGGCTTCATGTTCGCGCCGACCCACCACCCCGCGATGAAGAACGTCGCGCCGATCCGCAAGGAAATGGGCGTCCGCACGATCTTCAACATCCTCGGCCCGCTGACCAACCCGGCGGACGCGCCCAATATCCTGATGGGCGTGTTCCATCCCGATCTGGTCGGCATCCAGGTGCGCGTGATGCAGCGCCTGGGCGCGCGCCATGCACTGGTGGTCTACGGCAAGGACGGCATGGACGAGGTGTCGCTGGGCGCCGCCACGCTGGTGGGCGAACTGAAGGACGGCGAGGTGCGCGAGTACGAGATCCATCCGGAGGACTTCGGCCTGTCGATGATCTCCAACCGCGGCCTGAAGGTGGCCGACGCGGCCGAATCGAAGGAGATGCTGCTCGAGGCGCTGTCCAACGTGCCGGGCACCCCGCGCGAGATCGTGTCGCTGAACGCTGGCACCGCGCTGTACGCCGCCAATGTCGCCTCGTCGATCGAGGACGGCATCGCCCGCGCGCGCGAGGCGATCGCCAGCGGCGCGGCCCGCGCCAAGCTCGACGAGTTCGTGCAGGCGACGCGCCAGTTCCAGTAATCCGAGGCAAACAAGCATGTCCGACATCCTGCAGAAGATCCTTGCCGTCAAGGCCGACGAAGTCAGCGCCGCGCGCAAGCGCCGCGATTTGCCCAGCCTGCGCGCCGAAGCGGAGAGCCTGCGCGATGAGGCCGGCCTCGCCCCGCGCGGATTCGGTGCGGCGCTGCGCGCGAAGATCGATGCCGGCCACGCCGGCGTGATCGCCGAGATCAAGAAGGCCTCGCCGTCCAAGGGCGTGCTGCGCGAGCATTTCGTGCCCGAGGCGATCGCTGAAAGCTATGCCGGCCACGGCGCGGCCTGCCTGTCGGTACTGACCGACGAGCGCTTTTTCCAGGGCCATGCCGACTACCTGCGGCGCGCACGCGGCGCCTGCCCGCTGCCGGCGCTGCGCAAGGACTTCATGGTGGACCTGTACCAGGTGTACGAGGCGCGCACCTGGGGCGCCGATGCGATCCTGCTGATCGTCGCCGCGCTCGATCCGGGCCTGATGGCCGAGCTCGAGGCCTGCGCGCACGAGCTGGGCATGGACGTGCTGGTCGAAGTGCACGACGGCGCGGAGCTCGAAGCCGCACTGCGGCTGAAGACGCCGCTGGTCGGCGTCAACAACCGCAACCTGCGCACCTTCGAGGTCTCGCTGCAGAACACGCTGGACCTGCTGCCGGCGATGCCGGCGGACCGGCTGGTGGTCACCGAGTCGGGCATTCTCGGACCGGACGACGTGGCGCGGATGCGCGAGGCCAATGTGCACGCCTTCCTGGTCGGCGAAGCGTTCATGCGCGCCGACGATCCGGGCGCCGAACTGGCCCGGCTGTTCGCCTGAAGCCCTCGGCTCCCGCCCACCTGCTCCCGCCCCGACCGCTCCGATGGCCCAGGAAATCGAACTGAAACTGGCAGTACCCGATGCCGCCGCCGCGGCCACGCTGATCGCCTGGCTCGACGCCAATGCACAGGCGGTCGGCGAATCGCATCTGCTCAACGTCTATCTCGACACGCCGGCCCATGAGCTGGCGCAGGCGCGCGCTGCGCTGCGGCTGCGCCGCGACGGCGCGCGCTGGCTGCAGACGCTGAAGACCGCGGGACGCAGCGAGGCCGGGCTGGCCACGCGCAACGAATGGGAGACCGAGGTCGCGGGCGAGGCCCTGGAGCCGGCGCGGCTGCCGGCCGAGGCGCGTGCGCTGCTCGATCCGCTGGCGGGCCGGCTGCAACCGGTGTTCCGCACCGATTTCGTGCGGCGGACCTGGCGGCTGCGCTGTCCGCTGACTGGCGGTGGTGAGGGGCAGATGGAGGCGGAGATCGAAGCCGAGATCGAAGCGGCGCTGGACGCCGGCGAGATCGCCGCCGTCACGCAGGACGGCACTACGCGTACGTCCGCGCGCGAGACCATCCATGAGCTCGAACTGGAATGGCTGTCGGGCGACGCGTCGCAAGCGGCCGCGACGCTGCGCGCGCTCGGCGAGCGGCTCGGCACGGTCGCCGCGCTGACGCCGTCGGACCGCAGCAAGGCCGCGCGCGGTTATGCGCTGGCCAGCCAGGCCGGTCAAGCCGGATCGCCGGCGGGAGCCGCATGATGGGCCGCCGTTCGAGCCGAGCCGCCGGCGCCGACACCGGTCAAGGCCAGCTGTTTGCCGACGTGACGACAGGATCCGCGGCAGAAGCAGGGGCCAACGCGTCGACCGATGCCGCCACCGCTGTCCGTGCGCCGCAGCCCCAATGGACCCCGCTGGCGGCGCAGGCCGACGACCTGCCGCCCGCCTGGCGCGCGCTGCTGGCGCCCTGCCTGGCCACGCCGGCATGGCAGCGGCTGGCCGATTTCGTCGACGGCGAGCGCGCCGCCGGCAAGCCGGTGTTCCCGCGCGACGTCTTCCACGCGCTGCATCTGACGCCGCCCGAGGCGGTCAAGGTCGTGATCCTGGGGCAGGACCCGTACCACGGCGTCGGCATGGTCGACGGCGTCGAGGTGCCGCAGGCGCATGGACTGGCCTTCTCGGTGCCGGACGGCGTGCGGGTGCCGCCGAGCCTGCGCAACATCTTCAAGGAGATTGCCGCGGAATTTGGCGACCCGGCGGTGGCGCGGCCCACGGCCTCCGGCAATCTCGAAGGCTGGGCGCGCCAGGGCGTGCTGCTGCTGAACACCGTGCTGACGGTCGAGCAAGGACAGGCCGCGAGTCACGCCAAACGCGGCTGGGAAGCGGTCACCGACTGCCTGATCGCGGCGCTGGCAGCCAGCCGCCCGCATCTGGTGTTCCTGCTGTGGGGCAGCCACGCGCAGGCCAAGAAGGACCTGCTGGCCGGCGAGCACTGCATCCTGGAGGCGCCGCACCCGTCGCCGCTGTCGGCGCATCGCGGCTTTCTCGGGTGCGGACATTTCCGGCTCGCCAACGACTGGCTGGTCGGGCACCAGCGCGAGCCGATCGACTGGAGCGCGCACTAGGTTCGGCCCGCTACTACGTCGAGCACTACGTCGAGCGCCACTCGAACAGCTCGAACTCGCCCTCGCCCGGCTCGACGTCCAGCTTTTCGACCTTCGCCGCCGGCGGTCCCTGCTCCATCCATTCGCGCAACTGGGCCAGCCGCTCCGGCGGTCCGTAGGCCATCACCTCGACCGTGCCATCGTCGCGGTTGCGCACCCAGCCGCCCAGCCCGAGCTGGATCGCCAGATCCTCGCAGGCCGCGCGATAGCCGACCCCCTGCACCTTGCCGTGCGCCACCATGTGCCAGGTTTCCATCGCCGCTCCTCCTTGCGAGTCCGCACATCCGTACAACCGTAGACTAGTGCGATGACGCGGGCATGACCACCCCCGCGCGGGGCGGGAGGGTCCCTAGGCGCGCTGGCGGATCGCGCGGCCGATCGCGCCGGTGCGCAGCGCGATCTTGGCGGCGTCCGCCCGCAGCGCCCGCAGCCGCCGTTCCAGCACGGCATTGGCGGCGCGGCCGGTCGAGCTGGCGGTGCCGCCCGGTTCCGGCGCGCCGGCCGTCTGCACCAGCGTTTCCGTATGCCAGCGGTCGGCCGAATCGGCCAGCCGGGCGCGGCGTTCGGTGGCATCGGCGAGCGCGGCATCGGCTGCCGCTTCGCTAGCCGTTCCGGCCGCCACGATGGCTTCCGCGGGCTCGTTGTCGGCTTCGGCCTGCGCCGCCTCGTTCGCGTCGGCATGCCCGCCTTGTGCTTCGGCTCTCTCAACTGTCTCGGCTGTCCTTGCCTCGGCCCCGGCCGCCTGGATCGTCGCGGCAGCGCCCTGACCCGCCTCGGTGGCCGAAGCCGGCACTGGCTCCGCCTCCGGCGCCGGCGCCCGCCGGCGGATGAAACCGGCTCCCCTGCCCTCGCCGCGGTCGCCTTCGAGCAGCCGCTCGCTGGCGAGCCGCAGGCTGCGCGTCGCGGCCTCGGTGGCTTCCTCGATCGCGGCGCGGGCGGCCGGCAGGTCCAGCTCGTCGGCGTGCTGGCGCACCTGGATCCGGGCCGCCGCGACATGAGCGGCGACCAGATAGTTCTGCACGATGAAGCGGTTCAGGTTGTCGACCGCGCGGTGCCGGCTCTTCGGTTCGTCCAGCATCCGCTGGAACGAGCCGATCAGCGCCGACAGGCTGTCCATGAACTGCTTGCGCTCGACCCGATAGGCGAAGTCGTCGCGCGTCAGGCCCAGCAGCAGGTCGCGCGTGGCGGCGATATAGCGGCGGTTGGCGTTCAGCACGTTCTCGACCAGCGCCGGAATCGCGCGATATTCCCAGCTCGGCAGCACGAAACTGAAGATCGAGGCGATCACGCCGCCGATCACCGTATCGACCAGCCGCTCGCCGACCACCGTCGAGCCCGGCATCAGCAGGTTGATCTGCACCAGCACCTGCACGCAGGCCGCGATCGCGGTGTAGCGGTACTTGATGGTGACGAAGGTCGCGCTGGCCACCAGCGAGACGAACAGCACCGCCAGCAGCACCAGCGGTTCGTGCACCACGCGCAGGATCGCCAGCGCGATGATGCAGCCGATCAGCGTGCCGATCAGGCGGTCGTTGTAGCGCTGCTTGGTCATGCTGAAGTTGGGCTTCAGGATGACGACGATGGTCAGCAGGATCCAGTAGCTGTGCGAGGCATAGGGCAGATAGCCCGCGACCACCAGCCCTGCGGCCACCGCCATCGTGACCCGCAGCGAGAAGCGGAACACCGGCGCGCGCCAGTGCAGGTTGTCGCGCAGCACGCGCCATTCGTAGCGCTGGCGCGTCAGGAACGGCGTCATGTCGGGGCCGGGCAGCACCTGGCGCGGCTCGACCGGCGTGCGCGAGGCCACGTGCAGCTGCTCGACGAGCGCGATCGCGCCCTTGATCATGTCCAGCGTCTCGCCCAGCGCGGTCATCGCCGCCGGATCGATATGGTGGTGCCGCAGCATTGCGATCTCGTCGGCGACCGCGCGCAGCGCCTCGCGATAATCGACCTCGGCATACGACGGCCGGCCGCGCGTCACGTCGTAGGCGATCGCCTCGACGTCCTGGCACATCAGCCGGATCAGCCGGCGCAGCGCGTCGAGCACCGGCGTGCCGGCGAAGGTCTGGCGCAGCAGCGGGTAATCGGTATTGGTCGACAGGATGTATTCGTACAGGTCCAGCATCCGCAGATGGACCTGCACCAGCAGCCCGTCGTGCGGCGTGCGGTTGCCGCGCAGCACCAGATCGCGCGCCGCCTGCTGGCGCTCCGCGACGATGATCTGCTGCCGCACCAGCGCGTTGAACTGCTCGTCGTAGTCGTTGCCGGCATCGTAGAAGCCGGCCTTGATCTCGAGGTAGGCGGCCAGCTCGTACAGCGACTCGGCCAGGATCTGCTGCTTGGTGCGCCGCTCCATCAGCCAGCTGACCGCCATCGCGTAGGCCATGTACGCCGCGGCGCCGGCGCCGAACAGCAGCGCGTGCTCGATCGCACGCCGCACGACGAAGTCCTCGCTCAAGGTCAGCGTCATCACGAACAGCGTCGAGAACTGCAACGGCATCGTCTTGTTGCCGTAGACCGTCATCATGCCGGCCAGGAAGGTGACCAGCACCAGCACCACCGGCAGCACGCGCGGGAACGGCGTGACCAGCGCGACGATCAGCGTCACCGCCGTGCACAGCAGCACGCTGGCCAGCATCTCGTTGAACTTGTGGTTCACCGGGCTGGGCAGGTCCATCAGGCTGGTGCACAGCGCGCCCATCGACACCACCATCGCGGTCGGCAGGTCGGCCAGCTGCAGCGCGATCAGCGTCGCGCCGATGACGCCGGTCGCCGAGCGCAGGCCGCGATAGACGTAGTGCGAAAAAACGAAGGTGCGAGGATCGTGGGCGTATTGCATGCGGGCGCGGCGGACGGGCTACGGCAGACGGCGGAGGCCGGTAGCTTACTGGCCCAGCCAGCGCGCGCGCAATGGATGGCGGCCGCGCTGGCGCCGATCGTCGCCTTCCTCCAGCTGCAGCCGATATTCCGTCGCCGGCTCCGGCGCGAAGGTCACCGGCAGCACGTGCAGTTCGTCGCGGCGGAACAGGTGGCATGGTACGGTGTCGCCGGCGCGATAGCGCGCCAGCAGCTTGTCGAGCTGCCCTGCCCCATTGGGGGTGACGCGCAGCCCGTCCACCGCGGCCAGCAGATCGCCGGCCGACCAGCCGGCCGCCTGCGCCGCGCCGCCGTCGAGCACCTGCGTCACGCGCACCCAGCCGTCCTCGCTCCTGGTCTTGATGCCGAGCGCCGCGCCACGGGCGGGCTTGCGCGGTTCGGCGCGGATGCCGAAGGGCTTGAACAGGGCCGGCAGCGGCAGCTCGCCGGTGCCCTCGGTCCAGGTCCGCAGCTGCGTGGACACGCGTACGCCGGCCACCTCGTCGATCAGCGCATGCACCTCGTCCTCGGTGACGCCGCGCTGCACCGCGCCGGGCGTGTAGAAATCGCGTCCATAGCGCCGCCACAGCATCCGCATCACGTCGTCGAGCGAGCGGCGCCCATGGGTTCGGCTGCGGATGGTCAGGTCCAGCGCCAGCCCGATCAGCGAGCCCTTGGTGTAGTAGCTGACGATCGCGTTGGGCGCGTTCTCGTCCTGGCGGTAGTACTTGGTCCAGGCATCGAAGGAGCTGTCGGCCACGCTCTGCTTGGTACGCCCGCTGCCGCGCAGCACGCCGTTCCAGGTCTTGGCCAGCAGTTCGACGTATTGCTGCTCCGTGATGCAGCCGCTGCGCACCAGGATCAGATCGTCGTAATAGCTGGTGAAGCCCTCGAACAGCCACAGCAGCGGCGTATGCGTTTCGGCCTGCAGCCGGTACGGCACGAAGGCCGCCGGCTTGATCCGCTTGACGTTCCAGGTATGGAAATACTCGTGGCTGCACAGGCCAAGGAAGCCGCGATAGCCTTCGCTGCTTTCCGGATTGCCGCGCACCGGCAGATCGCCGCGCGCACACATCAGCGCGGTGCTGGCGCGATGCTCGAGCCCGCCATAGCCGTCGCCGGTGATCATCGTCATGAAGACATAGCGGCGATTGCTGTCGAGGAACGGCGCGCGTTCGCTGCGCGGCTCGAACAGCCGGATCTGCGCCTCGCAGATGCGCTTGAGGTCGCGGCAGACGCGCTCGATGTCGAGCTGCGGCACGCGGCCGGTGAAGACGACGTCGTGCTGGGCGCCGCAGGCCTTGAACGTGCCCATCGTGAACTCGCCCATCTCGACCGGGTGGTCGATCAGCTCGTCGTAGTCTGCGGCCCGATAGCGGCCGAAGCCGTAGCGCTTCGCGCCGCCGCGGCCAGGCGCCTCGGGCAGCGCCGTGGCGACGCGCCAGTTGCGATATTCCTCGCCCTGCGGCGGATGGATGTCGACGGTGCACGGCCGGTCCGCCTTGCCGTCGACGCACAGGAACACCGAGGTCCCGTTGAAGAAGCCGTGGGTCCGGTCCAGATGCGCCGCGCGTACCGACAGATCCCAGGCGTAGACCTCGTACGACAACGTCAGCGGACCGCGCGCCGGGTCGATCGGCTCGGCTTGCCAGGTGTGCTTGTCGAGCTTGGTCAGCGCCACCGGCTCGCGGTCGGCATCGCCTCCGACATCGGCTCGAATGCGCACGATGTTCCGTGCGAACTCGCGAATCATGTAGCTGCCGGGAATCCACGCCGGCAGGAAGAAACGTTGGCCGGCGGGATCGGGATCGTCCACCGTGACGGTGACCGCGAACAGATGCGCTTCGGGCTGAAGCGGGGCAATGGCGTAGTGGATCGGCTTCATGGCCACGATTGTAGCGTCACGGGCACGCGGGCCCGGCGCTGGGTCGGTGCCACGCGGTGTCGCCCCTGCGCGCGGCACCGCCTTCCACGTCAGCGATTGACGTCGACCACCACCCGTCCGCGCATGCCGCCGGCGATGATGCGCTGGCCCGCTTCGATCGCCTCTGCCAGACCGATCTCCTGCGTGATCGCCGCCAGCCGATCCGGCTCGAGGTCCTGCGCAAGGCGCGCCCACGCCTGCTCGCGGCGTGCCATCGGTGCCATCACGCTGTCGATGCCGTGCAGCGTCACGCCGCGCAGGATGAACGGCGCTACCGAGCCGGGAAAATCCATGCCCTGCGCCAATCCGCAGGCGGTGACCACGCCGCCGTAGCGGACCTGCGCGATGGCATTGACCAGCGTGTGCGAACCGACGGCGTCGACCACAGCGGCCCAGCGTTCCTTCTGCAGCGGCTTGCCGGGCGCCGACAATTCGGCGCGATCGATGACGTCGGCCGCGCCGAGCGCCTTCAGGAAGTCCGCTTCGCCGGTCTTGCCGGTCGAGGCCACCACGCGATAACCGAGTTTGCCCAGCAGCGCGATCGCGACGGTGCCCACGCCGCCCGACGCCCCGGTCACCAGCACCTCGCCCTGTTCCGGCCGCACGCCCGAGGCTTCGAGCGCCAGCACCGACAGCATCGCGGTATAGCCCGCGGTGCCGATCGCCATCGCCTGCTTCGTCGTCAACGACTCGGGCAGGCGCACCAGCCAATCGCCCTTCAGGCGCGCGCGCTGCGCCAGGCAGCCCCAGTGCGTCTCGCCGACGCCGTAGCCGTTCAGCACCACCTTGTCGCCGGCGCGCCAGCGCGGATTCGACGACTCCAGCACGGTGCCCGCGCCGTCGATGCCGGCCACCATCGGCCATTTGCGCACGACCGGACTGCGCCCGGTGATCGCCAGGCCGTCCTTGTAATTGATGGTCGAGTAATCGATCTCGACCAGCACGTCGCCGTCGGCGGGCAACTGCTCGTCCTGCAACGTCGCGATCTCCGCGTGGGTCGACGGCTTGTCGCCATCGGCCTGGGTCAGCAGCAGGGCTCGGAAGGTCATGGTGGTGTCTCCTCTCGTTATGCGTTCCTTACTTCTTCAGGCTCGACAGCTTGCGCTCCAGCGTGGCGACATCGGCCGCGCCCGGAATGCGTGTGCCGTCGGTGAAGAACACCGCCGGCGTTCCGGTGACATTGAGGCTGTGGCCGAGCGCCAGGTTCTCTTCCAGCGGCGTCTTGCAATTGCCGGCACCGCTCGGCGCCACCTTCGACAGCATCCAGTCGCGCCACGCCTTGGTCCGATCGGCCGCGCACCAGACCTGTTTGGCCTTGGCGGTCGAATCCGGCGACAGCACCGGATAGAGGAAGGTGTAGACCGTGATGTTGTCCATCTGCTGGAAGGTCTGCTCGATCTGCTTGCAATAGCCGCAGTTCGGATCCGAGAACACCGCGACCTGGCGGCTGCCGTCGCCCTTGCTCCATTTGATCGCGCGCGACAGCGGCAGGTCGGACCACTTGATGCGATTGACTTCGGCGAGCCGCTGCTCGGTCAGATTGGTGCCGCTGCGCGTGTCGAGCAGCTCGCCATTGAGGATGTAGCGCCCGCTGGCATCGGCGTAGACCAGCTGGCCGCCGATATTGACCTCGTAGAGGCCCGCGATCGGCGTCTTCTCGACGCTCTTGATCTCGGCCCGGCCGCCGAGCATCTTCTGCACGTTGGCCTTGATGCGCTCCGCGGTCGGATCGCCTGCGGCAAGCGCCGGATGCGCGAACGCGGCGGTGGCGAGCGCCAGCGTCAGCACGGCCACCGCGCGTGAGGCGCGCTGGGTCAGCACGTTGGACAGCGGGTTCGGGCGGGCGGGACGCCCGAGGGAATACGACATGTTGACTCCGGGTTCTGGTTGGCTCGGATGTGGGTGGACCGGGCGGATGGGCGGCAGTTGGGGTTGGATGCGTGGGACCGTACGATGGCGCCGGCGCTCAGCCGAGCGCCCGGCCGATCAGGAACCGCTTCAGCAGCGCCTGGCCCCCGACGGCACGCATGCCGGTATTGCGGACCATCTTTGCCAGCCCGCCCTGCAGCGAAAACAGCCGATGTAGACCATCGGTGGCGGCCATCAGCGACAGCAGATCGGTGGCGCGCGCGCGCTCGTAGCGGCGCAGCAGGCGCAGATCGCCCTCGTCGCGGAACGACTCTTTGGCGGCCATCACGCGGCCAAGTTCCGCGACATCGCGCAAGCCAAGGTTCATGCCCTGCCCGGCCAGCGGGTGCACCACGTGGGCGGCGTCGCCCACCAGCACCACATGCGGCTGCACGACGCATTCGGCATGCTGCAGCACCAGCGGGAAGGCCTGCGCGGGCGTCACGCAGCGCAGCGCGCCGAACTGGCGACCGACCGCACCGCTGGCCGCATCCATCGCCGCCTGCGCCAGCTGCTCCGGCGTCAGCGCGGTCAATTCGCGCGCATGGGCCTCGTCGGCCGACCACACCATCGACAGGTAATGGCCCGGCAGCGGGAGCATCGCCAGGATTTCGCAGTTGCACGACTCCTCGTCGGCCAGCAGCTTCGGCGGCGCGCCCAGGAACCACTGCCACGCAGTGGCGTGATGCGGCAGCTCGCAGGCGAAGTTCGCCACCACGCCCGATTGCCGGTAGCGCCGCGTGCTGACCCCGATATGGCACTGCGTACGGACCCACGACCGCGCGCCATCGGCGCCGACCACACAATTGGCGCGCACCCGCGCGCCGTCGGCCAGCGTCAGCGTGACGCCGAGCTCGTCGCGCTCGAAGCCGGTGGCGGCCTGCTGATACCAATGGACCTGATGCTGGAAGCGCAGCGCGGTATCGAGCACGCGCTCGACATGGCTCGATTCGATGATCCAGGCCAGCTCCGGCACCGCGGCCGCGTAGGCGGAGAAATGCAGATCGCCGGTCAGGCCGGCATCGTCGCGCGCGGCGGTGTCGTCGCCGAACACACGCATGTCGCGCACCGGCTGCATCCGCGCCGGGTCCAGCGCCTCCCAGATCCGCAGCCGGCTCAGCAGCGCCTGGGAACTGGCGGAGAACGCGTAGACGCGGCTGTCCCACTGGCCCTGGCCTGCCGCCGATGCGGGCGCTGACGCGGGTGCCGACGAATCGCCCGGCCGCGGCGCGATCAGCGCGACCTGCATGCCCTGCTGCGCCAGCAGCAACGCGCAAGTCTTGCCGACGATGCCGCCGCCGACCACGGCAATCTGGAAATGGGAAAACGAGGTCCGCGTGGACGCGCTGGCTCTGGTCATGGGGCGATTATAGCCAGCGGCTTTGATGGGTCACCGGCGATGCGGACGAGCCCCTTGGCGCGGGCCGTCCGGCCGGCCGGGCGGCGGGACGGCCATCCGCTAGAATACCGGCTTTGCTATCGCTTACCGCCCGGAACACCATGAGCCTCAAATGCGGCATCGTCGGCCTGCCCAACGTCGGCAAGTCCACGCTGTTCAACGCCCTGACCAAGGCCGGCATCGCCGCCGAAAACTATCCGTTCTGCACCATCGAGCCCAATGTCGGCGTGGTCGAAGTGCCGGATCCGAGGCTTAAGGCCCTCGCCGAGATCGTCAAACCCGAGCGCGTGGTGCCGGCGACGGTCGAGTTCGTCGACATCGCCGGCCTGGTGGCCGGGGCGTCCAAGGGCGAAGGCCTGGGCAACCAGTTCCTCGCCAATATCCGCGAGACCGACGCCATCACGCACGTCGTGCGCTGCTTCGAGGATCCCAACGTGATCCACGTGGCCGGCAAGGTCGATCCGCTGTCGGACATCGAGGTCATCAATACCGAACTGGCGCTGGCCGACCTCGCCACCGTCGACAAGGCGCTGGCCCGCTACGTCAAGCCGGCCCGCGCCGGCGACAAGGAAGCGCAGCGCCTGGTCGCCGTGCTGGAAAAGGCCCAGGCAGTGCTCGACCAGGCCAAGGCCGTGCGCACGCTGGACCTGGCGCCCGAGGAATGGGACGCGCTGCGCCCGTTCTGCCTGATCACCGCCAAGCCGACGATGTACGTCGCCAACGTGCGGGAAGATGGCTTCGAGAACAATCCGCACCTGGATGCCGTGCGCAAGTACGCCGAAACCACCAAGTCGCCGGTGGTCGCCGTCTGCGCCGCGATCGAGGCCGAGATCGCCGACCTCGAGGACGAGGACAAGGCCGTGTTCCTCGCCGACCTCGGCATGGAAGAACCGGGCCTGGACCGCGTGATCCGCGCCGGCTTCAGCCTGCTGGGCCTGCAGACCTACTTCACCGCGGGTGTCAAGGAAGTGCGCGCCTGGACCATCCACGTCGGCGACACCGCCCCCAAGGCGGCCGGCGTGATCCACACCGATTTCGAGCGCGGCTTCATCCGCGCCCAGACCATCGCCTTCGAGGACTTCATCGCCTTCAAGGGCGAACAGGGCGCCAAGGAAGCCGGCAAGATGCGGGCGGAAGGGAAGGAATATGTGGTCAAGGATGGGGATGTGATGAACTTCCTGTTCAACGTCTGAGGACGGCGAACGGATTCGCACATTCGCTTTCGCGACCCTGCTCGACAGCCCGGCCTTGGCCGGGCTGTCTTGTTTCGGCGTTCGCAGGAATGGTCGGCGAGGCCGCTCACGCAACCGGCTTGAACCGCCGCACATGCAGTCCATCGCGCCGCTGATCGACCTGCCACAAGTCATACGCGGCCTGATGAGCCAGCCATGATTCCGCACTCTTGCCGAAGGCCATTTCGAGCCGCACCGCCATTTCGGGCGTGATCGAAGCACGGCGGTTGACGATCTCGGACACCGTTTTCCGCGACACGTCCAGGGCGGCGGCCGCTTCGGTGATGGTCAGCTTCATCGGTTCCAGCCACAGTTGATGCAGGAGCTGGCCAGGATGCGGGGGGGTATGCATGCGCATGGTGCCTCTCGTTCAGGAATAGCCGACGGATTCGAAGCGAAGGAGCTTGCCCGAACGCGCTGCGCATCTCTTCCGAAAAACGTCCTTCAAACCCTCACCACCACCTTCCCGAACTGCTCGTTCGACTCCAGAAACCGGTGCGCCTCGACGATCTGGTCGAACGCAAATGTTCTGGCAATGATCGGCCGCAGTCCGCCCTCATCCAGTCCGCGCAGGATGAACGCCTTCGCCGCCGCGAGCCGCGCCGGATCGCCAATGGTTTCGTGCACCAGATACCCCCGCAGCGTCAGCGACTTGCTCAGCACGGTGAACAGCGGGAAAGGCGTCGGCGCCGGACTCAGGCCGCCGTACTCGATCAGCATGCCGCCGCGCGACATCGCTGCCGTCAGCGGTTCGAAGATGGGACCGCCGATCGCGTCGAGCACGACTCGCACGCCCTGCCCTCCCGCGATTTCCTTTAGTCGCGCTTCGAGGTCTTCCTCCTCCGAAGCGACCACATGCCGGGCACCGGCATCGAGCAAGGCCGCCCGCTTCGCCGACGATCGCGTGATCGCGATCGGCATGGCGCCGACCAGATTGGCGATCTGGATCGCGGCCAGGCCGACGCTGCTGGATGCCGCCGTGATTGCCACGACGTCGCCCTTGCCGAGCCCGGCGATATCGATCAGCGCGCCATAAGCGGTCAGATACGGCATCCACAGCGCGGCGGCAGCTTCCCAGGTCAACGAGCGCGGATGCTTGACGACGAGCTCGGCCGGAAAGCGGACCAACTCCCCATAGGCCGGCCACTGAACCATCGACTTCGGCGGCACGATGCTGACGGCGTCCCCCGGCGCCAAGCCCTCCACACCAGGGCCGACGGATTCGATCACGCCCGCCGCTTCGAGCCCGAGCCCCGAAGGAAAGGTCGGCGTCTCGATATAGCGGCCGGTCCGCAGCAACGCCTCGGCGCGATTCAGTCCGAGCGCCTTGACGTGAATTCGCACCTCGCCGGCACCGGGTTCCGGTACCTGGACCTGTTCGATGCGCAGGACTTCGGGCCCGCCGAACTGATGGAAACGGACGACGCGAGCGGTTTGCATGGCTGGACTCACTCCAAATGAATTGCGATGAATCCAGTATGATCCGCGGCAATAAACCGATAAATAGCCTCTTCGGCACAACGGCAGAAACCAACACTTTCGAATCATGGACCGTCTGACCAGCATGGCCGTGTTCGTCAAAGCCGTCGATCTGGGTTCCTTTGCGGCAGCCGCGGACACGCTGGGCATCACCGGTCCGATGGTCGGCAAGCACGTCCGCTTTCTGGAGGAGCGCCTCGGCACCCGGCTGCTGAACCGGACCACCCGCCGCCAGAGCCTGACCGACTTCGGGCGCGCCTATTACGAACGCTGCCGCTTGATATTGGCCGAGGCAGAGGCCGCCGATGCCTTGGCCGCAGACCAACTGGCCGAGCCGCGCGGCAAGCTGCGAGTCACGATGCCGGTGCATTTCGGCCGGCATTGCGCGATGCCGATCCTGCTTGCGGTGGCGCGGCAATATCCAGCGCTGGAGCTCGAACTGTCCTTCAGCGACCGCCTGATCGATCTCGCTGAAGACGGCTACGACCTGGCGATCCGCACCGGCAGTCTGCAGGACCGTGCGGACACTGTCGCGCGGCGGGTGGGACGTCAGCGCATGATCGTCTGCGCATCGCCTGACTACCTCGATCGACACGGCCAGCCGCGACAGATCGACGACTTGCGGCAGCATCATGCGATCGTCTATCGCCGCTCCGGGCCCGTCGCGCCATGGCTGTTTCCCCGAGAGGGAGGGCCGCCGCCAGAGCCGCCGCTCGAACTGCATCCCACGGGCCGACTGTGGCTCGACGACCTCGATGCGATTGCGGACGCGGCCACCGAGGGCATGGGAGTCGCATGGCTGCCCTACTGGCTCGTCCGCGCACGGATCCAAGCCGGCGCGCTGGTCCAGCTGTTGCCGAACGACCCGGCGTTCCTGTACGACGCCTATGCGCTATGGCTGCGCACGCCGCATCTCGCCCGCAAGGTCAGGCTTGCCGTCGACGCGCTGGCGGCGGAGCTGCCGAAGCGGATGGAATAGCGTCGGGCGGTCAGGTCCTGGCATTCCGCCCCGCGCGCGGAAACAGCGGCCACGCCATCGCCGCACACGCTCCCGCAACCAGCCAGACACCCGTCCAGCCGCTGCGGTCGAGCAGTTGCGGGATCGCCGACGGTGCCGCGAAGTACGCGACAAAGACCAGCGTATTGGCCAGGCCGAGCGCCGTGCCGGCACGCTCGGCGCCGGCCTGCGTCGCCAGTTCCGTGTAGGCGACCCCATGCCACGCGGACACGGCGATGCCAGCGAGCACGACGGCGACCATCGTCACCGCCGCCGGCACGCTGGTCCCCATCGCCGCGCAAAGCGCCAGCGGCACGAACATCAGGGCCGCGACGATCGTGCAATGACGCAGCCACGCACGGCGGTTGCCGCGCCGATCGGTATGACGGCCGCTCCAGATCCGCATTGCCATCGCGCCGACCTGCACTGCGCAGAGGGTGGCGGCGATACCGGACACGCCGACGTGCGCGGCATCGTGCAGGAATACCGAAGCAAAGCTGAGGATGGCGAATTGCGGCGCGCACAGGATGCCGATCGCTGCCGCGATGCGCCAGACCCGCATGCTGCGCAGCGGCCCGCGATCGCCTTGCGCAAGATGGCGCACGGTCGCAGGCTCGCTAGCCTGCGGCGGTTCGTGCAGCCACCTCCATGTCAGCCAGACCGACACCACACAGAAGGCCGCGAGCACCGCGTACACCCAGCGAAACCCGGCCGCGACCGCCAGCCACGGCAGTATCAGCGCCCCTAGCCCGCCGCCGAGCGGGACGGCGGTCTGGCGAATGCTCATCGCCAGGCCGCGCTCGCCCTCGGCGAACCATCGCATCACCGCGCGCCCGCTGGCGCCGTTGACGCTGCCGCCTGCCAGCCCGAGCAGCGCCATGCAGATCATCGCCAACCACAAAGGCGGCACGCGATCCGCTGCCGGTGCCAGAAACAGCGCCATCAGCGCCAGCGTCAGCGCCGTTGCGCCGAGCCCGTACAGCAGCACGCGGCGGTCGCCCCAGCGGTCGGCCGCCGCGCCCCAGGGCAATTCCGACAGGGCGGCGCCGACGCCCAACGCGCCGAGCAGCAGGCCAAGCCCTCCGTTATCGAGCCGATAAGCGCTGCGCAGCCATACCGCGGTGGCCGGCAGCCCGTTGGCTGCGGCGATGAAGCTCGCATTGGCGGCCACGCCGACGCCCAGCACTTTCCAGCGATGCGACGCGGCGAAGGTGGCAATGGGTTCGGCACCGGCGCAGGAAGGGCGGGAAGGAGGGGACAAGCAGACGGACTCGGCCACGACGGCTCTCCGATAAGGCAGTTGACGGAGCGCCAGTATTCCAACGACCATTCGTCGTGAAAATCGGAAAGTTTTGAACCGATTGTTTTGAATTTCCGGACGATTCTCATGGCGCTCAATCTCGATATCGCCGCGCTTCGCAGCCTCGTTGCGGGCATTGACCTCGGCAGCTTTGCCCGCGCCGCCGATCAGGTAGGCCGTTCCACTTCGGCCGTCAGCGCACAGATTCACAAGCTCGAGGACATGGCCGGCACGCCGCTGTTTCGCAAGGCGGGCAGGACGCTCGAGCTGACCGAGGCCGGGAATCTGCTGCTCGGCTATGCGCGCCGGATCGTCGCGCTGAACGACGAGGCGGCCGCAGCCGTGCGTGGTGTCGACCTGTCCGGCGGCGTGCGATTGGGGCTGCAGGAAGAATTCGGCGAGGCGACGCTGCCCGAGGTGTTGGGCCGGTTTGCGCGCGCATCCGAAGGTCCGCGTCGAGGCGATGGTGGCGCGCAATCACGATCTGTTCGCCCGCATCCAGGCACGGACGCTGGATCTGGCGCTGGTGTGGGGCGGTGCGAATGGCGCTGCCGCGGCAAGAGCGTCCGGCGCCGATATCACGCTGGTCGGCGAACCGCAGATGTGCTGGGTTGGGCCGGCTACGCTGCCCTGGCGCCTCGCCCCCGGCGAACCCGTACCGCTGGCCGTGTTCGACCGGCCCTGCCATTTCCACGACGCCGCTACCGCCGCGCTCGATCGCGCCGGCATTCCGTGGCGCGTCTCGTTCACCAGTCCAAACCTGGGCGGTCTATGGGCCGCCGCCGCGGCCGGTCTTGGTCTGGTCGTGCGTACACCTTACGGCTTGCCCGCATCGCTGCGTCAATTCGGCGCTGCCGATGGTCTGCCGCCCCTGGGCAAGATGCCGCTGATGCTGCTGCGCGCGCCGGGTCCCGCGTCCGAGGTATCGCAGCGGCTGGCGGACATCATGCTGGAGGCGTTGCGTCCGGTCTGAGCCCAGTGAATAGCTCATCTGCTCCTACGATGTGACCACGCGATCGGCTCGCTCGCTTCACCGACCACCGCGATGACGCGGCACTGATATCAATTCAAGGCGCGGACGCGCTAGGCCTGCAAATGCCCAACGTGTCGCTCAACTCGGCTTGCATCAATGCGCTGACCAGGTAATTCGGCCACGAGAAATGGGGCGAATTTCTACAGGACCGGACGTATTTTGCTGCATCCCAGTGTCCTCATCTCACTAAGCTTGCGGCTGGCCGACACGGGCCCTCCGGCCAATCTGCTTTCACACGCTTCCGCCATTTCGCTAGCACTCCAGACTGCACCGACCGCGCCTACGGTCAAGCCTTATGCAATGTTCGCTGGATCCCTCGTAAAGACCGGCATCGCGTGAAAAAGCACGTCCTTTTTCATCAACATCGCAAAGGTTGAGCATGAGTATTGAGCGCGATATTGCGCTAGTCGATGAGCTGCGCGCCCACACGAGCGAGACGCCGTGGCTCGAATTCAAGCGCAACAATGTCGATCCGGAAGTAATCGGGAAACTTTGTTCGGCTCTCTCCAACTCCGCGCGTATGGAAGGTAAGGACTGCGCGTTTGTGGTGTGGGGTGTCGAGAACGATGATCACACAGTGGCTGGTACGCATTTCGATCCAGAAGCGCAAACAGTCGGTGGTACAGCGCTACAACTTTGGCTTGCGAATCGCTTGCAGCCGAGCATTACGTTCACCTTCCGCGAGATTGCGCATCCCCAGGGGCGAATCGTATTGCTTGAGATTCCCGCAGCAACCGGCACTCCAGTTTGCTTCGGAAGCGTTCCGTACATTCGCATCGGAAGTGCTACGCCGAAGCTAACGGACTACCCCGGACGGTATCAAAAGCTGATCGAGTGCATGCAGCCCTATCACTGGGAGCACAGTATCGCGAAACGATATGCAAGCGGCGACGATGTGCTCGCACTCCTGGATTACGGCCAGTATTTCCGCCTAACAAAGCAGCCAATACCGGACAACCGCATAGGCATCCTCGAAAGGCTTGAATCCGAGCGAGCCATCGTCCGGGACGTCGGGGAGCGATGGAACATCACGAATCTTGGGGCGATTCTGTTCGCTACGCGCCTGAGCGACTTCTCACCCAGCCTCGCGCGCAAAGCCGTTCGATTTACCGCGTATGCGGGAAAAAACCGAGCGGCGATGGTGACGCATCGTTTCGATGGATGCAGCGGATACGCTGTCGGATTTTCACGTTTGCTCAGCTACTTGCATGACTTGATGCCGAAGAACGAACACATTGGCATCGCTCTACGAGAAGCGCATCCGCTGTTTCCCGAGGTGGCGATCCGCGAGTTGACAGCGAATGCGCTGATTCATCAGGACATGACCGTAACCGGCGCCGGCCCTCAAATCGAACTGTTCGAAGATCGCGTTGAGATCAGCAACCCCGGGGCGCCATTGGTGAAACCGGATCGCATGATCGATCTTCCCCCACGATCGCGCAATGAATGCCTGGCGGCATTGATGCGCCGCATGGGGATCTGCGAAGAGCAAGGCAGCGGACTTGATAAGGTAGTGAAAGCCGTTGAGGTCTTTCAGTTACCACCGCCGCTGTTTCGGGCGGAAGCGAATTCGACGCAAGCCGTTCTCTATGGACCTCGAAGCCTCGCGGAGATGACGCCGGACGAGCGGGTACGGGCCTGCTATTTTCATGCCGTGCTGAGGTTCTTGAGTGGCGACAAAATGAAAAACTCGACGTTATGCGAACGGCTGGGGATAGCACCGAAGAACGCCGCCCAGGCCACCACGGTAATCAATCGAACCTTGGAGGCCGGGCTGATCCGGGCCGCCGATCCCGCCCATCCTCGCGCCGGATATGTGCCTCATTGGGCATAAATTTCTTGATTGGGTTTTGATTCTGCGCAACCAAACACCCGCGCAAGCCACGTCGTCCCTTTAAAAATCAATGAGTTGGCGCTCGTAACGCCATCGAATTTTTCTTGATTGGGTTTTGATTCGAACGCCACCGCGACGCCGCAGATAGACGACGCAGAGCCTCACCCCGCCGCCCGCCGATACGCCATCCCCACCGCCACCCCACCGAGAACCGCGACCGACGCCACCACCAACCGCAACGTCACCGCCTCCCCCAACAGCACCACCCCACCCGCCGCCGCGATAACCGGCACGCTGAGCTGCACCAGTCCCGCGGTAGTCACCGCCAAACCGCGCAGCGCGACATACCAGATCGCATAGCCGAGCGCCGAGGCGATCGCGCCGGACAGCACCGCATACAGCATGCCTGCCGCATCGTGGCTCGCGCACGGCAGCGCGGCCAGATAGAGCGGCACGCAGCAGGCCGCAGCGCGCAGGAAGTTGCCGGCATTGGCGCGCACCGGATCGCGCGCGCCCTTGGCGCGGATCGAATAGATGCCCCATGCCGCGCCCGACGCCAGCATCAGCAATGCGCCGAGCAACGGCGGTGCCGACAGGCCGGGCAGCAGCATGCCGATCAGTCCTGCGACGGCAATCAGATAGCCGGCCGTCTGCACAGCATGAGGCCGTTCGCCGAGCCACAGGCCGCGGCCGATCATGGTGACCTGCACCGCGCCGAACAGCAGCAGTGCGCCGGTCGCAGCCGACAGTTGGACGTAGGCGTACGAGAAAAAAGTCGCGTAGGCGAACAGCGCCAGCGCCGAGCGCCAGTTGCCGGTCGACGCATCGGACGCCGGTTCCAAGCGGTGCAATACACGATGACGCAGCCGGATCAGCACCCACAGTGTGATGGCGCCCGACACCAGACGCACGGTCGTGAAGCTCGCCGCATCGATGGTGGTGTCCCGCAGCGCAAGCCGGCACAGCAGCGAGTTGCCCGCAAAGGCCAGCATCGACAGCGCGGTGCAACCGACCACCAGCGTGGCAGACGGCCGCGTGCTCACAGCGGATGCCCAGCCGCGTCGCGCAGTTCCACCAGCAGCGCCTGTCCGTCGGCATCGACGCGGAAGGCGCCGAATTGCGCGCCCTCGTAGCGGCGCGCCTGCCCTTCCTGGAAGAAGTAGGCGTCGGTCGAGATGCGGATCTGGTCCGTGCCCCAGCGTGACGGCCCCAACTGAAAGCGCAGCAGATGCTCGCCGACGACGAGCGGCTCGCCGCGATGCAACCGCACGAAGCTCGCCTCGCCGCGCGCATCGAGCCGGACCACCGCCGTGCGGATACGGTCGTCGGTGGTCTCGAGCGCGCGCAGGATGGGCGCGCCGATGGCGAAGTTCAGCGCCATATAGTCGCCCTGCATCAGCGAACGGGGGTCGACCGGTGCCAGCCGCAACAGCACCACGTCGCCGCGCGCAAGCAGCCTTTCCTTGCCGACCACGCCAGCGCCAGCGACCGCCAGCGTCAGCGCCCAAGCAATCAGGGTCCAGCGTTTCATCGGCCGCCCTCCTCTGCGATGTCGGCCACACCGAGCGCGGATCGCGGCCGCGACAGCCACGCGCGTGCCGCCAGCACGACGATGCCGGCCAATACCAACGTTGCGGACTTGATCGCCAGCGTCCAGTGCAGCGCGCTGTAGTACCAGATGAAACCCAGACCGATCGCGGTCAGGCCCAGCCCGAGCCAGGCAAGCGAGGCGCGCCGCAAGGCCAGTCCGGCCGCGAGCGCGCCGGCCACGACCGCGGGGGCGCCGATCATCGATGCAGCGCATACCGCGAGCACCGTTGCAAGCGCGGCACGCAAGCGAAAGGAAAGGCCGAGCCGGGCCGCTTCGACGATGCCAAAGCCGACCAGCAGCACCGCGAACAACGTGCCTGCGAGCCAATGCGGGACGCCCTGCAATGCCGGCTCTGCGACGGGTCCGAGCGGATGGCCGATGCCCGTCACGATCAAGGCGCCAAGCAGCCCGCAGAACAACAAGGCGTCCGCAGCCGGGCCTGGCCAGTGATGGCGTCCGAGTGCGGCGAGCCGTCCCTCGACTCCGGCGAACAGCGCGGCCTTCGCCAAGGCGATGGGCGCCAGCCAGGCCAGCGCCCAGCCCACCGCCTGCCAAGGCTTGGCCGGCCCCATCGCGATGGCGATGATCAAGGCGATCGCGACGGACACCATCGCCGCGAGGGCCGACAACAAGCGATGCAGCCGGTTGCCGATCGCCGCATAGACCAGCATCTCGCAGGCCGCGACCCCGCACCAGAATGCCGCGGTCTCGACCGCGCGGGCGCGGCCGAGCAGATCGGCAGCGGCATAGAACGCGAGCCCTTGTCCGGTCAGGCTGCTGGCCAGCGCGAATTGCTCGAAGCCGGTATGGCCGGCGCGCCGCCGGTAGAGCAGCGCGGCCAGCGCGATCAATGCCAGGCCGCAGCCGAGGATGGCGACGCTGTTCTCGCGCGCCGCCACAAAGACGGTGCCGAGCAGGAACAACTGGAAGAACACCGCGCCGAGCCAACCGGCCAAGCCGGTCAACAGGCGCACGGACCATGGCGTTTCGGTCTCGGCGGGCGGCGGCTGGCCTTCGACCGAGCCCTCGTCAGCCAGCTTGTGCCACAGCGTCTGCACCGCCGCCACCGGGCTCGCCGTCTCGATCCGCTGACGCGGCAGCGGCCCCTCGGCGGACGTGTCGGCAGACGTGTCGGCATGACCGCGATGCAGGCGCATCAACCACGCCGCAAACACTGCCGACAGGCCGAGGGTCAGCAGGCCCAGCAGCAGAAAGCCGCCGAATTCTGCGCCCGCCTTGAAGAGCAGGCGTCCGAGTCCCGCGACGATCAGCGCGATCAGGGACAGCGCAGTCAGGCTCAATACGAGCAGATCGACGTTGCGCCGCAGGAACCACGCGCCGAGTCCGAGCACGGCGGCCAGCGCGACGATCAGCATCGCGCCATCGAAGCGGTCGCCGAACAAGGCGCCAAGGCCAAGCCAGACCGCATGCGCGCAAGCCAGCGTCGCCAGCAGCCGCACGCCGCCCTGGCCACGCACGCCAAGGCGGGGCGCGCGAGCGGAAAGCCACAGCCACAGGGCCAACTGCAGCAAGGCGGCGGCAAGCAGCCACAGGCCCACCAGCTTGCCGGCCTCCATGCCGAACAGCAGCGTGAACGGCAGGCCGGCGCCAAGTTCGACGCTGAAGAAGCGCAACAGCGCGACATTGGCCAGCACCACGACCAGCCACCAATGCGGCGGAGCGTGCGCGGCCAGCGCCCAGGGCACGGCGAGAACCGTCCACCAGGCAAACAGTTGCCACGGGTCGGCGCCGGTCTGATAGACCTGTCCGATCACGGCCAGCAGCGCGCCCGTGACCATTTGCGCGCCGAACAACGCCGCGCGGCCGGGCGCGTCGCCGTCGGGCCGCCGCCAGGCGAAGGCCGCCAATGCGGTGATCAGCAAGGCCAGCACGCCGAAGCGGGTGAACTTGTGCAGGGCCTGCCAGTTGAAGGCGAAAAAGACGATCACGCCGGAGCCAAGCAGCGCCACGCCAAGCGCCAGCAGCGCCCGGTCCAGCCAGCGATGCCAATCGGCGAGCCCGGGCTCGGTAGCGGCCCAGGCCCGCCGCGCGGGCTGCGCCGCCAATCGCCCTTGCGTGCACCAGTCCGCCAGGGCGCGACGCTGTGCTTGCCGGAGGGTCAGACGAAAAGCTTGGCGATCAGTGGGCATGGAAGGGACGGCGCTCCGGAAAGGCGTTGGCTGCACTCTAGCAAAGCACCGTGGCGACCGCACGGCCAAAGGCGGCGCAACACGAAGCAGCGCGCCCCCGTGGCGCTGCCGGTATGCTGTCGGCGTTTCCGGCTCAGGCCGGCCCGTTGTCCATCCCGTTTCGATACCGCACGCCATGACTCTCGGCATCCTCGCCGCCCTGCACGACGAAATCGATGGCCTGATCGCCGCCATGCGCCACGACGACGCGCGTGCCACCGTCCACCGGATCGGCATGCGCGACTACTACGTCGGCGAGCTGTACGGCCAGCGCTGCGTGGTGGTGCTGGCGCGGGTCGGCAAGGTCGCGGCGGCGGCAACCACGGTGACGCTGATCCGCGAATTCGCGGTCGATGGCATCGTCTTCACCGGCCTGGCGGGCGGCATCGGCGCAGGCGTACAGGTTGGCGATCTGGTGATTGCCGACCGCACCGTGCAGCACGATATGGACGCGCGCCCGCTGTTTCCGCGCCATCAGGTGCCGCTGCTGGGCCTCGAAGCATTCCCGACCGATCGGGCGCTGACGGCCGCGCTGCGCGAGGCGGCACAGGCCTTCCTGACAGAGGATCTCGCCAGCGCGGTGCCGGCGCCGGTGCGCGCCCGCTTCGGCGTCACGGCACCGAATCTGCATCTGGGCATGATCGCCAGCGGCGACCAGTTCATCGGCGCGCCGACCACGGTGGCGGAACTGCGGGCGCGTCTTCCGGGGCTACTGGCGGTGGAAATGGAAGGCGCGGCGGTCGGGCAGGTCTGTCACGAATACGGCGTGCCGCACGCGGTCATGCGGACCGTGTCGGACCGGGCGGACGACAGCGCCCATGTCGATTTCCCGGCGTTCCTGGCCGACGTGGCCAGCCACTATTCGGAAGGGGTGATTCGGCGCTTTCTGGCGGCCCAGCGCTGAAGGCGGGGCGAGTTGCCGGCTCAGCGCCCGCGGCGCGCGAACAGCCCGGCCACCCCTACCAGCAGCGCGGCGCCCAGAATCGCGGCGGTCCAGCCGCTGAGCTGGCCGTCGATGAACCAGCGCAGCGCGCGCCCCAGATAGAAGCTGGCCAGCGCGCCGACGGCGCCCAGCAGCAGCGCCATCGGCACGGTCAGCATCGGCCCGCGCGGGTGCATCGCCCGCGCCACCAGTCCGACCACCATGCCCACCAAGAACGTCCCCAGCATCGCCCGCTTCCGTTGTCAGATTGCCGCGCTTGCCTGCCGCGCAGCGGCGTAACGATAACTCAACTCGGACCGGACGCGCACAAGCACAAGGCCCGGCCGGGCCGCGAACGCAAGGATCGCGCCCGGGCGGTATAATGCAAGCCGTCCCGGCGGCGCCCGGCACGGCCTGAACAGCCGGTGTGCGCGCCGCCATGCCCAGTGCAGGCAACGCTGCCGTGAGGCCGGAATGGCCCGCCAGCCGGACAGCGAAAGTCCCCAAACCATGCAACTGCTCGCGATCGGAATCAATCACAACACGGCACCCGTCTCGCTTCGCGAACGGGTGGCGTTTCCGCTCGAGCAGATCAAGCCGGCGCTGGGGGCGCTGCGCACCCAACTGGCCGGCAAGCGCGGTACCGAGGCGGCGATCCTGTCGACCTGCAACCGGACCGAGATCTACTGCGCCACCGACCTGGTGCTGTCCGGCTCCGAGGGCTTCGAACACACGCTGCGCTGGCTGGCGCAGCACCACAACATCCCGGCCGGCGAACTGGCCCCGCACCTGTACGCGCTGCCGCAATCCGAGGCGGTGCGCCATGCCTTCCGCGTCGCCAGCGGCCTCGATTCGATGGTGCTGGGCGAGACCCAGATCCTGGGCCAGATGAAGGACGCGGTGCGCACCGCCGGCGAGGCCGGCACGCTGGGCACCTATCTGAACCAGCTGTTCCAGCGCACCTTCGCCGTGGCCAAGGAAGTGCGCGGCCAGACCGAGATCGGCGCGCATTCGGTGTCGATGGCGGCGGCGGCGGTACGGCTGGGGCAACGGATCTTCGAAAGCATCTCGGGCCAGCGCGTGCTGTTCATCGGCGCCGGCGAGATGATCGAACTTTGCGCGACGCATTTCGCCGCGCAAAGCCCGCGCCAGATCGTCGTCGCGAACCGCACGGTAGAGCGCGGCGAGAAGCTGGCGGAGCAACTGGCCGCGCAGGGGCTCAATACCGAAGCGATCCGCCTGTCCGACCTGGGCTCGCGGCTGCACGAATTCGACATCGTCGTCTCCAGCACCGCCAGCTCGCTGCCGATCATCGGGCTGGGCGCGGTCGAACGGGCGGTCAAGCAGCGCAAGCACCGGCCGATCATGATGGTCGACCTCGCCGTGCCGCGCGATGTCGAGCCTGAAGTGGCGCGGCTCGACGACGTCTTCCTCTATACCGTCGACGACCTCGGCGCGATCGTGCGCGAAGGCAACGCGATGCGGCAGGCCGCGGTCGCGCAGGCCGAAGCGATCATCGAAACGCGGGTCCAGCATTTCATGCACTGGCTGGAAACGCGCAGCGTGGTGCCGGTGATTCGCGAACTGCAGGCCAACGGTGAGGCGATGCGCCAGGCCGAGCTCGAACGCGCGCGCAAGATGCTGGCGCGCGGCGACGATCCCGAGGCCGTGCTCGAGGCGCTGTCCGGCGCGCTGACCCGCAAGTTCCTGCACGGCCCGACCCATGCGCTGAACCACACGCAGGGCGAAGACCGCGAGGCGCTGCTGCGCCTGGTCCCCGGCCTGTTCCGCCACAGCAGCCACTCGGAGCGTTAGCCGCGCTCGCGGCGAGCGCCGGCGCCCCGCGCCGTCTGCAGCTCCGCTCCATCGCCGCCGCCTCGCCCGCGGCATCCGCCTCACAGGCGACGCTCCACCGACGGCCCCCCCCCGACGCCTCACCCGGATTCCCATGAAAGCCAGCATGCAAGCCAAGCTCGACCAACTGGCCGAGCGCCTCGACGAAGTCAACGCCCTGCTCGCGCGCGAAGACGCCACCGCGAACATGGAGCAGTACCGCAAGCTGACGCGCGAGCATGCCGAGCTGTCGCCCGTGGCCGAGCAATATGCGCTTTATCGTCAGGCACAGGACGATCTGGCCACCGCACAGGCTCTGCTCGACGATCCCGAGATGAAAGCCTTTGCCAGCGACGAGATCGACGCCGCTCGCGCCCAGCTGGAAGAACTCGAAGCCAGCCTGCAGACGTTGCTGCTGCCGAAGGACCCCAACGACGACCGCAACCTGATCCTCGAAATCCGCGCCGGCACCGGCGGCGAGGAAAGCGCGCTGTTCGCCGGCGATCTGCTGCGCATGTACACACGCTATGCGGAACGGCAGCGCTGGCAGGTCGAGGTCATGAGCGAATCGCCGTCGGACCTGGGCGGCTACAAGGAAGTGATCGTGCGCATTGCCGGCGATGCGGCGTTCTCGAAGCTGAAGTTCGAATCGGGCGGCCATCGCGTGCAGCGCGTGCCCGCCACCGAGGCGCAGGGCCGCATCCATACCTCGGCCTGCACGGTCGCCGTGATGCCCGAGGCCGACGAACTGGGCGAGATCGAGATCAATGCGGGCGATCTGCGCGTGGACACCTTCCGCGCCTCGGGCGCCGGCGGCCAGCACATCAACAAGACCGACTCGGCGGTGCGGCTGACTCACCTGCCGACCGGCATCGTGGTCGAATGCCAGGACGATCGCAGCCAGCACCGCAACAAGGACAAGGCGATGAAGGTGCTGGCCGCGCGGCTCAAGGACATGCAGCTGCGCGCGGCGCAGGCGAAGGAAGCCCACACGCGCCGCAATCTGATCGGCTCCGGGGATCGCAGCGACCGCATTCGCACGTACAACTTTCCGCAGGGCCGGGTCACCGACCACCGCATCAATCTGACGCTATACAAGATCGACATGATCATGGATGGCGATCTCGATGAATTGATCGGCGCGCTTTCGGCCGAACATCAGGCCGACCAATTGGCCGCGCTGGGCGACGACGTGTAAATGGCGGGCGAGATATTCGCTACGGTTGTTTTCCGCGGGCAAAATACTTGTATTTCTTGTAAATGCCTGAAACAGCCATGGTAACGACATGGTTGGTCGCTATAATCGGAAACGGCTAACCCGGCACAAATACCGGGCAAGTCTTTTCTCGATAACGGACAAAAGGACGAAATCATGAAGAAACTGCTTGCGTTGTTGATGGTCACCGCTGCAGTGGCTGCTTGCGGCAAGAAGGATGAAGCCCCCGCCTCGTCGAACGTCGAAAGCGCGATGGCCAGCGCGGCCGAATCGGCCAAGTCGGCGGCCAGCGACGCCGCCGCGGCTGCGGAATCCGCTGCCGACGCCGCCAAGGCCGCGGCCAGCAACGCAGCTTCGGACGTGTCCGCCGCCGCCGAGCGCGCCAAGGACGAAGCCGCCTCGGCCATGGCAAACGCCAAGGACGCCGCCAGCAACGCGGTCAACGAGACCGCCGACAAGGCCAAGGAAGCGACCAAGAACTAAGCCGTCGCCCGCGCCGTACCGAGCCCCGCCACGGCAGTGTGCCGGCGGGGCTTTTTCATGGCGCGGCGGTCATTCCCCGCTCGCCCGACCTTTCTCAGTTCCGATGACCGATTCCCCGTCCTCCGCACCGCTGCCGCGCGACACACTGCCGGCGCAGGCGACGCTGCGCGAGGCGCTCGCAGCGATGGCCCGGGCCGGACTGCCGGCCCTCGAAGCGCGCATGCTGCTGACGCATGTGACGGGCCTCACCCGCACGCAGCTGATCACGCGCGATACGCAGCCGCTCGATGCTGCCCAGCATGGCGCGCTGCTGACGCTGATGAACCGGCGACTGGCCGGCGAACCGATGGCCTATCTGCTCGGCGAGCGCGAGTTCTACGGCCGTCCGTTCCGCGTCAGTCCGGCGGTGCTGATCCCGCGCCCGGACACCGAGATCGCGGTGCAGGCCGCGCTGGCCCGATTGACGGGCACGCAGGCGCCGCGGGTGCTGGACCTCGGCACCGGCTCCGGCATCCTCGCGGTCACGCTGGCCTGCGAACGGCCCGATGCGCAGGTGTGGGCCACCGACATCTCGCCGGCCGCGCTCGACATTGCGCGCGCCAACGCGGCGGCGCTGGGCGCCGACAACGTTCGCTTCCTGGAATCCGACTGGTATGCGGCGGTGCCGGCCGAGGCCCGCTTCACGCTGATCGTCAGCAACCCGCCCTACATCGCAGCCGGCGATCCGCATCTGTCCAGCGGCGACCTGCGCTTCGAACCGGTCGACGCGTTGACCGACCATGGCGACGGACTGTCCGACCTCGCCACCATCGTTGCCGGCGCCGCTGCGCATCTCGAAGCGGGCGGATGGCTGCTGATGGAACACGGCTTCGACCAGGGCGAGGCGGCCCGGCGGCTGCTGCGCGAGGCGGGCTTTGCCGAGGTCTTCACCGAGCGCGACCTGGGCGGCAACGAGCGCTGCAGCGGCGGGCGCTGGCCGGGCGGCAGCGCCGGCGTATCGCCCCCGCAGCCCCGGTCCGAGGCCTGAAGCGGCGGCCCGAATCCGGTAGAATCGACCCGTTCCCGCGCGCCGCCCCTTCGGTTTTTCACACCATCGGCCGGCGCGCGTCTCCGACTCCATGGCGCGCGGTTCGCCTCAGCGCCAATCTTCCGAAGCGAAAATCATGAGTGACGTGCAACAAAAGATCGACCAGATCGTCAAGGGCCATCCCGTCGTGCTGTTCATGAAGGGCACGGCACAGTTTCCGATGTGCGGTTTCTCCGGCCGCGCGATCCAGATCCTGAAGGCCTGCGGCGTCGACGCGCCGATGACGGTCAACGTGCTGGAAGACGACGGCATTCGCCAGGGCATCAAGGAATACGCCAACTGGCCGACCATCCCGCAGCTCTACGTCAACGGCGAATTCGTCGGCGGCTCGGACATCATGATGGAGATGTACCAGAGCGGCGAACTGCAAACCCTGCTGAAGGGCTGAGGTTCTGGAGCCCGCGATGACCGCCGGGCCCGCCGCCGCGCCGCGGCGCGTGATCGTCGCGATCACCGGCGCCACCGGCGCCGTCTATGGCGTGCGGCTGCTGCAGGTATTGGGCGCGGTTCCGGACGTCGAGACGCATCTGCTGATCTCGCCGGCGGGCGTGATGAACCTGCAGCACGAGCTGGAGATCGGCAAGGCCGAGACCGAGGCGCTGGCCGATGTGGTGCACAACGTGCGCGATATCGGCGCCACGATCGCCAGCGGTTCGTTCCGCGCGCATGCGATGGTGATCGCGCCGTGCTCGATGCGCACGCTCGCCGCGATCGCACATGGCCTGTCCGACAACCTGATCACCCGCGCGGCCGACGTCACGCTGAAGGAGCGCCGCCGGCTGGTGCTGATGGTGCGCGAGACGCCGTTGAACCTGGCGCATCTGCGCAATATGACGGCCGTCACCGAAATGGGCGGCATCGTCTTTCCGCCGGTACCCGGCTTCTATCAGAAGCCCGATACCATCGCGCAGCTGGTCGACCATACGATCGGCCGCGTGCTCGACCTGATCGACGTGCCGCAGACGCTGGCGCCGAGCTGGGCCGGCCTGAACGGGCAGATCTGAGCCGCCCGCATCGCGGCGCCCGGCCCGCCACGGCGGCCACCCTTACGCTTCCAACGCTTCCCGGATCAGCGCCAGTGACCGCGCCCGTGGCCATGGCCGCGACCATGCCAGTGGCCATGCCCGCCGCGGTAGTAGCCGCCGTGATAGCCGCGATACGGATAGCCGTAGTAGTAAGGCCGCGGCGCGACATAGACCGGCGCCCCCACTCCGACCGTGACGCCGGCATCGACCGGCGCCGGATAGACCGCGCAGCCGGACAAGCCTGCCGCCGCCACTGCCCCCAGACCCGCCAACCACGCTTTCATTTTTTTGCCCCTGTTATACGGAATCGATGACGCCGTTATACGGGGCGGCTCGGTAATACGGGGTCAGGGCCCTGTAACCCGCGTTACCGTTCCCTACAAGCCGGGCGGCCGGCTCGCCTTTGCCGGCCTTTGCGCGCCTTGGCTCGTCTTACAGATCGAAGCGAATCCCCTGCGCCAACGGCAAAGCGTCGCCGTAGTTGATCGTATTGGTCGCGCGCCGCATATAACCCTTCCACGCATCCGAGCCCGATTCGCGCCCCCCGCCCGTCGCCTTTTCTCCGCCGAACGCCCCGCCGATCTCGGCGCCGCTGGTGCCGATATTGACGTTGGCGATGCCGCAGTCGCTGCCGGCCGACGACAGAAAGCGCTCGGCCTCGCGCAGCGACTCGGTGAAGATGCACGACGACAGCCCGTGCGCCGCGGCATTGTTCAGCGCGATGGCCTCCTCCAGCGAGGTGTACGGCATCAGGTACAGAATCGGCGCGAAGGTCTCGGTCAGCATGGTGTCGTGCTGCGTATCGGTGACGACCAGCGCCGGCCGCATATAGCAGGCCCGCGGATAGCGGTCGGCCAGCAGCCGTTCGCCGCCATGCACGGCATTGCCCTGGGCGCGGCAGCTGGCCAGCGCATTGGCCATGTTGTCGCCGGCCGCGCGATCGATCAGCGGGCCGACCAGCGTGCCCGCCTCGAGCGGATCGCCGACCGGCAGGCGCGCGAAGATCTGCGTCAGCTGCGCGCGCACCGTGTCGAACAGATCGACATGGACGAAGGCGCGGCGCAGCGTGGTGCAGCGCTGGCCGGCGGTGCCCGCCGCGGCGAACGTCATCGCGCGCAGCGCCAACGACAGATCGGCCGACGGCGCGACGATGGCGGCGTTGTTGCCGCCGAGTTCGAGGATGCTGCGCTTGAACTGCCCGGCGCACGCGATGCCGACCTCGCGCCCCATCCGCGTCGAACCGGTCGCGCTGACCAGCCGCACGTCGGGATGCGCGACCAGCCGTTCGCCCAGTTGCCGGCCGCCGCACAGCACGGTGGCGATGCCGGCGTGCTCGGGCGCCACGGCTTCGATCACGCGATCGAGCAACGCCTGCACCGCCAGTGCGCATTGCGGCGTCTTTTCCGACGGCTTCCATACCACCGCGTTGCCGCACACCAGCGCCAGCGCGGCGTTCCACGCCCATACCGCGACCGGGAAGTTGAACGCCGAGATCACGCCGCAGACGCCGAACGGATGCCAGGTCTCGCGCATCGCATGCTGGGGCCGCTCGCTGGCGATCGTCAGCCCATGCAGCTGGCGCGACAGGCCGACCGCGAAGTCGCAGATGTCGATCATCTCCTGCACCTCGCCCAGCCCCTCCTGCAGGATCTTGCCGGTCTCCAGCGACACCAGTTCGCCGAGCGCGCTGCGATGTTCCCGCAGCACCTCGCCGAAGCGCCGCACCACCTCGCCGCGCACCGGCGCGGGCACCAATGCCCAGCCGCTCTGGGCCGCGTGCGCCTCGGCGATGCGGGCTTCCGCCTCGTCGGCACTGCAGGCGGCGATATGGCCGAACACCTCGCCGTCGATCGGCGAGCGTGCCGGCAGCGCACCGGGTCCGCCGGCACCGTCGCGCCAGGGAATCGGCTGACCAATGGCGCGCCAGCAGCGCGCGAATGCGTCGGCTTTCATGCGAGGGCCTCCTGTAGCGGATGGCAGGTGTAATGCCTGCCGAAGCGGTTGGCGAGGAAGGCGTCGAGCCGCATGTCCTCCTGGCGGACGAAGCCCCGTTGCGGCAGCTGGTCGGCGATCACCATGTCGAGCGCGGCGCAGACGCCCGCGGCGGTGGTCAGCTGGATCGCGTTGAGATGGCCGTGCTCGCCCTCGGCGCCGCCGATGCGGGCGGAGAACGAAGCCTGCGTCAGCGGCCCCAGCCGTCCGTCCTCGCCGGCCGTGCGCCCCGTGGCGCTGGCGAACACGACCACCACGTCCTGCTCGGTCAGCGGAATCGCGCTGTCGAAGATCTCGCGCAGCCAGTCGCGCCGTTCGCGCAGCCGCAGATCGTCGAGCAGCAGCTTGATCACCGCGCAATGGCCGGGATAGCGGATCGATTTGTAGTCGACGTGGCGCGCACGTCCGGCCAGCGTTTCGGGCAGCGTACCAAGCCCGCCCGAGGTATGGAAGGCCTCGTACTCGATGCCGTCCAGCGCGAAGCTCTCCAACCCTTCCAGCGCCGGCACCTCGACGCGGCGGCCGTCGACGATGGCCTCGCAGGGATTGCAGTACTCGTTGATCAGCCCCTCGGTGCTCCAGGTCAGGTTGTACTTCAGCGCATTGTTCGGATAGCGCGGCAGCGCGCCGACGCGCATGCGCAGGTCAAGCAGCTGGCCGCCGCCGCGCAGGAAGCGCTGCGCCAGGTCGTGTCCGACCACGCCGATGAAGCCCGGCGCGAGCCCGCACTGCGGCATCAGCACCGCACGCGCGTCGGCCGCCAGCGCGCGGATCGCACGGGTGGCGGCAACGTCCTCGGTCAGATCGAAGTAGTGCACGCCCAGCTCTGCTGCGACGGTCGCGACCGGCACCGCCGCATGGAACGGCAGCGCGTTGATCACGGCGGCCGCACCGGCCAGCGCCTCCATGCAGGCCTGCCGCTCGGAGGGATCCGCCACGCGGGTCGATACGCCGGGGGGCAGCGCGTCCAGCGCGTCGCGGTAGCGATCGACGACGGTTACCGCATAGTCGCCGCTGTCTTGCAGCATGCCGGCGATGGTCCGGCCGATCTTGCCGGCACCGAGCACGGTCACGGGCAGCGCCGCACCGGCACGCCTGGCCGAAGGGAAGGAAAAGTTGTTGTTCATGACGGTCCTCCGACGCGGGTAAGGGGGGCTCGCAAGCGCTCGAGTGCCAGCTCTGCGAACGCGCGGGTGTCTCGCGCGGCATGGCTGCACACGGAGGCGCCACGCCATCCCGTGACTGAAGTATGGTGTGCGGCGCCGTCGAATTGAACAGACAACATCGACGAAAACCCGCCATAATCCGTCGATCTGACGACACATCTCGACGAACTGACGAGATGCCGGGACCTCACCGCACGGAGATTGCATTGACCGACCTGGACCAGACCGACCGTCACCTGCTGTCGCTGTTGCAAGCCAACGCGCGCGACAGTGCCGCCAACCTGGCGCGCAAGCTCGGCATCGCCCGCACCACCGTGGTGGCCCGGATCGCGAGGCTGGAGCGGCTGGGCGTGATCGCCGGCTATGGCGTGCGGCTGGGCCAGCAGATGGAGGAAGACGCGATCCTCGCCTTCTGCGGGCTGTCGGTGCAGCCCAAGACCGCGCCCGCGGTATGGCGGGCGCTGCAGCGCTTCCCCGAGGTGGTGGAGCTCGATTCGGTCAGCGGGCCGGTCGACTATATGGCGGTGATCCGCTGCGATACGCATGCGCGTCTGGACAAGCTGCTTGACGAGATCGGCGCGCTCGACGGCGTGAACCACACCAGCACGTCGATCGTGCTGGCGCGCAAGATCGATCGGCGGCGGCCGGTCGGGTGACACGCATTGGCCGGTCCATTTCGGCCAGTCCTACCGCCTTGCGCGCCCGCCTGCGCACATCGCGCAAACGCGGCAAACTGGCGGGCCGTTCGCGTCAATGCAGCAACGCAGGAACGCGACATCGCCATATCGCAGCATTCGAACTGGAGGAATTTGCCGATGACCACACCAATCCGTGTCGCCGTGGGCGGCGTGACCGGCTGGGCCGGCGGCGAACTGGCGCGCGGCGTCGCGCATGCCGATGACATGACGCTGGTGGCCGGGCTGTCGCGCGGCGCGGCCGGCCAGACGCTGGCGCAGCTGACCGGCCACGCCGGCACGCCGGGCAAGGCGGTCGCCAGCATCGCCGAGCTCGCTGGCACGCCGTACGACGTCTACGTCGAATACACCAGGCCGGACATCGCCAAGCACAACATCCTGCAGGCGCTGGCGCAAGGCGCGCACGTGGTGGTCGGCACCTCGGGGCTGTCCGACGAGGACTATGCCGAGATCGACGCCGCCGCGCGCGCGGCCGACCGCGGCGTGCTGGCCTGCGGCAATTTCGCGATCACGGTGGTGCTGCTGCAGAAGTTCGCCGAGATGGCGGCGCGCCATCTGGACCAGTGGGAAATCATCGACTACGCGAAGGCCGGCAAGGTCGATGTGCCGTCAGGCACCGTGCGCGAGCTGGCGTACCGGCTCGGACAGGTCAAGGCGGCCACGCAGACGGTGCCGCTGGACCAGGTCAAGGGACCGGTAGAGACGCGCGGCGCGACGATGTCCGGTACGCAGGTGCATGCCGTGCGGCTGCCGGGCTATCAGCTGGGCGTCGAGGTGATCTTCGGCGCCGACGGCCAGCGGCTGCATCTGAAGCACGAGGCCGGCGACGGGTCGAAGCCCTATGTGTCCGGCGCGCTGCTGGCGATCCGCAAGGTACATACCCTGCGCGGCGTGGTGCGGGGGTTGGACAAGGTGATGGAAGGGCTGTAAGTGTTGTGGCCCCCGCGAACTGGGGGGCCCAGCGTCTTCGCTTGGGCGATTGGAGCCGCCGGGTTCCCGCGTGCGCGGGAACGACAGCAATGTCGACGCTTACCAGCTGCCGGGCTTGCCGTCGCCGTCGCCCTTCTTCGGCTTCTGCACCACGGCCTTGGGCGCGCTCGGTGCCGAGGCGGCGCCCGGGTTCAGTTGCTGCGCGATGGCCGCATCCTTCTGCGCCATCACGGTGCGGGCGCGCGGCAGCAACAGCTCGATGCTGCCGGTGTCGGGGTCATCGGGAATCGAATAGACCTCGACCGTCAGCGGCGCCTGCATCCATCCGGCGTGGACGCTGTTGACGGTCTTGCCGTCCTTGTCGAGCAGCGCGACCTGCTCTTCGCGGAACGGCTTGCCATAGCGCGCGGTCAGCGTGCGCAGCGTGGACTGTTCCGAGCGCACGCCGTCGGTCGGTACGATCAGGCCGACCAGCGCATTGCGATCGACCACCGCCAGCGCATGGGGGCCATCCATGAAGGCGGGCCGCTGCTTGCGCGGCACGCCGACCTGGCGCATCGCGCCATCGCCGCGCACTTCGACGCAGAACGCGGTCACGTCGGTGCCGTCGGGCGTCCGCTTGTCGGCGCAATCGGGCAGGTCGGGCATCGGATTGCCGATCTTCAGCGCGGCCAGCATCGGTGCCAGCAGATCGGCTTCGGACGGCGAGGAGGGATTCTGAGCAGGCTTGGCGGCGTTGGCGGCCGAAGCCGAGGGAGCGGAGGCCGCACTGGCCGCATGCACTGCAGGCGCCGCGGAAAGCACACCGGCGGCGGTAAAACCGGCCACAGCCAGGCCGGCAAGATGGAATCGCATTCAAGCTCCTGATTTTAGGGTCGGGCGTTGGAGCGGCCCGGCCGCCCGTTGTTCCGGATGTGACGCCGCCGCGGGCGATCGGCAGGGCGAGGTGCGCCCGGGGTGTCGACGGAGGCTGACATTGAGCGCGCGTGCGATCGGGGGCTCGGAAAATGTGGCGCTCCGGCGCGGCGCCCGCGCGGCTGACGCGGGACAACGGCGCACAACTATACCTGCTTCGGGGCATCGGCCCGGCGACGCACGGTCGGGCGGCGTCCGGCGTGCAAGCGCCCGTGCCCTCTCCCCCGCCCCTCTCCCGCGCGCTGTATGGACCGGGGACATAGGTAACACATGTGCCAGGACATGGGTAACAGTCCAAGGTCCAGGTTAGTCAGCCTGGTGTAGGTCGATCGTGGCGACCTTTTGATGGCAGAAGTAGACATCAAAGG
>NZ_JAGFTW010000041.1:0-49401 GCF_017598945.1 Cupriavidus gilardii
CGCCCATCCCCGCCCTGCATCCCGAACAGCGCGAGGCGGTCGACGCCATCGCCGCCGCCAGCGGCTTCGCGCCGTTCCTGCTGCACGGCGTGACCGGCAGCGGCAAGACCGAGGTCTATCTGCACGCCATCGCGGCCGCGCTGGCCCGCGACCCGGCCGCGCAGGTCCTGATGCTGGTGCCCGAAATCAATCTGACGCCGCAGCTGCAGGCGCGCATCGCGGCGCGCTTTCCGGCGGCGCCCCTGGCCGTCCTGCACAGCGGCATGGCCGATCAGGAGCGCACGCTGCACTGGCTGGCCGCACACCGCGGGGAAGCGCGCATCGTGCTGGGCACGCGGATGGCGGTGATGGCGTCGCTGCCGACGCTGGCGCTGATCGTGGTCGACGAGGAGCACGACACCTCGTACAAGCAGCAGGAGGGGCTGCGCTATTCGGCGCGCGATCTGGCGGTCTGGCGTGCCAAGCAGCTCGGCATTCCGGTGGTGCTGGGTTCGGCCACGCCGTCGATGGAGTCCTGGTGGCGCGCCGAGCAGGGCGCCTATCGCAAGCTGGTGCTGCGCGAACGCGCCCAGGCGGACGCCGTGCTGCCGACCGTGCGGCTGATCGACCTGAACCACGAGCGACAGCGCCAGCGGCCGCTTTACGAGGGCCTGTCGGCGCCGCTGCTGCAGGCGATCGAGGCACGCCTGGCCCGCGGCGAGCAGAGCCTGCTGTTCCTCAACCGGCGCGGCTACTCGCCGGTGATCGCCTGCGACAGCTGCGGCTGGCTGTCCGGCTGTCCGCGCTGTTCCGCCTACCTGGTGCTGCATCGCCCCGAGCGTTGCCTGCGCTGCCATCACTGCGGGCTCGAGGCCCGTGTCCCGCACCACTGCCCGGACTGCGGCAACGTCGATATCGCGCCGCTGGGCCGCGGCACGCAGCGGATCGAGGAGGCGCTGGCCGCGCGCTTCCCGCAGGCGCGGATCGCACGGATCGACGCCGATTCGACCCGCCGCAAGGGCAGTGCGCAGGCGATGTTCGACGAGGTCCACGCCGGCCAGGTCGACATCCTGGTCGGCACCCAGATGATCGCCAAGGGCCACGACTTCCAGCGGGTGACGCTGGTCGGCATCGTTCATCCCGACGCGGCGATGTTCAGCCACGATTTCCGCGCGGCCGAGCATCTGTTCGCGTCGCTGATGCAGGTGTCGGGCCGTGCCGGCCGCGCGGGTCTGGCCGGCGAGGTGCTGATCCAGACCCGATATCCCGATGCGCCCGCCCTGCAGGCGCTGGTACGCCACGACTACGACGGCTTCGCCGCCACGCAGCTGCGGGAACGGCGGCAGGCCGGGCTTCCGCCGTTCGTCCACCAGGTGCTGGTGACGGCCGAGCATGGACAGCTGCAGCGCGCGCTGGACTTCCTGCATGCCGCCCGCGAGCGCGCCGACGGCGTGGCGTTGGCCGCCGAGGTGCAACTGCACGACCCCGTGCCGATGTCGATGGTTCGCGTGGCCAACCGCGAGCGCGCGCAGATGCTGGTCGAGAGCGCCTCCCGCATGGTGCTGCAACGCTTTGTCGGAGAGTGGACGCAAACTTTCGGCGAGGTAGGGGCAACGGTCAAAGGGGTGCGCTGGCAGCTGGAGATCGACCCGCTGCGGATCTGACGGCCGGACACCGAAGCGCTGGAAACGGGGGACGGCGCACTCGCATGGTGCAACCGAGCCGCGCCGCTGAACCTTGATGTGGTTGCACTAGTGGGGTAGTGGGTTATACCAAGTTGCACCTCGGCTTTCTTCGGGGGTATGATCGCGCCAATTTGCGTCACATCGCGCGGCTTCCGCAACGACCGCCCGACCCCATTCAGGGTCATCCCGGCGGCAACCGCGTTCCTCGGAGATCTCCTCGCATGGCCACCACCACCCTCGGCGTCAAGCTCGACGACGCCGCCCGCGACCGCCTCAAGCGCGTTGCCCAGTCGATCGACCGCACGCCGCACTGGCTGATCAAGCAGGCGATCTTCTCCTACCTGGAGCAGATCGAGCGCGGACAGGCGCCGCATGAGACCAACGGCAGTGGCCAGCCCGAGACCGACGGCGCCGACACCCTCGACGCCGTTGCCGGCGAGGGCGCACCCCAGCCCTTCCTCGAATTCGCCCAGAGCATCCAGCCGCAGTCGGTGCTGCGTGCCGCCATCACCTCGGCCTATCGCCGGCCCGAGACCGAATGCGTACCGATGCTGCTCGAGCAGGCGCGCTTGCCGCAGCAGCAGGCCGATGCCGCGCTGGCGATGGCCAGGAAGCTGGCGCTGAACCTGCGCCAGCAGAAGGTCGGCAGCGGCCGCGAAGGGCTGGTGCAGGGCCTGATCCAGGAGTTCTCGCTGTCGTCGCAGGAAGGCGTGGCGCTGATGTGCCTGGCCGAGGCGCTGCTGCGCATTCCTGACAAGGCCACCCGCGACGCGCTGATCCGCGACAAGATCAGCGGCGCCAACTGGCAGTCGCACCTGGGCCAGAGCCCGTCGCTGTTCGTCAACGCGGCGACCTGGGGTCTGCTGGTCACCGGCAAGCTGGTGTCGACCCACAACGAGGCGGGCCTGACCCGCGCGCTGACCCGCATCATCGGCAAGGGCGGCGAGCCGCTGATCCGCAAGGGCGTCGACATGGCGATGCGGCTGATGGGCGAGCAGTTCGTCACCGGCGAGACCATTTCCGAAGCGCTGGCCAACGCGCGCAAGTACGAGGCCCAGGGCTTCCGCTATTCGTACGACATGCTGGGCGAGGCGGCGATGACCGAGGCCGACGCGCAGCGCTATCTGGCCTCCTACGAGCAGGCCATCCATGCGATCGGCCAGGCCTCGCGCGGCCGCGGCATCTACGAAGGCCCGGGCATCTCGATCAAGCTGTCGGCGCTGCATCCGCGCTACAGCCGCGCCCAGCACGAGCGTGTGCTCGGCGAGCTGTACGGCCGGCTCAAGTCTCTGACGCTGCTGGCACGCCAGTATGACATCGGCATCAATATCGATGCCGAGGAGGCCGACCGCCTGGAAATCTCGCTGGACCTGCTGGAGCGGCTCTGCTTCGAGCCCGAACTGGCCGGCTGGAACGGCATCGGCTTCGTCGTGCAGGGCTACCAGAAGCGCTGCCCGTTCGTGATCGACTACCTGATCGATCTGGCCCGCCGCAGCCGTCACCGCCTGATGATCCGGCTGGTCAAGGGCGCCTATTGGGACACGGAAATCAAGCGCGCCCAGGTCGACGGGCTGGAGGGCTATCCGGTCTACACGCGCAAGGTCTACACCGATGTGTCGTACCTCGCCTGCGCGCGCAAGCTGCTGTCGGTGCCCGACGCGATCTATCCGCAGTTCGCCACCCACAACGCGCATACGCTGGCCGCGATCTACCAGATCGCCGGCCATAGCTATTACCCCGGCCAGTACGAATTCCAGTGCCTGCACGGCATGGGCGAGCCGCTGTACGACCAGGTCGTCGGCCCGGTCGCCGACGGCAAGCTGAACCGGCCGTGCCGGATCTACGCGCCGGTCGGCACGCACGAGACGCTGCTGGCCTATCTGGTGCGGCGCCTGCTGGAGAACGGCGCCAACACCTCGTTCGTCAACCGCATTGCCGACGAGACCATCTCGCTGGACGAGCTGGTCGCCGACCCGGTCGCGCAGGTCGAACGGATGCACAGGGAAGAAGGCACGCTGGGCCTGCCGCATCCGCGCATTCCGATGCCGCGCGGCCTGTATGGCAAGGCCCGCGCCAATTCGGCGGGTCTGGACCTGTCCAACGAACATCGGCTGGCCTCGTTGTCGTCGGCGCTGCTGCACGGCGCCACCGAACGGCTGAGCGCCGAGCCGATGCTGGGCGTCGACGCAGTCGGCGGCGGTGAAACGATGCCGGTGCTCAATCCCTCGGACCATCGCGATGTGGTCGGCCAGGTCACCGAGGCCAGCGCCGCCGATGTCGAGGCCGCGCTGCAGGCGGCCGTCAATGCCGCGCCGATCTGGCAGGCGACGCCGCCCGAGGTCCGCGCCGCCGCGCTGGAACGTGCCGCCGACCTGATGGAAGCGCAGATGCAGGCGCTGATGGGCGTGATCATGCGCGAGGCCGGCAAGACGTTCTCCAACGCCATCGCCGAGGTGCGCGAAGCGGTCGACTTCCTGCGCTATTACGCGGTGCAGGTGCGGGAGCATTTCTCCAACGACACGCACCGTCCGCTCGGTCCGGTGGTCTGCATCAGCCCGTGGAACTTCCCGCTGGCAATCTTCACCGGGCAGGTCGCCGCGGCGCTGGCCGCCGGCAACACGGTGCTGGCCAAGCCGGCGGAGCAGACGCCCCTGATCGCGGCGCAGGCCGTGCGCCTGTTGCGCGAGGCCGGCGTGCCGGCCGGTGCGGTGCAGCTGCTGCCGGGCCGCGGCGAGACCGTCGGCGCGGCGCTGGTCGGCGATGCCCGCGTCAAGGGCGTGATGTTCACCGGTTCGACCGAGGTCGCGCGCTTGCTGCAGCGTAACCTGGCCGGCCGCCTCGATGCCGCCGGGCGCCCGGTGCCGCTGATCGCCGAGACCGGCGGCCAGAACGCGATGATCGTCGATTCGTCGGCGCTGGCCGAGCAGGTGGTCGCCGATGTCGTGACCTCGGCCTTCGATTCGGCCGGCCAGCGCTGCTCCGCGCTGCGCGTGCTGTGCCTGCAGGAGGATGTGGCCGACCGCGTGCTGGAGATGCTCAAGGGGGCGATGGCCGAGCTGACCATGGCCAATCCGGATCGCCTGTCGACCGACGTCGGCCCGGTGATCGATGAAGAAGCGCGCGCCGGCATCGTCAAGCATATCGAGGCGATGCGCGCCAAGGGCCGCCGCGTGCATCAGACCGATGCCAACGCCGCGCAGTCGGCGGCGTGCCGCCATGGCACCTTCGTGCCGCCGACGCTGATCGAACTGAACCACATCGGCGAGCTGCAGCGCGAGGTATTCGGCCCGGTGCTGCACGTGGTGCGCTACCAGCGTTCGCGCCTGGATGCCTTGCTCGACCAGATCAATGCCACCGGCTACGGCCTGACCATGGGCGTGCACACCCGCATCGACGAAACGATCGAACACATCGTGTCGCGCGCGCATGTCGGCAACCTCTACGTCAACCGCAATATCGTCGGCGCGGTGGTCGGCGTGCAGCCGTTCGGCGGCGAGGGCCTGTCGGGCACCGGTCCGAAGGCCGGCGGCCCGCTCTATCTGCACCGGCTGCTGTCGACCTGCCCGCAGGACGCCTTCGTCGCGGTGGCCCGTGCCGCGGCGGCGGCCGACGCGCCGGCCGCCGAGCCGCGTGCGGCATTGCGTCCCGAGGCCCAGGCCGCGTTCGACGCCTGCCGCCAGTGGGCAGGGACCGCTGCCGCCATGCCGGAGCTGGCCCAGCAGTGCGAGCGCTTTGCCGCTGCCTCGACCTCGGGCATGACGGTGACGCTGCCGGGCCCGACCGGCGAGCGCAATACCTATACGCTGCTGCCGCGCGATACGGTGCTGTGCCTGGCCCCGAACGAGGCCGATCTGGCCACGCAACTGGCGGCCGTGCTGGCGGTCGGCGCCGGCGTGTTGTGGCCGGACGTCGAACCCGCGCGCACGCTGTATGCGCGCCTGCCGAAGGCAGTACAATCGCGCGTCCGCCTGGTCGCAGACTGGACCGCGGCCGACGTGGCCTTCGATGCGGTGCTGCATCACGGCGATTCGGATCAGTTGCGTGCGGTGTGCGAGCAGGTCGCCCAGCGCCCGGGCCCGATCGTCGGCGTGCAGGGGCTGGGCCACGGCGACACCGGCATCGCGCTGGAGCGCCTGTTGATGGAGCGCTCGCTGTCGGTCAATACGGCAGCGGCGGGCGGCAACGCGAGCCTGATGACGATCGGCTGACCGCCTCGGCGGTCGGACGCTCCGGTGGTCGTTTGACGGGCGCAGGTGCGGCGGCGATCCCGCCCTCGCTGCGCCACCAAGAAGGCGTGGCCCGCGCAGCGGGCCGAACGCTTCCAAGAGTGCAGTGAACTGGCCTACAGGCTACCCAAGGAGAAAGGATGAACTCGACTTTCCACAAGACGGCGCTGACCGTCGCACTGACGATCGCCGGCCTGACCGCGGCGTCCGCCGCCTTCGCGCAGGCGCAGGAGATCAAGCTCGGCTTTGCCGCGCCGATGACCGGCGGGCAGGCGCAGTACGGCAAGGACATGCAGAACGGCGTGGTGCTGGCGATCGAGCAGATGAACGCCACCAAGCCGAAGATCGGCGGCAAGGAAGTCAAGTTCGTGCTGCTGTCGGAAGACGACCAGGCCGATCCGAAGACCGGCTCGGTGGTGGCGCAGAAGCTCGTCGACAACGGCATCCAGGGCATGCTCGGCCATTTCAACTCGGGCACCAGCATCCCGGCGTCGATGGTCTACAACCGCGCCGGCATCGCGCAGATCGCGATGGCGACCGCGCCGGAGTACACCCGTCAGGGCTTCAAGACTACCTTCCGCATGATGACCTCCGACACCCAGCAGGGTTCGGTGCTCGGCAACTACGTGGTCAAGAAGCTCGGCGCGAAGAACATCGCCATCGTCGATGACCGTACCGCCTACGGCCAGGGCCTGGCCGACGAGTTCGAGAAGGCCGCCAAGGCCGCCGGCGGCAAGATCGTGCGCCGCGAGTACACCAACGACAAGGCGGTGGACTTCAAGGCCGTGCTGACCAATATCAAGCGCAGCAACCCGGACATCATCTTCTTCGGCGGCGCCGAGACGCAGTCCGCGCCGATGGCCAAGCAGATCAAGGAACTGGGCCTGAAGGCGCCGCTGGTGTCGGGCGAGATGTCCAAGACCGACAACTTCCTGAAGCTGGCCGGTCCGGCCGCCGAAGGCACGGTGGTGTCGCTCGCCGGCCTGCCGCTGGAGCAGATGCCGGGCGGCGCCAAGTATGCGCAGGACTACGAAAAGCGTTTCAAGGGCAAGGTTCAGACCTACTCGCCGTACGCCTACGACGGCGCGACCGCGCTGATGACGGCGATGGTCAAGGCGGGCTCGGCCGATCCGGCGCGCTATCTGCCGGTGCTGGCCGCCACCAACATGCCGGGCGTCACCACCAAGACGCTGGCCTACGACGCGCGCGGCGATCTGAAAGACGGCGGCATCACCGTCTACAAGGTCGTCGGCGGCAAGTGGACCGTGCTGGAAACGCTGGGCGGCAAGTAAGCCCGGGGTCCCGCTACCACGCATCGCGGCACGTCATTCCCGCCCGAGCGGGGCGACGATTGTTGTCGGCAGACTCACGCCACCCTCGCGGTGGCGTTTTCTTTGGGCGCCATGCTCGCCCGGGACCGCATCCACGGCCTTGCCTCGCGCGTGGCGCATAATCGCGGTCTTGCCCTTTTCCGGCTATCCCAGTTGTCCCTCTTTGCCCATCACCCTGAAGGAGTACCCGTGTCCGCGCAGCCAGTCAGCTACGACCACGCCATCGAGCTCGCCACGCAGGAGCGCTACGACGAAGCGCTGGCGGTGATCGACGCGTTGGCGCGCCAGCGGCCCGAGGTCGTCGATTACGAGGCGCTGCGCGCCCGGCTGCTGTTCGACAAGGGCGAGCCCGAGCAGGCACTGGCCGCGCTCGACGCGGCGCTCGCCCGCCTGCCCGAACTGTCGCTGCACCCGGCGCACCGCTGGGCCTCGCGCGGCGTGCTGGCGCATCGCTACGGCATGCTGCTGATGAACCAGCAGCGTTTCGCCGAGGCGCTGCCGTGGCTGCAGGAGGCCGCGCGGCGCAACGGCCTGGCCACCGGCGAATGGAGCGCGCAGCTGCATGCGGGGCTCGCGCACTACCGGCTCGGCCAGTTCGCCGAGGCCGGCCGCTATTGGTACGACCTGCTGTATCGCGCGCCGGACCTGGGCGCGCACGACATCCTGAGCCTGGCCGCCGCCCATGTGCAGGGCGCCGAGGCCGACGGCCAGCGCGCCGAACCGATGTTGCGGCTGTGCCTGGCCCGCATCGGGCTGGACAATGCCGATCTGCTCGAGATGAGCGAGGAGCAGGGCGATGCGCTGGCCGCGCAGCAGGCGCAGACGGTGCTGGCCGAGAACCCGGACCACCCGCACGCGCGGCGCATCCTTGCGCCGCTGCGTCTGCGCGCCGGCGATCTGGCCGGTGCGCGCGAGGATCTGGCGGTCTATCAGCGCCAGGTCCCCGACCCCAAGGCGCAGGTACGCGAGCTCGAGTGGCGCCATCAGGGCGGCGAGGCCGAACCCTGGCGCGATTTCGTGCTGACCGAGGCCGCCACCGACGCACATGGCTATTACCTGGCCGGACTGGCGCTGGCGGACTTCATCGAGCGCGTGCCCGCGTCGGCGGACGCGCTGCGGCCGCAGCTGCTGCGGGCGTGGCAAACGGGCCTGGCGCGCTTCGAACAGTATTTCGCCACCGGCGAGGGCGGCTACGACGATGCCGATCCGCATAGTTATTCGCTGCTGTGCGATCGTCTGGCGCGCCGCCTCGACCTCGACGATCCGGCGCAGCGCGACGAACGCATCGCGCTGCATGAGAAGGGAATCGCGGTCAGCGATTTCATCGAGCACTGGCTCGACCTGCTGGCCTGCCACGACGCCGCCGGAGGCCATCAGCGCGTGGTCGAGATCGCCGGCGAGGTGTTGAACCGCTATCCGCTCGATCGCCATGCGGGCCACGTGACCTGGGTGTTCAGCCGGTTGATCCATGCCTGGAAGGCGATCGGCGGCACCGAGGCGATCGCCGCGGCGCGGGCCGCGATCGCCCATATGGAGGCGCGGCTCGATGCGCTGCCGGTCGAGGAGCGCAGCGAGGCGGCGTTGTCGATGGCGCATGCGCGCACGCATTTCGCCACGCTGCTGGCGAACGCGGCCGGCTCGATGGAAGCGCGCGAGCGCGCGTTGGCGCTGGACGAGATCGAGGCGCTGCAGGCGCGCGCGGTGGTGGTCGAGGATGCCTGGGTCTACGACGCCTTCGGCCGCATCTGGCGCGGCCTGGCCGACAACGAGCGCGCCTTGCCTCTGTTCGAGCGCGCCATCGCGCTGACCGAGGGCGATGCCGAGGACCAGGCCGCGGCGCGCCTGCAGCGCGGACTGATCCGGCTCGACGCGCAGCAGTACGTCGAGGCGTTGACGGACTTCCATGCCGCTTTCGCGGTGCGCGACGATTGGGAGGCCGATGTCCATCTGCACGCGGCGCAGGCCGCGCTGGGCCTCGCCCGGCGCGAGGAAGCACGCGCGCTGTTTCTGCAGGCGCGTGCCCGCGGAGCCGCGCAAGGCCGTACGCGCGCGTTGTACGCGAAGGTCGAAAACGCACTGAAGGCGACGCGGCCGGCCTGGAAACTGTGGGGCGTGTAATCGAGAAAGACGCGATCAGATAGAACGTCCGCAGAAACCTCAGCAAAACTCGTGCCTTGTCGGACAAACCCGGACATGGGTTCAAAGGCCCTTCCGTTAGGATGTCACCCATGAATGGATTGAGCCAACTTTTTCCGACCTGGCCGCTCGCACCCAGCGGGCTGTTCTGGGTCGGCCTTGCGCTGGTAGGCGCGGGCCTTGCCGGCGAAGTCTGCCGGATGTATCTGAGATTGCCGCGTATCGTCGGCTATGCCGCCACCGGTCTGCTGGCCGGCACGCTGGGCCGGCCCATCGTCGACCAGACGATGATCGCGCAGACCCGCATCCTGATCGACATGGCGCTGGCGCTGGCCCTGTTCGAACTGGGCCATCGCCTGTCGCTGGTCTGGCTGCGGGCCAACCGCTGGTTGTTGTTTACCAGTGCCTCCGAGAGTCTGCTGACCTGGGGGCTCGTCACCGCGGCGCTGCAATGGATCGGCATGAGCCCGACCGTGGCCATTCTGGCCGGCGGCATCGCGGTCAGCACGTCGCCATCGATCGTGCTGCAGTTGAAGAACGAGCTGCGCGCCGAGGGCCAGGTCACCGAACGGCTGATGGCGATGACCGCGCTCAACAGCATGTATGCCGCGGTGATCGTGCAGCTGGCCACCGGCTGGCTGCACTCGGAATACGGCAATCTGGGCGCGGCGCTGCTGCATCCGCTTTACCTGCTGGTCGGCTCCTGCCTGGTGGCATGGCTGGTCGGCAAGTTGAGCCAGGCGGTCTATGCGCGGATGCCGGCCGACGATCAATACAGCTTTCTGGTGCTGGTCGGCATCGTGCTGTTCACGCTGGCGCTGACGCGGCTGCTGAAGCTGTCGATGCCGCTGACGCTGCTGCTGGCCGGGGTCGTGTTCAAGCATCAGGACAACCAGCCGCGCGTGTGGCCGGCGCACTTCGGCAGCGCGGGTACGCTGCTGATCATCGTGATGGTGGTGTCGCTGGGGCTGCCGCTGACCGTGCGCGACTGGTCGATCGCCGGCGTCGCCGCGATCGTGCTGGTGCTGCTGCGGCATCTGGCCAAGCTCGGCGGCGTGGTGTCGCTGGGTTCGTTTTCGGGTCTGAGCGTCAGGCAGTGCGTGGCACTTGGCGTGGCGCTCGGGCCGATGTCGGGTCTGGCCTACCTGCTGATGAGCGATGTGGCGCGGCTCTATCCCGAGACAGGGGAAATGCTCAATGCGATCGTGCTGTGCGCGCTGGCGATCGAGCAGATCGCGGCGCCGGTGCTGGCCGCGTGGGCACTTCGCTATGCCGGCGAGGTCAGAGGCAATGGAGGAGGGCGCTGATGTCACTCGAACCGTTCAAGCAATCCGAGGCGCTGACCTTCGGCGTCGAGCTGGAAATGCAGCTGGTCAATCGCCATGACTACGATCTGGCGCCCTTTGCTCCCGATCTGCTGCGGCTGCTGAAGGGCGCCCAGCATGCCGGCGATATCAAGCCGGAGATCAGTCCGTCGATGATCGAGATCAGCACCGGGATCTGCCACGACTATGCGCAGGCGCTGTCCGAGCTGACTACGATGCGCGACCTGATGGTCGAGGCCTCGCGCTCGCTGAACCTCGGCATCTGCGGCGGCGGCACGCACCCGTTCCAGCAGTGGGCCGACCGTACGATCTCCGATTCGCCGCGCTACCAGTACATCTCAGAACTGTATGGCTACCTGGCCAAGCAGTTCACCGTGTTCGGCCAGCACGTGCATATCGGCTGCCCCACCGCCGACGATTCGCTGTTCCTGCTGCATGCGATCGGCCGCTATGTGCCGCACTTCATCGCGCTGGCCGCGTCGTCGCCATATGTACAGGGCGTCGATACCGGCTTTGCCTCGGCGCGCCTGAATTCGGTAGCGGCCTTCCCGATGAGCGGCCGCGCGCCCTTCATGCTGACCTGGGACGCCTTCACCGCGTACTTCGAGAAGATGCGCAAGACGGGCGTGATCGAGAGCATGAAGGACTTCTATTGGGATATCCGGCCCAAGCCCGAATTCGGCACCATCGAAGTCCGCGTCATGGACACGCCGCTGACGGTCGCGCGCGCCTGCGATATCGCCGCCTATATCCAGGCGCTGGCGCGTTATCTGCTGCTGTCGCGTCCGTTCGTGCCGCAAGAGGACGATTACCTGGTCTACACCTTCAACCGCTTCCAGGCCTGCCGCTTCGGACTCGACGGCGAGTACGTGCATCCGAACGAATTGACGCGGATGCCGATCGCCGACCATATCCTGTCGATCTGCGACGTGCTGGTGCCGCATGCGGAAGCGTTGGGTTCGCTGGAGGCACTGGCCAACATCCGCATGCTGGCCGCGAGCCGCAGGGGCGACGCCGAATGGGCGCGCCAGGTCGATGCCGATACGCGCAGCCTGCGCGAGGCGGTGCGGCAGAGCTGCGACCGCTGGGCAGGCTGAGAGTCGCCGCGCCCGCACCGCGAACCTCGAACCGCGCATCCCAAGGCTCGGCGGTCAGATCCCGTGCGGGATGTTGTCGCCGTCGCCTAGGCCGAGCCGCTGGTTGGCCGGCACGGCGACCGCGATCAGTTTGGGCGGCGGCAGATTCAGGCCCTTCATCATCGCGATGAACTCGTCGCGCGAACGACCGCAGATTCGGCTGTTGTTGGCGCGCTCGTGACCGATCGTCGAATGCGTGCGGCCCTTGTAGTCGTGCGCCGGGTAGACCAGCGTGTCGTCGGGCAATGTGAAGAGCTTGCGCGTCAGGCTGTCGTATAGCGTTCCCGCGTCGCCAGACTGAAAGTCCGTGCGTCCGCAGCCGTCGATCAGCAGCGCATCGCCGGTAAAGACGCGACGCACCACCCCGCCGTCCGGCTGCGGCTCTTCCCACAGATAGCTCATGCTGCCGGCGGTATGCCCGGGCGTATGGATGGCGCGCAGCGTCTGCGTGCCGAATGCGATGGTGTCACCGTCGATCAACTGCTTCTGCGCCGGCCGAATATCGCAGCCCGACGGCGCCGCGGTATGCGCACCGGTACGTTGCGCGAGATGGCCGGCCGAGGTGATGTGGTCGGCGTGCGCATGCGTCTCGATGATCCAGGCGAGGCGCACCCCGGTCTGCTGCACCAGCGCCAGATCGCGTTCGAGCTGGCGGTCTACCGGATCGATCAGCACGGCGTCACGCGTGGCTGCGTCGATCAGCAGATAGGTGTAGGTGCTGGACTCGGGGTCGAACAGTTGATGGAAGGTTTGCATCTGCGGGAATACGAACGGTGAGCCGCCTGGCGCTCAGTCTTCGAATACGTCGGCGAGGTGTTGGGCGCTGAGCAGCCGCTCTCCCCAGGCCTGCAGCTGTTCGGGTGAGGCCTGGTTCAGCCGCGTTTCTACCTCGGTGGGCAGAGGGCCGAAGCGTTTGGCAAGCAGGTTTTGGAAGAACAGGGCTTGACCCTGCCGCAGCCCTTCCTTCCTGCCTTCCTGCCGGCCTTCCATCAAACCTTCCCGTTTGTAGTTTGCCTTCCACTGCGCAATATTCGTCGACAGCGACATTTCCGCCTCCATCAGGTTGTGTACATCCGTGAAATTCAAACCGGCATGGCGATGCCGTGAGCCTACATCCTTCAGCCAACGTACGATAGTGTTCGACAGGACAGGGTTACCAGCGACGCGTTGTCTGAGCCAATGGACCGTATCGAGCAGCGTTTCCTCGCTCGTCGCGTTTTCGAAGCGGAACACGGCGGCGACCAGATTGTCGAGCCTGGCGAGTGCTTCGTCGGAGTACCGACTACTGTCTATCAGCAGATACTCGCAGCGCGGCTGGTAGCGCGAGAGTTCGTCTGGCAGGCGCGGTGACAAGTCGGCGATGTCCGTCGTGGCCGTCCACTTGCCCTCGCCGTTGTAGATCACGATGGGCAGTACCGGAGGCAGGCGTCCACCGTCGAGCATATTCTGCCCACGGATCAGCTCGAGATCGAGGCACGTGACGTAATTCATCATGCGAATCGCCATATAGCGATCGACGGTGCTCTGAAATTCGATCAGCAGATAGAGATAGACCCACTCACCCCCGGCCCGGATGCGCCATACCATGTCGCTCGCATGTTGGCGAAAATTGTCGGTGACGTAGGCGCCGGATCTCCGTTCGAGGGTGTCGAAGTCCAGGGAACGAACCCAGTCGCTCGGCACAAAATCGCGCAGCAGATCTCGGACAAGTTCTGGCGTGGAGAACAGCGTCTTGTAGCAGGCATCGTGGCTCGGCATGGCTTGGGCATCGCAGTTGCGGTGCCGAGAGAATGCCGCGCCAAAGAGCCGCGGGATTCCACAAAAGTGCGTGCTACTTTAGTGTTCGAACGTCAGCACGCCGAACCTCAGCATGCCGAACCTCAGCACTCGACGATATTGACCGCCAGTCCGCCGCGCGCCGTTTCCTTGTATTTGGTCTTCATGTCGGCGCCGGTCTCGCGCATCGTCTTGATGACCGAGTCGAGCGAGACATAGTGGTTGCCGTCGCCGCGCAGCGCCATGCGCGCCGCGTTGACCGCCTTGACCGAGGCCATCGCATTGCGCTCGATGCAGGGAATCTGCACCAGCCCGCCGACCGGATCGCAGGTCAGGCCGAGGTTGTGTTCCATGCCGATCTCGGCCGCATTCTCGACCTGTTCGGGCGTGCCGCCCAGCACCGCCGCCAGCGCGCCGGCCGCCATCGAGCACGCTACGCCGACTTCGCCCTGGCAGCCGACCTCTGCGCCGGAGATCGACGCGTTCAGCTTGTACAGCAGTCCGATCGCGCCGGCCGTCAGCAGGAAATCGATCACGCCGCGTTCGTTGGCGCCGGGCACGAAACGATCGTAGTAATGCAGCACGGCCGGAATGATGCCCGCGGCGCCGTTGGTGGGGGCAGTGACCACGCGTCCGCCGGCGGCATTCTCCTCGTTGACCGCCATCGCATAGAGGTTGACCCAATCCATCACCGACAGCGGATCGGACAGCGTGCGTTCGGCACGCACGGTCAGATTGCGGTACAGCTCGGGCGCGCGCCGCTTGACCTTGAACGGGCCCGGCAGCTCGCCGTCGGTACGGCAGCCGCGGGCGACGCAGGCCTGCATCACCTGCCAGATATGCAGCAGTCCCGCACGCACGTCCGCTTCGCTGCGCCAGGTGCACTCGTTCTCCAGCATCAGCTGGGCGATCGATTTGCCGCTGCTGCTCGCCATGTCGAGCAGCGCGCGGCCGCTGCGGAACGGATGCGGCAGCTGCCGGTCGGCTTCGAGCACCTGCGTATTGGCCGCGCCCGCGGTCACGACGAAGCCGCCGCCGACCGACAGATAGCGCCCTTCGCGCAGCGACGTACCGGCGGCATCGAAGGCATGGAACTTCATGCCGTTCGGATGTTCGGCCAGCGCTTCGCGCCGATAGAAGGCGATATGTTCCTTCTCGACGAAGGGAATCGGATGCTTGCCGAGCAGCGCCAGCGTGCGCGAGGCGCGCAGCTCGGCCAGCCTGGCGTCGATGCTGTCCGGGTCGATGGTGTCGGGCGCCTCGCCGAGCAGGCCGAGAATCACGCCCTTGTCGGTGCCGTGCCCCTTGCCGGTCGCGCCGAGCGAGCCGTACAGCTCGACCCGCACGCTGGCCACCTGCGGCAGCAGGCCGTCGCGCTCGAGCCCATGCGCAAACATGCCGGCCGCCCGCATCGGTCCTACCGTATGCGAGCTCGACGGCCCGATGCCGACCTTGAACAGGTCAAATACGCTGACAGCCACGTTGCTCTCCTATCGTTTGCCGGCTCCCGCCGCGGCATTCGACCGACGCGAGACGGGTCAGACCGGCCGATCGTCCTCGGGGCGTTCCCACAACGAAACCCCGGGGCCGGGCGGTTCTTCCGGCAGTTCCTTGCGCTTGAGCACGCTGATGGCGCCGTCGTTTTCCAGGATGGCGATATAGACGTCGTCCAGACTCGCGCAGCCCTCGCGCCGCAATACCTTCATCAGGTCGTCGCTGGTCAGCCGCGCGCCATGCATGACCTTGTCGATCACCTTGCCGTGGCGGATCAGCAGTTGAGGATGGCCCTCGACCGCGTACTCGAACTTGCGGCTGCGCCAGCTGAGCCAGCTGACCAGCACGTTGATGCCGATCAGCGTCGCGGCGAGGATCAGTCCCGCGGATACCGACTTGTCATCGCCGACCATGGCGTTCTGCACGCCCTCGGACAGGATCAGCAGCAGGATCAGATCGAACGGTGTCATCTGTCCGATCTGCCGCTTGCCGCCCAGCCGCATCATGATCAGCAGGGCGAAATAGACGATCAGCCCTCGGACGATAAATTCCCACCACGGCGCGCTCATCTCCCACATCGACAGTCTCCTTACCGATGATGGTCCGGCCCGAAGGCCGGACCCAGACAGGCCGCACGCCTTCCGGCGTGCGCGCGGCAACGGGCCGCCGTCAGGGATGCTGCAGGAAGCGTGCCCGCTTATTCTTCGTACGCGCTCATCGGCACGCACGCGCAGAACAGGTTGCGATCGCCGTAGACGTTGTCGGCCCGGCCGACCGGCGGCCAGTACTTCTGCGTCCGCAGCGAGGCGACCGGATAGGCGGCTTCCTCACGCGTGTACTTGTGGTTCCACTCGTTGGCGGTAATGACCGCCGCGGTGTGCGGCGCGTTCTTCAGCGGGTTGTCCTCGCGGTCGAAGCTGCCGTCCTCGACGCGTGCGATTTCCTTGCGGATCGCGATCATCGCGTCGATGAAGCGATCGAGCTCGTGCAGCGCCTCGCTCTCGGTCGGCTCGATCATCAGCGTGCCCGGCACCGGGAAGCTCATGGTCGGCGCGTGGAAGCCATAGTCCATCAGACGCTTGGCGACATCCTCGTTGCTGATGCCGGTCGCCTTCTGGATCGGGCGCAGATCGAGAATGCACTCGTGTGCGATATGGCCATTGCCGCCGGTGTACAGCACCGGGTAATAGTCCGACAGCCGCTTGGCGACATAGTTGGCCGCGAGGATGGCGTTCTCGGTCGCCGCGGTCAGGCCGCGCGCGCCCATCATCGCGATATACATCCACGAGATCGGCAGGATGCTGGCCGAGCCGTAGGGCGCCGCCGAGATCGCGCCGATGCCGTCGTCGGCGCGACGATAGCCGCTGCTGGTGTGGTTCGGCAGGAACGGCGCCAGGTGCGCGCCGACCGCGACCGGACCGACGCCCGGGCCGCCGCCGCCGTGCGGAATGCAGAAGGTCTTGTGCAGGTTCAGGTGCGACACGTCGCCGCCGAACTGTCCCGGCGCCGCGGTGCCGACCATCGCGTTCATGTTGGCGCCATCGACATAGACCTGGCCGCCATGGCTGTGCACGATCTCGCAGATGCGCTGCACGCCTTCCTCGAACACGCCGTGCGTGGACGGGTAGGTGATCATGATCGCCGCCAGGTTTTTACTGTGCTGCGCGGCCTTCTTCTCCAGATCGGCCAGGTCGACGTTGCCGTCCTCGTCGCAAGCCACCACCACCACCTGCATGCCGGCCATCTGCGCCGAGGCGGGGTTGGTGCCGTGCGCCGACGACGGGATCAGGCAGATGTTGCGATGGCTCTCGCCGCGACTCGCGTGGTAGGCGTGGATGATCTGCAGGCCCGCGTACTCGCCCTGCGAGCCGGCGTTCGGCTGCAGGCTGACCGCGGCGTAGCCGGTGGCCGCGCACAGCATCGCCTCGAGCTGGCCGATCATCTCGCGGTAGCCGACGGTCTGGTCGTCCGGCGCAAACGGATGGATGCTCGAGAACTCGGGCCAGGTGACCGGAATCATCTCGCTGGTCGCGTTGAGCTTCATCGTGCAGGAGCCCAGCGGAATCATCGTGCGGTCGAGCGCCAGGTCCTTGTCGGCCAGCATGCGCAGGTAGCGCAGCATCTCGTGCTCGGCATGGTGCGTGTTGAACACGGGATGCGTCAGGTACGCGCTCTGGCGCGACAGTTCGGCCGGATAGCCGTCAGCGGCCGCAGCTTCGATCGCGTCGAAGGCCGGCACCGGCTTGCCCTGCGCGAAGACCTCCCACAGCGCGACCACATCGTCGCGGGTGGTGGTCTCGTCCAGCGAGATGCCGACGTGCGCGGCACCGGCGCGGCGCAGGTTGATGCGGCGTGCGGCGGCCGCGGCATGGATCGCCTCGGTGGCGGCGCCGGTCTCGATCGTCAGCGTGTCGAAGAAGCTGGCGTTGGTACGCGCGTAGCCCAGCGCCTGCAGGCCGCCGGCCAGCGTCGCGGTCAGGCGATGCACGCGCTGCGCGATCCGCTTCAGGCCCTGCGGTCCGTGGTAGACCGCGTACATCGACGCCATGACCGCCAGCAGCACCTGCGCGGTACAGATATTCGAGGTCGCCTTTTCGCGGCGGATATGCTGCTCGCGCGTCTGCAGCGCGAGCCGGTAGGCCGGGTTGCCCTGCGCGTCGACGGTGACGCCGACCAGGCGGCCCGGCATCGAACGCTTGTAGGCATCCTTGACGGCCATATAGCCGGCGTGCGGGCCGCCGAAGCCGAGCGGCACGCCGAAGCGCTGCGAGTTGCCGACGGCCACGTCGGCGCCCCATTCGCCCGGCGCGCTCAAGAGCGTCAGCGCCAGCAGGTCCGCCGCCGCGACCACCAGGCCGCCGGCGGCGTGGACCGCATCGGCGATCGCGCGGTAGTCCGCCACGTCGCCGTTGACGCCCGGGTATTGCAGCAGCACGCCGAACGCATGCGCCTGCGCCGCGTCGGCGGCGGGGCCCACCTTGACCTCGATGCCGAGCGGCAGCGCGCGCGTGCGCACCACTTCGATGGTCTGCGGCAGCACGTCGTCGGCCACGTAGAACGTATTCGACGCGTGCTTGTTCACGCGTTGCAGCAGCGTCATCGCCTCGGCCGCGGCCGTGCCTTCGTCAAGCATCGATGCATTGGCGATGTCGAGGCCGGTCAGGTCGGTGACCATCTGCTGGAAGTTCAGCATCGCTTCCAGGCGGCCTTGCGAAATCTCCGGCTGGTACGGCGTATAGGCGGTGTACCAGGCGGGGTTCTCGAAGATATTGCGCAGGATCACGCCCGGCGTCAGCGTGTTGTAGTAGCCCTGGCCGATGAAGCTCTTGAACACCTTGTTCTTGCCGGCGATGCCGCGCAGCTTGGCCAGCGCGGCTTCCTCGGTCAGCGGCTCGGTGAATTCGCCCAGCGGCATGCCGTCGCGGCGCCGGATTGCTGCCGGGATGATGGCGTCCATCAGCGCGGCGCGGCTGTCGTAGCCGAGCACCTTCAGCATGTGCTGCTGTTCGGCGGCGTCGGGACCGATATGGCGGTGGGAAAAGGCGTCGCGAGCTTCGAGTTCGGCCAGCGAAGGGCGAGCGGATTGAGCGGCGTTCATGGGCAGGGGAGCGTTCATGGCAAGTGACTCGGAGAGGCGGGCCGGAGCATGGTGGTCAGCCATGGCCCCCGGCGCCGCGGGCGGTGCGGCGGGCTCAGGCGCCGACGCTGGCCTTGTAGGCGTCGGCCGTCATCAGGCCGTTGACGTCGTCGCCGTTGGCCGGCTTGATCTTGAACAGCCAGGCATCGAAGGCGTTGGCGTTGACGCTCTCGGGCGCGTCCTTGACGGCGTCGTTGATGGCGACCACTTCGCCGGCCACCGGCGCGTAGATGTCCGACGCGGCCTTGACCGACTCGACCACGGCCAGCGCATCGCCGGCGCCGACCGTCTTGCCGACCTCGGGCAGTTCGAGGAAGACGATGTCGCCGAGCGCATCCTGCGCGTGATCGGTGATGCCGATCGTCAGCGTGCCGTCGGTTTCGACGCGCACCCATTCGTGCGACTCGGTGTACTTCAGGTCAGCGGGGAAATTCATCGAGATTCTCCAATTTCAGATTCTTGTGTCGCGCCGCCGCGTGCCATCGGGATCGAAGGGGGCCGCGGGGCGCAGGGTGACCGGGGTGGACGATGTCCGAAGCGAGCCGTCAGCTTCTGTCAGCTCACGAGTGCCTTGCCATTGCGCACAAACGGCAGTTTAACCACAGTCGCAGTCAGTTTGCGGTCGCGGATCAGCACCTGGACGTCGCTGCCGAGCGCCACATCCTTGGGCAGGCGCGCGAAGGCGATCGATTGGGACAGCGTCGGGCTGAAGGTGCCCGAGGTGATCTCGCCCTCGCCGGCGGCAGTCAGCACGGTCTGGTGCGCACGCAGCACGCCGCCCTTGTCCCGCAGGATCAAGCCGGCGAACTGCTGGCGCTGGCCGTTGGCCACCAGCGCGGCCTTGCCGACGAAATCGCGCTCGCTCTGCAGATCGACGGTCCAGGCCAGGCCCGCGTCGAGCGGCGAGGTATGGATGTCCATGTCCTGGCCGTACAGGTTCATGCCGGCTTCCAGGCGCAGCGTGTCGCGCGCGCCAAGACCGGCGGGGCGCACGCCCGCGGCATGCAGTTTTTCCCAGACCGCGGCGACGTTCTCCGCCGGCACCACCAGCTCGAAGCCGTCCTCGCCGGTGTAGCCGGTGCGCGCGACCATGATTTCGCCGATCGCGGCATCCTCGACCACCATCGCGTTGAAGGGCTTGAGCGCTTCGCTCGGCTGGGTGGACGGGAAGGCGCTCCAGACCTTGGCGCGCGCGTTCGGGCCCTGCACGGCGATGATCGCCAGCGGCGCGGCGCCATCGGCGGCGTTATCGGTACGGCGCGGCGTGATGGTGACGTTGGCGCCGGTGTCGGCATTGCGCTGGCGGATCCAGTCGATATCGCCGGTGGCGGTGCTGGCGTTGACCACCAGGCGGAAGCGGTCCTCGGCGAAGAAGTAGACGATCAGGTCGTCGATCACGCCGCCGTTCGGGTCGAGCATGCAGGAATACAGCGCCTTGCCCGGGGTCTGCAGCTTGTCGACGTTGTTGGCGAGCAGTTCGCGCAGGAAGGCGCGGGTATTGGGTCCGGCGAGATCGACGACGCACATGTGCGAGACGTCGAACATGCCCGCATCGCTGCGCACCGCGTGGTGTTCCTCGATCTGCGAGCCGTAATTGACCGGCATGTCCCATCCGCCGAAATCGACCATGCGGGCGCCGAGGGCGCGGTGGATGGCGTTGAGGGGCGTGGCCTGGAGCGTCATGGATTCCTCGGAGCGTGGCATCGTTCGGTCCGGCGCGCGCGGCGCGCCAAACAAAAAAAGGGTCATCCGTCGCGCGGCTCGATACGAACCGTCGCGACGGATGACCCCCTCTGTCCTCGATACCTGAGAGATTACGGCCGGCCCTGCTGTCCCTGTCGGACCCGCTGGCCACGCCGTGCGCCCCTTCGGTGGACACGCTCATCATTCAAACGATGAATGGCGGGTGTCGCTCTCCAGAGTTCGGCATACATCGTGTGCATGCTGCATGCCGATCCGCCCGGTCCATGGTGCCTGAGAGTTTTCGGGTGATTCCCCTTCGGCGGCGCGAATGAAAAGCACGTTGCACTAAGCAAGTCGCGCGCTCTCCCGGACGGATGGCGCGACTCTAACCGCAGGCTCGGCGGCTGTCAACGCGAGAGCGGCGCCCCGGAGGCGACCGTCCCAGCGTCGACGGCGAGGGCCGGCCGCCGTGTTAACATCGCCCGCTTCGACCCGTTCGGCCCTTCCGCGGCGCTTCCGCAGTTCGGCAGTTGGCCCGCACGGATCGCACCCTTGGCCCGCATCCCTCGCGATGCCGGCGCTGCCTCCCGCTGTACCCGACTTCCGATCCCCGACCGATGACCCACGGACTGAACGCCGCCCAATCCGAAGCCGTCCGCTATCTGGACGGCCCCTGCCTGGTGCTCGCCGGCGCGGGCTCGGGCAAGACCCGGGTGATCACGCAGAAGATCGCGCATCTGATCGAGGACAAGGGCTTCGAGCCACGCCACATCGCCGCGGTGACCTTTACCAACAAGGCCGCCAAGGAGATGCAGGAGCGGATCGCCAAGCTGATGGAGGGCAAGACCCGCGACGGCAAGCGCATCCCGCTGCGCCAGCTGACGGTCTGTACCTTCCACTCGCTGGGCGTGCAGATCCTGCGCGCCGAGGCCGAGCACCTCGGCCTGAAGCCGCAGTTCTCGATCATGGACGCCGACGACTGCTTCGGCCTGATCCAGGAACAGCTGGCGACCACCGACAAGAAGCTGATCCGCAGCGTGCAAAGCACGATCTCGCTGTGGAAGAACGGCATGGTCGACCCCGATACCGCGATCGCCGAGGCCACCGATGCCGACCAGCACCAGGCCGCACTGATCTACCGCAACTACGTCGCCACGCTGGCCGCCTACCAGGCGGTCGACTTCGACGACCTGATTCGCCTGCCTGCCGAGCTGTTCGCGCGCGACGAAACCGTACGGCTCAAGTGGCAGAACCGGCTGCGCTACTTCCTGGTCGACGAATACCAGGACACCAACGCCTGCCAGTACCAGCTGCTGAAGCTGCTGGCCGGCGGCTCGCATCTGCGCGCGCCGGCCTTCACCGCGGTCGGCGACGACGACCAGGCGATCTACGGCTGGCGCGGCGCCACGCTCGACAATCTGCGCCTGCTGCAGACCGACTTTCCGAACCTGAAGGTCATCAAGCTCGAGCAGAACTACCGCTCCACGGTGCGCATCCTGCAGGCCGCCAACGCGGTGATCGCCAACAACCCCAAGCTGTTCGACAAGACGCTGTGGAGCGAGCACGGCATGGGCGATCCGATCAGCGTGACGCCGATGAACGATGAGGAGCACGAGGCCGAGTCGGTGGTGTTCAGGCTGTCGGCGCACAAGTTCGAGCGGCGCGCGCAATTCCGCGATTACGCGATCCTCTATCGCGGCAACCACCAGGCGCGGCTGTTCGAACAGATCCTGCGCCGCGAGCGGATTCCCTACGTGCTGTCCGGCGGCCAGAGCTTCTTCGACAAGGCCGAAATCAAGGACATCTGCGCCTATCTGCGGCTGATCGCCAACCCGGACGACGATCCCGCCTTCATCCGCGCGGTCACCACGCCGCGGCGCGGCGTCGGCAATACCACGCTGGAGGTGCTCGGCACCTTCGCCGGTCAGGCCAAGGTCTCGCTGTTCGAGGCCGCGATGATGGGCGGCATCGAAGGCAAGCTGCAGCCGCGCCAGCTCGAGCCGCTGCGCACCTTCTGCGAGGCGATGGTGCGGCTGGCCGACCGCGCCGCGCGCGACCCCGCCACCGAGGTGCTCGACGACCTGATGGAAGGCATCCATTACGAGGCCTATCTGTACGACACCTTCGACGAGCGCCAGGCTCAGGCCAAATGGACCAATACGCTGGAGTTCCTGGACTGGCTCAAGCGCAAGGGCACCAAGCCGGAGGCCGCCGAGGGGGAGGCGACCGGCTTTGACACCGCCGACGGCTTCGGCGACGAAGGCAAGAACCTGCTGGAACTGACGCAGACCGTCGCGCTGATGAGCATGCTCGAAGGGCGCGAGGAAGATCCCGACGCGGTGCGGCTGTCGACGCTGCACGCCTCGAAGGGACTGGAATATCCGCACGTGTTCCTGGTCGGGGTGGAAGAGGGCATCCTGCCGCATTGCCGCGAGGACGAGGACCTGAGCGACGAGAAGATCGAGGAGGAGCGGCGCCTGATGTATGTCGGCATCACGCGCGCGCAGCGCAGCCTGCATATCAGCTGGTGCAAGAAACGCAAGCGCGCGCGCGACACTTACTCGTGCCAGCCGTCGCGCTTTATCGCCGAGATGAAGCTGGAGGAAGCTCCGGCGCCGAAGGACGAGACGCCAGCGATGAGTCCGAAGGACCGGCTGGCGGGGCTGAAGGCGCTGCTGGGAACCAAGGCCGCGACCGGCTGAGCCGCTGCGCCGGTTCGGCCTGGCCGCGCGGAAGACGGATGCGCCGGCCATTGATGTCGGTCAAGTCAGGCGTGCGCTCGCCTGGGTAGCATTGAAGCGGATTCCTCAGAAGGCCGCCGATGGCAACGACCGTCCCCCACACAGTTCCCGATTGCGCACCCCATGCCGCCATCCGCCGCGGCGATCTCGCGGACTTCCGCGCGCTCGCCGAACGCATCGACGTCAACGGGCCGCGCTATACCTCGTATCCGACCGCGGACCGCTTCCATGCGGGCTTCGGCGAGGACGCCTATCTGGCCGCACTGGACGATTGCCGGGCAGGCGGCGCCGACGCGCCGCTGTCCCTGTATCTGCATATCCCCTTCTGCGAGAACATCTGCTACTACTGCGGCTGCAACAAGATCATCACGCGCGATCACGGCCGCAGCGCGCGCTACGTCCGCTATCTGGCGCGCGAGATGGCGCTGGTGGCGGCCCGATTGGGCGAGCGGCGGGCCGTGGTGCAATCGCACTGGGGCGGCGGCACGCCCACCTTCCTCCATCCCGCCGAAATGCGGCACGTCATGGCCGCGCTGCACCGGCACTTCGATCTGCAGGCGGATGGCGAGCATTCGATCGAGATCGACCCGCGCCGCGTCGATGACGAACGGATGGCGCTGCTGGCCGAACTCGGCTTCAACCGCGTCAGCCTCGGCGTGCAGGACTTCGATCCCGAGGTCCAGACCGCGATCCACCGCGTGCAGCCGGTGGAGGACACGCGCCGCGTGGTCGACGCTTCCCGTCGGCTGGGCTTCCTGTCGATCAGCATGGACCTGATCTACGGCCTGCCGCACCAGACCGCGGCGCGCTTTGGCGCCACCATCGAGCGGGTGCTGGAGATGCGGCCCGACCGCCTGTCGCTGTACAGCTACGCGCATCTGCCGCACGTGTTCAAGCCGCAGCGGCGCATCGACGAGGCCGCGATGCCGTCGGCCGGCGAGAAACTCGACATCTTGGTCTCGGCGATCGAGCGGCTGACGGCCGCGGGTTATGTCTACATCGGCATGGACCACTTCGCGCTGCCCGACGACGCGCTGGCCCATGCCCAGCGCGAAGGACGGCTGCAGCGCAATTTCCAGGGCTATGCCACGCATGCCGGCCACGACCAGCTCGGCTTCGGCATCTCGGCGATCGGCGCGGTGGCCGGCCGCTACGTGCAGAACGCCCGCACGCTGGACGAGTACTATGGCGCGCTCGATGCGGGCAGGCTGCCCGTGCTGCGCGGCCACGTTTGCGATGACGACGACCGGCTGCGCAAGGAAATCATTGGCGCGCTGATGTGCCATGGCGAACTCGATACCGCCGAGGTAGCGCGGCGGCATGGCATCGACTTCGATGTCGTGTTTGCCGCCGAACGCGCCGAACTGGCGTCGCTGTCGGCGCAGGGACTGGTACGGGTGTCCGCTGGGCGGATCGAGGTCACGGCGCTGGGACGGCTGCTGGTGCGGCGCGTGGCCATGGTGTTCGACCGCTATCTGCGGGATGACCGGACTACGCCGATGGAGCCGGCCTCGGATGGACGTTCGCGAGAGTCAGTCGCGCACCCGCTGCGGCGGATGCCGTCCGGCGCCCGCTCGGGCGCGACGCCAACGGCCCGGTACTCGCGCGTCGTGTAGCGCAGGCAAGCGCCAGATGCAAAAAAAGCCAGCGGCATGCCGCTGGCTTTTTGTTGTCCTGCCGGGGAGGGCGCCGCAACGGCGCCCTCGGCTGCAGCCTTACTTCGAGGCGTTGACCATGTAGTCGGCGGCCGCGATCACGTCGGCGTCCGGGCCGGCATAACCACCCTTCGGCGGCATCACGCCCTTGCCCTTCAGCGCGAAGTTGTGGACGGCGTCCATGCCTTCCTTGATCCGAGGCGCCCAGGCGGCCTTGTCGCCGACCTTCGGCGCACCGGCAACGCCGGCGGCGTGGCACGCGGCGCAGACCTGATCGTAGACGCGCTTGCCAACTTCGGCCGAAGCCGCGGCGGGCGCAGCTGCAGCGGTCGTTTGTGCCGGTGCGGCTGCTGCCGGAGCAGGAGCAGCCGGTGCCGCGGGAGCAGCGGCGGCAGGAGCCGGAGCGGCCGCTGCAGCGTCAGCCGCCGGTGCGGCAGGCTCCGAAGCGGCAGCAGTGGTCGCAGCGGCAGGGGCCGGCGCCGCAGGTTCCTGCAGCTTGCCGCCGGCCGAGTTCACCAGATGCACCATCGCACGGGCCAGTTCGTAATCGGAGAAATCGTCCGGCGAGGTGCCGGCGCGCGGCGGCATCGCGCCCTTGCCGGCAACCACCGACTTCATCAGGCCGTCATAGCCCTGGCCCAGGCGGGCAGTCCAGTCGCCAGCGGCGCCGAACTTCGGCGCACCGGCCGCGCCGGTGGCGTGGCAGGCCGCGCAGACGGCGGTATAGACCTGTTCGCCGGTCTTGAAGACGCGCGGCGCATTGGGATCGCGCAGCTCGAGCGAGGCCACCGGCTTGATGCGGTCAACCACCGCTTCGGCCGTATCGGTGGAGCCGGCGCCTTCCGGGCCACCGTAGCCGACGAAGCTGACCAGCAGAATGATCACGGTGATCGGCACCACGAAGGCGGCAATCACCACAGCGATCAGCTGCTTCGGGGTCTTGATGGGAGACTCGTGTTCGTTATGGACGTCGCTCATGCTGAACTCTCGATTTTGCAGGAAACCCGTGACCGCTCCGCTTGGCGGCCTTTCGTTGGTCCGTGTCTTGGGCCTGACTGCCGCCCCCTCCGCGCATCCGAGTCTGCCGAGCCTGACAGCCACACCCCATGCCGCCTGGCGCGCCGTCCGTGTGGACGAGACGCAGCCCCGCTTTTGCGCAAATAACGGGCGATTATAGCCGTAAAGCCCCTCCCGATGGCGCGAAAAGCGCCTCGGACGAAACCCGTAGGCCCCGCGAAATCGTGCATCGGCATGGACGCGCTACGGCAAACACGGTATCCTATGCGACTTTCCGACAGCGGCGCTCGCCGCAGTCGACCGCGCGGCTCCCGCCGCCTCTCGTGCGCCCGTAGCTCAATGGATAGAGTACTGCCCTCCGAAGGCAGGGGTTGCTGGTTCGATCCCAGCCGGGCGCGCCAAATTTCCCCATCCCTTGCGCTGGCGGGCGGCGAGTCTACGTGACTCTGGCGAATCGACCTGTCAGCCTTGGTTATCGTGTGCCCGCGCACGGCGAATCATGTTCTGGATCTGATCGTTTGTGCTCCTGGTAAGGAGTTCGACATCAGGATGATTCCGCTGGAAGACCCGGAAAATCTCGTCGGCGAACGCCTGGCCGATCGTTTCCACGCCGTCGAAATCGAGAATCACCGTCTTGAACCGGTCTATTCGGGCAAGAAGTCGCTGCGCCTGCGAACGCGACAGCAGACTTTCGGCGCCCATCTTCGCGAGGCGAACAGGAACTATGGTCTTGCTGAAGGTGTACTCGTCCGGCTCCGCGAACTGGTCAAAGACTTCCCGCAGAGCGCGCGGGCATGCATTGCCGTGTCGCATATATACGGTGGTCCCCTGCGTTTTCACGTCTTCATATCCATGTTCCAACAGCAGATCCGGTCCGTCATGGACATGGTCGAAAACCAGTCCGCCGGAGAAAATGCCGTAGGAATCGAAAGCGCGCGAAGAAAAGAAAATTCCTTCGCCGGAATGATTGCCTGGATCTGTCGTCAGCTTCCCTTTTGCCAATTCCAGAATCGCTTGACGCTCATCTGGCAGTTTGCATAGGCGGGTAATACGGCGGAAGATTCCTTCCCCGTCGTCCGTGATCAAGCAACTGCCATAGGCGGCGTTCACAAATAACTGGACCCGCAGGGTTGTCCCTTGAGAATGGTCAATGGCGTTGTTGACCATTTCAGTGATCCCATACTCCCAGATGCCCAACGACTCCGGCGAGACGTGATCGGCAAGATACGGCTTTGCATGCTCTGCCCAGACGACGTGTTCCTCCAGGCCCGCGAGCGGGAAGGTCTTGTCCAGATGCGCCAACGTGCTCAACGCGTATGTCTTCGGACGTTGTCCGCTGCCGGGATGCAGATAGCCGCGGTGGACAAGACGAGAGAGCATGGCCGCCGCCGCCTGACGGGAAATGCCTCGTTCCTGTTGAAGTGGGCCCGCGAGCGCCACTTCGGAGCGCTCGGCAAACTGCGTGCTCAGGAACCGTACGACGTCGATGTCAAGCTGCATACGATCGGATGACAAGACGGGCTGTTGGCTATGACAACATGGTACTCCGCTATGTTGACATAGCTGGTAAGGAAACTGCCGCAAATTCGCAATATGTGACACGGTCGCGATGTGTCCACACGGGAAGTGCCGTTCGCGTGGTTCCCGTGTGTCCGGCCCATCCGCCATAGCTCCTGACACCACGCTGTCAGCAGCCCCCTCGCAAACTGCGGTCTCCTTCAACGACCACCGAGGTGGCATCATGCAAAACGTTCTGATCAACTGGCTGGAGATTCCCGTCATCGATATGGCGCGCGCCGTGCAGTTCTACGAGCGGGTATTCGAGACGCAGTTGCGCCGGGAAACGATGAGCGAGATCGATATGGCAATCTTTCCGCATTCCCATTCGGGTGGCGCGCTGGTGGCCGGCGAAGGTTTCCGGCCGAGTACCGAGGGCAGCCTGCCTTATCTGCATACGTCGGCGCTCAATGACCTGCTGGCGCGCGTGGCCGGCGCGGGTGGCAAGACCGTATTTGGCCCGATGGAGCTGCCGGACGAGATCGGCCGGATTGCCCACATCATCGACAGCGAAGGCAACAAGATCGGCCTGCACGAGCCGGTGGCCGCCAACCGCTGACCCTGACCGTCCCACGCCGATGAGCCGCCGCGCCGACCGCCTGTTCCAGATCGTCCAGGTCCTGCGCGGCCGCCGTCTGACCACGGCGGCGCTGCTGGCGCAGCGGCTTGGCGTGTCCGAGCGCACCGTTTATCGGGACATTCAGGCGCTGTCGATTTCCGGTGTGCCGATCGAGGGCGAGGCCGGGATCGGTTATCGGCTGCGGGCGGACTTCGATGTGCCGCCGTTGATGTTCTCCGGCATCGAGGTCGAGGCGCTGGTGGCCGGGCTGCGGATGCTGAAGGCCTGGGGCGGCGGCGCGCTGGCCGCGGCTGCCGATCCGGCGTTGGAGAAGCTGATGGCGGCGCTGCCGCCGACGCGTCGGCTGTCGGCGCAGCAGAGCCGGGTCTTTGCGCCGATCTATATGCACGACAGCAAGGTGCGGGAGGCCTTCGACGTGGTGCATGGGGCGATGGGCGCGCAGCGGCTGTTGCGGCTCGATTACTGCGACGCGCAGCAGCGCCTGACCGAGCGCGTGGTGCAGCCGCTGGGTCTGTTCTTCTGGGGCAATGTCTGGCTGCTGGCGGCGTGGTGCACCGCGCGCGAGGACTATCGCAGCTTCCGCCTGGATCGCTGCCGGGCAATCCGGATGCTGGACGACCATTTCCACGAGACCCCCGACCGTTCGCTGAACGGCTTCCTGAAGGCGGTCAAGGCCACCGGCTACTGAGCACGCGACGGCCGGCGGCTGGCAGTGTTCGGCGCTACACTTGCCGGCTCGATGCACGCCCGCTGTTCCGCCGGCGTCAGCCCCTATCCCACCGTCCAGGAGAGTCCGCCGTGAGCCCGTCCCAGGTCACGATCCGCGCGGTATTGACCGGCACCGCCAAGCCTTATGGCGGGCCCAGCAAGCCGGGCAAGCAGAGCGCGATCGACAAGCAGCCGATCGATAGCCCGATCTTCGTCGACACGCTTGGCCTGCAAGGCGACGAGCAGGGCGATCGCCGGATCCACGGCGGTCCCGAGAAGGCGGTCCATTGCTATCCATGGCAGCACTACGCGGGCTGGCGGCACGACATCGGCCCCTTGCCGGTGCTCGAGCGCGCCGGCGCGTTCGGGGAGAACCTGAGCTGGGCGGGCGGCGACGAGCATGACGTCTGCCTGGGCGACGTCTGGCGGATCGGCTCGGCGACCTTGCAGGTGTCGCAGCCCCGCCAACCGTGCTGGAAGCTGAACGTGCGATTCGGGCGCGACGACATGTCGGCGCTGGTGCAGCAGAGCCTGCGCGTCGGCTGGTATTTCCGCGTGCTGGAGCCGGGCAAGCTGCAGGCGGGCGACGTGGCGGTCCTGCTGGAACGGCCGCATGCGGAGTGGTCGGTGGCGCGCCTGGCCGGGTTGGTACGCGATCGCGAAACCGACGCCGAGTTGCTTGATGCGGTACTGGCCTTGCCACTGGTCGATTCGTGGCGGCGACTGTTCGAGCGCCGCCGTCAGAGCGGCGCGGTCGAGGACTGGGCCGCGAGACTGCGGGGATAGCGCCCGCATCGCCCGCGTCCGGCGCCTTGGCCCCGCCGGAACTTTGCCCGACACGCGCCGGCCTGACCTTGAAGCACGCCGTCACGCCCCCAGTTGCCCGACCATGCCCGTCGCCATCCCCCACCACGAGTACCAGATCACCGCGATCCGCGCCCAGGGGGCGGGCGGGCAGAACATCAACAAGGTGTCGAACGCGGTGCATCTGCGCTTCGATGTCCGCGCGTCGTCGCTGGCCGACGACCACAAGCAGCGACTGCTGCAATTGCACGATCACCGCATCACCCGCGACGGCGTGATCGTGATCAAGGCGCAGCAGCATCGCAGTCTCGAACTCAATCGCGACGAAGCGGTGCGCCGACTGCATGAGCTGGTCGATAGCGTCGCGGTGCCGCCGCCCGTGCGCCGGCCGACGCGTCCGACGCTGGCGTCGAAGATGCGGCGGCTGGAAGGCAAGACGCAGCGCAGCCAGATCAAGGCATTGCGCGGCCGGGTCGCCGATTAAGGCGACGGTCCGGCTTCCCGGGTCCCGAACCCATCCCCTGACGATTTACTGCGGTCCCCAACGGCCGAAAGCCTGTCGGCACCCCTCGTCGGCGTGGCAGCTTGGCAGGAATCCACGGATCGTTGTCCGAAGGCCAGGCAACGGGACTTTTAAGCTCGGTGGCATCCCTGCCAATCCACAGGAAATCCGAGGAAAGTCCCGATGAAGCCGATGTCCCCGATGTCCCATGCCCGCGTGCTGGCGATCTGCCAGGCGCTGTTCACGTCCGCGCTGTCGGTCGACCTGACGCTGACCGGCCTGGTCGGCTATACCTTGGCGCCCGACAAGGCGCTGGCCACGGTGCCGTTCGCGCTGATCACGGTGGCGTCGGCGGTCACCGCGATTGCGGCGGCCTTTCTGATCGAACGGCTCGGACGGCGGCTGGCCTTCTGCCTGGGCGGTATCGCCTGTACCGCGGGCGGCCTGATCTCGGTCTGGGCCATCGCCCATCACGATTTCATCGCCTTCTGCGCCGGCACCGCGCTGGTCGGCGTGTTCCAGGCCTTCGCGCGCTTCTATCGGCTGGCCGCCGCCGATGCCGCACCGGCCGCCGACAAGCCGCGCGCGATCTCGGCGGTGCTGACGGGCGGCGTGGTGGCCGCGGTCTGCGGTCCGGCCATTGCGGCCTGGTCTACCGACCTGATGAGCCCGCTGCCGTTCGCCGGCTCGTACGCCGTGGTCGCGGCCTTCGGCGTGGCGACGGTACTGCTGCTGGCGTTGGCGTATCGCGAGCCGCCTCCGCCGCCGGCCGGCAGCAACCCGGACTCGCAGTTGCCCGCCCGGCCGCTCGGCGAGATCGTGCGCCAGCCGGTGTTCCTGGCGGCCTTCGCCAACAACGGCATCGGCAACGCCGTGATGATGTTCGTGATGACCGCCACGCCGATCGCCGCGGTAGCGTGCAGCCACACGATCGCCCAGGGCGCGCAGATCATCGAGTGGCACCTGGTCGGCATGTATGCGCCGTCCTTCGTATCGGGCTGGCTGCTGCAGCGCTTCGGCAATCCGGCGATGCTGATGGCCGGGATCGGCCTGTCGGCGCTGTCCAGCGTGATCGCGCTGGCCTCGACGTCGCTGCCGGCCTTCTATGCCGCCTTGCTGTGCCTTGGCGTCGGCTGGAATTTCATGTTCGTCGGCGGCACCACGTTGCTGACCAGCAGCTATCGCGATGCCGAGCGCGCGCGGACGCAAGCGGTGGCGGAGTTCTCGACCGCGGTGCTGACCGCCGTCGCGACGCTGGCGGCCGGGCAGATCCTGCACCACTACGGCTGGGATGCGGTGAACCTGGCCGCCTTGCCGGCACTGGCCGTGGCGCTGCTGATCACGCTGGGCTGGCAGCGGCGCAGCCGGGCGCTGGCGCCGGTATGATCGGCCGCATCCCGGCCTTCACGCTCGCCCTGATCAGGACCTTGCCCGATACCGCCATGCCCGCCCATCTGCATTCCGTCCCCGACACGCCGCGCGTGGTGCTGATCGTCGCACCGGACCCCGCGCAGGAGCTCGACGTCACCGGTCCGACCGCGGTGTTCGGCCAGGCCAACCGCCTGTCCGGCCGGCCCGGCCCCGCGTATCACATTCGCGTCGCCAGCGTCAGCGACGATGCGGTGATCCGCACCGAGAGCGGCATCCGGCTGCTGGCCGATGCGCCCTTCCACCGCATCGCCGAGACGCTGCCGGGACCGGTCGACACGCTGCTGCTGGCGGGCGGCGCCGGCCATGCGGCCGCCGCCGACAACGCCGCGCTGATCCACTGGCTGCGCGAGATGGCGCCGCGCGTGCGCCGGCTGGGTGCGGTCTGCACCGGCGCCTTCGTGCTGGCGCGCACCGGGCTGCTCGATACGCAGCGCGCCACCACGCACTGGCGCCATGCCGAGAAGCTGGCGCGGCGGCATCCGCGCGTGATGGTCGATGCCGATCCGATCTGGATACAGGCCGGGCGCCTGTACACCTCGGCGGGCGTCACCGCCGGCATGGATCTGTCGCTGGCGCTGGTCGAGGACGATCTGGGCCACGCCACCTCGCTGGCGGTGGCGCGCGAACTGGTGCTGTTTCTGCGCCGGCCGGGCAGCCAGGCGCAGTTCTCCAGCGCGCTGCAGGCGCAGGCGGCGCAGAGTCCGGAACTGAGGGAGCTGCAGGGATGGATCGCCGACCATCTGGACGCGGACCTGTCGGTCGGCGCGCTGGCCGAGCGCGTGGCGATGAGCCCGCGCAATTTTGCGCGGGTGTTCGCCCGGCAGGTGGGGCAGACGCCGGCGCGTTATGTCGAGACGCAGCGGGTCGAGGCAGCGCGCCGGATGCTGGAACAGAGCGACCGGCGGCTCGAGACGGTGGCGCGCATGGCGGGGTTCGGCAGCGCCGACGGCATGCGGCAGGCCGTTCTGCGGCACCTGCGCACCACGCCGGAACGCTATCGCGCCGCGTTCCGCGCGCAGTCAACCCAAACGCAAACGCAAACGCCGACGCAGGCGCCGCCGCGGGAACCGGTGAACGCGGCCGCCTGATGCGGCGGCCGCGGCCGGTTGCCGATGCTCGGGATCAGCGGGTGCCTTGCAGCGCCGCGATCCGGGCCTCGATCGGCGGGTGGCTGGCGAACAGCGCCATCCACGACTTGCCGCCCGAGATGCCCATCGCCTGCATGTTCTGCGGCAGGCCGTCGCTTTCCATGCCGCCCAGGCGGCGCAGTGCCGAGACCATCGGCGACGGCGTGCCCATCAGCCGGGCAGCACCGGCATCGGCGCGGAACTCGCGGTAGCGCGAGAACGCGGCGACGATCAGGCTGGCCAGGATGCCGAACACGATTTCGCAGATGATCACGGTGACCATGTAGCCGATGCCGGGGCCGCTCGACTCCTCGTCGTTACGGCGCAACATCGAGTCGACGAAGTAGCCGACCACGCGGGCGAGGAAGATCACGAAGGTGTTCACCACGCCCTGGATCAGCGTCAGCGTCACCATGTCGCCATTGGCCACGTGCGCGACCTCGTGCGCCAGCACGGCCTCGGCCTCCTCGCGCGACATGCTTTGCAGCAGGCCGGTCGAGACCGCGACCAGCGAGCTGTTCTTGGTCGCGCCGGTGGCGAAGGCGTTGGGTTCGCCCTCGTAGATGGCGACTTCGGGCATCGGCAGGCCGGCGCGCTGCGCCAGCTTCTCGACGGTCTGCACGAGCCACAGTTCGGTGCTGGTGCTGGGGTGGGTGATCACCTGCGCGCCGGTCGACCATTTGGCGATGGTCTTGGACATCAGCAGCGAAATGAACGCACCGCCGAAGCCCATCAGCGCGGCGAAGGCGAGCAGCGTGCCGAGGTTCAGGCCGTTGGCGGTCAGGAAGCGATTCACCCCGAGCAGGCTCGCGGTGATGCTCAGCACGATCATGACGGCGAGGTTGGTCGCCAGGAAAAGCAGGACGCGTTTCATCTTGGTTCAGTCAGCAGGGAAAAAGGCGCGGACAGGGCCGCATGGCGAAGGCCCGTGAGCGATCACGGGGCTTCGGGTTCGGAATCGGCGCGGACGGCCGGAATCAGCCGCGCGGCGGGCGCGGCAGCAGGGGCAGGTCGGGTTCGGGCAGCCGCAGCGCGGCGTAGGCCGGCGGGCCGGTGCGGCCGCCGGCGTCCGTCATGGCGGGCGCGGAAGGAAGCAGCAACTGTTCGGCGAGGTCAGCCCCCGACGGCGCCGCTTCGCCGACTTCGGCGAACGGGGAGGGCGTGGGCGCGCCGGAGTCCGGTGTCGCATCGCCGTTGGCGCTCGGGGAGGCGGCGGTGGCGCTGGCCACGGCCGAGTCGATGCTGTCGATGACCTCGATGGCGTCGATGATCGCTACGGATCCGATCCCCTGCGCCCCCCTGTCGCTCGCGGGCAGGCCGGCGCCTGCCCAGCCATGCAGGGGCAGCAGGGCAAGCAGCAGCGGCAACAGCGACAGCCGGAGCAGCCGCTGCAGCGATCGCACGAAGATGGCGGAGCGCAGCACGAGGTTCGCGTGGGGTTATCGAAAGCAATCCGGGCCAGCTTCTCGGCCGACCCGGTTGCGCCGATTCTACCCGAGATACGAACGCGCCATTCGCGCGCGAAACCGGTGAATTCTTGTCGCCCCGCGAAGGCGGGGGCCCAGCGGCTTCCGAGCAACCGAGCGGGCCAGAGACCACTGCAGGAACCGGGTCACAGGCAAACGGCTTCCCCCCTGAACTACACTGCCCCTTGAAAACCCTGTAAACGCTACAAGGTAATCGTCATGAGAATCGGAGAACTGGCCCGCCAGTCGGGCTGCGACGCGGAAACGATCCGCTACTACGAGCGCGAAGGGCTGCTCGATGCGCCCCAGCGCGAGGACAACGGCTATCGGCGCTACGGCGACGCCCATCTGGTGCAGCTGAACTTCGTCCGCCATTGCCGCTCGCTCGGCATGAGCCTGTCCGACGTGCGCCGGCTGCGCGATTTTGCGCGCGACCCGAGCGCGGCCTGCGACGGCATCAATGCGCTGCTGGACCGGCAGATCGAGCAGATCCACGCGCAGCGCCTGGCGCTGGAGGCGCTGGAGAGCCAGTTGCGCGCGCTGCGCCATACCTGCGAGGAAGGCCACCGAGGCCACCGCGCCAGCGAATGCGGCATCCTGCAGAACCTGCAGCAGGCGGCCGGCGGCGGGCCATGCGAGTGCCACCGCACCGAAGCCGGGCGCCCGCACTGAACCTCGGCGGTCCGGGGCCGCGCCGCTTCGCCGGTGCTGTGCTAGCATCCCGCTAACCGGTCACGCGATTCGTCGCGTCCGCTTTTTTTTTGAGCCGCCGGTTTTAGTTTCCCGATTACAACGTTCGGGACCACGGCCCGCCAGGCCGCGTCCCCAAACCGAACCCATTGTCGATGTTCGCTCGCCGCTTCGTCTCGTTCGCCCAGGCCCGCCGCCTTGCCCGGCTGGCCGGCGTGCGCGTGGCGCAGCAGATCGCGAACGCGGCCCGGATGCGCGCTGCGCTGATGCGCGCACCGCGCATGGCGGCCGGCCTGGCCGCCACCCCTTCCCGCCGGATCACGCGCCGAATCTCCGCCCCGCTTGATCCCGCCCGGTTCCCAGCCTAGCCGCACCGCAGTCGCGCCGGGCCAGCCGAACCGGGCCCGAGCCTCCTTTTCCGGATCGTGTTTCTGCCAGGCGTGCCGCTCTACCGAGCCGCGCGCCGTGCGTCCACCGGCACCATCGCCACGCTGACGCCGATCCGGCCGAATTCACCAGACAAGCAAGACAAGCGCGCCCCGCGGCGCGCAAACCAATACAGGAGCCGCCATGAACGCATCCGCTTCGCTGCAGCCCACGCTGTACCTGACCGAACTCGACGTGACCCGACTGGAGCGCATCGCCAGCCGGGCGCCTGCCAACGGCATCGCCGAGATGCTGGACGACCTGCTGGCGCGCGCGGCGATCGTGCCGCCCGACGCGATTCCACAGGACGTGGTGACGATGAACTCGACGGTGCGCTGCGCTTTGGAGGGCGATCCGGCGCCACGCGAGTGGACGCTGGTGTACCCCGACAACGCGGATTTCGAGGCGGGCCGGATCTCGGTGTTCTCGCCGGTCGGCCAGGCGCTGCTGGGCGCCCGGGCCGGCGAGTCGGTCAGCTACCGGCTGCCGGACGGCCGCGAACAGCGGGTCACGGTGCTCGAGCTGTCCTATCAGCCCGAGGCCAACGGGCAGTTCACGCTGTAGTTCGGCGGTAACGGGCCGGCGGCCCGGGCCGCGGCGCCTCGCCCCGGGGCGCCGCTTGTTCCGCCACGATGACGTTTCACGGCGCGCAACGCACCATTCGTCGCAGCCCCATTTGTGGCTGCAGGACCAGGGACTAACCTTCAACCCGTGCTCACATGGCGACATAGATCGCTCAGGGGCAGCAGGTAGCTGACACACAAGACAAAGCTCAGTTGAAGGAGTCCCAAATGATCACCAGCCGTATCATCGGCGGCGCGCTGGCCGCCATCGTGGCCGCGACCTCGGCGGTCGCCGTGGCAGCGCCCGCCACCTCCAGCAAGGTCGGCAAGTTCGACGTCTATGCCGATGCGCTGCGCGCCGGCAAGTTCAACACCTTCACCGACGGCGCCCGCCAGGGCAAGTTCGATACCTTCAGCGAAGGGGCCCGTCAGGGCAATTTCGATCCCTACAGCGAAGGCACGCGCCAGGGGCAGTTCGACAGCTTCAGCGAAGGCGCCCGGGCGCCCAGCGGCGAGATTGCCGCCACCTCGCTGGACAACGCCCGCAGCGGTGACGGCTCGCTGTACGGCTATCGCGTCTGACGCCGGGCCGGCGCCGCGTTCCCGGTGGCCACGTCAAGCCACCGCCGCGCCAGCGCGCCGGCCACACCGGTTTATCTCCCACCTGCCCGGTTGACCTCCTTTCCTCCTTCTCTCTCTCTCCGGGTGGGTGTTTTTTATTCCGCAGTACGGTGGCTCGCCGAGCCGGGCGCGCGCTACAACTGGCGCGCCGCGAAGGCGTCGCAGCGGCCGATATCGGCCGATTCGAGCCCGCGCCGCAGCCAGCGGACGCGCTGCTCGCTGGTGCCGTGCGTGAAGGCTTCCGGCACGACATAGCCTTGCGACTGCCGCTGCAGACGGTCGTCGCCGATCGCGGCGGCCGCCTGCAGCCCTTCTTCGATGTCCCCGGGTTCGAGCAGCTGCTGATTGGCGCGTTGCGCGGCCGCGGCCCAGACGCCGGCCAGGCAATCGGCCTGCAGTTCCATCCGCACCGACAACTGGTTGGCCTGCGCCTCGCCCATGCGGCGACGCGCGCTGTCGACCTTGTCGGCCACGCCCAGCAGGTTCTGCACGTGATGGCCGACCTCGTGCGCGATCACATAGGCCTGGGCGAAGTCGCCGGCCGCGCCGAAGCGCTTGCGCAGTTCGTCGTAGAACGCCAGATCGATATAGACCTTCTGGTCGGCCGGGCAATAGAAGGGTCCCATCGCGGACTGGCCCATGCCGCAGGCCGTCTGCGTGGCGCCGGTGAACAGCACCAGCGTCGGCGGCTCGTAGCGCCGGTTCAGCTCGGTTTCGAATAGCCGCGACCAGGTGCGCTCGGTACTGCCGAGCACCTTGCGCACGAACACGGACATCGGATCGCTGGCGGGTGGGCCCTGGTTGGCCTGCTGCTGGGGCGCTTCGGACTGCTGCAGCACCGAGGCGCCCTGCATGATCACGGTGGGATCGATGCCGAAGAAATACGAGGCGGCGAGCGCCACCAGGATGGTGCCGATGCCGATCGTCTTGGGGCCGGCACCGAAGCCTCTGCCGCCTCGCCGGTCTTCCACGTGTTGGCTTTCGGCTTCGTCGTCAAGGCGCATGGTGGCTCCGCTGGTTCAGGTGCGCGGCCACGGAAAACGGGCGAAGGAAGACCCGGCCGCGAAGTGCCGCCAAGTATAGCAATGGCGGCACCGGCAATGGCGGCACGGACGCGGGTTTGCGCAGGAGCGCGGCCGCGTTATGCGGGCACGGCGCTGGCAGCCTCGATCGCGACGGTGGCCGGCACCTTGCTGCCGCCGACCTCGGCGACCCGCAGCAGATTGGTGGTGCCGCCCTGGCCGAACGGCATGCCGGCTGCGATCGTGATCTGATCGCCCGGCTGCGCATAGCCTTCGGCCAGTGCCGCGCGGGTCGCGGCATCGACCATCTCGTCGACGCTCTGCACGTCCGGGCTGACGGTCGAATGCACACCCCAGGCCAGCGCCAGCCGCCGCGCGATCTCGACATGCGGCGTGATGCTGACGATCGGCGCGCACGGCCGCTCGCGCGCGGCGCGCAATGCCGTGGCGCCGGACGACGTATAGGTGACCGTCGCCGCCGCGCCGATGATCTGCGTGACCTCGCGCAGCGCGGCGCAGATCGCGTCCTGGCGAGTGGACAGCGGGGCCTCGTGCTGGGCGTCGAGCAGATTGCGATAGAGCGGGTCGCGTTCGACCTCGGTGATGATGCGGTTCATCATCGCGACCGCCGGCACCGGATGACGGCCGTTGGCCGATTCGGCCGACAGCATCACCGCGTCGGCGCCGTCGTAGATCGCGCTGGCGACGTCGGATGCCTCGGCGCGCGTCGGCACCGGCGAGTCGATCATCGATTCGAGCATCTGCGTGGCGATCACGATCGGTTTGCCGAGCTGGCGGCAGACACGCAGGATGCGCTTCTGCACGCCGGGCACGCGCTCCGGCGGCAGTTCCACGCCGAGGTCGCCGCGCGCGACCATCACCGCGTCCGACACCCGCACGATCTCGTCGAGCTGCTGCAGCGCGGCCGGCTTCTCGATCTTCGACAGCACGCCCGCGCGCGTGCCGATGATCTCGCGCGCCTCGACGATGTCCGAGGGACGCTGCACGAAGGACAGCGCGATCCAGTCGGCGCCGAGCGACAGCGCGAATTCCAGATCGCGGCGATCCTTGTCGGTCAGCGCGGGAATCGGAATCACCGCGTCCGGCACGTTGACGCCCTTGCGATCCGACAGCGTGCCGTGATTGACCACCCGCGTGACGATGCTGCCCGCCGACACCGATTCGATCCGCAGCTGCACCTTGCCGTCGTCGATCAGCAGCGACTGGCCGGGTGCGGCGACGCGGAACAGTTCGGGGTGGGGCAGATGCACGCGCGTCGCGTCGCCGGGCGTCGGGTCGCTGTCGAGCACGAACGGATCGCCGGCCTTGACCGCGACCTTGCCGACCGCGAAGGTGCCGATGCGCAGCTTCGGTCCTTGCAGATCGGCCAGCACCGCGATCGGGCGGCCGGTCTCGGCCTCGACCTGGCGCACCGCCTGATAGCGCTGGCGATGGTCCTCGTGCGTGCCGTGGCTGAAGTTCAGCCGGAACACGTCGGCGCCGGCCTCGAACAGTTGCCGGATCACCGCGATATCGGTGCTCGCCGGTCCGAGCGTGGCAACGATCTTGGCTTTGCGCTGGCGTCTCATGGTGTCTCCTGGTGCGGTATTGGCAGTGTTGCGGTGTTGCGGGGTGATGCGGCACGCTGGCGTGCCAGCGGCGATTCGATGTCGTTGCGGTGGGGATTGCCGATGCCGTGGCTGCCGTCTTTGCCGACCTCGGCAGGCGTCGCGACGTCGCAGCGCCATCGTCAAAGAATTAGCATCGCGCGGAAGTCGTTGACGTTGGTGCGCGTCGGCCCGGTCACGATCAGATCGTCCAGCGCGGCAAAGAAGCCGTAGCCGTCGTTGTCGGCCAGGCAAGCGCGCGCCGACACGCCGCGCGCGGCCGCGCGAGCCAGCGTGTCGGGCGACAGCAGCGCGCCGGCGTTGTCTTCGGAGCCGTCGATGCCGTCCGTGTCGGCGGCGATCGCATGCACGCCAGGCAGGCCGTCGAGCGCGACGGCCAACGACAACAGGAATTCCGCATTGCGTCCGCCGCGTCCGTTGCCGCGCACCGTCACGGTGGTCTCGCCGCCCGACAGCAGCACGCACGGCTTGCGCCACGGCTGGCCGCGCTGCGCGACCTGGCGCGCCAGTGCCGCATGGACCAGCGCGACCTCGCGCGCTTCGCCCTCGATGCAATCCGAAAGAATATGGGCCTCGATGCCGAGCGCACGGGCACGCGCGGCGGCGGCCTCCAGCGACTGCTGCGCGGTGGCCAGCGTCACGCTGCGATGACCGTCGAAGCGCGGGTCACCGGGCTTGGGCGTTTCGCCGGCGCCGCTCTCCAGATGCGCGCGCACGGCCGCCGGCACCTCGATGCCGTACTTGTCGATGACCGCCAGCGCGTCGGCGCAGGTGGTGGCATCGGGCAACGTCGGGCCGCTGGCGATCAGCGTCGGATCGTCGCCCGGAATGTCGGAGATCAGCAGCGTCTCGACGCGCGCCGGCGCGCATTGCAGCGCGAGCCTGCCGCCCTTGAGCGCGGACAGATGCTTGCGCACGCAGTTCATCTCGCCGATATTGGCGCCGCTGCGCAGCAGCGCCTTGTTGACGGCCTGCTTGTCGGCCAGCGTCAGGCCGGGTGCGGGCGCGGCCAGCAGCGCCGAGCCGCCGCCCGAGATCAGGCACAGCACCAGGTCGTCGGCGCTCAGTCCCTTGACCATCTCGACCATGCGCTGCGCCGCCTGCTGCCCCGCCGCGTCGGGCACCGGATGCGCGGCCTCCACGACCTCGATGCGCGAGCACGGCGCGCCATGGCCATAGCGCGTGACCACCAGTCCCGACAGTTCGCCCTGCCAGTTGGCCTCGACCGCCTGCGCCATCGACGCGGCGGCCTTGCCCGCGCCGATCACCACGGTGCGGCCCTTCGGCGGCGATGGCAGTTGCGGCGGCAGGCATTGGCCCGGGCTGACCGCAGCGACCGCGGTGTCGAACAACTCGCGCAGCAGCGCGCGGGGATCGGCCAGGCTGTCGGAACGCTGCGGCGTCAGCAGGGCGGCGTGGGAATCGGAATACATGGCGGGTGCGGGATAAACAGGGCGATTCGACACGTCATTCCCGCCTTCGCGGGGGCGACGCAATGCTTGGGCAATGCGAGAGCGCCATCAAGACGCCCCCGCGTGGCTGCTTACTTCGCGATCGTATGGTTCGACATCAGCTCGATCGCGCGGCACAGCGCCGAGTGATCCTGCTTGCCGAAGCCGTTGGCGGCGCAGGTGTTGAACAGCTCCTGCGCGGTCGCGGTGTTGGGCAGCGCCACGCCCAGCGCCTTGGCGCCCTGCAGCGCCAGGTTCAGGTCCTTCTGGTGCAGCTCGATGCGGAAGCCCGGATCGAAGGTACGCTTGACCATCCGTTCGCCGTGCACTTCCAGGATGCGCGACGACGCGAAGCCGCCCATCAGCGCCTGGCGCACCTTGGCCGGATCGGCGCCGGCCTTCGAGGCGAACAGCAGCGCCTCGGCGACCGCCTGGATGTTCAGTGCGACGATGATCTGGTTGGCGACCTTGGTGGTCTGGCCGTCGCCGTTGCCGCCGACCAGCGTGATGTTCTTGCCCATCAGTTCGAACAGCGGCTTGACCTCCTCGAAGGCCTCGGCCGGGCCGCCGACCATGATGGTCAGCGTGGCCGCCTTCGCGCCCACTTCGCCGCCCGACACCGGCGCGTCGAGATAGGCCGCGCCCAGCTTGTTGATGCGCGCGGCGAAGTCCTTGGTGGCGATCGGCGAGATCGAGCTCATGTCGACCACGATCTTGCTGTGCGAGGCTTCCTTGCCGGCCGCCTTCAGCGCGGCGGCCACGCCCTTCTCGCTGAACAGCACGCTTTCGACGTGCGGGGTGTCGGGCACCATGATGATCACGATGTCGGCGCGCTTGGCCACTTCCTCCGCGCTGGTGCAGACCGTGACGCCGGCGTCGACCAGGGCCTGCGGCGCGGGATTGACGTCATGGACGAACAGCGTGTGGCCGGCCGCGCGCAGGTGGCCGGCCATCGGCGCGCCCATGATGCCCAGGCCGATGAAGCCGACGTTGCGTTGGTTTGCCATGGTGAGTCTCCTTGGATTTGGTGATGAATGAAATCGGATCTGATTGTTGGGGCAGTGCGTGGACGGTTCCATCGCAGAGGGTGTTCTCCCCTCTCCCGCAAGGCGGGAGAGGGGAGCCCTACGATCAGCGCAGAAAGCGGTTGTGGCCGGACTTACTGCACGCCGAACTGCGCGCGCCAGCCCAGTCCCGCCTCGGTGGTCGTGCGCGGCTTGTATTCGCAGCCGACCCAGCCCGCGTAGCCGATCTGGTCAAGCCACTGGAACAGGAAACCGTAGTTCAGCTCACCCGTGCCCGGCTCGTTGCGGCCGGGGTTGTCGGCCAGCTGCACATGCTTGATGCGCGGCAGGTTGGCCTTCAGCGTCGCGGCGATCTCGCCCTCCATCCGCTGCATGTGATAGATGTCGTACTGCACGTACAGATTGGGCTCGCCGACCTGGGCGATCAGGTCGAGCGCCTGCTGCGTGCGCGACAGGAAGAAGCCTGGAATGTCGAAGGTGTTGATCGGCTCGATCAACAGGTCGATCTTCTCGGCGGCCAGCTTGCGGGCGGCAAAGCGCAGGTTCTCCACCAGCGTCTCCTGCGCCTGCTCGCGCCTGACGTTCTGCGGCAGGATGCCGACCAGGCAGTTCAGCTGCTGCACGCCGAGCACCTTGGCGTACTGGATCGCATCGCCGACGCCGTCCTGGAATTCGCCGACGCGATCCGGATGGCAGGCGATGCCGCGCTCGCCGGCTTCCCACTTGCCGGCCGGCAGGTTGTGCAGCACCAGGTCGAGCTGGAAGCGGTTGAGCCGATCGGCGATCTGATCGGCGTGAAAGGCATAGGGGAACAGGAATTCGACGCCGCGAAAGCCCGCGCGCGCGGCGGCTTCGAAGCGGTCGAGGAAGCCGACCTCGTTGAACAGCATGGTCAGGTTGGCAGCCAGTTTCGGCATGGATGTCTCCAACAGTCTGGGTGGGGATGTCGTTGCGGTCCGAGGGCGGCGGACGGCGCGCCGATCGATCGACGCCCGTCCGCCTGCGCGCGCGTCAGGCCGTTTCCGCTTCTTCTTTCAGAATCGCCGTGTCGGCTTCCTCGTCGACGCGATCCTCGATCGGCTCGAACTCGTTGATGTTGTCGATCTCGGTGCCCATCGCGATATTGGTCACGCGTTCCAGAATCACCTCGACCACCACCGGCACCGAGAACTCGGCCATCAGGTCGCGCGCCTCGGCGAAGGCCGGCGCGATGTCCTCGGGCTTGAACACGCGGATCGCCTTGCAGCCCAGGCCCTCGACCACCTTGACGTGGTCGACGCCATAGCCGTTCAGTTCCGGCGCATTGACGTTGTCGAAGGCCAGCTGCACGCAGTAGTCCATCTCGAAATTGCGCTGCGCCTGGCGGATCAGGCCGAGATAGGAGTTGTTCACCAGCACGTGGATGTACGGCACCTTGAACTGGGCCGCCACCGCCAGTTCCTCGATCATGAACTGGAAGTCGTAGTCGCCGGAGATCGCCACCACGTCCGATTCGGGCGAGGCGACCTTGACGCCGATCGCCGCCGGAATGGTCCAGCCCAGCGGGCCGGCCTGGCCGCAATTGATCCAGTGGCGCGGCTGGTTGACCGACAGGAACTGCGCCGCCGCGATCTGCGACAGGCCGATCGTGCTGACGTAGCGCACGTCGCGCGGGAAGTACTGGTTCATCTCGCGATAGACGCGCTGCGGCTTGACCGGAACGTTGTCGAAATCGCTCTTGCGGTGCATGGTGCGGCGGCGCTGCTGCACCTCGGCGACCCACGCCTTGCGGCACGGCAGCCGGCCGGCCTGCTTCATCTCACGCGCGACCTCGACGAACTGCTCCAGCGCGAGCCTGGCATCGGAGACGATGCCCAGGTCGGGGCCGAACACGCGGCCGATCTGCGTCGGTTCGATATCGACGTGCACGAACTTGCGGCCCTTGGTGTAGACATCGACGCTGCCGGTGTGGCGGTTGGCCCAGCGGTTGCCGATGCCCATCACGAAGTCCGACGCCAGCAGGTTCGCGTTGCCGTAGCGGTGCGAGGTCTGCAGCCCGACCATGCCGGCCTGCAGCGGATGGTCGTCGGCCAGCACGCCCCAGCCCATCAGCGTCGGCACCACCGGCACGTTGACGAGCTCGGCGAACTCGACCAGCAGCTCGGCCGCATCGGCATTGATCACGCCGCCGCCGCAGACGATCAGCGGCTTGGCCGAGGCGTTCAGCATCGCGATCGCCTTCTCGATCTGCGCGCGCGAGGCGGCCGGCTTGTACGGCTGCAGCGGCTGGTATGTTTCCGGATCGAACTCGATCTCGGCGACCTGCACGTCGAACGGCAGATCGATCAGCACCGGACCCGGACGGCCGGAACGCATCAGGTGGAAAGCCTGCTGGAAGACCTGCGGAACGAGCGCCGGCTCGCGCACGGTGACCGCCCACTTGGTGACCGGCTTGGCGATCGACTCGATATCGACGGCCTGGAAGTCTTCCTTGTGCAGACGCGCACGCGGCGCCTGGCCGGTGATGCAGAGGATGGGAATCGAGTCGGCCCAGGCGGAGTACAGGCCGGTGATCATGTCGGTGCCGGCCGGGCCCGAGGTGCCGATGCAGACGCCGATATTGCCGGCCTCGGCGCGGGTATAGCCCTCGGCCATGTGCGAGGCGCCCTCGACGTGGCGGGCCAGGTAATGGTCGATCGAGCCCGTCTTGCGCATCGCCGAATAGAACGGGTTGATCGCGGCGCCCGGAACGCCGAACGCCACGGTGATGCCTTCCTTTTCCAGCACGGCCACCGCCGCGTCCACTGCTCTCATCTTCGGCATGTCTGTCTCCAATGGTGATGAATTCCGTTGGAGTCGATCCTATTACCGCCTTGGCGCTGCGATAAAGGGAAGAGAGATCAGTTGATTCCATACCTGAGGTTTGGAATGATGTCGTCTGGCGCGTGCGCCGGCGCACTGTCGGGGGCCGGCGAGCAGCTGGGCAGCGCCATGCACGTCATGCGTACCGGCGCATTGCCGGCATAGCGCGTGGCGGATGCCGCGGCTTGGCGGCGCGGCGCACAATCGTGCGCGGGAGGAGACAAAAGTTGGACAAACTCAAACAGATCGAAGCCTTCATCTCGGTGGTGGAGCAGGGCAGCATGGCGGCCGCCGCGCTGACCCAGGGCGTCACGCCGGTGATGATCGGCCGGCGCATCAACGCGCTGGAGGCGCGCATCGGCGTCAAATTGCTGCACCGCTCCACGCGTCGCATCGTCGTGACCGAGCAGGGCGCGGCTTTCATGGAGCAGTGCAAGAAGGCACTGTCGGATCTGGACCGTGCCGAGATGCTGATCGCCGAAGGCCGCCACAAGGCCACCGGCCATCTGATCGTCTCCGCACCGGCGGCGTTCGGCCGCAAGCATGTGGCACCGCACGCGCCGGCGTTTCTGGCCAGCAATCCCGAGGTGCAGATCTCGTTCAACCTGACCGACCGCGTGGTCGATCTGGTACGGGAGGGCTACGATGTCGGCATCCGCATCGGCGGCGCGATCGACCCGAATTTCGTCGCGATCAAGCTGGCCACCAACAAGCGCGTGGTGTGCGGCACGCCGGCCTACTTCGCCAGGCATGGCGTGCCGCGCACGCTCGACGACCTGGCGCAGCACAACTGCCTGGCGTTCAACCTGCAAGGCGGCCAGCAGCGCGGCTGGTACTTCCGGCAGAACGGCAAGGCCGTCAGCGTGCGCGTGACCGGCAACCTCGACTGCAACGACGGCGAGCTGCTGCACCGCTGGACCTGCGAGGGACTGGGGCTGGGCTGGCGCTCGACGTGGGAGATCCTGCCGCAGCTCGAGAGCGGGGAGCTGATCACGGTGCTGGACGAGTACGCCTTGCCCGATTACGACATCCTGGCGGTGTACCCGCAGCAGCGGCCGGTGCCGGCGAAGATTCGCTTCTTCATCGAGCACCTGAAGACCGAGTTCAACCGTCCGGGCTACTGGACCGCGCGCTCCGGCTGTCCGTAAGAATCCGGGGCGCCTGAAGAGGAGGGCCGATGGCCGCCTGGCTGGCCGACGCCGTGGTGCTGCTGCATCTGCTGTTCGTGGCCTTCGTGGTCGCGGGCGGCGTGCTGCTGTGGCGCTGGCCGGGCGTCGCATGGCTGCATCTGCCGGCCGCGCTGTGGGGCGCCACCGTCGAATGGACCGGCTGGATCTGTCCGCTGACGCCGCTGGAAAACCGCCTGCGGCATGCCGCCGGCGAGCAGGGCTATGCCGGCGGCTTCGTCGAGCAGTATCTGCTGCCGTTGCTGTATCCGCAGGCGCTGACGCGCGAGACGCAGCTGTGGCTGGGGGCGGCGGTGGTGGGGATCAATGTCGCGGTGTACGGGCTGTGGTGGTGGTCGCGGCGGCGTCGGCGCTGACGCGGCCCGCCGCGGACGATGGCGTCAGGCGAGCAGCGCCGCCACCAGATCCTTGCCGGCCGGCGCCGGTACCTCGTCGAAATGCAGCGCGCCTTCGACATGGCTCAGGTGGCCAACCATCAGTTCGACGGCGCGCTCGGTGTCGCCGGCGCGGGCCGCTTCGATGAATTCGCGATGTTCGTCCGACGAGCACGCCGCGTCCCGGCGCGACTGGTACAGCATGGTGATCACCGCGCTGCGCATCGACAGCTCGTGCAACATCTCGATCAGCACCTTGTTGCCGACCACCTCGGCCAGCAGGATATGGAAGTCGCTGAGCAGGCGGGTACGGGTCTGCGCGTCGTTGCCGGCCAGTGCCTTCCTTTCGGCGGCCAGGTGCTTGTCGATCCGTTTGTAGTCGGCGGCGGTGGCACGGGCGACGAACTCGCGCGCCAGCGCGGCCTCGAGAATGCGTCGCACGGCGAAGACCTCGCGGGCCTCCTCGGCGCTGGGCTTGGCGACGAAGGCGCCCTTGTCGGGCACGATCTGGATCACCTTGTCCTTGGACAGCATCAGCAGCGCCGCGCGCACCTTGGTACGGCTGACCCGGTAGACCGCCGCCAACGCCTCCTCGCGCAGCTTGGTGCCGGGCGGCAGGCGGTGCGAGACGATCGCCGCGACGATGTCGTCGGCGATCGCTTCGGCGGTCATGGCAGGGTCGATATGCTCGGGCATGGGGCGCAGCGCGGGCGGCGCGCTTGGGGGAAATGCCGAATTCTATCGTCCCGTGGCTTTACCCGGCACCGGCGCATACCCGGGGGCCGCAGCCTCGCCACCGGCGTCCAGCCCGTCCAGCGCCGGCGCGCTCAGCCCTTCGTCCAGTTCGGCGGCCGAGATCTCACCGTTGAGCACGGCATGCGCGCGCTCGCGGTCGATGTCCTTTTCCCAGGCCGCAACGACCACGGTGGCGACGCAGTTGCCGATCAGGTTGCCGAGCGCGCGGGCGATGCCGATGAACCAGTCGACCGACAGCACCAGCACCAGGCCGATCGCCGGAATCGCCGGATGGGCCGACAGCGTCGCGGCCAGGATCACGATGGCCGAACCCGGGATGCCATGCGCGCCCTTGGAGGTCACCAGCGCCACGGCCAGGATGCCCAGCAGGTCGGCCATCGACAGCGCGGTGTTGGTGGCCTGCGCGATGAACACCGCGGCCAGCGTCAGATAGATCGAGAACGCGTCGAGGTTGAACGAGTAGCCGGTCGGAATCACCAGGCCCACCACGGACTTGCGGATGCCCATGAACTCGAGCTTGCGCATGATCTGCGGCAGCACGCTGTCCGACGAGGCGGTGCCCAGCACCACCAGCAGTTCGGCGCGCAGGTACTTGATCAGCTTGAACACCGAGAAGCCCGACAGCCGCATCACGGTGCCCAGCACCACGGCCACGAACACGACGACGGCGCCGTAGAACAGCACCACCAGGAAGCCCAGCTGCTTGAGCGAGCCGATGCCGTACTTGCCGACGGTGAACGCCACCGCGCCCAGCACGCCGAGCGGCGCCAGCTTGATGATGAAGCTCATCATCTTGAACAGCGCCTGCGAAAAGGTGTCGATCAGCCTGACCAGCGGGCGGCCCGGCTCGCCGATCAGCGACAGCGCGCAGCCGAACAGCACCGAGACCAGCAGCACCTGCAGCACGTCGCCCGACGAGAAGGCGCCGATCATGGTCGACGGAATCAGCTTGAGCAGGAAGTCGACGGTGCCGCCGCTGGCTACCTTGGCTGCGTTGTCGACGTAGGCGCTCATCGCCGAGGCGTCGAGCGAGGCCGGGTTGACGTTCATGCCGGCGCCAGGCTCGAACACATACGCCAGCAGGATGCCGAGCGCCAGCGCGATGGTGGTGACGATCTCGAAATAGATCACCGCCTTGACGCCGACGCGGCCGACCTTCTTCAGCTCGCCGGCGCCGCAGATGCCGGCGACGACCACGCAGAACACGATCGGCGCGATCAGCATCTTGATCAGCTTGATGAAGGCGTCGCCCAGGGGCTTGAGTTTGGCGGCGAACTCCGGAAAGGCCAGACCGAGCACGGTGCCGAGCACCAGCGCGATCAGCACCTGGCCGAACAGGGAGCGCGTAAGGCGGACATGAAGGGGGCGAACATCGGAGCGCGCGGGTTTGCCGGCCGCCGAAGGCGACGGATGGGGTTGCTGCATCATTGTCTCCATGGACGGGTCCATGCCTGTCGGGCGGCCCATCTCGTTGATTCAGGATTGCCGTTGCCGTTCGATGCCGGCCGGCGGTCGTGCGTCCGTTTGCCCCCGCCCGAACAGGGCGGGGGCGTGCATGCCGAAGGCCCCCCTGTTGGAGCGGATTCGACATGTCGCGCTGGCCGGACCGGATTGTCCGCAGCACATTGTCCGAACGTGTCAGCGACTATAGTGCATATAATTTTTGTATGCAAAAATTGAATTCGCTGCGGTACGTGGCCGGCCCGGCCGGCGTTCGGCTACGTGCCTTCACGCCCGAGCGCCACCCGCCTTGGCGAACGTGCCTTGGCTGCGACGAACCCGCACGCAACCGGGAACCGACAAGTCGGGCTCGTCGACACCGAACCTGGCTAGCTCCTCGAGCACGAGCCGGCGCATGGTGTGGCGGTGGACCGGATTGTGTGAGCCGCGCCCGCAAATGATGGTCAGCTGGTTTTGGTGTGGCATGGAGGGCATATTGCCGCCCACGAGCCGGCTTATCGCCGCTGCAACAAGCCGCCGTGACAAGCTGTGCGACAGGCCATGCAAATCGATCTGGATGTCCGCGGCGGTGATATCGATATCCAGCAGCGCCAGCAACGCCGCATCCACATGCGCATCCCGAAGGAGCTGAGGGAACGCGGTGTGAGCGACCGACATGTCGGCCCTATCGGCAAGTACGGCAAGGAACGCCAGCGTTGCGGGCGCGCGCAGATGCACCGCGAGGCTGTTCACCGCTTCTGCAAGCCACGTGCGCCCGGCTGTCGGTTCGACTGGCGGAAGCCTTAGGACATGAGCGCTCAAAGCCCGCAGTACCGACTGCACGCCGGGTGTTGTCGCCAGCCGTTGGAGACCATACAGCGCATTGCAGACTTCCAGCCAGCTCAGTTGCGGCGCCGCCGGGATGTGCGCGGCCAGGGCGCTCAATACGGCTTCGGTGCCGGCGCTGGCGGTCAGGTTCTGCAACCCGTACAGCGCGTTGCTGACTTCTTGCGCGGTCAATTTCGCCGCGCGGGGGATATGCGTAGCCAGGGCGGTCAGTACGGCTTCGGTGCCGGCGCTGGCGGTCAGGTTGTGCAAACCATACAGGGCGTTGCCAACTTGTTGCCCGCTCAGTTGCGGCGCCCGCGGGATGTGCGCGGCCAGGGCCGTCAGTACGGCTTCGGTGCCCACGCTGGCGGTCAATTTCTGCAAGCCATACAGGGCGTTGCCGATTCCTTGCCCGTCCAGTTGCGTCGCTCGCCGGATGTGCGCGGCCAGGGCGGTCAGTACGGCTTCGGTGCCGGCGCTGGCGGTCAATTTCTGCAAGCCATACAGGGCGTTGCCGATTTCTTGCGCGTTCAGTTGCGGCGCCCGCGGGATG
>NZ_JAGFTW010000023.1:0-48051 GCF_017598945.1 Cupriavidus gilardii
GCGCAGCGCGGCGGCGGGCAGCGAGGCGGGGAACACCGGCGGGGCGGGGAGGGCGGGGTGGATTTGCGGGGTCGACATGGCGGCGCATTGTACCTCGCGGTCACGGTGGCCTAAGCTAAGTCACGGCGCTGTCATCTGGCTTGCCGCCGGCCCGAATCGACCGCGAGCCGGCCTGGACATTGGTAGAAACGCTCGGTTTCTCGGCGCGCGTGAGCGGAGTAACATCCGCTTGTCACAAAAAATGCATACATTCAGCCGGTTTCCGACTGGGTGACGCAATAAAGAGGAGAGCCGTCGATGACCATCCGCCGCAGTATCACCGTCAAGCTGGCCGCCGCGGCCGCCGCCGTGGCCGCGCTGAGCGCCACGGGCGCCGCGCACGCCGCCGTCGAAGTCCAATGGTGGCATGCGATGCAGGGCGCGCTGAACGACAAGGTCAATGAGGTCGCCAACAAGTTCAACGCCAGCCAGACCGAGTACAAGGTCGTGCCGGTCAACAAGGGCAACTACGACGAGACCCTGGCGGCGGGCATCGCCGCCTTCCGCGCCGGCAGCGCCCCGGCGATCCTGCAGGTGTTCGAGGTCGGCACCGCGACCATGATGAGCGCCAAGGGCGCGATCAAGCCGGTCTCGACCGTGATGAAGGAAGCCGGCGAGAAGTTCGACCAGAAGGTCTATATCCCCGCGGTGGCGGGCTACTACACGTCCGCCAAGGGCGAGATGCTGTCGTTCCCGTTCAACAGCTCGACCACGGTCTTCTACTACAACAAGGACGCCTTCAAGAAGGCCGGCCTCGACCCCGAGAAGCCGCCCAGGACCTGGCCCGAGGTGATGCAGTACTCGGCCAAGATCAAGGCCTCGGGCGGCAACTGCGCCTACACCACCGACTGGCAGGGCTGGGTCCATCTGGAGAGCTTCTCGGCCTGGCACAACACGCTGTACGCCACCAAGAACAACGGCTTCGGCGGCACCGATACGCGCCTGGTGTTCAACAGCCCGCTGCACGTCAAGCACATCGGCAATCTGCAGGACATGGTCAAGAAGGGCTACTTCAGCTACGGCGGCCGCAAGGCGGAGTCGGGCGCGAAGTTCTTCAATGGCGAGTGCGCGATGTTCACCGGCTCGTCGGCGACGCTGGCCAACGTCCGCAAGAACGCCAAGTTCGCCTTCGGCGTGTCGCAGCTGCCGTACTACCCCGATGTCGAGGGCGCCCCGCAGAACACCATCATCGGCGGCGCCTCGCTGTGGGTGATGGCCGGCCGCAAGCCCGAGGAATACAAGGGCGTGGCGAAGTTCTTCAGCTTCCTGTCGCGCCCCGAGGTCCAGGCCGACTGGCACCAGGCCACCGGCTATCTGCCTGTCACGACGGCGGCCTATGAGCTGACCAAGAAGTCCGGCTTCTACGAGAAGAATCCGGGCGCCGACGTGTCGGTGCAGCAGATGGTCGTCAAGACCACCGACAAGTCGCGCGGCGTGCGGCTGGGCAACATGGTCCAGGTGCGCACCGTGGTCGACGAGGAACTCGAGGCGGTCTGGGCCGGCAAGAAGGAGCCCAAGGAAGCGCTCGATACCGCGGTCAAGCGCGGCAACGAGCTGCTCGAGCGCTTCCAGCGCACCGCCAAGGAGTAAGCGGCAACCAGCGACCGGCGCCGCGTTCCGCGCGCCGGCCGGCCGCCTGCGATTCTGTCGCGCACCTGCCGCCGTCCTCGGCCGGCGGCAGGTCCGATTCCTCCGGGGCGCCGCGACGGCGCTCCTTTGCTTTCGCCACGCATGGAAAAACGCGTCGTCTTCCGTTCGCCCTGGCTGCCGTATCTGCTGGTCTTGCCGCAGATCGCCATCACGCTGATCTTCTTCTTCTGGCCCGCAGGCCAGGCGCTGTACCAGTCGGTGCTGCAGCAGGATGCGTTCGGCATCAGCCTCGAATACGTCGGCGCGGCCAACTTCATGACGCTGTGGAACGACCCGAACTACATCGAGTCGTTCCGCGTGACCGCGATCTTCGCGTTTGGCGTCGCGCTGCTGGGCATGTCGTTCGCGCTGCTGCTGGCGTATTTCGCCGATCGCGCACTGCGCGGCGCGGTCGCCTACAAGACGCTGCTGATCTGGCCGTACGCGGTCGCGCCGGCGGTCGCGGGCGTGCTGTGGATGTTCCTGTTCAATCCGACGCTGGGCATCGTCTCGTACATGCTGCGCAAGATGGGGGTGGACTGGAACTTCCTGCTCAACGGCGATCAGGCCATGCTGCTGGTGATCATCGCCGCGGCGTGGAAGCAGGTCAGCTACAACTTCCTGTTCTTCCTGGCCGGGCTGCAGAGCATTCCGCGCTCGCTGATCGAGGCCGCCGCGATCGATGGCGCCGGGCCGTGGCGCCGCTTCTGGTCGATCGTGTTCCCGCTGCTGTCGCCGACGACCTTCTTCCTGATGGTGATCAACGTGGTGTACGCGTTCTTCGACACCTTCGCCATCATCGACGCGGTCACGCACGGCGGGCCGTTCAACTCGACCAACACGCTGGTCTACAAGGTCTATCACGACGGCTTCCGCGGCATGGATATCGGCGGCTCGGCGGCGCAGTCGGTGATCCTGATGGCGATCGTGATCGCGCTGACGGTGGTGCAGTTCCGCTACGTCGAGCGGCGCGTCCAGTATTGAGCGGCGGCCGATGAACAATGCAATGCACACCGCAATGAAGACCGCAATGAAGACGGCAGACAGGTATCCCACATGGTAGAGCGGCGTCCCTTCCTCGATTTCCTGACCCACGTGGTGCTGATCGTCGGCATCCTGATCGTGGCCTTCCCGGTCTATGTGACCTTCGTCGCCTCGACGCTGACCGCCGAGGAGGTGCTGGACGCGCCGATGACGCTGATGCCGGGCCCGCATCTGCTGGAGAACTACCGCACCGTGCTGTTCGAAGGCGTCGGCGTGGCGGCGGCCCCGGTCTCCACCATGCTGATGAACAGCATGATCATGGCGCTGGGTATCTCGCTGGGCAAGATCGCGATCTCGATCATCTCGGCCTTCGCGGTGGTGTACTTCAAGTTCCCGCTGCGCAAGACCTTCTTCTGGATGATCTTCATCACGCTGATGCTGCCGGTCGAGGTGCGCATCCTGCCGACCTACGAGGTGGTGTCGGACCTGGGCATGCTCGACAGCTATGTCGGCCTGACGGTGCCGCTGATCGCCTCGGCCACCGCGACCTTCCTGTTCCGGCAGTTCTTCCTGACGGTGCCGGACGAACTGGCCGAGGCCGCGCGCATCGACGGGGCGGGGCCGATGCGCTTCTTCCTCGACGTGCTGCTGCCGCTGTCGAAGACCAGCATCGCAGCGCTGTTCGTGATCCAGTTCATCTACGGCTGGAACCAGTACCTGTGGCCGCTCCTGATCACCACGCAGAAGTCGATGATCCCGGTGGTGGTCGGCGTCACGCAGATGATCTCGCGCTCGGGCGATGCCGCCACCGACTGGAACCTGGTGATGGCGACCGTGATGCTGGCGATGATTCCGCCGGCCGTGGTGGTGATCCTGATGCAGAAGTGGTTTGTGAAGGGATTGGTGGAGACCGAGAAGTAAGGAACGGCTGTAACGGTCGCCCTTGCACGATGGTTTTCTCCCCTCTCCCGCCTGCGGGAGAGGGGCGGGGGAGAGGGCAAAGGGCGCCGGAATCCGCGAACATGCTCGCAGTGTCGACCGCTGTTCCCTCTCCCCCAACCCCTCTCCCGCGAGGCGGGAGAGGGGAGCAAGACCACGCAGCCCATCGCCGCAATCGGCCAAATCGATCGATATCGAACAACAGAAACACATGGCAAAACTGTCGCTCCGAAACGTTCAGAAGACCTACGCCGGCAATGTCGCCGCCGTGCACGGCATCGACATGGAAGTCGACGATGGCGAGTTCGTCGTGATCGTCGGGCCGTCGGGCTGCGGCAAGTCGACGCTGCTGCGGATGGTCGCGGGGCTCGAGACCATCACCGGCGGCGAGGTCCATATCGGCGATCGCGTGGTCAATCAGCTGGAGCCGGCCGAGCGCGATATCGCGATGGTGTTCCAGAACTACGCGCTGTATCCGCACATGACCGTCTACGACAACATGGCGTACGGTCTCAAGATCCGCGGCATGCCCAAGGCCGAGATAGAACAGCGCGTGCGCCATGCGGCCGGCATCCTCGAGCTGGCGCCGCTGCTCGAGCGCAAGCCGCGCCAGCTGTCCGGCGGCCAGCGCCAGCGGGTGGCGATGGGGCGCGCGATCGTGCGCGAGCCGGCGGTGTTCCTGTTCGACGAGCCGCTGTCGAACCTGGACGCCAAGCTGCGCGTGCAGATGCGGCTGGAACTGAAGGAGCTGCATCGGCGCCTGCGCACCACCAGCCTGTATGTCACGCACGACCAGGTCGAGGCGATGACGCTGGCCGATCGGATGATGGTGCTCAACGGCGGGCGCGTGGAGCAGATCGGCACGCCGCTGGAGGTCTATGCACGGCCCGCCAGCGTTTTCGTCGCCGGCTTCATCGGCTCGCCGCCGATGAACCTGATTCCGGTGGTGCGCAACGAAGCGGGGCAGGGCACGGTGCCGTCGGACGCGCCGATGCGCGTGCTGGGCCCGGACGGTCAGCCGTCCGAGGCGACGCTCGGCCATCTGCCGATGGGACTGCATCTGCCGCAACAGGCGCTGCTCGGATTGCGGCCCGAACATCTGGAACCCTGCGCCGCTCACGAGGCCATCGCCCACATCGACGTGCGCGTGGTCGAGGCGCTGGGGGCGGACTCCTTCGCCTACGGCACGCTCGGCGGCCAGCAGGTGGTGGTCCGGCTCGACAGCCATATGCCTGTGCGGGCCGGCGAGAAGCTGCCGGTGACAGCTTCGAGCGACCACCTGCACTTCTTCGACCACGCCAGCGGCAAGCGGATCGAGGCCTGAGATGGCGGCCGACCTCCAGCGTCCCGATTCCCCGGCGACCGCGGGCACGCTGCCGCCGTGGCCCTATCCGCGCACGATCGCCCATCGCGGCGCCGGCAAGCTGGCGCCCGAGAACACGCTGGCGGCCTTCCGCCACGGCGCCTCGTTCGGCTACCGGATGTTCGAATTCGACGTCAAGCTGTCGGCCGACGGCAAGCCGGTGCTGCTGCACGACGCCACGCTGGAGCGCACCACCAGCGGCCGCGGCCGCGCCGATGCGCTGACGCTGGGCGAACTCGCCCAGCTCGACGCCGGCAGCTGGCACAGCCCGGCCTATGCCGGCGAACCGATTCCGACGCTGGCGGCGATCGCGGCCTACACCCGCGCCAACGGCCTGCACGTCAATATCGAGATCAAGCCGGTGCCCGGCACCGAGGCCCGCACCGGCGCCGCGGTGGCGCTCGACGCACTGGCGCTGTGGGCCGGCGCCGCCGTGCCGCCGCTGCTGTCGTCGTTCTCGGAGGCGGCGCTGGAGGCCGCGCGCCGGGTCGCGCCAGACCTGCCGCGCGCGCTGCTGCTCGACACGCTGCCGGCCGACTGGCTGGACCGGCTGGCACGGCTGGGCTGCGTCGCGCTGGACGCCAACCATCGCGAACTGAACCAGAATGTGATTGAGGCGGCTCATCGCGCCGGTTATCGGGTTGCCTGCTATACCGTCAACGATCCGGACCGCGCCGCCGCCTTGCTCGAATGGGGCGTCGATGCCGTGATTACCGACGCGGTCGACCGTATCGCGCCGCTCGGCGGATAATCGGCCCAATCAAGCCGGGGAGAATGAAAGCCGGCTGAAAGAAAGCGACGGCATTTCGCAACAGCATTCCCTGATAGCGAGCGGGTTTCTGGGCAAGAAAACCGGCAAGGCGCGCAATACCGCGGGAAACCGTTGGGTCGGTGTTGCACTACCGGAAAAGAGCGATGGACGTTTGCGCAAACGTGCTATTCTTACGCGCAGTGAAGACTTAAGGTCCTTCCCCGCACAACTTGCCCTTCCGGGCTTCTGCGCGCCGGCACCCCAGTGGTGCCGTTTGCTTAGGGGCCTTCAAGAGTTGTTTGCAATCCGCTAACCGGTCAAGCCGTGTCGCGGAAGGTTGATAAACCCGCTTAACTTCGGCATACCCGAAGAATAGTGAGCGCCCCATGATGCAGCAGTATCAGAGCAATTCGTACCTCTTCGGCGGCAACGCGCCGTACGTGGAAGAGCTGTACGAAGCCTACCTCCAGAATCCCGCCTCGGTCCCCGACAACTGGCGCGCGTACTTCGACGCGATGCAGAACGTGCCGGCCGCGAACGGCACCGCCTCCCGCGATATTCCCCACGCCCCGATCGTCGCCTCGTTCGCCGAGCGCGCCAAGCAGGGCCCGATCCGCACCATCGTCGCCTCGGCCGATGCGGACATGGGCCGCAAGCGCGTCGCCGCGACCCAGCTGATCGCCGCCTACCGCAATATCGGTTCGCACTGGGCCGACCTCGATCCGCTCAAGCGCCAGGAGCGTCCGCCCCTGCCGGATCTGGATCCCGCGTTCTACGGCTTCTCCGAGGCCGACCTGGACATCGTCTTCAATGCCAGCAACACGTATTTCGGCAAGGAGACGATGAGCCTGCGCGAACTGCTGCAGAACCTGCGCGAAACGTATTGCAGCAGCATCGGCGCCGAATTCATGTACATCAGCGACCAGGCGCAGAAGCGCTGGTGGCAGGAGCGCCTCGAATCGACGCGCGCCCGTCCGGTGTTCACGGCCGAGAAGAAGAAGCACATCCTCGAGCGCCTGACCGCCGCCGAAGGCCTGGAGCGCTTCCTGCATACCAAGTACGTCGGCCAGAAGCGCTTCTCGCTCGAAGGCGGCGAGAGCTTCATCGCCGCGATGGACGAACTGATCCAGCGTGCCGGCAAGCAGGGCGTGCAGGAAATCGTCATCGGCATGGCCCACCGCGGCCGCCTGAACGTGCTGGTCAACACGCTGGGCAAGATGCCCGCCGACCTGTTCGCCGAATTCGAAGGCAAGCACGTCGACGATCTGCCCGCTGGCGACGTCAAGTACCACAAGGGCTTCTCCAGCGATGTCTCGACCGAAGGCGGCCCGGTCCACCTGTCGCTCGCCTTCAACCCGTCGCACCTGGAAATCGTCAACCCGGTGGTCGAGGGCTCGGCCAAGGCGCGCCAGGAGCGCCGTGGCGAAGCCGGCCATCGCGAGGTGCTGCCGGTGCAGGTGCACGGCGACGCGGCCTTCGCCGGCCAGGGCGTCGTGATGGAAACGCTGAACCTGGCCCAGACCCGCGGCTACGGTACCGGCGGCACGATGCACATCGTGATCAACAACCAGATCGGCTTCACCACTTCGGACCCGCGCGACGCCCGTTCGACGCTGTACTGTACCGACGTGGTCAAGATGATCGAAGCGCCGGTGCTGCACGTCAACGGCGACGATCCCGAGGCGGTCGTGTTCGCGATGCAGCTGGCGGTGGACTACCGCATGGAGTTCAAGAAGGATGTCGTCGTCGACATCATCTGCTTCCGCAAGCTGGGCCACAACGAGCAGGACACCCCGGCGGTCACGCAGCCGCTGATGTACAAGAAGATCTCGCAGCATCCGGGCACGCGCAAGGTCTACGCCGACAAGCTGGCCACGCAGAACGTGGTGCCGGCCGAGTTCGGCGACGAGCTGGTCAAGGCCTACCGCGCCGCGATGGACGCGGGCAAGCACACGGTCGATCCGGTGCTGTCGAACTTCAAGAACAAGTTCGCGGTCGACTGGATGCCGTTCCTGAACCGCAAGTGGACCGACGCCGCCGACACCGCCGTGCCGGTGACCGAGCTGAAGCGTCTGGCCGAGCGGATCACCACGATCCCCGAACAGTTCAAGCTGCATCCGCTGGTCGAGAAGGTGATCAAGGACCGCGCCAACATGGGCCGCGGCGATCAGCCGCTGGACTGGGGCATGGGCGAGCATCTGGCTTTCGCCTCGCTGGTCGCATCGGGCTATCCGGTGCGCATCACCGGCCAGGACGCCGGCCGCGGCACCTTCACGCACCGCCACGCGGTGCTGCATGACCAGAACCGCGAGCGCTGGGATGCGGGCTCGTACGTGCCGCTGCAGAACGTGTCGGAAGGCCAGGCCCCGTTCACCGTGATCGACTCGGTGCTGTCCGAGGAAGCGGTGCTGGGCTTCGAATACGGCTACTCGACCGCCGAGCCGAACGCGCTGGTGATCTGGGAAGCCCAGTTCGGCGACTTCGTCAACGGCGCGCAGGTCGTGATCGACCAGTTCATCTCGTCGGGCGAAGTCAAGTGGGGCCGCGCCTCGGGCCTGACGCTGATGCTGCCGCACGGCTACGAAGGTCAGGGCCCGGAACACAGCTCGGCGCGCATCGAGCGCTTCCTGCAGCTGTGCGCGGACCACAACATGCAGGTCTGCCAGCCGACCACGCCGGCGCAGATCTTCCACCTGCTGCGCCGTCAGATGATCCGGCTGTTCCGCAAGCCGCTGGTCATCATGACGCCGAAGTCGCTGCTGCGTAACAAGGACGCGGTGTCGCCGCTGTCGGATCTGGCCAAGGGCCATTTCGAGACCGTGATCGGCGAACACGAGGAACTGAACGCCAGCAAGGTCAAGCGCGTGATCATGTGCTCGGGCAAGGTCTATTACGACCTGGTCGCGACGCGCAAGGAGCGGGGCGCCAGCGATGTCGCCATCATCCGCCTCGAGCAGCTCTATCCGTTCCCGCACAAGGCGGTGGCCGCCGAACTGAAGAAGTATCCGAACGCCACCGAGATCGTGTGGTGCCAGGACGAGCCGCAGAACCAGGGCGCCTGGTTCTTCGTCCAGCACTACATCATGGAGAACATGACGGAAGGGCAGAAGCTGGGCTACGCCGGCCGTCCGGCATCGGCTTCGCCGGCCGTGGGCTACTACGCCAAGCACAACGAGCAACAGAAGGCGCTGCTGGACGCGGCGTTCTCCAAGCTCAAGGGCTTCGTGCTGAGCAAGTAAGCGCCAGTGCGGGCAGGGCGCGCCGGTTGGCGGGCCCTGCCGCGCTGCGCTTGCGCATCCGCCCTGCCATCCCCGATCGCATCGCATCGAACCGCGCCAGTCGCCTCCCTTAGTCACGACTGCGCCGGTTCGCCCCGAATACCGCTGCATCCACGCATTTACCGAGGAAACTCACACCATGGCCATTGTTGACGTCAAGGTCCCGCAACTGTCCGAATCCGTCGCCGAGGCGACCCTGCTGAACTGGAAGAAGAAGCCCGGTGAAGCCGTCGCCCAGGACGAAATCCTGATCGAAATCGAGACCGACAAGGTCGTGCTCGAAGTGCCGGCACCCTCCGCAGGCGTGCTGTCGCAGATCGTCAAGAACGACGGCGACACCGTGACGGCCGATGAAGTCATCGCCAAGATCGATACCGAAGCCACCGCTGGCGCCGCCGCTCCCGCTGCCGCCGCGCCCGCAGCGGCACCGGCGGCTGCCGCGCCCGCACCGGCTCCGGCCGCTGCTGCACCGGCTCCGGCCGCTGCTGCACCGGCTGCCGCCGCTCCCGCCGCCGCCGGCGCCGTGGCGATGCCGTCGGCCGCCAAGCTGATGGCCGAGCAGGGCCTGTCGGCCGGCCAGGTTGCCGGTACCGGCAAGGATGGCCGCATCACCAAGGGCGACGTGCTCGCCGCCGGTTCGGCCCCCGCCGCCAAGGCCGCGCCGGCTCCGGCCGCCAAGCCGGCGCTGCAGCAAGTGTCCGCCCCGGTCGACTTTGCCGCGCTGGGCGATCGTCCGGAAGAGCGCGTGCCGATGAGCCGCCTGCGCGCCCGTATCGCCGAGCGTCTGCTGCAATCGCAACAGACCAACGCCATCCTCACCACCTTCAACGAAGTCAACATGAAGCCGGTGATGGATCTGCGCAACAAGTACAAGGACCGCTTCGAGAAGGAACACGGCGTCAAGCTGGGCTTCATGTCCTTCTTCGTCAAGGCGGCGGTTCACGCGCTGAAGAAGTACCCGATCATCAACGCTTCGGTCGACGGCAACGACATCGTCTACCACGGCTACTTCGACATCGGCATCGCGGTCGGTTCGCCGCGCGGCCTGGTGGTGCCGATCCTGCGCAACGCCGACCAGATGAGCCTGGCCGACATCGAGAAGAAGATCGCCGAGTTCGGCACCAAGGCCCGCGACGGCAAGCTGTCGCTGGACGAGCTGTCGGGCGGTACCTTCTCGATCTCGAACGGCGGCGTGTTCGGCTCGATGCTGTCGACCCCGATCATCAACCCGCCGCAATCGGCGATCCTGGGCGTGCACGCGACCAAGGACCGCGCCGTGGTCGAGGACGGCCAGATCGTGATCCGTCCGATGAACTACCTGGCGATGTCCTACGACCACCGCATCATCGACGGCCGCGAAGCCGTGCTGGGCCTGGTGGCGATGAAGGAAGCGCTGGAAGATCCGGCCCGCCTGCTGCTGGACCTGTAATCGCAGCATCCGCCGCGGTCTCCCGAGGCGGGAGACCGCGCGCCGCCTGGAGCGCGAGCCCGGCGGCCAACCGAATGCAACACCATGCCGCGCGCCGGCCCCGACCCAAAACGGGGCAGGGCGCGCCGACGCAACGAGGAATTCCCATGAGCAAACAATTCGACGTGCTGGTGATCGGCGCGGGCCCCGGCGGCTATATCGCCGCGATCCGCGCGGGCCAGCTTGGCCTGAACGTCGCCTGCTGCGAAGGCAATCCGTACGACGATCCGAAGGGCGAAGCCCGCCTCGGCGGCACCTGCCTGAACGTCGGCTGCATCCCGTCGAAGGCGATGCTGGCCTCGTCCGAAGAGTTCGAGAACGTGCAGCACCACCTGGCCGACCACGGCATCACCGTCGGCGACGTCAAGGTCGATATCGCCAAGATGCTCAAGCGCAAGGACGATATCGTCGGCAAGATGACCAAGGGCATCGAGTTCCTGTTCCGCAAGAACAAGGTCACGCTGTTCAAGGGCTTCGGCAAGTTCGTCGGCAAGAATGCCGACGGCTTCCAGGTGGAGATCGCCGGCAAGGCCGGCACCGAGACCATCACCGCCAAGCAGGTGATCGTCGCCACCGGTTCCAAGGCCCGCCATCTGCCCGGCATTCCGGTCGACAACAAGCTGGTCAACGATAACGAAGGCGCGCTGAAGTTCGCCGAAGTGCCGAAGAAGCTGGGCGTGATCGGCGCCGGCGTGATCGGCCTGGAGCTGGGCTCGGTGTGGCGCCGCCTCGGTGCCGACGTGACCGTGCTGGAGGCGCTGCCGGCGTTCCTGGGTGCCGCCGACGAAGGCGTCGCCAAGGAAGCGCAGAAGCTGCTGACCAAGCAGGGCCTGAAGTTCAGCCTGGGGGTCAAGGTCAATGAGGTCAAGACCGGCGACAACAACGTCACCGTCAGCTACACCGACAAGGACGGCAACGCGCAGACGCTGGAAGTCGATCGCCTGATCGTGTCGGTCGGCCGCGTGCCGAACACCGACAACCTGGGTCTGGACGCCGTCGGCCTGGGTACCGACGAGCGCGGCTTCATTCCGGTCGACGAGCATTGCGCGACCTCGGTGCCGGGCCTGTGGGCGATCGGCGACGTGGTGCGCGGCCCGATGCTGGCGCACAAGGCCGAGGACGAAGGCGTGGCCGTGGCCGAGCGCATCGCCGGCCAGAAGCCGCACATCGACTACAACTGCATTCCGTGGGTGATCTACACCTACCCGGAAATCGCCTGGGTCGGCAAGACCGAGCAGCAGCTCAAGGCCGAGGGCCGCGAGTACAAGTCGGGCCAGTTCCCGTTCGTGGCCAACGGCCGCGCGCTGGGCATGGGCGCCTCGGACGGCTTCGTCAAGATGCTGGCCGATGCCAAGACCGACGAGATCCTGGGCGTGCACGTGGTCGCGGCCAATGCTTCGGACCTGATCGCCGAAGCCGTGGTGGCGATGGAGTTCAAGGCCGCCAGCGAGGATATCGGCCGGGTGTGCCACCCGCACCCGTCGATGTCCGAGGTGATGCGCGAAGCCGCGCTCGCGGTGGACAAGCGTCAGCTCAATATGTAAGGCCGGTGTTCTCTCTCTCCCGCTTGCTGATTGCGGTTGGCGGGAGCGAGGGCGACAACCTGCTCCCTCTCCCGCTTGCGGGAGAGGGTTGGGGAGAGGGCAGGGCGCTTGCAGGAGCGCTGCCGGTCGATTGACCGCTGCTTTCCCTCTCCCCCGGCCCCTCTCCCGCACGCGGGAGAGGGGAGTCTCGCGGTGCGGCGGCGTGCGCCATGCGTTCGCCGCCGCCGATCCGTCGATCTGCCGCTTCCATTCCTTCCCCCCGATGAACGTCACCGAGTACTACCACCACGAACTGCAGCAGCGCGGCTATCGGTCCGACGAGGCGCAGTTGCGCGCGGTGGCGCGGCTGCAGCAGTGCTACGACGAATGGGTCGCCTACAAGCAGCGGCGCAACAATGCGCTGAAGAAGCTGCTGATCCGGCCGGAGGTGCCCAAGGGCGTCTATCTGTGGGGCGGCGTGGGGCGCGGCAAGTCCTTTCTGATGGACAGCTTCTACCACTGCGTGCCGGTGGTCCGGAAGACCCGCCTGCATTTCCACGAGTTCATGCGCGAGGTGCACCGCCAGCTCGAGGAACTGCGAGGCCGGCCCGATCCGCTGGACGAGCTGGCCAAACGGATCGCCCGCAAGTACCGGCTGATCTGTTTCGATGAATTCCATGTCAGCGATGTCGCCGACGCGATGATCCTGCATCGCCTGCTCGAGCAGATGTTCGAGAACGGCGTGCAGTTCGTGATGACGTCGAACTACCGCCCGGACCTGCTGTATCCGGACGGGCTGCATCGCGACCGCATCCTGCCCGCGATCGCGCTGCTCGAGCGCAAGCTCGACGTGCTCAACGTCGATGCCGGCATCGATTACCGCAAGCGCACGCTGGAGCAGGTGCAGGCTTACTACACGCCGCTGGACGCCAAGGCGAGCGCGGCGCTGCGGGATTCCTTCGCCGCGCTGGCCGGCATCGCCGACGAATCGCCGATCCTGCATATCGAGAAGCGCGAGCTGCATGCGCTGCGCAAGGCCAACGGCGTGGTCTGGTTCGACTTCGCCACGCTGTGCGGCGGCCCCCGTTCGCAGAACGACTATCTGGAACTGGCCGAGCGCTTCCACACCGTGATCCTGTCGGACGTGCCGAAGATGACGCCGCGGATGTCGTCGGAAGCGCGCCGCTTTACCTGGCTGGTCGACGTGTTCTACGACCACAAGGTCAAGCTGCTGATGTCGGCCGAGGTGCCGCCCGACGAGCTGTATGTCGAAGGCCAGATGGCCAACGAATTCCATCGCACGGTGTCGCGCATCATCGAGATGCAATCGCGCGAATATCTGGAAGCGCCGCGGCGCACCGGCGCCACCGAGCTGGCCTGAGCGTCCTCGGCCGCCTGGGCGGCCACCCGCCGCACGGCCTTGCAGGGCGTACCGATTGCGTGCGCCTTGATCGGGATCAATTCGCCGCGCCCGCGCGGTCCCTAGAATCGATCGGACATCCAGGAATACGATGCCGATCGCCTTCGCCCATTCATCCCCCTCCGACTCCTCCGCGCCCGCGCTGCGGACCGCGGCCAACGGCACCGTCACCGCCACCGCAGCGGACGACGCCGCCTGCTTCCATTGCGGGCTGCCGGCGTCGGCCGCGGACACGCTGCACGCGGCGGTCGGCGGCGTGGCGCGCCGCTTCTGCTGCGCCGGCTGCCTGGCGCTGGCGCAGGCGCTGGATCGGGCCGGCTTTGCCCATCTCTATGCCGGCGAATTCCGCTTCGGCCGGCCGCTCGACGACGCCGCACGCGCGCGGCTCGAGCCGGTCTGGCAGGCCTACGACACCGAGGAGCTGCGCGCGCGCTTCGTCCGGCGGCTGGACGGTGCGAGGGCGCAAGAGCCCGAGGCACGATCCGAGGAACGCTTCGAAATCACGCTGGCCCCCGAGAACATCCGCTGCGCCGCCTGTGCCTGGCTGATCGAGCAGAAGCTGGCGCAGCTGCCCGGGGTCGAATCCGCGGTCGCCAATCTGGCCACGCGCCGCGTGCTGGTGCGCTGGCGCGGCAACGCGTTGACCGTCGCCGGCCTGCTGGGCGCGCTTGCCGATATCGGCTACACCGCGTGGCCGTTCGAATTCTCCGCCGCGGACCGGCAGGACAGCGTGGCGCGGCGCGGCCTGCTGATGCGGCTGGCGGTGGCCATGCTCGGCATGATGCAGGTGATGATGTACGCGTGGCCGGTCTACACGCACGAAGGTTCGATCGATGCCACGCATCTGCGGCTGCTGCAGTGGGCGAGCCTGGCGCTGACGCTGCCGGTGATCGTCTACAGCGCGGCGCCGATCTTTGCGGGCGCGTGGCGCAGCCTGCGTCAACGCCATGTCGGCATGGACGTGCCGGTCGCGCTGGGGCTGGCGGCGGCCTTCGGCGCCAGTCTGCTTGCCACCGTGCGCGGCACCGGCGAGGTCTACTACGACTCGGTCACCATGTTCGTCGCCTTGCTGCTGCTGGCGCGCTATCTGGAACTGCGTGTGCGGCAGGCCTCGCGCAGCGGTGCCGAGATGCTGGCGCGGCAGTTGCCGGCCACCTGCGAACGGCTGTCGTCCGACGGCACGGCCCGCCGCGTGCCGGTGGCGCGCTTGATGCCGGGCGACCGTGTGCGCGTGCGCGCCGGCGAGATCGTGCCGGCCGATGGCGAGATCCTGGAGGGCCGCAGCGATCTCGACGAATCGATGCTGAGCGGCGAGAGCCGGCCGGTGCCGCGCGGACCCGGGCAGCCGGTGCTGGCCGGCTGCTACAACGCCAGCAGTCCGCTGGTCATCGAAGTGCGGCAGGTCGGGGCCGGCACGCGTCTGGCGGAAATCGTCGCGCTGCTGGAGCGCGCGCTGACCGACAAGCCGCGGCTTGCGGTGGTCGCCGACCGCGTGGCCGCCTGGTTCGTGGCGGCGCTGCTGGTCATTGCCGCGGCCGTTGGCCTGCTCTGGTGGGTCATCGCACCGGAGCGCGCGCTGATGGTGACCGTTGCGGTGCTGGTGGTCAGCTGCCCTTGCGCGCTGTCGCTGGCGACGCCTGCGGCGCTCGCGGCCGCCGGTGCGGCGCTGTCGCGGCGCGGCGTGCTGCTGACGCGCGGCCATGCGCTCGAGTCGCTGGCCGGGGTCACCGATGTCGTGCTCGACAAGACCGGCACGCTGACCGAAGGGCGCTTTGCCGTGGCCAACGTGATTGCGCTTGGCGATCTGGCGCAGGCCGAGTGCCTGGCGCTGGCCGGCGCGCTGTGCCGCAGCGGCGAGCATCCGGTGGCGCGGGCGCTGGTGGCCGCAGCCGACCGCGCAGCGCAGCCGTCCGCCGCCGGCGAGGGCATCGCCGGCATGGAATTCGCACAACGACTGCGCGGCTTGCGCAATCGTCCGGGGCAGGGTGTGGAAGCGATGCTGGACGGCCGCGCGATCCGGGTCGGCCGGCGCGACTTCGTCGGCGCGCTGGGGCCGGCCGGGCGCGCGCGCGATGACGCCGCCGCGCTCGAAGCCTGGCGTGGCCATCTGCACGATGGCGCCTCGCCGGTGTGGCTGGGCGACGAACGGGGGCCGCTGGCCGTGTTCGTGCTGTCCGATACCGAGCGTGCGCAGGCCGCCGATCTGCTGGCGCGCCTGCGTGCGCTGGGCCTGCGTTGCCATCTGATATCGGGCGACAGCCAGCCGACGGTGCGCTGGTGGGCGCGGCATTTCGGCATCGACGATGCCCAGGGGCGCGTCAGTCCCGAGGGCAAGCGCGACTACGTCGCCGCGCTGCAGCGCGACGGGGCCGTCGTGCTGGCGATCGGCGATGGCATCAACGATGCGCCGGTGCTGGCGCAGGCGCAGGTCTCGATTGCGCTCGCGAGCGGCGCGCCGCTGGCGCAGGTCGGCGCCGATGCGGTGCTGACGCACGACGGCATCGCCGAGATCGCCGCCGCGCTGGCCATCGCGCGCCGCACGCGTGCGGTGATCCGGCAAAACCTCGGCTGGGCTTTTGCCTACAACATGGTCGCGATTCCGCTGGCCGCGAGCGGCCACGTCACGGCGTGGATGGCGGGGCTCGGCATGTCGCTGTCGTCGCTGCTGGTGGTCGCCAATGCCTGGCGCTTGCTGCGCGTGCCGAAGGGGCGCTAGCGATGGACACGCCGTGATGGATACCCCGTGATGGATACATTGTTCCTGCTGGTGCCGATGAGCCTGGCGCTGGCCGCGCTGATCGCCGGCGCATTGTGGTGGGCGCTGCGGGCCGGGCAATACGACGATCTCGAGCGCCCCGGACAGGCAATCCTGCTCGACAACGACCGTCCCGATGCCGGCGCCGATGCCGACGCCAACGCCAACGCCAACGCCAACGCCAACGCCAACGCCAACACACGCGCCGTGCCGCAGCCGCTTCGCGGCGAGCCGCGCCACTGAGTTCCCCCTGGCGCCGAGGCATCTGCATCTCGCTTGATCCGGATCAAGGGCGCATCGCCCGACCCCTTCTACATTGACGTCATCGAACGGTTTATTACGTCAATCTTTGGGGGTCTGAATGGATGTCACCGCCGCCGGCCTGACCGGCACGGCCACGCCCGCGCGTGCCGACGCCTTCAACTATCACGTCGTGAGGCAATTCGCCATCATGACGGTGGTCTGGGGGATCGTCGGCATGGCAGTCGGGGTGCTGCTCGCCGCGCAGCTGATCTGGCCTGAGCTCAATTTCGATACGCCATGGCTGTCGTTCGGCCGGCTGCGCCCGCTGCATACCAATGCGGTGATCTTCGCCTTCGGCGGCAGCGCGCTGTTTGCCACCTCGTACTACGTGGTGCAGCGGACCTGCCAGGCGCGCTTGTTCGCCGCGCCGCTGGCGGCCTTCACCTTCTGGGGCTGGCAGATCGTGATCGTGGCCGCCGCCATCACGCTGCCGCTGGGCATCACCACGTCGAAGGAATACGCGGAACTGGAATGGCCGATCGATCTGCTGATCGCGGCGGTATGGATCGCCTATGCGATCGTGTTCTTCGGCACCATCATCCAGCGCAAGACCCGCCATATCTACGTGGCCAACTGGTTCTTCGGCGCCTACATCCTGACGATCGCGATCCTGCATATCGTCAACAACATCGAGCTGCCGGCGTCGCTGTGGAAGTCGTACTCGGCCTACGCCGGCGTGCAGGACGCGATGGTTCAGTGGTGGTACGGCCATAACGCGGTCGGCTTCTTCCTGACCACCAGCTTCCTCGGCATGATGTACTACTTCATTCCGAAGCAGGCCGAGCGCCCGATCTATTCGTACCGGCTGTCGATCGTCCATTTCTGGGCGCTGAACTTCACCTACATGTGGGCCGGTCCGCACCATCTGCAATACACCGCGTTGCCCGACTGGGCGCAATCGCTGGGCATGGTGTTCTCGCTGATCCTGCTGGCGCCGTCGTGGGGCGGCATGATCAACGGGATCATGACGATGTCCGGCGCCTGGCACAAACTGCGTACCGATCCGATCCTGAAGTTCCTGGTGGTGGCGCTGTCCTTCTACGGCATGGCGACCTTCGAGGGCTCGATGATGTCGATCAAGACGGTCAACGCGCTGTCGCACTACACCGACTGGACCATCGGCCACGTGCATTCGGGCGCGCTGGGCTGGGTCGCGATGATCACGATCGGCTCGCTGTACTACCTGGTGCCGCGTCTGTTCGGCCAGCAGCGGATGCACAGCGTGCGGGCGATCGAATGGCACTTCTGGATCGCGACCATCGGCGTGGTGCTCTATATCGCCTCGATGTGGATCGCCGGCGTGATGGAAGGACTGATGTGGCGCGCCACGCAGCCCGACGGCACGCTGACCTATGCCTTCGTCGAAGCGGTCAAGGCCAAGACGCCGTTCTACCTGATCCGTCTGCTCGGCGGCCTGTGCTTCCTCGCCGGCATGCTGGTGATGGCCTGGAACGTGGCGCGCACGATCGCGGGCCGCCGCGCCTTCGATGCGGTGATTCCCACAGGTGCGAACGCTACCCCGGCCACCCCGGCCACCCCCGCCGCAGCCTGAACGCCATCCGGATTTCATCATGTCCCAACAACGACGCTTCTTTACGCACGAGACGCTGGAGAAGAACATCGGCTGGCTGATCGTCTGCACCATCGTGGTGGTCAGCATCGCCGGCTTCGTGCAGATCCTGCCGCTGTTCTTCCAGCATTCGACCACGCAGCCCGATCCGGGCATCGTCCCTTATTCGCCGCTGCGCCTGATGGGCCGCGACATCTATATCCGCGAGGGCTGCGTCGGCTGCCATTCGCAGCAGGTGCGCACGCTGCAGGCCGAGGTCGAGCGCTACGGCCCGTATTCGACCGCCGGCGAGTCGGTCTACGACCATCCGTTCCTGTGGGGCTCCAAGCGGACGGGACCGGACCTGGCCCGCGTGGGCGGCCGCTACTCGGACGACTGGCAACGCATCCACCTGCGCAATCCGCGCGACGTCGTGCCGGAATCGGTAATGCCTTCGTATCCGTGGCTGGCGAAGACCGCGCTGCCGACCGACGACATCCGCCAGCGCATGCGGACGCTGCGCGCGCTCGGCGTGCCCTACAGCGACGCCGACATCGAGGCAGCGCCGGACGCGCTGAAGGGCAAGACCGAGGAGGATGCGCTGGTGGCCTATCTGCAGGGCCTCGGCACCAATCGCCGCACGCTGGCGCCGACCGCGGGGCAGTGACCATGGCGATCTTGACCGCGTTTTCCACGCTGATCTTCCTCGTCGTCTTCATCGGCATCGTCTGCTGGGCGTGGTCCGGCGGGCGGCGCCATGCCAATCGGGAAGCCGCCTGGCTGCCGTTCGCCTTGCCCGACGAGGCAGTGGGCGAGGCCGGCGAGGTTCGAAAAGAGGCTGGCAGAGAGGGCATGGGCGACAGCACGGCCGTGCCGCGCGACGCCGCGCGGGCACAAGCCATCGAGCAGGGACATTGATGTCATGAGCGACTTTATTTCGGATTTCTGGGGCTATTACATCGGCGCGATCGCGCTGGGCGGCATCGTCTGGTGCGTCTGGCTGCTGTTCTCGCAGACGCGCGTCGCCAAGGGCGCGGCCGCATCGAACGCGGCTTCGGCCGTCGATGCCGGCGCCCCGGCGCACGACACCGGCCACGTGTGGGACGACGATCTGCGCGAGCTGAACAACCCGCTGCCGCGCTGGTGGATGTGGATGTTCCTGCTGAGCTGCGTGTTCGCGCTGGGCTATCTGCTGCTGTATCCCGGCCTGGGCGCGTATCGCGGCATGCTCGGCTTCACCAGCCAGGGCGAGCTGGCAGAACAGCGGCTGGCCGCATTGCGCGGCCAGCAGGCGGTGTACGGCAAATACATGGACGTCGCCATCGAGCGCGTCGCCGCCGATCCGCAGGCGCGCGAGATCGGCCAGCGGCTGTTTCTGAACTACTGCGCGCAGTGCCACGGTTCGGACGCGCGCGGCAGCCGCGGCTTTCCCGACCTGACCGACCGCGATTGGCTGCACGGCGGCGAGCCGGCCGCGATCATGCAGAGCATCGCCAAGGGCCGGCATGGCGTGATGCCCTCGTTCGCCGCGGTCATCGACGAGAAGGGGGCAGGCGATGTCGCGCAATACGTGCGTTCGCTGTCGGGGCTCGCCTTCAACCCGATTCGTGCGGCGCGCGGCGAGCCCATCTTCAAGTCGACCTGCGTCGCCTGTCACGGCGGCACGGGGAAGGGCAATCAGGCGCTCGGCGCGCCGAACCTGACCGACAAGGTATGGCTGCATGGCAGCAGCGAGGCCCAGATCGTCAAGGCGGTCCTGCTGGGCCACGACAACCGGATGCCGGCGCACGAGGACATCCTGACGCCCGAGCGTATCCGCATGCTGACCGCCTACGTCTGGGGACTGTCCGCCGACAGCACCACGATGCCGGCGGCGGGGCAATGATGGACACCGCTTCCCGCCATCGGTTCGCGACCCGCCATCTGCGAGGACGGCCATGAACGCGCCCGGCATCGATTCGACCGAGGCCTCGCTGTACGAGGTCCGCCGCAAGATCTATCCGCGCGCGGTGACGGGCGCGTTCGCCCGCTGGCGCATCGCGATGGTGCTGGCGACGCAGCTGGTGTTCTACGGCTCGCCGTGGCTGCAGTGGAACGGCCGTCAGGCGGTGCTGTTCGACCTCGCTGCGCGCAAGTTCTATCTGTTCGGCCTGGTGCTGTGGCCGCAGGACGTGATCTATCTGGCCGTGCTGCTGGTGATCTCGGCGTTGTCGCTGTTCCTGTTCACCGCGATCGCGGGGCGGCTGTTCTGCGGCTATGCCTGTCCGCAAACGGTCTACACCGAGATCTTCCTGTGGATCGAGCGCAAGGTCGAGGGCGATCGCATCGCCCGCATTCGACTCGACGGCGAGCGTTGGACCCTGCGCAAGCTGCGCATCAAGGCTACCAAGCATCTGCTGTGGATCGCGATCGCGCTGTGGACCGGCTTCACCTTCGTCGGCTACTTCTCGCCGATCGATGCGCTGGGCAGCGCGGTGCTGAACCTGTCCACCGGGCCGTGGGAAGCGTTCTGGATTGGCTTCTATGCGTTCGCCACCTGGGGCAATGCGGGCTTCATGCGCGAGCAGGTCTGCAAGTACATGTGCCCCTATGCGCGGTTCCAGAGCGTGATGGTCGACAAGGACACCTATGTGGTGACCTACGACGCGCAGCGCGGCGAGCCGCGCGGCTCGCGCTCGCGCAAGGCCGACCCGAGGGCGCTGGGCATCGGCGACTGCGTGGACTGCAGCATCTGCGTGCAGGTCTGCCCGACCGGCATCGATATCCGCGACGGCCTGCAGTACGAATGCATCGGCTGCGGCGCCTGCATCGACGCCTGCAATCAGGTCATGGACAAGATGCGCTATCCGCGCGGGCTGATTCGCTACACCTCCGAGAACGCGATGCGGCGCGCGCTGTCGGCTGCCAGCGCGCGCCGCCGCGTGATCCGCCCGCGCATCGTGCTGTATGCGGTGCTGTGGCTGGCGCTGGCCGGCGGCTTCGTCTGGTCGGTGGCGGTGCGCACGCCGCTGAAGGTGGACATCCTGCGCGACCGGCAGGCACTGGCGCGCGAGGTGGACGGGCGCTGGATCGAAAACGTCTACCGGCTGCAGCTGATCAACACCACCGAGGGCGAGATGGACATCGCCATCGTGGCGCACAGCGCGGACTTGCCGGGGCTGTCCGTCGAATACGAAGACCGCGCCGGCCATCTCGCGCCAACCTCGAACCGGCTGCTGCCGCTGCGGCTGCGCGTGCCGCTGGAGCAGGCGGCGCCGGGCACCCATGTGGTCGATATCGTCGTCCATGGTGCCGCCGGCAGCGAGCGTGTGCAGGTGCGGCAGCCCACCCGCTTTATCGTTCCCGCTCAACCGTGACCAGGCATCGACAACGAGGCATCGACATGTCCCAATGCAAACCGTGGTGGAAGGAACCGTGGCCGTGGCTGCTGATCAGCGGCCCCGCGATGGCGATGCTGGGCTGCGCGGCGACGATCTGGGTCGCGATGCAGCACGCCGATCGGCCCATCGTCGATGGCGTGGTGCGTCAGGGGCTGGTGATCCGGCAGGCCGCGACGGCGACCGCAGTGGTGCCGGCCGCGCGAGCCGCACACACCGGTGCCGATCCGCAAGCGGCGGCACGGCCATGAAGGCGCGCTGGCTGATGTGGGTGCTGTGGCCCGCCTTCGTCGGCGCGGCCGTCGCGTTCGTGCTGGTGTTCTCGCTGATCGATCCGCGCGAGCTGCGGATCCTGGGTCAGCCGCTGGAACTGTCGCACGGCGCGGTCTATACGATCGGCTTCGTGGCCGCGTGGGCGGTGTGCGCGCTGTCCAGCGCGCTGACGGTGTGCATGCTGCCGGCCTCGATCATCGCGCCCGCTTCGGCCCCGATGTCGGCGGCCGACGAACTGGAGTAGGGCGATGGCCGACGCCACCGCCGTGCCGGCATCAGCAGGCCGTCTTGCCCAGCAGCTGGCGGATGCCGTCCATGTCGACCAGCTTCACATGGCGCTGGCGGATCTGGATCAGGCCGGCTTCGGCGAAGCGCGAGAACAGGCGGCTGACGGTCTCGAGCTTCAGCCCCAGATAGCTGCCGATTTCCTCGCGGCTCATCCGCAGCACGAACTCGGACGCGGAATAGCCGCGTGCCGCCAGGCGCTCGGACAGGCTGATCAGAAAGCCCGCCAGCCGCTCTTCGGCGCGCATCGAGCCCAGCGTGATCAGCATCATCTGGTCCTGCGTGATTTCCTTGCTCATCAGCCGCATGAACTGGTGCTGCAGCGAAGGCAGCGAGGCCGACAGCGTCTGGATCTCGTCGTAGCGGACCACGCAGACCTCGGTGTCTTCCAGCGCGGTCGCGTCCGATGCATGCCGCATCTCGGTCAGGCCATCGAAGCCGACCACTTCGCCGGGCAGGTGAAAGCCCGTGATCTGTGCGCGGCCGTCTTCCATCGTCACGTGCGTCTTCAGCGTGCCGAAGCGGATCGCATAGATCGCGTCGAGCGCATCGCCGAGGCGATAGAGCGATTCGCCCTTGCGCACCCGCACGCGTTCCTGCACCAGCGTGTCCATCTTTTCGACGTCCTGCGCCGACATGCCGATCGGCAGGCACAGCTGTCCGAGCGAGCAGGTGGAACAGCGGGTCGATTGGTCGTTCAGGGGAATGGCGTTCAGCAATTGGAATCCGCGCGAAGGGAAGGGGTTGCCATCGACATCGCGATGGGCGCAAAGGGGTGCGGGCATTCTACCGTGCACACTCTGGCCAGGGGGAGCCTGAGATGGCGATCGGCGTACTGATCAGCGTGTTTCTGCTGGCACTGTTGGGCGGTGTCCACTGTGCGGCGATGTGCGGCGGCATCGCGCTGGTGCTCGAGAGCCGCGATGCGCGGCAGGCTGCGCCGGTGCCGCTGTACCGCAGACGCGCTGCGTGGGTCCGTGAACTGCTGGTCCTGCATGCCGGCCGCCTGAGTGCCTATGCAATGCTCGGTGCCTTGCTCGGCGCGGTGGGGGCGAGCGCGTGGAAGGCGCAGTATCTGCCGCTGCAGCGCGCGCTGTTTGCAGCGGGCAGTGCGAGCCTGCTACTCGCCGGGCTATGGGCGCTGGGCGGCGCGCGGCTCGCGGGAAAGCGCCCGGGCGTCCAGGCCGCAGCGCGGCGGCTGGCGGCGACGTGGGCGCGCTGGGGCGGAAGGGCCCTCGTGCGGCAGGACACGGGCGCCGACCGACGGCTGCTGCGTCGCTACGCCGCCGGACTGGCCTGGGGTCTGGTGCCGTGCGGCATGGTCTACGCCGCGCTCGCGCTGGCGCTGCTGGCCGGCAGCGCGCCGTCGGGCGCGCTGGTGATGCTCGCCTTCGGCCTCGGTACGCTGCCCAATCTGCTGATGCTGTCGAGCCTGTCGGCCGGCCTGCGCGTGCTGGCGCGGCGCCCGTGGGTTCGGCGCGGCATCGGCGCGGCGGTGGCGCTGTTCGGCGCGGCCGGTCTCGCGCGGGCCGCGATGCTGCCCGAAACGCTGGCCGCCCACGGCTTCTGCCTGACCCTTTGAGGCCGCCCGGCAGCTTCCCGTCCAACCCCGCGGTTGCAGGCCGGCGCGGGAATGCCATACAATCGCGGGAAGCCACGGCGACCGGGCCGCTTTCGCGCAGGTGTCGTGGTCGCCCGGTCGCGCTTGTTCCAGGCGTCTGTCAAGGCACTCATGGGTTTCCATACCCATCTCCCTCCCCGCACTGTCCGGCTAGAACATCCGGTGTCGACATCGGCCAAGAATACCGGCCAGCGGCGTGGCAGCGAGGGGCCCGACAGGCTGCACGCCAGGCCATGACCAAGTTGTCTCGCAATCCGGACAGTCGCGGCTGTCCGGGCGTGTCGGCCGCAACAGGGGAGACGGCGCGGCGCGCTGGTCCTTCCGCCGACCGAATTCGGGAGACGGGCGGACGATCTTCTGCCGGACCGGACCGGCAATCGATGCACCGATGAGAAGGCGCGCGGACCCGATGCGGCAAGCATCCCGGTCCGCTGCGCGATGAATGGCGGCAGGCGTCCCTGAAGCGGAACGCGCGCTGCTGAATCGACCAATCTCCAGCGCGTCCGGGTGTCACGGACGCAGATGCAAAGACAGGCCGCACACCACAACATGAATACCCAAGAGGCGAAAATCGTCCTCGAGACGGCGCTGATCTGCGCGCAGGAGCCGCTGCGCGTCGCCGATTTGCGCCGCTTGTTCGCCGACGACGTCGGCGCCGACACGATCCGTGTTCTGCTGGAAGAGTTGCGCAAGGACTGGGAGCCGCGCGGGGTCGAGCTGGTGGCGCTGGCGAGCGGCTGGCGCTTTCAGAGCCGGCCGGCGATGCGCGAATATCTGGACCGGCTCAATCCGGAAAAACCGCCCAAATACTCGCGTGCGGTGATGGAGACGCTGGCCATCATTGCCTATCGCCAGCCGGTCACGCGCGGCGATATCGAGGAAATCCGCGGGGTCACGGTCAGCACCGAAGTGATCAAGAAGCTGGAGGATCGCGGCTGGATCGAGGTGATCGGCCATCGCGACGTCCCCGGCAAGCCGTCGCTGTATGCAACCACCAAGACCTTCCTCGACGATCTCGGCCTGCGTACGCTGGACGAACTGCCGCCGCTGGAAGATCCGCAGGCGCAGGTCCAGGAAGCGCTGCTGAAGCAGGGTGCGATCGACTTCGAAGAGGTCGCCACCGCGGCCGGCGTCGACGAGGAAGCCTTCGCGGCGGTACCGGCAGGTGTCGCGCAGGCCGATGGCGTCGATGCTGCTGCGGTCGATGCGGCTGTGGACGATGCCGCCGGCGTGGCGCCGCCGGATGCGGGTGCGGCCGAAGAAACGAATGCGGTCGGCGTGACCGCCGACGCGGCCTCCGGCGACGCGCCGGTGCAGACCGACGATCCCGCCGAAGCTGCCGAAGTCGCCGAAGCCGCCGAACCCGCGGATATGCCCGCAGCGGCGCCCGCTGACGATGCCCCCGACGCTGACCACGCCGACGCTGCCGACGAGTCCGCCGACCAGGCCGACGCCGACGCGCCCCAACTGGATCCACGCGATGCCGACGAGCAAGGCGCGCGCGTCCCGAACTAACACCAGATGCAACAAGCGAGTGTGAATACTTTGTCCGACTCTATCGATCAAGACGTGCGCGACGCGGAGACGCCAGCCGAAGGCGCCGCGCCGCGCCGCAAGGGCCTGCGCCGCGGCCTGCGCAATCTGGTGGCCTCGCGCCGCCAGTCCGCGCAGGACCGCGACGGCAGCGAAGCCGTCGCCGGCGATGCCGGCGCGGCGGTGCAGCCCGAAGGCGGCGCCAGCGGCGCCACGGCGGCGCCCGCGCCCGGATCGCGAGGCGGACGCGGTCGGCGCGCCAAGCCGGCCGAGGGCGAGGCGCCGCGCGAGAATGCCGGCAAGCAACGCCGCGGCCGCGGCAATGCCGGTCAGAATGCGGGCCAGAACGCCGGCCAGAACGGCGGCCAGAGCGGCGGCCAGAGCGGCGGCGCCCGGGCCGAGGGCGCACGACCCGAAGGCGAAGCCGGCAACAACGGCCAGCCGCGTCCCGCGGGCAAGCGCAAGGGCGGCAAGAACGCCGCACGTCCCGCCAAGGGCGCCGGCAAGTCCGCCGCGCCGACGGCCGACAAGGGCAACGCCAGGCCGGCCGCGAAGGGCGACAAGAGCGCCGCGGCCGAGGATCTGTTCCGCTTCGTGATCTCGGGCCAGTACGACGCCGACGGCGGTGCCGCCGGCACGACGCGCAAGGCCAAGCCGGTGCGCGAACTGTCCGCCGAGGACGATGCGCCCAAGCTGCACAAGGTGCTGGCCGAAGGCGGTCTCGGTTCGCGCCGCGAAATGGAAGAGTTGATTCTGCAGGGCCGCGTGTCGGTCAACGGCCTGCCCGCGCATATCGGGCAGCGCATCCTGCCGACCGACCAGGTGAGGGTCAACGGCAAGCTGATCCACCGCCGCGTGACCAGCAAGCCGCCGCGCGTGCTGCTGTATCACAAGCCGGCCGGCGAGATCGTCAGCCAGTCGGACCCGGAAGGCCGTCCGACCGTGTTCGACAGCCTGCCGCGCCTGAAGACCGCCAAATGGGTCGCCGTCGGCCGGCTGGACTTCAATACCGAAGGCCTGCTGATCTTCACCACGTCCGGCGATATCGCCAACCGCTTCATGCATCCGCGCTACGGCGTCGAGCGCGAGTATGCGGTGCGCACGCTGGGCGAGCTGGCCGAGGCGGATCGCCAGCGCCTGCTGCATGGCATCCAGCTCGACGATGGCCAGGCCAACTTCCTGCGCATCGTCGACGGCGGCGGCGAAGGGGTCAACCACTGGTATCACGTGGCGCTGACCGAGGGCCGCAACCGCGAAGTGCGGCGCATGTTCGAGGCGGTCGGCCTGACCGTGTCGCGGCTGATCCGTACCCGGTATGGCCAGTTCCTGCTGCCGCGCGGCCTCAAGCGCGGCCGCTGGCAGGAGCTGGAGCCCGAGGAGGTGCGTGCGCTGATGGCGGCGGTCGGGCTGAAGGCCCCGGCCAAGCAGGCGGGCGCCCCCAAGGGCGCGACCAAGGTCGGTGGCCGCAAGCAGCGCGAGCAGGCCGCGATCGAGGGCAAGCCGATGCCGACCGGCATGGACGGCCTGCCGCGCTTCAACAAGGAAGGCGGCCGCGGCGGCGCCAATCGCGGCCAGCCGGACCCGATGCAGACGTCGATGGGCTATATCACCTCGCCGACGCTGCTGACCTCGCACACCGGCAGGTTCGCAGCGGGCGTCAGCCTGCCGCCGCAGCCCGGCATGCGCGGCCCCTCCGGCGGCGGCCGCGCCGGCGGTGCGCGCGGCGGTGCCCGCGGCGCGCAGCGGCAAGGCGGCCAGGGCCAGGGACGTCCGCAGCGACGCGGCGGCGAGCCCAACGGCAATGTGATTCCGAAGGCTGGCAAGCCGACCGCGCCCCGGCGCGGACGCCCCCGCGGCGGCAGCCGCTGAGGCAAGCGCGCGCCGGGCCGCGAGGCCGGACGGGGCGAAGGCTGGCACAAAGCGTGCCCCCTTCGCTCTGCTTTGCCTTTTGTGGCCCTAGCGCGTATAATGCGAGTCTATTCAAAAAGTCATCCTCCAAGGGGATGGGCGAATGATGGGCGTTCCGCCCATTTTTTTTTGGTTCGTCCGATCGTCCGAACACGCGGAAAATCGCGATGTGGGGCTCCGCCGGAGATGACGGCAGGCAGCCGGCCATTCGCCGCGGCCTTGCCCGGTAGTTTGATGGCCATTTTTCGGAACGACAGTGCATCTGGCAGATTTGATCGAAACCACACTGACCGGCATGGGGTATGAGCTGGTCGAACTTGAACGCGCCCCAGGCGGGTTGCTGCGCGTCTATATCGATCAGCCTGACACCGGCATTGCCATCGAGGATTGCGAGAAGGTCAGCCGCCAGCTGACCCACGTGCTGACCGTCGAGAACGTCGATTACGAACGGCTCGAGGTCTCCTCTCCGGGACTGGACCGTCCGCTGAAAAAACTGGCCGACTATGTTCGCTTTGCCGGCGAGGAGGTGCGCGTGACGCTGCGCCTGCCGATCGACGGCCGCAAGAACTTCGTCGGCATCCTGCAGCCGCCCACGGGCGAGCCCGGCGCCGAGAAGATCGGCCTGGAATTCGAGGGCAAGGAAGGCCCGGCGCTGCTGGAATTTACCGTATCCGATGTCGACAAGGCGCGCCTGGTGCCGGTTATCGACTTCAAAGGAAATCAGAGAAAAGGGAACAAGCAATGAGCCGCGAAGTTCTGTTGCTCGTCGATGCGCTTGCGCGCGAGAAGAACGTCGACAAGGATGTGGTATTCGGTGCGCTCGAAGCGGCTCTCGCTTCGGCCACCAAGAAGCGTTTCGAGGAAGACGTCGATATCCGTGTGCACATCGATCGGGAATCCGGCGAGCACGAGACTTTCCGCCGCTGGCTGGTGGTGCCCGACGAGCAGGGCCTGCAGGAGCCGGACAAGCAGATCCTGCTGTTTGAAGCCCGCGAGCAGGACCCCAATATGGAACTCGGCGATTTCGTCGAGGAGCAGATCGAGTCGGTCGAGTTCGGCCGCATCGGCGCGCAGGCTGCCAAGCAGGTGATCCTGCAGAAGATCCGCGACGCCGAGCGCGAGCAGATCCTGAACGATTATCTGGAACGCGGCGAGAAGATCATGACCGGCACGGTCAAGCGCGCCGACAAGAAGGGCCTGATCGTCGAGTCCGGCCGCGTCGAGGCGTTGCTGGCACGCGACCAGATCATTCCGAAGGAAAATCTGCGTACCGGCGACCGCGTCCGAGCGTATATCCTGAATGTGGACCGCACCGCGCGTGGCCCGCAGATCGAGCTGTCGCGCACCTCGCCGCAGTTCCTGATCAAGCTCTTCGAGAACGAAGTGCCGGAGATGGAACAAGGCCTGCTGGAGATCAAGGCGGCCGCCCGCGACCCGGGCGTGCGCGCCAAGATCGCGGTGGTGGCGCACGACAAGCGCATCGATCCGATCGGCACCTGCGTCGGCGTGCGCGGTACCCGCGTCACCGCGGTGCGCAACGAGATCGGCGGCGAAGCGGTCGACATCGTGCTGTGGTCGGAAGATCCGGCGCAGTTCGTGATCGGCGCGCTGGCGCCGGCTCAGGTGCAGTCGATCGTCGTCGATGAAGAGAAGCACAGCATGGACGTCGTGGTCGACGAGGAAAACCTCGCCGTCGCGATCGGCCGCAGCGGACAGAACGTGCGCCTGGCGTCCGAACTGACCGGCTGGCAGATCAACATCATGACGCAGGAAGAATCGGCGCAGAAACAGGCCGAGGAAAGCGAAGTGGTGCGGCGCCTGTTCATGTCCAAGCTGGACGTGGATCAGGAAGTGGCCGACATCCTGATCGAGGAAGGCTTCTCCTCGCTCGAGGAAGTCGCCTACGTGCCGATCAGCGAGATGATGGAAATCGAGGCCTTCGACGAGGACACCGTCAACGAGCTGCGCAATCGCGCCCGCGATGCGCTGCTGACGATGGAGCTGGCTCGCGAAGAGAAGGTCGAGGCGGTGTCGCAGGATCTGCGCTCGCTGGACGGCCTGACGCCGGAGCTGATCGGCAAGCTCGCCGAGGGCGATATCCACACGCGTGACGACCTTGCCGAACTGGCGGTCGACGAACTGGTCGAGATGACCGGGGTCAGCGAAGAAGAAGCCAAAGCGCTGATCATGAAAGCACGGGAACACTGGTTCAACTGAGGGACACGTTCGCATAGAGCGCGCTTTCCGCACAAGACTGTCCCGACGTAGAAACCGAGCATTGAAAGGGTTTGAATGGCAAGCACAACAGTTGCCCAACTGGCCGCAGAACTGAGTCGCAGCGCAGCTGCCCTGCTGGAACAATTGCAGGCAGCTGGGGTGGGCAAGTCCAAGCCTGAGGACGTGATCACCGAGACCGACAAGGCCAGGTTGCTGGACTACCTGAAGCGTTCGCACGGTCAGGCAGACGACGGCTCGCGCAAGAAGATCACGCTCACCAAGCGCGAAACCTCGGAGATCCGCCAGGCGGATGCGACCGGGAAGACGCGCACGGTACAGGTCGAGGTGCGCAAGAAGCGCGTCCTGATCAAGCGCGACGAGACGCCCGCCGATGGCGCGGCCGACGGCCAGGAAGTGTCCGAGCCGGTGGTCGACCAGGCCGAGCTGGCACGCCGCGCCGAAGAGGAACGCCGCCAGGCCGAATTGCTGGCGCGCCAGGAAGCCGAGCTGAAGGCCCGCCAGGAGGCGGCCGAACGCGAGGAAGCCGAGCGCCGCGCACGCCAGGAAGCGCTGGAGGCGGAAGAGCGCCGCCAGGCCGAGCTGGCCGCCCGCAAGGCCGAGGAAGAGGCCGCGGCAACGCGCGCCGCGAGCGAGGCCAACGAGGATTCGGATCGCAAGAAGGCCGAAGACGACAAGACGCGTCTGGCGGCCGAGCGCGCCGCCGCGCAGAAGGCCGCCGACGATGCCAAGGCCGCCGCCGACAAGGTGCGCGCGGAGCAGGATGCGGCCCGCAAGCGCCGCGAGGCCGCCGAGGCCGAGGCCCGCGCGATCCAGCAGATGCTCAATGCGCCGGCGCGCGTGCTGAAGGCACCGTCCGAGCGCAAGGCCGAGGAAAAGAAGGCCGAGCAGAGCGGCACGCTGCACAAGCCGGTCAAGCCGGCCGGCACGGTCGAGGCCAAGAAGGACGAGAAGAAGCCCGCGGTGGCTACTACGACGGTCGACAAGAAGACCGGCAAGGTGGTCAAGGGCTCGTCGACCTGGCAGGACGAGGGCGCGCGCAAGAAGGGCGGTGGCCTGAAGACCCGCGGCGATTCGTCGGGCGGTGTCGGCGGCTGGCGCGGTGGCCCGCGCGGCCGTGGCGGCAAGCATCAGCAGGACGACCGCAGCGGCTTCCAGGCTCCGATGGAGCCGGTGGTGCGCGAGGTCCATGTGCCCGAGACCATCTCGGTGGCCGACCTGGCCCACAAGATGGCCGTCAAGGCCTCCGAGGTCATCAAGCAGATGATGAAGCTCGGCCAGATGGTGACCATCAACCAGGTGCTGGACCAGGAGACCGCGATGATCGTGGTCGAGGAAATGGGCCACAAGGCGCTGGCGGCCAAGCTGGACGATCCGGAAGCGCTGCTGATCGAAGGCGGCGAGGACCAGTCGGACGCCGAGCAGCTGCCGCGTCCGCCGGTCGTCACCGTGATGGGTCACGTCGACCACGGCAAGACCTCGCTGCTGGACTACATCCGTCGCACCAAGGTCGCGGCGGGCGAAGCAGGCGGCATTACGCAGCATATCGGTGCCTACCATGTGGAAACCGATCGCGGCGTGATCACCTTCCTCGATACGCCGGGCCACGAGGCCTTCACGGCGATGCGTGCGCGCGGTGCCAAGGCGACCGATATCGTGATCCTGGTGGTGGCCGCCGATGACGGCGTGATGCCGCAGACCAAGGAAGCGATCGCCCACGCCAAGGCGGCCGGTGTGCCGATCGTGGTGGCGATCAACAAGATGGACAAGCCCGAGGCCAACCCGGACCGCGTCAAGCAGGAACTGGTGGCCGAGCAGGTTCTGCCGGAAGAGTACGGCGGCGATTCGCCGTTCGTGCCGGTGTCGGCCAAGACCGGCGCGGGCGTCGAAGAACTGCTGGAGCAGGTGTCGCTGCAGGCCGAAATCCTGGAGCTGAAGGCACCGGTCGACGCGCCGGCCAAGGGCCTGGTCGTCGAAGCGCAGCTGGACAAGGGCAAGGGCCCGGTGGCGACGGTGCTTGTCAGCAGCGGCACGCTCAAGCGCGGCGACGTCGTGCTGGCGGGCAGCGCCTACGGCCGCGTCCGCGCGATGCTCGACGAGAACGGCAAGCCGACCAAGGAAGCCGGTCCGTCGATTCCGGTCGAGATCCAGGGCCTGTCGGAAGTGCCGGCTGCCGGCGAGGAAGTGCTGGTGCTGCCCGACGAGCGCAAGGCGCGCGAAATCGCGCTGTTCCGTCAGGGCAAGTTCCGCGACGTCAAGCTGGCCAAGCAACAGGCGGCCAAGCTCGAGACCATGCTGGAGCAGATGGCCGAAGGCGAAGTGCAGACGCTGCCGTTGATCGTCAAGGCCGACGTGCAGGGATCGCAGGAAGCGCTGGTGCAGTCGCTGCAGAAGCTGTCGACCGAAGAAGTGCGCGTGCAGATCGTGCACGGCGCGGTGGGCGGCATTACCGAGTCCGACGTCAACCTGGCCACGGCATCGAAGGCGGTCATCATCGGCTTCAACGTGCGTGCCGACGCCGGTGCGCGCAAGCTGGCCGAGAACAACGGCATCGACATCCGCTACTACAACATCATTTACGATGCGGTAGACGAGATCAAGGCCGCGATGTCCGGCATGCTGGCGCCGGAGAAGCGCGAAGTGACGATCGGCCAGGTCGAGGTACGCCAGGTGTTCCGCGTGCCGAAGATCGGCGCGGTGGCCGGCTGTATGGTCACCGACGGTCTGGTCAAGCGTGGCGCCTTCGTGCGCGTGCTGCGCAACAACGTCGTGGTGTTCTCGGGCGAGCTCGATTCGCTCAAGCGCTTCAAGGACGATGTCAAGGAAGTCAAGCAGGGCTTCGAGTGCGGTCTGTCGATCAAGAACTTCAACGACGTTCAGGAAGGCGACCAGCTCGAAGTGTATGAAATCACCGAGGTCGCGCGCACGCTGTAAGGCGGCGCGCCGCGGCGGCGGACCTTTACCGGTCCGCCGCCGCCGGCCCATCCACGCCGTCGGACCCATCGCCTTCGCTGGCGACGCCGCTGGCAAAGTCGTATCGCATGGCCAAAAAAGGCAATATCTCTTCCCGTAACCTGCGCCTGTCCGACCAGATCCAGAAGGATCTGGCCGAGATGATCCAGCGCGAACTGCGCGACCCGCGGCTCGGCCTGGTGACGCTGCAGTCGGTCGCACTGACGCCCGACTACGCGCACGCCAAGGTCCACTTCACGGTGCTGGGCGCCGAACCGGCCGACGCCGAGGCGATCCTCAACGAGAAGGCCGGCTACCTGCATTCGCTGCTGTTCAAGCGGCTGCATATCCATACCGTCCCGACGCTGCGCTTCGTGCACGATACCTCGGTCGAACACGCGATCGAGATGTCCAAGTTGATCGACCAGGCCAACGCCACGCGCGCCAAGGACGAATAAGTCAACGGCGCCGGCGCGTCCTGCGCCGTCGCCTTCTCCGGGCCACGCGGCCTGGTGGCATGCCGAGATGGCAAGCCCTGCCGCCACCGCTCGCGCCGCTCCCCCCCGTTTCATTCCCCATGACCGATTCCAACGCTCCACGTCCGCCCCGGCTGCCGCGCCGCGACGTGCATGGCGTGCTGCTGCTCGACAAGCCGCTCGGGCTGTCGTCGAACGATGCGCTGATCCGCGCGAAGCGGCTGCTGCGCGCCAACAAGGCGGGCCATACCGGCACGCTCGATCCGCTGGCGACCGGGCTGCTGCCGCTGTGCTTCGGCGAGGCGACCAAGTTCTCGCAGGACCTGCTCGATGCCGACAAGACCTATGAGGCGACGGTACGGCTGGGGCAGCGCACGTCGACCGGCGATGCCGAAGGCGAGGTGATTGCCGAGCGTCCGGTGAACTGCGATGCGACGGCGCTGAACGCCGCGCTGGCGCGTTTCGTCGGCGCGATCGAGCAGGTGCCGCCGATGCATTCGGCGCTGAAGAAGGATGGCCGGCCGCTGTACGAATACGCGCGCGCCGGGCAAACCGTCGAGCGCGCGGCGCGCAGCGTGACGATCCACGAGATCGCCTTGCTGAGCTGCGAGCTGCCCGGCGCGCCAGTGTTCGCGATGCGCGTGACCTGCAGCAAGGGGACCTATATCCGGACGCTGGCCGAGGACATCGGCGAGGCGCTCGGCTGTGGCGCGCATCTGACCGCGCTGCGACGCACTGCGGTCGGCGACCTGACGCTGGACGGCGCGGTCACGCTGGAACAGCTTGCCGAGCATGACGACGGCACGCGTCCGGCCTTGCTGGCACCGGTGGACGCGCTGCTGCAACGCTGCGTGCCCGTCACGCTCGATGCTTTGGCGACGCAGCGCTTCCTGCAGGGTCAGCGCATCGCCGGCCGGGATTTGCCCGCACAGGCATTCCAGAGCATGGGATCGCGGGAAGACGCGCTGGCGCGCGTCTATGGCGGCGAGCCGCCGCGGCTGCTGGGCGTGGCCAGATGGCGCGAAGGCGCGCTGCGGCCGGAGCGGCTGGTGCGGCTGACTCCTGTCGACTGACGATCGCCGGAGATTTCCCTCTCCCCAACCCTCTCCCGCAAGCGGGAGAGGGAGAACACAATCGGTCAGGGAAGGGTGGGGACACTGCTGAAGTTCTAGCGGAAGGGCGAGCGTACTGCTGGTTTTCTCCCCTCTCCCGCTTGCGGGAGAGGGGCGGGGGAGAGGGCAAGCGGCGGTCGCTATTGCGCCGAGCCTGCCATGCCGCCGTCAATGCTGCCTCAATGCGCCCTCAATGCGCCCCCATCGCATCCGCCGACCCGCCCCCGCTACCCTTCGGCTTGGTCAGCCAGACAAACACGATCAGCGCGAAGAACATCACCCCCGAGATCCAGAAGATATCGTTGGCCCCCAGCATCGACGCCTGTTGCGAGATGGTGCGCTCGATCACGCCGACCGCCTGCAGATGGCTCATGCCCTGCTGCATCAGATGCTCGACCTGGGCGTTGTAGACCGGGTTGTACGGATTGACCTGTTCGACCAGATGCGCATGGTGCATCGCCGAGCGGTTCTCCCACACCGTGGTCGACACCGAGGCCCCGATCGCGCCGAACGTGATCCGCACGAAGTTGGACAGGCCCGAGGCCGCCGGAATCTTGTCGGGCGGCTGCCCTGACAGGATGATCGACGTCAGCGGGATGAAGAACATCGCCATCGCCGCGCCCTGGATCAGCGTCGGAATCATCAGCGTGGTGGTGTCCACGTCGATCGTGAACCGCGAGCGCATCAGGCTGACGATGCCGAACGTGATGAACGCCGCCGTGGCGACCCAGCGCGGATCCATCTTCGGCAGATTGCGGCCGATCACCGGCGACAGCAGGATCGCAAAAATGCCCACCGGGGCCATCACGATGCCCGCATCGGTCGCGGTATAGCCGACGATGGTCTGCAGCCACAGCGGCAGGATCACCAGATTGCCGAAGAACAGTCCGTAGGCGACCGAGATCGCCACCACGCCCGCGCTGAAGTTGCGGCCGTTGAACAGGCTGATATCGACGATCGGATGCTTCTCGTAGCGCTCCCACGCCAGGAAGAACAGGAAGCCGACCACCGCGACCACCGTCAGCGTGACGATCTCGGTCGAATGGAACCAGTCGAGCTCCTTGCCCTTGTCCAGCATCAGCTGCATCGACCCAACCCAGATCACCAGCAGCGCCAGCCCGATCGTATCGATCGGCAGCACGCGCTTCGGCGTCTCGCGGTCGCGATAGATGACCCAGGTCGCGTAGGCGGCCAGGATGCCGACCGGGATGTTGATGTAGAAGATCCAGGGCCACGTCATGTTGTCCGAGATCCAGCCGCCGAGCAGCGGGCCCATGATCGGCGCGACCAGCGTGGTCATGCCCCATAGCGCCAGCGCCATCGTGCTCTTGTGCGGCGGATAGCTCGACAGCAGCAGCGACTGCGACAGCGGAATCATCGGCCCGGCCACCGCGCCCTGCAGGATCCGCGCGGCCAGCAGCACCTCCAGATTCGGCGCGACGCCGCACAGCCACGACGACAGCACGAACAGCAGGATCGACGTGACGAACAGCCGAACCGCGCCGAAGCGCGTGGTCAGCCAGCCGGTCAGCGGCACCGAGATCGCGTTGGCGACCGCGAACGACGTGATGACCCAGGTGCCCTGGTTCGGCGAGACGCCCAGGTCGCCGGAGATGGCGGGGATCGATACGTTGGCGATCGACGAGTCGAGCACGTTCATGAACGTGGCCAGCGACAGCGCGATCGTGCCGACGATCAGCTTGCCGCCCGACAGCGGCTGCTGGTGCGCGGGGCGCGCCGCAGCCGCAGGGGCCGATCCAGGCGTGGGTTCGACGCCCTCGCGGGCGGTCAGGGTATCGGCCATGATCAGGCGTGCGTGGTCGCTTTGGCGGTCGCCGTGGACTGGGCGGTCGAGGCGCGTGCCGCCGAGGCGGGGGCTGCCGGCTCGGCGCCCTGGCGCCCGCTGTTGGTCGCGATGATGCGCGCGATCAGCGCATCGGCATCGTGCCCCACCTTGTCATAGACATCGGTCTGCAGCGGCTTGCTGGCGGTGGTGGTCGTCATCGCCGCCCCTTCGGTCTTGCGCACGTCGACCGTGACGTTCATCGACAGGCCGATGCGCAGCGGATGGTCCTTCAGTTGCTGCGGATCGAGCGCGATGCGCACCGGCAGGCGCTGCACCACCTTGATCCAGTTGCCGGTGGCGTTCTGCGCCGGCAGCAGCGAGAAGGCCGAGCCCGTGCCGGCCGAGAAGCCGGCCACCTTGCCGTGATATTCGACGTCGGAGCCGTAGACGTCCGCGTGCAGCGTGACCGGCTGGCCGATCCGCATATGCGTGATCTGGACCTCCTTGAAGTTCGCGTCGACCCAGACCTGATCGAGCGGCACCACGGCCATCAGCGGCGAGCCGGCGGCCACGCGCTGGCCGACCTGCACCGAGCGCTTGGCGACATAGCCGGTCACCGGCGCCGGCAGCTGCGAGCGCGCGTAGTTCAGGTAGGCGGCGCGCACGTTGGCGGCGGCGCGCTGCACGTTCGGATGCTTCTCGACGGTGGTCTGGTCGGTCAGCGCCTTGTTCGATGCGAGCTGTTCGCGTGCGGCCTGCAGCGCCGATTCGGCAGCCTGCAGCGTGGTGCGGGCATGCGCGAGTTCTTCGGACGAGACCGCGCCGGAACCGGCGATGGCTTGGCGGCGCTTCAGGTCTTCACGGGCCCGCGCCACATCGGCCTGGCGCAGCGCCACGTTGGCGGCCAGCGAGCCGTTGTTGACGTACAGCGTGCGCACCTCGCGCACCGCCTGCGCCAGCTGCGCTTCGGCCTGCGCCAGCGCGACCTCGCTGTCGGCGCGGTCCAGCTGGATCAGCGGCTGGCCGGCGTTGACCAGCTGCGTGTCGTCGGCGCCGATCGCCACCACGGTGCCCGGCACCAGCGGGGTCACCTGGACCACGTTGCCGGCCACGTAGGCGTCGTCGGTGCTTTCGAAATGGCGCGCATACAGGGCCCAGTAGCCGCCATAGGCCAGGCCCGCGACCACCACGGCGGCGGTCAGCGAGAGCAGCAGGCGCTTGCGCTTGCCGTTGTTGTTGTCGGAGGGTTGCGTGCGGGTGGCCGCGTTCTGTTGTTGGTCGCTCATGATGTCGGTCGCTAAAACGATTCGGACGTTGTCGTTGTTCTTCGAGGTCGGGTTGCGGGTCGGCGGGTGCTTCAGCCGTGCGCCGCTGCAGTGGCGGGGGATGGCGCGGGCGTGGCGGCGGCGGGCTTGGCCGCCTGTGCCGGCTGGCCCTCGGTCGGCTCGCCGGGTTGCTGATATCCACCGCCGAGCGCCTTGACCAGCGCCATCTGCAGGTCCAGCCGGCGTGCCTGCAGATCGGTAGCCAGGCGCCGCTGCTGCAGCACGTTGCTCTCGGCATTCAGCACGGTCAGCTGCGTGCCGAGGCCGGCCTTGTAGCGCGTGGTCGCCAGCGCATAGGCGTGCTCGGCCAGCTCCAGCGCCTCTCGCTGCGTCTGGATCTGCTGGTCGACGCTGCGGATGCTGGTCACGGTATCGGCGGTTTCGCGCAGCGCGTCGACCAGCGTCTGGTTGTAGTTGGCCACCGCCAGGTCGTATTGCGCGTGCTTGCCCTTCAGGTTCGCGCGCAGCCGCCCGCCTTCGAAGATCGGCAGGCGAACCGCCGGGCCGAAGCCGAACTGGCGGCTGATGCCGAGCAGCAGATTGGACGGATCGAGCGAGGCCAGGCCAGCGAAGGCGCTCAGCGTGATATTGGGCAGGAACTCCGCGCGGGCGACGTCGATGTCCTTCGACGAGGCTTCGACGCGCCAGCGCGCTGCCACCAGGTCGGGCCGGCGACCGAGCAGGTCGATCGCCAGGTTGTCCGGCAGCGTTGGCGTCGCATGCGCCAGCAGCGTCGGCCGCTGGATCGCCAGACCGCGGTCCGGGCCCTTGCCGAGCAGCGCGGCGATCTGGTTGCGCGCCAGCGCGATTTCTTCTTCGATGCGTTGCAGATCGGTGCGGGCCGACGCGACCGTGCCGCGTGCCTGCGTGGTTTCCACTTGTGTATCGAGCCCGGCCGACAGGCGCTGGCGCGACAGCTCGGTCAGATCGCCACGCTGCGCGATCGCGCGTTCTGCGACATCGCGCTGCGCGAACAGCGCGGCCAGGCGGGCGTAGTTGCGCGCCACCGCGGTGGTCAGCAGCAGCCGCGAGGCCTGGCTTTCGGCTTCGGCGGCGCGGTCGTCCGACAGCGCGGCTTCCAGCGCCGCGCGGTTCCTGCCCCAGAAGTCGAGGTCGTAGGACAGGCCCACCTGCATCCGCGACAGGTTCTGCCACGAGCCGGCGCGCGGCGTGCCCTCGTACAGATCGGTCTCGGAAAAACGCTGGCGCGTCAGCGAGGCGTCGAAGTCGATATGCGGGTACAGCGCACTGCGGGTGGCGTCGGCCATCGCACGCGAGGCCTGCACGCGCGCCAGCGCTGCCTGCAGGTTGGGGCTGTTCTGCACCGCTTCGTCGACCAGCGCGCGCAGTTGCGGATCGCCGAACTGGTCGACCCAGTCCTGCGACGGCCATTGGCCGTGCTCGCCGGGCAGCGTCTGCGCGGTGGCCAGCTGCGCGGGCTCGGTCATGACCTGCGTGGTGTGCGAATTGCCGAAGGCGGCGCAGCCGGCCAGCGCGGCGGCGGCCAGCGCGCTCAGCGCGAAGGCGCCAAGGCGTCGGGCCGGTTGCCGCGCCGGAGCGCGGCGAGAAGTCGAAAATTGTTGGTTCATGTTGGGACGACGACGAAATGCGGATGCCGCGGTCCGGTGCCGGGGGCACGGGCCGCAGGAATGGTTCGGGGGATGACCGGGACTGCAGGAGCGCCGCTATCCGGAGTTGTTGGCGATCACCCGTTGCAGCATGTCGCGGAACTGGGCGATTTCGGCCTCGGAGAAGCCGCGGAAGCGCCGGTTCAGCACCCGGCAGAAGATCGTTGGCAACTGGTCGACCAGCGCCCAGCCGGCCGGCGTGACGCACAAATCCACAATGCGCCGGTCGGCGTCGCTGCGGCGCCGCTCGACCAGGCCGCGTTTTTCCATGCGGCTGATCAGACGGGTCACCGAACCCATATCGGTGTTCAGCTCGCGGCCAAGATCCGTGACCGTCCGGGCGCGGTCGTGCGCCAGCATCACCAGGCAGGAAGCCTGCGCGTGCGTGATATCCAGCGCGCCGACTTCCTGCTCGACGTCGCGCGACAGCTCGCCCTTGGCCCGCGCCATCAGATAGCCCACGCTGTCGCAGATCCGGTACGAGGCGGGATCGAAGGGGTAGGTATCGTCGGGGGGCGGGGCGTTCATCGTTTGCCTATGCAATCTTTGTCGTGGCAAATATATGCAGGGATTGAGCGAACAGCAAGAACGTCAATTCGTCATTGCGGTTTTGGAAATAGTGCGCCGCAAGCCCTTGCAGCAACGCGAAAGACAGTCGGATCGGTCGTCCGCAGTTTTGCGCCGCAACATGCTAGAATGGCGGGTTGAATTTTTGATGCCCAGCTGCAAGCGAGAGCCGCAATGACCCGCGCAATCCGCAATATCGCCATCATCGCCCACGTCGATCATGGCAAAACCACCCTGGTGGACCAACTCCTGCGCCAGGCAGGCACCTTCCGTGAGAACCAGCAGGTTGCGGAGCGGGTGATGGACTCGAACGACCTGGAAAAGGAACGCGGGATCACGATCCTGGCGAAAAACTGTGCGGTCGAGTACAACGGCACCCATATCAATATCGTCGACACCCCGGGCCACGCCGACTTCGGTGGCGAGGTCGAGCGCGTGCTGTCGATGGTCGACGGCGTGCTGCTGCTGGTCGACGCCGTCGAAGGTCCGATGCCGCAGACCCGCTTCGTCACGCGCAAGGCGCTGGCGCTGGGCCTGAAGCCGATCGTCGTGATCAACAAGATCGACCGTCCGGGCGCGCGTCCGGACTGGGTCATCAACCAGACCTTCGACCTGTTCGACAAGCTGGGCGCGACCGACGAGCAGCTCGATTTCCCGGTGATCTACGCCTCGGGCCTGAATGGCTACGCCGGCCTGACCGAGGACGTGCGCGACGGCGACATGAAGCCGCTGTTCGAGACCGTGCTCGACAAGGTGCCGGTGCGCAATGACGATCCGGACGGTCCGCTGCAGCTGCAGATCATCTCGCTGGACTACTCGAGCTACGTCGGCAAGATCGGCGTCGGCCGCATCTCCCGCGGCCGTGCCCGTCCGCTGCAGGACGTGGTGGTCAAGTTCGGCCCCGAAGGCAACCCGATCAAGGGCCGCATCAACCAGGTGCTGAAGTTCCGCGGCCTGGAGCGCGAGATCGTGCCCGAGGCCGAGGCCGGCGATATCGTGCTGATCAACGGCATCGAAGAACTCGGCATCGGTTGCACCGTATGCGCGCCGGAAGCGCAGGACGCGCTGCCGATGCTGAAGGTCGACGAGCCGACGCTGACGATGAACTTCTGCGTCAACACCTCGCCGCTGGCCGGCCGTGAAGGCAAGTTCGTCACCAGCCGCCAACTGCGCGAACGTCTGGACCGCGAACTGAAGTCCAACGTGGCGCTGCGCGTGGCCGAGACCGGCGACGACACGGTGTTCGAAGTGTCGGGCCGCGGCGAACTGCACCTGACCATCCTGCTGGAAAACATGCGCCGCGAAGGCTACGAGCTGGCCGTGTCGCGTCCGCGCGTGGTGTTCAAGGAGATCGACGGCGTCAAGCACGAGCCGTACGAGCTGCTGACGGTCGACGTCGAGGACGGCCACCAGGGCGCCGTGATGGAAGAGCTGGGCCGCCGCAAGGGCGAATTGCTGGACATGGCGTCGGACGGCAAGGGCCGCACCCGCCTCGAATACCGCATTCCGGCCCGCGGCCTGATCGGCTTCCAGGGCGAATTCCTGACGCTGACGCGCGGCACCGGCCTGATCTCGCACATCTTCGACGACTACGCGCCGGTGCGCGAAGGCGGTCTGGGCGAGCGCCACAACGGCGTGCTGATCTCGCAGGACGACGGCGAGGCCGTGGCCTACGCGCTGTGGAAGCTGCAGGATCGCGGCCGCATGTTCGTCAAGCCGGGCGACCCGCTGTACGAAGGCATGATCATCGGCATCCATAGCCGCGACAACGACCTGGTCGTCAACCCGATCAAGGGCAAGCAGCTGACCAACGTGCGCGCCTCGGGTACCGACGAAGCGGTGCGCCTGGTGCCGCCGATCCAGATGACGCTCGAATACGCGGTGGAATTCATCGCCGACGACGAACTGGTCGAGATCACGCCGAAGAGCATCCGCCTGCGCAAGCGCTTCCTGAAGGAACACGAGCGCAAGCGCGCCTCGCGCGAAGGCGCATAAGCGATACGCGATACGCTGACCGGAAGGTCGAGGGCCGAGTCCTGTGGTAACGGGGCTCGGCCCTTGTTGTTTTGGGGGCGGCTCGGCGCGCATCGGCTCGATGTTGCCGAGGCGATCGCCGTCGTCAGAGATGGCAGAGGATGTTCACCAGCCTGCCGAACGGATCGCGCACGAAAAAGCGGCGCACGCCCCAGGGCTCGACGGCGATGCCGTATTCGATCGGGAAGCCCGCCTGCACGGCGCGGGCATGGACCTCGTCGAGGTTGTCCACTTCGATCGACAGATCGGGCACCGGTGTGCCGGAGCCTCCCTCGGCCGCGAAGCTGATCTGTGGTGTGGTGGTTTGATCGGTGGCATAGGTCCGGATCCAGCCGTGATCCATCACGACATCCATGCCGAGCATGTCGCCATAAAAGGCTTGGGCTTTGTCGATGTTCGGGGTCGCGATGTTGGCGACGATGCGTTTGACAGTCATGGTGCCGCCTCCTCGGTAAGCAGGGGTCATTCTAAAGCTCGCGTCCTGGTCGGATAAGCGCGTATCGATTCGCAAATCCTGCGGATACACAGACTTTCATTCCGGTGCCGTCAAGGAACGCGCCAGCGCGCCGTTGATAGCGGAGCGGCAAGACATGCCGCGATCGCACAACGAGAACGGGGAGCTGGAATGTTTCGCAACACCACCATTGGGGCCCGATTGTGGGGCCTGATTGTCGTTACCAATTCGATCCTGCTGATCGTGGGCGCCTTCGGCTGGCTTGGCATGTCGCGCAGCAACGATGCCACGCGCGAGATCTATCAGCATCAGCTGGCCGCGGCGATGCATCTGTCCGAGGCGCGCGCAAATCAATTGCTGGTGCGCGTGCTGCTGGATCAGGCGACCTTTGCCACCGATCCGGCCGATGCGCTCGCACGTGCCGAGACCGCGGCCGGATTCGCACGGGCGTCGGAGACGGCGTGGAAGGCCTATCTGGCAATGCCGCGCGGCGAGCACGAAGACCGCGCCGCCGCGCTGGTGTCGGCACGTCGGGAAGCACTGCACAAGCAAGGGGTCGAGCCGATGATCGCCGCGCTGAAGGCAGGCGATCGCGAGCGCGTGATGGCGCTGGTGCTCGATACCATTCCGAAGCTCGATATCGCCTTCACGTCGGCCAATGCCGAACTGAACAAGCTGCAGACCGCCGCCGCGCAGACCGTCTATCAGGATTCGCAGCAGCGCTTTGCGAAGCTGCGCACGTGGTCGCTGGCACTGCTGGTGCTGGGCGTGGCGTTCAGTACCGTCTTTGCCTGGCGGCTGCGCGGCTCGATCGTCGGCCCGCTCGATTCTGCGATTGCGCGTTTCGAGCGGATCGCGCGCGGAGACTTGAGTGCGGCGCGGGCTCTCGATACGCCGCGGCAGCACGATCGTCGTGTTGCAGACAACGGTGGCAGCGTGGCCGGTGAGACCAGTCGCAACGAGACCAGCCGCATGCTCGACATGTTGGCGCGCATGGAAGCCAGTCTCGCCGGCATGGTCGGCGAGGTGCGGACCGGCGCCGATGCGATCGCCGCCGCGAGCCGGCAGATCGCGCTGGGCAATGCCGATCTGTCCCAGCGCACCGAGGAGCAGGCGGCCTCGCTGGAGCAGACCGCGTCGAGCATGGAGCAGCTGACCGGGACCGTGCGGCAGACCGCCGACAACGCGCGCGAAGCCGATGCGCTGGCCGGCAACGCCAGCGGGCTTGCGGAGCGGGGCGGCGAAGCGGTGACGCGCGTGGTCGACACCATGCAGGCGATCGACGCCAGCGCCAACAAGATCGTCGACATCATCGACGTGATCGAGAAGATCGCATTCCAGACCAATATCCTGGCGCTGAACGCCGCGGTCGAGGCCGCGCGAGCCGGCGAGCATGGCCGCGGCTTCGCCGTGGTGGCGGGCGACGTGCGCGACCTGGCGCAGCGTTGCGCGACCGCGTCGAAGGAAATCCGCGGCCTGATCGACGAATCGGTGTGCAATGTCCGCGCCGGCAGCGAGATCGTCGCCGATGCCGGCCGCGCGATGGAGGACATCGTCGGCGCGGTGCGCCGCGTCAGCGCGATCGTCGGCGGCATCAGCGCCGCCTCGATGGAGCAGTCGCAAGGCATCGAACAGGTGAATCAGGCGGTCACGCAGATGGATGGCATGACTCAGCAGAATGCGGCGCTGGTCGAGGAGGCCGCCGCTGCCGCGACTTCGCTGGAGGACCAGGCGCAGCGGTTGACCGGGCTGATGGCGCGCTTCCGCCTCGCCTGAACCCACGGCATTCGGCCGGCGGCACGGAGTTCGGCCCGGCATGGCTGGTGTACAGTGACGGCCTGCATTTCGTCACCACAGGAACAGGAGACATGACCGAGTTTGTTGCAACCGAAGTCGTCGGCGGTGTCGGCTATCTGACGCTGACCCGGCCCCAGGCCCTGAACGCCCTGTCGCTCGACATGGTGCGTGCCTTGACGCAGGCGCTGGACCAGTGGGCCGCCGATCCCGGCGTTGTGGCCGTGGTGGTCGCCGGTGCCGGCGGCAAGGCCTTCTGCGCGGGCGGCGACATCCGTTTCTTCCATCAGGCCGCGCTGGCCGGCGATCCGACGCTGGACCAGTTCTTCGTCGAGGAATACGCGCTCAATCACAAGATCCACCGCTATTCGAAGCCGTATATCGCGCTGATGGATGGCGTGGTGATGGGCGGCGGCATGGGCATCTCGCAAGGCGCGCGGCGGCGGCTGGTTACGGAGCGCACCAAGATGGCGATGCCGGAGACCAATATCGGCCTGTTTCCCGACGTGGGCGGCGGCTGGTTCCTGGCGCGCACGCCCGGACGCCTCGGCGAGTATCTGGGCCTGACGGGCAACGTGATTCACGCCGCCGACGCGCTGTACGCGGGCCTGGCCGATGCCTTCGTGCCGAGCAACGCGCTGGCCGAGCTGGCGGCGTCGCTGCGCGGTAGCAGCTTCGCCAGCGGCGACGACGTGCTGGCCGCGATCGATGCGGTCACCGCCCGGCATCGCGCCGCCTGCGATCCGGCAGCGAGCCTGCTGGCGCGCCAGCGCGATGCGATCGACGTGGCCTTCGGCGCCGCCACGGTGCAGGAGATCGTCGCCATCGTCAGCGATGCGGGCGACGAGTGGTCGGCGCAGACCGCCGCCGCCTTGCGGACGCGCTCGCCGCTGATGCTGTGCGTGACGCTGGAGCAGATCCGCCGCGCACGGACGATGGCGCTCGAGGACGAGCTGCGCATGGAGCTCGACATGATGCACGACGTGTTCCGCTACGGCGATGGCGTCGAGGGTATCCGCGCGCTGGCGATCGACAAGGACCACGCGCCGAAGTGGCGACCGGCCCGGCTCGACGAGGTCGAGCGCAACAAGGTGCTGGCCTTCTTCGACAGCCCGTGGCGCGTGGAGGCGCATCCGCTGGCTGGATTGCAAGCCTGATTGCAGGCCGGACTGCAAACGTAAGCCGCTGCGCGCCTCGGCCCATGGGCAGCGGCGCGCACGGCCAAAGCGACATCGGGTTAGAGTGTGGTCTGGGCGCCGGCCAGAGATGGCCGGTCCCGCCGTCGTTCGGCGGCCTTTCCTTTCCCCGTCTCTCTCAGAAAAGGAAGCACGATGAGCACTCCACGCGATGTCGCAGTACTGGTGGGCAGCCTCCGCAAGGATTCCTTCAATCGCAAGCTGGCATTGGCGCTGGCGAAACTGGCTCCGCCCGAGCTCAAGCTCGAGATCGTCGAGATCGGTCAGCTGTCGCTGTACAACCAGGACGAGGACGACAACCCGCCCGCACCGTGGACCGCGTTCCGCGACCGCATCCGCCGCGCCGACGCGGTGCTGTTCGTCACGCCGGAGTACAACCGCTCGGTGCCGGCCCCGCTGAAGAACGCGATCGACGTGGGTTCGCGCCCGTACGGGCAGAGCGCCTGGGACCGCAAGCCGGGGGCCGTGATCAGCGCCTCGCCGGGCGCGATCGGCGGGTTTGGCGCCAATCACCATCTGCGCCAGTCGCTGGTATTCCTCAACGTGCCGGTGCTCCAGATGCCGGAAGCGTATATCGGTGGCGTCGACAAGCTGTTCGATGACCAGGGCAATATCGGCAACGAATCGACGCGTGCCTTTCTGGGCAAATTCCTGACGACCTTTGCGGCCTGGGTGGAGCGCAACGCCGCAAGCTGACTGTGACGGCGCCTTCGCCGCCTTGCCCCCCTACGGTAGGGGTAAAGAACGCGAAATTGGCGCCGACAATGCTGATATGGATGCAAGCGACAACTCCTCCGACTTCCCGGAAGGCGCGGCCAACGCCGAACTGGTCGGGTGCTGGGCCACGGCCTCGCCGCAATTGCTGGCGACCGTGCTGAACAACGCCATCGACGCCGAAGACCTGTCCGGCTTCGCGGCGCTGCTGTCCGACATCGCCCGCGACCGCGGGCTCAAGGGCAACCGCGGCGCGCACCAGTCGATCTACGACATGCCGTACGCGAGCCTGCTGCCGCGCCAGCAACACCTGCTGGCCGATGCCTTCGACCTGTTCGTCAAGCTGGGCCTGGAGCTGCAGCCGCGGGAGCAGCGGCTGAACGACTGAGCCGCGGCGCAGAGGCGGCTTGTGCGTGGGCCGGCCGGCCCGCCGCGGGCCATCGATCCGTAAAAGTGGTGGGCGATGCGATGCGGCACCGGGTGGTAAACTTTCGGGTTTTCCTCGTTCCCGTCGACGGACGGGATAGCCGAACCAAGTCATGTCCGAATCGCTAGCCGCAGGCGCGGCGCCGGCTCCGGCCGATCCCCAGAAGGTCAATCCACGGCGTATTTCGGTTGCGCCGATGATGGACTGGACGGACCGCCATTGCCGGACCTTCCATCGCCACCTGAGCCGCCACACCTGGCTGTACACCGAGATGGTGACGACCGGCGCGCTGCTGCATGGCGATGTTGCGCGCCATCTGGACTTCGATCCGGCCGAGCAGCCGGTGGCCCTGCAACTGGGCGGCAGCGAGCCGGCCGATCTGGCGGCGTCCGCCAGGCTGGGCGAGCGTTGGGGTTACGCCGAGATCAATCTGAATTGCGGCTGCCCGTCCGAGCGCGTCCAGCGTGGGGCGTTCGGCGCCTGCCTGATGGCCGAGCCGCAACTGGTGGCGGACTGCGTGCGTGCGATGCGCGACGCCGTGTCGGTGCCGGTCACCGTCAAGCACCGGATCGGCATCGATACCATCGAGCACTACGATTTCGTCCGCGATTTTGTCGGCACCATTGCCGAGGCCGGCTGCGAGACCTTTATCGTTCATGCGCGCAATGCGATCCTGAAGGGGCTGAGCCCGAAGGAAAACCGCGAGATCCCGCCGCTGCGCTACGAGGTGGCCTACCAGCTGAAGCGCGAATTCCCGCAGCTCGAAATCCTGATCAATGGCGGCATCACGCGCTACGACGAGATCGACGAACACCTGCGTCACGTCGACGGCGTGATGATCGGGCGGGAGGCCTACCATCAGCCGTTCCTGCTGGCGGAGGTCGATCGCCGCTACTACGGCGATACCGCGCCGTCGCCTTCGCGGCTCGACGCCGAACTGGCGATGCAGCGCTATATCGGCGATCTGGTGGAGCGGGGCGGTTATATGGGCGCCGCGACGCGGCACATGCTCGGTCTGTATCGCGGTGTGCCGGGCGGACGGGGGTGGCGGCGCGTGCTGTCCGACGCCCGCCGGATGAACGCGATCCGTACCCGGGACGGTGTCGATGCGCTGTTCGAAGAGGCGCGTAGCCATCTGCATGCGGAGCGATCGCTGCAGGCGGCGTGATTCTGCCGCACGGGCGCGGCAGGCTCCGTGGTCGGCGTGCGAGCCGCCGATTGGAGGGCAGACTCTAATTTCGAATCGGGCATAGGGCTTCGGGGGCCGTGCCGCCGTGTTCCAGCCACTTTCCGCCGCTTTTCGCGCCAATGCGGGCGATCGCAGGCACCAGGAAAGGGATTCCCCTAGATAGCCAAGCCGATTCCGATTTTCTTAAACTGTCCGTGCCCTCGAATACAGGGCTTTCTTCAACTGATTTTGGAGCCCGCCTTGTGCGGGCTTTTTTTGTCTGGGGCTCGGTCGGCCGCCGGTCCTTTCGTTTACCCGAATGGTGCTTGGCGTCGATGACAGTTACATTGCAATTGCCTTCAGGGCATTGAGATCGCAAGAGTTTAAGAGTCCGCCATGTGCGGACTTTTTTTTGCCCGGCCCTCTGCTCCTGTACCCCTCCTGCACCCCTCCTGCACCCCTCCTGCAGTCCTCCCGCACCCCGCCGTCGTCCGCCGTCCCGTTTCCATTCCGCTCCGCCCCGCCTGCGCCGGCCTGATGCCGCCGAGCAACGTCCCTGCCGACAATCCTTGTTTAGCTCTTGCAAAGGGGTGACCCCCCAACCGGGTGATGGCAAGATGGAGCCCAAAAACGACAAGAAGATCTGGCCTCGGAGGGTGGAATGGAAGAAGAGGGCTTGTTTGGTGTCGCGTTCGAAGGTTTCCGCGTCGTCTGGGTCGTCGAGCGGTTGCAGAACGGTACCTGGACCGCTCGCTACTGCTGGCATCGCGGCACCGATGCCGCCGCTGCGGCGGCGCTGCAGACCGATGTGCTGAACGGCAGGAGCCGTCGACTGCCGGGTACCTATCAGACGGAGCAGGAAACGCTCGACGCGATCCACGAGGCGATCCGGCTCGAAGCCCGCTGGTCCTGAGGCTTCAGAACTTCGCTTGGCCGCACCAGAAAAATTTTGTGCGTACTACTAGCCATCGCCAAACGAAGTTTGTATAATCTTGGTTTCCGTCGAGCAGTACTGACGACGGTGCTACGGTGGCTGTAGCTCAGTTGGTAGAGTCCAGGATTGTGATTCCTGTCGTCGTGGGTTCGAGTCCCATCAGCCACCCCAAAGAATTCCCTTAAGAAACAGCCGCTTACGAAAGCGGCTGTTTTGCTTTCTGGACATCCATACAGTGGTTTGTTCCCGCC
>NZ_JAGFTW010000011.1:0-45058 GCF_017598945.1 Cupriavidus gilardii
GATTGTGATTCCTGTCGTCGTGGGTTCGAGTCCCATCAGCCACCCCAAAGAATTCCCTTAAGAAACAGCCGCTTACGAAAGCGGCTGTTTTGCTTTCTGGACATCCATACAGTGGTTTGTTCCCGCCATATTCCCACGGTGGGAATACTCGCCCTTACAGGGCCTTCCGCTTGACCACCTTGTTTCGGTCGTAGACGCGCGCGGTGATTGCCGGGTTTGCGTGCAGATCGGGCAGGGCGCCACGCTCGGCCTTATGGGTGGTCGCGTAATAGGCCCGCAGGTCGTGGAAGGTGAAACGGTCCGTGATCACCTTCTCCTCGAGGGCGGCATTCATGATCTTGCCCCACATGGCCTTGAACCCGGCCGCGGTGTACGCGGTACCGTGCCGATTCGGGAACAGGTACAGGCAGTCCCGATTGCGGGCGGCGTGGACGGCTTCGATCCGGTCCAGCAGATCAGCCAGTTTCGGCGTGATCTCGATCTCCTCGATGATCTCGCCGCGCTTGATGCCGCGCTGTTTCGCGCGCTTGGTGCGGATGACGCCCGCGGCGCGGTCAACCTGCGGCCGCACCAGGTCGAGGAACTCCACCTTTCGATTCCCCGCGACCGCGGCGTATTCGGCGGCGAGACCGATAACCCTTCTCTGAGGGCTCTGTTTGCTGAGCCAGTCCAGGAATGCGGTTAGCGCCGCCGTCGCCGGGGCCTTGGTGCGCGGCTGCTCGGTGTTGCGGCGGACTTGCCGGCAGGGGTTTGCCTCGGCTTCGCCGCGCTCGATCGCCAGATTGCACAGGTTGGACAGCAACGCGACCTCTCGATTCGCCCTGACGGGCGCATCAGCGCGCTCGACCCGCATGTACCTGGCGACATGGGAGGCCCGGAGGTGGCCAGCATGGACCTCCGCGAACCGGGGCTCGAGCTGCAGCCAGCACTGCTCATAGTCGCGGCGCGTCGCCTCGGCCAGCTTTTTCCAGTCGGGGGTGTCCCGGTACTGGAGCCAGAGCCGGCCGAACGTGCCAGCGTCGTCGCCCTCGCCGGTGAGGTCCAGCACCCTCCGGATCGCCTCTGTGCGATCGGTGCCCAGGTTGATCGGCTTGCCACCGACAGGGTGGTACCGATAGGTGACCAGGCCATCGCGGCGCGGCCGCGCTTCCATTCTCGGCAACAAGCCCTTGCCGGCCTTGACGGTGCGGGGACGGTTCATGCCGCGACGCTCCAGCGCGGCTCGGTGCGGCCTTGGTTCGCCTTCACGGGCCCGCGGTTCACCTGCTCCCAGGTGATGACCGGGTGGCCGTCGATCTTGACCGGCGCGTCGATGCCGAGCTGCTTCTTGATCCAGCGCCGCTGCGCCGCACCCTGGACCAGCCCGCCCGTCAGTTCTTTCAGCTCGTTGTTGGTCAGTACCGCCATTTCTCTCTCCCAGATGCTCCGGGTCAATTCGATGATTCGTGTTGCTGCCTCAGTCATTGCTTGGTACGAGGTTCGGCTGGGAGGCCGCCGATCGCGCTGGCCAGCGTGCCGGCTCCGGTCTCGTCGCGCGCGGCCAGCGCCTCAGCGATCTCCTGTTCGGTCGCGCCGGCCTGGCGCATGGAGTCGTGGAACGCCTGCCAGTCGGCGAAGGTCGCATGGTTCGGCTTCGGCCCCTCTACTGGCGCCCGGGTGTTCCAGTTCGCCGCCGGGCAGCTCGCGCCGCACGTGTAGCACTTGATGACCTTGTACTGGTTCCGCGACGGGAACTCGGTCATCTCGACTTCGCCCTTCTCGCCGTCGTCGCCGCAGAACGGGCACGGCTTCATCTCACCCATGATTGCGCTCCCCCTCTGCCGCTTGCGAGGCGCCAATGGCCGCGTCCGCCAGCTCGCAGAAGATGCCGCATTGGACGGACGGCTCGGCCTCATAGCTGCCAGCCGTTGGCGATAGCTCGTCCAGGTAGACGCGCTGCCCGTTCTCCTTGCAGATGCTGGCGCCGATCTTCCGTTCCAATGCCGCCATGCGCGTGAAGGCTTCCGGGAAGTCCACCCGGATCTTGTTCCAGTATCCCGCGCCGCCCTTGACGCAACCGATGCAGTTGTTGTTCCGGTAGCCGAGTCGGTACATATCGGGCAAGCGGATGCCCGCGCGGTCTACGATGCCCAGGCAATCGGCGTGCGACAGGTCATGCTCCACCAGGACAGGCCACAGTCGCGCGTCGTTGTTCGCGTCGATGAAGTTGTCGATGCGGTGCTGTTCCTCGATGGTGTAGCCGAAGACCTGCAGATCGCCGGGTTGTTGGAAGCCCTCACGCACGCGCTTCTTGAGGGCGCGCGTGCATGGCGCTCCCGCCGGACCGACGATGTATCGCTCCTTCTCGAACACACCGTAGATGGAAGCGCCGAACCGCTCGTTCGCAAGTTCAAGGATGGGCACGCCAAACCAGCGTTCGCAGTCGGCGGCGAAGCGATCATTGTCGGGGTGTTCTTCCGCGACATGGCAGCGGGCGACCACCAGCGGCAACCTGGGGCCGCGCGCGTTGGCTTCGATAGCCAACTTGGTAGCGACAGCAGACGCCGCGCCGCACGAGAACCAGCAGACGATGCGCTGTGCGTTGGAAGTGGCCAGCATCACGCCCTCTCCTTCGACGCGGCGAGGGCGGCGCGGTCCAGCCGCTCGATCTCGGCCAGCCCCAGTGCGAGCGCCTTAACCAGATTGCGGCGGTCGTCTGACGGCTTCCACCATTTCGGGTCCCACGGCCAATTAACCGGGATGGCGCCTGCGCGTTGGTACTTCGCCTCCCAGCCATTCCATTCGATGTAGCAGGCGGCGGCTTGAGCGAGCGTGCCGGGGCTGTGCTGGTCGTCATGCTCCGGCGTCCAGCCCTCAGCTGTGATCTGCCGCTGGCGCTCCCGAAGAACGTCGCGCGCTGCGGCGGTCATCTGCTGCTCAATCGCGCGCCCGACCAGGTGTGGGATGCCGAGCTGGCGGAATTGGTCGACGTATTGTTCGACGGTCGAGCCCCAGCTGTTCAGCAGGCATTCGTCGCTGACCTCCTCTCCCGGGAGTTCTTCATCGGGCTCGCCCGGCACCATGAAAAACTCGCGCTCGATGGCGGCGAGGCAATCGGAGAGGTGCTTCAGATTACGGATGCTGGGCATAATCACGTCCAGCGTGCGGGCCTGCTCACCAGCACCGAGGAGTGCGCCGATCTGTTGCAGCGCGTCGGCTGCCGCTCCCTGCAACCTCTCTGCATTCTCTTTGACGCTCTCGGCGTGCAGAGAGGCGGGTGCGGCTTGGGCGAGGATGGCGACGGCGCGGTCCAGCAGTTCGGCATCATTCCCGCAGACGGCCATGTGTCCGGAGCCTTTGAGAGCGTTGCGGAGGTGGGAAATAAACAGATCCAGTTCCTTGCGATCGCCCTCCGTCAGCCCCTGCGCCCCGGTAGCGGCTTGCGGCGCGGCGTCCAAGCAGGCGTTCCAGCCTTCAGCGAAAGCGGTTTGCTGGTCGTATTCCTGCGTGCCATATCGCGCCGTAATCGGAGGCGGACTCGGCGGCTCCTGCGCCGTCGCTGCGGCGGGCGCGGCGAGTAGGGCGGCGTCAATGATCTCGAACACGCGCGGCAGTTCGTTCGGCGTCAGGCCGTTGCTGACCATCGCCGTGCGAGCCATGTCCAGCGCGGCCCGCATATCCACCCCGCGCGCTTTCTCGGCGGGCTGCTCGGCCTGCTTCTCGCTCGGCTGCGGGGCGGCACCGACGGTCGCTTCGCAAAGAAGGCGATACACGCTGCCACACTTCGGGCAGGCCGCGCGCATGGTCCCGGTTTGCGCGCACCCGGGGCAAACATCCTCCTTCGGAGCCGGACCAGTCCAGTCACAATTCGAGCAGCATTCGTCCTGCGAGTGCGCGTCGTTGATGCCGGTGTGACCGCAGCGGCCGCATTCGCGGCACTCGACGTACGCCACCGGCTCCCCGCTCGGCGCGGCGCGGGATAGAACTTCCCGCACCAACGCGCGGCAGTCGTTGCGAAGGCCCGGGGCCACGTTCCCGATGAAGCGCGAAATCAGGCGCTCGATTTCGTCGTCCGTCAGCCCCGCGGCCTGCGCTGGCAGCGCCGCGTAGAGCGGCACGCGCGAAACGTAGTCCATGTCCTTCCCGTGGCGCTCCATGTAGGCGGCGTACACCAGCTCGGATTCACCGTCGGCACACGTCACGTCATAAGCGTAGGGCGCCGGCTGCGCTGCTGGCTGCTGTGCGGTGCCGATCCTCGATCGGTCCAACTCCGCGCATTCGCGTTCCGCTTGGTAGTTCCGCTTCATAGTCAGATGTCCTTGATCGATGCCAGAAATGCGGCCATCGGCCCAAACTTGACCCATCGCGAGATCGGCCAGTGCGGGTTCTTCACCGCGGCGCGCTTCACCTCGCGGGCCAGCTTCTCGAGCTGCGCGAGCTGCAGGGCCTGGATGGCGTGCGCCTGGTTCGCGATCTCGGCGCGTTCTTCCGCCAGCGCGGCAGCGCGCTCGGCAGCCTGTAGGCGCTGACGCAGCTCCGCGTTCTCGCGCTTGAGCGCCGTCGAGTCGCGCGCCAGGTCGACGATATCGGCCTGCAGTTGGCGCTGGGCGCGCGAGAGTGGGGTGCCGATTGGCCAGTCCATGGTCATTGCTCTGTCTGGGTGGGCCGCCTGCGACTTCCTGCCAATCAGTTGGAGTCGTCGCCGCTATTTATCGGGACTCGGCGTTGTCCCGCCGCAGGTGGCCCGTTGAAGGGTGGGGTACTCGCTGCACTGATCGCGCCGCCTAGCGCGCGTAGCGACTGGCTCGGCATCTCCCGGCTACGGGCTTCACGCCCAGTCGCGATCGAACAGAATCCGCTTTCCTCCGTTGATCGTTACGCCGCCTCCGGCATCTCGTCGGGCTCGTCGTACCGCAGGCTCATGTGCACTTCCTGGCCGAGCAGCGACAGCAGCTTTGCGGCGGTCTTCTCGTCCGGATGCACCTGCGCGCGGAAGTTGACGAACACGGTGCCGCCTTCTTGGAAGTCGAACTGCACCTTGTTGATGCGGGCCTCGTCGAGCACGATGTCGTCGGCCGCGCGCACGCCGTTGTGGATGATCAGCACGTGATGCTCCCAATCGCCGGCCCACTTCACCGGGCCGATGCTGGGGTGCTTCAGGTTGGGCAGGTAGCCGGGGTCGGTCACCAGGTCGCCCTGCACGGACTCGTCCTTGTGGTAGAAGCTCGCCTTCAACATGGGCGAGAACAGCGACAGCACGTCGTTCGACAGCCGCGCCTGCAGCTTGAGATCGACGGCCAGCACCGGCTCGTCGCCGTGCTTCTCGTTGCGCGTGTTGATGTGGGTGATCTTCACCAGTTCGTTTTCGAGTTCGAGCATGGGCGGCTCCTGTGGAATAGAAAGGGCCGGGACGCTGCACCGGCCAAGGGGGTCGGTCAGGCGGCGCGGGCGGACATCACGGCGTCGGGGTAGGCCTCGACGCCAGGGATGCGCATCGCTTCCTTCTGGGCCTTCGCCAGTTGGTTGAGCGCCGACTGGTTGATGTCGAGAAGGTGCTGGTGCTCGGGGTGCTCCGCGATGAAGCGGATCAGCGCCATCTTGTCGACACAGCGCGCCTTCCAGTTCTGCCGGGTGGACAGGCCTGACACCTTTGGCGCCGCGGTGGCCACCGGCACGGGCGCGGCCGTCACGAGCTCGGCGACGGTGGCCATCTGCTGTGCCTGCTCGGCGCCGGCGGCCGCAGTGCGCTCAGCTTCCGCCTTCAGCTCTTCGGCCTTTGCCCGGTCGCCGGCGGCTGCGGCTGCAGCAGCTTCACGGGCAATGCGCTCGGCTTCCTCGCGCGCGGCGCGTTCCGCTTCGCGCGCCTCGGCCTCGATCCGCTCGCGCTCCTTGCGGGCCGCTTCCTCGGCGGCGCGGCGCGCTTCTTCGGCCTTGCGCTGCTGCTCGCGGTCGTAGGCCAGCAGGGCGCCCTTGAGCGTCGCTTCCGCCGACTCCAGGTATTCCTTCGGCGCGCGGAACAGGTCGTTGACCGCCTTCAGCGCCTGGTTCAGCGGGCCGGTGATCGACGTGCGCTGCTCCTCGACCTGCTTCATCAGCGCCTTGACGCTTTTCAGGTCGTCGCTGGCGAGCTCGTACATGGTCGGGCTGTCGATGACGTAGCCTTTCGCGCTCTGCAGCGCCTTCTGCGCCTTGCCGGCCAGCACGACGGCCGCGCTGGCGTCGTATGCGATCGTGCCTTGGGTGTTCGTGGTCATGATGTCGTTCTCCGGGCCGCGATCAGGCGGCGTGCTTGTTGCGGTAGCGGTGCAGGGTGAGGCAGGACAGAAACACGGCCCAGTCCTCGGAATCGGTCATCGGGTGCAGGCGGTAGGTGCCGTCGTCGCGCAGCTCGACCGCGTAGCGGCCTTGAACGCGACGGCCGGTCTCATGCTCGACGGCGTTCTTGTAGGCCGCGAGCTGCGGGCCGTAGCTCGGATACATGGCACCGGTCTTGATGTCGAGGACGCAGAGCTTGCCGTCCATCACCACGAGGCGGTCGTAGGTGCCGGCGTAGCGGTGCACCGGGTGAAAGACGCGGTGCTCCAGCCCGACGATTTCGAAGGGCTTCTCGGCGCGCAGCCGGATCCAGGCATCGAGGTAGGGCTGCACCACCGGCGCGACGGTGGACTCGTCGAGCTCGCCGCGGTCATGCAGTTCGGTGGCCGCGTGGACGGCCGTGCCGAGGTCGCGCTTGTACTGCAGCGTCGCGGGCGGAATCATCGACAGGTCGTTGAGCGGCGCGAGGATCTGCGTCACGCTCGGTACCGCGACGCCGCCGACGGTGTAGGTGTGCGACGCCGCGTCAAATTGCAGGTCCGACATCAGCAGTTCTCCCGGATGTAGTCCTGGAAGGCGATGAAGCCGTCGCGCGTTAGGCCATCGAGAGACGAGGGCACGGACAGGCAAAGAGTCGCGATGGCGTCGTCGATCGCGATGTCCGCGTCGGCCAGCTTGTTCCGGATCCACTGCTTTTCGCCGTCGGTGACGGCGTCGTCCAGATCAGCCGCGACGGCGGCGGCCGGGGTAGGCGCGGGCGCTGGCGCGGCCTGGCGCTGCACCGGATCTGCTTGCGCGGCGCGCGGCGCCGGCACGTCGATCGTGCGGGCCTCCTGCTGCTGGATCTGCCGAGGCCGCGCCTGCGGCATCTGGACCGTCGGCGCGCCGTTGCCGACGACTTCCGCCGTGCCCATGTCACGCTCGACGATGCGGGCCGCTTCGTCCTCGTCGTAGATCCCGGCGAATCCGAAGGCGATACGCGAGCCCTGGATCAACGTCTTGTGGCGGAGCATCCGTTTGGTGTGGCTCTGCCACGGGCCCGGGACACGCTTCTCGCCGCGCGGCTCCTGGTAGGTCTCGTCGAGATATTCGCGGATGATGGTCGGCTTCTCGCGGTCCTTCCGGTGGATGATCACTTCGCACCATTCCGGGCACGGCTTCGCGCCAGAGTTGGTCACCAGCTCATCCGAATAGCGGAACTCGATGCCGTTCAGCGCCGGATGCTCGTTGATGATCCGCGCCCAGCCGTCGACCGAGACCACGGGGACGATCGCGCCCTTGTCGTTGTAGGCGTAGATCTCCTTCGTGAACGGGTTGAGTTTGTACTGGTCCGCCACGATCAGCAGCGCGGCCATCTGCTCGTCCGTAATCGGCGCATCGTTGCGCTGACGGAAGGCAGTGGCCTTGAGCGTGTTCATCAGCTTGTTCGGCTCGATGCTGTAGCGCTCGGCGAACTTGGTGACGAGCGATTGCCGCTGTGGGGCGGTAGCGCGCTCGGCGACGGCAGTGGACATGTAGGTCTCCAGGCAGGAAAGGTGAGGGGAGCGGTTCAGGCGGCCGGCGCCGACTCGACCTTCACGTACGGGTACTTGTCGGCGAACGGCTTGATGTGCTTGTAGAAGTGCGAGCCGATCGACTCGGCGCCGCGGAACGCCGCGAAGTCTTCGGCGGTCACGTTGCGGTAGTGATAGAGCGAGGTCGGCGCACCGTCCTTGTTCTTGAAGCGGATGGCCAGCGTCGAGGTGGCGGCGTCGTGGCCGATGCTGTGGATCTGCGACGAGTCGACGGAGTCCATTTGGATTGCGACGGGGACGAGCATGGTCATTTCTCTCTGTTGGTGGTGATGTCAGGCGCCGGCGCGCAGGGCGACAGCGAGGTACCAAAGGCAGCCGATGCCGACGCCGTAGACGGCGGCCAGGAGCCAGGCCGTGATGTCGTATTCCGGCTCGACGTGCAGCTGAGCCTTGGGGCCGCACGCGTCGCGCAGCGAACGGTGGACCTGGTAGTCGGTGGTGGTGTCGTCCATCACAGGTAGGGCCTCACGATGTCGATGACGTTGGCTAGCAGGAGCGCGCCGATGACCAGCCACGTTGCCGCGCGCAGCCGGCGCAGGTTCTTGGCTTGGCGCTCGCGCATGGCCCTGAAGTCGTGGATGTCGATCACGGCCAGGCTCACGGCAGCACGTTGGCGATCTCGTGCGCGGCGCAAACCACGGCGAAGATGGCCATCACGTAGCAGAGGATCAGGTTGTTGCGGCGCTGGACGGCGCGCAGATCGTCGTCGGACATCACAGGGTCTCCAGGTAGTTGCGGCACAGGGATTCGATGGCGCCGCGGTCGTAGTTGCGGTCGCCGAGCTTCGCCACGTCATTGCTTCCGGCGAAGCGGGCATAGACACCGCGCACGGCGATGTGCCCTTGGTCGAGCTCGAAGTCGACAGTCAGCTCGTAGTCCGGGCTGATGACAGGACCGTCGTCGCACTCGCGGGTGAAGACGTAGCGGCACATGGCTGCTTTCTCCGGGTGCGAGATCAGGCGATCGCGCCGTTGCGCGACAGCAGGGACTCGGGGAGGGAACGGATATGCAGGGCGCGCAGACCGAGCGCTTCTTGCTCGTCGGCTGCCGCCGCTTCGTCGATCAGGGCGACGTGGTGGCGCGTGTCGCGCTCGTACTGCTGCAGGATTTCGCGCGCCATGGAGACCAGTGCGGCATCGCTCAGATCGCCGCGCAGCACCAGGCCGGCCACGGGCGCCATGTAGGCGCCGGCCTCGATGTCGTTGTCGTTGGCGAAGTTCAGCGCATCACGCTGAATGTGCTCGGCGACTTCGGTCTGGGCGGCGGTGAAGTGGCTGATGCGGGCTGGCATGTCTTGCTCCATCTGATTCGCGCATTGCTTGCGCTGACAGAGCTATATTAGGCCGGCCTAAAGAAAGCGTCAAGAAAAATATTAGCCCGGCCTAAATGATGGTGCCGGCCCAGATGTCAGTCCTTCAGGATGTCGCCGAGCACGCAGGTCAGCGCTTGGGCCGTGAGCCGGCGCGACGCCGAGTAGATGCCGTGGATCGTGTAGGTGTGGCCGCCATCAGGCAGTGCCCGGATCACAATGGAGTGTTCCCCGAGCGTCTGCTCGGAATGCCCCTCTTTGCGCTTACTGGATCGCCCCGCGCGGAACTGCGCCAACTCAATCACATTCGACATACATCCCTGACCCCTTCCCCGTGTGCAGTCTTTGCTGCCTGGTGCGTAGATGTTAAGGGAACGAGTTAAGCGCATGCTACAAATTCCCCGTGCGGGAATTACCAAGCGGCTTGTATGCGTTTGGATCAGGGAACAACAAAAAAGGCCGCCTCTCGCCGGGCGGCCTTTGTGATGTCGCGAACGCTTGTTCTCTAGCTGCGAGCGACCTTTTTTGCTGCAGGCAATCCGACTTCGCCGCTGGAGGGCGGTCGGCCCCAGGACTCGCTCACGAGTGATGAAACGACCCTGTCGACTATCTGCTTTTGCGCATCGTCCAGCGCGTCATATTCGGCGAATGGCACGCTGAACGGCCATTGCTTTGAGGGACGCATCGGCCCTTCCTTGAACATGACCCACTCAGGGCTTACCCCTAGTTTGGCGCACACGCGCAGCAGGTTGTCAGCCTTGATGTCCTTCGCCGGCGCAATGGATCCGGCGCCGATCCATGCCGAAATCGTGGGCGCCGAGAGACCCAGCTCGGATGCCAAGCGGTTTGCAGTGTACGGGCTCTCCGCAAGCGCGGCGGCAAGCCGTTTGTTCCATGTGTCCATTAGGTCAGCCTAACAGCAAGGATTTTAGTTGTACCTTGCATTTCGATTTAGGCGCACCTAAAATGCGGCCATGGCTACCGCAGACCAACTCATCGACCTCCTTGGCGGCACCAGCGCCGTCGCCGAGCTGCTCGGCATCAAAGCCCCTTCCGTCAGTGATTGGCGGAAGACGGGCATCCCCCGCAGCCGGGTGAGCGAGCTCGCCCTGGCGTCGGGGAAGAAGCCGAAGAGCCTTGACGACCTGGCGCCTGACCGCTGGCACCTGATCTGGCCAGAACTCGGCCAAGCCGATACCGCGGTCGCCGCGGGTGGGCGGCTCACTCGTCGAACGACGCGGCGACCCGCTCGAGGTGCGTGAGAAGGATATGCGTGCACCGGATGCATTCCCAGATGGCGTGACGCTGGTCGACAACGCGTCGAACCCTGCGTCGTGGAGCGCCGGTGCCCTTAGCCAGCCACGTTGCATCGACACCGAGCGCATGGGCGATCGCGTGAGTGTGCCGGCTGCCTTTCGCGTTGTTGCTCGGATTGCAGAGGTACTGGATCGCCTGAGGACGGACACCAATGCGCAGCGCGAGGCGTCGCTGCGATATGGGCGGGTCCATCTGGGCCATGGCCCATCTGAGGCGGTCGGTGAAAGTGTCCATGCGAGGCAGTTTGTCATCGCTTGTATGCAGAAGTGCTTGTTTTCTCGTGACAAAAGCCTTTGTCACCAGGGTCGCGAGTAGGGCGGTGGTGCGCAAGTAGGCGGCCACCAGCCCTGCCGCGGCGTTGCTCCCGGCGTCCTCGTGACGCCTTTATTTGGCCCGGGGGCCAACCGTGGAAGCAACTGTGGAATCGATTGAATTTGCCAATCAGGAGAAGAAGAAATGCGGGTAGCTGAAGAGCCGGGAACCGGCGTCAGTACTGGGCCTCAGGGCTTTTTCATCAACGGCAAGGGGCGCTTTCTTCCCGACGCCGAGATCGCGATGTGCGCGACCTACCGTGACGCTTGCGCGCTGGCTTGGGAACGCCGGGCGCAACCCGGTCTGACTCTCCAGGCTCTCGCCGCATTGGCCGACCTCTACCCATCACACGTCAGCGACTACTTCCAGCGCGCGGCCCTCAATCCGAAGGGCAACCCGCGGCGATCGCTGCCGGCCGACAAGATCGCCGACGTCGAACGCGTGCTGGGCAACCGGATTCTGAGCCAGTACCTCATGCACCGCGGGGCCCTGACCATCATGGAAGCGGTGCTGGCGGCGAGGAATGCATGACCGACGTGGAAGCGATCGAAGTGGCCACCAAGGCCATGGAAGACGCGATGAAGCAGGGCGCTGGAGACGACGTCAGGATGACCAAGGCACTCGCCAAGGCTATGCGGGACCCCCGCGTCGCGCAGGCGTTTGCCACCGTCGGCTATCTCGACGTGCTGGCCGAACAGAACACGAAGCATTGAGAGAACCATGGACGCACAGCAGGCACAGCGCGCCCAAGTCGCGTGGATCAACGAGTTGCTGCACCGGATGACGCTGGCCAATACGGTCGATGTCCGCCTGCAGCTGTGCGCCGAAACGAAACGCGCGATCGCCGAGCTGCTGGGCAGCCAGGCACCGCGCAGGGATTGAGGTAGCAGATGCGCGATTACGGAAAGATGCCCACGGCGCTTTGGTCAGACCCAGGCTTTCTGGGGCTTAGCGACCAAGGCAAAGTGCTGGCGCTCTATCTCCTCAGCAGCCCACACACGAACATGATCGGTGCATTCCGTCTTCCTGACGGGTATGTCGCCGAGGATCTTCGCTGGCCTATCGAAACGGTTTCCGAACGGTTTGACGAACTGTCTGGAAACGGTTTCGCAACCCGTGATGAAGGGTCGAAATGGGTTGTCATCCACAAGTTCTGTCTGTGGAACGACATTGAGAACCCCAACCAAGGCAAGGCAGCGGCCAAGCTCTTTCACCAAGTTCCAGACGACTGCCCCGTAAAGCCAGTATTGGCGCGGGCTTTGCGGGATTTCGCTCCGAAATTCCCGGCCGAAGTGAGAGAGCCATTCGAAACCCTTGGCGAACGGTTACCTAAACCGTTTCGAAACCAGGAACAGGAACAGGAACAGGAACAGGAAAGAAATACCCCCCATACCCCCCAAGGGGGCAATGAGCTGGAAACCGAACGAGTCGGGAAGCCCAGGCGTTCGGCGATCGGTCTGCCTGCCTACCTGAAGGCCTGCAAGCAGCAGGGCGTGAAGCCCATTGCCGAAGACGACACCGTCTTCGCCTACGCCGAGCAAGCGGGCATCCCGATGGAATTCCTCCGCCTGCACTGGCTCGAGTTCAAGGCCCGGTACAGCCTGCCCGACGCCAAGCGCTACAAGGACTGGCCGGCCGTGCATCGCAAGTCCGTGCGCGGCAACTGGTTCAAGCTCTGGTACATCGCCGGCGACGGCAACGTCGTGCTGACCACGGTCGGCGAGCAGGCGCGGCGCGTCCACGCGGAGGCAGCATGAACGCTCCCATGCCGACTCCCGGCCACGACGACCGCCTGACCGCGGTCGCTTCTGAGCAAGCCGTGCTCGGCGCGCTGCTGATCGACAGCGAGTGCTTCGACCGCATCGGTGACCTGCAGGCGGAGCACTTCACCGTCGGCGATCACCGCGCGATCTTTGCCGAGCTGTCGCGCCAGATCCAAGCCGGCAAACCGACCGACTGCGTCACGGTATTCGAACGTCTGAAGGCCGCTGGCCAAGGCGCAGCCGACCTGGCGTACCTAACCGAGCTCGCGCAGAACACGCCCGGTACCGCAAGCGTTGGCAGGCATGCCGCGATCGTACGCGAGCGCGCGGTCCGCCGGGCGCTGCTGGTTCTCGGCAGCGAGCTCGCCCAGGAGGCGAAGGCCTCGGCTGACGAATCGCCGGCGCTGATCGACCGCGCCACCAGTCGCCTGGAGGCACTCGCGCAGGCCCGCGTGCGCAAGGAGCCGACGCACGTGTCGAGCAGCCTCGTCGAATACGCGCGGATTCTTCAATCGCGCGAGACCGATGGTGCTCGGGCGATCTCGACTGGCTTCCGCGACATCGATGCGCTGCTGAACGGTGGCGTCCGGCCGGGCGAGCTGATCGTCGTCGCGGCGCGCCCGAAGATGGGCAAGACCGCTTTCGCGCTCGGCCTGGCCCGCCATGCAGCCCGCGGCCGGCAGGTGCTCGTGCTGTCGATGGAAATGCCGCGCGCGCAGCTGGACGACCGGAATCTTGCCGCAATCGGTCAGATCCCGCTGTCGAACCTGCTGACGCCGAGCCGCATGGCGGACGATGAATGGAACCGACTATCGCAGGCGATGGGCGTGCTGGAGAGCATGGGCCTGTGGCTCGACGATCAGGGCGGCCTGCGCCTGTTGGACGTCCGCATGAAAGCCAAGCAGGTCAAACGCCGCGCCGGCCTGGACGTGCTCGTGATCGACTACCTGCAGCTCATGGAAGGCGAGGGCGACAACCGCAACGCGCAGATCGAGGGCATCACGCGCGGGCTCAAAGCCCTGGCGAAAGAGTTGGACATCGCCATCGTGCTCCTGTCGCAGCTCAACCGCGAGCTCGAGCGCCGGCCCAACAAGCGGCCGCAGCCGTCTGACCTTCGCGACTCCGGCGCGATCGAGCAGGACGCCGACGTCGTGATGTTCCTGTACCGCGACGAGGTGTACCACCCGGACACCCCGGACAAGGGCATCTGCGAGGTCGACGTCGCGCTCAACCGGCAGGGCCAGCCTGGCCGCGTCGCGCTGGCCTACATCGGCGCGCAGACCCGATTCGAAACGCTTGCGACGAACTGGCACCCGGCGCCGCCCAAGCGCCCGGCCAACACGTCCCGCGGCTTTGACTGAGGCATTCCATGACGGACTTTTTCGACACGGTGACGCGAGACGAGGCGACTGACCAAGTCGCTGATTCCAAACGCAATGCCCTCGCAGCGTTGGGTACGCCGGCCTGCAACCTGAACATCCTGGCGATCGACATCGGCACTACGACTGGCTGGGCGCTCGGCCTTCGCGACGGGCAGCTGCTCAGCGGCAGCGAGTCGTTCGCGCCACGGCGAAACGACGGCCCTGGCCAGCGCTGGCTCAAGTTCGCGGCCTGGCTCGGGGAGTGCGCGCGGCAGGCGGGCGAGATCCACGCGATCTACTACGAGCGCGTGCTGCGCCATACCGCGGTGCAGGCGGCTCACGTCTACGGCGGCTTCGAAGCGCATCTGCAGGCCTGGGCCGACCGCAATCGCGTGCCGCTGGTCGCTGTGCCGGTGACCGTCATCAAGAAGTCGGCCACGGGGAAGGGCAACGCCAACAAGGACGCCATGATCGCGGCCATGCGCGCGCGCGGCCACCGCGTCGTCGACGACAACCATGCCGACGCGCTGGCGCTGCTCGAGTACGCCCGGGCGCAGGAGGCCGCGTGATGAGCAAGGCGGAATCGCTGGTCGGAAAGACCTTTGGGCGGCTTACGGTGGTCGCGCGTTCCAGCCGGATGGGAGGCACGCGTCCACGCGTCTACTGGAACTGCCGGTGCGCTTGTGGCGGAGCCGCGGTGGTGGAGGCCTCCAACTTGCGAGGTGGAGCAGTCCAATCCTGTGGGTGCCTACGCAATGAGCGGGTGGTGCAGGCAGTTGGAAAGCACACCCGCACTCGCACCCCGGAATACGTTGCTTGGCAGCACATGAAGTCGCGTTGCTACAACGCTGCCAACCCTGACTACCCGAACTGGGGCGGCAGAGGCATTCGGGTGTGCGATCGCTGGCGCGACTCATTCGAGTCCTTTTTGTCCGATATGGGACCTCGGCCGCCCGGCGCAACCATCGAGCGCCGAGACAACGATGGCGACTATCGGCCTGGAAACTGCGTGTGGGCGAGCAGGCTAGAGCAGGCCAGAAACACTCGGCGAAATCGGCGACTGACCATTGCTGGGGTCACTCGCACTCTCGCGGAGTGGTGCGAGTTCGCTGGCTTGTCGGAAGCGACGGTGAGGAAACGTCTCGATCGAGGATGGAGCGCGATGGACGCACTCGAGTTAAGCGAGCAAGCAATTGCATTGGGGGGCGACCATGCCGCGTAGCAAGGCTCCACGGAAGAAGTATCGGCCCGGCTGGGATGGGGGCAACGTAAAGCTTCGGTGTGAGGGGTGGAAAGTGGACGCCGTCTTCCGGCCGCTCGAATCCATCCTCGACACGTTGGACCGCGAAGGCACCGTGACCACCACGGCGGCCGGCGTGCCGATCTTCCGCGACGCGAACGACGGCTGCTGGTACGAGACCGCGCCGGCAGTGGAGGGCGTCGCCTGCGCCTTCGAGATGCACGGCAAGCGGCAGGGCCGCGCGGTGCCGGTCGATCCGCTGCTGGTGCTGGCGCGGAAGCTCCGTTACGCCATGCCGCTCGAGCAGGCCGACGTCGCAGCCGCGCGCCAAGCGCTGGAGGCCCTGCGCGCCGAGGCCATGCAGATGACCGCGGCATACGCGCGCGACCTGGTGCAGAACACCCGAATCCGAATCGAACTGGACGCAAAGGAGGCTGCCTGATGCCCAGCAAGGGAAAAATGCTCCGGTCCCTGACGGCGGAGCGCGTTCGCGAGGCGCTGACGTATTGCCCTGAAACGGGCGAGTTCACATGGAAGGCCAGCAGTCCGTTCAACCGGTTCGCTGGCAAGCCCGCTGGCTGCATCAACGGGCATGGATACCGCATCATCCTGCTCGACGGTCGTATCCACATGGCGCACCGCCTGGCATGGCTCTACGTGCACGGCGAGCTTCCGCCCGAGCAGATTGACCATGTCAATGGATGTCGCGGCGACAACAGGATCGCCAACCTGCGGCTGTGCAGCGGAGCCGAGAACTTGCGGAACCGGGCGATGCTCGCGAAGAACAAGAGCGGCTACAAGGGCGTGTCGTTCAAGGACAAGAAGTGGCGCGCATCCATCGGCCACGGCGGCAGGACGCGACACCTTGGGCTGTTCGACACGCCGGCAGAGGCGGCGCGCGCCTATGACGCCGCCGCGCGCGCGACGTTTGGGGAGTTCGCCCGCGTCAACTTCCCCGGAAAGGAGGCCTGAGCATGGCCACGCTCTACCGCGAGTTCACCCTGAAGAGCCCCGGCATCTGGCCCACGGTGCTCGCCTTCATCAAGTCCAACGCCGCCGCCTGCCTGGAGAGGGGCACGCCCCTGCGAGTCATTGTCACGGCCGAAGAGCGCCGGCGCACCACCGAGGCGAACCGGTACTACTGGGGCGTCGTGCTGCGCGACATCGCGGAGCAGGCGTGGGTCCACGGCCAGCAGTTCAGCAAGGACACCTGGCACGAGTACTTCGCGGACCTGTACGGCGTGAAGGTGGAAATCCGGCTGCCGGACGGCCGCACGCGCGTCACGCGAAAGTCGACCGGTGAAATGTCGGTGGGTGAGTTCAGCGAGTACCTGGCGAAGGTGCAGGCGGCCGCGGCCAACGAATTCGGCGTCAGCTTCGACGGGGTGCATGCATGACACTCCGCATCGTCCCTATCTCGTTTGCTGAGGGAAACGCCTTCGTGGCCCAGCACCACCGTCACCACAAGCCGGCTGCAGGATGCAAGTTCGCGGTCGGCGCGGCCGCTGGCGACCGGATCGTCGGTGTGGCGCTGGTAGGGCGCCCCGTGTCGCGCGCTCTCGACGACGGCCTGACGCTCGAGGTCAACCGCCTTTGCACGGACGGGTACCGCAACGCTTGCTCGATGCTCTACGCGGCGGCGTGGCGCGCCGCCCGTGCGTTGGGCTACCGCAGGCTGATCACCTACACCCTCAACACGGAAGGCGGTGCCTCGCTCCGCGCCGCCGGCTGGAGGGTCGTCGCGGAGACTGCGGGCGGCAGCTGGAACTGCCCGAGCCGACCGCGGGTCGACACGCACCCGCTGCAGGGGAAGCTGCGCTGGGAGGCCGCATGATCGTGAACATGGACGAGAGGACAAAGCCGCCGTGCTTTCCTTCCCAGGCAAGAAGAAGGTGCCGGCCGACGAAGGGCCGTACCTGCGGGAGGTTCACTACCGGCCTGGCTGCCAACACCGGGCCGGGTTCACCATCGATGAGAAGCTGGACGCGGTCGAGTGCACCGCCTGCGGGGAGCGCCTCAATCCGATGTGGGTGCTGCAGCAGCTCGCGCGCGCGGAAACGCGTTGGCACAACCACGCGGCGCAGTATCAGGACGAGATGAAGCGACTGGCGGAGCGGAGCCGCACCAAGTGCGAGCACTGCGGCCAGCTCACCCGCATCAGGCGGGGGCGATAGATGGCGCTCCCGAGCTATTGCTACCGCGACCCGGCCGAGGTCTACGAGCGCGCGGAGGCGCGAAGCTGCAAGGGCTGCGTCCATGAGCGGACGGCCACGCTGTTCGGCACGACGATCAGGGCCTGCATCAAGCTACTACCGAACGGCAAGCGCCGGAACCACGGCCGGCGCTGCCAGCACTACAACGACGGGGAAATCGAACAATGAGTGACGCGATCTTCAGGAGCACCGAGCAGGCGCTGCACGTGTCCTACCTGGTGCTGTCCATGCCGCCGCGGCAGGGCGCGCCGTTCCGGAACATGCTGATCCGGATGCTCGAGGATCTCGATCACCCGACGGACAAACAGCAGGCCTGGCTCGACCAGCTCCGCGGCACGCCGGGCAGCGGGACAGTCAATTTCGGCGGGCTGACGCCGGACGAGATCCGGGCCCAGTGCAGCATGGTCACGGCGGCGGTACGGGACCGGCTGCCGAGCCAGGAGGTGGCCGCGGTGTGGGCGCGCTTCGGCGTGGGGAAGGAGAAGGTGGACGGCATGAAGCGGCTGGCGCTGTTCGCGCGCCGGTCGTCCGGGCTGACGGCGACCGCGTTGCTGCTGGACCTGACCGCGCGCCACTACCTGCCGCGGGACCGGCGGGAGGGCTACACCTTCCGCGCGATCGCCGAAAAGCACGGGTCCGAGCAGACGCGGGTCTTCCGGGCGGCAAAGTGGATGGAGTCGCATTACCGGGCGCTGGAGAACCTCGCGATTGTCCGGCTGGAGCCGGCCTTTATTGCGCATGGCGTGGTCGAGGACCGTACAGCGTGCGATGAGCCGCAAGCCCTTGCTGCATAAGGGATGGCGGCGAAAAATCACTTGCTTTTTTGCAACAAGCGGTATAGATTTTCACCAGACTCGCAGCACGTGTCCCTAAAGCCCCGCCGGTTTCCGCCGCGCGGGGCTTTTTGCTTCCTTGCGCATGAACGCTGCACCGCCGCTATCCCAGACTGTCCGGGCTGTAGAGAGCCCTCCCTGAGGAAGGGTGCCTGTGGCGTGTCGGATTGCTTTCCGTTTGACACATGAAATCGCACTACTCTGCGTTTTTTTCATGGTCGAATGGTTACTCCGTAACAATCAAGGAAGATCATGCGAAAAGTCCTTCAACTCACGGCCGAGGATGGCCACCTGTTCGCCGTCGCCGATGACGGATCCCTTTGGGAACTCGTAGAGGGGAGCTGGAATCGCCTGCCAGATCTGCCTCAAGATGAACCGAGGATAGATCGCACGCCGCGGCAACGTCAGAGCAGGGCGACCACGGACTGAGCCTGCCCGCCGGCAACGCGCTGGTGGGCGATGGCTTGACCATCCCGCTGTCCAAGGCGGACAACACCGGCCTGCAGGCCATGGTGACCGCGCACGTCGCCAACGACCTGCTGGAGAGCGTGGCGCTGCCCGCCGACTACGCGTGCGTGCAGGACCAGCAGACCGGCCTGTCGGTGGGGCAGTACGATGGCTCGGGCTCGTTCGCCGCTGTCGCGTCGGTCTCGGGCAACGCCCTCTCGCTCAAGCTGGACAACGCGACCACGCGGATCGTGGTCGATGCGCTTCCAGTCAGTGTCAAAACGGTGAACGGCGCCACGACGGCCGGCGGCACGATCGGCGTTGATCAGGGCGCGCTGACTGGCGTCACGCTGGGCGCTAACACCGGCATCGTGAAGGACGGCGTTGACCTGACCGTGCCCGTTACCGGCACCTACACCAGCAAGATCACGCCCCAGGTGGACGCGAACGGCGTCATCACCGGCTTCACGCTCAGCTAATTCGCAGGACATCGGCCTGGTGGGGGCTGAGGTCACCCCCGGCCGGCGGTGGGGCAAAACACCGGCAGCAACCCGACGCGGTGACAAGCCGTTCTCCTTCCCTGCGGTGGCGCTGCAGGTCCTTTCAGGCGGTGGGCGGGTTGCCCCCTCCCCGGGGATTCCCCTATTTGTTCGCGACGTGAGCCGGGTGCTCGCGCTCGTGGAGGTGCCCAGATGGCACGACCATCCAGTTACAAGCCCGAGTTCGCCGAGCAGGCGCGCAAGCTCGCCCTGATGGGCGCGACCGACAAGGACCTGGCAGCGTTTTTCGAGGTGACCGAGCGGACGATCAACCGCTGGAAGAAGGACTACCCCGAGTTTTGTCAGTCCCTTACACGCGGGAAGGTGCTCGCGGACGCCGAGGTGGCAGCCAGCCTGTACGAGCGCGCCGTCGGCTTCCGGCACCCGGACGTCAGCATCCACGTGGTGGGCGGCAAGATCCGGAAGGTCAAGGTGGAGCGCGTCTACCCGCCCGAGGTGAAAGCGGCCGATCTGTGGCTGCGCAACCGTCGCCCGGACCTGTGGCGCCGCGATCCCGATCCGAAGGACACGGACGACGACCCGACGCCGGTGCGCGTGGTGGTCCAGGTCACCGACGCCCGCAAGCCCGATGCCGAGCCTGAACAAACCACAAGCTGAATTCCTCGCGCTGCCGCACAAGTTCAAGGCCTTCGTCGCCGGCTTCGGTTCCGGGAAGACGTGGGTCGGCTGCGCCGGCCTGGCCAAGCACGCGTGGGAGTTCCCGCGCATCAACGCCGGCTACTTCGCGCCGACCTACGGCCAGATACGGGACATCTTCTACCCGACGATCGAGGAAGTCGCCCACGACTGGGGCCTGCGCGCCAAGACCAACACGTCGAACAAGGAAGTGCACCTGTTCGCCGGCCGCCAGTACCGCAGCACGGTGATCTGCCGGTCGATGGACAAGCCCGGCGAGATCGTCGGCTTCAAGATCGGCAAGGGGCTGGTCGACGAGCTCGACGTGATGCGCAAGGACAAGGCGCAGATCGCCTGGCGCAAGATCATCGCGCGTCTGCGCCAGGTGGCGCCCGGCCTGCTGAACGGCGTGGACGTGACCACGACGCCCGAGGGCTTCAAGTTCGTCTACGACCAGTTCGTCATGGCGATACGGGACAAGCCGGAACTGACGACGCTATACGGCCTGGTGCAGGCCAGCACGTACGACAACGAGCTGAACCTGCCGGCGGACTACATCCCGTCGCTGCGCGCCAGCTACCCGCCGCAGCTGATCGAGGCGTACCTGCGCGGCCGCTTCGTCAACCTGAACAGCGGGGCGGTCTACCCGGAGTTCGACCGGGTCAAGAACCACGCGCCCACGGTGGCGCTGCCCGGCGAGCCGCTGATGATCGGCATGGACTTCAACGTGACCAAAATGGCCGCGGTGGTCTATGTGCTGCGCGACGACTTGCCGCACGCGGTGCGCGAGTTCACCGACGTGCGCGACACGCCGGCGATGGCCGAGCTGCTGAACCGGCAGTTCCGGCCGGGCGGCCATGCCATGACGGTCTACCCAGACGCCAGCGGCCAGAACACCAGCAGCAAGGGCGCCAGCGTCTCGGACCTGTCGATCCTGCAGCAGGCCGGCTTCACTGTCCGCGCCCACGGCACCAATCCGGCCGTCAAGGATCGCGTGAACGCCGTCAACGCCCTGATCCTGAACGACAAGGGCGAGCGCCGGCTGAAGGTGAACACCGACGCGTGCCCGAAGCTGACCGAGGCGCTGGAGCAGCAGGCATACGACCCGAGCGGCGAACCGGACAAGACGACCGGCCACGACCACATCAACGACGCCGCGGGGTATCCGCTGGCATACCGCTGGCCAGTTGCACGGCCGGCCACGACGCGCATCACATCGGTGCCGCACATGACACGCTGACCTATGTTCAAGACGCTGCAATCCACCTTCCCGAAGGACGAGGACTACCCGCAGCGCACCTTCCGGCTCGGCATCCTGACGCGCGTGCTGGAAGGCACGATCTACGATGGCCTGCAGCACGCCTTCCACGACGAGAAGAACGAGGCCGGCGAATACATCCCGCTGCGCAAGCGCCGGCCATCGGTCCGGTACCGGCTCTGCGGAATCGTCGTCGACGACAGCGTGTCGATGCTGTTCTCGGAGGGGCACTTCCCGACGATCGAGTGCAAGAACCAGGACCTTGACGAAGCGCTGACCCAGCTCGTCAAGGAGACGAAGCTCAACGCGATCATGATCGACGCCGCGACGCGCGGCTCCGTCGGCTCCGTGGTCATCCTGATGCGCGTGCTCAAGGGCCGCGTGTTCTTCGAGGTCAAGCCGACCCAGTACCTGTCGCCGGAATTCGACCCTGAAGCGCCGGACACGCTGGTCAAGGTCACCGAGAAGTACAAGGTCAAGGGCAAGACGCTGGTGGCCATGGGCTACCAAGCCGAGGACAACGACGAGGATTACTGGTTTCGGCGCGAGTGGACCACCACGCAGGAGGTGTTTTACCTGCCGCAGAAAGTGGCCGACTCCAAGAAGGAGCCGCCGCCTCCCCCGGTGGTCGACACCACCCGGACCGTGACGCACAGCCTCGGCTTCGTGCCGGCGGTATGGGTGCGCAATCTTCCCGGCGGCGATGGGGTGGACGGCCTGCCGACCTTCCCCGACGAGGCGATCGACACCGCCATCGAGGTCGATTACCTGCTGTCGCAGGGCAGCCGAGGCCTGAAGTACTCGTCCGACCCGACGCTGCTCATCAAGGAGCCTACGCTCGGGGAAAAGGGCCAGATGGTGAAGGGCGCCGGTAATGCGCTCGTGGTCAGCGATCAGGGCGACGCCAAGCTGCTGGAGATCAACGGCACGGCGGCCACTGCGGTGATGGAATACGTGCGCTTGCTGCGCGAGCTGGCCCTGGAGTCGATGCACGGCAACCGGGCCAGCGCCGAGAAGCTCAGCGCCGCGCAGTCCGGCCGCGCCATGGAGCTGATGAACCAGGCCCTGATCTGGCTGGCCGACCGGCTGCGCATCAGCTACGGCGAGGGCGCTCTGCTCGACCTGCTCAAGATGGTTGTGGCCGCGCGCCGCAAGATGCCGCTGCAGTTCAAGGACGGCGCCAAGTTCCCGGAGATCCCCGCGGACGCCGACATCGTGCTGCGCTGGCCGGCCTGGTATCAGCCGACAGCCAAGGACCGCAACGACGACGCGAACACGCTCAAGACGCTGGCCGATGCCAGCCTGATCTCGGAAGAGACGGGCACCCGCGCGCTGGCTGACACGTACGACATCGAGGACGTGCCGGCCGAGCGGGCGCGGATCGAGAAGGAGCGCGAGGAACGCATCGCGCGCGAGCAGCCCAAGACCACGCAGACGCGCTCAGTTTGACCGGCGCCGGTTGACCCGGCGCTGAATACCAACGCCCGCCCAGGTGGCGGGAATCTTCCATGGAGGGCTTGATGCCTGATCCACTGCTGCATGACGTTCACCTCGGGAACGTCGCGCCGGCGATCTGCCAAGCGCTGAAGGCGCCCGGGTGCGTTGTGCTGATGCTCAACGACAACGGGACCATCGGCATGGCGGCGCACGGCGTCAACCACGCCAAAGCAAACGAACTGCTGTCCGTCGGCATCCACATCAACCTGTCCCAGCACGACGACCTCGTTGCCAAAGGCCTCGCCGGCCCCGAAGCACAAGCGATCGAGCAGGGCCTGCGCGCCGAGCGCGAAGGAGCATCGGCATGATGAAGTCCGTCTACAGCATGCTCGTCCGTGCCTTGTGCCTGCGCTTCTGGATCGACGATCCGGGCGGTGGTGGTGGCGGTGGTGGAACGGTCAGCCCACCGGCGCCCGCGCCGGCCGCCGAGACGTTCTCGAAGGAGTACGTCTCCGAGCTGCGGAAGGAAAGTGCCGGCTACCGCCTGAAGTATCAGGAATCGGAGCGCAAGGCCCAGGAGGCCGAAGAGCGCGCCAAGAAGGCGGAAGAGGCAGCCGAGGCAAAGGTGAAAGAAGCCAGCACCGCAGCCCAGCAGCGCATCCTGCGCGCCGAACTGAAGACCGCGGCCCTGAAGGCCGGCATGGTCGATCTGGACGGCCTGAAGCTGGCCGACCTGTCGAAGGTGACCTTGAACGAGGACACCGGCGAGGTCGAAGGCGCCGAAGCCCTCATGGAAGAGCTGAAGAAGGCGAAGCCGTACCTGTTCCAGGGTGCGCCGTCGACCAGCAGCACCAGCACGCCGCCGCCGGCGAAGCCCGACGAGCAGAAGGACGCTCGCAAGCTGTCGGATGCGGATTATCTGGCCGAGAAGAAGCGCCTCGGCCTGGCCTGACAACCCATGGCGCCCTCGCGCGCCAGCATCACCTGATCGGGGCCTGACGCCCAGCAGGGAAATCCACTTTTCCTACTGAACGAGAGGTCCCCGACCATGGGCATCCAGAATTTCCCGGCCGCACTGCAGCCGATCATCCAGCAGGGCTTCCTCGAGCGCGAGTTCCAGGAAGGCCTCCGCTCGCGTCTGGCGTTCCGCGCGATCGCCGACCGCGAGGAGTTCCCCAACAAGATCGGTGAAACGATCACCAAGACCCGCCGCGGCCTGAAGGCGCCAGTCACCACGCCGCTGAATCCGTCGACCAACACCAACCTCGACAACGGCCTGACGCCGTCGAGCTGGACGGTCGAGCAGTACACGCTGAGCATCAACATGTACGGCGACACCATCGACCTCAACATGGTGACGCAGGGCGTCGGCATCGCGAAGCAGTTCGTCGAGAACGCGCGCGTGAACGGCGTGCAGGCGGCCCAGTCGCTGGACCGGCTAGCGCGCAATGCGCTGTACGGTTCGTACCTGGGCGGCAACACGCGCGTGCGCACCACGCTGGGCGCGCCGGCCACCACCGTGGCGGTCGACGACATTCGAGGCTTCCAGTACGTGACGTCCAATGGCGTGATGGTGCCGGTCTCGGCTGGCAACCCCATGACCGTCACCATCGGCGCCGGCTCGTACACGCTGACCGGCGTGACGGCGGACGGCACCAACGTCTCGACCGCGCCGCAGGGAGTTTCGGGCACCCTGACGCTGAGCGCCAACGTGTCGGTGTCCGACGGCACTGCCGGCAACGCCGTCGTGTCGTCGGTGGCACCGGTCGTGTTGCGCGAGGGCAGTCGCGCCAGCACCGCGGCGATTCTGGCGACGGACACGCTGAAGATGCAGACGGTGCTCGAAGCCGTCGCGCAGCTGCGCAGCAACAACGTGCCGACCGTGGGCGGCCTGTACAACTGCTACCTGGACGACCGGCAACTGCTGGGCTTGTTCAAGGACGACGACTTCAAGCTGCTGTACCGCGGCGCGTACGGCTCGTCCGAGTACCGGACCGGCCAGATCATCGAGCTGCTCGGCGTGCGGTTCATTCCGACCACCGAGGCGCCGCAGCAGACGCTGGGCGGCGTTGCGATCCACCGCGCCGTGGTGTGCGGGCAGGGCGCGCTGATCGAGGGCGACTACGCCAGCACCGGCTACGCCGATGTGGCCAGCGAGGACTCGCTGAAGGCGATGGTCGACGACATCTGCATGGTCACGCGCGAGCCGCTGGACCGCCTGCAGCAGATCATCGCCCAGTCGTGGTACTGGGTCGGCGGCTTCTGCGTGCCGACCGACATCACGGCCAACCCGACCATCATCCCGACCGCGAGCAACAGCTACTTCAAGCGCGCGGTCGTCATCGAGTCGGCGTAACCGCCAGCCGGGGCTTCGGCCCCGGCGAACCGACAGGAGCCACCGATGGCGCGAAACACCCTGAAGCCGCAACCGACGGCGGCCGAGAACGTTGGTCTGCCGCCGGCCGCGGCGGAACTTCCCGTCGCAGGCGCGGCCGCCTCCCCGGAAGCACTAGCACCAGCACCAGCACCAGCACCAGCATCGGCTCCGGTGGCCGTGGTACCGGCCCCCCAGCCTGCCGCCGACCTGCCGGGCAGCGTCACGCTGAGCGCGCCGCACGGCTTCATCGACGATGACACCGGCGCGCACCGCTACTGGCAGCCTGGCGAGGTCGTCACCGATCCCGACACCATCGCGCTGCTGCTGGCCCGCAAGGCCCCGCTCGAAGGGGTCGAGCACAAGGACTGAACCATGGCCTTCACCGACGCCGAAAAGGTCGACATCCGGCGCTACTGCGGCTATCCCGTCTTCGGCGGCCAGCCGGTGCAGGCGTTCGGGTATCGGTTCATGCAGTGGTACGGCACGCTGGAATTCCGGATGAACAATTTGGCGACCGTCGAGGAAGAGACGGTCCGGACCAGCTATCTGGCCAACCTCGCGTCGCTCGAGCAGGCCGTGCCGGCGTCGAGCGACAACCTCGACACCGATCAGGCCGCGGTGTGGACGCACAACAAGCGCGAGGTGGCCGACCGGATGGCGCTGTTCAACCTGTGGCGCCGCCAGTTGTGCGAGTTCTTCGGCGTGCCGCCGGGGCCAAGCCTGCAAGGCGGCGGCGGTTCGATTGAGCTGGTGGTGTAGATGGACGCGGCAAAGCTACAGGGCAAGATCTACTCCGGCTACGCCAAGGCGGCCAAGCGGATCGGGTACGTCTACGACGTCTTCCGGCCGACCAGCGCGGCCGATCCGCTGACCAAGAAAGTCGCGAGCCTGAATGCGTCCTTCAGCGCGCGCGAATGGACCTACACCAAGGCGAATCTGCCCGACCGGCCGTACTGGTACTGCCTGATCGACGGCGGCCAGACCGCCGTGGGCGACTACCTGGTGCGGGACCAGAACGTCTACTTTGTCGCCGGCATGCAGTCGGAGTTGCCTATTCTGGCCGTGCAGTGCAACGGGTCCGTGTGGATGTCGCGGCCGGCCACGGACGACCAGGTGGGTGACGTCGGCTACGGCGGCTCCTGCGCGCACACCGACACGCCGATCATCGGAACGCCGGGCGGCGCCGGCTGGCCAGCGTCCATCCTGTTCGGCGGCCGGACGCGGCGGTATGAGCCGCTGCCGGCGTCAGCCGACGAGCACGGTTTCCGGATCCTGCTGCCGGCCAGCATCCCGACCGTCGTGCGCGCCGCGGACATGCTGACGGACGACCTCGGCAGGCGGTTCCAGGTGGCCGGCGCCGAGCGGACCGAGCAGCTCTGGCAGCTGGACGTCACTGAGGTGCATGTGTAATGGCCGATCTATCCGACGTCTCGCGCGCGCTGGTGGCGCTGATCGCGAAGACGGTGTATCCGAATGGCACCAGCCAGCCGTCGATCACCGGTCAGCCGGTCAAGGTCTACGCTGGCTGGCCGAACCCGGCCGAGCTGGCCGACGATCTGAAGGCAGGGAAGGTGCATATCAGCGTCTTCCCGCGCGCGGTCAAGCAGGTCAACAGCGCCGTCTCGAAGTGGCGGACGATCACGCCGCCCGTGCACACGCTAACGTTGGTGGCCAGCGGCGACCAGGTGACCGTCGGCGGAACGGTATCGACGCCGCAGAATGCCTCGCTGGTCATCGATGGCGAGGCCTTCCCGTATGCCGTGCAGGAAAGCGACACGCTGGCGTCGATCGCCACGGCGCTCGCGGCGCTCATCAGCGCGGACCGCCCGGCCACCTCGACGGGCCCAGTGGTGACCGTCCCGGGCGCGATCGCTATCTCCCCGCGGGTTGGCGGCGTTGCCACCAGGCTGCGCGAGGTCAGGCGGCAGGACCAGGAGTTCCTGATCACGGTCTGGGCGAACTGCTACGACAGCCGCGACCCGGTGGCGAGCGCCGTCGACGCGGCGCTGGCCGCCACGACCCGGATCACGCTGCCTGACGGCTCCTTTGGCACGCTGCGGTCCCGGCCGATGAGCAACCCATGGAACGACAGCGGCCAGAAGGAGCGCATCTACCGCCGCGACCTGTGCTGCTGGATCGAGTACTCGACCACCGTGGCCCAGGAGCAGTACGAAATCACCCAAGGCGAGATCGTCGTGGAAGACGACGTCGGCTTGACCATCCGCAACATCATCGTGTGAGGCACCTATGCACGTCCGTGTCATTTCGCCCTTCAACGGGCACAAGGTCGGCGACCTGATCACCGACAGCAAGCAGGTGGCCGCCATCCTGGCGTCCGAGCAGGCCAACAACGTCGTCAAGGTGGCCCCGCCGCCGGCGCCCGCGGCCAAGTCGTAAAGCACTCATTCGCATAGCGCGAGCCACCTTGAGGGTGGCTCTTTTCGTTTACGGAGCCATCCCATGACCGTGGTACAAGCAGGGCAGGTAAATCTGACGGCACAGCAGGTGCCGGGCGTCATCGTCGCCATCCAGCCGCCGGGGCCGGCGCCGATCAACGGCGTGCCGAGCAACATCGGCGGCATCGTCGGCACCGCAACGTGGGGGCCGGTCGGCGTCCCGGTGATGGCGTCTGACTATGCGGGCGGCGCGGCCATCTTCGGCCAGATGCAACCGCGCAAGCACGACCTGATGACCGTGCTGAATTGGGCGGCGATGCAGGGCCGCGTCGCCGCATTTGCGCTCGTGCGCGTGACCGACGGCACCGACGTCGCGGCCACCGGTGCGCTCGGCACCGATTTCGTCACGCTGACCTCGCGCTACACCGGCACGATGGGCAACAGCATCTCCGCCACGTTGTCGGCCGGCACCAAGGCGGACACGTCGAAGCTGACCATCACCCTCGGCGGCTACCAGCCCGAGATCTACGACAACATCCCGGGCACCGGCGCGACGCTGCGCGACAACATCGTCTCGGCCGTGAACTTCGGGAACAGCCAGTTCCGCGGCCCCTCGACCATGTGCGTGGCTTCGGCCGGCGCCAGCGCCACTGTGCCGACGCTGCCCGTGACCGTGGCCCTGTCCGGCGGGACCGACGGCGCGACGACCATCACCGGCGCGACGCTGCTGGGCACCGATACGGCGCCGCGGAAGGGCATGTACGCGCTGCGCAAGACCGGCGCGAGCATCATCGCGCTGGCGGACTGCGACGACGACACCACGTGGTCGACACAGATCGCATTCGGCCTGACCGAAGGCGCCTACATGCAACTCGTCGGGCCGGCTGGCGACTCCATCAGCAATGCGGTCACGAAGAAGAAGGCAGCCGGCATCGATACGTACGCTGGGAAGGTGGCGTTCGGCGACTGGGTCTACGTCAACGACACTGTCAACAACCAGGTACGGTTGATCTCGCCCCAGGCATTCGCCGTCGGCCTGATGGCCAACCAGTCGCCGCAGCAGAGCACGCTGAACAAGCCGCTGCAGGGCATCGTCGCGACGCAGCGGACCTTCAACAACGCGAACCCGCCGTATTCGAACGCCGAGCTGCTTCAGCTCGTGCAGGCGGGTATCGACGTGCTGACGAATCCGTCGCCGGGCGGCGACTACTTCAGCTTCGTGCTGGGCGTCAACACGAGCAGCGACCCGGCGCAGCGCGAGGACAGCTACACGCGCCTGACGAACTACATCGCCTACAGCATCGATGCGTGGGGCGGCAAGTTTGTCGGTCAGCTGCAGGGCTTCGACGACGAGGACGAGACGCGCGCCAACGCCTTCGCCGGCCTGGACCAGTTCATGTCGAACATGGTGACCGTCCAGCCGCGGATGATCGACGCGTACAAGGTGGTCCTGGACAAGAGCAACAATCCGGACGCGCGCATTCGCGCCGGCTGGATGCAGGCGAACGTGCAGGCGCGCTATCTGGCCGTCGTCCGCAACTTCCTGGTCAACCTGCAAGGCGGCCAGACCACCGTGATCGTGCAGTAAGCACCCGATGAACTTGCCCGGTCCGCCGGGCACATTTCTCACTGGAGAAACACATGCCGCAACAAGGGCTTTCCGTCGGGCGCGACACAACGCTGGTCATCCAGACGCCCACCGGGCCGCTGCAGATCCCCAAGCTCACGGCCTTCCGCAAGAAGCAGGACACCACGCAGGAGCGCGTGAAGCTCATCAACGGCGTTTCGCAGCATCTGCGCTTCTTCGACGGCTGGTCGGGCTCCTTCAGCGTGAACCGCGCCGGCCCCGAGATCGACTCGTATTTCGACCAGCTCGAAACCGACTACTACTCGGGCATCAACGAGCAGCCGTGCCAGATCTACGAGACGGTGTCGGAGCCGAGCGGCGCGATCTCGCAATGGCGCTATGACGGCGTCGTGCTGTCGCTGGACGATGGCGGCGAGGCCGCCGGCGACGCGTCCGTCAAGCTGAACCTGACCTTCATGGCTTCCCGCCGCATCCGCATCGCCTGACCATGACCACCGTTACCCTACGTCCCTCCGAAGAGGTAGTCGCGCGCGCGGCGGCTGAAGTCACGGTGCCCGATGCGCGCGGGCGCCAGATCACGCTGCGCAAGCCCGGCGTCCTGTCGCAGTTCCGCCTCGTCGAAGCGATGGGCCCGGAGGCGGCCGCGAACGACACGTACCGCTTCATGTGCTTGCCGCTCCTGTATGTGGCGGCGATCGACGGCGACCCCGTGCTGCAGCCGACGACCAAGATGGAACTCGAGGCGTTGATCCAACGCCTGGACGAAGACGGCCTGATCGCGGTGCAGGAGGGAATGGCCCAGGTCGCGCAGGCCAGTAGCGGCGGAGGCATCGAAGCCGCAAAAAACTAGCCCGGGCCACAGCGTTTCGTGAGGCGCTGTGGCTCGTGAAGCATGGAGTCCCCTACGACGTCGCATTCTCGTACTCGGACGCTGAGCGGTTCGCCGCGTGCGTCGTGATGAGCGAGCACGACGGCGCCGTGTTCGACTGGGACGCCATGCAGTTCAAGGAACGGAAGCCATGAAAACCTTCCGCAGCATGGGCGACTTCGCCGAGCACCTGGCCAAGATGGCGGTCGAGTCTGCCGTCGTGACCAACCACATGACCGACCAGACCGCCGCCGCGATCGAAAAGACCGCGAAGGCGGAGATCGGCCACTACCAGCCGGCGGTTGGCCCGTTCGCGAAGTGGGAAGAGCTCACCGCCGAGACCGAATTCGACAAGATCCGGCACGGCTACCCGGTCGATGCTCCGCTGCTTCGCACTGGCGGGATGCGCGACAGCATCGAGCGGACGGTGATCGGTAATGAAGCGGCTGTCGGTTCGAACGACGACAAGATGGTGTGGCACGAGCAGGGCACGGAGAAGGTGCCCCCGCGGGCGGTGCTAGGTCCAGCTGCGGTCCGGGTGAGCGAGGACCTTCAGGACCGGCTTACCCGCGTCGTTGTGGCCTGGCTCGCCGGGCGCGGCTGGCGCCGGCCCAGACTGAAATAGCCCGGCGATCGCGCCGCCGAGAAACGGCAGGACCACGACCGCGAAGAAGATTGCCCCGGTGATCCGGCGCGCGCGGCGGTCCAGGCGAGCAGTCTCGCTTGGCTCTTGGCGAGGACGCGGCGGCTGACGCTTCGGGTATTGCACCCATGAAATGCGGTCGGCAAGCCACTCGTGGGCGCGGTAGATGGGCGAAGGCATGGATTCGGCAGTCGGGTCCGGACAGCAAAGTATAGGCCACCATGATCGACGTCTATAAGATCGGCGCCACCCTGGTTCTGAACGACCTGATCGCGCCGCGGCTCCTCAAGTTGGCCGCCGAGTTCAAGAAGGTCGACGCCGTCGCCTTGCAGGTCAACAAGCGTCTGCAGAAGATGACTGCAGAGGTCGTCGGCCTGCGCAGCCTCACGGGCGCCGCCAAGCAGCTCAGCTCCGGCCTGCAGGGCGTGAGCAATGACGCTGTCCGGGTCAAGCGGAACCTGAACGGCATCCGCGGCGCCATTCCGGGCGCCGGAATCGGCCTGGAGGCGGAGCTGGCCCGCGCCAACGCCGAGGCGGCGATCCTTGCGCAGCGGCTCACCACATTGCGCAATATCGGCGCAGCGGCCTCGCGATCGGCCTTCGTCGGCGCGATGGGGCCCGGTGGTGCCGGTGCTGGATCGGGCCGACCGCCGGCCCTCCCAGGACCAAGTGGCTATGTTTCGGGCATGCCGCGTCGCCGCGGCTACGGCGGCGCCGGCGCTGCTGGCGGCGGTGGCGGCGGTGGCTTCGGCGGTGGCCATGGCGGCAACGTGCACGTCGGGCCGGGCGGCTTCGGCATGGGGGCCATCGGCTTCGGCGTGCCCAGCGCCGCTTTGGGGCCGCTGGCGGCCGGCGTCGGTGGGGCGTACATCACCAAGTCGCTCTACGACGCAGCCAAGGAGTTCCAGACCGCCGCGGCGCGCTTCCGGACGCTGAACCTCGGCGAGGACGTGAACAAGGACGCCGAGCTGTTCGCGCGCGGCACTCGGGTCTATGGCGCCTCCAGCGCGACCCTGATGGAGACCCTGCGCGAGTCGGTTGGCGTCTTTGGTCGGCTCGACCTGGCCAAGGAGGTAGCACCGACGCTGGCCGCGCTGAACGCAGCCAATGCAGGCCTGTTCAGCGGCAAGGTCGGCGCGCTGGACGAGGGCGCGGTCCGGGCGATTATGCGCTTCAACGACATGCGCGGGCTGACCGACAGCAAGGATGATTTCCTCCGCGGTCTGGACTTGGCCCAGCGGATGATCACTGGCTCCGGCGGCGCGCTGAAGTTCACCGACCTCGAGCAAATGGCGAAGACCGGCGGCGCAGCGTTCAAGGGGCTGAGCGACGACGGCGTCATGATGCTCGCCACGCTGGCCCAGGAGCAGGGCGGCGCGCGGACCGGTACCGCGCTGATGTCGCTCTACCAGAATCTGATCGCCGGCCGCACGCCGAAGAAGACCATGGCGGCGCTGGCCGACGCCGGCCTGGCCGAGCTCACCGAGATCACCAGCGGCAGCGTCGGTGGCAAGCAGATCAAGTCCACGGCGCTGAAGAACATCGTCGACGAGAAGCTGCTGCGCGAGAACCCGGCGGCGTGGCTGATGAAGTACGGTACCGAGGCGGCGAAGCGCGCCGGCGCCACCGACGAGTCGCAGGTCATCGCCTTCATGAACAACCTGGTGTCGAACCGCCAGGGCTCCAACATGGCGGCGAACTTCACCACCCAGCAGGCGCAGGCGCTGCGCGACTTCAATCTGGCCAAGAACGCCAAGGGCGTGCAGGGCACGATCGAAGAGTTCAAGAAGAGCGCGCCGGGGGCCGAGGCCGACTTCGTCGCGGCATGGACCTCGATGAAGGCGGAGATGGGCCGGGGCGTGCTTCCGACGGTCACCAAGCTACTCAATTCCGGCACCGAGTTCTTCCGGTCGGTGAACGACTGGGGGATGAAGAACGCCGGCCTGAACGAGCGGCTGAAGGCGGTCGGCACGCCGTTTTCGCTGGATCCGCGCGACATCGGCTCGGGCGGCGTGCTCGGATGGGCCTGGCGGGCCGGCAAGTCGCTTCTATCCGGTGACCCGGTGGCGACGGGCGGTAAGGACAAGATGGCTTCGGCCAACCCCGTCGCCGGCGCCGCGCCGCAGATGGTTCAGGTGAACGACCGGAAGAACGCCGGCCTGAACGAGCGGCTGAAGGCGGTCGGCACGCCGTTTTCGCTGGATCCGCGCGACATCGGCTCGGGCGGCGTGCTCGGATGGGCTTGGCGGCCCGGCAAGTCGCTTCTACCCGGCGACCCGGTGGCGTCTGGCGGTAAGGACAAGATGGCTTCGGCGAACCCCGTCGCCGGCGCCGCGCCGCAGATGGTTCAGGTGAACACCGCAATCAGGCTGGATAGCCGCGTGCTGGCCGAGGCGACGAGCTTCCACCAGGCAAAGGAGCTGGCGCGGCCGCAAACCGGGCCGAGCGGCTTCGACCCCGCAATGAATCTGCGCCCGCCGGCGCTTAGGAACTGAAAATGGCTGACCTGGTGCTGTTCCTCGGTGATATGGAGTTCCAGGACACCGAGATTCCGGCCGAGATCCGGGATGCCGTGGGCGGCGAGCAGCGGCTGGTCATCCATGAGCTGGTGGGCGGCAAGCGGCAGATCGACGCGATGGGCGGCTTCTGCCTGCCCAAGGCATGGAGCGGCTGGCTGCGCGGTCCCCAAGCGCTCCAGCGCGCCCGGTACCTCGACACGATGCGCGCGCAGGGCAAGCCGCTGACGCTGATGTGGTCGGAGTTCATCTACGTCGTGTTGATCCGGTCGTTCCGGGCTGACTTCCAGCGCTTCTACCAGCTGCCGTACAGCATCGTGCTGGAGGTGGTCGAGGACTTGGGGCAGCCGGTGCTGTCGCTCGGCACCGACAGCCTCGACAGCCTGATCGGCGCCGACATGTCGGTGGCCGGTGGCTTGGTCGACGGGTTGTCGATGGGCAGCATCACCGCGGCATTCGCGCCGGTCAAGGCTGCGGTGTCGGCGGTGTCGTCGTTCGCCAATGCGGCCCAGTCCACGCTGAATAGCGTGCTGCAGCCAATCGCGGCGCTTCGCAACGAAGTGCAGACCGCCGTCGTATCGGTGAACAACACGCTGGTGAACGTGAGCACGCTCGGCGGCATCCTGCCGAACAACCCCATTGCGCAGCAGGTCCAGCGGCTGTCCGGCCAGATCCTCGCGGCGCAGCAGTTGCCGGCGCTGGTGCAGCTCGATCGGGTCATGGGCCGCGTGCAGGGCAACGTCGGCAGCGTGTACAACAGCGCGCGCCGCGTCACAGTCGCCGGCGCAGACCTGATGGACATGGCAGCAAAGGCGTACGGCAATGCCATGGCCTGGACCGGCATCGCAAAGGCGAACGGCATCACCGACCCGAAGGTCACGGGCATTCGCGAACTGACCATCCCGGCATCCGCCGACGATCAGGGCGGGGTCCTCAACTCGTAGAGCCATTCCCATGCTGAACACATTGCCGGCCGCGCCAGCAGCGCGCGCGCCGCGGGGGATCGTGCGCGTGTCGGACGAGACCATCGGAGGGTGGATCGACTGGTCGGTGTCTCGGAACACCTACTACCAGGCCGACACCTTCCGCGTGACGTTTGCGGTGCGCCTACTGAGCCCTCAGCGGAACGAAGCCTGGTTCTCCGAGCTGAAAGAGGGCTTCGTCGAGATCTTCGGAGGCCTCCCGCTGGACCCGGAGAACTACACGGACGCCGACCTGACGAGCCAGATCTACGGCCGAATCGATGACGTCGAGTTCGACATCGTGCGCGGCACGATCGACCTGGTCGGGCGCGATCTGACGGCCGTGTTCATAGACGCGAAGACGTCCATGCAGTACCAGAACATGACGTCGTCGGAGATCGCCAAGAAGCTGGCCGAATCCCACGGCCTGACCGCGGAGGTGGTGCCCACCACCACGAAGGTCGGCACCTACTACGTTCGGGACCACGCGCGCATGCAGCAGGAGCGCAGCGAGTGGGACTTGCTGACCTACTTGGCGGCGAATGAAGGCTACCTCTGCTACGTGCGGGGCAAAACCTTGCACTTTCGGCCTCGACCCACGGATCCCGGCGAGCCCTATGTCATCCGCTGGGAGCCGCCGACGGATGACAACGCGGCGCCGCAGGCCAACGTCGAGTCGCTGGAGTTCTCGCGCAGCCTGACGGTCGCCAATGGCGTCACGGTGGTGGTGCGGTCGTGGAACACGAAGCAGAAGGCTGGCTTCACCGCGTCCTATCCGAACAAGGGGCGCACCACGCAGGCCGGCGCGGCGTCGCCGTTCGGCGGCACGCAGGTGTACAGCTTCGTGTTCCCGGGGCTCACGCAGGAGCAGGCCACGCAGAAGGCGATCCAGTTGCATCGCGAGATCACCTCGCACGAGATGAAGCTGCGCGCCACGCTACCGGCCGACGAGCTGCTCGACCCGACGGTCGTTATCCAGGTGGAAGGCACCGGCACGAAGTTCGACCAGACCTACTACCCGGTCTCCGTCACCAAGCGGATGAGCCTGCGCGGCGGCTACACCATGACGGTCGACGCGAAGAACCACAACCCCGAGACGGTGCCGTCGCCATGATGCAGACCTTCCGCAACCAGATGGCGCTGGCCAGCCGGCTCGCCGCCGGCGATGTGGCTGAGGCGCGCGCCGGCATCGTGCGCAGCTACGACCCAGACAGCGGCACAGCCCGGGTCGAGTTCGTCGATCGGTCTCACCCCGAGGATGACGCCGAGCCGTTCCTGTCCGGCTGGCTGCCAGTCACGTCGCCGTGGGTCGGCAACGGGTGGGGCATGGACGCACCGCCGAGCGTGGGTGACCAGGTCGAAGTGAAGTTCTTCGGCGGGGACATCGAGAACGGCTACGTATGTGGGCGCCTTTACAGCGACGCCGATCGGCCGCCGGGCGCGCCGTCGGGCGAGTTCTGGCTGGTCCATAAGTCGGGCCAGTACCTCAAGTTCCTCAACGACGGCACGATCGAGTCCCGCGGGCTCTGGCGGCACAAGGGCGCAATGGAAATCGACGAGACGCTGCTAGTCAAGAAGACGATCACCGGCCAGGGCGGCATGGCGGTGACCGGCGACAACGGTACGGGCAAGTCGGTAAGCATCCAGGGCGCCACGGACTTCACCGGCCCGGTGACAGCCAACGGCAAGCCCATAGACGAGACCCACCGGCACGGCGACGTGCAAGCGGGATCGAGCCAGTCGGGGACCGTCGTATGAGCCAGAAGCTATTGACCGACATCGACCACTGGGCCGGCGGCGACCTTGGTGTGTCCGCCACCGGAGACCTCGGCCAGGTCACGGGCGAAGTGCGGACGCAGCAGCGCATCGTTCGGCGCCTCGTCACCAATCCCGGCGAGTACGTCTTTCACCCCGAGTACGGCGCCGGGCTGCCGGCGAAGATCGGCCAGACGGCAGACCTGCCGGCGTTGCGCGCGCTGATCCGCACGCAGGTGCTCATGGAAGACGCCGTGGCGCGCTTGCCTGAGCCCGAGGTCGACGTGCGGCAGATCAACTCCGGCTTCGCCATCACCATCCGGTACACCAGCGCCGCGACGCGCAAGCCGGTAACTCTCAGTTTCGACGTGACCCGCTGATATGGCCATCTCCACGAAGGACTTCAACACGCTGGTTCGCGAGAGCGTGACGGCGATCCAAGGCTATGCCTCGGCGCTGGTCGACCTGACGGTCGGCTCGATCCTGCGCGCGATCGTCGAGGCCAACGCCGCAGTGATCGTCTGGCTGCAGGCGCTCGTCCTGCAGGTTCTGGCGATCACGCGTGCGGCCACGTCGAGTGGGGCGGATCTGGATAGCTGGGTCGCCGACTTCGGCGTGACGCGGCTGGCCGCGACGTTCGCGCGCGGGCTGGCTACGTTCTCGCGCTTTACGGCCACGCAGCAGGCGGTTGTGCCGATTGGGGCGACGGTTCAGACCGGCGACGGAACGCAGCAGTATGCGGTCACGATCGACGCCAGCAACCCGGCCTACGATGCGACGCTGGGCGGCTACGTGCTGCCGCCCGGGACATCGAGCGTGACCGTCCCCGTGTTGGCGCTTGTGGCGGGCTCGGCCGGCAATGCGGTCGCCGGCGCGGTGTCGGTGATCGTCGGCGCTGTTCCCGGCGTGGACACCGTCACCAACGCGTCTGCCTTCGCCAACGGCGCCGACGCGGAATCGGATGCGGCGCTGCGCACGCGGTTCATCGCGTACGTGCGAAGCCTGTCCAAGGCCACCAAGGATGCGGTGGGCTATGCGATCACATCGCTCAAGCAGGGCATCACCTATACGCTGGTCGAGAACAAGGCGTACTCCGGTGCGGTCCAGATGGGCTACTTCTACGTGGTGGTCGACGACGGTACCGGATCGCCCGGCAGCACGTTTCTGTCTACGGTGGCCAACGCCATCGACGCGGTGCGGCCGCTGTGCAGCAGCTTCGGCGTCTTTGCTCCGGTGGTGGTCCATGCCGCGGTGTCGATGACTTGCACGATCGCGACCGGGTACGACCCGGAGGCGACGAAGGCGCTGGTGGTCACGGCACTGAAGAACTACATCAACGCGCTGGGCCTGGGTCAGTCGCTCACGTACTCGCGGCTCGCGCAGATCGCCTACGACGCGTCGCTCGGCGTGGTGAACGTCACGGCGGTAACGCTCAACGGCGGCACAGCTGACCTGACGGTCACGTCGCAGCAGACCATCAAATGGTCCTCGGTCACGGTGGCATAAATGGTCGGCGATCAGAACGACGTGTATCAGCGGCTGCGGGGCTACCTGCCTCGGTGGTTTCCAGATGAGAGCGAGGCGCCGATCATCACTGGCCTGCTTCGCGGCCTGGCCTACGGGGGCGCGTTCGTCTACAGCCTGATCAGCTATGCCAAGCTGCAGACGCGGATCAAGACGGCCACCGATGGCTGGTTGGACATGATCGCAGCCGACTTCTTCGGCGACGCGCTGCGGCGTGCGGCGAACCAATCGGACGATTCGTTTCGCGCCAGGATCCTGCTGAACCTGTTTCGAGAGCGGGCCACGCGCGCCGGCCTTATCAGGGTGCTGGAAGACCTGACCGGCCGCACGCCGATCGTGGTCGAGCCCACGCGGCCGGCGGACACGGGTGCCTACAGCATGCCGAACTGGGGCTATGGCGTCGCCGGCGCCTACGGTTCGATGTCGATGCCATTCCAGGCGTTCGTTACCGCCTTCCGGCCGGTCGGGACGGGGATCCCGAGCGTAGCCGGCTATGGGGTTTCCACCGGAGCCTACAGCACGCCGTCGCAAGCGGAATATGCGTCCCTGTCCATGATCCAAGGCGCCGTCACCGACGCCGACATCTACGCGGCAATCGACAGCGTGAAGCCGGTGGCAACCATCGTCTGGACGCGCATTACGTCCTGAACGGACACACCACACATCCACTGCAGCGCCTCCGGGCGCTGTTCTCATTCCGGAGTTTCAATGGACCGCCAAATCGTATATCCGGGGCAGATTCCGCTCGAGACCGACCTGCTGCACACCAACAAGTTCGCAATGGTGGCGCTGGCCAAGCTTGCCGCCGCGATGCTGGGCACGACCACCGTTGTGAATGGCCTGGCATGTGTGCCGACCGATCCGGCATCGATGCAGGTGACGGTCAATCCCGGTGAGATGTATGCGCTGATGAGCATCGATGCTTCCGGGTATTCCTCCCTGCCGGCAGACACTGCTCACAACATCCTGAAGCAGGGGATCTCGCTGGACGCGGTGACGCTCGACTGCCCTGCGCCGGCGACTGCGGGCCACAGCGTCAACTACCTCGTCCAGGCTGCGTATCAGGACGCCGATACGGACCTCGTCACGCTGCCGTACTACAACGCGAGCAATCCAACGCAAGCCTGGTCAGGCCCGAACAACAGCGGGACGCCGCAAGCAACCGCGCGCAAGGGGATCATCGCGATCTCGGCGAAGGCTGGTGTTTCTGCACCCACAGGGACGCAGCTCACGCCGGCGCCGGACGTCGGATACACGGGCCTCTGGGTAGTAACGGTCGCGAACGGCCAGACCTCCATCGCTTCGTCCAACATATCGCGCGCCGCAAACGCGCCCATCTTGCCCACGGATCTGCTGCACTCCGTCCAGCAGAGCGCACTGATCACGGCTGAAGATGTCGGTGCTGCAAATGCGTATGCGGTGACCTATGCGCCGGCCATCACCACGCTGACCGACGGAATGGTGCTGCGCTTTAAGGTGAAGACGGCCAACACAGGAGCAGCAACACTTAATGTGAATGGGCTCGGTGCACAGCCGCTTGTCGGATATGCTCATGGCGCGCTCCAGGGCGGTGAGCTGGTGGCTGGCGGCCGAGCCGCTGCAGTTTGGCGAGCGGACATCAGCTCGTGGGTGCTCCTCGAATCCTCGGGTGGCGCGCAGCAGGTCGCCGTCGGCACGCAAAGCGGTCACGCAATCCAGCTCGGGCAGTTCACAGGCGCGAATCAGAGTTTCGGGTCGGCGGGATACCAGAAACTCCCAGGAGGCCTGATTCTCCAGTGGGGACAGACTGGGGCAGTGAGTGGCGTTGGGAATACCACCTTCCCTATCGCGTTCCCGAACGCGACGTACTGCATCATCCCAGGGGAAACAGTTGCGGGGGGAAGCACGCCCAATGTCTGGGCGGTGCAGGGCATCACCTTGACCGGCTTCACCGCGATCGTCACCAATCTTAGTGGGGCGCCAGTTACGGATGGCGGTCTTTACTTTGCGCTCGGCCGATAAGGAGACTCGAATGTTCGCAAAATGGATAGAAGCTGACGGGCGCTACGCCTTTTCCGAAACGGACAACGGCGGCCTGGAGATCAGTGCCGACGAACACATCGCGCTCTTGGACGGCCAAGGGCGAGGGCTGCGCATAATCGAAGGCGACGATGGTCGCCCTGTGCTTTCGCAGGGCGGCGAAGTAGACCAGGAAATCATAAAGAAGGCGCAAGCCATGCGGCGCGATGCCATGATGGCTTCGGCCGGTCGTCGCATGGGCCCGCTGCAGGATGCTGTCGACCTCGGCATTGCAACGGCGGCCGAGGCCGAACTCTTGGAAGACCTGAAGCGGTATCGGGTTGCGCTGTCCCGATTGGATATGGACGCCGATCAGATCGATTGGCCGATCGAGCCCTGAGGGAGGCTAGGGCTGCGGGATGAGCGAGTAGATCATCGGCGTCACGACCTCCGCTACGCGCTTGGCTTTGATCTCGTACAGTGCATCGCTCGGGTGAACACCGTCGGGCAGCATCGCCTGCCAGTTCGGAAGCGACTTGATGTAGTCGTACTGCTTGACGAGCGGCACGTTGTAGTCGGACGCGACACGGCCGATCTCGCGGACGTAGGGTTCAACGTCGGGCAGGCCAGGGCGCGTGATGGGGTTCGGTTCCTCGAGGACGGGAATCTTGCCGGCGACACGGACGCGATGGACCCACTGTGCCAGGTTCAAATAGAACTGGTCCGGGGTGACGGTTTTCATGTCGTTCAGGGCGTAGTTCTCGATGACGATATGGGCGTTGCTGGCGCTGAGCCGGCTATCCCATGGCGAGGAATAGAACTCGTTGTTGCCTGAGAGCGAATCTGACACCGATGCCGATGGAACGCCGTGGTTGTTCACCACGACAGTGCCTTCCACCCGAAGCCGAAGGGCCTCCTGCAGAACGACGGGGGCAGAACGGGCTGTCTGATATGCGCGTCCTTGCTCATCTTTCGCCATGCCCCACATCGTTGAATCGCCTTCGCAGTCGATCACGACCATGCGCACAGCCTTGGGCGGGGGCGAGTCGGTAGGCGCGCTAGGGCCTTCGTCGCCTCCACCGCCGCCGCACCCGCTGCATGCGACGACGAAGGCGCCAGCGAGGCTGGCAATCAGACCCCTCACGATTGCTCTCGTTGCGGCAGTTCGACGATTGCCCCGACCTCCCGGCACCAATCGAATATCTGCTCGGCGGTCCGTGCCCGGTCGAGCATAGCCCCGGCCAGGAAAAGCATAGGCAGGCTCATAGGGCGTGGGGATTCGCCACCGGTGTACTTGCGCCACTGGTTGTTGCCGGAAAGGCCGAAGAGCTCGGCCATTTGCTCGCCGGTATAGCCGAGCTTTTGCTTCAGGGCGCGCAGATCCTCCGGGTGTGGAGGCACGTAGTGGATTGGCATCGTTGACGGCGCTGAACGCGCCGAGGTGAAAGGTCGTCATGGCTTCATCCGCGAGGGTTATCGGGCTGCACGGCTGCGCTACCCTACGAGGACCATTGTAGCCCCATAGGGGCTATTGTCAACAGTTCCATCAATGCCCGCCACAGAGCGGGCTTTTTCTTTTCCGGGGTCCACATGCGACAACTCCATCCCGTCGAAGCAACGAGCTACGCCGGCGCGATCACCTCGATCGGCGCTTCCCTGACGCTGGCCGATATCGGCGTCATCGTCGGTATCGTGACGGCGCTCCTGACGTTCGGGCTCAATGCCTGGTACACGCGACTGAAATACAGGCTGGAGGCGCAGGAGCGCGCGGCCCGAGACGAGCGGGAGCGCGAAGAACACGCAGCGCGCATGCGGGTCCTGGAGGGGCGCGATGAGCCCTGATCTCCGCCGCCGCGTCATCGCCGTTGGCATTGCAGCAGCGGTCCCGCTCGTGGCCGCATTCGAGGGTCTGCGCCAGACGGCATACCTTGATCCTGTCGGCATCCCGACGGCTTGCTTCGGCGCGACCAAGGGCGTCCGGCTTGGTCAGGTCTACACGCGCGAGCAGTGCGACGATCTCCTGGCGAGGGATCTGCTGGAGGCGAATGCCGGCGTCGACTCGTGCGTTCGCGTTCCGCTCAGCGAAGGGCAGCGGACCGCGCTGGTCTCGTTCGCGTACAACGTCGGCCGGGGCAAGTTCTGCGGCTCGACGCTGGTGCGCAAGCTGAACGCCGGCGACTACGTGGGTGCCTGCAACGAGCTGCCGCGTTGGGTGTATGCGAAGGGCGTGAAGCTGCCCGGGCTCGTCAATCGCCGGCAGCAGGAGAGGGCGCTATGCCTTGGGTGAAGATTGTCGCCGCCGGTGCGGCGCTCGCGCTGGCGTTCTTGGCTGGGTCCGAGTTCACCGCGCGGGGCAAGGACGCGGAGATAGCCGAAATTCGGCGTGCCGCCGCCGTCGACCAAGTCAAGGCCACTGACCGGGCGCGCGCGGAGGAACAACGCCGCATCGCGGCTCAAACGGAGATTGCCAATGCTGCGAAACAGGAAGCCGAGCTGGCGCGCGCTGATGCTCGCGCCGCTGACGCTGTTGCTGGCCAGCTGCGCCAGCGAATTGCCGGGCTGGTCGCCGCCAGTCGATCCGGCGGCGATTCCGCCCCTACCAGCGGAGGCGCGTCAACCGGCGATTCCCTCGGAGTGCTTGCCGACGTGCTCGAAAGGGCTGACCGTCGAGCGGGAATCCTGGCTGAATATGCTGACGCCGCCCGCATCGCAGGGCAAGCCTGCGAGCGGGCATACCAGGCACTGAATAAGGTTTCAGCGGAGAGGCGCCACTAGTTTTCCAACTTCGCTTCAACGACTCGCAAGATTCGGGCTGCATCTGCGTCGGAAAGGCAGTTCGCGGCCCAGGTCGCACACATCGCATGCCAAAGCACCGATGAGCTAACAAGTAATCGATTGGCGGCGGTGTTAACCCAGGTGTGATGGTCCGCTGAAGCCATCGCGCCGTGACACGAATCCGCGACGTCAGCGAAGCCTCTCGAAAGTCGAGTACTCAGATCGGGCCAGTCTGCTTCGGAGAGTGCTTCGAAAACTACTCTCTCCGGCGCATCGCCGCCTGGCAAGACCATACAACCGGGGCGCTCTTCTTGATCTCCATCGACAAACACGCAAGATGGCCTGGGAAATCGATTTTGCGATGCCATGATGCCGAGGGCGTAGCCGACTGAGGCGGCTCCGTACGGGATAATCATAGATCGGTGTACTAGTGCTGGGTTGCCGCGAACTAAAATTTCTTTAAGCATCGCGCCCGCTCTATCATCTTCCACATATAAATCGCATTCTGGATGTTGCTCTTCGTCCATGCGAGTCATAGCGAACTCCGGGCTTACGCCTGCAACGATAGTGCGACCCGTAGTTCCATTCAGTATCTGAATACGGGCTTCTGGCGGAAGTTCTCCAAGCACATATGGAGAATGCGTTGTCAAAATAATCTGCAAATCCAATTGTCGACATTGATCCGCCAATTCCCGGACAAGTCGACGTTGAGCGCGCGGATGGAGAGACGTCTCAATCTCGTCAATGAGCACCAAAGCCGTACTTGGAAACGGATGCTGCAATAACTCAGCGATTGTTATCTCTCCTGCCCCTTGGTGAAACCCGGAAATCGACTGGCCGTTTATTTGCAGTACTGGCACTCGGCGCCGGTTGTCCAAGGTAGTTAGAGCCATGCGGGCCGATTCATAGCTCTTTCCGAGCAGGTGCGACAGGCGTCTTACCTTGTCAGCGGCCCAAGTGTCCTGCACCTCCACTTCGCGAAGTTGCGGATTTGCCAAACGTTGATAGCCCACGCGGGCCGCGACCGGTTGGAGTCGGCTCAAATCGATATTCACAATGTTGCGCTGAGGCCGGTTTGAGTAACCGCGCCACCGAGTTAGCTTTCGCACGCTGTCAGTTCTCGATCGATTGCCTTCCCGCACAGAGTATTTGATTGAACCAGCAGTAATTCTCTCCCATGGTGTATCGGGGAAAAATGTCGAGGGATAGATTTCACGCTCGCGACTTGCATCGGCATAGATTGACGCAGCGGCCTGGAGCACCGTACTCTTACCCGCGCCATTTTCGCCAACCAGCGCGACGATCGGAAACGAGAAATCTATGCGCTGGCCCGTCCATCCATGTATTCCATCAATCTCCAACCATTCGAGGCGCTTGGGCCAGCCGGTGTTTGTGGCCCATTTGTTTTGAAGGCGGCGCATTTCTGGACTGAGAGACATGGTGGACTCCAAGTTGGGATGGTAGCGAAGATACCACAATGCCGTACCGATGCGGCGCCAGCCCCGGGTCAGCGCCGCGTTCACGCGGCGCAGCGCTTGCGTGCAGCCATGCGTGCGCCGGTTGGGGTGTGTGATAGAGCCGTGTTATCGGCCTCCAGCGGATTGGTGGTGCCTTCGCATGTAGCGGCGGATTACTTGGATGACTACGCAGGCCTCCGTATATTGAGCAGCGGCCGCTGGAATCTCTCCGCTGGCACAGCGCCGGGCCGCTTCACCTTCACCCAGTCGCTCGACCGTTTGCTAGCCGCATATGGGCTGCCGGCGCGCTTGGCGACGATGCCCTCCAGCTGCAGCGCCAGCGCCTGCTGATAGAGCCAGTCGCCGTCTTCCACCCAGTCGACGAACAGCAGGGTGTCGGGGCAGCAGTCCAGGATCTTCCGGAGGGCAGCCTTACGCTTCTCGATCGGCTGGCCGCGGATGTCCCGGCCGCCGTTGACCAGCAGGTCAAACACGCAGTAGGCGACGTGGTGCGAGCCGGGCGGCTTGCCGCGGCGTGCCGACCGACGGTGCAGCAGCTCGAAGTCGCTCCGGCCGTGTTCGTCCAGGACGCAGACCTCGCCGTCGAAGATGCAACCAGCCTTGAGGTTGCCGACAGCCGCGGCGACTTCCGGATACCAGGCGGTGGCGTCGTGCCCGTTGCGGGACTTGAGGCGCGCCGGCTTACTGGCCGCGAGCAGCCGGTACCCGTCGTACTTGATCTCGAAGTGCCAGTCGCCCAGTGGAACGGCACGGCGTTCCTCGAGCAGCATCGGGGAGAGCTCGGCCAGCGTAGGGGCAGGCGGCCGAGCGGTGGCCACGGCTACCCCTTGATGTCGCGGGGGTCGTCGCCGAAGCTGTTGCGCTCCCGGATTCGGCCATCCCGGCCGTGGATGTACAGTTCGACCTTTGCCTGCTTCGCCTGCTCGGTCGCCTGCCGAATGGCTTCTTCCTGGGACGGATAATGTACGTTGGTCCGGCCCGATCCCTCTACCTCGATCGCCCATCCGTTGCCGTCGGCCGGCACGACGTGAATATTCCCTGCCATGGTCGCCTCCTATGCGTATCACTTCCGTTGTATGCCCGGGGCGGCCGCGGCGGTATAGGGCTACGTCTGACCGGCGTCAGAATCCCAGGCGCCGTGCACCGGTTCCGCCCGATAGGCTGACCAGAACACGTGGGAGCTCTTGTGGTGGCGCGAGGTCCTTCGCTCAAAGAAGATCCGGACGCGACCCTGGTATTCCGTGTCGATCTCCGCCTCGGCGTGCTCGGGGCCGGTGCGGCTGGGCGGGGGGAGGGTCTGCATGGCCTCTGCGATCTTGTGGCCGCCGACATAGGTCAGGATGCCAGTCTGAGGCGACGCGCGCGGGGTAGGGTTGGCGGAAGGGACTGAGCAGCCGTTGGCTAGTTTGCTGTTGCCCATGATGCACTCTACGTATACTGTATGGATATACAGTATAGGGTCGCGGGCAGGTCGTGAAAAGGCCTTTGTTCTCGTGGGAATAGCAGCCCGGAAAGCCGCATGCAGCCGTGCTCGAATTTCGATCAGTATTCCCACGAGCTACCCGGAGAGCCGCTCCGAATAAGGCTTGATGCCTCAGATTGTGATTCCTGTCGTCGTGGGTTCGAGTCCCATCAGCCACCCCAA
>NZ_JAGFTW010000052.1:0-43083 GCF_017598945.1 Cupriavidus gilardii
CCCCCAACCCCTCTCCCGCAAGCGGGAGAGGGGAGTCGCGTTGGCGGTGCGCTAATACGTCGGCGCGCAGCAGAGCCGTGGGTTATCTCCCCTCTCCCGTTCGCGGGAGAGGGGCGGGGGAGAGGGCAACGGGCGCACGCCTGCGCGACGCCGCCCATAGGCAACCGCCCGATCAGATCACCGTCGCCAGCCCCAGCGTCAGCAGCAGCGCCACCACCGAGATGATCGTCTCGCAGACGGTCCAGGTCTTGAAGGTCTGCGCCACGGTCATGTTGAAGTACTCCTTGACCAGCCAGAAGCCCGCATCGTTGACGTGCGACAGGATCAGCGAGCCGGCGCCGGTGGCCAGCACCAGCAGCTCCGGACGCGTACCCGGCACGCTGGCCGCGATCGGTGCGACGATGCCCGCCGCGGTGGTCATCGCCACGGTGGCCGAGCCGGTCGCGATCCGGATCATCACCGCCACCAGCCAGCCCAGCACCAGCACCGAGACGTTGGCACCGGTCGCGACCTGCACGATCGAGTTCGAGATGCCCGAGTCGCGCAGGATGCGGCCGAAGCCCCCGCCCGCGCCGACCACCAGCGTGATGATCGCGGTGGGCGCCACCGATTCGTTGGTGAAGCGCAGGATCGCCTCGCGATTGAAGCCGCGCGCCTTGCCGAAGGTGTAGAAGCTGACCAGCGCCGCGATCAGCAGCGCGATCACCGAATTGCCGATCAGCTTCAGGAAGTCGTTGGCCCAGGTCTTCGGCGTCGTCAGCAGGTCGGCGCTGCTGCCGATCAGCATCAGGATCACCGGCAGCAGGATCGTGAACACGGTGATGCCGAAGCCGGGCAGCGCCTGGGTCGGCGCGGCGTCGTCCGCTTCCTCGATGAACTGCTCGGCCAGCGGGTTGTCGGCCGGCAGCTTGATATAGCGGTCCATCAGCGTGGCGAAGATCGGTCCGGCGATCGCCGCGGTCGGAATGCCGACGATCAGCGCATACAGGATGGTGCGGCCGATGTCGGCGCCATAGGCCGTCACCGCCAGCAGCGCCGCAGGGTGCGGCGGGATCAGCCCGTGCACCACCGACAGGCCGGCCACCATCGGGATGCCGACCTTGACCATCGAGGTGCCGGTGCGCTGCGCGATATTGAAGGCGATCGGGATCAGCAGCACGAAGCCGACCTCGAAGAACACCGGCAGGCCGACGATGAAGGCGATCGTCGCCATCGCCCAGTGCACGTGCTTCTCGCCGAAGAAATCGATCAGCGTGCGCGCGATGCGCTCGGCGCCGCCGGACTCGGCCATCATCTTGCCGAGCATCGTGCCCAGGCCCACCACCAGCGCGATATGGCCGAGCGTGCCGCCGACGCCGGCCTCGAACGACTTGACGATCTCGCCCATCGGCATGCCGACCGAGAAGCCGAGCAGCACCGAGACCACCACCAGCGTGATGAAGGGGTTCAGCTTGAATCGCGCGATCAGCACGACCAGCGCGATCACGGCGATCAGCGCATACAGCAACAGCGTGGTTCCGGTGACTGGGACCATGTTGTCTCCTTGGGTGCGCGGGGCCGGTCGGCGCCGCGGCGGTATGAAAGAGGCCGCTGGCGCGGCCCGGTTGAAGAAAGGGGAGGGAGGCGGCCGGGATCGGCGTAATCCGCCGGATCAGCTGCCCGGACGCTTGTACGCGATGCAGTCGATCTCGACCTTGCAGTCGACCACCATGCTGGACTGCACGCAGGCGCGCGCCGGCGGATTGGCGCCGAAATACTGCTTGAAGATCTTGTTGAACGAGGCGAAGTCGCGCGCGTCGTCGAGCCAGACGCCGCAGCGGACCACATGCTCGGGGCCGTAGCCGGCCTCGGCCAGGATCGCCAGCACGTTCTTGATGGCCTGGTGGGTCTGCGCGACGATGCCGCCGTCGACGACCTCGCCATCGACCATCGGCACCTGGCCGGACACATAGAGCCAGCCGTCGGCCGCGACCGCGCGCGCGAACGGCATGTGCTGGCCGCCGGTGCCGGTGCCGCCTTCGACGCCAAAGCGTTGGATATCCATGAAGACTCCTTGGAACGGGATGCTTGAAACGGGATGCTTGAAACGGGAATGAAACTGGAAACGGGAACGGCAAAGACGGAGATCGTCGCAGCGCGCCGCTAGCTGTCCATCATGACCGGCGAGGGCGCGCCGCGCGGCAGGAAGCGCCCGGCGCGCGCGCCGGTGCTGCGGCGGTGGTGCCACGACAACGTGCCGTTGACCCACACCGCGGCGATGCCCTCGGCCGGCTGCATCGGCTCGGTGAACGTGGCCGCGTCGCGAATCGTCGCGGCATCGAACAGCACCAGGTCGGCCCAATGGCCTTCGCGCACGAAGCCGCGCCCCGCGAGCCCGAAGCGCTCGGCCGACAGGCCGGTCATCTTGGCGATGGCGATGGTCAGCGGAAACAGCTCGCGGTCGCGCGCATAGTGGCCCAGCACGCGCGGAAACGCGCCCCACAGCCGCGGATGCGGCAGCGGATCGTTGGGCAAGCCGTCCGAGCCGATCACCGTGGCCGGATGGGCCAGGATGCGGTCGACGTCGGCGTCTTCCATGCAGTGATAGACCGCGCCCGCCGGCTGCAGCTGCCGCGCCGCCTCGTGCAGATCGACCTGCCATTCGGCCGCGATATCGGCGAGCAGGCGTCCGCCCATCTCGGGATGCGGCGTGGACCAGGTGACCATGATGTCGAAGTCGCCGGTGACCTGCTTCAGGTCCAGCGTCGACGAACTGGCGGTGTACGGATAGCAGTCGCAGCCGACCGGCTGCCAGCGCTGCGCGGCATCGAGCGCGGCCAGCACCGCGCCGCTGCGGCCCCAGTTGTCCACGCCGGCGCATTTCAGATGCGAGATCACGACCGGCACGCGCGCATGGCGGCCGATGCGGAAGGCTTCGTCCATCGCGTCCAGGATCTCGGCGAATTCGCTGCGCAAATGCGTGGCGTACAGCGCGCCGGCACGCGCCAGCGGCTCGGCCAGCGCCAGCACCTCCTCGGTCGGCGCCGCGAAGGCGTTGGCGTAGGCCAGGCCCGTGGACAGGCCGAGCGCCCCGTGGTCCAGCGCCTCCTGCAATTGCGCGCGCATCGCCGCGATTTCGCCGGCGCCGGCGGCGCGGTCGAGCCGGTCCAGATGATTGCTGCGCAGCGCGGTGTGGCCGACCAGCGCTGCCACATTGACCGCGGGCCGGGCGGCTTCCACCGCGGCGACATAGGCGGCGAAGCTCGGATACCGGAATGCGTCCGCATCGCCGAGCAGATTCATCGGATCGGGCGGCTCGCCGTGCAAGGCCACCGGTGCCGCGCTGATGCCGCAATTGCCGACCACCACGGTGGTGACGCCTTGCGACAGCTTCGGGGTCATCTCGGGCTGGCGCACGACATTGGTGTCGTCGTGCGTATGGACGTCGATGAAGCCGGGTGCCAGCACGAGCCCATCGGCCTCGATGACCTCGGCGGCGGAGTGTGCGGCGATGCGTTCGCCGGCATCGTCGCCGGCATCGTCGTCGGGGCCGATATCGACGATGCGGGCGATGCGGCCGTCGCGCAGCCCCACATCGGCCACGCGTGCGGCGGCGCCCGAACCGTCGATCACGGTGGCGCCGCGGATCAGCGTGTCATAGACGAAGGCGTGGTCCGAGCTCGCTGCCATGGTCAGTCTCCGAGCGGCTGACGGCTGTCGCGCAGCGCCGCGTTGCCGCGCTCGCCGCCGCCCCGATGCGCGTCCAGCACGTACTTGAGCCGCCGCAGCCGTTCCTGGCTGTCGTCCTGCTGCAGCAGCGCCAGCCGCGTGGCCAGCACGTCCAGCACCAGCAACATCGCATAGCGCGAGGCCGACGGCTTGAAGATGAAATCGGTCTCCAGCGCGCGCACCGGCAGCAGCACGTCGGCGCGCGCGGCCAGCGGCGAGCCCAGCGCGGTCACGGCGATCACGCGCGCACCGTATTCGCGCGCGACATCGCAGCTGGCCAGCATCTCGGGCACGCTGCCGCTGACCGAGAAGGCCAGCACCACGTCGCCCTTGACCAGCGTGGCCGCGACCATCTGCTGCAGCACCGCGTCGTGGTAGCTGGCGACCGGCCTGCCCAGCCGCGCCAGACGATAGCGCGCCTCGTCGGCCAGCCAGGTCGAGCCGCCACCCATGCCGAAAGCGTAGACCATGCGTGTGTCCTGCAACAGGCGCGCGGCGTGCTCGATCTGGGTGTCGTCGATCAGCCGGCGGTTGGCCTCCAGCACCGCGACCACGTCCTGATGCAGGCGATCGGTCAGCGAAAGCGGGGCCGGCTCGGCGCCGGCGGTGTCGGACTCGTGCTGCAGGAAACGTTGGCCGACGGCGCTCGCGCGCGCCAGCCGCAGCTTCAGATCACGCACGTCGCGGCAGCCCAGCGCCTTGGCAAAGCGCGTCACACTGGCCTCGCTGACGCCGGCCTTGCGCGCCAGCGCATTGATGCTGGCCGAGGCCGCGCCGGCGACGTCTTCGAGGATCACCTGGGCGACCTTCTGCTCGGCCAGGCGCAGCGTGGGGCCGCGCTCGGCGATGCGGGTCAGGATGTCGAAGGTAGCGGGCATGGGCGTGAGGCTCGGCAGACCGGTGCCGCCGGGGTGCCGGAGGTCCGGCTCTGGCCGGCAAGGCCCGGCGCCTCGGTCTGTTACTTTATAACAAGGATGAAATATCGTAATTTCGCCGCTATCATTACGTCAATCGGAATTTGCGTCGCGACGCTGCAGGGCGCGGGCAAGGCGCGGCGGAACAAGGACTGGCATGCGTGAAATAAAGTACCAAAGCGGGATCATCGATCCGCTGAACAAGGCACTGGGCAAGCTGGAGGCGCCGCTGGCGCCGGCCGAGGCGGCCACCGGCTGGCGCCTGCTCGACGAGGAACTGAGCCTGCCGGCCGCGGTGCTGTACGAATCCAGGCTGGCCCACAACCTGGCGTGGATGCGCCGATTCATGGACGAGTACGGCGTGAAGCTCGCGCCCCACGGCAAGACCACGATGGCGCCGAAGCTGTTCGCACGCCAGCTCGAGGCCGGCGCCTGGGGTATCACGCTGGCCACCGCGCAGCAGACCGCCGCAGCCCACGCGCACGGCGTCAGGCGCGTGCTGATGGCCAACCAGCTGGTGGGCCGGCGCAATATGGAGATCGTGGCCCACCTGCTGCGCGATCCGGATTTCGAATACTTCTGCCTGGTCGATTCGGCCGAGCTGGTCGATCAGCTCGGCGGCTTCTTCCGCGCACGCGGCCAGCGGCTGCAGGTGCTGCTCGAACTCGGCGTGGCGGGCGGGCGCACCGGCGTGCGGGACGCCGCGCAACAGCAGCAGGTACTGGATGCGCTGGACCGCTGGCCCGATGCGCTGACGCTGGCCGGCGTCGAGATCTACGAGGGCGTGCTGCAGCAGGAGGCCGATATCCGCGCCTTCCTGCGCCGCACGGTCGCGGTCACGCGCGAGCTCGCAGGGCAGGGCCGCTTTGGCGTGGGTTCCGAACGTCGCCCGGTGGTGCTGTCCGGCGCGGGCTCGGCCTGGTACGACGTGGTCGCCGAGGAATTCGCCGGCGCCGACATCGGTGCGCCGGTCGACATCGTGCTGCGCCCCGGCTGCTATCTGACGCATGACGTCGGCATCTACCGGCAGGCGCAGCAGCGGATCCTCGCCAGCAACCCGGTGGCGCAGAAGATGCGGGAGGGGTTGCTGCCCGCCTTGCAGCTATGGGCCTATGTGCAGTCGATCCCCGAGCCGGACCGCGCCATCATCGGCATGGGCAAGCGCGACGCGGCCTTCGACGCCGGCATGCCGATCCCAGCGCGGCACTTCCGCCCCGGCTCGGAGAAAGCGCAGGGAACCGCAGCCGGGCCCTCGCCGTCCATACCTTCTCACTGGGAGATCACCGGCATGATGGATCAGCACGCCTATCTGCGGATCGCGCCTGGCGACGATGTGCGGGTCGGCGACATGATCGCGTTCGACATCTCGCATCCTTGCCTGACCTTCGACAAGTGGCGGCATATTCCGGTGCTGGACGACGAACTGCGCGTGGTCGATATCGTGCAGACCTTCTTCTGACGGCTTTCACCATGAGCATCGATATCCTCGCCTTCGGCGAAGCGCTGGTCGAGTTCAACCAGCAGCCCGACGCGCCCGAGCGCTATCTGCAGGGTTTCGGCGGCGACACCTCCAACTTCTGCATTGCCGCCGCGCGCCAGGGCGCGCAGACCGGCTTCATCAGCGCGGTCGGCGCCGACAGCTTCGGCGAGCGGCTGCTGGCGCTGTGGACGCAGGAGCGCGTCGATACCCGCCATGTCCGCACCGACCCGCGGGCGCCGACCGGCGTCTACTTCGTCAGCCACGACAATCACGGCCATCGCTTCGACTATCTGCGCGCAGGCTCGGCGGCGAGTTGCTACAGCCATGACGATCTGCCGCAGCAGGCCATTGCCGAGGCGCGCTATCTGCATCTGTCGGGCATCAGCCTGGCGATCAGCAACAGCGCCTGCGATGCCGGGCTGGCCGCGATGGAGCTGGCGCGCAAGGCTGGCGTCCAGGTCTCGCTCGACACCAATCTGCGGCTGCGGCTGTGGTCGCTGGCCCGGGCGCGCGGCATCATGCGCGAGGCGCTGGGGATGACCGATATCTGCCTGCCGAGCTGGGACGATGTCACGGTGCTGACCGGCCTGGACGACCGCGACGCGATCGTCGACCATCTGCTCGGCTGCGGCGTGAAGATGGTCGCGCTGAAGCTTGGCGAAGATGGCGCGTATGTCGCCACGCCCGATGCGCGCGCGCTCGTGCCCGCGTACCGGGTGCAGCCGCTGGACGCGACCGGCGCCGGCGATTGCTTCGGCGGCAGCTTTATCGCCCGGCTGTCGGCCGGCGACGAGCCGTTCGAGGCCGCGCGCTATGCCAATGTCGCCGCGGCGCTGTCGACCACCGGCTTTGGCGCGGTGGCGCCGATTCCGTCGGCGGAAACCGTGCTGGCGCGGCTGGCCGAGTCGGTCTCGGTAATCCGCTGAAGACCTGTGTTCGCGTCGCCGCTGCCGTGTGACGACGCTTCCCTTTGATCCGTTACGACTTCGCTCCTGATTCCGCCATGCCAAGCCAATCTCCTTCGCTGATCGACCGCCTGGCCGGCGTGCCGGTCATCCCCGTGCTCGAATTCCAGTCCGTCGACGAGGCGCTGCGCGTTTCCGAGGCGCTGGTGGCCGGCGGCCTGCCGGTGCTCGAAATCACGCTGCGCACGCCGGTCGCCATCGAGGCGATGCGCGCGGTCTCGGCGGCGTTGCCGCAGGCCGTTGTCGGCGCCGGCACCGTGCTCGACGTCGCGCAGCTGCATGCCGTGCGCGATGCCGGCGCGCAGTTCGCGGTGTCGCCGGGGCTGACGCCGCGGCTCGCCGAAGGCGCACGCGATGGCGGCATTTCGCTGCTGCCCGGGGTGGCCACAGCCAGCGAGGCGATGGCCGCGCTCGAGGCCGGCTTTACCTTCCTGAAGTTCTTCCCGGCCGAGGCCGCCGGCGGCATGCCGATGCTCAAGTCGCTGAACGGCCCGCTGCCGCGGCTGCGCTTCTGCCCGACCGGCGGCATCGACGCGGCGCGCGCACCGGCCTATCTGGCGCTGCCGAACGTGGTCTGCGTCGGCGGCTCCTGGGTGGTGCCGAAGGACGCGGTCGCCAGCGGCGACTGGGCCCGCATCCGCTCGCTGGCGCAAGAGGCGGCGGCGCTGCGGCGCAGCTGAGCCCCGGCTCGAGTCGCGCTGCATTGCAGCGCCCGGGGCGCTTGGCGTGCTGTCGGACAAAGGCCGATTGTTGGTGCCGGCGGCGCCATCTAAGCTGACAGCATCGGGACTGATGGAGTCGGCATGACGGCGTTTGCGGTGTCGTGGGGGATAGCGAGGCCGCGCACGGCAAGCTGGCTGCGTTGGCTTGCCACGGTGACGCTGGCGCTCAGCGCTTCCGCCTGCGCCAGCCTGCCGCAGGAGGTGCCGCGCCGGCCCTCGACTGCCTTCACCGGCTGGGCCGCTACCCCGCTGGGGCAAACCGTCGCCCGCAGTACGCCGGACCCGGCGCTGTCCGGCTTCCATCTGGTGTCGTCGGGCGAGGAGGCCTACGGCACGCTGATCACGCTGGCCGACCGCGCCACCCGTTCGCTGGACCTGCAGTACTACATCGTCGCCGCCGACGAATCGTCGCGCGAGATCCTGCGCCGCGTGCGGGCCGCCGCCGAACGTGGCGTGCATGTGCGGCTGCTGGTCGACGACCTGCACAGCGACGGCAAGGACCCGGCCTTCCTGCGTTTCGCGCGCCATCCGAACATCGAAGTGCGCTACTTCAATCCGTTTCCGGCGGGGCGCTTCTCGAAGCTGACGCGCTTCATCAGCGTGGCCGGCGACGCGCGCCGGGTCAATCGGCGCATGCACAACAAGGTCTTCATCGCGGACAACGCGATGGCGATGACAGGCGGCCGCAATATCGGCAACGCCTATTTCCTGCGCGCGCCGGATACCAACTTCGTCGACCTCGACGTGGTCGTGGCCGGGCCGGCGGTGCGCCGGCTGTCGGCAGGCTTCGACGAATACTGGAACAGCCAGTACGCATACCCGGTGGAGGCACTGGCCAATCCGGACGAGGCGGCGCCGGGTCCAGCGGGCACGCCGCCCGGTTCGGGCGTGCAGGCGTCATCGGCGCGGGGATCGGGCGGCTCGGCCGGTTCGGGTTCGCCGCCGCCCGAGCAGGCGCTGGTCGACGAGGCCGCGCAGCGCGAGGCCGAGCAGAAGCGGCTCGAGGCAAGCGGCATGACGGCGCCGCAGAAGATCGATCCGGGCAAGAGCTTTCTGGCGCGCGAACTCTCCCGCGGCGGCAAGCTGAATCTCGAATGGGCGCGCGCCAGCGTGCTGGTCGACAACCCCGCCAAGGTCGAGCCCGACAAGCTGCCGGACAGCGACGATACGCTGGCCGACGAGGTCGCGCGGATGATGAACGAGGCGCGCGAGGAGATCATCATCATTTCGCCGTACCTGGTGCCCGGCAAGCGCGGCGTCGAATGGCTCAGCCGATTGGCGGCGCGCGGCGTCAAGGTGCGCGTGTTGACCAACTCGCTGTCGGCGACCGATTCGCCGATCGTGCACGTCGGCTACAAGCGCTACCGGAAGGAACTGCTGCACGCCGGAGTCGAACTGCACGAGCTGAAGTCGCGGCTGCAGCGGCAGCAGCGCTCCGTGGGGAATTTCGGATCCTCGCAGGCGAGCCTGCACGTCAAGGCGGCGGTGGTGGACCGTCAGACGCTGTTCGTCGGCTCGATGAACTTCGATCCGCGCTCGATCACGCAGAACACCGAGACCGGCATCATCGTGCGCAATGGGCGGCTGGCGGGGCAGGTGGCGCAGATCTTCTCGGACGCCATCGGCGTCAACAGCTGGCGGCTGCAGTTGTCGGAGGACGACAAGCTGCAGTGGGTGGACGGGCAGGGGAAGCAGGCGGTGGTGCTCGAAACCGAGCCCGATACCACCTGGTCGCAGCGCTTGTGGATCGACGTGCTGACGCCGTTTACGCCGGAAGAGCTGCTATAGGGGGCCGGCATGCGCCGGCATGTCGGCAGGCCGCCGCCCGTGCGGCTGGCGGCCTGCCCGACCGGCTGCGTGGCTTACTTGTGACGATCCGCGGCGCCTTCGAGCTTCTGGCCGCCACGCTGGATGTCCTGGCCGAGACCCGCCATCGTGTTGCAGCCGGCCAGCAGCACAGCCAGCATCAGACCGAAAATCCAACCTTTTTTCACACTGCGCTCCTTGTGAGGTGTTGCGAACGGGCGATTTTACAATTGGTGCGGCCCGCTGCGCACAGGGCAGTGTGGCTATTTGTAACGGGCAGCAAAGGGGAGCCGGGAGGCGGGGGAGGGCCGGCGCCCTAGACATAGGCGATCAGCCGCCCGGCGGCGATCACCAGCGTCCAGGTCAGCAGCGACAGCACCGCTGCGGTGCGCGCCCAGCGCGGCGGCCGGGCGCCGACGTTCCAGTCGGCCGGGCCCGCCGCCCGCTGCAAGGCGCGATAGGGCCACAGATGAAAGGCCAGCGCATTGAGCAGCCCCAGCGCGATCAGGGCCAGCTTGGCATACAGCGCGGGGTTGGTCGCCAGTTCGTCGGCATGCGCCAGCAGCAACAGGATGCCGCTGACCACCATCGCGGCGAAGGCCGCCATCGTCAGCGGCAACACCTGCCGCAGCAGCGCCGTCACCGGCAGATTGCGCCAGAGCCCGGCCAGCCGCAGATCGACCACCGCAATGGTGCCGAACAGCAGCCCCATGCCGGCCAGATGGACGATCTCGACGGCCGGATAGGCCCAGGCGGAACCGCGCAGCGCGCTCGACAGCGGTAGCGCCGCGAGCGCGGCGCCCAGCTCGGTCAGCGATGCCACGGCGCCCGACGCGGGAAAGTCAGCGCAGTTCGACGGTCTGACCGTCGAGAACGATCCGCTCGGCGCGCATCTCGTCGCCGTGTTCCTTGCTGGGATAGCCGACGATCGTGACCTCGCGGCCGACCGCGACCTTGTCGGCCGTCGCGCCGCGCGCCTGCATCCGCGAGATCGGCGCCAGCACGGCGAGCCAGCGCTTGCCGTTGGCCTCGATCCGCACCGTCGCGTGCGGGTTCTCGTATTTGACCTCGGTCAGCTTGCCGGTCAGCGTCATCGTCTTGCTGTCGTCGTAGCTGGACCAGCCGTGGTGAGCGGCGGCCGGGGCCGCCAGCAGGGCGGCGAGTGCGGCGACGGTGCAAAGCCCGGCAAGCGGGGCGCGGGGGATCGAGCGGAACAGGCGGGACATGGCGGTTCTCCTGCATTGGCGTGCGTCGAGTATAGCTGCCGCTCGACAAAGGGTCGTCGCGGCTCTCCCTCTCCCCAGCCCTCTCCCGCAAGCGGGAGAGGGAGCAGGTCGGCAGTGCTGTTTGGCGATGTCGCTTGAATGCGGCGCCGGCTCCTGCTCCCACCGCGCTCCCCTCTCCCGCTTGCGGGAGAGGGGTTGGGGGAGAGGGCGCGGCCGCATCGCAGCCCGACCGTTTAGCCCGTCGTATCCGGCTCCGGTCCTTCCTCGGGCGGCAGCGGGGTGGCCAGCACCTTGTCGATGCGCTTGCCGTCCATATCGACGATCTCGAACTTCCAGTCCAGCCAGCTGACCGAATCGGCGATCTGCGGCAGCCGTCCCAGAAGCAGCAACAGCATGCCGGACAGCGTGTGATAGCGCTCCTTGTCCTCCTCGGGCACGTTGCGCAGGCCGATGCGGTCCTTCAGCTCGGGGATCGGAATCAGGCCGTCGAGCAGCCAGGAACCGTCCTCGCGCTGCACCGCCCATTCGTCGCCGGCGATGTCCGGCTTGAACTCGCCGGTGATCGCCTCGATCAGGTCCTGCAGCGTGACGATGCCCAGCACCTCGCCGTACTCGTCGATGACGAACGCCATCTGGCCGCCCGACGAGCGGAAATGTTCGAGCAGCTCCATGCCGGTGACGCTCTCCGGCACGTAGACCGGGGTCTGCATCACCGCCGCCAGGTCGGTCGCCTCGCCGCGCAGCTTGCGCGCCAGCAGCTGGCGCGCGCTGACCACGCCGATCACGTCATGCATGCCGCCGCGCACCACCGGAAAACGCGAATGGTCCGATTCCTCGATGCGGCGCAGGTTTTCCTCCAGCGGCAATTCGACGTCCAGGCAGATCACGTCGCCGCGCGGCACCATCAGCGAAGTCAGCTGCCGGTCGTCGAGCCGGAACACGTTGCGCACCATCGTGTGCTCGTGGCGCTCGATCACGCCGGCCTCCGAGCCCTCGACCAGCAGCGCATGGATTTCTTCCTCGGTGACCGCGGGACCGGCGCCGCTCTTGACGCCGATCAGGCGCAGCACCAGACGGGTCGAGCTCGACAGCAGCTTGACGAACGGCGTCGAGGCGATCGCCAGCCAGGACAGGGGCCGCGCGACCGCACGGGCCAGGGTCTCCGGTGCCAGCTGGCCCAGCCGTTTGGGCACCAGCTCGCCGAGCACGATCGAAAAGTAGGTCAGCCCCGCGACCACGATCGCGGTCGCCACATAGCCTGCGGTCGGCTGCAGCATGCCCATGCCCTGCAGCCAGATGCCGAGCGGCTGCGCCAGCGCGGACTCGCCGACCACGCCGTTGAGCACGCCGATCGACGTGATGCCGATCTGCACGGTGGACAGGAAACGGGTCGGATCCTCGCCCAGCTTGACCGCCTCGATCGCACCGCGATCGCCCTCGTCGATCAGCTTCTGCAGGCGGGCCTTGCGGGCCGAAACCAGCGCGATCTCCGACATGGCGAACACGCCGTTGAGCAGGATCAGCGCCAGCAGGATGGCTATTTCCATCAGGGTGCGCGCCCTACGCGCGCGGGTGTTGTCGAGCCGTCAAGCATAACATCGGCATCCGACCGGCCTGCGGGCCCCGCTGGCCCGCCGGTCTGTCGACCCGCGTCCGTCCGCCATTACCTGGCAGGTTATCGCCAGAGCGCGCGCCGCATGCTGTAATGCCGACCATGGACACGCTGACCCCCGCCTCCGAAACCGCCCTCGACTTTCCCGCCCTGCTGCGCTACTGGCGCGGGCGCCGCGGCTACAGCCAGCTGGCGCTGTCGCTCGCCGCGGGCGTGTCGCAGCGGCATATCAGCTTTCTCGAATCGGGCCGCGCCCGGCCCAGCCGCGAGATGATCCTCGCGCTGTCGGACCGGCTGGGCGTGCCGCTGCGCCAGCGCAACCGGCTGCTGCTGGCGGCCGGCTTCGCCCCCGCATACAGCGAGCACGCGCTGGCCGAGCCGCCGCTGCAGATGGTGCGCCAGGCGATCGCGCTGATCCTCGCCAAGCAGGAGCCGTATCCCGCCGTGGTGCTCGACCGCTTCTGGAATATCAGCGATGCCAACCGCGCCTATCGCCGCATGGTCGACGCGCTGCTCGATGGCCGTGCCGCCGCGGTGCTGCCCGAGGGGCTGGGCAGCGATGCCGGTGGCCCGCGCATCAATCTGATGCTGACGGTGTTCGACCCGCAGGGCCTGTGGCCGATGATCGAGAACGCCCAGCAGGTCGGCCGCTACCTGCTGCGCCGGGTCTGGCAGGAGCTGCAGGCCCAGGCGCACGACCGCGTCGCCCGCGAGATCTTCGCCCGCATCGCGCAATGGCATCCGGAGATGATCGGCCCGGGCGGCGTGCCGCATGCCGACGACGACGGCAGCGAGGGGCCGCTGCCGCCGGTACTGCCGGTGGTGCTGCGCGCCGAGGGCTTCCAGGCCTCGCTGTTCTCGACGCTGACCACGCTGGGCAATCCCCACGACGTCACGCTGCAGGAACTGCGGATCGAATGCTTCTTCCCGGCCGACGAGCCGTCGCGCCTCGCGCTCGAAGCGCTGGGGCGCGACGCCGAGCCTGCCGCCGTTCAGAACCGGTAGCGCAGGTAGGCGGTGTGGAAGTCCGAGCCGGGGTTGGGCTTCTTGATGCCGGCATTGGAGATGTGCTGGTAGCGGTAGCCGACGGCGAAGCGCTGGTCCTTGCCGAAGGCGATGCCGACCCCGGCCATGTCGGAGAACTGGAAGGCGGTCGACATGGTGTGGTTGTCGGAGGTCCGGGTCCCGCTCATCAACCGCACGCCGATCGATGCCTCGAAGAAGGGCACCCAGCGATGGCGCTGCCAGGCCAGCCTTAACACGGGCTGTGCGCCGATCTCCCACAGGTTGCGCGGATTGGCGTCGCTGGTGCTGTCCCAGCGCGCGACATTGAGCTCCCACAGCAGACCAAGCCGCAGGCCGGTCGGGTCGCCCCAGCCGTAGCCGGAATCCCAGCCGAAGGCGATGTCGACCTTGCGTACGTCGGTGCGGCTGTCGGTGCCGTAGCCGATCTGCACGGTCGGGTCGGCCCATGCCGCGCTGCCGGCGATCAGCAGCGGCAGCGCGGCGAGCCAGCGCAGGGCGCGTGGGGAATGTAAGGAAGGGGAAGGGCGGCGGGACAGGCGTGCAAGCGGGTTGTCGTCGAATGGCATCGTGATCGCGGCAATGAAAACGGGAACGGAGAACGCGGAAAACGCGGAGAGCGCGCGGAAAGCCTGCGGGGCGACGGAAGACTTCGGTGCCCGCATGGCGGGCGCGGCGCCCGCGCAAGTCGTTTAGTTGTAGTACAGATCGAGCGCGTACGCTGGGTCACGTGATAACATCGCAACGCCGGCGCGGGCCTGCGCCCCACGGAGTCCCCCACGGATTCTTCGAAGGGCAAGCCCGTTTCGCCGGTTTCGTTACGTCTTCAGGGCGGGGTGAAAGTCCCCACCGGCGGTATGCCGAACGCGTTCTCCGACGCGGCCGGCGAGCCCGCGAGCGCCCGCGTCGTTCCATGTGTTTTCGTTGTATCGCACATGGTGTCGCGCGGGGTCAGCAGACCTGGTGAGAGGCCAGGGCCGACGGTCATAGTCCGGATGAAAGAAGATGGGCGAGCAAGCATCGCTGCCGCTTCACTGCCGTTCGGCTGGGTCGGCGCGAGCCTGCGCGGTCGCGTGTCAGTGCGTGCGGCCGGCGGTTCGTCGCCTTGCCATGCACGAACGAACAGCGTCGTGGTCATCGCCGCGATCGGCGCCTGGCGCCGGGCATCGTGCGCGCTTGCCGCGTTCCCGCTTGCGTCGCCAATCCCCTGAAACGCCCGTTGATCTTTACGCAAGGAGCGTTTCAATGCTGTCCACGCTGTCGCCTTCCCAAGCCAACCTTTCCGCCGACCACGGCGCCTGCGCGCCGGCCGCCGTCGACCATGCCGACGCCATCGTGCCGGCGCTTCCCCACGATCTGTCGACCCGCATCGAGCAGGCCCTGCAGGCCATGCGCGAGGGCCGCCCGGTGGTGCTGATGGACGACCACGATCGCGAGAACGAGGCCGATCTGATCGTCGCCGCCGAGCGGCTGACGCTGGCCAACATGGCGATGCTGATCCGCGAATGCAGCGGCATCGTCTGCCTGTGCCTGACGCGCGAGAAGGTCGCGCAGCTGGGGCTGCGGCCGATGGTCGAGAACAATCGCAGCCAGTACGGCACCGCCTTCACGGTCTCGATCGAGGCGCGTACCGGCGTCACCACCGGCGTCAGTGCGGCCGATCGCATCACCACCATCCGCGCCGCGATCGCCGACGATGCCGGGCTCGACGCCGTGGTCAGCCCCGGCCATGTCTTTCCCCTGGTGGCCAGCGACGGCGGCGTGCTGACCCGGCGCGGCCATACCGAGGGATCGGTCGAGCTGGCGCGCCTGGCCGGCCTCGCGCCCGCCGCGGTGCTGTGCGAACTGATGAATGCCGATGGCACGATGGCCCGCGGCGAACAGGCGCTGGCTTTCGCCGCGCAGCACGATCTGCCGGTGCTGACGATCGAGGAGCTGGTTGCCTGGCGCGAGCTTGGGCACTGAGCTTGGGCACTGAGCTGGGGCACTGAGCTGGAGCACTGAGCCGGGTCGCTGTGCGACAATGCCGGCTGTCGCGCGGCCCGGGGATCATCGTGGCCGCGCGCGCCGCCGGTCCCCGGGCCGCCTTCGTTTCACCATCGCGCCCAGCATCATGTCGTCTCGTGCCGCCACGCCCGCATTGCGTCGCCGCGCCCTCCGCGCCGGCGTCGCGTCCCTCGCCCGTTTCAACTTCCCGCATGGCACGCCGCTGCTGCTGGCCGCCGCGCTGACGCTGGCGCCGGCATTCAGCCCCGACGCTCGCGCAGACACCGCGCGCGGCAAGGTGGTGCCGGCCGCGGCCGCAGGGCTCTATCAATGCCAGGGTCCGAACGGCGGTACCGTCTTCCGTTCGACCCCGCGCGAGGGTTGCGTGACGCTGGCCGCGCCGGATCCTTCCGCGCCGGACCCGCAGCGCTGGCTGCCGCTGATGGGCAGCAACGGCGTGATCTCGTATCTGGACCAGCGCTCGGTGCGCCGCAGCGGTGCGCGGGTCGGTGTGGTCGTGATGCGCAACGCGCCGGTCGGCGGCGCCATCCATACGGCCAGCGGCGAGCCGATCCGGTCGTCGCTGCGGCGCATGGTGCTGGACTGCGCCACGTCGATGTATGCGGTGGTCGAACAGACGCTGTTCCCGCGCCGCTTTGCGCGCGGCGAGCCGCTATATACGATCCGTTCGCCGCAACGCGCGACGCCCCAGGTGGCTTCGTCCGGCTCGCTGGCGAGCGAGGCGATGGCGCGCCTGTGCCGCTGAGCGCCGCGCCGAGCGACGCTCGCTGACGCACTTCCCTCCCTCATTCTTCCTCGACCACGCGCGCACGCCAGCGGCCATCGGGCTGCTTGCAGAACCAGCCGGTCCAGCTTTCCTCGTTGCTGGAGCGCTTCAGTTCGCTGCGGATCTGGCGGCAGGGCTGGCCGTGGTCGGTCTTGCTCTGCAGCGGCGTGATCCTGGCGTAGGTAGCCGCGCGCCGTGGCGTGGCCTGCGTTCGCCACGAGACCGCGGTGCCGTCCTCGGTCGCGTTCAAGGCGCGATTGACCGCCTCGGCGAAGGCCCGCGCCTCGCTCTGCGTCATCGTGCCGACGACCGTGCTGGCCAGATAGTGATCGACATAGGCACGCGCCGGCGGTGACGCGCTCAGGGCGAGCGCCAACGCCAGGGCAGGGGCAAACCCCGGGGCCAGCGTCAGGCGGGCAAGCCCTGCGTGCGGCATCGGCATCCCTTGTCGGCGTGGAGGGCAATGGCGCCGCGCGGTCTTGCCCGGGCGCGCCATCGGGCGGGTCGGTCGATTGTAGTGCCCGTCGAGACCCCGCGCCGCTACCACGCGTGCGCATGCGTGTCCCGCACCACCAAGGCCGGCGTTTGTCGGACAGCGTCCGATTGACGTGGCAACGACAGGGACCTAGTTTCAATCGTCGCGCCTCGCTCGGCTGGTCCGACCGCCGGCGCTTGTCGCGGCCGAGGGCAGGCCGCACCCGACAGACCCGCGTGCCGTCCGGCGCGCATTCGATCCCGTCACCGAATCGCTGCTCCTTGACGCACGTCGACAGGAGCGGGCAGGCCTTGCGTCTGCGTTGTGCGGCGGACTTGTTGCGGTGCAACTTCGGCGTCATTTATGCCATGGGGAGGATAACCGACGTTGATCAATCAAGAGGCGGATAAGCAACAATCGTTTCAAATTGTTGCAACCGTTGCGTGACCGAAACGTGACTTTTGCTAGGTAAATTTGTTAAGGTTTTGTCCCGCATTGCAGCAAATCCAATACCTTCCAAGCGTCACCAACGTCACAGCCCCCGGCATCGTCCGTCATGGGGCGGCGCAGGCACCGGTTTCCCGGCCTGGCCATCGACGAGTTTCCGCGTCCTGTTTCGCGGCTTCCCGAATAACCAATTGCATGACCGACTACCGCCTTTGATGACGGCATTCATGATCGACTCCGCCATTTCCTTGCCGCTTTCCGCCCGTTCACGCCCGCCCAGGTTGCCGGCGCGCTTCGATGGCCTGCGACTGGGACGCTGGCTGTGTGCCGGTGCACTGGCCTGCTTCGCGATGACGGCGCAGGCGTTCAGCTTCGATACCGTCGCGGCGCGCGCCCGCCAGCTGGCCAATTCCCCGTACAAGGCCCCCAAGGCCCATCTGCCCACCGAACTGCGCGAACTGTCGTACCCGCGCTATCGGGAGATCCAGTACAAGCCGGAACGCTTTGTCTGGCGCAATACCAAGCTGCCGTTCGAGCTGTCGTTCTTCCACGAGGGCATGGTGTTCGACCAGCCGGTCAAGATCAACGAGGTCACCGGCAACCGCGTGCGCGAGCTGCGCTTCAATCCGGCGGATTTCAACTACGGCCCGCACAAGTTCGATCCCGAGATGCTGAAGGGGCTCGGGTTTGCGGGCTTCCGCGTGCTGCATCCGGTCAACGGCAAGCAGAAGGACGAGGTGGTGTCCTTCGTGGGCGCCAGCTACTTCCGCGGCGTCGGCAAGGATCAGTGGTACGGGCTGTCGGCGCGCGGCGTCGCGGTCGATACCGCGCTCGCCTCGGGCGAGGAATTCCCCCGTTTCGTCGAGTACTGGATCGAGCGTCCGGCACCGGGCGACAAGCATCTGACCATCTATGCGCTGATGGACTCGCGCCGCATGAGCGGCGCCTATCGCTTCGTGATCCGGCCCGGCGTCGACACCGAGACCGAGGTCAAGGCACGCCTCTATCTGCGCGAGAACGTCACCAAGCTGGGCTTGGCGCCGCTGACCAGCATGTACCTGTTCGGCGAGAACCAGCCGCCGGCCGCACCGGAGTTCCGTCCCGAGGTGCACGATTCCGACGGCCTGTCGATCCAGCTGGGCACCGGCGAATGGATCTGGCGTCCGCTGGTCAATCCGAAGCGCCTGCTGGTGACCTCGTTCTCCGCGACCAATCCGCAGGGATTCGGCCTGATGCAGCGCGACCGCTCGTTCTCGAACTACCAGGAAATCGGCGAATGGTATGAACGCCGGCCGAGCGGCTGGGTCGAACCGCGCGGTAACTGGGGCTCGGGGCGGGTCGAGCTGGTGATGATCCCGACGCCGGACGAGACCAACGACAACATCGTGGCCTACTGGGTCCCGGACAATCCGCCCAAGCCGAAGCAGCCGTTCGATCTGGAATACCGGCTGCTGTGGCAGAAGGACCGCGAGCGCATGCCGCCGCTGTCGTGGGTCACGCAGACCCGCCGCGGCCAGGGGCTGACCCGCAACAAGGAAGACACCAGCTTCTCGCTGCTGGTGGATTTCGAAGGTCCCGCATTCAAGAAGCTGGATCCCGCCGCGCATCTCGATGCGGTGGTATCGGCCGATGGCAACGCGGAACTGCTGCGCACTTCGACGCAGCGTAACGAGGCCACCGGTGGCTGGCGCATGACGATGTTCCTGCGCCGCAAGGACGAGAACAAGCCGGTCGAGTTGCGCGGCTATCTTCGCAACGGCAACACAACCCTGTCAGAGACATGGAGCTACATCTTACCCCCAGGCTAAAGCAGCGCTCGGCCGCGGCGGCGTGCGAGCGCTATGTCGACCGCCTGCCGGTTTCGCCGGAACAGCGCCGCGACCTGCTGGCCGATACCGCGCTGCATGAAGGCATCGTCATCAAGGGCGATGCCACTGGCGACGATCCCGGCGTGCGCTCGCTGCAAAAGGCGCTGGCCAATGGCGACGGCGCGGCTTCCCCTGCCGGCGCGGCCTATGCCTCGATCGAACGGCGTCTTCAACTCGCCTACGGCGAACCCAGGGTCGGCGGCGAACCGCTGATCGAGCGGCGCGCCGACGGCACGGTCCACGTGGCCACCGGCCCCGAACCGAAACGCGCGTCGATGGTGCCGCGGCCGTGGCCGCCGCATCTGGTCGCCGCGTTCGTGCGCAACGGCGTGCGCAAGCTGCTGGGCAAGCCGCCGGTCCCGGAAACGTGGGACACGCTGCACGACGGCCCCGATGCCGAGGGCAAGTGGCATCCGGCCGGCGCGCACCGCCGCTGGGTGCTGCTGTTCCTGGTGATCGTGCAGACCATGATGGCGACGTACTTCATGTCGACGGTGCTGCCGTACAAGGGCAACGACACCCTCGAGATGATCACGCTGGGCCTGTTCACGGTGCTGTTCTCGTGGGTGTCGGCCGGCTTCTGGACCGCGATGATGGGTTTCCTGGTGCTTGCCAAGGGCGGCGATCGCCATCTGATCTCGCGCTCGGCCAGCGGCAACGCGCCGATCGCGCAGGAGGCCCGCACCGCGGTCATCATGCCGATCTGCAACGAGGACGTGACCCGCGTCTTCGCCGGCCTGCGCGCGACCTACGAATCGCTGGAACGCACCGGCGAGCTCGCCCACTTCGATTTCTTCGTGCTGTCCGACAGCGGCAATCCCGATCTGCGCACGGCCGAGACCGATGCATGGATGGAGACCTGCCGCGCCGTCAACGGCTTCGGCCGCATCTTCTATCGCTGGCGCCGCCATCGGGTCAAGCGCAAGACCGGCAACGTCGCCGATTTCTGCCGCCGCTGGGGCAGCAAGTACCGCTACATGGTGGTGCTCGACGCCGACAGCGTGATGAGCGGCGATTGCCTCGCCACGCTGGTGCGGCTGATGGAGGCCAATCCGGGCGCCGGCATCATCCAGACCGCGCCGCTGGCCACCGGCCGCGAGACCATGTATGCCCGCGTGCAGCAGTTCGCCACGCGCGTCTACGGTCCGCTGTTCACGGCCGGCCTGCATTACTGGCAGCTGGGCGAATCGCACTACTGGGGCCACAACGCGATCATCCGCATCAAGCCCTTCATGGAGCATTGCGCGCTGGCGCCGCTGCCCGGCAAGGGGCCGCTGGCCGGCGAGATCCTGTCGCACGATTTCGTCGAGGCCGCGCTGATGCGCCGCGCGGGGTGGGGCGTGTGGATCGCCTACGATCTGCCCGGCTCGTTCGAGGAACTGCCGCCCAATCTGCTGGACGAGGTCAAGCGCGACCGCCGCTGGTGCCAGGGCAACCTGATGAACTTCCGGCTGTGGATGAAGCAGGGCTTCCACACGGTGCACCGCGCGGTGTTCCTGACCGGCGTGATGGCGTATCTGTCGGCGCCGTTGTGGTTCCTGTTCCTGCTGCTGTCGACCGCGATGCTGGCCAAGCATGCGCTGGTGCCGCCGGAGTATTTCTCGCAGCCGTATCAGTTCTATCCGAACTGGCCGGAGTGGCATCCGGAGAAGGCGCTGGCGCTGTTCTCGGCCACCGCGACGCTGCTGTTCCTGCCCAAGCTGTTCGGCGTGGTGCTGCTGATGAAGCAGGCGCGCCGCTACGGCGGGGCGCTGCGGCTGATGCTGTCGATGCTGATCGAGGTCGTGATCTCGGCCTTGCTGGCGCCGGTGCGGATGCTGTTCCATACCCAGTTCGTGCTGGCTGCCTACATCGGCTGGGGCATCTCGTGGAAGTCGCCGCCGCGCGAGGACGCCGAGACGACCTGGGGCGAGGCGGTGCGCCGCCACGGCTGGCACACGCTGCTCGGCCTGGGCTGGGGCGCGCTGGTGTACTGGCTCGATCCGGGCTTCGTCTGGTGGCTGCTGCCGATCGTCGGCGCGCTGGCGATGTCGATTCCGCTGTCGGTCTGGCTGTCGCGCGTCAGCCTGGGCCGTGCCACGCGCCGGGCCGGATTGTTCGTGATTCCCGAAGAAGCCGAGCCGCCGCGCGAGATCGTCGACACGCAACGCCATGTGGCCGAGGCCGGCGACACGCCGGGCTTCGTCGACGCGGTGGTCGATCCGGTCACCAATGCGCTGATGTGCGCCACCGCGACCGCCCGCGTGGTCCAGCCGGCCAGCACGCAGCGTCAGCACGCGGTGCTGGTGCAGCAGGCGCTGACCAGCGGCCCGGACAAGCTCACGCCGAAGCAGAAGCTGCTGCTGCTGAACGATCCGCTGGCGCTGTCGCGCCTGCATGAAGCCGTCTGGTCGTCGCCATTGGCCGACGACGGCTGGAAGGCCACCCGCGCGCTGCTGCGCCGCGCGGCCAACGTCGTGCCCCTGCGCCCGCGGGGGAGTGCGGCGGCTTGATGGATCGCTGATTCCCGTACGCTGATCGTTCCCCTCTCCCGCTTGCGGGAGAGGGGGCAGGGGAGAGGGCAGGGGCGGTGGTTATGCGATCACGCTAGAAACCACCCCCTCTCCCCAACCCTCTCCCCCCTGAGGGGGAGAGGGAGAACACAAGACGCCGGCTTGAAACCGCCAACGCCAATTCAGAGCTTCGCTCCCCTCTCCCGCGTGCGGGAGCGGGGTTGGGGGAGAGGGTAAGGGGCGGTGGTCATGCCATCGCCAGTGAAACGAAAGCGCCGTTCAGCGCAGCGCCGCCGTGCAGATCGGGCCGTTGATATAGACGTCGCCGACGCGGCGCTCGCCTCGCGCCTTGCGTGTCATGTAGCGGAACATCATGCTGACGCCCAGCTTGGTCAGGATCTCGACGTCGCGGTTCGCGCAGATATTGCGCTGTAGCGGCGCCGCATAGCTGACCTCGAAGCTGGCGAGGTCCAGCATCGGCCCGCTGTAGTTGGTCAATTCCAGCTGGAACAGGATGTGTTTGCCGGGCACCGCCTGGCAGCGGCGCAGACGCGTTTCCTTGTCGATCTCGATCGGCAGCGCGTCGTTGAGCTGGCGGCAGGCGCGCGCCAGCACGGTATCGGGCCGGCGCGAGCTGCGCAGGAATTCCGGCACGCCGGCCGCGCCGGTGTTCTGGCCGGTGGCCGCGCCGCGCAGCATGCGGGTCAGCGAATCGGCCTCATCGACCACCACCGCGGCGCTCGCGCCCGGATGCGCCGCGACCGTGCGCGCGGTGACCGGCGCCGCGCAGGCGGACGAGGCCCACAGCAAGCAGGTTGCGGTAGCGATCCCGATGGAGGCCGACGTTCCTCGGGCGATCGATGCAGTCGTGTGGTTCGATATGGTTCGCATGCAGGGGAAGAACGCCTGGAACGGCACGGGGCAGGGCTGCGCTGTCGTCCCGCGATCGAGGCCGGCGATGATGACGGACCGGCAATGTGTCGACCGGGTGCATTGTACCTGCCGACCCCGTGACGCGGAACCCGCAAGCGCGCGATACATCACGGTGTGCAACAATTGCGGCTTTCGCTTGACGCCGTTTCCGTCGTCCGCCAGTGCGTTGCCCCAAGGATCGCGTCCGCTTTTGCGCGCGCCATTCGCCGGTCCTCCACGCGCACTCGCAGGCCGGCGCGGACGCGACCCCTCCCATCGCAATGACCCAATCCTCCCGCCCGGCCGCGACGCCGCGTTTCCCGCTATGGCTGCTGATCTGCGCGTCGCTGACCGCGCTGGCGCCGCTGTCGATCGACATGTATCTGCCGGCGTTCCCCACGCTGGCCGCCGATCTCGGCGTCGACATCGGCAGCGTGCAGCTGACGCTCGGCACCTTTCTGGTCGGCCTGGCGATCGGGCAGTCGTTCTACGGCCCGGTCAGCGATCGCTTCGGACGCAAGGCGCCGCTGTATGTGGGCCTGAGCCTCTACGTGCTGGCGTCGGTGGCCTGCGCGCTGTCGAGCGATGCCCCGGCGCTGATGGCCTGGCGCTTCGTGCAGGCGGCCGGGGGCTGCGCCGGCATGGTGATGGCGCGCGCGATGGTGCGCGATCGGCTCGAGGCCCACGAGTCCGCGCGCGCGTTCTCGTCGCTGATGCTGGTGATGGGCCTCGCGCCGATCCTGGCCCCGATCGTCGGTGGCGCGATCCTGACCACGCTCGGCTGGCGCGCGATCTTCTGGGTGATGGCCGCGGTCGGCACGATGATCCTGCTGCTGGTGCATTTCCGGCTGGAGGAGTCGCTCGATCCGCGACGCGCGATCCCGCTTCGGTTGGCCGAAGTCTTCCGCAACTACGGCGCGTTGCTGCGCGACCGAGAGTTCCTTGGCTATTCGCTGTGCGCCGGCTTCGCGCAATCGGGCATGTTCGCCTATATCGCCGGCTCGCCCTTCGTGCTGATCGAATTGCACGGCATCGATCCCTCCCACTATGGCTTCGTGTTCGGCGCCAATGCCTTCGGCCTGATCGCGATGTCGCAGCTCAATGCCGCCCTGGTGCGCGGCCGCTCGCTCGATCGCGTGCTGCAGCTGGCGCTGGTCGCACCGTGCGCGGCGGGCTTGCTGCTGGCTGTGGCCAATCTCGGGAACGTGGCGACATTGCCCGTGCTGCTGGTCGGCTTCTTCGTCTACGTGGCAGCGCTCGGCTGCATCATGCCCAATGCATCGGCGCTGTCGCTCGCGCATCAGGGCCATCGCGCGGGCACCGCCTCGGCGCTGATGGGCACGCTGCAATTCGGCATGGGCACGCTGGCCGGTACCGCGGTCAGCGTGTGGCACGACGGCACCGCCTTGCCGCTGGGCGTGGTGATGGCGATCGGCGGCATCGGCGCGGTGCTGATGCGCATGCTGGGCCGTCGTTCGGCTGCGACGGTGGCCGCCGAGTAAAACGCCCGGCGTCCACCGCCCCGAACGGCGCATTGGGGATAACCCGCTGTCCGGCCCGCTTCAAAGCCCGGAATTGAGGGGGTAAATCTCCCCGAAAGCCGCTTGACGGAAGGATTTCCGGGATTTTCGTTGCGCCGGTGCGACTGGGGATTGCCCAATGCGCAAGCGGCGGATTAGACTGCGCCGGTCGGTGAAACGGCTCAGGCTGATCACCGGTGACGACGACCAACAAGGGATACAGCCATGAATAAAGGTGAACTGGTGTCTGCCATCGCCGCAGACGCGGAACTGAGCAACGCTGCAGCGGAACGCGCCCTGAACGCCGCGCTGGAAAACATCAAGAAGGCGGTTGCCAAGGGAGATTCGGTCACGCTGGTGGGCTTCGGCAGCTTCGGCGCCGGCAAGCGCGCCGCCCGTACCGGTCGCAATCCGCGCACCGGCGAAACGATCAAGATTCCGGCGGCGAAGACGGTCAAGTTCTCTGCCGGCCAGGGTTTCAAGGACGCCGTGAACAAGAAGAAGTAAGAGCGGGCATCCACGGATGCCAACCGGAAGAGCGGCCCATGTGGGCCGCTTTTTCATTGGGGCGCCGCCATCGCACGGTCGCGCAGCCGCGCTACACTCGCGTTCTGCAAGGCATCCTTGCCCCGCATTTCTCAACCCACCGCGCCGCTCCCGATGAACGACCTCTCGCATCAACTGTCGATGACCGTGCTGATGACGCCGGACATGGCCAATTTCTCCGGCAATGTCCACGGCGGCACCATCCTCAAATATCTGGACATGGTCGCCTATGCCTGCGCCAGCCGCTACGCGGGCCGCTATGTCGTCACGCTGTCGGTCGATCAGGTGGTGTTCCGCCAGCCGATCCACGTCGGCGAACTGGTGACCTTTCTTGCCGCGGTCAACTACACCGGCCGCAGCTCGATGGAGATCGGTATCAAGGTCATCACCGAGAACATCCGCAGCAAGCTGGTGCGCCATACCAACAGCTGCTATTTCACGATGGTCGCGGTCGACGACGACGGCAAGCCGGCCGAGGTGCCGCCGCTGGTGCCGCGCGACGAAGTCGAGCGCCAGCGCTTCGCCGCCGCGCAGTTGCGCCGCCAGCTGCGCCAGGAGATGGAGCACCGGCACGACCAGATCCAGGGCGCGGTGAGCTGACCATGGCGCACGCTTCCCGTCGTCCGTTGGCCGCATCGTCGGCGGCATCGCTGACTGCCGCGCTTTGTTCCGCTGCTGCGTTCGCATGGATCGCGCCGGCGCACGGCGAAGAGATCGGCAGCGTCAACACGCATTTCCGCGTGACCGGCTCGGACCGCGTCGTGATCGAGGCCTACGACGATCCCGAAGTCGACGGCATTACCTGCTACGTCTCGCGCGCCCGCACCGGCGGCATCAAGGGCTCGCTCGGCATGGCCGAGGATCCGGCCGAAGCGTCGATCGCCTGCCGCCAGGTCGGCAAGATCGGCTTCAAGGGGCCGCTGCGTCAGCAGGACAATGTGTTTTCCGAACGCATGTCGATCCTGTTCAAGACGCTGCATGTGGTGCGCGTGGTCGATCGCAAGCGCAACACGCTGGTCTATCTGACCTACTCGGACCGCATCGTGTCGGGCAGCCCGAAGAACAGCGTGACCGCGGTGCCGGTGGAGGCCGGCACGCCGATCCCGCTGCGCTGAGCGGCTCGGCGCGCTGCAGGAGCGGGGCCTAGGCGCCGGCGCCGTCGTCGAACAGCTTGCGCAGTTCCGACTTCAGGATCTTGCCGTTGGCATTGCGCGGCAGCGTTTCGTTGCGCACGATCACGCGGACCGGCACCTTGAACGCCGCCAGCCGCTGGGCGACGAAGGCCTGCAGCTCGGCCTCGGTGACGCTGGCCCCCGGCTTGATGCCGACCAACGCGCCCGGCTCCTCGCCGAGCGTGCGGTGCGGGATGCCGACCAGGGCCGCGTCCATCACCGCGGGATGCTCGTACAGCGCGCTCTCGACCTCGATGCAATAGATGTTCTCGCCGCCGCGGATCAGCATGTCCTTGGCGCGGTCGACGATATAGAGAAAGCCTTCCTCGTCCAGCCGCGCGATATCGCCGGTGCGCAGCCAGCCGTCGACGAAGGTATTGGCCGTGGCCTCGGGCTTGTTCCAGTAGCCGCGCACGACATTGGCGCCCCGCACCATCAGCTCGCCGACCTCGCCGGGCGGCAAGGCGCGGCCGCGGCCGTCGACCACCTTCATCTCGCCGATCGGCAGCGCAGGACCGCTGCTGTCCGGGCGGTGCAGATACTCCTCGGCGTTGTGGCTGGTGAAGGTGGCAGAGGTCTCGGTCATGCCCCAGCCGATGCCCGGCATCGACTTCGGAAAGACCTCGACGATGCGGCGCACCAGTTCGGGGGAAGCCGGCGCGCCGCCGTAGTTGACGCTCTCCAGCGAGGACAGGTCGAAGCGCTCGCGCTCGGGATGCTCGACCAGTTGCCACGCGATGGTCGGCACGCCGCCGGCCACCGTGCAGCGCTCGCGCTCGATCAACGCCAGCGCGCGCAGCGCGTCCCAGCGGCGCATCAGCACGATCTTGCTGCCGGCGTGCAGCGCGCCGTTCAGCACCGACATGCAGCCGGTCACATGAAAAAAAGGCACCGACAGCAGCGTTGCCTTCTGCGGTGCAAGCGGATCGGGTTCGGGGATCGGCTCGCCCCGGCGCAGACAGTTGCGGGCCGGGCCGAAGCCGCCGCAGAAGGCCACCGTGGTCGCATTGCGGTGCGTGCCGATGGCGCCCTTGGGCTTGCCGGTGGTGCCGGAGGTATAGAACAGCGTGGCGTCGTCTTCGGGATCGATGGCGACATCCGGCAGCGGCAGTTCGGGCAGACGGTCCCAGGCCATCACGTCGCCGGTGGTCCGCTCCAGCGGTACCACGCGCGGGTCGCCGTCTGGCGCATCCGCGGCGCCCCGGCAGACATGGACGCGCACCAGCGCAGGGCAGTCGGCCAGATGCGGACGCAGCCGCTCGAGCCGCTCGTCGTCGACGATCGCCACCTTGCAGCCGGAATCGGCGAGCCCGTACTGGAGTTCGGGGCCGGTCCACCACGCGTTGAGCGGCGTCGCGATGGCGCCGGTCAGCAGCGCGCCGTAGAACGCGGCGGGCCATTCGGGCAGATTGCGCATCGCCACCGCGACACGATCGCCCGGCCGCACGCCGTCCTCGATCAGCGCATGCGCGATCGCCAGCGCGGCGCGCGCGAAGCCGGCATAGGAAACCCGCTGGTCCTCGTAGACGACGAAGGTGCGCTCGCCGCGGGCGCGCGCCTGCAGGAACAGATCGCGCAGCGTCGGCGGCGCGTGCTTCCATACCGTGGTAGGGGTGCCGCGGACCTCGCGCACCTCGGTCTCGAAGGGCGCGCCGGGCGCGGTCAGGCGGGCGTGGGCCTCGGCCAGCGAGATCGCCGGCCAGGCAGGCGAAATTCGCGGCGAACTTCCCTGGGAGTCCCCGTGTGCACTGCGGGCGGACGGTGCCATGGCGGTGACGAGCGGGCGGCCGCTCAGATCGTCACGCCGCCGTCGACCACCAGCGCCTGGCCCGTCATGAAGGAGCTTGCGCTCGAGGCCAGATAGACCGCCGCGCCGGCGATCTCGATCGGTTCGCCGATGCGGCGCAGCGGCGCGTTCTCGGTCGACTGCTTGTAGCGCACCGGGTCTTCCCACAGCGCGCGGGCGAAGTCGGTCTTGATCAGGCCCGGGGCGATGCAGTTGACGCGCACGTTGTGCGGGCCGAACTCGACTGCCAGATTGCGCGCGAGCTGGAAGTCCGCCGCCTTCGAGATGTTGTAGACGCCGATGGTCGGCGAGCCGCGCAGGCCGCCGATCGACGACACGATGATGATCGAGCCGTCCTTGCGGTCGATCATCTGCGGCGCCACCATCTGGATCAGCCAGTGGTTCGAGATCACGTTGTTGTCGAGCACCTTGCGGAACTGCTCGTCGGTGACCCCGCCCATCGGGCCGTAGTAGGGGTTGGACGCGGCATTGCAGACCAGCACGTCGATCTTGCCGAACACGCGGTTGGTCTCGTCGACCAGATGCTGGAGTTCGCTCTTGGACGAGATGTTGGCGGGCACGGCAATCGCGGTGCCGTCGCCGTGCTTTGCGTTGATGGCGTCGACCACTTCCTGGCAGGCCTCGGCCTTGCGCGACGAAATGACCACCTTGGCGCCCTGGACTGCCATCTGCTCGGCGATCGCACGGCCGATGCCGCGCGAAGAGCCGGTGACGATGGCGACCTTGCCGCTCAGATCGAACAATGACATGGGGTGTCTCCTCTACCGATCCCGTTTTCCGGTGGACTCTGATGTTGTTGCGGCGCCGCGGTTCGCGATGCGAGGCGGCGCCGACCGGCACATTATGGTCGGAGGGTCGGGGCCCGTCCACAGGCCGGCACGCGTTCTTTGGCCCTTATCAGCATTCTTTCTGCGGGGGATTCACGGCGTGCATGGTGGGCGGATCAAACGGTGCGCCGCGCCAGCCATGCCTTCAATCCGGCCGCCGTCTCGTCATCGAGGCGCACGCCGATCCGTTCGCGCAGCGTGGCCACGATCTGTGCCGGCGTTTCCAGCACCACGTGCCGGCTGCCGCCATCGGCATCGCGTTCGGTCAGCTCGCCGTTGGTCATCGTCAGGCGGACCGCGCCGTCGGTGCGCGCCGCCATCAGCCGGTGCAGGAAGATGCTGTCCGGATGCGTGCAGACATACCAGTTGCGCGCCGCGTAGTCGATCCAGGCCTGCGGCGACAGGTCGAAGCGATAGAGCTTGATCCACTCGTCCCCGCTGTTGAGCTCGAGGTCGAGCAGATGGAAGGCGCCGTTCGATGCCGCGCTCGGCGGCGCGCCGACCAGCCGGTACGGCAGCCCCTGCGGCGCCGGCTCGGACAGCGGCAGCGAGCAGGGCGGGTTGGGGCCGCCGAAGCCGGCATCGGCGATGTAGTCGCGATGGGCGACGCGCACGCGCAGCAGCAGATGCGACTGCGGCGTCGGCACGCCTTCCTCGATGCCGAAGCGCACGCGCGCCGCGAGCGGCACCACATCGAAGTCCAGCGCGGTCAGCGCGGCGGCCAGCAGCGTGTTGTGCTCGAAACAATAGCCGCCGCGTTCGCGCGTCACCAGCTTGTCGAACACCGCGTCGAGCGCGATATCGATGGGGCGGCCGAGCAGCACGTCGATATTCTCGAAGGGGATGCGCTGCAGGTGCGCGGCGACGATCGCGTCGAGCGCCTCGCGGCTGGGGGTGGGGCGTTGCGGCAGGCCGATGCGATGCAGGTAGGCGTCGAGTCGAGCGGCGTCCAGGGCCGGCTGGTCGGGCATGGTCACGTCAGGGTCTCCAGTGTCGAAGGATCGAGCAGTTCGATGTCGGCGTAGCGCAGCCGCAGCAGGCCGCGTGCCTCCAGTTCGCGCAGCGCGTGGTTGACCGTTTGCCGGGAGAGCCCAAGCATTTGCGCGAGCTGTTCCTGCGGCAGGTGAATCGAGCGATGGGGCTGCCGTGCGGACACCCCGGGCTCGCCCGTCGCCGGCGGCGTGTCGCCATAGGCGCGGGCGATCGCGGCGAGCCGGCGCGCGGTGCGTGCCACCGGCGGCAGCAGCTGCGCCTCCTCGACATAGCGGAACGCCTCGCGCGTCTTGCCGGCCAGCAGCCTGCCGAATTCGCGCCACCAGGCCGGCTGCTCGCCCAGCATCGCGTCGAGCCGGGCGCGCGGGACGTGCCACACCGCGGCACGCGTGGCCGCGCGGGCGTCATGCGTGCGCAGCAGCCCGTCGAACAGGCAGATCTCGCCGAACCATGCGCCCGCTTCGAGCAGGCCGAGCAGCGCGGCCTTGCCGCCGGCATCGTGCGCATGCACCAGTACCGCACCGGCGATCACCGCGTACAGGCCATCGAAGGGATCGCCGCGCTGGAACAGCACCTCGCCCGCTTCGAGCCGGCGCATCGCGCCGCCGTCGAGCAGCGCCGCCCGCATGTCGTCGGGCAGGCCGCGAAACCAGCTTCCCGTGCGCAGCGGGGCCAGCGCGTCGGCATCGCGGCTGCTGTCGTGCGTGGGGCGGGCAAGGGGCGGAATGCCCATGGTGGTCTCCCTCGTCATCGCGGCGCAGGGCGCCGGTGCGCGCGCGCCGGTCCGCGAGGCAGGGCAGCCCTCGGTGCAAACCCGGACTGTCAAAATTCGGACAGACCGTGCCCGGTGCGCCCATTACTATAAATCGATCGCGCCGGGCCGGCGCGCGCAGCACGGCGCCGCAACCGGCCAACGGCATGCGCTTCGCGCCGCTGCTCACAGGAGGAGACGCCATGAAAACGCTGGTAGACCATCTATCCCAGTACGCCGCCTATCACCGCGACCGCCGCAACGTGGCAACGCACTTCGTCGGCATCCCGATGATCGTGCTGGCGGTCACCACGCTGCTGGCGCGCCCGCAGATTCCGCTCGGCGACGGTGCCGCGGTGCTGACGCCGGCGATCGTGGTCTATCTGCTGTCCTGTCTGTTCTACCTGCGGCTGTCGGCGGGCTTCGGCGTTGCGATGACGCTGATCCTGGCGTTGTTCGTCTATGCCGGCCATCTGATCGGCGAGATGTCGACCGCCGCATGGCTCGCGATCGGCATCGGGCTGTTCGTGCTCGGATGGGTCATCCAGTTCGTCGGCCACTATTACGAGGGGCGCAAGCCGGCCTTCGTCGACGATCTGGTCGGGCTGCTGATCGGGCCGTTGTTCCTGGTAGCCGAGACTGCCTTCGCGCTGGGCCTGGCGCGCGATACGCGCGAACGGATGGACGCGCACGCGCACTGAATCGGCTGCGCCAGCGAAGGCGCGGGCCATCACGGCCTCACGCGCGCAGCGCAGCGATGCGCGTCGATCGCAGCCGCCGGCGTTGCCGTGCACGTGCATCGATGCATCGGCGCGACAGACAGCGGGACTTTTCCCCGGGTTTTTACGGGGTTTTCGGGGGGTAACGGGCCAAACCCCCTTGGAAATGCGTCACTTTCCGCTATGATTCGGTGGCCGCCGCAGCCGTACGCTGTTTTCGCGGGGTTTGCGGCGCCAACCGTTCAACTCTATCTGACCAATATGGCGACCAAAGCGAAATCGACCGCGAAAGCTGCAACCAAGACCACCGCGACCAAGAAGGCACCGGCAACCAAGGCGCCCGTGAAGGCTGCCGCGAAGAAGGCCGCTGCGCCGGCAACCGCAACCCCGCGTCCGCTGAAGGACACCTTCAACAAATCCAGCCTGGTCGCTCACCTGGTCGCGCAGACGCAAGTCGAGCCGAAGGCCGTGAAGACGGTGCTCGCCCATCTGGAAAACACCATCGTCAGCGCGCTGCACAAGAAGGGCGCCGGCGAATTCACGCTGCCCGGCCTGCTGAAGATCACCGCGCAACAGGTCCCGGCGAAGAAGAAGCGCTTCGGCAAGGATCCGTTCACCGGCGAAGAGCGCTGGTTCCCGGCCAAGCCGGCCAGCGTCAAGGTCAAGGTCCGCCCGCTGAAGAAGCTGAAGGACGCTGCGCTGTAATTCGTCATCGACGTGGCCGCGACGGGCATCTTGCCCGTGGCGGCAGGCAGTGAAAAAGGGAGCCGCGTTGCGGCTCCCTTTTCTATTGGCGGCTCGGTACGATGCCATGTGTATTTGCAATTAACCGCCAGGCATTTTCGCCCACCCACCAATCATGGCGAGCAGCGAGCCGGAGCCCTCCCGACTTAGGCGCTGTGATCGGCCGGCGTTTCCTGCGTGTGCGCGCCGTCGCTGAAGCGATCGCGATGGTCCGCGCTGTGTCCGCCCTGCGTGAAGCTGTCGCGCGGGCCGAGGCGGTTCGCGCCTTCGGTGAACACATCGAACTTCTGGGTCGCGCTGCGGGCACCGTCGGTGTAGGGGTCGGTCGTGCGCGGCGCGGCCTTGGCCGACAGCGAGACGGTGGCGCCGATCATCATTGCCATCGTGGGCAGCAGCGCGGCCAGCATCGCACGGCGGCGCGCATGCCAGCGCTGGCGCAAGGCGCGCAGCCGCTGGGCCGCTAGCGGCGGACGCGGGCGGGGTGGGGCGCTGGACGTTCGGGGAGAGACGGTGGTCGGGGTCGTTCGAGTCATGGCAACACTCCTTCAGAGGTGAGGTCCGGGGTGGTTCGAGGAACCTTGACGAGGGGAGACGGCTTGGCCAAGCACGGTTTGCAGTCTACGAACCGGGCCGGACGCGGCGGTGACGCCAGCCTGACAATTGCGTCAGGATGCGAGGGCCTTCGCTGCACCGCGACGCATCGGCCGGATATCGCCGGCAGCATGCCGTTCGGGCCGGGCCGGCGTGCTGGCGGCAAGCTGACAACGTTGACAGGTTCGGCCGGCGGCTTTCACCTATAGTTGCCGGAAATGGCGGGGCCGGCCGTTGCGGGCGCCGCGAAACATTCCCGGACACGGAGGGCCGGACCCATGAAACTGTTGTTGGTAGAGGACGAGGTCAAGACCGTCGACTATCTGCGCCGTGGACTGTCGGAGAACGGCTATGTGGTCGACACGGCGACCAACGGTGTCGACGGCCTGCACATGGCGTGCACCGAGCCCTACGATGCGATCGTGCTCGACGTGATGCTGCCCGATCTGGACGGCGTGTCGATGCTCAAATCGCTGCGGCGCGAGCAGCAGACGCCGGTCATCATGCTGACCGCGCGTGACGATCTCGACGACCGGCTCAACGCCTTCGATGCCGGCGCCGATGATTACCTGGCCAAGCCGTTTTCCTTCCTGGAGCTGCTGGCCCGGCTCAATGTGCTGACCCGCCGCGGCCGCCAGAGCGAGCCGTCGCAGCTGACGGTCGGCGACCTGCGCATCGATCTGCTGTCGCGGCGCGCGATGCGCGGCACCCGGCGGCTGGACCTGAGCGCGCGCGAATTCACGCTGCTGTCGGTGCTGGCACGGCGTCAGTCGCAGATCGTCTCGAAGACCGCGATCACCGAGCTGGTCTGGGACATCAGCTTCGACTGCAATACCAATGTGGTGGAGGTCGCGATCAAGCGCCTGCGCGCCAAGCTCGACTGGCCCGGCGAGCCCAAGCTGCTGCATACCATCCGCGGCATGGGCTATGTGCTCGAGTGCCGCGCCGAGGAAGTCGCGTGAGCCGCCGCCGCTCGATCGCCACGCGGCTGGCCGCGATGTTCGCCCTCGCGGCGGCGCTGGTGTTCTCGGTCACCGGCTTCGTGATGTACTACGTCCAATGCGTCGAACTCGAGAAGCGCCAGGTCGAGGAGCTGGAGGCGCGCTTCCAGCTGATCGGCCCGAAGGCGGCCCACTACGGCACGCAGCCGCAATGGGAGCGCTTCGGCGCGGTGCTGACCGGCATGACGCCGGAGGACGACAGCCTGCGCTACTTCGTCGACACGCCGGACACGCGCTTCCGCTTCGGCAAGCCGTTTCCGCCCGACGCGGTGACGACGCAGCGTGCGCCCGATGTCTGGACGGTGCAGTTCGACGACCGCAGCTTCCTGATGCTCAAGCGCATCATCCCCGCACTGGACGACCGCCCCGCGCTGGCGCTGGTGGTCGCAGTCGATCAGGCGCCGTTCTACCAGACCAGCCGCGTGCTGGGCGTCGCCCTGATCGTCTGCTCGGCGCTGGGCGTGCTGGCCGTGGCGGTGCTTGGCTGGCGCATCGCCAAGGTGGGGCTGGCGCCGATCGAGGCGCTGTCGCGCCATGCCGGCGAGCTCAATCCGCGCAAGCTGGAGCGGCTGCCCGATACCGATCTGCCGGCCGAACTGTGCGGCCTGGTGCTGGCCTTCAACGGCGCGCTCGACAAGCTCGAACGCGCCTACGTGCAGCTGTCCGCGTTCAATGCCGATGTCGCGCACGAGTTGCGCACGCCGCTGGGCAACGTGATCGGCCAGACCCAGGTGGCGCTGTCGCGCCCGCGCAGCGTGCGCGAGCTGGAGGACATCCTGCAGTCGAACCTGGAGGACCTGGAACGGCTCGGCCGCATCGTCGTCGACATGCTGTTTCTCGCGCAATCGGACCGCGGCGCGCTGGCGCGCGATCTGGTCGAGGTATCGGTGGCCAATGAAGTCCGCCGCAGCGCGGACTTTCTCGACATGCTGTTCGAGGATGCCGGCGCGACGCTGGAGGTCGTCGGCGACGCGCGTGCCCGCGTCAACGCCTCGCTGCTGCAGCGGGCCATCACCAACCTGCTCGGCAATGCGCTGCAGCATGGCCTGCACGGACGGCCGGTCGCGGTCGAGATCGGCGACGAGGGCGGCCTGGTAACGATCGCGGTACGCAACGAGGCGGAGCCGCTGTCGACCGCGCAGATGGACCGGCTGTTCGACCGCTTCTACCGCGTCGACAGCGCGCGCGCCGACAGCCGGCAGAACCACGGGCTCGGGCTGGCGATCGTCAAGGCCATCGCCACCATGCATGGCGGTGCGGTATTCGCGCGCCAGTCGCGCGGCGTGGTCTGCATCGGCCTGACGCTGCCGGCGCTGCCGCCGCAGGCGCCGGCGTCTGATAGCCTGCCGCCATTGACGCAGGCGGCCACGGCATGATCGGCGGCAGCAAACCGCGCACGCCGCACGGCGTGCGCATGGCAAACCGTGTCCGCCGCCTCGGCGCCGCGGCGCTGATCGCCACCGCGGCCGGGCTTTGCATGCTGTTCGCCGCGGCCTGCAGCACCACCGCGCAGGACGACATCGCGGGCCGCACGCCTGCGATGGCGCCGACCTTCGCCGCCCATCGCGCGCAGGCGCTCGCGGCGCTCGAAGGTCGCCGCCGCTATGTCTCTGCGGACATGCATGCCGAAACCGAGTGGAACCTGCCGCGCGAATGGCGCCCGACCGGCACGCCGCAGGGCGGCGCGCTGCTGGTGCACGGGCTCGGCGACTCGCCGTGGTCCTTCGTCGATATCGCGCCGCGGCTGGCCGAACGCGGCCTGCTCGTGCGCACGGTGTTGCTGCCGGGGCATGGCACCGCGCCGTCGGACCTGATGGGCGTGCGGCTGGAGGACTGGCAGCGCGTGCTGCGCGAGCAGGTCACGGCGTTGCGGAACAGCGTCGGGGAGGGGCCGCTGTATCTCGGCGGTTTCTCCACCGGTGCCAATCTGGTGCTGGACTACGCGCACGCACATCCCGAGATCGCCGGGCTGCTGCTGGTGTCGCCGGCGCTGCGCTCCGGCAGCCGCTGGGAGTGGGTGACACCCTGGCTCGCGCCGGTGGTGCCGTGGCTGCTGTCCACCGGCGACGACCGGCCGCAGCAGACGCCGGTGCGTTATCTGAACACGCCGACCAACGGCTTCGCGCAGTACTACCGCAGCAATGTAGCGGCGCGCGCGGCGCTCGATGCGCGCCCCTACGACAAGCCGGCGCTGCTGATCGTCGCCGAGCACGACTCGGTGGTCGACGCGCATTACGTGCGGCAGGTGTTCGGCACGCGCTTCACGCACCCGGCCAGCCGGCTGATCTGGTATGGCGCGGAGGCGGGCGAGGCAGGCATGGACGGCAGCATCGGCGCGGGCAACGAAGCAGGCAACGAAGCAGGCAACGAAGCAGGCAACGAAGCAAGCGCCGGCCGCGTGCTGGTGCGGCCGGACCGCCTGCCGGCCGAGCGCATCAGCCAGTTTTCGCACATGGGGGTGCTGTTTTCCGACGCGAACCCGCTCTATGGCCGGCAGGGATCGCTGCGGTTGTGCCTGAACGGGCAGGAGCCGGCCGAGTACCAGCGCTGCGTCGATGGCGGCGAGGTCTGGTTTTCCGACTGGGGTTATCGAGAGCCGGGCAAGGTGCACGCGCGGCTGACCTACAACCCGTATTTCGCCTGGCAGACCGGCGTGATGCTGTCGGTGCTGGGGCTGGACGGGAACGCCGCGCCCGCGCCAGTTTCCACGACGGCATCGCAATAGCGCGGCGCGCCCTTCAGCCGCCGATCACCTGCTTCGCATAGCTGGCGCGCTCCATCTCCCGCACCTCGACGCTGACCTGCACCGGCGTATTGTTGGCGCCGGAGCGGACCGCTTCGGCGATCACCTCGCAGACCGCCTGGCCCAGCGCCTGCCGCGTCGCCACGTCGCGGCCATCGAGAATCGACAGCCGGCCATGGACGAAGGCGCGTTCGACCGGCTCCGTGCCCTGGCGGTAGGTCTGCAGCGTGATGCAACGCGACTTGATATCGGGCTCCTGGAACTGGCCCGATGCCAGCAGCGCGGCGTTGGCCTGGTCCAGCAATTCCTCGGGCGAGCAGTTCAGGCGTGCGTTTTCGGTGATTTCGATGACGAGATGGGGCATGGAAGACTCCGTCGGGTAGCGAGCAGCAAGTATCAAGTAGCGAGAAAGGACAGCGGAAATACGGCGGGGAAAAAGCGAGAAGACCTCAGTGCCGGCACAGCCGTGACAGCGGCCCCGGCGACCGCCCGGTGGCCGCCGCCACGCGCGCTGCCGCATCGTCGAGCTCGGCGAGCGTGCCGGCGTCGATCGGGATGGCCTCGGCGCGCCGGCGCCGCGCCTCGCGTTCGGGCTCGCCCGGCAGCAGGATCGCATCGCAACCGGGCTGCCGGCGCGACGCGCGCACCCAGTCGACGAAGGCCTGCACCTCGTGGCCGAACGCGGTGCTGTCGGCCAGCCGGGCCGGATCGAACACGATCGCCAGCATATTGTTCCAGACCGCGTGCCGGTGGGTCAGCGTCTCGGGGCGGATGGTGTGGCCGCCGGTCACCGCGGCACCGAGCAGCTCGCACATCATCGCCAGCACGTAGCCCTTGTGCTCGCCGAAGCCGAGCAGCGCGCCGCGCGTCTGACCGTCGGCAGGGTACATCACGCCGGCATCGGTGGTGGGGCGGCCCTCGGCATCGACCAGGCAACCGGGCGGCACCGGCACGCCCTTGTTATGCGCGACGCGGACCTTGCCCAGCGCGATCGCGCTGGTGGCGAAGTCCAGCACCAGCGGCGGCGCGTCGGCGACCGGCACGCCGATGGTGAACGGGTTGGTGCCATAGCGCGCCTCGTAGCCCCCATGCGGCGCGACGATCGGCTTGGACAGCACGTTGACGAAGTGGATCGAAATCATGCCGGCCGCGCAGGCCTGCTCGGCCCAATGGCCGACCCGGCCGAGATGGTGCGCATGACGCAGGCCCATCACGCAGACGCCATGCTCGCGCGCGCGCTCGATCGCCATCGCCATGGCCTGCTCGGTCACCGCCTGCCCCATGCCGCGGTTGCCGTCCAGGCTCAGCAGGCTGCCGGCCTGCTGCACCACGCTGACCTGGCGGTTCAGCTGCAGCTCGCCGGCCTGCCACGACAGCACGTACTTGGGGATCATGCCGACGCCATGGGAGTCGTGCCCGCTCAGGTTGGCGCCGACCAGATGGTCGGCGGTCAGCCGCGCCTCGCGCGCGTCGGAGCCGGCGGCGAGCCACAGCTCGGTGACCCATCGGTGCAGGGCTTCGGTCGGCAGCAGGGCTTCGGTCGGCAGCAGGGGTTCGGTCATTGCCTCGTTCATCGTCTCGCTCTCATCGTTCTTGTTCGTTGCCGCGCGCGTTGTTGTAGTAGCCGCCGACGCTGGCCTGCCGCCGGGGCAGGGCACGGCGCGGGGCAATCATGATAAGCGCCGTGCCGTCGCATGGCCAACGCCCGCGCGGGCAAGCGCAGCGGCGGCCCGAAATTTTGGCGCGATAATCGGTCCTGCCTTGTCGCGCGATTGGCGTTCGCCTGCAGAATGGGACGCTGTACGACCGCCGTCCCGCTTCCGATTTCGACTCCGATTCGATGAGCCAGCCGATGACCATGCCTGCCGCCTCTACCGCCCCTACCGCCAACCTTCCCGAATCTGCCGCCGGCACGCCCGCACCCGCGCCGCGCAGCGGCGGCCGCATCCTGGTCGATGCGCTGCGCATCCACGGCGTCGAGCGCGTGTTCTGCGTGCCGGGCGAGAGCTTCCTCGACGTGCTCGACGCCCTGCACGATCAGCCCGCCATCGACCTGGTGGTCTGCAAGCACGAAGGCGCGGCGGCCAATATGGCCGAGGCCGACGGCAAGCTGACGGGACGTCCCGGCATCTGCTTTGTCACGCGCGGACCCGGCGCCACGCATGCGAGCGTGGGCGTGCATATCGCCGCGCAGGACTCGACGCCGATGATCCTGTTCGTCGGGCAGATTGCCCGCGAGCACCGGGGCAGGGAAGCGTTCCAGGAGGTCGACTACGCGGCGATGTTCGGCGGCATGGCCAAATGGGCGGCCGAGATCGACGACCCCGCACGGATCCCGGAACTGGTGGCGCGCGCCTTCCAGGTCGCGACCTCGGGCCGGCCCGGACCGGTGGTGCTGGCGCTGCCCGAGGACGTGCTCGACGGCGATGCGGTCTGCCGCGACACCGGCGCGTATCGGCCCGTGGCGGCCTCGCCTTCGGCCGCGGATGGCGTCAAGCTGGCCGAGCTGCTGTCCGCCTCGCAGCGCCCGCTGGTGATCGCCGGCGGCGCCAACTGGCACGACGAGGATGCGGCCGCGTTCGCCCGCTTCGTGCATGCCTGGGATCTGCCTGTGGCCTGTGCCTTCCGCCGCCAGGACGTGCTCGACAACCGCGACCCGCACTACGTCGGCCATCTGAGCCTGGGTGTCAATCCGCGCCTGGCCGAGCGCGTGCGCGGCGCCGATCTGATCGTCGCCTTCGGCACGCGGCTCGGCGATGTCGCGACCGACGGCTATACGCTGCTCGAGCCGCCGCGGCCGCGCCAGCGTCTGGTGCATATCCATGCGGATGCCGCGGAACTGGGCCGCGTGTATCAGCCGGAACTGGCGATTCACGCCGGCATCGGTCCGGGCGCCGCGATGCTGGCCGGCCTGGCGGCACCGGCCACGGTCCGCTGGCGGGAGTGGACTGCCGCAGCCCGCGCCGATCACGAGAGCTTCGTCGCGCCGGCGGCGCCGCATGCGCAGGCGAGCGGCGTCGACATGACCGCGGTGGTCGACCATCTGAACCGGACGCTGCCGGACGATGCGATCGTCACCAACGGCGCCGGCAACTATGCCGTCTGGCTGCATCGCTACTTCGCCTATCGCCGCCCGCGCACGCAACTGGCGCCGACCTGCGGCGCGATGGGCTATGGGCTGCCGGCAGCGATCTCGGCCAAGCTGCGCCACCCGGAGCGCACGGTGGTCTGTTTCGCCGGCGATGGCTGCTTTCAGATGTATCCGCAGGAGCTGACCACCGCCGCGGCAGTGGGCGCCAATGTGGTGGTGCTGGTCGTCAACAACGGCATGTATGGCACGATCCGCATGCATCAGGAGCGGCGTTATCCGGGCCGTGTCAGCGGCACCGGTATCGTCAATCCGGATTTCGTTGCGCTGGCGCAGGCCTGTGGGGCCTGGGCCGAGCGGTTGACCAGCGCGGCCGGGTTCGCCGACGCATTCGCCCGGGCCTGTGCCGCGGGCAAGCCGGCGCTGCTGGAACTGTGCACCGATCCGCGGCAGATCACGCCGGCGATGCGGCTCAGCGAATAGAAGGGGACGGATCTGCCGGGCCGGTGGCAGTGGTGATGGACCTTGCCGACGCGGCAACGATCAGGCGCTTGATCTCGCGGTCGCGCAGCTCCAGCGTGCAGAACTCGTCGGCAACGAGCAGCCAGTCGTCGCGCAAGGACGCACCGATGCGCCGGACCACGCCGACGGGCAGCTTGAACTCTCGGAACGGCGAATGCCGCGCGCTCTCGCCGCGCCACCAGTGCTGTTTCCACACTTCGGTCAGGCGCACGGCGAGGTCGGCCAGCTTGTCGTCCTCGGCATCGGCGGCGTTGCAGATGGCCTGCATCACGTCGCGCACCTGCGGGTACGCCGACGATTCGTTGCCCGCGCGGCTGCGACGCAGGTATGTGACCACGGCGGCCATCTGTGCCAGTACGACGGCGGCGACGACGTCCAGGCATTCGGGCGGGTCGTTGCGTGCGACCGAGAGGACCACGTCGCGCCACTTCTCCTTGCTTTCGAAGAGCTTGCAGCGGCTGGCCTTGCCGATGCGGTCGGCGAGGGACCGCAACCTTTCGCGGTACAGCTCGGGCGGCATCGACGGGGCAATCGGCGGAGGCGGATTGGCAACGGCAATGCCGGAATTGCCGGGCATGGCTGGTTCCCCCTGCGGCGGCGCAGCGGCGGCGCCAGCCACACCGGCACGCTGGCGCAGCCGCCCGATGGCGTTCGATACGGCGCGGAGCTGGCCGCGATGCGGCCGAGCGCATCGGTTGGTGTCGCCTGGCACTACGCAGCGGAGCAGCGTTACCACGACGCGGCGAAACCAGCCCAACTCGCGCCAGGTGCGTTCCAGCCGAATATCGACGGGGTGGCCCGCATTGGCGTTGCGGGCTTCCTCGACGACCAGCCTGACGCCGCGACCGCCGACGAAGAAGGCGGCGCGCCGATTGACGATCGGCCGCAGCGTGGATTCGTCGCTGCCTGTTGCCAGGGCTTCGAAGAAGTCGTGCGGCGTCGCAAAGCGCGCGGGAAGGGAAGTGCGGGCGCAGAAGGGCAGAGCAGGCATGCGAGGACCGATCCGGGAGATGCCGCACGGACGCGCGGGCAGTGGAATTGCCGCTCCGATGGGCCGCGCCCCCAGGCGGGCCGATCGGTTCGCGGAACACCGGAATCATGGCGGCATGCTGGCCGCTTGCTTGCGAATTTGTCGCCGCCAGTGTCGCAAACGGTAGCCCGCTGGCGACGTGCCGGCTCGCCCGTCAGCGCCGCGGCGTGCCGGCCGCCGCTGCGCCGCTGCCGAGTTCGCGCTCGATGCGCGCCACGCATTCGATCAGCACCGGCCGCACCACGTCGAGCAGATGGCGGGGCGGGACGACCGCATTGGGGCCGCTGCAGCTCAACGTCATGGGCGGCAGCGCGGGGCCCGGATGAAAGGCGGCAGCGATCGAGTTGATGTCCGGCAGCCATTCGCCGAACGAGCTGGTGCAGCCGATCCGGCGGACTTCGTCGCGGCTGCGCGCCAGTACCGCCTGCGCGTCGGCCTCGCCAAGCCCGTCGTCGGCGCGGAAGGCGGCCAGCGCCTGGCGCGCATCGGCGGCCGGCAGGGCCTGCAGATAGGCGCGGCCCGCGGCGGTGGTCAGGCCCGAGATGCGCGTGCCGACCGCCACGCGCAGAGTCAGATAGCTTTCGGCCTGGCAGTTCTCGAAGATCAGCATGCGGCCGCGATCGCGCAGGATCAGCGAGGCCACGCCTTGCGACAGATCGGCCAGCCGTTGCATGTGCGGCCGCACCACTGCCAGCACATCGGCGCCTTCGCGTGCGGCAGGCGCCAGTGCCAGCGCGGAGCTGCCGAGACGATATTTGCCGACGTCGGGCTCCAGCCGCAGATAGCCCAGTTCGGTCAGCGTATGGGTCAGCCGCGACACGGTGGACTTGGGCAGCCCGCAGCGCTGCGCCAGTTCGGCGTTGCCCAGCCGCGCATCGAAACCGCGGAAGCAGGCCAGCACGTCGAGGCCGCGCGCCAGCGCAGTGACGAAGTGCCGGTCCTCCTTGTGGCGCGGGGCCTGGTCTTCCGTGCGGTCGCCTTCGACCCGCTCGGCGGGCTCGCGCAGCATCGCTTCGGCCTGGTCCTCGGTCGTCATGGCGAGATCAGAATTCGCCGGCGGCCAGCATCTCGCGCAGCCGGGCCTTCAGGATCTTGCCCGACGGCGCGGCCGGCAATTGCGCGACCACCTTGATCTCGGCCGGGATCTTGTACGGCGACAGGCGTTCGCGCAGGAAGGCCTTCAGCGCGGCCGGATCGAGCGTCATGCCGGCCCGGACCTCGACGAAGGCGATCACCTCCTCGTTGCCTTCGATCGCGCGGCCGACCACGGCCGACTGCACCACCGCCGGATAGGCGTTGATCGACTGTTCGACTTCCTCGGGATACACGTTGAAGCCCGAGTGGATGATGATTTCCTTCGAGCGGCCGACGATCGAGATGGCGCCGTCGCCGTCGATCTTCGCCAGGTCGCCGGTATGCAGCCAGCCGTCGGCATCGATTGCCTGCGCGGTCAGATCGGGGCGCTTGTAGTAGCCCTTCATCACGTTGGGGCCGCGCACCAGCAGCTCGCCGCTGCCGTCCGGCAGCGGATTGCCGAGCCGCACCTCGACGCCCGGCACCGCCTGGCCTACCGAGCAGTCGCTGCGCGGCGCATCGACGCGGGTCTGGCTGACCGTCGGCGAGGTTTCGGTCATGCCGTAACCGTTGTGCAGCGTGATACCGAAGGTCTGCTCGAAGGCCGCCTTCAGCGTCGCGGTCAGCGGCGCGCCGCCCGACTGCGCCATGCGCAGGGCCGGCGCGCGCAGCGGCGTCGGCTGGCTGCGGCCCCATTCGATCAGTTTGGCGTACATCGCCGGCACGCCGTGCAGCACCGACAGGTTCTCCTCGACCAGCGCGCGCGCCAGCCGTTCGGGCCGGAAGCGCGGCTCGTAGTAGACCGTGGCGCCGTTGGACAGCGGGCCGACCAGCAGCACCGACAGGCCGTAGACATGCGAGATCGGGAGGACGCCATAGACGCGATCGCCCGGCTGCACGCGCGCCTGTACGCGATTGCTGTGGCCGATGAACATCAGGTTCGAATGCGTCAGCATCACGCCCTTGGAAGCGCCGGTGGTGCCGGTGGTGTAGATCACCGCCGCCACCTGTTCGCGCGCGTCCGCCTGCACCGGTTCGGGCACCGCCTCGGCATTGAGCTTGCCGATCAGCAGCCGCCCGACATGCGGCCATTCGGCCCATTGCGCGCCGCGCGCCAGGCCGTGCTCGCGCGCCTCGGGGTAGGCGTTGTCCAGATACAGCGCCAGGCGGGCGCCGGCGTGCTCGATGATGTTGTCGATCTCGCGCGCCGACAGCCGCGCGTTGACCGGGATCGCCCAGGCGTCGAGCGAGCTCAGGGCCAGGATCAGCACCGCGCAGCCGACGCTGTTCTCGGTCACCAGCACCACGCGATCGCCGCCGCGGACGCCGGCCTTGGCCAAGGCGGCCGCGGCGGCGATCGCGTGGTGCTGGTGACCGAGAACAGCGTCGGCTGCGCGGCTGTCTCTTATACACATCTGACGCTGCCGACGCTGTTCTCGGTCACCAGCACCACGCGATCGCGTCTATGGCGTCCTCCCGATCTCGCATGTCTACGGCCTGTCGGTGCTGCTGGTCGGCCCGCTGTCCAACGG
>NZ_JAGFTW010000040.1:0-40946 GCF_017598945.1 Cupriavidus gilardii
GCGGTCAATTTCTGCAAGCCATACAGGGCGTTGCCGATTTCTTGCGCGTTCAGTTGCGGCGCCCGCGGGATGTGCGCGGCCAGGGCGGTCAGTACGGCTTCGGTGCCGGCGCTGGCGGTCAGATTCTTCAAGCCATACAGGGCGTTGCCGATTTCTTGCGCGTTCAGTTGCGGCGCCCGCGGGATGTGCGCGGCCAGGGCGGTCAGTACGGCTTCGGTGCCGACGCTGGAGGTCAATTTCTGCAAGCCATACAGAGCGTTGCCGATTCCTTGCCCGTCCAGTTGCGGCGCCTGCGGGATGTGGGCGGCCAGGGCGGTCAGTACGGCTTCGGTGCCGGCGCTGGCGGTCAGTTTCTGCAAGCCATACAGGGCGTTGCCAACTTGTTGCCCGCTCAGTTGCGGCGCCCCCGGGATGTGCGCGGCCAGGGCGGTCAGTACGGCTTCGGTGCCGGGGCTGGCAGTCAGGTTGTGCAAACCATACAGGGCGTTGCCGATTTCTTGCGCGTTCAGTTGCGGCGCCCGCGGGATGTGCGCGGCCAGGGCGGTCAGTACGGCTTCGGTGCCGGGGCTGGCAGTCAGGTTGTGCAAACCATACAGGGCGTTGCCAACTTGTTGCCCGCTCAGTTGCGGCACCCGCGGGATGTGCGCCGCCAGGGCGGTCAGTACGGCTTCGGTGCCGGCGCTGGCGGTCAGGTTTTGCAAGCCATACAGGGCGTTGCCGATGGTTTGCGCGTCGCTGATCCAGGGTCTCGACGTATCGCTGAGCAAGGCGGCTACCTTAAACAACAAGGCATCGAGTCCCGCGCTTGTCCCGGTGAATTGCTTCAGGCCGTAGAGCAGGCGCCCCATATTGATGGCCCAGTTACGCGCATTGAGTTGTCGAGCCGGGCTCGCGGCGATCACGCGCTCGAGTTGATCGACGCAGTCGTGCAGCAACGCATCGGGCCACGGATAGGCGCGCCGGACCGCTTTGCTGCTGTTCTGGAACGCCGCGGCATAGTCCATCAACGTGCTGGCGCTGGAGAGCGCTTTACGCAAACCGTCGGCCGGCGCCGAGCATGCGGTATGGGGGGATGCCGGCGGCCGTGCAAGCCCACGCCCACGTGGAGAGCGCGCCGCGTCGGCATGAAGGTAAGGCGCTGACGCACGTCCATCCAGGGCGACGCGATGGGATCGGCCTCGCACTGCAAGATGCCCGCTTGCATCCCGCGCTTGCGGTTGTGTCTGGTATCGTCCTTGCGCTCGTGAACCGGACATTTCAGGTACAGGGAACATGATTGCGCTCCAGTGTTGCCGGAATCGGCGGAAAAAAAACGGTATCGCGGTTTCCCGACGCAGTCCTGACGCTGACAGGTTGTGACTGTTGGATTTCGCCGCCGAGCGGGCGACGGCAACGAAGCAACGCCGCGGCCTGCAGAATGGGACCCCTGTGCCACACGCTGTTTTGTATGCAATTTTTGAATGCGATGTGCTACCATCGTTCGAAAGTAGCGGCGCGGCGCGCGTCATCGCATGCTCGCGCTATAACGTGATCGGGCGGCCGCAATGCGCGGACGCCAGCCGTCATCCGGGCGGCGACCGTCCTGCAGGAGACACGCATGGCAGCACTACCGATATCCGCCAGCGACGTTGGCGCGCGCATCATGAGCTGGGCCGACGCCCTCGCCGTCCATACCGAGCAGCCCGGCATGCTGACTCGCACCTATCTGACCGAAGCGCATCACGGCGCCGCCGCCCAGCTCGCGGCCTGGATGGAGGCGGCCGGCATGACGGTGCGCCGCGACGCCGCCGGCAACGTGATCGGCCGCTATGAAGGCACCGAGCCGGGAGCGCCGGCCCTGCTGACGGGCTCGCATTTCGATACCGTGCGCGATGCCGGCCGCTACGACGGCAATCTGGGCGTGATCCTGCCGATCGCCTGCGTCGCCGAATGGCACCGTCAGGGCAAGCGCTTTCCGTTCGCGATCGAGGTGGTGGGCTTCGCCGAGGAAGAGGGCGTGCGCTTCAAGGCGACGCTGCTGGGCAGCCGCGCGATCGCCGGCACCTTCGACCAGAACGTGCTCGACAACGTCGACGACAGCGGCAAGACCATGCGCGAGGTGATGCGCGCGGCCGGCTTCGATCCTTCCGGCCTGCCCGCCGCCGCGCATGCGCGCGACAAGGTGCTGGCCTTCGTCGAAGTCCATATCGAGCAGGGCCCGGTGCTGCTGAACGAGAACCTGCCGGTGGGCGTGGTCACCGCGATTTCCGGCGCGACCCGCTTCATCGTCGAGCTCGACGGCCTGGCCGGCCATGCCGGCACGGTGCCGATGGACATGCGCCGCGACGCCGCGATGGCCGCCGCCGAGATCGGCCTGTTCATCGAACGCCGCTGCAGCGGCACGCCGGGCCTCGTCGGCACTGTCGGCCAGTTCAACGTGCCTAACGGCGCCGCCAACGTGGTGCCGGGCCGCGCGGTGTTCTCGATCGATATCCGCGCCGGCGAGGATGCGCTGCGCCAGGCCGCCGTTGCCGATGTGCTGGCCGAGATCGAACGCGTCTGCGCGCGCCGCCAGGTCCGCCCGCAGGTACGCAAGACGCACGAGGCCGCCAGCGTGCCGTGCGCCCCGTGGCTGCAGCAGCAATGGGCCGCCGCGATCGAACGCCAGGGCGTGCCGGTGCGCCTGCTGCCGTCCGGCGCCGGCCACGACGCGATGGCGATCGCGGCGATCGCCGACGTGGCGATGCTGTTCGTGCGCTGCGGCAACGGCGGCATCAGCCACCATCCGACCGAGACCATGACGGTCGAGGACGCCGCGCTGGCCGCGCGCGTGTTCACCGATTTCGTCGAACACTTCGACGCGCGTCCTTGATGTCGCGGCTTGCCGCCCCGCTTTTATTCCGAACAAACTCCCGCGCCCAGCGCGCCCTCAGCCAACCAGCGAAGAGCCATGACCGCACGAGACAATATGAACCCCACGCAAACCACGCTGACCACCTTCATCGACGCGCATCGTCCGCAGCAGGAGGCATTCCTCGCCGAGTTGGTCAAGGTGCCCTCGGACAACCCCCCGGGCGACTGCGACGCCCACAGCGCCCGCGCGCGACAACTGCTGGAAGGTCTGGGCTTCCAGGTCGAGGCGCACAAGGTACCCGACGAACTGGTCAAGGCCGCGGGCATGATCAGCGCCACCAACCTGGTCGTGCGCAAGACCTTCGGCAACGGCGGCCCGACCATCGCGATGAACGCGCACGGCGACGTGGTGCCGCCGGGACTGGGCTGGACCAAGGACCCGTACGGCGGCGAGATCGCCGACAGCGAGCACGGCCCGGTGATGTACGGCCGCGGCGTGGCGGTGTCGAAGTCGGATTTCGCCACCTACACCTACGCGGTGCTGGCGCTGATGGAAGCGGAAAAGCGGGGCGCCAAGCTGAACGGTACCGTCGAGCTGCAATTCACCTACGACGAGGAAACCGGCGGCGACATCGGCCCGAAGTTCCTGCTGGATCAGGGCCTGACCAAGCCGGACTACGCGATCTCGGCCGGCTTCTCGTACGGCATCACGTCGGCGCATAACGGCTGCCTGCACGTCGAGGTCACCGTCAAGGGCAAGCAGGGCCATGCCGCGATGCCGCATACCGGGGTCGACGCGATCGAAGCGGCGACGCACATCCTGCAGGCCGTCTACGGGCTGCGCGCCGAGCTGGCCACCCGCAAGTCGAAGGTGCCGGGCATCGACACCGCGACGCTGAACGTCGGCCTGATCAAGGGCGGCATCAACACCAACGTGGTGCCGGACCTGGTGACCTTCCGCATCGACCGCCGCATGATCCCGGAAGAAATCGGCTTCGACGCGGAAGGCGAGATCCGCGCGGTGGTCGAGAAGGCCGCCAAGGACCGTCCGGGCATCGAGGTCAAGGTCGAGCGCATCATCCTGGCCGAGCCGCTGTCCGAGCTGCCGGGCGTGGAGAAGCTCATCGGCGCCCTGAAGAGCCGCGCCGAGGAAGTGTTCGGCGTCGACATCCCGGTGCACGGCGTGCCGCTGTACACCGACGCCCGCCACTACACCAGCCGCGGCATCCCGACCGTCCTGTACGGCGCCGGCCCCCGCACGCTGATGGAGGCCCGCGGCCACAACTCGGACGAGAACCTGCGTCTGAACGATCTGAACCGGGCTACCAAGGTGGTGGCGCTGGCGTTGTCGGATTTGATGTCGTGAGTTCGGTGCGGTGTTCACTGACGAGGGTGAACATCGCCCGCGGACCCGCCAACCCGAGCTCGGTATCGTGCTAATATCGGCAGATCTAAAAAGCCTTCTGCCGCTTCGGTGAAAGCCAACGGCCAGCGGAAGGTCCAGCCCGGCCTTGGGTTGGAAAGGCTTAGCAGCTAGCGGGGTGTTTGCATCAAAAGCTAAGCGCCGCCTCGGCTCTGCCGAGGTCCCACCTGGAGTGGGATAGCCAAGAGAAACCCCGCAACCATTCCTGAACGCCCCCTTTCAAAGGGGGCGTTTGCTTTTTCAGGCCTACTTCGCGCCCATGTCTTTTTTGTTCGGTTTGGGGGCCCGGTCGTTGTGGTCGCGCCCTTCCCAAGCGCAGGCGAGCAATTTGCGAAAGCTGAAAGGTTTTTTCAGCACGGGCTTGTCGTAGTACAGCAAGTCTTCGGGAAATGCGGTCTCGACCCGCACCTTGATGTGTTTGGGCTGCTCAGGCGCGGCGTGCTTCCGGATTTGCATCAAGACGTAGTAGTTGATCGTCGTGCGCCTTCCGTCTGCCTCTTCATCCACCATTTCCACTCGTACAAAATTGTTGCCGGCTACGCTCCAGACCTGGGTCTCGCCGCGGATCAACGCGTCCATGATCAGCGGCAGGTTCAAGGACAGGCGGTAACGGCGCGAGCAGAACATACGCGCTTTGGCACCATCACGAATCAGGTATCCGACAGGGATCTGCTCGTTGACCGCATGGATGGGGCGGCGACTGTAGCAGTGGTTTGTGTAGGCGATCTCGACCGGCATTCGCTTGACGTTTCCACCGCGCAGCGGGACGTCCACAACCGTGCGATACGGTGCCAGATGAGAGATGTCGAAATCAGTGCCAGCAATGTTGATATAGGTCGGCATAGGGAGGTGGCCGCTGGACCCGCTGGCCGGCCGCTAGCCTAACGGACGGCCACCCCACTTGCTGTCGCTGTTCGCCGGGAACTGAAGCTACAGGGCAAGATGTCTGAGGATCCCCGCCTGGCTCTCTGTCAGAGCGGATTCCCAGCGTAATTGCACCTCCAGCCGATCAACGCACCGCAGCCTCCCCTGGCAACGCCGTCGCCCCCGCCCCCAACGCCCTCTGCATCAGCGCCGTATCGATCCACTGTCCATGCTTGAAGCCCACCGCCTCCAGCCGCCCGATCATGCGGAAGCCCATGCGTTCGTGCAGCGCGATCGAGCCGTTGCCTTCGCCGCCGGCCGGGCATGCGATCACGGCGACCATCTGGCGCCACGGCCCGTGCTCGCAGCGGGCGAGCAGCGCGGTCAGCAGCACCGCGCCGATGCCGCGGCCGCGGTGGCGCTCGTCCAGGTAGATCGAGTCCTCGATGGTGTGGCGGTACGCGCTGCGGGTGCGATAGGACGACGCGTAGGCGTAGCCGGCCACCACCGGGCGGCCGTCGATCTGCAGTTCGGCGACCAGATAGGGCAGGCCCTTGGCGAGCACGGCGGCGCGGCGCTCGCGCATTTCGTCGAGCGTGGGCGGCGTTTCCTCGAACGAGGCGCGGCCGTGGAGCACGTGGTGGGCGTAGATCGCGTGGATTGCGGGCAGATCGTCGTCGATGGCATCGCGCACGGTCGGCGCGGCAAGGGTGGCCTGGGTCGTGGTCATGGCGTTCGGAGCGGTACCGGAAAGAGGGGGGCGGCGTATCGGTTCGCCGGCGCTGCTTGTATAGTCCGTCGTGTTCGATGATGACAAACGTTTCAGCTATCCAGGTGACGGACCGATGATCAAGATTTACCACAATCCGCGCTGCTCCAAGTCGCGCGACACGTTGGCGCTGGTACAGCAGGCAGCCGAACGTCTGGGCGAACCGGTCGAGGTGGTCGAGTATCTGAAAACCCCGCCGACACTGGCCACGCTCAAGCAGCTCCATGCGCTGCTCGACGTGCCGGTGCGGCAGATGGTGCGCGACAACGAGGCGATCTACACCGAGCTCGACCTCGCCGATCCGGGCCTGAGCGATACCGAGGTGCTGCAGGCCGTCGCCGATCATCCGATCCTGCTGCAGCGGCCCATCGTGGTGCGCGGCCAGCGCGCGGCGATCGGGCGGCCGCCCGAGAACGTGGCCGCGCTGCTGTCCTGAGCCCCAAATAGAAACCGGCCTCCGTGTGGAGGCCGGCCCGGTGCTGGAGGCGCGGTAGCTTCAGGCGGGTCGTTATTTGACACCCAGCCAGTGCATGGCCTCCTGACCGAAAGCGATGGCCGCCAGCACGATCAGCAGCAGGACCAGCGCCACGGTGCTGACGTAGACCGTGGCCTTGGCGATGTCGGCTTCATCGTCGGCGGGGTGGGAGTGGGCGACACTGTGCGCGGGCGGTGGCCGGTGCAGCCGTTCGGCCAGATGCCGCCAGTGAAGATCGGGATGGAAACGCATGATCGACACCTCCTCGACAGGAACGCGCGTCAGGCGGTCTTGACCATAGCGGTGGACCGCCATGCATGACGAGGCCGCCGCAGTTGCGCACGGCGCGGCGTCGGAACGGCCATGCACGCCTTTACTATAGGCGATGGCGGCATGGTCACCGCCCAGCGTGGCGTGGACGCGACCTAGGGGTCAACCCTGCTCGGCGAGGTCGTCGGGCCGCGTTGGGCTGGTCGCGGATTCGGCCGGGGCCGCCGGCGCGATCGAAGCCAGGGCGGCCTCGCGCTCGCGCAATGCGGCCAGCATGTTGCAGAACATCGCGCCCTGTTCGAGCGCATCGTCCAGCGCGACATGGGTATGCGGCAGCGGGTCCTTCCACGCGTCGGGCATCGTGGCCTTGACGGTGCGGCGGTAGCGCAGGCCGGTCAGCGAGAATCCCAGCGTCTTGATGTCGAGCGCGGCCCAGCCGAACGGCGAGCGGCCGGCGAAGCGCATCATGTACCAGAACATCCAGGTGAAATCGAAGCCGGCGGGGAAGGCAACAAACACGGGTTTCCCCGGCAGGCTTTCGACCCATTCGACATAGCGCACCATCGCCTGCTCCGGCGGCTGCAGATCGCGCCGGCACGCGGCCCAGGCCTCGGGCTCGGTCTCCCACCATTTCATCTGCACCGGATGGCCGACTGCGCCCGGCAGCGTTTCCAGATTCGCCGAGAAGGTGCCGAGCACGGTCTTGTCGGCCAGCATCGCCACCGAGGCGAACGACAGCATCGAGTGCGGGCCCGGGATCGGGCCATCGGCTTCGACGTCGGTGCTGACGTAGATCTCGGGGCGGGTATCGGGAGCCTGTTGTTTCGCCATGGTCGGATGCGCGGGGTTAGCCGACGTCGATCAGATGATCGGCGACGAAGGGGTTGTCGCGCCGTTCGTCGCCGAAGGTCGAGACCGGTCCGTGCCCGGGCACGAACGTCACGTCCTCGCCGAGCGGCCACAGGTTGGTACGGATCGAGCGAATCAGATCGGCGTGGTTGCCGCGGGGGAAATCGGTGCGGCCGATCGAGCCGGCGAACAGCACGTCGCCGACGATGGCCAGGCGGTGCGGGCGCGAGAAGAACACCACGTGGCCGGGCGTATGGCCGGGGCAATGGTAGACCTCGAGTGTTTCGTCGCCGAATTGCACCGTATCGCCCTGATCCAGCCAGCGATCGGGCACGAACGCCTCCGCGTGCCCGAAGCCGAAGCGCTGGGTCTGCTCGGGCAGCTGATCGATCCAGAACTGCTCGTCGCGATGCGGTCCCTCGATCGGCACGCCAAACTCGCGCGAGAGCGCCGCCGCACCGGCGCAGTGGTCCAGATGGCCGTGCGTCAGCAGGATCTTCTCCAGCGTCACGCCCTGTCCCTTCAGCGCGGCCTGGATCCGATCGAGATCGCCGCCGGGATCGCAGACCGCGGCGCGCCCGGTGCGCTCGTCGATCAGCAGGGAGCAATTCTGTTGGAAGGGCGTGACGGGAATCAGCAGGACTTTCATCGTGACGGGTGTGGGACGGTCGCGTGGCAGGCGCGGCGGCGGGATCGAATCGGCGTATTTCGCCTGTGTCGTCGCATTGTAGCGTCGGCCTATCGTTGACATCGGCAGACCTCGGCCGGGGCTTGTTATGTGACTTGTGGTGCTTTTCCGTTGTTGCGGTGCCAAAGGCAGGGAAGTCCCGGGGAATCGCCGCAATCCGTTGTCAGTTCGGGGATTGCGAGCAATTGCACGCTGTAGCCAGACATTTCGTAACAAAATCACTGTAAATCGCGCGGACGACCGATGTTAGACTCGCGCGATGCTTTGGCCGACCCACCCTCTTACCCATGCTCGCCGCGCGCTCCGCTACGGCTTTCACGCCGTCTGTGCGTTGACGCTGGCCGCCTGTGCGGTGTCGCCGAACGACGATCCCAACGGCGCTGCCGCCGACCAGAATGCGGCGCCCACGGCTGCCACGCCGGCGGCGAAACAGGCGCAGGCACGCAAGTCGAGAACCCCGAACAACGGCAATCGCGGCGACGCCCGCGACGAGCCGCAAGCCAGCGCAGCCACCGAAACGCCGGCCCCGACCAACTCGTGGCGCCTGTTCGGGTGGGGCGACAACGATAGCAACGACACCGAATCGGCCTCGCGCGGCACGCCGCGCACGTCCTCGCTGGAAGGCCTGCGCGCGGATATCGGCACCTTCGAGCAGCGCGGCACGGCGTCGTGGTACGGCAAGCAGTTCCACGGCCGCAAGACCGCCAACGGCGAGCGCTTCGACATGGGCGCGATGACGGCGGCCCACCCGTCGCTGCCGCTGGACAGCTGGGTCCTCGTGCGCAATCTGCGCAACGACAAGGTGGCGGTGCTGCGCATCAACGATCGCGGCCCGTATCACGGCAACCGCGTGCTCGACGTCTCGTATCGCGCCGCAAAGCGGCTGGGCTTCGTCGACCGCGGACATACGCAGGTCGAAATCCGCCGGCTGTCGCGCACGGAACTGGCCGCGCTGGGCCCGCTGCGCGAGCCCGGCCTGGACGATGGCGCCACCGACGGCGGCGGCGACGGTGTCGACGACGATGACGCGGCCAAGACGGTCAAGCCGAAGCGCGTGGTGCTGAAGACCCGCAAGACGGCCAGCAAGGGCCATGCTCGCTGAGGCCGGCTTCTCCTTCCTGCCGTCCTTCCTTGCCCATCGGCGCGGCTCCGGCCCCGGCGCCTTCTACGTGATCCGCTTCGCGCGCCCCTTCGCCTCCCGCTGCGTCGCCCTTCGTTCCACCCCGCATCCAGACCGGAGCGCCTGAGCGGCGCCGACCACGATGCCGGCGCGCACGGCTCCGCCTCGCATCTTCCCGGTCTTACTCCTGCTCGCGGCGCGCCAGCGCCACCGCATAGAGCGCCGCGGTATCGGCCCCGGTGATCGCCGCCGCCAGCTTGGCGGCGCGCTTGGCCGGCAACTCCTCCAGCAGCAGACCCAGTACCCGCTGCGCGTTCGCGTCGAGCGCCGCCTCGCCCTTGGCCGGTGCACCCGCACCTTCGATCACCAGCACGAACTCGCCCTTGGCCCGCGCCGGATCGGCCGCCAGCCAGGCCGGCGCATCGGCGACGGTCATGATTTCGGCCTGCTCGAACAGCTTGGTCAGTTCCCGGCCGATCAGCAGCCGGCGCGTCGGCGGCAGTTGCTGCGCCAGCGCGGCCAGCGTGTCGGCAATGCGGTGCGGCGCTTCATAGACGACCCACGCGTGCTCCAGTGTCGCCAGCGCGGCGATTGCCTCGCTGCGTGCCTTGGTCTTGCTCGGCAGGAAGCCGGCGAAGGTAAAGCGGCCCCCGCCGGTATCGAGCATGTCCCCGGCGACCGACAACGCGGTCACCGCGGCGCTCGGGCCAGGCAATGGCACCACGCGATGGCCTGCGGCGCGCACCGCTTCGACGAGCCGCGCGCCCGGGTCCGAGATGCCCGGTGTGCCCGCATCGGATACATAGGCGATGCGCTCGCCGGCGGCCAGCCGCTCGACCACGCGCACGCCGGCCTCGCGCTCGTTGTGCTCGTGGACCGCCAGCAGCGGTCGCTGCAAGCCGAGGCGCGACAGCAGCTGGCCGGTATTGCGCGTGTCCTCGCAGGCGATCGCGTCGGCCAGGCCGAGCACATGCAGCGCCCGCAGCGTCAGATCGGCGAGGTTGCCGATCGGCGTGGCGACGACGTACAGCGTGCCGGTGGGATAGGACTGGCCGGTTGCCAGCGAGATCCAGTCAGTCATGCTTGAGAACTTCCGTTGATGCGCACATTCAAAACCTCGACCCGAGATTCGGCGAAGGAACCGACGAAGGAACCGGCGAAAGACTCGGCGAAAGCGCGCGGCGAGCGCGCCGAGGCGCGGGCGCTGGCCTATCTGCAGGGCCAGGGTTTGGCGCTGGTGGTGCGCAATTATCGCTGCAAAGGCGGCGAGCTGGACCTGGTGATGCGCGCGCCGGACGGCACGCTGGTCTTCGTCGAGGTCCGTTCCCGCAGCAGCGATGCGTTCGGCGGCGCGCTGGCCAGCATCACGATGACCAAGCGCCAACGCATTCTGCAGGCCGCCAACCACTATCTGGCGACGCTGGACCACGCGCCGCGCTGCCGCCTCGACGTGGTGGCGATCGGACCGCGGCGGCTCGAATGGCTGCGCGATGCGTTCGGGGCAGGCGAGACCGAATGAGAGCGCAGTGCGTCCGTCATAATGCGCGTTGCGGCGCACGGCCGACCGGGATTGCCCGAGCGCGGCGCAGGCCGCCCTGCCGACTGCCGAACCTCTTTCGCATTACCGCTACAGCAAGGAACGCATGAAGACTTCGCTTTTTTCGCGCGACGCGCACGCTGAACCGACGCCGGTGCGCGCCCCCGCCAAGGCCCTCCGTGCCGGACGGCTTGCCGCCGTTGCCCGCGCCGCCGCCACCGCCACGCTGATGCTGACCGCCGCCACCCAGTTGAGCGGCTGCTTCCCGGTGATCGCCGGCGCCATGGGGGCCGGCGTGATGAGCGCCACCGACCGCCGCCCGACCTCGATCCAGGCGGTCGACCGCGGCCTGCAGCTCGAGATCGAGAACACGCTGGCCACGCGCTACAGCGGCGCGGCGCGCGTGAACGTCACGGTCTTCAACAAGAAGGTGCTGCTGACCGGCGAGGTCAAGGACGCCAATCTGCGCCAGCAGATCGAGCAGTATGTGCGCGGGCTGCCGAACGCCCGCGAGGTCGTCAACGAGCTGGAGGTGGTGTCGTCGCCGTCGTTCGCCGCGCAGAGCCAGGACGCCTTCGTGACGAGCAAGGTCAAGACGATGCTGATGACCGCCGAAGGCGTGCCGTCGAATTCCACCAAGGTCACCACCGAACGCGGCGTGGTCTACCTGATGGGCCTGGTGACCCGTCCCGAGGGCGATCGCGCCACCGAGACGGCGCGCAATGTCGGCGGCGTCAGCAAGGTGGTCAAGGTGTTCGACTACATCGACGAGGCCGAGCGGGCCCGCCTGGACGCGGCCGCGTCGTCGCAGAACGCGGCGCCGGGCGAACCGGTCGGCGGCACGCCGGCGCCGGTGCAGGGCACGCCGGGCACCTCGGCGCCGACCTCCTCCACCCCCGCCCCGGTCGGCGCCGACCTGTCTTCGCCGGCCACGGCGCCGACGACAGCACCGACCACAGCGCCGGTCCCCGGCCCGGTCGGCCTGCCTCCGGGCCGCAACCTGCCCTGATCGTCTCCCACCTCTGAAGCGCGCCGGCGATCCGGTCCGGCGCGCCTTCTCCGCTCTCTCCGCCGTTCGGCTGCTCCCACCCAGTCTCTGGCTGATCTACGCTGGTGTTGCGGCGGACCATTTGCGTTTGCCGTCCGACCATCTGCGAAAACCGCAGTACGCCCGCACGGGCCGATGTGATAGGGTTGCCCTGCCTTGCGCGTCACACGCGCGCCCCGGCCGGTCGCCCGGTCCGGTCCCATTCCGCGGCCGACCGATGCGCCGATGTGCCGATCCCAGCGAGGAGCGAGACCATGAACAACAACAATCCCCTGCGAGCCATACCGGCGAGCCTGGCCGCGCTGGCGATGCTCGCCATCGCGCCGGCCAGCGCCGCCGAACCCACCATCGAGCAGGCACGCGATTGGGCGGCTGCCTGCGCCAACTGCCACGGACCGTCCGGCCGGGCGCCGGCCGGCAGCCCGGTGCCCGGACTGGCGGGCCGTCCGCAGTCTTATCTGGTCGAACAGATGCAGGCGTTCAAGACCGGCAAGCGGGAGGCCACGGTGATGCACCAGATCGCCAAGGGCTATACCGACGAGCAGATCGCCGCGATGGCCAAGTGGTTCGCCGCGGTCAAATAACGCGCTCAATCCAGCGAGGGAGGCTGACATGCAACGACGCGATTTTCTGGGCGCGGCCGCAGCGACCGCCGGTTCTGCGGTCCTGGGCACCCTGCTCGCCGGCTGCGCCAGCGGCGGTACGGCGCGCGCGGGTGGGGCGAAGGTGGTGGTGGTCGGCGGCGGCTACGGCGGCGCGACCGCCGCGCGCTATCTGCGCGAATGGAGCGACAACACGATCGACGTGACGCTGGTCGAGCCGAACCCGACCTTCATCTCCTGCCCGCTGTCGAACCTGGTCCTCGGCGGCAGCAAGCGGATCGAAGACCTGACGATCTCCTACGATGCGCTGAGCCGGCGCCACGGGGTCAAGGTCGTGCGCGACACCGTTACCGCGATCGACCCGTCGAAGCGCCAGGTACGCCTGGCAAGCGGCGGCACGCTGCCGTACGACCGGCTGGTGCTGTCCCCCGGCGTCGATTTCATGCCCGACGACGTGCCAGGCCTGAAGCGGCCCGGCGGCGATCAGATCCTGCACGCCTGGAAGGCCGGCCCGCAGACGGTGGCGCTGCGCCGTCAGCTGGAAGCGATGCGTGACGGCGGCACCTATGCGCTTACGGTGCCGCTGGCGCCCTATCGCTGCCCGCCCGGACCCTACGAACGCGCCTGCCAGATTGCGCACTATTTCAGCCAGGCCAAGCCGCGCAGCAAGGTGCTGATCCTCGACGCCAATCCCGACGTGACCTCGAAGGCCGCGCTGTTCAAACAGGTGTGGGCCAGCAAGTACAAGGGCATCGTCGAATACCGCCCGCAATACCGGACCGTCGATATCGACCCCGCCACGCGCACGCTGAAGTTCGAGATCCAGGACGACGAGCGGGTCGACGTCGCCAACGTGGTGCCGGCCCAGCGCGCCGGCGCAATCGCCGTCAACACCGGACTGGCGACCGCCAATGGCCGCTGGTGCGAGGTCGACTTCCTGAGCTTCGAATCGAAGGCCGTGCCGAACATCCACGTGCTGGGCGACGCGATCCAGATCGCGCCGCTGATGCCCAAGTCCGGCCACATGGCAAACCAGCACGGCAAGATCGCGGCGGCCGCGATCGTCGCGCTGCTGTCGGGCCGGCAGCCCAACCCGGAGCCGCTGTACAACAACACCTGCTACAGCTTCACGTCGGACCGCGAGGTCATCCACGTCGCCAGCGTGCATCGCTACGATCCGCAGAAAAAGACCATGGTGACCGTGCCGGACTCGGGCGGCGTGTCCACCGCGCCCAACACGCTGGAGGGCACCTACGCCTTTGCCTGGGCCAACGCGATCTGGGCGGACGCCCTCGGTTGATCGCACGGCGGCTCGATCGGAGACTGGCCAGCGCGCCGTGATCAGCGCCTGGCCTTTTCCGCTGCGGCTGCGACGTAGGTGGCTCCTATATCCGGCCAATTGGCCATGCAACGGGTCCAGGCGAGCATGTCCTGGATGGCGTTCGCCGCCTGTTGCGGTTCCTGCGGCGCCTGTTCCTCGATCGCCTTGCGGTACGCGCGTATCGCCGTGGCATACCGTTCTTCTATGGCCCAGAACGCCCGCAGTTCCGGCCTGCATCGGGCCGGGTAAACCTTATATGCGTCCTCACGCATATACGCATATAGTGAATCGCATGAACGAACTGGACCGCGTCTTCGAACAGGTGTCGCACTACTTCGCGCTGCTCGCCGAGCCGACGCGGCTGAAGATCCTGCACGCGCTGTGCGACGGCGAGAAGCCGGTCGGCGCGGTGGTCGAGACGGTCGGGTCTTCGCAGGCCAATGTGTCGCGGCATCTGAATGCGATGTTCCGCTCCGGCGTGCTGACGCGGCGCAAGGAAGCGAACCTCGTGTACTACACGATCGCCGATCCGAGCGTCGTGGAGTTGTGCCGCACGGTGTGCGTGCAGGTTGCCGCGCGGATGGAGGACGAGGCCCAGCAGGTGGCGCTGGTGGATCGCTTCATGCCCACCGAGCCGCAGCGGCGCGCCGCGTCGCGCAAGGCGGGACGCGCCGGCGCCTCCCGCTGAGATCGAAGACGCAGTGCCGGCACCGGTGTCGGACACCGGCGCGCGGGCGCAGTACGAACAGTCCAATACGAACTGCTCAATACGAACTGCTCAATACGAACTACCCAATACGAACAGGCATGCCGACCGCGCCCGCACGGGAGCGCGGCGAGCCGCCGGAGGAGACCGACGTGCCGGAACGTAGCCGCCCGGGTCGCATCGTGCCCGCGCCGGAACACTTCGTCAGCGCCGAGCTGCGGCAGGACATCGGTCGCCACGGTATCGACAGCCGTCGACGCGATCTGCTGCGCGGCAGCCTGCTCGCGGCGGCCGGGGCCACCGCGGCGGCGGTGGGCCTCGGCAAGCCGGCGCGCGCCGCAGCGACCCATGACGCGGCGACCGCCGACGGCGATCCCGCCATCCTGAAGCCGCAGCCCTGGGCCACCTCGCTCGGCCAACCGGTCGCCGCGCGCCCCTACGGCCAGCCCTCCAGCCACGAAACCGCGTTGATGCGGCGCGAGTCGCCGGGTTTGACGCGCGTGTCGGCGGCCTCGGTCAGCTTCGCGCCGCTGCAGGGCCTGTTCGGCATCATCACGCCGAACGGCCTGCACTTCGAGCGGCATCACCAAGGCTGGCACGACATCGATCCGACGCGCCACCGGCTGATGATCAACGGCCTGGTCAAGGCGCCGCGCGTCTATACGATGGACGAGCTGATGCGGCTGCCGTCGGTCTCGCGCATGCACTTCATCGAGTGCGGCGCCAATACCGGCATGGAGTGGGGCAATGTCGCGGTGCCGACGGTGCAATACACCCACGGCATGCTGTCCTGCTGCGAGTTCACCGGCGTGCCGCTGCGCGTGCTGCTCGACGATGCCGGTGCGGACCAGCGTCGTGGCCGCTATCTGCTGGCCGAGGGCGGCGACGGTTCGGCGATGACGCGCACGATTCCGATGGAGCTGGCCGACGAGATCGTCGTCGCCTGGGGCATGAACGGCGAAATGCTGCGGCCCGAGAACGGCTATCCATTGCGGCTGGTGGTGCCGGGCGTGCAGGGCGTGTCGTGGGTCAAATGGCTGCGCCGGCTGGAGCTGGGCGACCGGCCCTGGAACACCAAGGACGAGACGCTGCACTACGTCGACATGATGCCGGACGGCATGCTGCGGCAGTACACCTCGATCCAGGAATGCAAGTCGGTGATCACCACGCCGTCCGGCGGCCAGCGGCTGACCGGCAAGGGCTTCTACAACGTCAGCGGCCTGGCGTGGTCGGGCCGCGGCAAGGTTCGCCGCGTCGACGTCTCGGTCGATGGCGGGCGCAACTGGCGCACCGCAAGGCTGGAAACGCCGGTGCTGTCCAAATGCCTGACCCGCTTCAATCTCGACTGGGTCTGGGACGGTTCGCCGGCGATCCTGCAGAGCCGGGCGATCGACGAGACCGGCTACGTGCAGCCGGCCATCGCGCAGCTGCGCGCGGTGCGCGGCACCCGTTCGATCTACCACAACAACGCGATCCAGAGCTGGCTGGTCGCGGCCAGTGGCGAGGTGTCCAATGTCCAGGTGCGATAGCGTCCGGGCGGGCTGGCGCCATCGCGCCGTGCTCGGCTGCCTGCTGATCGGTCTTGTCGGCGCGGCATGTCTGACGACGGCGACGCGTGCCGCGCAGGGCGAGGCGAGCGCGGTCCCCAAGGACGCCAGAGCCGCCCGTGCCCAACTGGGCCGTACCGCCACGACCGCCGAACTGAAGGCCTGGGACATCGACGTGCGGCCCGACTTCCAGGGCTTGCCGCCGGGACGGGGCACGGTGGCGCAAGGACAGAAGGTCTGGGATGCGCGTTGCGCCTCCTGTCACGGCGACTTCGGCGAGTCCAACGCGGTCTTCACGCCGATCGCCGGCGGCACCACGGCGGCCGATATCGCTAGCGGGCGCGTTGCGGCGATGACAGGCGCCCAGCCCTACCGCACCTCGCTGATGAAGCTGAGCACCGTCAGCACGCTCTGGGACTACATCCGCCGGGCGATGCCGTGGGATGCCCCCAAGAGCCTGACCGTCGACGAGGTCTACGCGGTGACCGCCTACATCCTGAACCTGGGCGACATCGTGCCGGCCGACTTCACGCTGTCGGACGCCAATATCGACGAGGTCCAGCGCAAGCTGCCGAACCGCAACGGCATGACGACGGCGCACGGCCTGTGGCCGGGCCGCGGCAAGCCGGACACGCGCAACACCGCCTGCATGGCCAACTGCGCCGACAAGGTCGAGGTGACCTCGCTGATCCCGGAATACGCCCGCGGCGCGCACGGCGACCTGGCGGCACAGCAGCGCGGCTTCGGCCCGGTGCGCGGCATCGCGACCGGCTCGCCGGAGGACGCTCCCCAGCCCGGCGACAAGGGGCAGGGCAAGGCCGAGGCGACGACCGCCGCCGCTCAGCCCGTCGGCGCGAAGCTGACCGGCCAGTACCAATGCCTGGCCTGCCATGCGCAGGACCGCAAGATGGTCGGGCCGTCGTTCCACGAGATCGCCCAGCGCTATCAGGGCAAGGACGCGCACGGTGCGCTGGTGCAGAAAATCCGTAGCGGCGGGCAGGGGGCGTGGGGGCCGGTGCCGATGCCGCCGCAACCGCAGGTTCCAGAATCGGATATTCAAGCCATGGTGAAGTGGATACTTGAGGCAAAATAGCGTATTGGGCCGCCCTGGCGCCCCCGCGCGAAGGGGCCGGGACGGGCCAATATGCCGCCGTGCCGGACAGCTTCGCTGCCGCGCGGCCGTGCCGTCCCCACGGCTCATTCCAGTTTGGAGAGGAGAACAATGAAGCAGTTCGTGATCGCAGCCATGATGCTGGCCGGTGCGGCCTCCGCCCACGCCGCCGTCGACGCGGCCAAGGCCCAGGAGATCGCCACCAAGAACGCCTGCATGGGCTGCCACCAGGTGGACAAGAAGCTGGTCGGGCCGTCCTACAAGGAAGTCGCCGCCAAGTACAAGGGCGACAAGGGCGCGATGGCCAAGCTGACCGACAAGGTCAAGAAGGGCGGTTCGGGCGTCTGGGGCCCGGTGCCGATGCCGGCCAACCCGAATATCAGCGATGCCGACGTGAAGACGGTGCTGGAGTGGGTGCTGGCAGGTTCGCCGGCCAAGTAATTGCCTGGTGACGGGGCCGACGGCTCGACGGCAAACGCCATCGCGCAGTCGTAGTCGGCCCCCGGCGAGCGCCACAGCAGCAACGACGGAACCAACAACGTAACCAACAACGGCAATAACGGGCGGCGATGCACCGCCCGCGCCATGCCTGCCGGCGTGGCGACCAAACGAATACCGCGGGGCGGGTAGAAGCAGGAGTGCAGGACACCATGAACATCACAAGACGAGAGATGCTGCGGGTCAGCGCCGTCGTGTCGCTGATGGCCGCCGCTGGCCTGATCGGCGAGGCGCAGGCGGCCGAATGGAACAAGGCCGCCTTCGAGGGCAAGAGCGTCAACGACGTGATCAAGGCCCTGGGCGGCGGCGCGCCGGAGAAGAGCGGCGCGATCGCCTTCAACGCGCCCGATATCGCCGAGAACGGCGCCGTGGTGCCGGTGGCGGTGACCAGCAATCTGCCCGACACCGAGCAGATCGCGATCCTGGTCGAAAAGAATCCCAATACGTTGGCCGCGGATTTCGTGATCCCGGCCGGCACCGAGCCGTTCGTCTCCACGCGCGTGAAGATGGGCCAGACCTCCGTGGTGCATGCGGCCGTCAAGGCCGGCGGCAAGTGGTATGTCGCCTCCAAGGAGATCAAGGTGACGCTGGGCGGCTGCGGCGGCTGACACGCCGTTCGCAGGTCCCGCTTTCCCACACTGCCCATCGCAACAGGAGAACGTCATGGCAGACCCGATGCGCGTACGCGCCACCGAGAACGGCGGCGTGGTCGACGTCAAGATTCTGATGAAACACGATATGGAAACCGGCCAGCGCAAGGACGCGTCCGGCAAGACCATCCCGGCCTGGCACATCCAGACCGTCAGCGCCCAGTGCAAGGGCAAGGAGGTCTTCCACGCCAACTTCGGCCCGGCGGTGTCCAAGGACCCGTTCCTGAACTTCAAGTTCAAGGGCGGCGCCAAGGGCGACAAGGTCACGGTGACCTGGGTCGACAATCGCGGCGACAAGCGGACCGACGAGGCCACCATCTCGTGATGCCGGCGCGGACGGCACGTTGCCGGCCGCTCTGGTAAGGTGCCCCTTCGGTAGCCGGGTCGGCGGCCGCGCACGAGGCGCGGCGGACACGGCGGAAGGAAGATCATGCGTCGAGCATTCTTTGCAAAGGCCGCCGCCGCGCTGGCGGCGGTCGGACTCGGAAGCCGGGCCGCGGCCCAGACCGCGGCCGCTCCCCGCAGCGGGGGCGGGCGCCACCGGGTGGTGTACCAGCTGTCGGAAGGCAACGACCAGGCGGTGCGCGCGATCGGCAATCTGCGCAATCACCTGGCCGGCGCACCCAATACGAAGATCGTCGTGGTCGCGCTCGGCTATGGCGTGGATTTCCTGGTCGAGGGTGCCCGCGATGCGCGCGGCAATACCTTCGACGCCGCGGTCGGCGCGCTGGCCGGCATGGGCGTCGAGTTTCGCGTCTGCCGCAACACGCTGACCGCGCGCCAGATTCCCGAGAACAAGCTGCTGCTCGAAACGAAGATCGTGCAGGCCGGCGTGGTCGAGATCGCGCGGCTGCAGCAGGACGAAGGCTACGCCTATATCAAGCCGTAGCGCGGTGCGCGGGGCGATCCGCGCCTAAAACAACATCGGCCCGCCTGGTCGGCGAGACCGAGAGGAGAAACCCCATGAGACCGAACCGACGCCGCCTTGGCTGGGCCGCGCTCGCGGCCGCCGGCGCCGTCGCGCTGACCGGCGCGATGACCGTACAGGCGCAGGGCGAGAGCAATACCACCGACGAAATCGCCAAGTACCGGCAGATGCTGGCCGAGGGCAATCCGGCCGAGCTGTGGGAGGCCGCCGGCGAGGAGCTGTGGAAAAAGCCCGCCGGGCCGAAGAACGTATCGCTCGAGCGCTGCGACCTCGGCAAGGGCCCCGGCGTGACCAAGGGCGCCTACGCCGAGCTGCCGCGCTATTTCGCCGATGCCGGCAAGGTGATGGACCTGGAGCAGCGCCTGGTGTGGTGCCGCATGACGCTGCAGGGCCTGACCGAGGAGCAGGCCAAGGCGACGCCGTTCTCGTCCTCGGGCAAGCGCTCCGATATCGAGCGGCTGGTGGCCTTCGTCACCGGCGAGTCGCGCGGCGTCAGGATGAACGTCAAGCTCGACCATCCGGAAGAGAAGCAGGTCTACGCGCTCGGCAAGAAGATGTTCTATTACCGCGGCGGCGCCTACGACTTCGCCTGCGCGACCTGCCATGCGGTCGACGGCCAGCGCATCCGCCTGCAGGACCTGCCCAACCTGCTGACCGACAAGGGCGCCCAGGCGGCCTACACCACCTGGCCGGCCTACCGCGTGTCGCAGGGCGAGGTTCGCACCATGCAGCACCGGCTCTATGACTGCCTGCGCCAGCAGCGCTTCCCCGAGCCCGCCTACGGCTCCGATGTGATCACCGCGCTCACGATGTTCCTGGCGCGCAATGCCAACGGCGGCACCTACGACGGCCCCGGCCTGAAGCGCTGAACCAGGGGGACAGCACAGAATGATCCAGACAGAACAATCGCGCCTGCATGTCGTGCGGACTGGCGCCGCGGCCGTGGCGCTTTGCGGCGCGCTGGCGATGCTGGCCGCGCCAGCGATGGCGCAGGACAACGCGGCATCGAAGGGCAAGGGCACGTCTAAAGCAGCGGCCAACATCCCGCCCGTTTCCGACGGCGACATGAAACGCCTGATCGCCAATTCGTTCAGCTCCAAGGGCCCGGCCACGCTGCAGGGCGTGCTCGAGCGCGACGAGATGCAGCAGCTGTGCAGCGACTATCCGGACCGCAGCAAGGTCCCGGCCGCGGTCGCGAAGAAGATCGAGGCCGCCGAGCAGCAGAAGATCCGCTACCCGGCCGACAACCGCTGGCTCGGCGACTGGAAGGAAGGCGAGAAGGTGGCCCAGCTCGGCCGCGGCATGCAGTTCTCCGACCCGCCCGGCGGCGTCAACGGCGGCAACTGCTATGCCTGCCACCAGATGACCAAGGCCGAGATCTCGTTCGGCAACATCGGTCCGTCGCTGTATCAGTACGGCAAGCTGCGCGGCAACTCCGAGGCGGTGCTCAAGTACACCTGGGGCAAGATCTGGGACTCGAACGCCTTCGCCGCCTGCTCCAACATGCCGCGCTTCGGCCACAAGGGCATCCTGACCGAGCAGCAGATCCGCGATGTGATGGCGCTGCTGCTGGACCCGGCCTCGCCGGTCAACCAGTAAGGGGCGCGCGATGCGGGCCGCGGGGGCGGTGGCGTTCGGTCCATGGCACGCATGGCGGGCGGCGATGCGCGCCGTCGTGCCGGCCATCCCGCTTGCGTTGGTGATGACGTTCGCCACGCCGGCCGCCGCGCTCGAAGTCGGCGACACCGTCCGCCTGCCGGCGGTCCAGCTGCTCGACGGCCGCACCGTGCCGCCCGAGCACTGGGCCGGCAAGCCGCTGGTGGTGCAGATCTGGGCGTCGTGGTGTCCGTTCTGCGCGCTGCAGAACCCGCGGCTGCAGAAGCTCTACGACAGCACGCGCGGCACGCCGCTGCAGGTGCTGACCATCAGCATCGACAAGGACGCGAAGGATGCCGTCGGCTATCTGCGCCAGCGCGGCTATACCTTCCCCGCGGCGATGGACACGCCGGCGCTGCGCGCCGCGATCGGTCCGCGCAAGGGCCTGCCCGAGCTGTACGTGATCGACGCCAGGGGCAAGGTCGTGCAGAAGGAAGTCGGCGAGATGCTGGAGGAGGAAGTCGCCGCGCTGGCGAAGTACGCCAGGCCCTAGGCGCGGCGGCAAAGCGGCCCGTCCCGGTCTTGCACCGGCCGGCGCGGCCGCCATCGAGAGGAAGACGACAATGAACCGACGCGAGTTCCTGCAGGTGCTGGCCATCGCCAGCGCCGCGGGCATGGCTTTCCCCACGCGCGACGCGCAGGCGGCCCAGGCCGCGGCCCGGCTGTACGACGTGCCGCGCTTCGGCAACGTGCACCTGCTGCATTTCACCGACTGCCATGCGCAACTGCTGCCGGTCCATTTCCGCGAGCCCAGCGTCAATCTGGGCATCGGCGACTATGCCGGCAAGCCGCCGCACCTGGTCGGCCAGGCGCTGCTGAAGCACTACAAGATCGCGCCGGGCAGCGCCGAGGCGCACGCCTTCACGTATCTGGACTTCACCGAGGCCGCGCGCCGCTACGGCAAGGTCGGCGGCTTCGCGCACCTCGCCACGCTAGTCAGGCAGCTGAAGGCCAGTCGCCCCGGCGCGCTGCTGCTCGACGGCGGCGATACCTGGCAGGGCTCGGCGACCGCGCTGTGGACGCGCGGCCAGGACATGGTCGACGCCGCGCTGACCCTTGGTGTCGACGTGATGACGGCCCACTGGGAAATGACGCTGGGTGCGGAGCGCGTGCGCGAGGTGGTCGACCGCGACTTCAAGGGCAAGGTCGCCTTCCTGGCGCAGAACATCAAGACCAGGGACTTCGAGGACCCGGTCTTCGAGGCCTACACACTGCGCGAGATGAACGGCGTGCCGGTCGCGATCATCGGCCAGGCCTTCCCCTACACGCCGATCGCCAACCCGGGCTACCTGGTGCCCGACTGGACCTTTGGCATCCAGGAAGAGAACCTGCAGCGCATCATCGACGAGGCCCGCGCCAAGGGCGCGCAAGCGGTCGTGCTGCTGTCGCACAACGGCATGGACGTCGACCTGAAGCTCGCCTCGCGCGTGCGCGGACTCGACGCCATCCTCGGCGGGCACACCCATGACGGCGTGCCGGCCCCGGTGCACGTGCGCAACGCGGGCGGCACCACGCTGGTCACCAACGCCGGCTCGAACGGCAAGTTCCTCGGCGTGCTCGACTTCGACGTGCGCGGCGGCAAGGTCGCCGACTTCCGCTATCGGTTGCTGCCGGTGTTCGCCGACTACCTGCCGGCCGATCCGGCGATGGAAGCGCTGATCCGCAAGGTACGCGCGCCCTACGAGCAGAAGCTGGGCGAGGTGCTGGCCGTCAACAAGGAACTGCTCTACCGCCGCGGCAACTTCAACGGGACCTTCGATCAGCTGATTCTGGACGGACTGATGGACGTGCAAGGCGCCGAGATGGCGTTCTCGCCCGGCTTCCGCTGGGGCACCACGCTGCTGCCCGGCGAGGGCATCACGATGGAACGGCTGATGGACCAGACCGCGATCACCTACCCGTACACCACGGTGACGCAGATGAGCGGCGAGACCATCAAGACGGTGCTCGAGGACGTGGCCGACAACCTGTTCAACCCCGATCCCTACTACCAGCAGGGCGGCGACATGGTGCGCGTCGGCGGCCTGCAGTACACCATCGACCCGGCCGCGCCGATGGGCAAGCGCATCACCGAGATGCGCCTGAAGGGCAAGCCGCTCGAGGCCGGCAAGACCTACAAGGTCGCCGGCTGGGCCCCGGTCGCCGAGGAAGCCCGCCAGAATGGCGGCCCGCCGATCTGGGACCTGATGGCCGGCTGGCTGCGCCAGCGCAAGGAAGTGGCCGCCGCTCCGCTGAACCTGCCGTCGGTCAAGGGGATGGGCGGGAATCCGGGCATGGCGGCTTGAGTCGTTCGCCGCGCCGCTCCGTGGGCGCCATGGCTTGAAATCGTCGGAAAGCTCACGCTATAATCGCCAGCTACGGGCCGATAGCTCAGCTGGGAGAGCGCTGCGTTCGCAATGCAGAGGTCGGGAGTTCGATCCTCCTTCGGTCCACCAAAATTCAAAGGCCAGAGCGTGCGCTCTGGCCTTTTTGCATTTGGGCCGGCGGCCGCCGTGTACGCCAAAACCTAAACTGCACTGCGGCGTTGAAGTCGACGCTGTGGGATAGGCATGGTCATATTCGGGCGATGGAACGTGGCCATTTCCAGCAGCCCGCATCGGCGCTCCTGCCAAACACCAACGAAACCCGCCAATGCTATGCGCACATGCGTACCCTCAAACCGACGGGTTACTTTGTTGCGCATGGGTGCCTGGCACAGCCGAGAATGGATATTCCGGTCTCGCCCACCGCGGGCGGGCTTCGTTTCGTTTGTTTCGATTGTTCGTTTGTTTCGTTTATACTGGCTCGCACTGAACAGGAGAACGAAATGGCGACGAACACCCCCTTGGCGACTCCCTTGCCTTCTCCCGAAGAAGCCGTACTTGCGCGCGAATCCGGGCGCACCCTGTCGGCCGTCCTTGCCACGCGGGCCGATACGCAGCGAATCCAGATCATCGATGACAAGGGTTCGTCGCATGCCGTACGGCTGCCGGTATCTGCGCTTCGATTGCTGATCGATGTGCTGACGGAGATTGGCGAAGGGAACGCGGTCAGCATCATCCCGATCCATGCCGAATTGACCACGCAGGAAGCCGCCGATGTGCTGAACGTTTCCCGCCCGTTCCTCGTTCAATTGCTCGAGCGCGGGGAGATTCCGTTTCACAGGATTGGTACGCATCGGCGGGTGCGCTATCAGGACGTGCTCGACTACAAGGAACGCATCGACGGGCAGCGCCGACGTTCTTTGGAGGCTCTGGCCGAGCAGGCGCAGAAACTGAACATGGGATATGAATGAGCTCCCACTTCACCGTCGTGTACGACGCCTGCGTCCTCTATTCGGCACCGCTGCGCGACTTCCTGATGTGGCTGGCGATGACCGACCTGTTCCGGGCGCGCTGGACCAACCTGATACACGACGAGTGGATGCGCGCTGTCCTGCGCGACCGTCCCGACCTAAGCGGGGAAGTTCTGGAGCGAACACGCGAGCTGATGAACGCCAATGTACGAGACTGCCTTGTGTCCAACTTCGAGCATCTGATTCCCTCCATCAGCGTGCCGGATACCAACGACAGGCACGTCGTCGCGGCTGCCATCCAGGCCGGCGCGAGCCTGATCGTCACGTTCAACCTCAAGGATTTCCCCGCCGAGAGCCTGCGGCCCTACCAGATTTGCGCGCAGCATCCGGACGACTTCATCTTCGACCTGCTCGATCTGCATCCCTCTCTCGTCTGCCAGGCTGCGGCGAATCATCGGCGCTCTTTAAGAAATCCGCCAAAGAGCGCCGATGAGTACCTCGATGTCCTCCTCAGGCAAGGGCTGACACAAACGGTAGGTGTACTACGGCAGTGGAAGATGGCACTTTGAAGCCGCCCAGACTCTTCCAGGGAGACAGGTTCATCGCCTCTGCCGCGCCGACGCTGTTGGCACGCTTGCCACCGACCCCGGAAGTAGGCGCGGGTGCGGCCGATCCGGTCCGACAAGTGGCCGAAGAACGGGATGAAGAAACACATGACGATGGCCGCGGCCATCACGCCGGTCAGCGCTTCGGTGCGGCTGAGTCTGTTTCTAGGGGCTGATTTCCACGTCCGCTGATCTCCGATGCCGTCCACGGCACGTCGACTATACTTTTCCCATTGGAGGGCAAGCGATGAAAGCCACTGTCAGGACCACGGTCAAGCTGATCCGCAACGATCCCGAGAGCGACAAGGCGCTGCGCGAGTTCATTGCCACCGGGAAGCTGAACTCCACCAGGACGTTCAAGATCCGGGACGCCGCCAAGGGCGTTGAGCGCGAGGTCAAGCTGAAGCTGATTCCCGCGCAGGGCTGATCTTGAACATCGCGCTGCCCGCGATCCTGCTGTTTTTCCTGGTCGCGCCGGGCTTTCTTTACCACCACTACAGTCAAGCCCGAGAGGCGCGCGAAGCCGACATGACGCCCTTCGGGGCGACGGCCATCAAGTCCATCGTGCTGGCGCTGATCGTCGATGCCGCGGTCGGGCTCGCCGCCACCGAATATTTCGGCTACCAGCTTTATCTCGGCGACGCCTTGCGCATGCTGTCAGGCGGTACCGCGGCAGCCAGCGTCCCGCCGCACCGTTATGAATGGCTGAACGAACATCCCTGGCCGGTGTTCGGTTACTTCGCTGGGACGTTCGGCCTCGCCTTCGTGCTGGCCATGCTGCGCCGAGGGCTGGTCAGCCGATTCCAGCTGGACCATCCGAACAGCTGGGCGAGCGGTTTTTTCCGGCAGCAGGCGCCCTGGTACTACCTCTTCAGCGGCATCGATTCCGGCATCAGCGACGGCGCCATGGTGGTCGTCAGCGCCGTCGTACCGATGAAGGACCAGTCGTATCTCTACACCGGCCTGCTGGAAGATTTCGAGTTCAAGAGCGATGGGGAGCTGGAGCGGATCATCCTGTCGGCCGCGTCCCGGCGCAAATTGACCGATGACCGTGGGCGCGGGCTGGAGGAGCACGGGCGCTTCTACCCGATCGAGGGCAATCGGCTGGTGATCCGGTCCAGCGAGTGGACGACCTTGAACGTCAAGTTCCTGGTGGAAGAAAAGGCCGAAGCTGCGGCTCCGGCCCTGGTCGACGATTAACGTTTAACGCATCGGCCTGGCAGGCGCCGCGGCCACCCCTGACGCCTCGCGTACCTCCCCAGACCCCGACGACCGCCCAATCAACGCCGCCGACACCGCCGACACCAACCCGGCAAACATCACGTAAGCACAGATCTGCCACGGCTTGCCTTCGCCCGACTTCAGCAGCGCGGTGGCAATGATCGGCGTGATCCCCGACGCAAAGATCCCCGAGAACTGGTAGACGAACGAGATGCCGGTGTAGCGGACCTTGGCGTCGAACAGCTCGCAGAACAGCGCCGCCTCGGGCCCGTAGACCGCGGCGTAGAAGATGCCGAACGGCACGATGATGGCCAGCCACAGCAGCATCACGTTGCCGCCGCCGTTGAGCATCAGCCAGAACGCGGGGAAGGCCGAGCAAGCGGTGACCAGCGAGCCCCAGAAGTAGACCCGCGTGCGGCCGATGCGGTCCGACAGGTGGCCGAAGAACGGGATGAAGAAACACATCACGATGGCGGCGGCCATCACCCCGGTCAGCGCTTCGGTGCGGGTGATCTTGACGGTCTGGGTCAGATAGCTGATCGAGAAGACGCCGAAGACGTTGAAGAAGACGCCGTCGATATAGCGCGCGCCCATGCCCTTGAGGATATTGCCGGGGTAGCGCCGCATCATGTCGACGAAGGGAATGCGCGTCTCGGCGTTGCGCTGCTTGACCGCGGTGAACTCGGGCGTTTCCTTGATCGATAGCCGGATATACATGCCGACGAAGACCATGCCGGCGGAGATCAGGAAGGCCACGCGCCAGCCCCAGCTGAGGAACTGCGCGTCGGTCAGCGTCAGCGACAGCAGCGCGACCACGCCGGAGGCCAGGCACAGGCCCAGCGACAGCCCGATCTGCGGCAGCGACGCATAGAAGCCCTTGCGGCCCGGCGGCGCGTATTCGTAGGCCATCAGCACCGCGCCGCCCCATTCGCCGCCGAGCCCGATGCCCTGCAGCACGCGCAGCAACAGCAGCAGGATCGGCGCCCACAGGCCGATGCTGTCGTAGGTCGGCACCAGGCCGATCAGGAAGGTCGAGACGCCCATGATCATCAGCGTGATCACCAGCATGCTCTTGCGGCCGATGCGGTCGCCGAAGTGGCCGAAGATGACGCCGCCGAGCGGCCGCGTGATGAAGCCCACCGCGAAGGTGGTGTAGGCGAGCATGGTGGCGACCACCGGATCGCCCGCCGGGAAATACAGCTTGTTGAACACGATGCCGGCGACGACGCCGTACAGGAAGAAGTCGTACCACTCGATGGTGGCGCCGATCACCGACGCCATCGCCACCTTGCGTACCGCCTGCTCATTGGGGCTTGCCATGCTTGTCTCCTTTGGATTGACGGCGCCCTTGGTGGAACGAGTATGCGGGCGCTCTCGCTGCTGGGGCTCGGCCTTCGGTGACGCAGCGAACCGAGCCCGGGTTCGCTGCACAGTTGCGTCGGCGATGCCGTGATGTCGATGGCGGGGCGGCCGAATCAGACGGGTTCGGCAATGCCGCGGGCGGTCTCGCGCTCGGGTTCGGGCTCTGGCTTTGGCTCTGGCTCTGGCTCTGGCTCTGGCTCTGGCTCGCATAGGTTCGCACCGCCCGCCGCTCCACCGACGATCTCGCTGACCGTTTCCGTCCGCGCATCCTCGCGGATAAAGTCTGCCGCGCGCTCGGCCATCATCACCACCGGCACATTGGTATTGCCCGACACCAGCGTCGGCATCACCGAGCAATCGACCACGCGCAGGCCCGCCACGCCATGCACGCGCAGCCGGTGGTCGACCACCGCGAGCGGATCGCTGGCCGGGCCCATCTTGGCGGTGCCCGACGGATGGAAGATGGTGGCGCCGTACTCGCGGCAGAAATGCAGGATCTCGTCGTCCGACTGCACCGCGTCGCCGGGCCGGAATTCCGCCTGCATCAGCGTGCGCATCGGCTCGGTCTGCGCCACGCGGCGCGCGAAGCGGACCGCGGCGATGGCGCTGCGCCGGTCGAGCTCGGCCGACAGATAGTTGGGCTGCATCGACGGCGGCGTGAGCGGATCGATCGAGCGGATCCGCACGGTGCCGCGCGAGTCGGGCCGCAGCTGGCACACCGAATAGGTGCAGCCCGAGAACGGATGGACCTGGCCGCCCGCCATGTCGGCCGACAGCGTGGCGAAGTGGAATTGCGTATCGGGCGTGGCGCTTTCCTGCGGCAGCACGCGGCAGAACATCGCGCCCTGATTGATGCCGATCGCCAGCGGCCCCTGCCGCCACAACAGCCATTCGAGCCCCATGCGCGCCTTGCCGAACAGCGAGCGCAGCTGGTCGTTGGTGGTAATCGGCTTGGCCACCCGATAGATCAGCCGGATCTGCAAATGGTCCTGCAGGTTCTCGCCGACGCCCGGCAGCGCGTGCACCACCGGCACGCCGAATTCGCGCAGCAGGCCCGATGGTCCGATGCCGGACAGCTGCAGCAGCTGCGGCGACTGCAGCGCGCCCGCGCACAGCAGCACCTCGCGGCGCGCGCGCAGCACGTGCTGGCGGCCATTCTGCATATACCGCACGCCGACCGCGCGCCGCCCTTCGAACAGGATCGCGGTGGTATGCGCGCCGGTCTCGATGCGCAGGTTCGGGCGCGACTGCGCCGGCCGCAGATACGCCACCGCGGTCGAGCAGCGCCAGCCCTTGCGCGTGGTCAGCTGGTAGTAGCCGACGCCTTCCTGGTCGCCGGTATTGAAATCGGCCTTGCGCGGCAGGCCCAGCGCCTCGCCGGCTTCGATGAAGGCATCGACCAGCGGATGGCGCCGATCGATCGAGGTCGCGTTCAGCGGGCCATCGGTGCCGCGCGTCGGCCCGGGGCCAAGGTCGTTGTTCTCGAGCTTGCGGAAGTAGGGCAGGCAGTCGTCCCAGCTCCAGCCGCGATTGCCGAGCGCGGCCCAGTGGTCGTAATCCTGGCGCTGCCCGCGCACGTAGATCAGGCCGTTGATCGCGCTGCTGCCGCCGAGCGTGCGCCCACGCGGCCAGTAGATCCGGCGGTTCAGCATGTTGGGATCGGGGTCGGTGTGGAAGCCCCAGTTGACCTGCTTGTGGAACATCGTCTTGCCGTAGCCGATCGGGATATGGATCCACGGATAGCGGTCCGGCGGTCCCGCTTCGAGCAGGCATACCGCATGGCGGCCGTCCTCGCTGAGCCGGTTGGCCAGCACGCAGCCGGCCGAGCCGGCGCCCACCACGATGTAGTCAACGGTTTGCGACATCGTCGCTGTCTCCTGATCGGGTGTTGCCGGCAGGGTTTGCCCGGGGCGGATTGGCCCCGAGGTCTGCCGGCAACGTTCTTATAATGGAACGACTTGTCCCGATTTTATTTGTCGACCCGCAAATGGAAAGGCAATACGCGTGGAGGCGCGGAAAGTGAAACAGAACGTGCAAATTCCGTTTCAGAATCGCAGCGCAGCAGAGGCCGGGGCGGCCGATGAGGACGCGCGCAGCCTGCGCGTGCTGATGGTGCTCGACGCGCTCGCCCGCGCGCAGCATCCGCAGACGTTGGCGCAGCTGTCGCAGCGCCTGCACGTGCCGAAGACCACGCTGATGCGCCTGCTGGCGGCGATGGAGCGCGCCGGCTTCGTGCTGCAGATGCCGGCCGAACGCGGCTTCGTGCCGGGGCCGAGGGCGGCGGGGCTGGCGCTGCAGACCTTGCGCAGTCCGCCGCTGCTGCGCGAATGCCGCGCGATTCTGGGCCGGCTGGTGGCGGCATTGGGCGAGACCTGCAATCTGACCGCGCTGGACGGCGATCGTGTGCTCTACGTCGAGCGCGTGGAAACACACGAGCCGCTGCGGCTGCAGCTGTCGCCGGGCATCCATGTGCCGCTGCATTGCACCGCCAGCGGCAAGCTGTTCCTGTCGGCGATGAGCCGGCTCGAACGGCAGCAGACGCTGCAGCGTTTGGTGCTGACGCGCAATACGCCGCGCACGCTGGCGGATCTGTCGCTGCTGGAGGCCGAGCTCGACCGGCTCGGCGCGCGCGGCATCGGCGTCGACAACGAGGAGTTCGTGCGGGGCATGACGGCGGTGGCGGTGCCGGTGCGCGAGTTTGCGCCGGAGGGAGCCAACGGCACGGCGGGCACGGCCGCGCGTCCGGTGCTGGCCGCGATCGCCTGCCACGCGCCTACGGCCCGCGTGCCGCTGGAAGGCCTGCTGCGCGCGGTGCCGGTGCTGCAGGAGGCCGCGCAGCAGATGGCGCGCGTGCTGCGCGCCGAATGACGGCGCAACCGAAGCCACCCGACAAACGGGGCAGCCGAAAAACGAGGCGGCCGAAGACCGGAAGACCGGCTACGCGGCGCCCTGACGCGGCACCCACACCGTGAAGGTCGTCCCCATGCCTTCGCGCGACACCACCTCGATATCCCCGCCATGCAGCATCGCGAGTTCCCGCGCGATATGCAGGCCCAGGCCGAGCCCCTCCGATTCCGACGCCGAGCGCCCCGAGCGGAAGGCGTCGAACAGATGCGGCAGCAGCTCGGGCGGAATGGTGCCGCCATTGCTGACCGCCACCGTCACACGTCCGTCCGCGCCTTCGATGCGCACGCGCACCGGCACCGCGGCGTCGCCGTGCTGCAGCGCGTTGCCGATCAGATTGGCCAGCACCTGCGACAGCAGCCCCGGATCGACCGATGCCACCGTATCGCCGACGCGCTCCAGCAGCAGCCGGCCCTTGCCGTGCCGGGTCTCGTGTTCGTCGACGATCGCCGCGCACAACGCATGCAGGTCCTCGCGCTGCAGCGCGGGCTGCATGCGGCCGCCGTGCAGCCGCGCCACGTCGAGCAGCTGATCGACCATCCGCACCATGCGGGTGCCGCTGCGGCGGATGCGCTCGACGGCGGGCGCGGTCTTCTGGTCGTGGCAGAAGCGTTCGAGGAACGAGGTCGAGGCGAGGATCGCGGACAGCGGCGTGCGCAGGTCGTGCGCCAGCACCGCCATCAGCATCTCGTTGGCCTTCAGCAGGCGCTGCGTGGTGGCGAGCTGCTCGGCCAGCTGCTGCTTCTGCCGCGCCAGCTGCACGAACACATCGACCTTGGCGGCGAGGATGTTGGCGTCGAGCGGCTTGTAGAGGAAATCGACGGCGCCGGTGGCATACCCCTTGAACGTGCGCTGGCTGTCGTAGCCGGCCGCGGTCAGGAACAGGATCGGGATATGGTTGGTACGGGTGCTGCCGCGCATCAGCTCGGCCAGCTCGAAGCCGTCCATGCCCGGCATATGCACGTCGAGGATGGCCAGGCCGAACTCGTGTTCCAGCAGCAGGTCGAGCGCCTGCGGGCCCGAGTTGGCGTGCACCAGCTCGACGTCGGGCCGCGCCAGCACCGCATCGAGCGCAGTCAGATTGCTGGCGATGTCGTCGACGGTCAGGATCTTGATGGGAGCGGACATGGCAAGGTTTCAGTGGACGGCGAGCCGCAGCCGGCTGCCGATCGCTTCCAGGGTCAGTACCTCGTCGACCGCGCCGCGCGCGATCGCTTCTGCCGGCATGGTTTCCGCCGACGCGGTATCCGGGGCCTGCACCCAGGTTCGTCCGCCGCATTGGCGGATGGTCTCGAGCCCGCGCGCGCCATCGTCGTTGGCGCCGCTGAGCAGGATGCCGAGCAACGCATCGCGCCAGGCATGCGCGGCGGACTCGAACAGCACGTCGATCGACGGGCGGGAAAAGCGCTCGGGCGGATCGACCGACAGCGCGAGCCGCACGCCCTCGGCATGATCTCCGCGAGGGTCGCCATGAAGGCTGTCGCGCTCGACCAGCAGGTGATAGTCCGGGGGCGCGAGATACAGGTGGCCGTGCCGCACGGGCATCTTGTCCTCGGCCTCGCAGACCGGCAGCGCGCAGCGCAGCGAGAACAGCTGCGGCAGCAGGCTGGGCTTATCGGGCCGCAGATGCAGCACCACGATCAGCGCGGGGTGGAAGGCCGCCGGCAACATCGGCAGCAGCACGTTGAGCGCCTCGATGCCGCCGGCCGAGCCGCCGATGACGACGGCTTCGGGCGAACGCGGCGGCGATGCGGTCGGGTGGGCTTGCGCTGCGTTCATGGCGCCTTCATCCGGTCATCGCTTCCGGTACAGCCGGTCCGAAGGCATCACGGCCTCGAACGCCTCGGCGTGCGCGCTGAACTGCAGCGTCTCCTTGCTGCCCAGCCCAAGAAAGCCGTGGCGCACCAGCGCGTCGCGGAACAGGCCGAGCGCGCGGTCCTGCAGCGCGCGGTCGAAGTAGATCAGCACGTTGCGGCACGAGATCAGCTGCGCTTCCTGGAACACGCTGTCGGTCGCCAGGCTGTGGTCGGCGAACACCGCGCGCGACACCAGGCTGGCGTCGAACTTGGCCTTGCCATAGGCGGCGTGATAGTAGTCGCCGAGCGAATGCCGGCCTCCCGCGGCCAGGTAGTTGCGGCCGAAGCCGCGCAGCCGCCCGGCATCGTAGACCCCGGCGCGAGCCTCGGCCAGCGCCGCTGGATTGATGTCGGTCGCATAGAAGGTGGTGCGCTCGTGCAGGCCTTCCTCGGCGAACAGGATCGCCAGCGACCACAGCTCCTCGCCGCTGCTGCAGCCGGCCACCCACACGGTGATCGACGGATAGGTCTTGAGCACCGGCGCCACGTGCTCCCGGATCGCGCGGAAGTACGACGGGTCGCGGAACATCTCGCTGACCTGCACCGTCAGGTACTGGAACAGCCGGGCGAACAGCGCCGGATCGCGCAGCATGCGGTCCTGCAGTTGCGACAGCGTGTCGAGCTTCAGGTCGCGCAGCGCCTGCGACAGCCGGCGCCGCAGCGAGGCGCGCGAATAGCCGCGGAAATCGTGCTGGTACTTGCGAAAGATCCCCTCGAGCAGCAGTTCGAGCTCGATGTCGAAATCGTCCACGGGCACGGCCGCGAAGGCATCGTCGGCCGGTGCCGAGCCGGTCGAAGGCGCGGCGGGAGGGGTCAGCGTCCGTGCAGCCATACCCGGCACAGCGACAGCAGCTTGTCGATATCGATCGGCTTGGCGATGTAGTCGTTGGCGCCGGCGAGCAGGCAGGCCTCGCGATCGGACGACATCGCCTTGGCGGTCAGGGCGATGATCGGCAACTGCGCGTGGCGGCCATCCTGGCGGATGTGGCGCATCGCGGTCAGCCCATCCATCTCCGGCATCATGATGTCCATCAGCACCAGGTCGATATCGTCGCGGCCGTCGAGAATTTCAAGGGCCTGGCGGCCGTTGCGCGCGATCTCGACCTGCGCGCCGAGCGGTTCGATCACCTTCGACAGCGCGAAGATATTGCGCGCGTCGTCTTCCACCAGCAGCAGCCTGCGGCCCTCGAAGGCGTCGTCGCGGCTGCGCACCGCCCGCAGCATGCGCTGGTGTTCCGGCGGCAGCGCCGATTCCACGCTGTGCAGGAACAGCGTGACCTCGTCGAGCAGCCGCTCGGGCGAGCGCGCGCCCTTGATGATGATCGACTTCGAATGGCGGCGCAGCTGCTGCTCGTCCTCGGCCGACAGCTGCCGGCCGGTGTAGACGATCACCGGCGGCATCGAGTACGAGGCGTCGGCCGCCATCTGCTCGAGCAGGTCGTGGCCCGAGCCGTCCGGCAGCGCCAGGTCCATCACCACGCAATCGAAGCGGCGTTCCGACAGCCGCGCCAGCGCCGCGGACACGGTGTCGGCGGTGACGATGTCGATGTCGGCCGATTGCAGCAGCGCGCGGATGCTCTCGCGCAGCGTGGCGTCGTCCTCGACCACCAGCACCGTGCGCATGCCGCCGCGCGCCATGCGCGCTTCCAGTTCGCGAATCACGCTGGCCAGATCGTCGCGGCCGCTGGGCTTGAGCGTGTAGCCGATCGCGCCGCGATGCAGCGCCGCCTCGGCATGGTCGCTGATCGACACCAGATGGGTCGGAATATGCCGCGTGGCCGGGTCGCGCTTGAGCCAGTCCAGCAGCGTCAGGCCCGAATGGTCGGGCAGCGCGACATCGAGCAGGATGCCGCAGGGCTGGTGTTCGCGCGCCAGTTCCAGCCCCTGCTGCGCGGTGGTCGCATGCAGGCAGTCGAAGTCCAGCTCGTGCGCGAGGTCGTAGAGGATTTGCGCGAAGGCGACATCGTCCTCGATCACCAGGATCAGGCGATTGCCGCGCGAGCGGCGCCCGCGATCATCGTCGATCGGCGCCGGGCCGAGCATGGTATGGAGCGGGGGCGCGCTGATGGTGATCGGCGTGGACGGCGTCGCGGGCCTTGGCGCGGGTACCGGCGCGGCGGCGACTGCGTCGGGCACCGGAGCCGGCTGCGGCGCGGTAAGCGCTTCGGTCACGTCGATGCCGCCCTCGGCCGCCATTTGCGCCGCGGCCTCCAGCACCGCCGCGGGCGCCGGTGGCACCGAGGACACCGCGGCCGTCGGCGCGGCCGGGCCGACGAATTCGAGCGGCAGCGTCAGCGTGAACGTGCTGCCGATGCCCGGGTCGCTGTCGACCGCCAGCGTGCCGTTGAGCAGCTGCGCCAGCTGGCGCGAGATCGACAGGCCCAGGCCGGTGCCGCCATAGCGCCGGCTGGTGGTGCCGTCGGCCTGCTGGAACGCCTCGAAGATGATCGCCTGCTTGTCCTTCGGGATGCCGATGCCGGTATCGCGCACCGAGAAACGCACGCCGTCGCTGCCGTCGCGGGCGATCGACAGCGCTACCTCGCCGCGCTCGGTGAACTTGAATGCGTTGGACAGCAGGTTGCGCAGGATCTGCTGTAGCCGCACGTTGTCGGTGACCAGCGTCGCCGGCAGATCGGCGGCGCGCTCGATGCGGAACTGCACCGACTTCTGCGCGGCGATCGGGGCGAACCCTTGCGCAAGGCCGCCGACCACCGCCTCGATATCGACCGGCTCGGGCTGCACGGTCAGATGGCCGGCTTCGATCTTCGACAGGTCGAGGATGTCGTTGATCAGGTTCAGCAGGTCGGTGTTCGCCGAATGGATGGTGGCGGCATAGCGCACCTGCTCCGGCGTCATGTTGCCTTCCTTGTTGTCCTGCAGCAGCTTGGCCAGGATCAGCGCGCTGTTCAGCGGCGTCCGCAGCTCGTGCGACATGTTGGCCAGGAACTCGGACTTGTACTGGTTGGCACGCTCCAGCGCCCGCGCGCCGGCCGCGAGCTCGGCCTGGTATTGCAGCAGGTCGCGCTTCTGCGCCTCCAGCAGCTGGGTGTGCTCCTCCAGCTGGACGTTGCTCTGTTCGAGCTCGGCCTGCTGCGTTTCCAGCCGTGCCTGCGATTCCATCAGCGCGCGCCCGCGCTCCTCCAGTTCCTCGTTGGAGACGCGCAGCTCTTCCTGCTGGACCTGCAGTTCCTCGGCCTGCCGCTGGGTCTGCGCCAGCAGCGCTTCGAGCCGTGCGCGATACGCGGACGCGGTCAGCGCCACGCCGGCGGCCTCGGCGATGCGGCCGATCAGCTCGACGGTGTCGTCCAGCTTCTGCTGCGCGGCGGCGAAGCCGAGCTCCACCACGCCGATCACATGGCCGTCCGAGGTCAACGGCGCGGCCAGCACCGCCTGCGGCACGTCGCGTCCGAGCGCGGAGCCCAGGCGCAGATAGTGCGAGGACAGCCCGCGAGCCATCAGCGGCCGGTTCTCGCTCGCTGCCTGCCCCGCCAGGGTTTCGCCCAGCGCCAGGCGCTCGGGTGTGTCCGCCGGCGCGGCCCAGCCGGCGATGCGCTTCAGGCTGCCATCCTCGAGCTGGTAGACCACGCCGGCCTGGGCCTGCGCCAGCGGTACCAGCGCGCGCAGCAGCGCGCTGCCAACTTCGGCAGGGGTATCGAGGCCGCGGGTCTGCTGCACCACGCGCACCTGGCCTTCGTGCAGCCAGACGAAGCGGCGCATCTGCAGCTGGCTGGCGATATAGCGGTAGATCGCCGCGGCCAGGAACCACATCACCACGACGCCGCACAGGCGGTTGATCAGACCGACGGTCGGGTCGCCGCCGCCCGGCGAGAAGATATAACCGGCGGCGATCAGCAGGGTCGCGCCGGCCGCAGTCCACAGCGGCATCATGGGCCGGTCGACGAACACGCACAGGCAGATCGGCAGCAGATAGAAGATCCATTCGGCCACGCCGAGCGGTGTCAGCAGGTCCGCGACCAGCAGGGCGGCCAGCAGCAGGGGAATGACGAGCGTACGCAGCAGATCGCTGCGCGCAAGGGATAGAGGCATGGGCGACCGGGTGGATGGGAGGGGCGGGGGCGCCGGCGCAAAAGCCGCCCGGTGCCTGCGCATGACGTCCGATGCTAGCAGACCCAAGTGACGTAAAAAAATCAGACAAAATCCGACATGGCCGGCATGCTGGAAGCCCCGCCGGCTATGGCAGTATGGCGCGATGGCGGCGCCACCTCGCATCCGTTGGCGGCTGCCGGCGCAGCGCCCGCCTCGCCGTTTCTCCATCCATATCAGGAGTCCGAACCATGCCGAGTTTCGATCGCCGTGCCGTTGCCGGCCAGTTGCCGCGGGGAGGTCGCTGATGGCCGGTGCCAGCCTGCTTGCGCTGCTCGACGATATTTCGACGATCCTCGACGACGTCGCCACCATGAGCAAGGTCGCCGCGCGCAAGACCGCCGGCGTGCTCGGCGACGACCTCGCGCTGAACGCGCAGCAGGTAACCGGCCTGAAGGCCGAGCGCGAGCTGCCGGTGGTGTGGGCGGTGGCACTCGGTTCGCTGCGCAACAAGGTGATCCTGGTGCCGGCAGCGCTGGCGATCAGCGCCTTCGCGCCATGGGCGGTGACGCCGCTGCTGATGATCGGCGGCGCGTTTCTGTGCTACGAGGGCTTCGAGAAGCTCGCGCACCGCTTCCTGCCCGCCCACGCCGAGCCGACCGAGCGGGCCAGGGAGGCGGTCGAGCGGGTGGCACTGCGGCAGGCTGCCGCCAATCCCGCGGTCGATCTGGTGGCGCTGGAGAAGGACAAGATCAAGGGTGCGGTCCGTACCGACTTCATCCTGTCGGCCGAAATCATCGTGATCTCGCTGGGCACGGTGGCCAACGCGCCGTTCGGCACCCGCCTGGCCGTGCTGACCGCGATCGCGCTGCTGATGACGGTGGGCGTCTACGGCCTGGTGGCCGGCATCGTCAAGCTCGACGATGCCGGGCTCTATCTGAGCGGCCGCGCCAACGGCTTCGCCCGCCGCATCGGCGACGGCCTGCTGCGGCTGGCGCCGATGCTGATGAAGACGCTGTCGGTGGCGGGCACCATCGCGATGTTCCTGGTCGGCGGCGGCATCCTGGTCCACGGTCTGCCGTGGGCCCACCATCTGGAGGAGAGCGCCGCGCAATGGCTCGCAGGGATACCGGGCGTCGGTCCCTTCCTGTCCTGGCTTGGGCCATTGCTGATCAATCTGGTGGGCGGCGTGATCGCCGGAGCCATCGTGCTGGCCGGCGTGATGCTGGTGCAGCGGGGCCGGCGGGCGTTGCGGCCCAGCTCCCACTGAAGGCCACTGAACCATACAGGGTGATACAGGGCCGCCGCAACGGCGACCTGGGGATAACTCCGGGGACAACCCTGTGCCTGTCCTGTGCGTCGCACAAGGGACAAGCGCTGGGCAGCGTGTGGGGCGCCTGTGGACCGCGGGCGGACAAGTCCAGCGCGCATCGAACCCGTTTACCGGAAGGCATCGGGTTATCCCGTATACGTCGGGTTTTCCCCTGGGGCTTATCCCGTCCGCCAGCGCTTGTGCCGCAAGGGCGCGGCGCCCTTATCCACTGCCGAGGGCGCCGTTTACCTACTACTACTATCTACGTATACGTAAACAATCATTAAAGATGATGGGGAACCGTTGCGTCGAGCGGGACCCGGGCGTGCGTTTACGCACGTAATGCGCGCCGCATCGCATCCGGGGCGTCCGCTTGTCCGTTCGCCCGCGTGCTTTAGCGTGGCACCTTGAACGCCGCCCGTCGTCGCTGCGCTTCCTCGCGGGCCCAGCAGCCTTGCTGGTGGTCGTTGACCATGCCCATCGCCTGCATCAGCGCATACATCGTGGTCGGCCCGACGAAGCGCCAGCCGCGCTTCTTCAGGTCCTTGGACAGCGCGGTCGCCTCCGGGCAGGTTGTCATCGTGCGCAGCACTTCGGGCGTCAGCACCGCGGGCCGGCTCCTGGGATCGGGCTCGTAGCGCCACAGATAGGCGGCCAGCGACGATTCCGTCTCCAGCAGTTCGAGCGCGCGCTGGGCGTTGTTGATCGCGGCCTCGATCTTGCCGCGATGGCGCACGATGCCGGCATCGCCCAGCAGGCGCTCGATGTCGCGCTCGCCGAAGCGCGCCACCTTCTCGACGTCGAAGTTGGCGAACGCCTTGCGGAAGGCCTCGCGCTTGCGCAGGATCGTCAGCCAGCTCAGGCCGGCCTGGAAGCCCTCGAGGCACAGCTTCTCGAACAGGCGGCGGTCGTCGTCGACCGGGTAGCCCCACTCGTTGTCGTGATAGTGGCAATAGTCCTCGAGGGTGCCGCACCAGCCGCAGCGCGTCAGCGGCGTGTCGGGCGCCGGTGCGGCTTGCTTTGGCTTGGCGGTGGCGGGCATGGCGGTCATCGTGTCTCCATTGTTTCGGTAGGCGGGCCCAGTTGGCCGCGACAGGCAGCCGCCATGTTAGTGCGAGTTCGCCTCGCTTGGAGGGGGACATCGCCGCAACGCTGAATTTCAAAATTTTTGACTGAGGCGTCCGCAACGCTTCACGCCCGCGCGGTGGGGATTTGTCAAACTACCGCGGTATTCCACGAATCCGCGTTGTCGAAAGGACTCCCCATGCTGCCCGCGCTCTATGTCTCCCACGGTTCGCCGATGCTGGCGATCGAACCCGGTCCGGTAGGGCCGGTGTTCGATGCGCTGGGAGCGCGGCTGCGGGCCTTGCAGCCGCGTGCGGTGCTGGTGATCTCGGCGCACTGGATCTACAGCACGCTGGCCGTGACCGCGGCCGAGCGGCAGCAAGCCTGGCACGACTTCGGCGGCTTCCCGCAGCAGCTCTATGCGCTGCGCTACGATGCGCCCGGTTCGCCGGCGCTGGCGGGGCGCGTGAAGGCGCTGGTCGAGGCGGCCGGCATTCCCGGCGCGGGCTTTGTCGCGCTGGACGAGACCAGGCCGCTGGACCACGGTGCCTGGCTGCCGATGCGGTATTTCTTCCCCGATGCCGACGTGCCGGTGGTGCAGCTGGCGCTGAACCCCTACCTGGACCCGGCCGTGCAGATCGCGATCGGCCGCGCGCTGGCGCCGCTGCGCGACGAGGGCGTGCTGGTGGTCGGCTCGGGCAGCTTCACGCATAACCTGCGCGAGGTGTTCGGCGACGAACGGCCCAGTCAGCACGGCGGCGCGGCCGAGCCCTATGTCGAGGCGTTTCGCGGCTGGATGGCCGACGCGCTGGACGAGGCGCTGCGCACCGGCGATACCGCGCGCATTGCGCGCTATCGCAGCGAGGCCCCGCATGCGCGCCGGGCGCATCCGACCGACGAGCATCTGCTGCCGTTCTTCGTCGCGCTGGGCGCCGCGCTGGGTCCCGCAGACCCCGCAGACCGCGCAGAGCGCACCGCGCCCGCCAGGCCGGCCGAGGTCGCCCGCGCGACCGACGCGGTGACCTACGGCGTGCTGGCGATGGACACCTTCGTCTTCGAGGGCATGGGCGCCGCCGCCGCGTGAGTCTTGGGCGGGCCGGCTAGGCGGCGGCCGGCGGCGCGCCCAGCATGCCGCGCCGGCGCAGCGCGTAGGCGAATGCGCCGAGCGCCGCCAGTGCCAGCGCCACCATCACCCACAACATCAGCCAATAGCCGCCGGCCGCGCTCCACAGCAGCGCGCCCAGCCACGGCGCGATCGCCTGCATCAGCAGCACCGGCGTCATCATCAGCCCGTTCAGCGTCGCATAGTGATGGCGCGAGATTAGCTCGGGCATCGCCATCGCGCGTAGCATCGTGTTGATGCCGTTGGCGCAGCCGTACAGTACCGCCGCCAGCATCAGCCATTTGCCGTGCCCGAGCGCCAGCGTCAGCAGGCCCAGGCCCATCACCACATAGACCGGCAAGGCGATCCGCACCGGCTGCCGCGACGGCATGCGCGCCATCGCCAGCCGGCCGATCACCTGCGCGGGCCCGATCAGCGCGGCGACCATCAGCTGCTCGCCGACCGGCAGGCCCTTCTCGTTGAGCATCGGGATCAGATGCGCGCCCAGCAGCGAGGCCACCACGGCCAGCGCCGTGAAGGCCAGCACCACCGACCAGAACACCGGATCGCGCAGCGCCAGCGTAGCGATGCCGGGCGAGCCGCCGCCCAGCGGCGCGACCGGCTGCACGCTGGCATAGGTCGGATGCGGCGTGAAGCGCAGCCGCGCATGCAGCGGCGCGCAGACCAGCAGGTTCAGCGCGGCGAAGATCAGCAGCGTGCCGCGCCAGCCGATATGCAACACCAGCCATTGCGCCAGCGGAATGAAGATCGTGCTGGCAAAGCCCGCCACCAGCGTCACGATGACGATCGACTTCTGGTAGCCGTCGCCGTAGGCCTGGCGCAGCACCACGAAGGCCGGCTCGTACAGCGTGGTGGCCATCGCCAGCCCGAGCGGCACCCACATCAGCAGGAACAGCGTCGGGTTGGGACTCCATGCCCACAGCATCAGGCCGAGCCCCGCCAGTACCGAGCCGGTCCCCATCACCCATCGCGCCGGCGCGCGATCGAGCAGCCGCCCGACCGCAAACGAGCACAGCGCCCACACCAGCAGGCCCAGCGAATAGCCGCCCGCCAGGAACGGCTTGCCGTAGCCTAGCGTTTGGCTCATCGGCTCGATGAAGACCGTGAAGGTGAAGTACAGCGTGCCCCACGAAATGGTCTCGGTCAGCCCGAGCACCCAGGCCAGATGGCGGGGCGGTTCGGGCCCCGTCTCTTATACACATCCGACCCTGCCGGCGAAGAGGGTAGAGCAGGTCTCGGGGTGGTCCCCGTTGATCAAAAAAAAAGACATGTAGTACGAGTGGGGG
>NZ_JAGFTW010000039.1:0-36593 GCF_017598945.1 Cupriavidus gilardii
GGGTGGGGCGATGTTGCGGTGGCTCCGGCGGCGCTGCTGGCGTCGGCCGGACCGGGGGCGGAGCCGTCGGCCCCGGGGCGCGTGCCGGGCCGGGGTCCTGGCGAGAGGTCGGGTGTCGTCATGGTATGCGCCGGGGAGTCGGCGCCCGCGCGTCCGATGCGATGCCGGCGGCGCATGGTTGTGTGAAACCCGATTGTAGCGGCGCTGCGCTGTCCGTTGCGCGGGCCGTTGCATGGCCGTTGCGCGGCGGCATCGCGCCGGCTTGCCTTGCCCTTGCCTCGCCCTTGCCTTGCCCTTGCCTCGCCCCTTATGCCCTGGCGTCGGGCGGTCCCTTCAGTTCGACCACATTGCCATCCGGATCGCGCAGGTAGATCGACGGTCCCGTACCCTCGGCGCCGTAGCGCGATTCGACCGGTCCCGCTTCGACGCCGTGCGCGCGCAGATGCGCGGCGATGGCGTCGGCGTCGAACGGCTCGACGCGCAGGCAGAAGTGATCCAGATTGCGGCCCTCCGGCCCCGGCCCCGCGCCGCCGGCCTTGCCGAGCGGGCCGTCGAGCGTGACCAGATCGATCAGGCTGGCGCCGGCGCGCAGCTGCGTCAGCCCGAGCTTCGGCTGCTCGCGCTCGAGCGTGCAGCCCAGCACGTCGACATAGAAGCGCAGCAGCGCCGGCACGTCGGCGCTGCGCAGCACCAGATGATCGATGCCCCGGATCGACAGCATGGCGTCAGCGCGTCGGCGTTACAGGCGCCGCCCGTCGAACGGGATCACCTTGAGCTTGTCCAGGTCGATCCCCTCGAGGCAGCGCGCATTGACCGCCGCGGTCGGATTGCCCTTCGGATCGATGGCTTCGCCGAACGGCCCGCAGCCGCACACCGGGCAGAAATGGTGGGCGATCTTCATCGTATGAAAGCGGTAGGTCGAGTAGTCCGACTCGGGCGTCTTCAGGCGCAGGCGCTCGCGCGGCACGAACCACAGCAGATGGCCGCGCCGCTGGCAGATCGAGCAATTGCACGACAGCACGGCGTCGATCTCGCCCTCGACCTCGAATGCGATGCGGCCGCAATGGCAGCTGCCCTGGTATTGCATGGATATCTCCTGTGGCGTGTGCCGCCTGCCACGCGGACACGGCGGCGGCGACTGTCGGTATCCCGACAGTGTAGCGGCATCAACCGGTGTCACAATGGCGGAATCCCCCAGAGCGCATCAGCGCCGACCCCACCAGGAGACGACCATGAGCGAATCCCACCCCGCGCCGCGTGCGCGCTTCAGCCATATGGAACAGGGCACCCGCGAAGACTGGGCCGCAATCTCGGCCGAGTTCATGCCCTATGCCGCCGCGCTGCCCGACCGCGTGCTGGCCCATCTGCGGCTGCTCGAAGGCGACTGCGGCGGCTTCCCGATCGACCGGATGACCCACAGCCTGCAGACCGCGACGCTCGCTCACCGCGACGGCCGCGACGAGGAATACGTCGTCTGCGCGCTGCTGCACGATATCGGCGACACGCTGGGCAGCTACAACCATCCGGACATCGCCGCGGCGATCCTGAAGCCCTTCGTCAGCGCCGAAAACCTGTGGATGGTGGAGAAACACGGCGTATTCCAGGGCTACTACTTCTTCCATCATCTGGGCCTGGACCGCAACCTGCGCGAGCAATTCCGCGGCCAGCCGGAGCTGTTCGAGCGCACCGCAGAGTTCTGCGCCAAGTACGATGCCGCGGCCTTCATGACCGACTACGACACGCTGCCGCTGTCGTTCTTCGAGCCGATGGTGCGCCGCGTGTTCGCGCAGCCGAAGAATTCGATGTATGTGAAGAAGGGCGAGGAGAAGCTGGCGCAGGTGGAGTAGGGCCGAGTTCGCTGCGTCAAGCCGAACTTTCGCGCAGACGAGCTCCCCTCTCCCACTTGTGGGAGAGGGCAGAGGACCGAAGGCAGTATCGAGCGTTATCGCCTCAAGCCGCCTGCTGCCCCGCCTGCGGATTCCTGAACTGCGCCAGCAGCGTCTGCCAGCGCGAGCGCGCCGCCTTCAGGTTGTTGGCCTTGACGTGGCCGAAGCCGCGGATGTCGTCCGGCAGACTGGCCAGCGCCACCGCGGTGCCGTGGTTGTCGGCGTTCAGTCCCGCCACCAGCTCGTCCAGCAGCGCCCGGTATTCGCCGATCAGCGCGCGTTCGGTGCGGCGCTCCTCGGTCTTGCCGAACACGTCCAGCGGCCCGCCGCGCAGACCCTTGAGCTTGGCCAGCACCTTGAAGATCGTCATCGTCGACGGGCCGAAGCGGCGCTTGATCAGCCGGCCCTGCTCGTCGTGCTTCGCGATCATCGGCGGCGCCAGCCAGAAGTTCAGCTGGTAGTCGCGGCCCGGTTCGCCTTCGAACTGGTTGCGCAGCTTGTCGAGGAAGACCGGATCGGTATAGAGCCGCGCGACCTCGTACTCGTCCTTGTACGCCATCAGCTTGGCCAGATTGCGCGCCACTGCCTCGGTCAGCGGCAGCGGCTTGCCGGTGCCGACCAGCGCGCTCTCGGCTGCCCGGACGCGGCTGACCGCATCGCGATAGGTCTGCGCATAGGCAGCGTCCTGGTACGCGGTCAGATGCTCGGCCCGATGCGCGATCAGCTTCTCCAGCAGCGCACCCGACGAGGTCGGCAGCTTGACCACATCGGCGCCCTCGGCGGTGCGCTTCAGTTCGCCGGTCAGCGATAGCACGTGTTCCGGATCATGGGCCATATGCCGGCCCCATTCGAACGCGGCCTTGTTCTTGTCGACCGACACGCCGTTCAGTTCGATCGCGCGCAGCATTGCGTCCAGCGACAGCGGCACCCACCCCTTCTGCCACGCATAACCGAGCACCAGCGGGTTCGTGTAGATCGCGTCGCCGAGCAGCGCCACCGCCAGCGCGCTGGCATTGATGAAGTCGCATTGCTCGCCGACGGCATTGCGCACGTCCTGCTCGGCCGACAGCCCCGGGAACTGCCACTTCGGATTGCGGATGAATTCGGCGGTCGGGGTTTGCGCGGTATTGACGATGGCCCGCGTGCGCCCTGCCTGGGCCTTCGACAGGACCTCGTCGGTGGCCGACACGATGGCATCGCAGCCGATCACCAGGTCCGCCTCGCCCATCGCGATACGCGTGGCGTGGATGTCCTCCGGCCGCGCGGCGATCTGCACGTGCGACAGCACCGCGCCGCCCTTCTGCGCCAGGCCCGCCATGTCGAGCACGGTGACGCCCTTCTGCTCCAGATGCGCGGCCATGCCGAGCAGGCCGCCGATGGTCACCACGCCGGTGCCGCCGACGCCGGTCACCAGCACGCCGTACGGCTTTTCCAGCGCGGGCAGCGCCGGCTCGGGCAGCGGCGGCAGGCTCTGCATCGAGATGCCGTGCGCCTCGGGCTTGCGCAGCTGCGCGCCTTCGGCCGTCACGAAGCTGGGGCAGAAGCCGTTCAGGCAGGAGAAGTCCTTGTTGCAGGACGACTGGTTGATCTTGCGCTTGGTGCCGAGCTCGGTTTCCAGCGGCTCGACCGACAGGCAGTTCGACTTGACCGAGCAGTCGCCGCAGCCTTCGCACACCGTGTCGTTGATGAAGACGCGGCGCGCCGGATCGGGAAAGCTGCCGCGCTTGCGGCGGCGGCGCTTCTCGGTGGCGCAGGTCTGGTCGTAGATCAGGATGGTGCAACCCGGCACCTCGCGCAGCTCGCGCTGGATGCGGTCGAGCTCGTCGCGATGGTGGATCGTCACGCCTTCCGGCAGCTTGATCGCCGCGTTGTACTTCTTCGGTTCGTCGGTGACGATGTCGATCCGCTTGGCGCCCTCGGCGGCGACCTGGAAGGCGATGTCCTGCACCGACAGCTGGCCGTCGACCGGCTGGCCGCCGGTCATCGCCACCGCGTCGTTGTACAGGATCTTGTAGGTGATATTGACGCCGGCCGCGATCGACGCGCGGATCGCCAGCAGGCCCGAATGGAAGTAGGTGCCGTCGCCGAGGTTGGCGAACACATGCTGGTCGCCGGCGAACGGCGCCTGCCCGATCCACGCCACGCCTTCGCCGCCCATCTGGCTGAAGGTGCTGGTGCTGCGGTCCATCCAGACCGTCATGTAGTGGCAGCCGATGCCGGCCAGTGCGCGCGAGCCCTCGGGCACGTTGGTCGACGTGTTGTGCGGGCAGCCCGAGCAGAACCAGGGCTTGCGCTCGGCGGCCACGCGGGGCGTCGCCAGCGCGCGCTCCTTCGCTTCGATGACCGCGATGCGCGCGGCGATGCGGGCGCGCACGTCGCTGGGCAGATCGAACTTGTCCAGCCGCGTGGCGATCGCCTTGGCGATGATCGCCGGCGACAGCTCGTAGTGCGCCGGCAGCAGCCAGTTGCTCTGCGGGATCGACCACTCGCCGCCGGCATTGTCCTTCTCGTCGAACTTGCCGTAGACCTTGGGCCGGACGTCGTCGCGCCAGTTGTATAGCTCTTCCTTCAGCGCGTACTCCATGATCTGGCGCTTTTCCTCGACCACCAGGATTTCCTGCAGCCCTTGCGCAAAGGCGCGCGCGCCCTGCGCTTCGAGCGGCCAGACGCAGCCGACCTTGTACAGCCGGATGCCGATGCGCTCGCAGGTCTCCTTGTCCAGGCCCAGGTCGGTCAGCGCCTGCCGGGTGTCGAGGTAGGCCTTGCCGCCGGTCATGATGCCGAAGCGCGCGTGCGGCGAATCGATTTCGATGCGGTCGATCCGGTTGGCCCGCACATAGGCGAGCGCCGCGTACCACTTGTAGTCGAGCAGCCGCGCTTCCTGTTCCAGCGGCGGATCGGGCCAGCGGATATTGAGCCCGCCCGGCGGCATCGCGAAGTCCTGCGGCAGCGCGATCTGCACGCGGTGCGGATCGAGCTCGACCGAGGCCGACGATTCGACCACGTCGGTGACGCACTTCATCGCCACCCACAGGCCCGAGTAGCGGCTCATGGCCCAGCCGTGCAGCCCGTAGTCGAGGTACTCCTGCACGTTGGCCGGGAACAGCACCGGCAGCCCGCAGGCCTTGAAGATGTGTTCGGACTGGTGCGCCAGCGTCGAGGACTTGGCCGAGTGGTCGTCGCCCGCCAGCACCAGCACGCCGCCGTGCTTCGACGAGCCGGCCGAGTTCGCATGCTTGAAGACGTCGCCGGTACGGTCCACGCCCGGCCCCTTGCCGTACCACATGCCGAACACGCCGTCGTATTTGGCGCCGGGGTACATGTTGACCTGCTGCGAGCCCCACACCGCGGTCGCGGCCAGGTCCTCGTTCAGGCCCGGCTGGAACACGATGTTGTGGCCGGCCAGGTGCGACTTGGCCTTCCACAGCGCCTGGTCCAGCGCACCGAGCGGCGAGCCGCGATAGCCCGAGATGAAGCCGGCGGTATTGAGGCCGGCGGCGCGATCGCGTTCCTGCTGCAGCATCGGCAGACGGACCAGCGCCTGCGTGCCGCTGATGTAGATGCGGCCGCGTTCGAGCGTGTATTTGTCGTCGAGGGTAACGTTGGCGAGCGCGCGACGGATGGCGTCGCTGACCGGCGCGGTCAGGGGGGCATTCATGGGTGCTCCTCTTCGGGCATGTTGTCGGGATCGCCGACACACTTCAGTGGTGGGCAGCCGCGGCAGGCCTCTTGTGAAGGCGGTAGCGACCGTGTCTCTGCCCGGCATGGTAGCACCGGCGGCGTTGACTCGGCACCCTGCGGCGCAGCATCCCGGGACCCCTGCGGCTCGGCGATTTCCCGAATGGACAAGCGCTGGCGTGTACACTGCACTGCATCCAAGCCCGGCAGCGGGCGGCGTCCATTGGAGGCCGCCTTGCCGCGGTGGTGCAACCTCCCACTGCTGGAGCGACCGCTCCCCCAGGACACAACCGATGAATCCAAATCCCCGCCAGGGCACCGCGACCCTGGCCGTTCTAATCGACGCCGACAATGCCGCGCCCGGCATCGTCGAAGGCCTGCTGGCCGAAGTGGCCAAGTACGGCGTGGCCGCCGTCAAACGCATCTACGGCGACTGGACCAAGCCCAATCTGTCGGGCTGGAAGGAATGCCTGCTGTCGCATTCGATCCAGCCGATCCAGCAGTTCCGCTACACGGTGGGCAAGAACGCCACCGACAGCGCGATGATCATCGACGCGATGGATCTGCTGTACACCGGCCGTTTCGACGGCTTCTGCATCGTCTCCAGCGACAGCGATTTCACCCGGCTGGCCTCGCGCATCCGCGAGCAGGGCCTGACGGTCTACGGCTTCGGCGAGCGCAAGACGCCCAAGCCGTTCGTCACCGCCTGCGACAAGTTCATCTATTCGGATCTGCTGCGCGGCGACGTCGGCACCGACGAATCGGACGAGACCGCCGCGCCGGCCCGTCGCCGCAGCGGCGGCGAACTGCGGCAGGACACGCGGCTGGTGCGGCTGCTGCAATCGGCCGCGCAGGCCGTGTCCGACGAGGAAGGCTGGACCACGCTGGGCAGCATGGGCACCCACATCGCCAAGCAGGCGCCCGAGTTCGATTCGCGCAATTACGGCTACGGCAAGCTGTCGGAACTGGTCGCCGCGACCGGCCTGTTCGAGGTCGAGACCCGCAACGGCGGCAACAACAAGACCATCTGGGTCCGGCTCAAGCGGCGCGGCGAGCAGCGTGGTGGTGAACAACGCGGTGGTGAACAGCGCGGCGGTGAACAGCGTGGTGGCGAGCGGCAGGCCCATGCGGGTGAGCCGCGTAGCCAGGGCGCGCTGGGAGAGCAGCGCGGCCAGGGCGGCCAGGGCGGCCAGGGCGGCCAGGGCGGCCAGGGCGGCCAGGGCGGCCAGGGCGAGCAGCGCAGCCACGGCGGGCACGCCGAGCAGCGGGATCCAGTCGGCCAGGAACAGGGCGGCCAGGATGTCCGGGGAGGCCGCGGTCGCCGCCATGGCCGCGCCGCGCCGGCGCAGGCCGAATCGGCGGTGTCGGCCGAACAGACGCAGCGGGAGGTCGGCGACCCCGCGCCCGCGCCCGAGCCGGTGCAGGCCGACGAACTCGTCGCCGCCGACGTGATCGAACCCGCCGGTCATGCGCCCACGCCCGAGCCCGCGGCACCCGAGTCCGCCGCGCCGCGATCGTCGCGCGGCCGCCGCGGCGCGCGTCGCCCCGATGTGAAGCTCAGCGACACGCCGTGGCCGATCGACAGCACGGTGTTTGCCGCGCCGGCGTCGGCCAGCGAAGCGCAGGAGGCTTCCGGCGCCGAGGCGTCGGCGAACGCCGAACCGGTGGAGAGCGCCGAATCGGTGCAGGCCAGCGAGACCGCGCCGCCCGCCCGCAAGCGCCGCAGCACGGCCCCGCGCAAGCGCGCGGCGAAGAAGGCGGCGGCAGCGGAATAAGGTCTTCGGGAGGCAAGCGCTGCTTGCCCTCTCCCCCGGCCCCTCTCCCGCAAGCGGGAGAGGGGAGAAAACCGGCGCGATGACTTGCCCGTTTCGCCTGGTGTTCTCCCTCTCCCCCTCAGGGGGAGAGGGCCGGGGAGAGGCAGGTGGTCTTGTCCCGGCGGAGCCCGCTTGATGCCCGCGTGAGGCCCGCTACCGCACCAGCTGGTTGATCTCGATGATCGGCATCAGCACTGCCAGCACGATCAGCAGCACTACCACACCCATCGTCAGGATCAGCAGCGGTTCGAGCAGGCTGGTCAGGAACATCGTGCGCCGTTCCAGTTCCTGCGCTTCGCCCTGGGCGGCGCGCTCCAGCATCGACGGCAGATTGCCGGTGGCCTCGCCCGAACGGATCAGGTGCACCAGCACCGGCGGAAACTGGTTCTGCGCGGCCAGCGCGCGGGCCAGCGACGAGCCCTCGCGCACGCGCGTGGTGGCGTCGTCGACGTTGGCGCGCAGCGCCTCGTTGCCCAGCGTCTCGCCCGCGGCCTGCAGGCTGCGCAGGATCGGCACGCCGGCCGACACCAGGATCGCCAGCGTGCTGGCAAAGCGCGCGGTGTTGTAGCCGCGGATCAGCTTGCCGGCCAGCGGCGCGGTCAGCAGCCAGCGATGCCATTCGAGCCGCACGCCCGGCTGGCGCAGCAGCGCACGGATCGCCAGCACCGCCAGCGCCAGCACGATCAGCGCGGCCCACCACCATTGCCGTACGAAATCCGACAGCGCCAGCATCACCACCGTCAGCATCGGCAGCTTCTGCTTGGTATTGGCGAACACGCTGACGACCTGCGGCACCACATACGACAGCAGGAAGATCACGATCGCAAAGGCGACCACGGTGACGATGGCCGGATAGGTGAAGGCCAGCCGGATCTTGGCGGTCAGCGTGTTGCGGGTTTCGATATAGCCGGCCAGCCGCTCCAGCACCAGGCCGAGATGGCCGGAGTGCTCACCGGCCGAGACCAGCGCGCGATAGATATCGGGAAAGTCGCGCGGATGCTGCATCAGCGCGACCGACAGCGAACTGCCGCCCATCACCTCGGCGCGCACCCCGGCCAGCAGCTCGTGCACGTAGGCGCGCTCGGCCTGGTCGGCCAGCGCGCCCAGCGCTTCGTCGAGCGGCAGGCCCGCGACGATCAGGCTGGCCAGCTGGCGTGTGAACAGCGCCAGCTCCTGGGTCGACAGCCGGCGGCCGAAGCCGCCGGCGGTGCCGCGCGCGGCCTGCGCCGCGCTGCCGAGCGCATCGACGGTCAATGGGGTCAGCCCGCGCGTGCGCAGATGGGTGCGGGCCTGCTTCGGGCTGTCGGCCTCGATCACGCCGCGGTCGGTCTTGCCGGCGGCGTCGACGGCTTCGTAGCGATAGGCTGGCATGGCGTCAGTTCACGGCTGGATCGCGGCTAATCGGAGGCTCAATCGGAGGCTCAATCGGAGACTCAATCGCGCGTCACGCGCAGCACCTCTTCCAGCGAGGTCGCGCCGCTGTCGATCCAGCGCTGCGCGTCGCCGCGCATCGTATGCATGCCGTTGGCGAGCGCGGTCTGCTTGATCTCCGATTCGGGCGTCTGGCGATGGATCATCGTGCGGATGCGGTCGTCGACCACCAGCAGCTCGTAGACGCCCATCCGCCCCTGATAGCCCGATTGCCCGCACTTGTCGCAGCCGACCGGATGCCACAGTTTCTGCAGAGGCTTGCCCTCGGCCAGCAGCGTCTCGGCTTCGGCGGGCGTCACCGCGATGGTTTCCTCGCGCTTGCAGTGCGGGCACAGCCGGCGTACCAGCCGCTGCGCCAGCACGCCGAGCAGCGACGACGACAGCAGGAAGGGCTCGATGCCCATGTCGACCAGCCGCGTGACCGCCGAGGCCGAGTCGTTGGTGTGCAGCGTCGCCAGCACCAGGTGGCCGGTCAGCGAGGCCTGCACCGCGATCTGCGCGGTCTCCAGGTCGCGGATTTCGCCGATCATCACCACGTCCGGGTCCTGCCGCAGGATCGCACGCAGCGCCTTGGCGAAGGTCATGTCGATGCGCGCATTGACCTGGGTCTGGCCGATGCCGTCGAGGTCGTACTCGATCGGATCCTCGACCGTCATGATGTTGGTGGTGCGCGCATCGAGCCGCGACAGCGCGGCGTACAGCGTGGTGGTCTTGCCCGAGCCGGTCGGGCCGGTCACCAGCACGATGCCGTGCGGCTGGCGGATCAGGTCGTCGAAGGCGTGCAGCGTGCCGGGCGCCATGCCGAGCTTGGCGAGATCGAGCCGGCCGGCCTCCTTGTCGAGCAGACGCAGCACCGCGCGCTCGCCATGGCCGGTCGGCAGCGTCGACACCCGCACGTCCACCGGCCGGCCGCCGACCCGCAGCGTGATGCGGCCATCCTGCGGCAGCCGCTTCTCGGCGATATCGAGCTGGGCCATGATCTTGATCCGCGAGATCAGCGCGCCGTGCAGCGCCTTCTTGGGCCGCACCACGTCGCGCAGCGTGCCGTCGACGCGAAAGCGCACCACCGAGGCCGCCTCGAACGGCTCGATGTGAATGTCCGAGGCGCCTTCGCGCGCGGCCTGCGTCAGCAGCGCGTTGATCATGCGGATGATCGGCGCGTCGTCCTCCGATTCGAGCAGGTCCTCGACCGCCGGGATGTCCTGCATCAGCCGCGACAGATCGACCTCGCCCTCGACTTCGCCGACCACCTGCGCGGCGGTGCCGTCCTGGCGGTTGTAGGCGTCGGACATCGCCAGTTCCAGCGCGTGCGGCTCCATCACGCGTAGGTGCAGCGGCCCGTGCACGCGCGCCAGTTCGGCCAGCGCCGCCGGCGAGGTCGAGCGGCTGACCCAGACCTCGAGCCCGTCGGCGCGCTGATGCGCGACCAGCAGCTTGGCCTCGCGCGCGAAACCGTAGGGCACCAGCCGCGCCGCGATCGGCGAGGACAGCGGCGTGTCCGCGGCGGCGTTGGCGTTCCCGGCGGCGCCGAGCGTCGGATCGGCCGCCGGGGCGGGAATGGAGGAGGGCACTGTCGCCATCGTGATTGCCTGTGTGGTCGGCCTGCGTTCAGGCGCCTTCGCCCTGATTGGGGGCGCGGGAGGTCGGGCCCGGCGGCGGCAGCGTCTGCTCCAGCGGCAGCGGACCCGGCACCGGCCCATTGTTGCGCGGATCGACGAACGGCGCAGCCGGTGCATCGGCCGGCGGCAGCACCGGCGTCTGCGTGTCGCGCATCATCATGTTGGGCGAGACGAAGCCCTGCTGCTCGCCGCGGATATAGCCGTAGCGGTCCTGCGTGATGCGGTCGGTCGCGCCCGAGGTGCGCATCACGTAGGGGCGCAGGAACACCAGCAGATTGGTCTTCGCGCGCGACTTGTTCTCGTAGCGGAACAGCCCGCCGATCCAGGGCAGGTCGCCCAGCCCCGGCACCTTCTGCACGCCGTCGCCGTAGTTGTCCTCGATCAGGCCGCCGAGCACGATGATCTGGCCGTCGTTGACCAGCACATTGGTCTCGATCGAGCGCACATTGGTGGTCGGACCCTGGATCAGGTTGGTGGTGCCGGGCACCACCGACGACGACTCCTGATAGATCTGCAGCTTGACCAGCCCGCCGTCGGTGATCTGCGGCTTGACCCGCAGCGTGATGCCGACATCCTTGCGGTCGAACGTGTTGAACGGCGTGCCGCCGCCGACCGCGTTGTTCTGCGCGTACGAGCCGGTGGTGATCGGAATGTTCTGGCCGATCAGGATCTTGGCTTCCTCGTTCTCCAGCGTGATCAGGTTCGGCGTCGACAGCAGGTTGACGCTGCCCTGGCTGCCCAGCGCGCGCAGCAGCGCGCCCAGGCCCAGCGCGCGGTTGACCACGCCCAGGTTCAGGCCGCCGATGTCGGGCACCAGACCGGCCGCGCGTTCGATGCCGGCCGCGCCGTTCTGCGAGATGTCGTAGACCGCGCCGCTCAGGTTGATGATGTTGCCGCCGCCGGTGCCGAAGTTGGTGCCCGCGAAGAAGTTGTTGTTGCCGCCGGCGGAGCTCAGGATGCCTTGCCACTGGATGCCGAGCTCGGCCGCCTGGGTCGAGGTCACCTCGACGATCATCGATTCGATGTAGACCTGCGCGCGGCGCGCGTCGAGGTCGTCGATCACCGCGCGCAGGCTGCGGTAGACCGCTTCGCTGGCGGTGATGATCAGCGAGTTGGTCGACGGATCGGCCTGGATGATGCCGCCGGTGGTCGGGATCTGGTTCGGCGCGAACGAGGCCGAGAAGGCCGAGCCGGTACCGCCGCTGCCGCCGCCGAACCCACTGCCGGTGCTGCCGGTGCGGCCGTAGCCGCCCATCCCGGTGGCGCCGCCGGTGAACTGGCCGGTCGGCGCGGCGATGTTCTGCGCGCCGGCCATGCCGGCCGCGCCGCCCGCGGCGCCGGAGATCCCGCCGATGCCGCCCTGGCCCTGCTGCGCGACATTGAAGCTGGCGTCTGCCGCGACGATCGCGCGCAGCGTCGGCGCCAGCTTGACCGCGTCGGCGTTCTTCAGCGGCACCACCCAGATATTGCCGGGGCGCGCGTGCGGCTGGTCCAGCTTCTCGATCAGCTGGCGTGCCTGCTGCAGTCGGGCCCGGCTGGTGGCGCGCACCAGCAGCGCATTGCTGCGCGGCTCGGCGACGACCGAAGTGCGCAGGCTCGCATCGACGGCCGGCCCGGCCGCCCCCCCGGGCGCGCCGCCGGCGGCGCCGGGATCGAGCAGGCGCTGCAGCACCACCGCGGCATCGCTGGCGATCGCGTATTTCAGCGGGATCAGCTCGACCTCGCCGGACGCGGGCGCGTCGATCGCCGCGATGATCCGGGCGATGCGGCGCAAGTTGTCGGCATAGTCGGTGATCACCAGCGTGTTGTTGGCCGGATAGGCGGTGATCGTGTTGTTCGGCGCGATCATCGGCCGCAGCACCGGCACCAGCGCGTTGGCCGACTCGTAGTTCAGCCGGAACACCTGCGTCACCACCTGGCCGCCGCGGCTGGCCCCGGCGCCGATCACCGTCGGCGAGCCCTGCAGCTTGGCGTCGGCCTCGGGCACGACCTTGGTGAAGCCGTTGGCCTCGACCATCGCGTAGCCCTGCATCCGCAGCACCGAGCCCAGCGTCTCCAGCGCCTGGGCCCGCGAGACCGGCGCCTCGGTCACCAGGTTGACGGTGCCCTTGACGCGCGGGTCGATCACGAAGTTCTTGCCGGTGGCCTGGCCGACGGCGCGCACCACCGCTTCCAGATCGGCGTTGACGAAATTGAGGACGACCTGATCGCGGTTGCGCGGCGTGACGTCGGGCGGGGCCGGCACGGCGGGGCTCGCCTGTCCGGGTGCCTGCGCCCAGAGCGGGGCCGGCGCCATCAGCGACAGGGCGCACAGCGCCGTGACGGCGCGTGCGCAGGCGGTAGGCAGGATGGGGCGTCGGTCTGTTGTCGTCATAAGCGTCGGTTGGTTGCGCGGCCCGGTGCCTGGCGCGATGCCTTGCACCGGATCAGAAGCGCAGCCTGGTCACATTGTTCTCTCGTCTTCCCAGCAGGCTCAATAGGGAGGCCAACTGATTGGCGGCGTCGGGGTCCGCATGGGCGGTGCCCTCGAAGCGCGCCTGGCGGCCCAGCGGTCCGCTGCCCTCCAGGTGCAGCGGGCCGGACACCGTCGACAGCCTGAGCATGCCGGTGGGGCCGGTCCAGTCGATGTCGGCGCGGTAGCTGCCGAGCGGCCGCAGCCGGCTGACGGCCGATGATACTTGGTCGATGCGAAGCGTCAGGTGGCCGTAGAGTCCGGCCGGCCGTCCGCCGCTCCCTCCTTCCGCACGAAAACGGCCTTCCAGCGCGCTCCAGTCCAGCCGCATCGCGCCGTCCGGGCGCAACGTGTTGAACGGCGCGCCGACGCCTTCGAGCAGCGACGCCGGCAGCCGCATCGAGCCCGGCTGGGCCCGCCAGCCGGACGGCGTCGCCGTGATCGCGACGGGGGCCGGCATCGCCTCCGTATGCTGCGCGACCAGCCGCACCGTGCCGGTCAGCAGCGGCCAGAACGCGATCTCCCACTGCAGGCGCCCGGGCAGCACCGTGGCGGTGCGGCTGCCGGCGCCGGCCGACAACGCCAGCGTGGCGCTGCCGCGCCACAGCGAGCCGGCGGCATCGGCCAGCAGCACGCGGCCCTCGGTGCGGCTGGCGACGGTGTCGGCGATCCAGGCCGCCGGCAGCGCGGCGATCGTGGTCACCACGACCGTGACCAGGCCCAGCAACGTCCAGCGCAGCAATCCGCGGCGGCGCGCCGGCCGCGGCTCGCGGCGCCGCAGGCGCAGGGCTTCCAGCCGTGCCATCAGCCGCGTCCGCCCGGACGCTCGGGTCCGGCCCCCGGTCCCTGCAAGGTGGCGGTGACATTGACGATCGCGGTCGCGCCGACATAGACGATGCGGGCGTCGGTGATCTTCAGGCGCTGCTGCTGCCGCACGTCGGACAGCCAGGCTGCCACCGCACCGAACGGCACCTTGTCGAGCTGGATCTGAATCGTGTGGTCGCCGGTCGGCGCGACGCGGCTCGCGCTCAGGCCATGCTGGGCCAGACCGTCGCGCAGCGCCTGCACCAGCGCCTCGCCGCGCAGCGCCGGGGCCGGGCTGGCCGACAGGCCGCGCGCCTCCTGCGCCAGCGTTTCCATCTCGGCCAGCTCGGCACGCAGCTGCGGCAGCGTCTTCTGCAGCCGCTCGCGGCCTTCGGCGGCGGGTTCCCACAGCACGCTGTAGCCGATCGTCAGCGCCAGCAGCGCGCCGCCGACCGCCAGCAAGGTCTGCTCGCGCGGATTGCGGGCGGTCCAGAAGGCCTCGGCCTGCTCGCGCCAGCGCGCCGGCACGCGCGGGCGCAGCTTGCCAAGCCGTGCCGACAGGCCGGCGGCGGAGCGGGTCCGCGAGGCGGCGGCGCTGGTGGGCCGATCGTGCGCGCGGTCGTTCATGGTGTTGCCTGCTGAGCGAAAAAAGCCGGGAAGGCGGGGAATGCGGGGAAGGCGGAGCAGCTGGCGCGCATCACGACACGCCTCCCGGCTTGATGACCCAGCGCGAGCCGGCCGGTGCCGGGCCGCTGCCAGAGCGGGCCGACTCGGCGGGGGCGCGGTCCTCTTCCATCGACAGCCCGGCCTGGCGCGCGGCCTGGCGCAGCGCATTGGTGTCGGTGCCGGGCTTGAGCGTCGCGTGCAGGGTCTTGCCGCGGTATTCGAGCGCCAGCAGCGCGTCCGGCGGCAACTGGCGGCCGGCCTGCGCGAAGCGGTCGGCCAGCGGCAGGAAATCGTCGGGCGTGCTGCGGCCGCTGGCCAGGCGCAGTTGTTCGACCTGGCGGCGCATCTGCAGCGGCGGGTCGACCACCACCGGCATGCGCGGGAAGGCGCTGCGCAGCAGCTGGGTCTGGGCCTGCTGCAGCCGCGCCTGCTCGCCGCGCAGCATCAGCCAGTGGATGTTCAGCGCAATCAGATGGACCACCAGCAGTGCGGCAGCCAGCGCCAGCGGGGCGCGCCAGGCGCGCAGGTTCCAGCGGTCGGCGCGCCCTTGCGCGAAGTCGAATTGCGCCAGGTCGAGCGAGGGCTCGCGCAGGCTGGCCTGGGCGCCTTCGATCCAGACCGGCCAGCCCAGCGGGCGTACCGAAGTCAGCGTGGGCAGCGCGGCCGCGTCGCGGTCGCCGTACCAGATGCCGGCCGGCGCCAGCGCCTGCCAGGCGGCCAGCGCTTCGTCGCCGAGCAGCAGGCCATAGCCCTGATAGCGTCCGGTGCGCACGGTCAGTTGCCAGACCGGCGCGGCCTGGCCGGTGCCGGTCTCGCCTTCGAGCAGCGGAGCGGCGGCGGCGAGGGCGCTGGACGCGGCTTCGAGCGCCAGCGTGGCGGGCGGCTCGGACGAGGCCTCGGGTTCGGGCGCCGCGCCAGGCTCGGCTGGGCCGGATGAGGTGGGCGGGGCCGCCTCGTGGTCGGCCGCGGCCAGCGGCAGGCAGAACTGCGCGGCCAGCAGGTGGCGGCGGCGATGGCGGTGTTCGGCGAAGGCGTCGAGCACCGCGCGCAGCCAGGCGCGCTCGGTCACCATCAGCAGGCGGCGGCGTGGTCCGCGCGCCGCGGCTTGCGGGCCGCCGGGACCCGCTTCGGGGGCCTCCGGCCCCACCGCGATGTGGCAGGCCTGGGCATCGGCCGCCAGCGAATCCTCGACCAGATTCGGCAGCGCCAGCTTGAGCCGGTTCGGCGCCAGCGGCGGCACCGCCGCCGTGGTCACCAGTACGTCGGCCGCGGCGACGATCAGCACCAGACGGTCCGCCGGCGGCAGCTCGGCGATCGGCGCGTAGCCCTCGCGCAGCAGATGGCCCGCGGCGGGTGCGCGCTCGCGGCGGCCCTGGACGGCCACGGCATCGCGCACCAGCGCGAACGGCAGCGCCCCGAAGCGCCAGGGCTGCGGTTGATCGTGGGGGCGATGCGGCAGGCGGACGAACAGGGTGGTGCTCAAGGTTTCCTTGGGACTGCGCGGCAGTGAAGATGGACGGCGGAATCGTCGACGGCTTGGGGGCGCGTCTGCAAGCTGGCCCGGTCGCTCGCCGAAGCGAGAGCCGGTCCGGCGCCGGCGGCACGGGCGGCGACCGCCGTGCGCACTGCCGAGTGCCGGTAAATGCCTTTCCGCCAAGGCATCAGCATACCTTGCCTTTGTGGCGGATTCGCGTCAACCGTTTCGGTCGTGTGCGGGCGGTCGTGGGGCGCGCAGGCCGGGTTTTCCCGGCCTGTTTCCGGCCGTACTTCCTTGGACGGGACGTCGATCGGCATCATCGCAGGTCCGGCATCCGCTCGAGGTCGCGCGTCCAGACGACCTGGGTCGCCTGGGCGCTGCCGAGGATCGCGGCGCGCCGCACCAGCGAGACCTGCATGCGCACCGCCCGCTCGTGGCGGATCAAGCCGTAGATCAGGAAATAGTGCGAGCGCGTCTCCAGCGCGGTGCCGACGCCGGCATCGGCCTGCGGCGCGATCGCGCGCAGCTGGGTCTGCAGGTCGCCGACGTTGTTGAAATAGGCGCGGTCGCGCTGGCGCACCAGTTCGCGGGCGCGGTCCAGCGGCAGCTTGTCGATGACGGCGGCCAGCACCTCGGCGTCGGCGGTGTTGGCGTTGACCGGCGTGCGGTCCGGCAGCAGGTCGACGAAGGGCTCGAGCACCGGCAGCATGTCCGGCTCGTAGCCGGGGATGGCCAGCAGGTCGGCCAGGCTGTCGGGCGGCCGGGGGGCGGCGCGGCCGGCGCCCGCGCGTTCGGCCTGGAGCAGATAGCGCGCGGTCGCCTCGGCCAGCCCCTGATCGAGGCCCAGCACGCGCAGCAGGCGCCGATAGGCCGCCAGTCCGGCCGGGTCGATGGTTACCGAGATGCCGCCATTGGCGCCCGCGGTGGTCGTCACCAGATTGCGCAGATTGAAGCGGGCCTGGGCGTCGAGGATGCGGCCGGACAGGAAGGACGTTTCGCCGGCGCGGTCGGTGCGCAGCGCGGCGCCGAGGAAGTCCGACAGCCGCGTCTCGGCGATCGGTACCGCCCACGGCTCGCCGAGATGGTCGACGTTGGAGCGGCGCAGGTCGTCGCGCAGGATCAGCCGCGCCCAGTCGACCGCGGCGCGCTCGATCCAGGCGGCCTGCGCCACCAGGCGCTGATTCTCGACCGAGCGGATCTGCACCTGCTGGCGCCACAGCAGCCCGGACACCACCACCACCGCCAGCGTGACGATCAGCAGCGCGGTGACCACGGCCGCGCCGCGGTGGCGGCCGGTTCGCGATCGGAGCCGATGGAGCGGATGGAGGGCGGGGGTACCGTTCATCGCGCGCTCATTGGCCCGTCATGCACAGCTTGTCGAAGCGGCGCGGCGTGTCGCCGTCGCCCATCCGCGCCAGCACCACCAGTTCCAGCCCGCGCAGCGCGCCGGCCGGGACGCCGATCTGCGCATTGCTGGCCGGTACCGCGCTGGCCGCGCCGATCCGCAGCGCGGCGCGCAGCTCGCCGCTGGTATCGCGCCAGCCGCCGGGCTCGACCCAGGCGCGCGCCGCCAGGCCTTCCGCGTTCGGCACCAGCGGCCGTACCAGCTCGCCGCCGCCGCCCGGCTGGCGCAGCGCGATCAGTGCCGTCTGCACGCCCTGGCGGTTGTCCAGCGGGCCGGTGGCGGCGCGCACCACGGCGCCGTTCTCGACCCGGTAGGCCACCACCTGCCACGCGCTCGGCATCCCGGGTTCGCGGCGGTCGCGCACCAGCAGCAGCCGGCCGTCCTCGAGCTCGACCGGGCTCTGCTGCAGCGCCTCGGGACGGGCCAGGTTCTCGCAATCGGTCTGGAACTGGCCGTACAGCAGCTTCAGCGCGTCGAGCCGCTGGTCGTGGTCGACCAGGCGTTCGCGGCCGCGCGTCATCGCGTCGAGACCGCGCCAGCCCATCACCGCCATCACCGCCAGCAGCGTGATGGCGACCAGCATCTCGATCAGCGTGAAGCCACGCGCGTCAGAGCAGGTTGCGCGTTTCATTGGGGACGATGGTGACCAGCCAGGCGAGGCGCACCGAGCGGTCCTCGGCGGACGGATAGACCGCGATCTCGACGCGGCGGAAGGCGGGGTTCGGCGTCGGCGCGACGGTCTGCTCGCAATAGAGCATGGTGCCGCCCTGCGGGCAGGGCGCGCCGCGTGTGCCCGGTTCGGGCCAGGTCTTGGTCAGGCGCAGCGCCACCAGCTGGTTGTCGGCGCTCCAGCCGGCCAGCATGCGCTGCTGCAGCGAGCTGCCGGCCTCGATCATCGAGCCCATCGCGCGCATTGCGGCAGTCAGCGCGACCGCGAGGATGGTCAGCGCGACCAGTACCTCGATCAGCGTGAAGCCTTGCCGGCGGCGGCTTGAGGATGCCGCGCGGGAGCGGGAGGCACGGCGCAGGGGAATCATTGTGCGCTGGCGAAATAGCGGCCGGTGCCGTCGCCGGTCACCTCGACGCGGATGTTGCCGCGTACCAGCACCAGCTGCCGCGGCGCATCGATCCATTCGCGGCCGAACACCAGCCGCGCGCCGGCCTGGCCCGCGGCGCCGGCGGTCACCGCGACCTGGTCCAGCGGCAGCCGCCACTGGCCCGGCGCGAACACGTCGTCGACCAGCGGCATCCAGCCCGACGGCGTGGCCTCGAGGAAGCGCCAGCCCTGCGGGTCGGCTTCCCAGGCCAGCGGCCGGGCGCGCAGCTGCGCTTCTTCCTGCGCGAGCTCGAACAGGCGGGCGACCTTCTGGCCGTCGTCGAGTACGCGGCCGCGCTCATTGGGCGTGGCGTTGATCGCCACCATCGACACCACGATGCCGGCCAGCACCATCACCACCAGCAGTTCGAGCAGCGTGAAGCCGCGCGGGCGTGACGGCCTTCGCGGTGCATGCAGCCGGTGAGGCGGGTGCGACGGGCGCGGGCCGGTGGCCATGATGAAGCGGGGCGTCGGCCGGCGGCAGGACGCTTATTCCCAGTTGCCGATATCGGCGTCGTTGCCGCTGCCGCCGGCCTGGCCGTCGGCACCGAAGCTGAACACGTCGATCTCGCCGCGCACGCCGGGATTCAGATACTGGTACGGCTGGCCCCAGGGGTCGCGCGGCAGCTTTTCCAGATAGCCGCCGCCCTTCCAGTTGTTCGGGATCGGCTCGGTGGTCGGACGGGTGACCAGCGCGGCCAGCCCTTGTTCGGTAGTCGGATAGCGGCTGTTGTCCAGGCGGTACAGCTTGAGCGCCTGCATGATCGACGAGATGTCCTGGCGCGCCGCGACGATGCGGGCTTCGTCCGGGCGGCTCATGATCTTGGGCACGACCAGTGCCGCCAGCACGCCGAGAATCACGATCACCACCATGATCTCGATCAGCGTGAAGCCGGCACGGCGGCGGCGCAGGCGGCTGTTGCCGGCGGGTTGGCTGGGTCGGGCGAGGGCGGAGCTGGACGGAGTGTTTCTGCGCATCGGGTTTCAGGCCTAGGTTGTCGACGGAGTCGAAGCCGGCGCGGCGACCGCGTCGCGCACCGGTGGATGGTCGCCCAGTATACCCGCGGCTTGTGACGCCTCGGTACCGGACTGGCACCGACATCGTCACCGGTTTGCTGCGATGTCCGCCACGATGCGTGTTGTCGCAAGCGGCCGCGATCCGCGCCGTCATGCGGGTCGCAAGACAATCGCCATGACGCTCTGTTACGCTTGCCGCCATCGACAACCTGCGGCGGCCACCATGGCCGCCCGACGCGACCTCGTGCCTCTGTCCCTGCCATCCGCTTTCCGTTTCGATGCCGGCGCCGCCTGGCTGCCGCGCGTCGCCACGCTGCTGCTGTTCGTCGCGCTGTGCGCGCTGGCGACGCGATGGGTGCTGACCTTCAGCGCGATGGACACGATCCCCGTGCCGAAGACCGCCCGCGTGGCGCAGACCGAGGTGGTGGAAACCGGCGCGATCGCGACGCTGTTCGGCGGCAGCCCGCAGGCGGGCGTGCGCGACGTGCAGCTGCTCGGCGTGATCGCCGATCCGTTGGGCGGCGGCGCGGCGGTGGTGTCCATCGACAACGGTCCGCCGAGGGCCCTGCGCGCCGGGGCCGCGCTGTCGCAGCAGATCCGGCTGGTCGAAATCCGCGATCGCGCGATCGTGATCGAGCGCGACGGCGCGCGCCAGACGATTGCGTTGCCGGCCCGGCCGCTGGCGGCGCGCGGTACCCTGCCGCGGGCGACGCCGTCGCCGTTGGCGACCCCGCCGTCGGGCGCGGCGGCCCCGCTGTCGACGCCGGCCACGCCGCCGATGCCGAATCCGGCGGCGAATCCCGCGGCGAACCCCGCGGTGAATCCCGTCCCGAGTCCTGCCGCGAATCAGCCGCCGCCGCCGGCCGGCACGGCGCCGAATCCCGGCATGCCGGGGCACGTCCCGATGCAGCCGGCGCCGACTCCGGGCTTCCCTCCCGGCATGAACCCCGGCACGAATCCCGGCATGAACCCCGGCATGAACCCCGGCATGAACCCCGGCATGAACCCCGGCATGAACCCCGCCGTCAATCCGGGCATGAACATGAACCCGGGCGGGAATCCGGGCGACGACGGCGCGATGATGTCCAAGGGCTGAATCGGCGAAGCGCGACGCGAACCGCGTTTGTCCGGCTTTCGTATTGCCCTGGTATCGCCTACGTATTGCCCCCGTATTGCGGCCCCTTACAGCCCCGGGCCGATTCTGTGAGCCGCGTAACATCCTATTAATTCGGCCAACTTACCGCCATCGTCTGCGTTCTAATCGGTACATGGTCAATCCGGACCAGTTACCAAGAAGGAAAACAGACATGTCACGAAACACCATCAAGCCGCGCCCTGTTCACCAGCTCCTGGCCGCTTCGGCGGTGTTCCTGGCGATCGGCGGCAGCGCGATCGCGCAGACTCAGGCGCCGGCGGCCGCCCCGCAAGGCGTGCAGCAAAGCGCCGCGTCCGCGGCCGAAGGCAAGCCCGCGCACAAGGGTCACCGTGCCGACGGCCATCACCACAAGCACCATCGCCATCACGGCCACCACGGCGGCATGTCGCTGCGCGCGGCCGATACCGACCGCGACGGCGCGATCTCGAAGGCCGAGGCCGATGCGATGTTTGCCCGCCTCGATGCCAACAAGGACGGCAAGATCGACAAGGACGAGATGCGCGCCTACCACAAGGCGCAGCACGAACAGCACCGCCAGCAGATGCGCGAGCGCTTCGACGCCCGCTTCAAGGCCGCCGACAAGGACGGCGACGGCGCGCTGAGCAAGCAGGAAGCCGAGGCCGGCATGCCGCGCCTGGGCCGCCATTTCGACCGTCTCGATGCCAACAAGGACGGCAGGCTGACCCGCGACGAGATCGGTGCCGGCATGCGGCAGGCGCATCAGCAGCGGATGGAACGGATGCACCGCGACCACCACGGCATGAAGGGTGCCCCCGGCACGCCCGGCAGCGCCGGCACTCCGCCGACGCAGCCGAACAACCCGGCGGTGCCGTCGACCGAAGGCGGTTAAGCCGCCGTCGGACTTGCCGCGGCAACGCGGTAAATCGCAAAAGACAAGGCGCGCGGTCCGAAAGGCCGCGCGCCTTGTCGTTGGTGCGGCGACGTCGTGCCCGCCGGCTCCCGTCGGGCCGTCGAGTTCCCACACGCTTGGCACAAAAAATTGCAACCTTGTGCCCATCTTGCTAAATTTGCGCAAAAAAATTGCTGACTGTCTTATTGCGGAGCAACAATCTCGTGAGCAAGGTGGAGCTGGACAAGATCGACCGGAAGATCCTCGAGGTCCTGCAGACCAACGGGCGCTTGACCAATCTCGAAGTCGCGGAGCGCGTCAGCCTGTCGCCCAGCCCGTGCCTGCGGCGTATCCGGCGGCTGGAGGAGATCGGCGTGATCCGGCAGTACGCGGCGTTGCTGGAGCCCGGCAAGATCGGGCTGGGGCTGCTGGCCTATATCAATGTCCGCCTGGAAAAGCACGGCGGCGCGCCCAAGGGCAAGGCCCCGCTGGATCTGTTCCGCGCGGCCATCGCGATCTGGCCGGAGGTGGCCGCCTGCCATGCGATGACCGGCGAGATGGACCTGCTGCTCAAGGTCTATGTCGAGGACATGGACCACTTCGCGCGCTTCATGAAGGACCAGCTGCTGGCCCATCCGGCCGTGATCGACGTGCGCTCCAGCTTCGCGCTCGAATCGATCAAGGACACCACGGCACTGCCGGTGATCGGCGCCTGAGCGGCGCAGCGCCGGGCCAAGGCCCAAAAGAAAACGGCGCGCCAATGGGCGCGCCGTTGCTCTGTCCGAAGCCAGCCGGACGATATCAAACCGATCAGGCCGTGCTCTTCTGCGGCATGATCGAGCGCCAGAAGCGCTGGCCGAAGCGGCGCGCGTCACGCAGATTGCGGCGCACCACGTAGTCCAGGTCCGCGACCTGTTCGTCGATCGCCTCGGTCAGGCGGCTCACCGTGTCCGCCGGCGGCAGCTCCAGGTAGGCGTCGGCCTCGCCATACGCGTACTGGACCTTCATGCCGGCCTTCTTGGCGATATGCATCATCGCGGCGTTGCGCGACAGGCAGTGCATATAGAGCGTGCGCACATGCGTGTTGCGGCCGTGGATCGCGGCGCGCTCGAACAGCGCGCTGCCGATGCCGCGCCCGCGCGCGCTCTGCGACACCGACACGCCGAACTCGGCTACGCGGCCCTGGGCGTTGTCGCGCAGATTGGCGAAGTGGCCGACGCCGACCAGCTCGATATGCTCGTCGTAGACGCCGAACACCGTGTCGTGGTCGAAGTCGATGCTGTCGACATAAGCCTCGATCACATGGTCGCCGACAGACTGGCCGAAACGGAGCAGGCGATCTTCCTCGCCGAGGGCGAGAAAATGCTTCAGCAGGCGCGAGCGATGCTGGGCCCCCAGTTCGCGCACCAGAATGGTCGGACGCTGGGCGGCCTGCGAGGCTGCGGCTGCTTTGCGAAGATCTTCGTCGGTGAAGGCACCGACGGCCTTGCTCAGTTCGAGCGGATTCACTTTCTGTTCCTTGGGCGATTCAGGGTATAAACGTCACATCGCGGCAAGCAGACTTGTCAAAGTAGACCATCCGAGTGCGAATTCCTAATGGATGGGGCAAATCCTATCTTGCTGCAACGCGAAAAGTATTGTAGTGCATTTGTCAGTTTGGCGTAAGCATGGTGCGTCGCAGAGCGCGGCATCGGCCGGCTGAGATTGTCATAACGCTTGAGAAATCAATGGCTTGCGCGAAGGACTGGCGAAATCCGGGTGTGGAAATGTTGCAACGCCGCAGCTCGCCGCCACCCCGACAGCAGCCCAGCCCCTCCGCTCCAAGTAACGCCTGCTACACACCATGCCCGCCCGACCCATCGTTGTGATCTACGCCAATGCGCGCGCCCGCCGCTCGCATGTGAACCGGCCGCTGGCCGAGGCGCTCGCCGCGCTGCCCGATGTCGACGTCCGCGATCTCTATGCGCGCTATCCCGATTACGACATCGACGTGGTGGCCGAGCAGCGCGCCCTGTCCTGTGCCGAGACCGTGGTGCTGCAATTCCCCACCTTCTGGTTCAGCGTGCCGCCGTTGCTGAAGCTGTGGATGGACGAAGTGCTCGAGCGCGGCTGGGCCCATGGTCCCGGCGGCACCGCGCTGCGCGGCAAGTCGTGCCTGGTGGTGGCCACCACGCGCGGCACCGAGGAGGCGTACTCGCCCGAGGGCGTGCACCGGCATCCGCTGACGTCGTTCCTGTTGCCGCTGGAGCAGATGGCGCTCGAATGCGGCATGACGTGGCGGCCGCCGATCGCGGTTCACGACGCTTACCGGCTCGATCAGCCGGGCGTGCAGCGGGTGATCGCCGAGGTCATGGCCGCGCTCGGCCATGGCGATGCGGCAGATCCGCTCAACGCGTCCACCGACCCGGCGACCGCCGCCACCCGGCTGGAGCTAGCATGAATCCGCATGATGCGCTGCGCGTGGTGCTGGTGTTCCTGGTCGCCGCCGTGGTGGCGGTGCCGCTGGCGCGCCGTTTCGGCCTGGGGGCGGTGCTTGGCTATCTGCTCGCCGGCGCCGCGATCGGGCCGTGGGCGCTGCGGGTCGTCACCGATGTCGAATCGATCCTGAGCTTCTCCGAATTCGGCGTCGTGCTGATGCTGTTCGTGATCGGCCTGGAGCTCGCTCCCAGCAAGCTGTGGGCGCTGCGCCAGACGATCTTCGGCTATGGCGCCGCGCAGATGGCCGGCTGCGCGCTGCTGATCGGCGCGCTGGCCGCCGCCTTCGGCGCCAGCTGGCAGGTCGCGCTGGTGGCCGGGCTGGGCCTTGCGCTGTCGTCGACCGCGATCGCGCTGGCGACGCTGGGCGAGCGCAATCTGTTCGGCACGCCGGCCGGCAAGGCGAGCTTCGGCATCCTGCTGTTCCAGGACATCGCCGCGATCCCGATGATCGCGTTGCTGCCGATGCTGACGTTCGACGGTTCCCAGCCGGCCGACGGCCACGCCTGGATCGGCGCGGCCAAGGCGGTGGCGGTGATCGCCGCGGTGGTGGTCGGCGGCCGCTATCTGGTCCGTCCGGCGCTGCGTTTCATCGCCCGCACCGGCATGCGCGAGATGTTCACCGCGTTCGCGCTGCTGCTGGTGGTTGGCATCGCCGCGATGATGGAAGCGGTCGGCATGTCGATGGCGCTCGGCACCTTCCTCGCGGGCGTACTGCTGGCCGATTCGGAATACCGCCACGCGCTCGAGGCCGACATCGAGCCCTTCAAGGGCCTGCTGCTGGGGCTGTTCTTCATGGCGGTCGGCATGTCGATCGACTTCGGCGTGATGGCGCAGCAGCCGTGGCAGGTGCTGGGGATGGTCGCCGCAGTGGTCGGCGCCAAGGTGCTGGTGCTGCGGCTGATGGCGCCGCGCTTCGAGATCGCGCGCGGCCAGCGCCTGCTGTTCGCGCTGCTGATCTCGCAGGCGGGGGAGTTCGCCTTCGTGGTGTTCGGCGTGGCGCGCTCGGCCGGGCTGCTGCCGGAAGACATCGCCGCGCTGCTGGTGCTGGTGGTGGCGCTGTCGATGGTGACCACGCCGTTGCTGCTGCTGGCCTACGACCAGATCGTCGCGCCGCGCGCCGGCAAGCTGCGCCAGCGGCCGGACGACACGATCGAGCCGCAGGACAACCCGGTGCTGATCGCGGGCTTTGGCCGCTTCGGCCAGATCATCGGCCGCCTGCTGTATGCGCAGGGCATCGGCGTGACCGTGCTGGACCACGATCCCGATCAGATCGATTTCCTGCGCCAGTACGGCTTCAAGATCTTCTATGGCGATGCCACGCGGATGGACCTGCTCGAAGCCGCGGGCGCGCAGAAGGCGAAGATCCTGGTGGTCGCCGTCGACGGCATGGACGAAAGCCTGGAGCTGATCGACCGCGTGCGCCAGCGCTTTCCGCATCTGCGCATCTATGCGCGCGCCCGCCACGTGTCGCACATCTATCTGCTGAAGGACCGCGGCGTCGAGCTGTTCGAGCGCGAGATGTTCGAGGGCTCGCTGAGGCTGGGCCGCAGCGTGCTCGAAGGGCTCGGGCTCGATCCGGCCGAGGCGCGCGCCGCGGCGATGAAATTCCGCCGGCACAACATCGCCGCGATCGACCGCTTCTACCCGCACTACACCGACCAGAAGGCGATGGTGTCGCTGGCCCGGCAGGCGCGCGACGAGCTCGAGGAGATGTTCAGGCAGGACCGCGAGCAGCGGCGGCGCAGGGAGGAGGCCGAGTGGTCGTGACCTGGGCCCAAGGCGGCGCCGCTGTCGCTCGCGTTGCTACGACGACAGCTTGAGACCGACGATGCCGGCCAGCACCAGGCCGGCGCTGAACAGCCGCCAGAAGCTGGCCGATTCGCCGAATACCAGGATGCCGACCGCGAACGAGCCGACCGCGCCGATGCCGGTCCACACCGCGTAGGCGGTGCCAAGCGGCAGTGCGCGCATCGCGAGCGACAGCAGCCAGAAGCTGACCACCATCGTCACGATGGTGAAGGCCGATGGCCACAGGCGGGAGAATCCTTCGGAGTATTTGAGGCCGGTGGCCCAGGCGATTTCGGTGAGGCCGGCAAGCAGAACGTAGATCCAGGGCATGATGGGCTGCGATGTTGTCGAGGCATCGGGGCCGTCCCCGGTTGGTCGGGCGCCGCTTGGTGGGAGCCGGAAGGGCTTGCCGCGGCGGCGCGGGGTCGTCCCCGGCGCAGGCCGCATTCTATCGTGGGACGCGCTGCCGCGTCAGGCGCGCGCGTGTCCGGGCAGCCCGCCCGCCAGCAGGTCGATCACCATCTCGGCGAAGTCCGCATAGGACAGCTTGCCGCCGGGTTTGAGCCAGGTGAAGGTCCAGTTGATCATGCCGAACACCGTCATCGTCAGCGCGGTCTGGTTCTCGCGCGTGACCCGTTCCGGATAGGCCCGCCGCAACTGGCGCGAGAAGGCCGCGACCACGTCGCGCTCGCGCTTCAGGATGATGTCGCGCTGCTCGGGCGCGAGGAACTTGACGTCGTTGATCAGCGCGATATGGCGGGTCTGCGAGGTCTCGTACTCGGCCAGGAAGGCGCGGATCAGATTGGCGAAGCTGTCGCGCTCGCTGTGGCCCTGGCGCTCGGCCTCCGCCTCGACCTCGGTGACGATCAGCATCAGCCGCCGCGTATAGCGGTCGAGCAGGTCGAACAGGATCGCTTCCTTGCTCTCGTAGTAGTGGTACAGCCGTGCCTTCGAGGTGCCGCAGGCCGCGGCCAGGTCGGCCATCGAGGTACTGGGATAGCTGCTGGCGGCAAACGCCGCCGCGGCCAGCTCGAGGATCTGTTCGCGTTGGGCCTCGAAATCGGGCGCCTTGGTACGGGCCATCAGGAATCGACCGACAGATTGCGCCGCAGCTCGCAGCTTTGCAGCGAATCGGCATTGCCCCGCAGCACCATCTGGCCGGCGCCGATCAGTTCGCGGCAGCGCCAGAACACGAACCAGTCGCTGGCCAGCAGCCCTTCGATCGCGCCCATCACGCTGCCGACCACCTGGGCCGCGGGCGTCCATTCGAGCGGCGCGCGTTCGAGGATCACTTCGTCGACCGTGTGGTAGGCCGCGGGCACCAGCGTGTTGCCCTTCCACAGGCGCACGTCGGCGTTTTCCTTGACGTTCTGCTGCCATTCGTAGCCGAGCCGGCCCAGCCGCAGCACCGAGACCGGCGCGATGGTCGAGAAACGGCGCGCCAGCCGGGCGGCCGGATACATGCCGATCGCGGTCAGATTGCCCTGGGTGGAGCCGTCGAGCTCGCGGCTGTCCATCGCGACCTCGTTGATCCGCTGCGGGCTCTGATATAGATGGAACACGACCCGCCGCAGCATCAGCTGGTCGGAGGCGCTCTGGCCGTGCCAGATCGCGACCTCGGGCTCGCTCTGGCGCAGGCCCTGCAGCTGGTCCAGCGCCTGGCGCATCTCGGCGGCGAAGTCGATCTCGCTGTGCGGGGCGACGCGCTGCCAGAAGCCGGAGCGGATCAGGCCGCTGCTGTCCACGTCGGCGATCGGGCCGACGGCCAGGTCGTCGCGCAGCACGACGACGGGATCCGGACGGGCGGCTTGCGCAAGCGCCTGGCGCAGCGTGTTGCCCGCCATGTCACCGTTGACGACGTGGATGTATTGCATGGCCGTGATTGTATATGGATAAGACGGCTCGACAGCACCGCGGGCGCCCGGCGGCGCAGTACCGGCGCGGTATTCGCGCTGGCGGCGCCCGGGCGTCCGGTTTCAGGCAGCGGCCATTTTAACCATGCATCACAGGGGGACGGCGGCGGTGCGTGCGCTCGCGCGCGTTCGGTCCCGCCCTCCCGTTCGGCCCTAACGCTCGTCGTAGCTGACCACCACGCGCTCGGTCAGCGGCCGCGCCTGGCAGGTCAGCACGAAGCCCTTGTCCATCTCCCACGGCTCGAGCGTGTAGTTCTTCTCCATCTCGACCTTGCCCTCCAGCACCTTGGCGCGGCAGGTGCAACAGACCCCGCCCTTGCAGGCATAGGGCAGGTCCAGCCCGGCCGCCAGCGCGGTGTCGAGCACGTTGGCGTCCTGCAGCGGGATGCGCATCGCGTGCTGTTTGCCGTCGAGCACCACCACCAGCTGCGCGGTGCCGGCTTCGTCGGTGGTCACCTTGGCCGGTTGCCGGCGCGGCTGGGCCAGCGGCACGCCGAAGCGCTCGGCGTGGATCTTGTGCGGGTCCAGGCCGGCGTCCTTCAGCGCGGCTTCGACGTCGTCGATCATCGAGGCGGGCCCGCAGACGAAGGCCGCGTCGATGTCCTCGACCGGGATCAGCGTTTCGAGGAAGGCCTGCACCCGGGCACGATCGAGCCGGCCGTGCAGCAGATCGACCTCCTGCGGCTGGCGCGACAGCACGTGGTACAGCGTCAGCCGCGACAGGTACTGGTTCTTCAGGTCGTCCAGCGCCTCGGCGAAGATGATGCTGTCGACATTGCGGTTGCCGTACACCAGCGTGAAGCGGCTGTTCGGCTCGATGGCCAGCGTGGTCCGGATCAGCGACATCACCGGCGTGATGCCGCTGCCGGCGGCAAAGGCCACATAGTGGCGCGCGGCCTCCGGGTCGAGCGGGACATGGAAGCGGCCGTCCGGCGTCATCACGTCGATGGTGTGGCCCGGCACCACCGCATCGTGCAGGAAGTTCGAGAACAGCCCGTCGTCGACCCGCTTGACCGCGACGCGCAGCTCGCCATGTCGATCGTAGTCCTGCACGCCACAGCAGATCGAATACGAACGCCGTACCTCCTGGCCGTCGATCGACGTGCGCAGCGTCAGGAACTGGCCCTGCTTGAAGCGGTAGGCGTCGCGCAGCGCGGCCGGGACCTCGAAGGCGACCGAGACGGTGTCGGCGGTTTCGGGGCGGACCTGCGCCACGCGCAGCGGATGGAACTGTGGGGTCATGGCGGCGAAGGGACGGTGTGACGGTGGACCGCGGCGCGAGCCGGACGGCCTGGCTGTACGGTGGCTAGTACGGTTTGAAGTAGTCGAACGGTTCGCGGCACGTGCGGCAGCGGTAGAGCGCCTTGCAGGCGGTCGACCCGAACTGCGACAGCGGCTCGGTGTCGGCGCTGCCGCAGTGCGGGCAGGGCACGCTGTCGGAAGCGCTGGCGCCCCTGGCCTGGTGGCGCGGCACGAAGCGCAGCGGCCGCGTTTGCACGCCATGGTCGGCACAGCGGGCCGGCGGCGCGATGCCGTAGGCGAGCAGCTTGTCGCGGCCTTCGGCGGTGATCCAGTCGGTGGTCCATGCGGGCGCCAGCACGGTGCGGATCTTCCACGGGCCCAGGTCCGCCTGGTCGAGCGCGCGGCCGATGTCTTCGGCGATCTCGTCCATCGCGGGGCAGCCGGAATAGGTCGGCGTGATCACGATCTCCAGCGCGCCATCGTCGGCGATCGCCACCTCGCGTAGGATGCCGAGATCGCGGATCGATACCACCGGGATTTCGGGATCGGGCACGGCGTCCAGCACCGCCCAGGCGCGTGCGACGCGCGCTGACGTGTCGGCGTCGGCGGGATGCCGGCGCGAGGCGGAGTGGGTCAGGGTCGCTGGCATGGTGTCGCGTCGATGCGTGGGGGGCTACCGGCGCGGGTTACCAGTGGGCGCCGGGATGGGCGCGCGCCAGGCTCTGCATCTGCGCCAGCAGATAGCTCATATGCTCGGAATGCAGGCCCTGCTTGCCGGTCGACACGAAGCCGGTGGCGGCGGGCAGCGTCAGCGTGGCCTCGGCCACGGTCTCCTCGACGGTCGCCTGCCAGGCCGGCCGCAGTTCGGCGGTCGGCACCGCGATGCCCTGCGCCGCCGCTTCCTGCTCGACCGGGTCCGGGGCGAAGCATTCGTTCATATAGGGCAGCAGGTGGTCCAGTGCGCGCTGCGTGCGGGCGTGCGATTCGTCCGTGCCGTCGCCCAGCCGCACCAGCCAGTCGGCGCCGTGATGCAGGTGGTAGCGCGCTTCCTTGATGGACTTCGAGGCGATCGCCGCCAGACCGGCATCGCGGCTGCCTTCGAGCGCGCTCCAGAGCTCGACCATCAGCGCGCTGTACAGGAAGTTGCGCACGATGGTGACGGCGTAGTCGCGGTCCGACGAGGCGGTGCCCGCCAGCGGTCCGCTGTGCGGCAGCTCCAGCAGCGTCCAGTTGCGGAATTCCCGCTCGCCGCGCCAGTAGGCGTAGTCGTCCTCGTGGCGGGCGCGGCCGGTCAGCTCGGCCTCCAGTTCGCCGGCGCGCGCATAGAGCAGGCGTGCCTGGCCGATCAGGTCCAGGCTGATATTGGCCAGCGCGATATCTTCTTCCAGCACCGGTCCATGGCCGCACCACTCGGCGTTGCGCTGGCCGAGGATCAGCGCGTTGTCGGCAAGACGCAGCACGTACTGCCAGCCGGCGGTGCGCGAGAGCGGCAGGCTGGACAGCAGCGACGAGGACGATGGCGGGTTCGACGTGATGGCGGTCATGCGCGGCCCTTTCTACATATGGTTGACTTCATCGGGCAGCTGATAGAAGGTCGGATGCCGGTAGATCTTGTCGGCCATCGGGTCGAACAGCTCGGCCTTCTCGTCGGGCACGCTGGCGGTGATCGCCGACGACGGCACCACCCAGATCGACACGCCCTCCTGGCGCCGCGTATAGACGTCGCGCGCCATGCGCAGCGCCTGGTGCGCGTCCGCGGCGTGCAGGCTGCCGCAATGCTTGTGTTCCAGGCCCTGCTTGCTGCGGACGAACACTTCCCACAGCGGCCATTCCTTTCGCGTCATCTTGCTTGTCTCCGGTGGGCGGCTTGCCGTGGATCGGCTCAGGCCGCGGCGCGCGATTGCGCCGCTTCGCGCTGCGCGACCTTGGCGGCGTGGGCCAGCGCGGCCTCGCGCACCCAGGCGCCGTCCTCGTGCGCCTTGGCGCGGGTCGCCAGCCGTTCGCGGTTGCACGGGCCGTCGCCGTTGATGACCCGCCAGAACTCGTCCCAGTCCAGCGGGCTGTAGTCGTAGTGGCCCCGTTCCTCGTTCCACCGCAGGCCCGGGTCGGGCAGCGTAACGCCCAGCACCTTGGCCTGCTCGACCGTCGCGTCGACGAACTTCTGGCGCAGGTCGTCGTTGGAGATGCGCTTGATGCCCCAGGCCATGGTCTGCGCGCTGTTGGTCGACGCCGCATCGGGCGGGCCGAACATCATCAGCACCGGAAACCACCAGCGGTTGACCGCGTCCTGCACCATCTCGCGCTGCGCGTCGGTGCCGCGCATCATCGCCAGCAGCGCGTCGAAGCCCTGGCGCTGGTGGAACGATTCCTCCTTGCAGATGCGGATCATCGCGCGCGCGTACGGTCCGTAGGAGCAGCGGCACAGCGGGATCTGGTTCATGATCGCCGCGCCGTCGACGAGCCAGCCGATCACGCCGACATCGGCCCAGGTCAGCGTCGGGTAATTGAAGATCGACGAATACTTGGCCTTGCCGCGATGCAGGGCGTCGACCATCTCGTCGCGCGAGGTGCCCAGCGTCTCGGCCGCCGAATACAGATAGAGGCCGTGGCCGCCTTCATCCTGCACCTTGGCCAGCAGGATCGCCTTGCGCTTGAGCGACGGCGCGCGCGTGATCCAGTTGCCCTCGGGCAGCATGCCGATGATCTCGGAGTGGGCGTGCTGGGAGATCTGGCGGATCAGCGTCTTGCGATAGGCGGCCGGCATCCAGTCTTGCGGCTCGATCTTGCCGTCCGCAGCCAGGCGCGCATCGAACGCGGCCTGCGCCTCGGCGCTCTCGGCCGGGCTGGCGCCTTCGTTGGCCGCGCGGGCCACGTTGGCCGGCTGGGGCTGTTGGGGCAGGTCCAGGCTTTGGGTGTACATAACGCCTCCTCTGGCGGGTCCCGGCCATGCGTGGGCCGGGCGGTAGGAAGCATTATATATAAACCGACCGTTCGGTCAATTAATTGGGGCGCGTGTGCGGACAGCGCCGGCAGCGGGTCGCGATCAGGATTCGGGAACGAAGCGGACGTGTCCGCTGCGCAGCACGATATTGCGCGAACGGGTCAGCTCGAACAGCGATTGCGCGATGCTTTCGATGCGCGGCCGATGGTCGGTGAAGGCGCGTACCAGGTCTTCCTCGCGCGGCGAGCGCGCGCCGAAATGCGACTCGAGCGCTTCGGCGGTGATCGAATAGCGGGACGGTAGGCCGTTGACGGTGGCGGGGCACGACAGCGTCAGGCTGGCTGCGCAGTAGGTGGGGACGCTGCTGGGAAATACGATCTCAGACATGGCGTGCCTCGACCGGTAGGGGAGGGGGTCACGACCATTCTAGGATATCGAGCGGCACTCGCCAGTCGGGCGCGGCAGCACGCCGCAACGGGGTGCCGCCTCGCGGCTCCGGCTCGGCCGTGAGTGCCCGCTCACTTCGCGGTCGCGCGACGTTGATGCGATGCAGCAGAGGTGGCAGACCCACGCCGACCGTTGTGGTCCTGCATCGGAAAAATGTGGACGAAAAAAAACCCGCGCAGGTTGTGCGCGGGCTGGAATCCACCGAGGTGGTGGAGGAGACAGACTTCACTATACGCGGCTTGTTGCGACGCACCAAGGTCCGCGTTTGAAAAAGCCGGAATTGATTCGATTTCGTTGCGCCAATGCAACGTTTATCTGTCCCCAAGGCCGCCAACCCAATCTTGTCAATGGAAGAAGAGGTAGGCAATGCCGATGGCGGCGATCAGCCCAACCGCATCGGCGAACAATGCGCATCCCAGCGCGTGCCGGGTACGACGCACATTGACGCTGCCGAAATAGACCGCGAGTACGTAAAACGTCGTTTCGGTCGATCCTTGGATGATCGCGGCCAGCTTCCCCTGGAAGGAATCGACGCCGTACGTCGTCATCACGTCGACCATCAGGCCCCGGGCCCCGGCGCCGGACAGCACCTTCATCAGCCCGACCGGCAGCGCCGGCACGAAATCCGTATTGAGCCCGAGGCGGGCGATGCCGGCCGCCAGGCCCTGCATCAGCCAGTCCATGCCGCCGCTGGCGCGAAACAGCCCGATCGCGACCAGGATCGCCACCAGATAGGGGATGATCTGCACCGCCACGCCAAAGCCTTCCTTGGCGCCGTCGACGAATGCCTCGTAGACGTTGACCCGCCGAGCCGCGCCGCACAGCAGAAACACCACGATCAGGCCCAGGATGAACAGACTGCCGGCGAGGGCCGTCACGGTGTCGACCTGCGGTGCCGGCGCATGGCGCAGCCAGACCGCCAGACCGCCGAGCGCCGCGACGATCGCCACCAGCGTGCCGAGGATCGCGGGTCTGAACAGATTGAGCCGCTGGGTCCAGGCCACCGCGATCAGCCCGGCCAGGCACGACACGCCGGTCGCCAGCAGCGTCGGCAGGAAGATGTCGGCGGCGTTGAAGCCGACCAGCCCCTGCTTCAGCGCAATCGCCTGCCGCATCGCGATCACCGACGTCGGAATCAGCGTCAGCCCCGCGGTATTGAGCACGATGAACATGATCTGCGCATCGGTCGCGGTGTCGGGTTTGTCGTTCAGCGTCTGCAGCTCCCGCATCGCATTCAGACCGAGCGGTGTCGCGGCATTGTCCAGCCCAAGCATATTGGCGGAGACGTTCATCATCATCGCGCCTTGAGCCGGATGACCCTGGGGAACGCCGGGGAACAGGTGCCGCAGCACCGGATTCACGGCGCGCGCAAAGCCCTGCACCACGCCGCCGCGCTCGCCGATTCGCATGATGCCCAGCCACAGCGCCATGATGCCGGCCAGGCTCAGGGAGATCTCGAAGGCGGTGCGAGCGCTGTCGAACAGGCTCGCCAGCATGGCCGGAAAGATGGCGGCATCGCCATGCGCCAGCCGGACGCAGCCGATGGCAAAGGCGGACAGAAAAAAGGACAGCCAGACCAGGTTCAATGCCATGGGCGGGGTGGCGGGTAAGCGGCCGAGGTGCGCGCAGAGCAGTTGGAACCCAATACACGGTCCGCGTGTTGCGCAAGGCGCCTATCATAGCGTGGGCGCTGCCCGTCCCGCCCGGCCGCTGTGGCGCGACGGCCTCGTCAGGCGCGTTTCCTGGCAGAACCCGCTACGCGAAGGCCGCGCCGCGCTTGGCGAGCAGCTTGCGCAGGATCGACCGGTGGCAGCGGTTCTCGTCCTCGCAGTAGCAGCCGACCGCGAAATCCGTCTGGTGCGAGAGGGCGGCCAGCAGGTCGAGCGTGCGGCTGGCCTCGGGTTCCGCCATCTCGGCCTGAAAGCGCCGCTCGAAATGACGCCAGGCCTTGTCGTCCTCCTCTTCCTGCGCGTGCTTCGCCTCGGCGACCAGTTCGGGGGAGGGCGACAGCAGCGGAAACCAGACATCGTAGAAGTTGCGGCTGGCGTATTGGCTGCGCGGCACCCCGCGGGGCGGCCGGCGCACCGTGCCGATGCGCAAACCTTCGCCGGCACTGCGCGGGGTTCCGAGCCTGACGATATGGACAGCCATGGCGGACGCTCCTGTCTGCGGTAGGGCGGCGACGGCCGATGCGAATGCGACGGCCGCCATCGCGCCGTCTACGGTCACGCGGTCGCGGCCGGCTCGAGTCCCAATTCGCGGATCATGGTCTCCCGCATCACGAACTTCTGCACCTTGCCGGTGACCGTCATCGGCATGTCGTCGACGAAACGAACATAACGCGGGATCTTGTAGTGCGCAATCTGGTCCCGGCAGAACGCCCGGATCTCGTCCTCGGTCGCGCTCTGTCCGGGTTTGAGCACGATCCACGCGCACAGCTCCTCGCCATACTTCGGATCGGGCACGCCGAACACCTGTACCGCCTGCACCTTCGGATGACGGAACAGGAATTCCTCGATCTCGCGCGGGTACAGGTTCTCGCCGCCGCGGATCACCATGTCCTTGACCCGGCCCACGATATTGCAATAACCCTGCTCGTCGATCGTGGCGAGGTCCCCGGTATGCATCCAGCCGTCGCGGATCGCCTCGCGGGTGCGCGCCACGTCCTCCCAGTAACCGAGCATCACCGAATAACCGCGGGTGCACAGCTCCCCGGTGGCACCGACCGGCACGATCTGGCCGGTTTCGTCGACGATCTTGCATTCCAGATGCGGCTGAACCCGCCCGACGGTGGCCACGCGCTTCTCCAACGGATCGTCGGTCGCGCTCTGGAACGACACCGGGCTGGTTTCGGTCATGCCGTAGGCGATCGTGACTTCGGCCATATGCATGTCCTTGATCACGCGCTTCATCACCTCGATCGGGCACGGCGCGCCGGCCATGATGCCGGTGCGCAGCGAGGTGAAGTCGAACTTGCCGAAGTCCGGATGGTCGAGCTGGGCGATGAACATGGTCGGCACGCCGTGCAGCGCGGTGCAGCGCTCGTCATGCACGGCCTGCATGGTCGCCAGCGGATCGAAGGCTTCGCCGGGGAAGATCATCCGCGCGCCGACGCTGACGCAGGCCAGTACCGACAGCACCATGCCGAAGCAGTGATAGAGCGGCACCGGGATGCACAACGAATCGCGGTCGGTCAGCCGCATCGCCATCGCGACGAAGCGCCCGTTGTTGACGACGTTGTGGTGGGTCAGCGTGGCGCCCTTGGGATTGCCCGTCGTCCCGCTGGTGAACTGGATATTGATCGGATCGTGCGGGCCGAGCGCCGAACCGGCGGCGTCCAGGCGGACGGTATCCGGCTGGGCCAGCAAGTCGGCATAGCACACCATGCCAGCCGTGTCCTCGTCGCCCATGCGCACGACCCACTGCAGCGCGGGCAACCGGGCCGCGCGCAATCTGCCCGGCTGGCTGTCGGCCAGCTCCGGCGCGAGCTTCTGCAGCATCTCGATATAGTTGCTCGATTTGAAGCGCGCGGCCGTGATCAGCATCCGCACGCCGGCCTTGTTCAGCGCGTACTCGAGCTCGGCCAGCCGGTAGGCCGGATTGATGTTGACCAGGATGGCGCCGATCCGGGCGGTGGCGAACTGCGTCACCAGCCACTCCTGCCGGTTCGGCGACCAGATGCCGACGCGATCGCCCCGGGCGATCCCTCGCTCGAGCAGCCCGGTGGCGAGGCGGTCCACCTGCTCGCTGAACTGGCGCCAGGTCCAGCGGATTCCCTGCTCGCGGAAGACGACAGCCTCGGCGTCGGGGTGGGCGGCCACCGTGGCGGCCAGCAATTCGGCGATGGTCTGGTCCGACAGCGGCACGTCGGTGGCGCCAGTGACCAGCGACAGGCCGGCGTTCGGGATCAGCGTCATGGTTGTCTCCTTCGACTGATTGACTGAATCGTAGTCAGGGGTACGTCTTCTTATAGATATAGAGATGGACAGCGCCCGGTCCGCCAGCTTAGGGCAAGCGTTCCGGCGATGCTGTCACCGGTGTGACATTTGTCGGATATCGCGCACTTCAAGGGCGGATTCGGGTTTCTACTTAAATTCGCTTGCCTTTGCGCGCCGGCTCCCTTAATATTCGCCCCCTCGCAGCCGAACGGCGGCGGGGTTGGCAGGGAAGGCGAAGGCGCTACGGTGCCGGCGCCGCGGCAGAAAGTGCTGACAAACCTGTTGACGAGAAGCGAAAGGTTCTGCATAATCTCGTTTCTCTGCTGCTGACAACGCAGCGACGCGGACGGCAAAGCCGGCGCGTGAGCTCTTTAACAAACGAACAACCGATAAGTGTGGGCGCTCGATAGCGAACAGTCACCGGCAGGTCTTCGGACTTGTCAGGCTCAAAAGTTATCAAGTGCTCGCACAGCAAAACGTGGCTTCATCGGCGTC
>NZ_JAGFTW010000007.1:0-35137 GCF_017598945.1 Cupriavidus gilardii
ACGCTACCAAGAATTGGACGCCCCGATCCTCGCTCTCCCTCGAACTTGAGCTCGCGCTCAGAGCATGGGTCAATCGATCTGAGGCGTCCGGGACGAATTTTGCAACATACAAGGGTCGGGGAGAGGGCAGCGGCGCGCCGCGCCGCTCTCCCACTCACCCCGCGCTCTGCACCTTCCCCTCGAACCGCCCATCGCGGAAGTCGCTCAGCGCCTGGTGAATTTCCGCCTCGCTGTTCATCACGAACGGGCCGTACTGCACGATCGGCTCGCCCAGCGGCTTGCCGGCGATCAGCAGGAAGCGCGCGTCCTGCGTGGCCTTGACGATCACGCCGTCGGCATCCGCCTCGTTGGCCAGCACGCCCATCCGCTGCGCGTCGAGCGCGGCCAGCGCGTCGCCCTCGCCGATGCTCACTTCGCCCCGATACACGTAGACGAACGCGTTATGCCCGGCGGGCACGGCCTGCGCGAACGATTGGCCGGCCGGCAGCGCGACGTCGAGATACAGCGGCTCGGTGACGGGCCGCGTCATCGCGCCCTGCACGCCGTGCGAAGCCCCGGCGAGCACGCGCACCGCCGCGCCGCCCGGCAGCGCGACCGTCGGAATGGCGGCGGCCGGCAGGTCGCGATACCACGGCGCCGTCATCTTGTCGCTGGCCGGCAGGTTCAACCACAGCTGGAAGCCCTCCATGCGGCCGTCCTGCTGTTCCGGCATCTCCGAATGCACCACGCCGGCACCGGCCACCATCCATTGCGCGCCGCCGTTCTCCAGCAGGCCCTCGTTGCCGGCGCTGTCGCGATGGCGCATGCGTCCGGCCAGCATGTAGGTGATGGTCTCGAAGCCGCGATGCGGGTGGGCCGGAAAGCCGCCGATGTAGTCGTCGGCCCGGTCGGTGCCGAAGGCGTCCAGCATCAGGAACGGGTCCAGCCGGCGCTGCAGGTTCTGCGTCAGCACGCGGGTCAGCTTGACGCCGGCGCCGTCAGAGGTGGCGATGCCGCGCACCACGCGATCGATGGTGCGGGTGCGATGCACCGATTCCTCGGCCGTGGCCGGAACGGTGGCGGTGGTGTCGTCGGTACGGATGGCGTCCATGTCGATCTCCTGTGTCCTGTTGAGCGGCAACTCGCGCCGCGGTACCCCCTCAATGTAAGGGTTTGGCAGGAAAGCGGTAGCCGGGGGCAGGGCAAAAGAGCGTTCTATCGGTGGAATGATGAAGGCGCCTTTGTGAACGCTGATGGAACGCAGCGGACACCCTTGCCGGGTGCCTGGTGCTCCCTTTGGGCAGGCCCCGGAACCGGCAAATAGACGCCAAAAGACGGCCGGTTGACAGACGGGGTGACAAGATCGATGAAGTTCGTTAGAATAGCGACCTCTTTGCCATCCGTTGTTGCAAATTAGCCGCTTGAGCTCCGCGCTCGCCGCGGCGGATTTGGCGACCACGGCCGATTGATCCGGCGGCGCGTCGGAACCTTCAATTTTGCGCTGCCACTGGCCTGCGAGGTCATGACGACCGTCTTGGCGACCGTCCGAGACCGTCCGCGCGTTACCCGGCTGATGCCGGCACCGCGCCGACCCGCAGCGCCGCGCCAGGGCCGCTGGCGCCCGCCCGTTCCGGGCGGCCCCGCGGTCCGTCACCGGGCCCCCATCTGCCTCGCCTTCATGCGGCAATGGGCGCCTACCGTCCGTCCGCCGGCATCCCGCCGGTCATGGCGGACAGCACCAATCTAGCCTGGACCCGGCCGGGTCCGCCGCCATGGCGCCATGCCCCGCTCGGGTCTCGCCATCGCGCTGGTCCGTTGCCGCCGTCCGTTCATGGTCCGCCGTCGCGGCCGATGCGCCTTGCCGCGCCGCTCCAGCGGTCGCGTCCCGGCTTGCATCGCCGTCGCCCGGCGGGAGGAAAGGGGAGGAAAGATGTCTTTGCGAATCTGGCGTGGACTCGGCTGGGCCGGCTTCATCGTGCTGGCGCTGGCCGGCCTGCTGGCCTGGGTCGGCGTCGACACGATCGCCCAGCACCGCGAACGCCTGCTTTACGACGTGGCCGATCACCTGCGCCTGGTGGCGTGGTCGATGGCGCTGGCGCTCGCCACCGGCGTGCCGGCCGGCATCCTGCTGTCGCGGCCGGCGCTGCGGCGCTGGGCCGACCGGCTGATGCAGATCTTCAATATCGGCAACACGGTGCCGTCGCTGGCGGTGCTGGCGCTGTCGCTGGCCGTGCTCGGCATCGGCGAGCGGCCCGCGGTGCTGGCGCTGTGGCTGGCCTCGCTGCTGCCGATCGTGCGCAATACCTGCGAGGGATTGCGCGGTCTGCCGCCGGCGCTGCTGGAAGCGGCCAAGGGCATCGGCATGACGCCGCGCCAGCGGCTGCTGCGGGTCGAGCTGCCGAACGCGATGCCGGTGATCCTGGCCGGCGTGCGCACCAGCCTGGTGATCAACGTCGGCACCGTGCCGCTGTCGTTCCTGATCGGGGCCAACAGCCTCGGCGAAATGATCTTCCCCGGCATCTACCTGAACAACCCGTCGCTGCTGCTGCTCGGCGCCGCGGCCACCGCGCTGCTGGCGCTGGCGCTCGATGCGCTGTTCGCCGCGGGCGGACGCTTCTATCTGCGCCGGCGAGGGCTGGCGGCATGAAGCGGAACCTCAAGCGGAACATCAAGGAGAACACCATGACGCTGATGCGATCGCTTCGTCCGCGCACGTGGCTGGCCGCGCTGCTCGGTGCCGCCGCGCTGCTGACGAACGCCCCTTCGATGGCAGCCGATTCCGCACCGGTGCGCGTCGGCGGCAAGAACTTCACCGAGCAGCTGATCCTGTCGTCGATGACCTCGCAGTATCTGCGCGCCAAGGGCTTGACCACCGAGCTGACCGCCGGGCTGGGCAGCACGCTGATGCGGCAGGCGATGGAGAGCGGCCAGCTCGACATCGTGTGGGACTACACCGGTACCGCGCTGATCGTCTTCAACCGCGTCGACGAGAAGCTCGATGCCGAGCAGAGCTACGCCCGCGTCAAGGCGCTCGATGCGGCCAAGGGCCTGGTGTGGCTGCAGCCGTCGACCATCAACAACACCTATGCGCTGGCGATGCCGCGCCACCGCGCCGAGGCGGCCGGCGTCACCTCGCTGTCCGAGCTCGCGGACAAGATCCGCGCCGGCGGCGAGGACAAGCGCCACACCTTCGCGGTCGACATGGAGTTCGCCGCGCGGCCCGACGGCCTGGAGCCGCTGAAGGCCGCCTACGGACTGCCGTGGACGCGGCGCGACGTGATCCAGCTCGATCCGGGCCTGGTCTACACGGCGCTGCGCAACGACCAGGTCGAGACCGGCCTGGTCTACGCCACCGACGGCCGCGTCAAGGGCTTCGACCTGGTGCTGCTGCGCGACGACAAGGGCTTCTTCCCGGCCTACCAGGCGGTGCCGGTGGTGCGCAAGGCGGTGCTCGACGCCCATCCGCAACTGGCGGAACTGCTGAACGCGCTGGCGGCCGCGCTCGACAACGCGTCGATGACGGAGATGAACTACCGCGTCGACATCGAGCAGAAACCGGTCGATGCCGTCGCGTCCGACTTCCTGCGCCAGCACGGGCTGATCTGAGCCGCGCCGGACTCTGACGGACAAGACACGGACAACTCATGGACCTGATTTCCTATCTGCAACACAGCTGGCCGACGCTGCTGAAGCTGACCGGCGAGCATCTCGCGCTGGTCGGCGCGGCGGTCGGGCTGGCGATCCTGATCGGCGTGCCGCTCGGCATCCTGGCCACGCGCTGGCGCTGGCTGGCCACGCCGATGATGACGCTGGCCACGGTGGTGCTGACGATCCCGTCGATCGCGCTGTTCGGCCTGATGATCCCGGTGTTCGCGCGCTTCGGCCACGCGCTCGGCTATCTGCCGGCCGTCACCGCGGTGTTCCTGTATTCGCTGCTGCCGATCCTGCGCAACACCTATGTGGCGCTGGCCGGCATCGACAGCGGCATCCAGGAGGCCGGCCGCGGCATCGGCATGACTACCTGGCAGCGCATGCGGCTGGTCGACCTGCCGCTGGCGGTGCCGGTGATCCTCGGCGGTGTGCGTACCGCGGTGGTGATGAACATCGGTGTCGCCACCATCGCCGCGCTGATCGGCGCCGGCGGCCTCGGCGTGCTGATCCTGCAAGCGATCAGCCAGAGCAATATGAGCAAACTCGCGGTGGGCGCCGTCCTGGTCAGCCTGCTCGCCATCATGGCGGACGTGTGCCTGCAATGGTTGCAGCGCGTGCTGACGCCCAAAGGAATCCGCACATGATCGAACTGGACCAACTGAGCAAATCGTTCACGCAGAAGGATGGCGCGCTGGTGCGCGCGGTCGACTCGGTGTCGCTGACGGTGCCGCGCGGCGAGATCTGCGTGTTCCTCGGCCCGTCGGGCTGCGGCAAGACCACCACGCTGAAGATGATCAACCGGCTGATCCCGCCGACCTCGGGCCGCGTGCGCATCGAGGGCGAAGACACTGCGGGCATCGACGAGGTCGCGCTGCGCCGCAAGATCGGCTACGTGATCCAGCAGATCGGCCTGTTCCCCAACATGACGATCGAGCAGAACATCACGGTGGTGCCGCGCCTGCTGGGCTGGGACAAGCAACGCTGCCGCGAACGCGCACGCGAGCTGATGGCGATGGTGCAGCTCGATCCGAACCGGATGCTGACGCGCTATCCGCGCGAACTGTCGGGCGGCCAGCAGCAGCGCATCGGCGTGATTCGCGCGCTTGCCGCCGACGCGCCGGTGCTGCTGATGGACGAGCCGTTCGGCGCCGTCGATCCGATCAACCGCGAGAGCATCCAGAACGAATTCCTGCAGATGCAGCGGCAACTGGGCAAGACCGTGATCATGGTCTCGCACGACATCGACGAGGCGATCAAGCTGGCCGACAAGGTCGCGGTGTTCCGTGCCGGCAAGCTGGTCCAGTTCGATCACCCGGACGCGCTGCTGGCGCATCCGGCCGACGAGTTCGTGCAGGCCTTCGTGGGCCACGACAACACGCTCAAGCGCCTGCTGCTGGTGCGCGCGGGCGATGCCGCCACCATGGGCGCGACCGCCACGCCGCAGATGCCGCTGGCGCAGGCGCTGGCGCTGATGGACGACGCCGATGTGCGCCATCTGCCGGTGCTTGACCAAGGGCAGCGTGCGCTCGGCTATGTGGCGCGCCGCGACGCGCGCAATCCGGCCGCGGGCACTCAGGTCTGCGGCGACGTGCTGCGTCCGTTCGCCGCGACCGCGGCGGTCGACGAGCACCTGCGCATCGTGCTGTCGCGCATGTACCAGCACAACACCAGCTGGCTGCCGGTGGTCGATGGCGACGGCGTCTATCTGGGCGAGGTCACGCAGGAATCGATCGCCGGGTATCTGAGTTCCGGACGCTCGCGCAGCGGCGCGATGGCGATGACGGGTGCGACCGGCGCTGCCGCCCCTGCTGGCGCGCAGGGCACGCAGGCCGCACCGCTGCGCGCGGCCGCCTGATCGAGGCTGTGTGCAATCCCGGCGTCCGGACTTCGGCGCCGGGTTTCCAGCCTCAGCGCAGCTTGCCGGGATGCTGCATCGACCCGGCCCACCACTTCTTGACCGCGTCGATCGCCGATTCCAGCTGCTCCCGGCAGTGCAGGAAGTCGGCGGTCTCGCGCACCCGCCACATCACCTCCTTGCGCAGATGGCCAAGCCGTGTCTTGTGATAGGTGTGCTCGGTGAAATCCGCGTTGATCATCGCCGGATTGATATAGAGACGATGCCCGTGCGCGCGCAGGTCGGCGTGAAACGACACGTGCTCGTTGATCTCCTGCCCATCGGCGTCCAGGCCGATATAGCGCCCCTTGACGAAGGCATCGCGCCGGTAGACCGCGAAGCCGCCGAACGCGGATTCGACCTCGATCGGCGCGGCATTGGCTGGCACGCGGATCTGCTTGGAGGCGACGCACAACTCCAGCGCCTGGCGATGGCCCACCACGTCGACGATGTCGCGATAGGCCGCCCAGCAGTCGACCGGCGACCAGGCGGGATGGCGCAAGGCCCAGATGTCGTAGTAGCCCAGCCGCTGGTTGGCCGTCATGCCGGCCCAGTCGACCTCGCTGCGCCAGCAGCTGAGCACCGCGTCGGCGTTCAAGCCATGGTTGATGTCGTCGAGGTCGGCGGCGATCACGTAGTCGATATGCGCGTAGCGTGGGTCGCTGGCGAGCCGCTCGACATAGACGTTGCGGCAGATCGCGATGCGCTCGCACCGCGTCGGATGGCGATCGCGCAGCGTGCCCATCGATTCGAAGGCAAAGCCCGGGACCTGCGCGGCGAGCTGCCGCAGCTGCTGCACCGAATCGTCGGTCGAGTCGCTCTCGACCAGCAGGAAGCTGACCGAGGCGAAGGGGGAAAGAACCTGCCGCAGGTGTGCCACTTCGCGCGCGATGGTCGCGGCGCAATTTCGCACCGGCCCGACCACCACGACATGGGCGGATTCGGGCGGGATGCGCAGGGCACGCGGCGGGGTGGTCATGATGGCGATCCTCGGTCGCCGGGCGGGCGACGCGTTACGGTGACGATGTCACTGTACGGGCGTCGCCCTGCACCGACTGTGGGATGGATCACACAGTCGCGCCCGCCGGGGCCAGCGGTCAGGCCCGGCCCAGTTCTCCGTCCCGCAGCCGCCACAGTCCCAGCGGATTGTCGTCGCGCAACGCCGGCGGCAGCAGTTCGCCCGGCACGTTCTGATAGCAGACCGGGCGCAGGAAGCGCGCGATCGCCGCGGCGCCGACCGAGGTCGTGCGGGCGTCCGAGGTGGCCGGGAAGGGGCCGCCGTGGACCATCGCATACGAGACCTCGACACCGGTCGGGTAGCCGTTGAACAGCACGCGGCCGACCTTGCGCTCGAGCGTCGGCAGCAGCTGGCGGGCCGCCGCGTAGTCGTCGGCATCGGCGTGCACGGTGGCGGTCAGCTGGCCCTCCAGGCTGCGCGTGAGCGCGCTCATCTCGTCGATGTCCCGGCAGACCACCAGCACCGACGACGGACCGAACACCTCGGCCTGCATCCGATGGTCGGCGATGAACTGCGCGGCGCTGGTCTCGAACATCGCGGCGCAGGCCTGGTTCGGGCCGCTGCCGGCCAGGCCCGTGCCGATGCGCTGCAGCCCGTTGATCTCGCCGAGCTTCGCCACGCCTTGCTGATAGGCCTGATGGATGCCGGGCGTCAGCATCGTGCCGGCCGGCTTGCCGCCCAGCGCTTGCACCGCGGCCGCGCGGAAGGCGGCCAGCGCGGGGCTGTCGATGGCGATCACCAGGCCCGGGTTGGTGCAGAACTGGCCGACCCCCATCACCAGCGAGTCGATCAGCTCGGCGGCGATCCGCTCGCCGCGCGCGGCCAGCGCCGCGGGCATCAGGAAGACCGGATTGATGCTGCTCATCTCGGCATAGACCGGGATCGGCTGCGGACGCTGCTGCGCCACGCGCGTCAGCGCCAGGCCGCCGCCGCGCGAGCCGGTGAAGCCCACCGCCTGGATCGCCGGGTGCGCGACCAGCGCGGTACCGATCTCGTTGCCGGCGCCCAGCACCAGCGAGAACACGCCTTCGGGCAGGCCGGCATCGGCCACGGCCTGCTGGATGACACGGCCCACCAGTTCCGAGGTGCCCAGATGGGCCGGGTGCGACTTGGCCACGACCGGGCAGCCCGCCGCCAGCGCCGAAGCGGTATCGCCGCCGGCCACCGAGAACGCGAGCGGGAAGTTGCTGGCGCCGAACACCGCCACCGGGCCCAGCGCGATGTTCTGCATGCGCAGGTCCGGCCGCGGCGGCGTGCGCTCGGGCAGCGCGCTGTCCCAGGTGGCCTGCTGCCAGCGGCCGTCGCGCAGCACGCGCGCGAACAGACGCAGCTGATTGGCGGTGCGGCCGCGCTCGCCCTGCAGGCGCGCCAGCGGCAGGCCGCTTTCGCGATGGGCGCGCTCGATCAGCGTGTCGCCGAGCGCCTCGATGCCGTCGGCAATGCGCTCCAGAAAGCTGGCGCGCTGTTCCGGCAGCGTGTCGCGGAAGGCGTCGAAGGCTTGTTCGGCCAGCACGCAGGCGCGGTCGACCTCGGCCGCGCCGCCGCCATGAAAGTCGGGGCCCAGCGTGGCGCCGGTGGCGGGATCGATCGCCTGCAGCACGGCGTCCTGGCCGCTCACGGCGCTGGCGCCGATCAGCATTTCTCCGGTGATCTTCATTGGCTTCTCCTGAAAACGTCGATGGCGCATCGGCTGCCGAGGTTCAACACCTGGGGCAGCCGATGCGCCGTGGGGCATCAAGGCGCGCGCCGCACCGGCCTGGCCGGGCGCAGCGCGCGTCAGAACGGCATGACATTTACTGGCCGCCGACCTTGTCGATCAGCTGCTGGAGCATCGCGCATTCCTCTTCGCTCAGATCCGTCAGCGGCGCGCGCACCGGGCCGGCATCGTGGCCGACCAGGCGGGCGCCCGCCTTGATGATGCTGACCGCATAGCCCTGCTTGCGATTGCGGATGTCGAGGTAGGGCAGGAAGAACGTGTCGATCAGGCGGCCGACGGTTTCGTGGTCCTCGGCGGCGATGGCGCGGTAGAAGTCCATCGCGGTCTTCGGAATGAAGTTGAACACCGCCGACGAGTAGACCGGCACGCCCAGCGCGCGATAGGCGGCCGCATAGACCTCGGCGGTCGGCAACCCGCCCAGATAGGCGAAGCGCTCGCCCAGCCGGCGGCGGATCGACACCATCAGTTCGATGTCGCCCAGGCCGTCCTTGTAGCCGATCAGGTTCGGGCAGCGCTCCGCCAGCCGTTCCAGCTGCACCGCGTTCAGGCGGCACACCGCGCGGTTGTAGACGATCACGCCGCACGACACCGAGCGGCAGACCGCTTCGACATGGTTGGCGATGCCTTCGGGGCTGGCCTCGGTCAGGTAGTGGGGCAGCAGCAGCACGCCGTGGGCGCCCAGGCGCTCGGCTTCCTGCGCATAGGCGATCGCCACGCGGGTCGGGCCGCCGGCGCCGGCGATGATCGGCACCTTGCCGCGGCAGGTGTCGACCGCGGTGCGGATGATGTCGCTGTACTCGTTCGGGGCCAGCGAGAAGAACTCGCCGGTGCCGCCGGCGGCGAACAGCGCGCTGGCGCCGTACGGGGCCAGCCATTCGAGACGCTTCGCGTAGGAGGCCGCGGCGAAGTCGCCGTTGGCGTCGAAATCGGTCACCGGGAACGACAGCAGGCCGGCGCTGATGATCTGTTTGAGGTCTTGGGGGTTCAGGGACATGGTGGTTTCCGATTTTCCGATGAAAGAGCCGGGCGTCCTGCCCGAGTGCGCAACGTGGGACGAGGGCGGCGCCTGCATGGCGAAGTGCCGTTCGATGGTCGATATCGTAAGACATCATACAACTGTAGCGCAAGAGGCTTCAGTCAGGGGTTAACCCTCGGCCGGCGTATCGGGGTATCGGTTTATGGCGTGGGGCCTTCAGCCCGGCGTGCTGGCCGCGGCGGCCGACGCCTTGCGCAGCCGTTCGCGGCTGTTGGTCAGATGCATGCGCATCGCCGCCTTGGCGCCATCGGGGTCGCGGCGCTCGATCGCGTCGTAGATGCTGTCGTGCTCGAAGTTGACCCGTTCCAGATATTGTTCCCGGTCGCCGGGCGTCACGTGCAGGCGACCGCGCGGGATCACCGACGTGCCCAGGTGACCCAGCATCTCGCTGAAGTAGCGGTTGCCGGTGGCGCGCGCCACGGCCAGGTGGAAGGCGAAGTCCGAGGCCACCGAATCGCCGCCCGAGGCGGCAGTGCGCTTGAGCTCGTCCAGCGCGCGCCGCATCTCGGCCAGATCGGCGTCGCTGCGCCGCACGGCCGCCAGACCGGCCGCTTCCGCTTCGATGCTGACGCGAAATTCCAGCATCGCCAGCACGTCCATCGCGGTGACCATCGCCGAGGGATCGATGCGGAACGGGGAGGCCGATTCGGCGGGAGGCGGCGTCAGTACGAAGGTACCGATGCCGTGACGAGTCTCGACCAGACCGCTCGCCTGCAGCCTCGACAGCGCTTCGCGTACCACCGTGCGGCTGACGCCGAGCGTGGTCATGATTTCCGATTCGGTGGGCAGCTTGTCGCCGGGGCGCAGCGTGCCCTGGCGAATGCTGTCGGTCAGGCTGGCGACCGCTTCTTCGGCCAGCGTGCGGCCGCGGCGGCGAAGCGGATTGGGGGTCAAGGTCGAGGCTTTCATAGGGTAAGTACGGTGCTTGACCGGTTCTGGAACGGCTCATTATACTGCGTCGTAAGTTATACGACGACTGATAACCGACGTTGTTGGTTCCTTTATCTCGTTCCCCTCATGCCGCCGTCCGGCGTGCCAATGGAGGCGGGGATGACGACGCCACCCGAGACAGCATTCCGAGACACCTCATGACAGACCAATCGATCTCCGCCGCGGGCGCCACGCCCGTCGTCACCGAATTGACCGTGATCCCGGTGGCCGGCCACGACAGCATGCTGATGAACCTGTCGGGCGCCCATGGCCCGTTCTTCACGCGCAATGTCGTGCTGCTCAAGGACAGCGCGGGCCGCACCGGCGTCGGCGAGGTGCCGGGCGGCGAGGGCATCCGGCAGACGCTGGAGGACGCCCGCCCGCTGGTGGTCGGCCAGCCGATCGGCGCATACCAGGCGGTGCTCAATCGCGTGCGGCAGGCCTTCGCCAGCCGCGATGCCGGCGGGCGCGGCCTGCAGACCTTCGATCTGCGCATCACGATCCATGCGGTCACCGCGCTGGAAGCGGCGCTGCTCGACCTGCTGGGCAAGCATCTGGACGTGCCGGTCGCCGCGCTGCTCGGCGAAGGGCAGCAGCGCGACGCCGTCGAGATGCTCGGCTATCTGTTCTATATCGGCGATCGCAAGCGCACCACGCTGCCATATCGCGAGGAGCCCGATGCCGACGACGCCTGGTTCCGGCTGCGCAATGAAGAGGCGATGACGCCCGAGGCGGTGGTGCGCCTGGCCGAGGCGGCCTACCAACGCTACGGCTTCAACGACTTCAAGCTCAAGGGCGGGGTGCTGCGCGGCGACGAAGAGATGGAGGCGATCGTGGCGCTGGCCGAGCGCTTTCCCAAGGCCCGCATCACGCTCGATCCGAACGGCGCCTGGTCGCTGGCCGAGGCGATCCGGCTGTGCCGCGACAAGCATGGCGTGCTCGCCTATGCCGAGGACCCGTGCGGCGCCGAGGACGGCTATTCGGGCCGCGAGATCATGGCCGAATTCCGCACCGCCACCGGGCTGCCGACCGCGACCAACATGATCGCCACCGATTGGCGGCAGATGGGCCATGCGGTGCGGCTGCAGTCGGTCGACATCCCGCTGGCCGATCCGCATTTCTGGACCATGCAGGGCTCGGTGCGTGTCGCGCAGATGTGCGCGGAGTGGGGCCTCACATGGGGCTCGCACTCGAACAACCACTTCGACATTTCGCTGGCGATGTTCACCCATGTGGCAGCGGCCGCGCCGGGGCGCATCACGGCGATCGATACGCACTGGATCTGGCAGGACGGCCAGCGGCTGACGAAGGAGCCGTTGAAGATCGAAGGCGGCATGGTGCAGGTGCCCACGCGTCCGGGCCTTGGCGTCGAGATCGACATGGCCGAGCTGGAGAAGGCCCACCAGTGCTATCGCAGCATGGGACTGGGCGCGCGCGACGACGCGGTGGCGATGCAGTTTCTGATTCCGGGCTGGAAGTTCGACAACAAGGCGCCTTGCATGGTGCGGTAGCCGGTGCCCGCGATCCCTTCGACAACGAACAGAGATTCAGGAGACAACATGAGCAAGTCCTTCATCACCTGTGTGCGCCGCCTGCCGCGGCTGATGCTGTCCGCGGGCGTGCTGGCCGGCGCGTTTGCCGGCGGCCTGCTGGGGGCCGGCACCGCGGCCGCGCAGGACTGGCCGCAGAAGCCGGTGTCCGTCGTGGTGCCGTTCCCGCCCGGCGGATCGACCGACACTATCGCGCGGATGCTGGCGCAGCCGCTGAACGAAAAGCTGGGCCAGCCCTTCGTGATCGAGAACCGCCCGGGCGCGACCGGCGCGATCGGCGCCGCGATGGTCAAGCGCGCGCCGCCCGATGGCTACACCATCATGATCGCGTCGATCGGCGTCTATGCGGTCAACCCCTTCCTGCAGAAGAACCTGCCGTACGATCCGGTCAAGGACTTCGACCTGCTGACGGTCGCGGTGCGCGCGCCCAACGTGCTGGTCGCCAATTCGTCGGTCGCCGCGCGCAGCGTGCAGGACCTGGTGGCCCATATGAAGAAGAACCCGGGCAAGGTCAGCTTCGCGTCGTCGGGCGCCGGTTCGTCGGACCATCTGACCGCGGCGCTGTTCTGGCAGAAGACCGGCACCGACGGCCTGCACGTGCCGTACAAGGGCGGCGGCCCGGCGATCCAGGACCTGCTGGCCGGCCAGGTCGAGGTCTCGTTCCAGAACATCAACGCCGTGATCCAGCACATCAAGGCGGGCAAGCTGAAGGCGCTGGCGATTACCTCGGACAAGCGCTCGCCGCTGCTGCCCGATGTGCCCACGCTGGCCGAAGCGGGCGTCAAGGATGTCGAGGTCTATTCGTGGCAGGCCGTCGCGGCGCCGCGCGGACTGCCGGCGAACGTCAAGTCGAAGCTGCACGGCGCGCTGGTCAGCTCGCTGACCGAGCCGAAGATGCGTGCCAAGCTGGCCGAGACGGGCTTCGAGGTCGTCGCCAATACGCCGGAACAGTTTGCGCAGTTCGAAAACCAGGAACTCCAGCGCTGGAAGAACGTGATCGAGGCCGGCAAGATCACCATTGATTGACGATCGATCGAACGATCGAACGATCGCTCCGCGGCATGTCGTTGCCCCGCCTTGCGCGGGGCTTTTTTATGGGATGGCGGAGACGGTGAGATTCGAACTCACGGATGGGTCACCCCATCGGCAGTTTTCAAGACTGCTGCCTTAAACCACTCGGCCACGTCTCCGGTCTCCATGGCGGGCCGGCCTTGCGCCGGCCGCGCATTATAGCAAGGCGGGTTCGGCGCGGGAAACGCGGGGCCGGGAAACGCCTCGTTACACATCTTGCATCGCGGGAAGACAAGAAACCCCCGCTGTCGGCGTTCGTCCGACATCGCGGAACCTTGTCTGGATGTATACCTCCTAGGGCAGGAGGGAGCGGCGCCGCGCCGCATCCCGTCTCTACCCGTCCCTTCTCGTCCAAGTCAGGAGAACATTAAATGAATGGCAAGACTTTGTTTGGCATGGCTGCGCTGGCCGCCGCAATCGGTACCGCGGGCTGCGCGGCGCCCGGTGGCGGTTATGGCTACGGCGCCCCGGCCAATGCCGGCTACCAGACTGGCCAGGGCGCCTACCAGGCGCCCGCCGGCTCCGTGTTCTACGGTCGCGTCGAAGCGATCGAGCCGATCCAGCAGCCGCGCGGCGCCAGCTCGGGTCTGCTCGGCACGGTGATCGGCGGCCTCGCCGGCGGCCTGCTCGGCCACCAGATCGGCGGCGGCCGCGGCCAGACCATCGCGACCATCGGCGGTGCGGTGGCGGGCGGTGTGGCCGGCAACCAGATCGAACAGCGCGCCACGGGCGGCATGGAGACCGTCTATCGCGTGCATGTGCGCCTCGACGATGGCCGCATGGCTACCGTGACGCAGCGCCAGGCCAACAATCTGCAGGTGGGTCAGCGCGTGCAGGTCGCCAACGATATGGCGTCGCCGATCTGACGATACGGTCGCTGCGATCGCAGCGTCGCAAGGAAAAAAGCCGCGAATGGATCGCGGCTTTTTTCTTTGGTCTGCAGGATGGGCGATGCCCGCACGGCATGCCTCACGACTTCAGGAAGATCTCCTGCAGATCGTTCAGAAAGCGCCGTCCCAGCTCGGTCGGACGGATCAGGGTCGGGTCGGGATCGAGCAGTCCCTTGTCGGTGGCCAGCGCCAGCTCACGCCGGATCGCATGCAGGGGCAGGCCGGTATGGTCGTGGAACAGGCTCGCCGGCACGCCGTCGGTCAGCCGCAGCGCATTGAGCATGAACTCGAACGGCAGCTCGGCGGCATCGACGTCGCGCGCTTCCTGCACCGCGTTGCCCGCCATCGCCTGCGCCATATAGGTGGCCGGATGCTTGTAGCGCATCTGGCGCAGCACGCGATGCGGGAACGACAGCTTGCCGTGTGCGCCGGCGCCGATGCCGAGGTAGTCGCCGAAGCGCCAGTAGTTCAGGTTGTGGCGCGCCTCGCGATGGGGCTGCGCATAGGCCGAGGTCTCGTAATGGCGATACCCGGCCTCGGCGGTGCGCGCCTCGATCCAGTCCTGCATCTCGTAGGCGGTGTCATCGTCGGGCAGCGCCGGCGGGAAGCGCGCGAACAGCGTGTTCGGCTCCAGCGTCAGATGGTAGAGCGACAGATGCGAGGTGCGGTACGACAGCGCCGTTTCGATGTCCTGCCGGCACTGCGCCAGGGTTTGCCGGGGCAGCGCGTACATCAGGTCCAGATTGACGTTGTCGAAGTGGCGCAGCGCGATGTCGATCGCCGCGCGGGCCTCGGCGCCGCCGTGGATGCGGCCCAGCGCCTGCAGGTGTTCGTCGTTGAAGCTCTGGATGCCGATCGACAGCCGGTTGATGCCGCTGGCCCGATAGCTGGCAAAGCGCTCGGCCTCGAAGGTGCCCGGGTTGGCCTCCATCGTGATCTCGGCATCGGCGTCCAGCGGCAGCAGCGCGCGGATGTCGGACAGCAGCCGGTCCATGCCGGCCGCCGACAGCAGGCTTGGCGTGCCGCCGCCGATGAAGACCGTATGCACAGGGCGTCCCCATACCAGCGGCAGCGATTGCTCGAGGTCCGCGCGCAGCGCGTCGAGGTACGCGGCCTCGGGAATCTCGCTGCCGTCGGGCGCCGCATGCGAGTTGAAGTCGCAGTACGGGCATTTGCGCACGCACCAGGGCACATGCACATACAGCGACAGCGGCGGCGAGGCCGGCAGCGAAATCTGTCCGGGCGTGAGCCACAGGCCGACGCTGTCGCCGCCCGCGGAAGCAGGGGCGGGCGCGGCGCCGGGAACGGGGACGATCGGAATCATGGCTGGCGGTGCGCCGTGGTATCCGCGGAGGCATCCTGCCGCAGCCGCTCGCACAGCGCCTGCAATGCCAGCGCGCGATGGCTGACGCGGTTCTTCTCTTCCGGCGACAGCTCCGCGGCGGTCTTGCCCAGCGCCGGCAGCAGGAAATACGGGTCGTAGCCGAAGCCGCCCTCGCCGCGCGGGGTGTCGATGACTTCGCCGTCCCAGCGGCCTTCCGCGATGATCGGACAGGGATCGTCGGCATGGCGCACCAGCACCAGTACGCAGTAGTAATGCGCGCGGCGATTGGCCTGGCCCGCCAGCTCGGCGACCAGATGCGCGTTGTTGGCGGCGTCGCTCTTTTCCTTGCCGGCCATCTGCGCATAGCGCGCCGAGTAGACGCCGGGCGCGCCGCCCAGCGCATCGACGCTGATGCCGGAATCGTCGGCCAGCGCGGGCAGGCCGGACAGGCGGCTGGCATGGCGCGCCTTGGCCAGCGCGTTCTCGACGAAGGTCACGTGCGGTTCCTCGGCCTCGGGGATGCCCAGCTCACGCTGCGGCACCACGTCGAAACCCAGCGGCGCGAGCAGCGCGCCGAACTCGCGCAGCTTGCCCGCGTTGTTCGAGGCCAGCACCAGGCGTTGCGATGCGCGCATGGCGTTGCCTGCGGTCATCCCTGCCGTCATGCCGGCCCTCATGCCAGGTTCAGCGCCTGGCGCTGCATCAGGATCAGCTCGGCGATGCCGCGCTCGGCCAGTTGCGTCATGGCGTCGAGCTGCGCGCGCGAGAACGGCACGCCCTCGGCGGTGCCCTGGACCTCGACGAAGCCGCCGCTGCCGGTCATCACGACGTTCATGTCGGTGTCGCAGGCGCTGTCCTCGGCGTAGTCCAGATCGAGCACCGGCACGCCGTCGACCATGCCGACCGACACTGCGGCGACGAAGTCGCGGATCGGGCTTTCGGCGATCAGGCCGTCGCGCAGCATCACCGAGACGGCGTCGTGCGCGGCGACGAAGGCGCCGGTGATGGCGGCGGTACGCGTGCCGCCATCGGCCTGCAGCACGTCGCAATCGAGCTGCAGCGTGTATTCGCCCAGCCGCGACAGATCGAACACCGAGCGCAGTGCGCGGCCGATCAGACGCTGGATCTCCTGGGTGCGGCCCGACTGCTTGCCGCGCGCGGCCTCGCGGTCCGAGCGGGTATGGGTGGCGCGCGGCAGCATGCCGTACTCGGCGGTGACCCAGCCTTCGCCGCTGCCTTTCTTGTGGGGCGGCACCTTGGCCAGCACGCTGGCGGTGCACAGCACCTTGGTGTCGCCGAAGGCGGTCAGCACCGCACCTTCGGCGTGCCGGGTGTAATGGCGGGTCAGGGTGATCGGGCGCAGCGCATCGGCCGCGCGTCCACTGGGTCGCATGGAGGCTCTCTTGGATGGGAAATCGGGAACAGGCGCGATTTTAACGCCGGGCGGCGGGCGACGCTGGCGGCGGGGGTTCCGCACCGGGCAACGGACCCCCGCCGGGCCCGGGGGGCAAAGTTCTTTACAATACAGTGTTGGTCAGCCCACCTGCCGGGCCGGCAGCCCTCGCCGCGTCGTGCGGCCCGCGCGCGCCAGCCCCTTCAAGAGACGAATCCATGATCCATAGCATGACCGGATATGGCCTGGCGACCCGCCAGGCACCGCTGACCGACGCGCATGGCGCGCCGAGCGGCCGGACCGCGGCCGTGTCGGTCGAATTCCGCACCGTCAATTCGCGCTTCCTCGATCTGCTGTTCCGCGCGCCGGAAGAATGCCGCGCCTTCGAGCCGGCCTTGCGCGAGATGCTGACGAACAAGCTGGCGCGCGGCAAGCTCGAGTGCCGCATCAATCTGCAGCGCACCGATGCGGGCGGCGCGGCGCTGGCGCTCAATACCGGCCTGCTGGCGCAGCTGCGCGAGCTCGAGGGCACGGTGGCCAAGACCTTCGATCAGGCCGGCACGCTGCGCATGGGCGAGATCCTGCGCTGGCCCGGCGTGCTGATCGAGCCCGAACTGTCGCAGGACGCGCTGCGCGAAGCGGTGCTCGGCGCCGCCAGGGACGCGCTGGCGCAACTGCTGGAGGCGCGCCGCCGCGAAGGCGACGCGCTCAAGGCCACGCTGGTCGACCGCATCGACGCGATGCTGGCGATCGTGCGGCGCCTGGCGCCGGCGGTGCCCGAACTGATCGCGCAGCATCAGGAGAAGCTGACCGAGCGCCTGCAGGAGGCCTTCAACCTGGTCGCGCCGAACGGCATGCCGTCGATGTCGCGCGACGAGATCGGCGAACGCATCCGCCAGGAGGCGACCGTCTACGGCATCCGCATCGACATTGCAGAGGAGCTGTCCCGGCTCGAGGCGCATCTGAACGAGACCCGGCATATCCTCGACAAGGGCGGCCAGGTCGGCAAGCGGCTCGACTTCATGATGCAGGAGCTGAACCGCGAGGCCAACACGCTGGGTTCGAAGGCGGCGGCCAAGGAGCTGGCCGATGCTTCGATGGAGCTCAAGCTGCTGATCGAGCAGATGCGCGAACAGATTCAAAATCTCGAATGACCAAGATGAGCGACCCGACTCAGTCTCCCACCCCGTCCAGTCCTTCGTCCGCCTCTCAGGCGGCACCTCAGGCCGCACCTCAGGCCGCACCGCAGGCGCATACCGCGATCGACACCGTCTATCCCGGCAACCTGTTCATGGTGGTGGCCCCGTCCGGCGCCGGCAAGTCGACGCTGGTCAATGCGCTGCTGGCGCAGGACTCGTCGATCCGCCTGTCGATCTCGCACACCACGCGGCCGCCGCGTCCGGGCGAGCAGGATGGGCGCGAGTACCACTTCACCACGATCGAGGCCTTCCGCGAGGCGCGCGATCGCGGCGACTTCCTCGAATGGGCCGAGGTCCATGGCAACTACTACGCGACCTCGCGCGTCTGGATCGAACAGCAGATGGCGCACGGCCATGACGTGCTGCTGGAGATCGACTGGCAGGGCGCGCAGCAGGTGCACAAGCGCTTCTCCAACGCGGTCGAGATTTTCATCCTCCCGCCGTCGCTGACCGCGCTCGAAGAGCGCCTGCGCAAGCGCGGGCAGGACGAGCCCAACGTGATCGTGCGGCGTCTGCTGGCGGCCGGCAGCGAGATGGCGCATGCCTCCGAAGCCGACTACGTGATCATCAACGACGTGTTCGACGAAGCGCTGGAAAAGCTGCGCTGCGTGGTGCGTGCCACGCGCCTGCGTTTCTCCTCGCAGAAGGCGCGACACGCCGATCTGTTCATCGAACTCGGCATCCACTGAATGCGAGGCCGCGGGGCCGCGGGCCACCTGCGGTAAAATGGCGGCCATCGCATAGCTTCTGTCTCAAGGTAGATTTGATATGGCGCGTATTACCGTCGAAGATTGTCTGAAACACATCCCGAACCGCTTCGAGCTCGCGCTCGCTGCGACCTACCGCGCGCGCCAGCTGGTGCAGGGGCACACGCCGAAGGTCGAGGCCAAGGACAAGCCGACCGTGGTGGCACTGCGCGAGATCGCGTCGGGCCAGGTCGGCATCGAAATGCTGAAGAAGGTGCCGACCTGATCGGCTGGCGGCCCGGTTTTTCAACGGCATTGCGAACTCCTCCGGAATTCCGCCCGATCGTCGCCCTGGTCGACCGGATTACCCTGATCGCACTCGTTGCCCACGTCTGAACCACAGGCCGCCATCATGCCTTCGTCGCCGCGCTCTTCCTCGCGATCGTCGCCCAAACCGGGCAGCACGGGGGAGGCGCGCGCCGCGGCGCGCACCGGCGCGCCGAACATGCCCGATCCATTGGGCGACGACGTGGTCGGCGAGCGTGCCGTAGCCCCGGCGATGGCATCCGCCAAGAGCCGCGCGGCCAGCGGCCCGGCCACGCAGCCGCGCGCGGCCGACAGCGGCGTCGCGGTGGCCGCACCGGCCGGTCAGGCCGCGCCGGCCACGGAAGGCCTCTTCATCGACGCGGTCCTCGCGCAGACATACCGGCATTTCTTCGGTCCGACCTCGCAGCCCGCGGTGCCGCCGCGGCAGCAGGTGATCTCCATCGCCGGTCTGATGGAGAAGCTCAATTACCTGAAGCCGGCCGACCAGGCCCTCGTGCGCGAGGCCTTCCAGTTTTCCGACGAGGCCCACCTGGGCCAGTACCGGCAGAGCGGCGAGCCGTACATCACGCATCCGGTCGCGGTCGCCGAGCTGTGCGCCGAGTGGAAGCTCGATGCGCAGTCGATCATGGCAGCGCTGCTGCACGACGTGATCGAAGACCAGGGCATCACCAAGAGCGAGCTGGCCGAGAAGTTCGGCCCCAAGGTCGCCGAACTGGTCGATGGCCTGACCAAGCTGGACAAGCTCGAATTCCAGAGCCGCGAGCAGGCGCAGGCGGAGAGCTTCCGCAAGATGCTGCTGGCGATGGCGCGCGACGTGCGCGTGATCCTCGTCAAGCTGGCGGACCGCACGCACAACATGCGGACGCTGGACTTCGTGCCGCCGGAGAAGCGCCGGCGCATCGCGCTGGAGACGATGGAGATCTATGCGCCGATCGCGCATCGGCTCGGTCTGAACAGCACCTATCGCGAGCTGCAGGAACTGTCGTTCAAGGTCGGCTCGCCGTTCCGCTACGCCACGCTGGAGAAGGCCGTCAAGGCGGCGCGCGGCAATCGCCGCGAGGTGGTCTCGCGCATTCTTGAAGCCGCGCAGAGCGCGCTGGCCAACGCGGGCATCGTGGCCGAGCTGTCGGGCCGCGAGAAGACGCTGTACAGCATCTACCGCAAGATGCACGACAAGCAGCTGTCGTTCTCGCAGGTGCTCGACGTCTACGGCTTCCGGGTCGTGGTCGAGACGCAGATGCACTGCTACATGGCGCTCGGCGCGCTGCATGGGCTGTACAAGCCGATGCCGGGCAAGTTCAAGGACTACATCGCGATCCCGAAGATCAACGGCTACCAGTCGCTGCATACGACGCTGGTCGGCCCCTTCGGCACGCCGGTCGAATTTCAGATCCGCACGCGCGAGATGCACCAGATCGCCGAGGCCGGCGTCGCCGCGCACTGGATGTACAAGCACCACGCCGACCAGATCAACGATATCCAGCAGCAGGCGCACCAGTGGCTGCAGTCGCTGCTCGATATCCAGAGCCAGACCGGCGATTCGCAGGAATTCCTCGAGCACGTCAAGATCGACCTGTTCCCGGACGCGGTCTATGTGTTTACGCCGAAGGGGCATATCCGCGCGCTGCCGCGCGGCGCGACGGCGCTGGATTTCGCCTACGCGGTGCACAGCGATCTCGGCAACCAGTGCGTTGCGGTCAAGATCAACAACGAGCTGCTGCCGCTGCGCACCGAGCTCAAGAGCGGCGATATCGTTGAGGTCATCACCGCGCCGTACTCCAAGCCCAATCCCGCCTGGCTGTCGTTCGTGCGCACCGGCAAGGCGCGCGCGGCGATCCGCCACTATCTGAAGACGACCAAGCTCGACGAGGCCATCCAGCTCGGCGAGCGCCTGCTCGAGCAGGCCGCGCGCCAGCTCGGCATCGACCTGAAGGCGGTGCCGCAGCCGGTGTGGGAACGGATGATCCAGTGGACCGGCAACAAGCAGCGCGACGACATCTTCGCCGACCTGGCGCTGGGACGGCGCGTGCCGGCGGTGGTCGCCAAGCGCATGGAGATTCTGCTGCAGGAGCTGTCGGGCGACTTCGATACCGCGCTGATGGCGGCCGTGCAGACCTTCGCCGGCGAGGAGGCGCCCGCGGTGCCGATCACCGGCGACGAAGGCATGTCGATGATCTTCTCGGCATGCTGCCGGCCGATTCCGGGCGATTCGATCGTCGGCTATCTCGGCAAGGGCGAAGGGCTGCAGATCCATGTTCAGGATTGCAAGGTCGCCAAGCGGCTGCACAGCAAGGACCCGGAGCACTGGATCGAGGTCATGTGGGCCAACAAGACCACGCGCGCCTTCGATGTCTCGATCAAGGTGCTGGTGCGCAACGTCAAGGGCATCGTCGCACGGGTGGCGGCGGACCTGACCGCCGCCGACGCCAACGTCGCGCACGTCGCGATGGAGCACCAGGACAACGGGCGGCAGGAAGCGACCTATATGCAGTTCGTGATCCAGGTCCACGACCGCCTGCATCTGGCGAACGTGATGCGGGCCCTGCGCCGCAACACCGACGTCATCCGCATCTTCCGCGACCGCAACGACGGCTGAGGCGTCGCCCGTGCCCGGTTCTGGCTAGGGGCTCAGGGCTCGCCGCGCTTCGGATAGCGGACTTCCAGGATATCGATCTGCTCGATGCCGTTGGGCGTGCGCAGCGGCACGGTATCTCCCTCGCGCGCCTTGATCAGCGCCTTGGCGATGGGCGAGATCCAGCTGACCCGGTGCGCGTCCAGGTCGACCTCGTCCATGCCGACGATGGTGATGGTGTTTTCCTCGCCGGACTGGTTGGCGTAGGTCACCGTCGCGCCGAAGAAGATCTGGTCGTTGTCGCCTTGCAGCGAGGGGTCGACCACCTCGGCCTTGTCGAGCCGGCGCGTCAGGAAGCGGATGCGGCGATCGATTTCGCGCAGGCGCTTCTTGCCGTAGAGGTAGTCGCCATTCTCGGAGCGATCGCCGTTCGACGCGGCCCACGAGACGATCTGCACGATCTCGGGACGCGCGACATCGATCAGGTGCATCAGCTCGTCGCGCAGGCGCTGGTAGCCCTGCGCGGTGATGTAGTTCTTGGTGCCGGCCGGCAGCGGGGTCGCGCCTTCCGGGAGGTCGTCGTCTTCGTCGTCCGACGGTTCTTTGACAAATGCCTTGCTCATGGTACGGATCACTTCTTGGCAGGCAGACATTATAGGAACAGCCGCTCCCCGGGGCGACGCGGAAAAAGATAGGGCAGGGGGCTTCCCAAAAACAAAAAACGCGATATAATCTCTTTCTCGCGTGCGGCTGTAGCTCAGTTGGATAGAGTACTTGGCTACGAACCAAGGGGTCGTGGGTTCGAATCCTGCCAGCCGCGCCACCTACACGCAGTACGAACGGCTTGGAGAGTTTGCTCTCCAAGCCGTTTTTGTTTTGGCGTTGCGGTTGAGGTTGAAGTGGGGAGGTGGCTTGCCGGTTTTGCCGCGCCCGCCTCGGTGGCCTCGGTGGCAATCCGGCGTCCCGACAACCGATTACAGCGCGGCCGGATTCTCGCTGTTCGCCGCCGCGCTCGGGCGTCCGCTCTGGACATTGACCCCCGCCTTCAATCCCGCGTATGCCGCGAAGCCCAGCGCGGCGACCGATATGGCCAGCGTGGCCACCCATTTGTAGATGTCGGTATGCGCGCGCTCGACCGAGGCACGGATATCGCCCAGGTCGAGCTTGGCGTCGAGCCGCGTCAGCGTCGTCTGGATGCCCGCGACGCTGGTGGTCAGGTTGGCGACATCGGTCTTCAGCGACGACACGTCTGTCTTCAGCGACGACACGTCGGTCTTTAGCAGTGACACGTCGGTCTTCAGGGACGAGACGTCGGTCTTCAACGTCGAGACGTCGCCCTCGAGCCGGGCCACCGATTGTTCCAGTCGATCGATTCGGTCCATCTTGCGATCATCCATGATGCAATCACGTTGGTGCGGGTTCTCGCCGGTTCGTGCGGCGCGCCGGGCAAGCAGGGGCGACTGATGCAAGGTCGGCAATGGCGATGATGATGGCACGAATTGCACCGGCTCACTGTCAATTTGCGTTTCCACTGCGCCGTTCTCCGACAGCCGCGTCAGCCTTCGCCGCCTTGCGCCTGCACGGCACGGTGCCTAGCCTGAAGACTGTGTACCAGGGCAATGCAGGAGGCGCGATGCAGGACGACGATTGGCGTGTCGAGGACTATCGCGGCATGGATGTCTATGTGCTGGTGTCCGAGCGCAAGGGCGGCGGGCCGCCGGGCTGGGCCTATGAGGTCCGCATCGGTCAGGAGGGTGCCGATCCGAGCGATGCCGGCGATATCGAAATGATCGCCAGTGGCGAACAGGTCTTCGCGACTCGCCACGCCGCCGAGGTCGCGGCGTTCAGTGCGGGCTATGCGCGCGTGGACCGCATCCTCGGGCCGGAGCAGTGAGCCGCGTGCCTGCATGCGAGGCTGCGGCATCCGTTCATGTCATGTCGTGATGTATTGGCGCGTGGCGCCCGGTCTTCGCGCCGATAATAACGCTTGCAATCGGCGCGCGATTGCATCATAATTCTGTTCTTCCAGACGCGGGGTGGAGCAGTCTGGCAGCTCGTCGGGCTCATAACCCGAAGGTCGCAGGTTCAAATCCTGCCCCCGCAACCAGTTCCAACAAAAAGGGCGCTCGCAATGAGCGCCCTTTTTGTTCTGGCGTCCCGATTCGCGAGCCGGTGGCAGGATTGCGGCAAACAATCACGGTTCGAATGTGTCCGGTTCGGCGTCCGGCATGTTCACCGTTTTCGCGTCGCTAGCTCGGCGAGCCGCCAGCCAGCGCGATCGCCTGTTCGAACGTCTCCCGCACCGCGGGTTGATCCTCGCGCTCGGCGGCTGCCGCGCGCTCGCGCAGCCGGGCGACCAGTACCTGCAGGTTGTTGCCGACGGGAGCGGCTTTGCTGGCGTCGCATTCGCTGACTGCCTCGGTCATCAGTTGCTGGAGCTCCTCACCAACATCGGCGCCGTCGAACGCGCTGACCGACAGCGCCGAGATGCGGTCGAGGTAAAGGTTGACCAGCGCTTCGTCGTGTACCGGTTCAGGCATGTCCATCTCGGCCTCCATGTTGTGGGTTGGCGGTGTGATGTCCATTCTAGTGGCGGCCCCCATCGGGCTGCTGTCGGGACGTGGCCTACAGCGCGCCTGCCTGCATGGTCATATATCGCGCTAGCCTTCGGGCCGGTCGCGCGCCGGAAACACCGGCAACGCGATGCGGCGGCGCGCGGCCTTCAGCGCGCGCGTGGGCCACAGCACGTAGTTGGTGTGCGGGTCCAGCGGCTTGCCGAAATAGGACACCCACACCTGTATGCCGTGCTCGGTCTCGGCGATGATCGCGGCCACCGCCCGCGCGGCGACCGACGGGGATTTCAGCAGATCGGCCAGCGCTTCGACGCCCTGGACGACGTGGTGCTTGACTCCCTGGAACCACGCATACTGGCGCATGGCGGACAACAAACGCTTTGTCATGTTCGGCGTGTCTCCGTCAGAAATGAGAATGAGAACCAGGTGTCTGACCTCGGCGCCTGTGCTTCGTTCAGCCGGAATGCCAGGCGGTTTTCTATCGCTGGCCCGGGATCGATTCGTCGGCCCGCCCAAGGGCTGCGCCGCCAGCGCGAATTGACAGCCCGGCTCGCTTTGCCGTAGCTTCGGTCGCATGTGCGGCGCGGGCGAAGCCATCGCCGCCGGGTCCCCCAGGGGTGACCCTCATCATCCCGCAAGGAGCTGCCGATGACCGAGGACATGCTGATGCAGTTGATGGTGGAGGTCGAGAAGGAAGACCCGATCGACTATGCCAACCTGCCGTTCGACGACGGCGCGTTGCGCGCCCTGGTCTGCCGCCTGGTGGCCGAGCGCTCGCAGGCGATGGAAGCGGCCGGCATGCCGGTCGACGCGGTACTGGCCACCATGTGGGCGTCGACCGCCAAGCTGGTGCTCGAAAACATGGTGCTGAACGCGCGCCTGCTGACCTTGCAGGGCGCTCCCGACGACGCCCGCGCGCTGATCGAGCGCATCGCCCGCCAGTCGCGCGGCAACGGTTGATCCGACTTCCTGCGTGCCGCCTGCCGATTAGGTAAACTACGGACCTTCAGTCCTTATGGTGTGCCTTCGCCCGCACTGCGGCAGGCCGGCACAAGGCAGCTCAGGGAGAGTTTGAAGTGATCAAGTGGATCATCGTGGCCGGGTACCTGGGCGCGATTCTGTACGTGCATTTCCGCGGCAAGGTGCGCCTGCGCATCTGGCGGCAATTGCTGGACCATTCCGCGCTGGTGGCGCCGGTCAATTGCTTCATGTACGCGTTCTCTGGCGTCCCTCGCACCCCGTTCATTCCGGTGGAGCGCTTTCCCGAACTCGAGAAGCTGCGTGCGGCCTGGCCCGAGATTCGAGACGAGGGGCTGGCGCTGGCCGCGATGCGCAAGATCAAGGCGGCCGAGAAGAACGACGACGCCGGCTTCAATTCCTTCTTCAAATATGGCTGGAAGCGCTTCTACCTGAAGTGGTACGAGGCGCATCATCCGTCGGCCGAGCAACTGTGCCCGCGCACGGTCGCGCTGCTGCGCGAGCTGCCGTTCGTCAAGGCCGCGATGTTCGCCGAGCTGCCGCCGGGCGGCAAACTCAACCCCCATCGCGATCCGTTCGCCGGTTCGCTGCGCTACCACCTCGGGCTGGCAACGCCGAACGACGACCGCTGTTTCATCGAGGTCGACGGCGAGCGGCACAGCTGGCGCGACGGGCAGGGTGTGGTGTTCGACGAGACCTATCTGCACTGGGCCGAGAACCGCAGCGACCAGAATCGGCTGATCCTGTTCTGCGATATCGAGCGGCCGATGCGCTACGGCTGGGCCGGCAAGGTCAACCGCTGGCTGGGCCGCAAGGTGATGAGCGCGGCCAGTTCGCCGAACGACGAGACCGACCAGACCGGCATGATCAACAAGCTGTTCCGCATCGTCTGGCTGGGCGGCCAGTATCGCCGCCGCCTCAAGGCATGGAACCGCCAGGTCTACTACGTGGTCAAGTTCGGCCTGATTGCGGCCGGCGTCGCGCTGATCGTCTTCCTGTAAAGCCAGGCCGTCGCACGGACGCGGTGCTGCGGCACCGCGTTCCTCTCCTGCTAGCGCGGCGCCAGCCGCGCCACCACCCCCGCCAGTTTCCGATACGCCTGCTCCAGCGCCGTCGAGCGCGGCGCGCCGATATTGATCCGCAGGCAATGGTCGAAGCGGTTCGAGTTGGAAAACACCACGCCGGGCATCACCCGCACGCCAGCCTCCAGCGCCTGCTCGAACACCGCCTCCGACGACAGCCGGTCCGGCAACTCCACCCACAGATGCATGCCGCCTTGCGGCGCCGATAGCCGCGTGCCGGGCGGGAACAGCGCGGCGATGGTTTCTGCTGCCCAATGCCGCTGGTGGCGCAGCCGGGCACGCAGCCGACGCAAATGCCGATCGACATCGCCGGAAGCCATCAGCTCGGCCACGGCGATCTGCGACAGCAGTTCGTTGGGCCGCGACTGGCTGAACTTGAGCATCTCGACCCGCGCCTGCCACTTGCCGGCGGCGATCCAGCCAAGCCGCATGCCGGGTGCAAGGTTCTTGTGCAGCGACGCGCAGTAGATCACGTTGCCGCTGCGGTCCCACGCCTTGGCGGCGGCCAGCGGCGTGTCGTCGTCAGCCAGCGTGGAGAAGCAGTCGTCCTCGATCAGCGCGATGCGGCGCGCCTCGCACCATTGCACCAGCCGGGCCTTGTTGGCGTCCGGCATGATGCTGCCCTGCGGATTCTGCAGGTTCGGCACCGCCACGACCGCGCGAATGTTGTCGTAGGTCTGCGCGGCCAGTTCCAGCGCTTCGAGCGACAGTCCCGTCTGCGGGCTGCATGGCACCTCGAGCGCGCGCATCCCCAGGCTTTCCAGGATCTGCAGCAGCCCGTAATAGGTCGGCGACTCGACGGCGATGACGTCGCCCGGGCCGGCGACCGCGCGCAAGGCGAGATTCAGCGCCTCGGTGCAGCCATGCGTGATGGCGATCTGCTCGGGCGCCAGCGTCATGCGGGCCTGCAGCGCCTGGCGCGCCAGCGCGGCGCGCAGGGCCGGATGGCCCTCGGGCTCGACCGCGCTGCCGAGCAGCCTGGGATGGCGCCGCAGCGCGCGGCCGGTGGCCTGGCGCAGCGATTCGACGGGATAAAGCTCGGGCGGCGCGCAGGCGCCCGCCAGATTGACCGCGTCGGGATAGAGGCGGCCGCGCGCGATGATCGCCGAGATGCGGGCGTGGATGCCGACGTACTGCGCGGGATCGGGCAGGGCCGCCAGAGGTTCGCTGATCGGCGTGGCCTGCGGCGCGGGTGGCCTGACGAAATAGCCGGAGCGGGGGCGCGCCTCGAGCAGGCCTTGCGCCTCCATCTCGCGGCACGCCTGCAGCGCGGTCGACAGGCTGACGCCGTGGCGCTCCATCAGCGCCCGCACGGAAGGCATCCGCTCGCCCGGCAGCAGCGTGCCGGCGGCGATGGCCTGCCGGTAGTGGCCGGCGAGTTGGCGGTATAGCGGGGCGGAGTCCATGCGGCATGTTGGCGCATCCGGCCGATGCGCAACAGATACAGAAAAGTTTCCGCCGTATCGTAACAGAGCGAAGGATGGGTCTCTGTTCTGCTGTCCGTTCCGGTGCGGTGTGCCTGCCGCGCCGCGACGGCGGCCGGTACGCTGCGTTCAGTCGATTGCGGCTCGGACCGTGGTACCGAACGTACCGGCCATCTCCACCATACCGGCCGGCTTGCTTCCTTCCTGTCCCCGTTGCAGGCAATCGCAGCCGACCCTTCGCGAGGCCATCATGCCGATCCCGCCCATCCTGTCCCTGCTGCCGCATCCGGCCTATGTCCACCGCACGCTGACGCTGCACGCCGGCCAATCGCTCACCTTTCATGCCAGGGCCGGCACCGAAGTCCATGTTGCCGATGGCGACGTGGAACTGATCGAGCCGCCGCTGCTGCTGGCCGAGACGCTGCACTGGCCGCGACGGCGCCTGGCGCCAGGCAGCGTCGTCGTGCTCGCGCATTCGGGCTGGTTTGCCCTGCGCGCGCAGCGCGATACCGCCCTGCGGCTGCGTCAGCGCGCGTGGGTATTCTCGCGGGCCCGTATCGCGCGCATACTTTCCGGCTGGCGCCGCCGGCGCCTCGCCCATTGAAGCCGGCCCGATGCCGGTCCCCCTTCGATCCGCGTACCTCTTCCCCTGCAAGGAGTGCTGTCCCATGACGCAATTGGCCATCTCGTTCACCGATGTCGTGGAGGCGCATCGCCGCATCAGTGGCGTCGCGCACCATACGCCGGTGCTGACTTCGGCCACCGCCGACGCGCAGACCGGCGCGCGGCTGTTCTTCAAATGCGAGAACCTGCAGCGCATGGGCGCCTTCAAATTCCGCGGCGGCTACAACGCGATCGCGCAACTGTCGCCCGAGCAGCGCGCCGCCGGTGTTGCGGCGTTTTCGTCGGGCAACCACGCGCAGGCGATTGCGCTGTCGGCGCGGCTGTTCGGCACGCGCGCGGTGATCGTGATGCCCAAGGACGCCCCCGCGGCGAAGATCGCCGCGACGCGCGGCTACGGCGGCGAGGTGGTGCTGTACGACCGCTATACCGAGGACCGGCAGGCGATCAGCGAGCGGCTGGCGCGCGAGCAGGGTTTGACGCTGATTCCGCCGTTCGACCATCCGCCCGTGATGGCCGGACAGGGCACCGCCGTCAAGGAGTTGCTCGAGCAGACCGGTCCGCTGGACGTGCTGCTGGTGCCGCTGGGCGGCGGCGGTCTGCTGTCCGGCAGCGCGGTGGCCGCGCGGGCCATGCATCCCGGCTGCAAGATCATCGGCGTGGAACCGGAAGCGGGCAACGACGGTCAGCAAAGCCTGCGCGCCGGCCGCATCGTCGAGATCGGCACGCCGGACACGATCGCCGACGGCGCGCAGACCCAGCATCTGGGCCAATACACCTTCCCGGTGTTGCAGCAGCTGGTCGACGATATCGTCACCGTCAGCGATGCGCAGCTGGTCGAAGCGATGCGCTTCTTTGCCGGCCGCATGAAACTGGTGGTCGAACCGACGGGCTGCCTGGGTGCGGCGGCGGCGTTTGCCGGCAAGGCGCCGATCGCCGGCAAGCGGGTCGGCATTGTGCTGTCCGGCGGCAATGTCGACATGGCGCGCTACGCCGGGCTGCTCGGGCAGGTGCCGGCGCAGGATTGACGATCTCGGGGCGGCTGCCACGGCCCCGGGGAGGGGCTGGCGAGGGGCCGGCGCGGCCGAAAGGCTTTAGAATTGCGGTCCGGCCATCGGACCCGCCGTTCGGCCGCCGAATACTTTGCCCCCCATGCTACGCCTCAGTGAACTCAAGCTCCCCCTCGACCATTCGGAAAGTGACCTGGAGGCCGCTGTCCGCGCGCGGCTGGCCGAGATCGGCGTCAAGGGCGACGGCATGGTGTCCTTCACCGTCTTTCGCCGCGCCCACGACGCGCGCAAGCGCTCCGATATCAAGCTGACCTACATCGTCGATATCGTGCTGAAGGAGAAGGACGAGGAGGCGGCCCGCAAGCGCATCGCCGGCAAGCCGAACTGGAGCGTGACGCCCGACATGACGTACCGCTTCGTCGCGCAGGCGCCCCAGCATGTCGCGACGCCGCGTCCGGTGGTGATCGGCATGGGCCCGTGCGGCTTGCTGGCCGGGCTGATCCTCGCACAGATGGGCTTTCGGCCGATCATTCTCGAACGCGGCAAGGAAGTGCGCGAACGCACCCGGGACACCTTCGGGCTGTGGCGCAAGAGCGTGCTCAATCCCGAGTCGAACGTGCAGTTCGGCGAGGGTGGGGCAGGGACCTTCTCCGACGGCAAGCTTTATAGCCAGATCAAGGACCCGAAGCACTACGGCCGCAAGGTGCTGCACGAATTCGTAAAGGCCGGCGCGCCCGAGGACATCCTGTTCAAGGCACGGCCACATATCGGCACGTTCCGGCTCGTCAAGATGGTGGAGAACATCCGCGCGGAGATCTTCGCGCTCGGCGGCGAAGTCCGCTTCGGCATGCGCGTCGACGATATCGACATCGAAGGTGGGCGCGTGCGCGGGCTGCAGCTGTCCAATGGCGACTATCTGCCGTGCGAGCAGGTCATTCTGGCCGTGGGCCACAGCGCGCGCGACACCTTCGAGATGCTGGACCGCCGCGGCGTCTTCATGGAAGCCAAGCCGTTCTCTCTGGGTTTTCGCATCGAACATCCGCAGGGCATGATCAACCGCAGCCGCTTCGGCAAGTTCGCCGGCAACAAGCTGCTGGGCGCGGCCGACTACAAGATCGTGCACCACTGCAGCAACGGGCGGTCGGTGTACAGCTTTTGCATGTGCCCGGGCGGCACCGTGGTCGCGGCGGCATCGGAGCCGGGGCGCGTCGTCACCAACGGCATGAGCCAGTACAAGCGCGCCGAGCGCAACGCCAATGCCGGCATCGTCGTCGGCATCACGCCGGACGACTATCCGGGCGGACCGCTGGCCGGCATCGACTTCCAGCGTCATTGGGAAGAGCGCGCCTTCGAGCTGGGCGGACGCAACTACTGCGCACCGGGCCAGCTGGTCGGCGACTTCCTGGCGCGGCGGCCGTCCACCGCGCTGGGCACGGTCGAGCCGTCGTACAAGCCGGGCGTGACGCCGACCGATCTGAGCACCGCGCTGCCGGACTACGTGATCGAGGCGATTCGCGAGGCGCTGCCGGCGTTCGAGCGGCAGGTGCCAGGCTTCGCGATGGACGATGCCGTGCTGACCGGCGTCGAAACGCGGACGTCGTCGCCGCTGCGCATCCGTCGCAAGGACGACTACCAGAGCGTCAATGTCGCGGGCCTCTATCCGGCCGGCGAGGGCGCCGGCTACGCGGGCGGCATCTATTCCGCGGCGATCGACGGCATCGAGGTCGCCGAGGCGGTGGCGCTAGATATCGTCAGTCGGGTCGGCAAGGCTGCCTGAGCCATGTCGCCGTCGGAGCAGCAGACGATTCTGGACGCCACGCGCCACTGGCTGACCCGGGCCGTGATCGGGCTCAACTTGTGCCCCTTCGCCAAGAGCGTCCACGTCAAGGAACAGATCCGCTACGTGGTGTGCGAGGCGACCGACGCCGAGGCGCTGCTCGACGCGCTGGAGGCCGAGCTGAAGGCGCTGGCCGAGGCCGATCCCGCGCGCATCGACACCACGCTGCTGATCGTCCCCCGGATGCTGGCCGACTTCGCCGACTACAACGATTTCCTCTATCTGGCCGAGCGCCTGCTCGACAGCCTCGGCCTGTCCGGCGTGCTGCAGATCGCCAGCTTCCACCCGCAGTACCAGTTCGCCGGCACCGAGGCCGACGACATCGAGAACTACACCAACCGCGCGCCGTATCCGATCCTGCATCTGCTGCGCGAAGACAGCATCGAGCGCGCGGTCGAAGCCTTTCCGGATGCGGCGGATATCTACGAGCGCAACGAGGAGACCATGCGCCGGCTCGGCCATGAAGGCTGGCGGCGCTGGATGGCGGGCAAAGACCCGCAGTGAGCGGGTGCCCCGCTCAGACTCAGGCGGGCGTGAAGAAACGCTCGCGCATTTCCTCCAGCCCCAGCGTTTCCAGTACGTGGGCCAGTCGTTCGGCCGGGCGCCGGCGCGGCAGATCCTTGTACTGCGCCACGATCAGCTCGTTCTTCATCGAGTGTTCCCAGCCGACCAGCTCGGTCACCGTGACCTGATAGCCGTGCGCTTCCAGTTGCAGGCAGCGCAGCACGTTGGTGACCTGGCTGCCGAATTCGCGCGTATGCAGCGGATGGCGCCAGATCTCGGTCAGCGGATTGCCTAGCGTCTTCGACTTGTTCCTGCGCAGCACGGCGGCCACCTCGGCCTGGCAGCAGGGCACCACCACGATGTACTTGGCGCGCTTGGTCAGCGCGAAGCGGATCGCGTCATCGGTCGCGGTATTGCAGGCATGCAGCGCGGTGACCATGTCGACCGTGGCGGGCAGCCGGTCCGAGGTGATGGACTCCGCCACCGACAGATTCAGAAACGACATGCCGGGAAAACCGAGCCGCTCGGCGAGCGCGGTGGACGAGCGCACCAGTTCCTCGCGCGTCTCGATGCCGTAGATGTGCGAGCCGTCCTGCTGCGTCTTGAAGAACAGATCGTAGAGGATGAAGCCGAGATACGACTTGCCGGCGCCATGGTCGACCAGCGTCAGGTCGGCATGGTCGCGCTTGAGGTCCTGCAGCAGCGGCTCGATGAACTGATAGAGGTGGTAGACCTGCTTGAGCTTGCGGCGGCTGTCCTGATTCATCTTGCCGTCGCGGGTCAGGATATGGAGTTCCTTGAGCAGCTCGATCGACTGGCCGGGACGAATTTCGTGGGTGTTCGACATGGGATACGGCGGGGTTGGCCCGGCGCTGACGCGCCGCGTCGGCGGCGCTGCGCGCTCGGGCAGGCAGGGCGACAGTTTACCGGAAGGCGCCCGGAAAAAATTTCCCTCAAGTTTTGCCGAAATCTGCCGTAGGTGACGGACAGGCGGCATGCCGACTCGGCGCCGCCTCCAACAACAACGATAAATCAAAGACACACGGCTGGAGGACGCGATGGGTGACGCAGCAGCTTCGCTTGTACGGGTGTGGGTGGAGAACACGGACAAGACGGTCCGGGCGCGGTACGAGGTGCCCGCGCTGGCCGAGGGCTCCAGTCCCTGTGGGCCGCCAGACCGCGCTGCCCTGATGGCTGCCCTCGAGGCCCAGGGCTGGGCGCACGCCAGGCTCGACGACCACGCCATCGCCGCTTTCCTGCTGGCGTGCCACCGCGACGGGCCACCGGCCGATGCCGTGGTCGGCGAGCTGGTCGATGGTTATTTCGAGATCGATATCGATGCCGACTCGCTGACGGTGCGGCTGACGCTATGGCCGCCCGAAGGCGGCCGCGCGGTGCAGCCCAGCGATGTGCGTGTCGTGCTGGCCGGCCGCGGCATCAAGCTTCCGGTCGACGAGCCGGCGCTGGCCGAGGCCTTTGCCGCGGGACGTTGCGATGACCTTGCCATCGTGCACGGCACGGCCCCGACGCGCGGCACGCCGGCCCGCTTCGTCAATCTGCTCGAACCGCGCCGCGGCGGCGCCGACGACGACCACGCCCGCATCGATCTGCGCGAACTTGGCAACCTGTTGCTGGTGCAGCCCGGCACGCCTCTGATGCGGCGGATCCCGGCCGTGCCCGGTACCGCGGGACAGGACGTGTTCGGTCGCGTGTTGCCGGCCCCGGAGGTCGCCGACACGCCGTTCGCCGAACGCCTGACCGGCGTGGACCACGACGCGCACGATCCGAATCTGTTGGTGGCGACGATGGCGGGCCTGCCGTCGGTGCGCGCGCGCGGCGTCAGCGTCAATCCCGTCGTCGCGGTGGACGCGGTCGACATGCACTCGGGCAATATCGCGTTCGAGGGCACGCTGCGCGTCAGCGGCGATATCAAGACCGGCATGTCGGTGCGCGTGGCGGGCGATGTGATCGTCGGCGGCACCATCGAGGCCGCCCATGTCGAGGCCGGCGGCAATGTGGTCGTCAGCGGCGGCATCATCGGCAAATCCGAGGGACCGCACGATCCGGCCAGCGCCGTCGCTCGAATCCAGTGCAAGGGATCGGTGCACGCGCGCTTCATCGAAAACGCGGTGGTCGAAGCGGGCACCACGGTCACGGTCGACAGCGGCATTCGGCAGAGCGATGTCGCGGCGGGCGAGACCGTCACCGCAGGCGACCCTGCCGTCGGCAGCGGCAATATCACCGGCGGGCGCTGCCGTGCCTGGCATGCGGTCCGTACCGGGACGCTGGGCGCGCCGGCCGGCACCGCCACCGCCATCCATGTCGGCCTGAACCCCTATGCCGACGCCGAGAAGGCCGCGCTGGAGGCGGAAAAGCGCCGGCAGGAACAAGAGCAGGGCAAGATCCAGCAGCTGCTCGCCTTTTTCGCCAAGAATCCCGAGCGGGCCACGCCGGAACTGCGGGAGAAGGCGCGCGCCACGCTGTTCAAGTACACGCGCGACATGCTGGACACCGACGCCCACCTCGCCAAGCTCACCGAACAACTGCATCCGCGCCCCGACGCCGCCGTCGTGGTCGGCAAGCGCGTGCACGGCGGGGTCAGCATCGCCATCGGGCAGAAGACGATGCGCGTGATGGAGGATATGCCGAAGGTCGAGTTGAGGCTGGTGGGGGAGGGGATTGGGGTGGTGCGGGAATGAAAAAAGCGGCGCACAGGCGCCGCTTTTTCTGAGGCTGGTTACGCCTTGGCGCCCTGGTTACTGCAGGGACAGCGCGGTCTGCGTGTAGTGCCGGATATTGCCGGCCGGTTCGGTGCCGACATAGCTGTAATCGAACTCGCACTTGACCGCCCGACCGAGCTCGGTAGCCCACCAGCAGCGATAGTCCATCCGATAGGCGGCATTGCCGGTCACGCCGTTGCTCAGGTTGCCGTCGTTCGAGTTGGTGAATGCCACACCATACTTGACGCGCAGCGTGTCGAACGTGTCGCTGCCGACGGCGACGCGCTCGAACGCTTCCACGCTGGCTTCGAACACAGCGGTTTCGTGAAATGCGCCGCACTGATACTGCCAGCCCGACTGCCACGTTTTGCCCACGAACATCGGGTACTGGAAATGCTCGCGCTTCGGCGTGAAGGTGCAGGTCTGGGTCGGATTGTCTGCACGGATGCGTGCCGTGCGGTTCCGGTCGGCATCGTTGAGGAAGGTATCGGTCAGCGTGCCGCTGACGCTATAGCGGTTCATTGTGAATCCGCCCTGCGCGTCGACCGCCTCCGTTGTGTCGCGATAGCTGCGGTCGAACGGCGACCCGTCGACATTCGTCCCCTGCTCGCGCCACAACGTGCTTTCACCCACCTTGGCTGCGACCCGCGCATAGCGGTGCGGCGGCACCTCGATACGGATCGTCGCCAGCTTGCTCGCATCGGCGGCGGACTTCGCCACCAGCGTCACCGTACCGCCCTCCGGGCTGATCAGCACCGCATCCCACACCGCGCTGTTCTGGTCCTTCGGCCGGATCGTGGTCTTCTCCATGCTGGCGGTCCACGTCACGCCGTTGCTGGCGCTCAGACGCACTTCCTGACCGGACGCGATATTGAGCGTCGTGGTGCCGCCGTCCTTCAGGGCAAAACCAGTGATCGGCGTGCCATCGAGGCTGGCCGACAGCTGGAAGCCCGTGTCGTTGCCGCCGCCCTCATCGCCTCCCCCACCGCCGCACCCGCTCAGTGTCGCCAGAGCCAATGCGACCGCGGTAAATCCCGTCCAGTTTCTCATCTCTTTTCCTTGTTATTCACCCTTGTTTTTATCGGCCGAAGCCGCGCGGGATATTAGCAAGGCGCTCCCCAACAGTGGGGGCCAAAAAGTGGGGTTGACGG
>NZ_JAGFTW010000059.1:0-28942 GCF_017598945.1 Cupriavidus gilardii
GATATGTATAAGAGACAGGCGGGCCAGGCCCCGCGCAGGCGGCCCGGGGCGCATTATGGCGGCGGCGGCATGAAAGTTGCGGCCCCAGGTCCAGGTGCCCCGCCCGGGGCGTGGCGTTCGCCACCTTTTTGCCAGACAGAGGAAAGCCCATGCCCACACCCGAGCACCTCCCGCCGCAGCATCAGGACCGGCAGCCCGGCCTGGAAACCGACATGCATCCGAAGCCTGACAGCGGCGCCGACGACTATGTCGGCAGCGGCCAGCTGACCGGCAAGGTGGCGCTGATCAGCGGGGGCGACAGCGGCATCGGCCGCGCCGTTGCGGTGGCCTTCGCGCGCGAGGGCGCCGACGTTGCGGTGGCCTATCTGAACGAGCACGAGGACGCCAAGGAGACCGCGCGCCTGGTCGAGGAAGCGGGCCGCCGCTGCCTGCTGATGGACGGCGATCTCGGCGACAGCGCCCACGCCGCGCAGGTGGTCGAGCGGACCGTCAAGGAACTGGGCAAGCTCGACATCCTGGTCAACAACGCGGCCGAGCAGCACCCGAAGCAGGAGCCCGAGGAGATCGAGGAGGGGCAGGTCGAGGCGACCTTCCGCACCAACGTCTTCGCGATGTTCCACCTGACGCGCGCGGCGCTGCCGCACCTGCAGCCAGGCTCGGCGATCGTCAATACCACTTCGGTCACCGCCTATCGCGGCAGCGCGCACCTGCTCGACTACTCGTCGACCAAGGGCGCGATCGTCTCGTTCACGCGCTCGCTCGCGCTGCAGGTGGTCAAGCGCGGCATCCGCGTCAACGGCGTGGCCCCGGGACCGATCTGGACGCCGCTGATTCCGTCGACCTTCCCGCCGGAGCAGGTCGAGAAGTTCGGCAAGGAGACGCCGATGGGCCGCCCTGGCCAGCCGTTCGAGGTCGCAGCCGGTTTCGTCTTCCTCGCCTCGCGCGCCGCCAGCTATATCACCGGGCAGGTGCTGCACATCAACGGCGGCGAGGTGATCAACGGCTAGCGCAAAGGCAAGTTTCGTTGTGGCAAGGGCTCGATGGACCGGGCCCGCACCGGCACATCGGGGCGGCGTTCGCGCTTGACGTTCGGGGCTCGGCGTCTAACCTGAATGCTTGCTGGGGTAAGCTGCGCATTCGTGCAGTGGCCGCCATCGCGGTTGCCCGGTCCAGCCCCTTGCCACCATGCCCCAGAGCTACCTCGGCACGCGCCACTACTTCGCCACGCAGCGCCGCACGCTTGTCGCGCTGCTGTTCGGCGCCATCCTGTTTCCCGCAGCGGTGCTGGCCACCTGGGCGTGGCTGTCGCTGCGCGCCGACGTCGCCGAGGCCGAACAGCGCTCTGCGCGGCTGGCGCGCGTGATTCAGGAGCACGCCAGCAAGGTCTTCGAAGGCAATCACCAGATCAACAGCCGCATCCGCGATGCCACCGCGGGCTGGAGCAATGTGCAACTGCGGCAGCACGAGGACGACGTCCATACCCGCCTGGCCGATATCGTCGGCGGCCTGCCGCAGGCGTCATCGCTGGCGGTCTACGACGAGCATGGCGTGCTGCTGGCCAGCAGCCGTTTCTATCCGGTGCCGCGTGTCTCGATCAGCGAGCGCGAGGATTTCCGCGCGATCGTCGGCGGGCTGCGTCCGTTCGATGTGACCGGCGTGGTCAGCGACAAGGTGGTGCCCGAACGGGTGATCAACGTCAGCATGCCGCGGCTCGGCCCCGACGCGAATGTCGCCGGACTGGTGTCGGTGGCATTGCGCCCTTCGTATTTCGCCGACTTCTACCGCGACGTGCTGAGCCAGGAGACGGGCGCCGAGGCCGCACTGGTGCGCAGCGACGGCGTGGTGCTGGCCGCGTTTCCGGACAGCGTGCCCGAGCAGGTGCCCGAGGTCGTTCGCGAAGGGCTGCAGCGGGTATCCGAAGGGTCCGGCGACAGCGTGGCCCGGATGACGGGCCTGGGCGGCGACGACAGCATCGTCGCGCATTGGTCGATCGGCGGCGGACTGCTGCACGCGGTGGTCGGCATTCCGATGCGCGTGATTCACGCACAGTGGCGGCACCGTCTGTATATCGGCGCGACGGTCGCCGCGATTCCCGCCTTCGCGCTGTGGGCGCTGGCCTGGATGAGCCTGCGTCGGCTCAAGCGGGAGGAGCAGTCGTATTTGCGCTGGCAGGAGGAGGTCACGCGCCGGCAGGAAGTCGAGGAACGCTATCGCCAGTCGCGCAAGCTCGAGGCGGTCGGCCATCTGATTACGTCGGTGGCGCACGACTTCCGCAATGTGCTGTCGGTGATCTCGTTCAATACCGATCTGATGATCACGCGTCCCGATGTCGCCCGCGAGAAGGCGCTGGCCGGCATCAAGCGCAGCGTGGCCAGCGGCGTCGCGCTGAGCAATCAGCTGATCGGCATGGCCCGCAAGCGGCAGCACCGCAAGGAGGTATTGCTGCTGCCGCAGGAGGCCGAAGGCTGGACGCCGCTGATCCGCTCGACGCTCGGCCCGCGCGTGCAGCTGCGCTACGACATCGATCCCGGCTGCTGGCCCGTCTGCGCCGACAGGAACGAGCTCGAACTGGCGATGATGAACCTGGCCTCGAACGCGCGCGATGCGATGCCCGGCGGCGGGCAGTTCGTGGTGATGGCATCGAACGTGACGCTCGACGGCAGCCGCCCGGGCGGCATGCGCGGCAACTATGTCTGCCTGGCCGCGCGCGACAACGGCAAGGGCATGCCGCCCGAGGTAGTGGAGCGGGTCTTCGAGCCGCTGTTCACCACCAAGACCGCCGGCCTGGGCAGCGGGCTCGGGCTGGCGCAGGTGCATGACTTCTGCCGCGAAGTCGATGGCGTCGCGGTGATCGAATCCGAGGTCGCCAAGGGCACCACGGTGCGGCTCTATCTGCCGGCCTGGCAGCATGGCGACAGCCATGCGCGTGCGCGCTGGGGCGCCGGGGCCAGCGCGGTGCTGATCGTCGCCGATCAGCCGCGCACCGTGCAGAGCGCGGTGGAGTCGCTGCAGTCCACCGGCCACCGCGTGACGCTGGTGCGCGACGAGGCCGAGGCGATGGCGGCGACCGATCGCTACGGCTTCGATCTGGTGATCGCGGACGCGCGGCTGGGCCCCGCGCTCGGCGGCCTCGCGCTGCGCGATCGGCTGACCCGCAGCTTTCCGTTTCTTCCGGTGATCCTGATGACCGACGACGCCGACATGATCGCGCTGGCGTCCGTGTCCGGGCTGCCGTTCCTGCTCAAGCCGTGGAACGCGCAGACGCTGGTCAAGGCCGGCATCCTGGCGCCGACGCGGGCCGTGGACGGACAGTCGAGTCCGTCGCGGTTGTAGCGCCCCTGCGCTCCGAGCCCTCGGTCTTCCGCTTCAGCCGGTACGACGCAGCAGCGCGACCGGCAGCGGGTCGAGCACGTCGGCAACGCGCAGCCTGCCGTTTGGCGCGGACAGCGTGCGGCCGGTCAGCGCGTCGGTCCAGCGGCTGGCGCCGGGTTCGCCGACGCACAGCAGCGTGTCGCCCCATGCAGCCTGCGCGATGGCCGGCCGGTCCTGCACCAGGCGCGCGGCCAGCCGTGCGGTGATGGCAATCGCGCGCTCGTCGCCGTGGCGCCGCTCGAACGCCAGCAGATGCGAGGCCGCCGGGCCTTCGCCGTGCACCTGTCGGTAAGCGCCATCGCGGAACAGCGCCGGCTGCTGCTGCCGCGCCGCCAGCAGCGCGCGCACCAGCTGCACCTTGATGCGGCCGTCGCGCCATTGCTCCAGCCAGGTCTGCCAGCCCGCAGTGCAGGCCAGCGCCGCGCGCAACGCCTCGTAATCGACCGGGCGGCGGTTGTCGGGATCGACCAGGCTGAAGTCCCAGCCCTCGGTGCCCTGATAGCGGTCCGGCACGCCAGGCGCGGTCAGTTGCAGCAGCGTCTGCGCCAGGCTGTTCAGCGCGCCGGCTGGCGCGATGCGCTGCGCGAAGCGTGCCACGCTGCCGAGCAGATCGCTCTGCGCGATCGCCTGCAGCAGGCCCGCATAGGCCTGTTCGTAGGCTTCGTCCGGCCGGGTCCAGTGCCCGTGCCGCTTCGCCTCGCGCACCGCCTTGGTCTGCCAGGCGCCCACGCGCTCGAGCAGCGCCTGTACCGCGTCGTCGCCGACATCGCGCTCGGCCGGCAGCTCGGGCGGCCAGGCGCCCACCAGCGTTTGATACAGCATGAGCCGGTCGGCGCCATCGGGGCTGGCGCGCTCGCCCGAGCCCGCCAGCCCGCTTGTCGGCCCGCTTGCAAGCCCGCCTGCAAGCCGTAATGCGCGCGCTTCCCACTCGCCGACGGCCGCCTGCCATTCCGGCGCCAGTTCGCTCAGCACCGCCAGCCGCATCCGCATGTCCTCGCCGCGCTTGTGATCGTGCGTGGCGGTGGCGAGCATCGCATGCGGCCAGACCTGCGCGCGCACCGCCATGCGCGCGTGGAAGCGATCCGGCGGCATCGCCAGCGTGGCCGGGTGGCTGCCGACCTCGTTGCGCGACAGCAGCCTTCCGTAGCGGTAGAACATCGTGTCCTCCGCGGCCTTGGCGGCCAGCGGCGGCATCAGCTGCTGCACCCGGGCGCGCGCCTCGCGCAGGCCGCGGCTGGCATGCGGACCTGCGCACAGCCAGGCCAGCAGCCGATCGACGGTGGCGGTGTCGTCGGGCCGTACCGCGCGGCGGGCGAACTCGGCGGCGGTCTCCAGCCGCAGGCGGTCCTCGCGCGACCACGCATGTTCGCCCAGATAGGTGCGATAGACCTCCAGCGGTTCGAGCAGCGCGGCCAGCGCGCGGCGCCAGCTTGCGAGCGTCAGATCGCGCGTGGCCGGCTCGGCGCGGGCGCACGCATGCAGGCGGCGGCAGGCGCCTTCGAACTCGGTGACGAGGAAGCGCGACAGCAGATGGCGGCGTGCCTGGCGCACCTGTTCGCCATATTCCTGGCTGTCGCCGCTGACCCGCTGCCACAGCGTCGTCAGCGTTGCCTCGCCGGCGCCGTCGTGCAGCACCGCGCCGACCTCGTCCATGAAGTCGTAGCCCGTGGTGCCGTCGATCTGCCATTCGGTGCGCAGCGTTTCGTGTTCGGCCAGGATCTTCTCGATCACGATCCACGGCCGCGCGCCGCGCGCCGCCATCGCGGCATTCAGTTGCCCGCGCAGTTGCTGGCAATAGCCGCCGGGGTCCGCCAGACCATCGACATGATCGACCCGCACGCCGTCGATCAGGCCCTCGCGGGCCAGCCGCAGCACCAGCGCATGGACGTCGTCGAACACCGGCGGCTGCTCGACCCGCACGGCGACCAGTTCGCTGACCTCGAAGAAACGCCGCCAGTTCAGCTCGTCGGCGGCCGTGCGCCACCAGGCGAGGCGGTAGTTCTGCTGCTCGAGCAGCGCATGCAGCCGTTCGAGGCCGCCGGGCGTCGCGGTATCGAAGCTGGTGCCGTCGCGGCCGGCATCGAACGAGGCCATCGACTCCTCGGACAACGGCACCTCGTGTTCGCCGTACTGCAGCCAATGCCGCTGGCCGTCGCTGCGGATCGCGATCTCGCCCGCCTGCAGCGTTTCCCAATACGGGCGTCCCAGGATCGGCAGCAGCACCTTGCCATGCAGTTCGGGGTCGGGCGAATGCCAGTCGATATCGAAGTGCCCGGCATACGGGCTCTCCGCGCCGCGCGCCAGCACGTCGGCCCACCAGCGGTTGTGAGTCGAGCTGGCCGCCATATGGTTCGGCACGATGTCGATGATCACGCCGAGCCCTGCCGCCCGGGCGCGGCCGGCCAGCGCCACGAAGCCAGCCTCGCCGCCCAGCTCGGGGTTGATGCGCTGGAAGTCGGTGACGTCGTAGCCGTGCGTCGAGCCGGGCTTGGCGGTGAAGATCGGCGACAGGTACAGATGGCTGACGCCGAGCGAGGCCAGATAGTCGACCTGACGCTCGGCGTCGGCGAAGGTGAAGCCGGCATGCAGCTGCAAGCGTGCGGTGGCGCGCGGCACGATGGTGTTGCCGCGGTCGGCTACGTGATCGGCAGCCGGCGCGGCGCCGGGGTGAGACTCGTTGGTTGCGGCTGACGACATGGTGGCAAGCGCCCGGCGTTCAGCCGGCGGTGTCTGCGGACGGCGTCTGTCGTCCAGGTTGGAGGTAGGCGATCGTGACGCCGGCAGACAGCGTGCCCGCTTCCAGCTGGCGGGCCGCGCCGGCCTCGCTCTCGGCCAGCAGCTCGCCTTGCGGCGCATCGCCGCAGGAAACGACGGCGTCGCCGAGATTGGCCCACAGCGTCAGCAGCGCGCCGTCGCCCATGCGCCAGCTCGCGCGCACCGCTGCGTCGCCGAGCACGGCCACGCCTTCGCAGCGCGTACCGGGCAGCCGGGGCAGCAATTCGCGCCGGCGCAGCGTGATCAGCGTCTTGTAGTACTGCACGTAGTCCCCATCCGCTTCGAACTGCGGACGCGATGCCTCGAAGGTGGTCGGCGCGTTCGGGTCCGGAATGCTGTCCGCGCGGGCGCCATCGGCAAAGCCGGCCATCGAGCCGAACTCGCGCCGGCGACCTTCGCGCACGGCCTCGGCCAGCTCGGGCGGATGGCTGGTGAAATAGAGGAAGGGCGTCTGCGTGCCGCCTTCCTCGCCCATGAACACCATCGGGATCTGCGGACACAGCATCTGCAGCGCGATCGCGGCGCGCAGCGGGCGCGGCTGCGCCAGCGCCGTGATGCGCTCGCCGAAGGCGCGGTTGCCGATCTGGTCGTGGTTCTGCAGGAAGCTGATGAAGGCGGTCGGCGGCAGATGTGCGCTGCGCTGTCCGCGATGGACCGGCTTGTCGCCGCCCGATTCCCGCGTGCGGTGCGGCGATGCCTCGCCCTGATAGGCGAAGCCCTCGGCCAGCACGCGTGCCAGATGATGGGTGGTGGGGCCGAGCGGCTGGTGGTCGCCGCGCGGCGCCGCATCCTGATCGTAGGCGCGGCCGTAGTCGGGGCCGGGATGATTGCCGGAGTCCGCCCGATGCGCGGCGTCGGCGCCCGCGCCGAATTCCGGTGCGACCACCGCGCCATAGTCCGCGTAATAGCCGTCGTATTCGCCGGTCAGCAGCACATGCAGCACGTGGTGGGCGTCGTCGTTCCACTGCGCGTCGTAGCCGCCGGCAAGCAGCGCGGCGTCGTTGTGGTCGTTCTCCAGCACCAGATGGATCTGGCGGCCGGCGCAACGCTGCCGCAGCGCCGGTGCCAGCTCGGCCAGCCAACCCTCGTCGGCGATGGCGTGCACGGCGTCGAGCCGCAGCCCGTCGAAGCGGAAGTCCTCCAGCCAGTAGCTCGCGTTCTCGGTGAAGAAGTCGCGCACCTCCTGGCGGCGGAAGTCGATCGCCGGTCCCCATGGCGTGCGCACATCCTCGCGGAAGAAGGCGCTGGCGTAGCGCGGCAGATAGTTGCCCTCGGGGCCGAAGTGGTTGTAGACCACGTCGAGCAGCACCATCATGCCCAGGCCGTGCGCCGCGTCGATCAGGGCGCGCAGCTGGTCGGGCGTGCCGTAGCTGGACTCGGGCGCAAACGGCAGCACGCCGTCGTAGCCCCAGTTGCGGCTGCCGGGAAACTCGGCCAGCGGCATCAGCTCGACCGCGGTAAAGCCGAGCGCGGCCAGCCGCGGCAGTTCGCGCGCGGCGCCGGCGTAGCCGCCGCACAGGCCGACATGCATTTCGTAGAGGATCGCTTCGTGCCAGGGCCGGCCCTGCCAGAAGGGGTGGCACCACTGGTAGGTGGCCGGGTTGACCACCACGCTGGCGCCGTGCACGTCGCCGGCCTGTGCCCGCGAGGCGGGGTCCGGCACGATGGTGCCGTCGCCGAGGCGGAACCAGTAGCGCGCCCCCTCGCAACACGCCGCCGTCGCCTCGAACCAACCGTCGCCGGCCGGCGACATCAGCACCGGGCCGGCGTCGTGAATCTCGAGCCGGGGAATCTCTCCCTGCGCCTCCAGATCCGGCGCCCACAGCCGGAAGCAGGTGCGGCCATCGGCCAGTCGCAAGGGTCCGAAGCGCGGGTGGCGCGCCGGTGCGGCCTTGGACTGGCTGCCAAGGGGCGCGGGCGCCGGCGCGGTGCCCAACGTTTCCCAGCCGCGGCGCGGCTGGGCCGCGGCTGCCGCGGCAGCGGGGTTCGGCTCAACGCTCATGATGAATTCCGTATCGATGGAAAGCGGGCGGCGGGACCGGCCACGGGGCGAGGCCCGCGCACCTTGCCGTCCCGCCGGATTGCGGTATCGGCCAGCGCATCAGGCGGCCGCGGTCGGCAGCGCATCGCCGAATCCGCCGCTGTTGGCGGCCGGGCTCGCCTCCGCGCTCACCGCGCGGCGGTCGACGCGTGCGCCGCGGCTGCGCCGCCGCGATGAGGCCGCCTGGATCGCCAGTTCCGGCACGGGCTCCGGCGCCATGACCGGAGCGATGACCGGGGCGATGGCCGGCGTGGAGCGCGGCGCGCGCTGCGGCTGTCGTTGCGGCTGGGGCGCGGCGTCGGCCTGCACCAGTTCGGCGGCACGCTCCGCAGCCCGCTGCATCGCCAGCGCCGACGCCAGCGCGGGCGACAGCGCGCTGTACAGCGACAGGTATTGCTCGGCCGGTTTGGTCCAGCAGAACAGCGCCTGCATGCCGGCGCGCTGCAGGACCTTCCACGCACGCGGCCGCCGCAGCCATTGCAGCGCGCGTTCGATCGCTGCGCTCATGGCCTCGGCGGTTTCGCCGTCGAACAGGAAGCCGGTGGCGCCAGGCTGTGGGGTCGGGCCATGGCCGGCGTCGCGCACCGTATCGACCAGGCCGCCGACGCACGAGGCGACCGGCACCGTGCCGTAGCGCATCGCATAGACCGGCGTCAGGCCGAAGGGCTCGAAGCGGCTGCCGTGCAGCAGCACGTCGGCGCCCGCGTGCAGCAGGTGGGCGGTTTCCTCGCGATAGCCGATCGACACGCCCACGCGCTCGGGATAGCGCGCGGCCAGGGCCTCGAAGCCCCGTTCGATCGCGGCCTCGCCGCAGCCGAGCACGGCGAACTGCACGCTGTCGTCGGCCTGGAGCGCGCGCTCGATGGCGCCCAGCGCCACATCGGCCATCTTCTGGTGGGTCAGTCGGCTGCCCATCGCCACCAGCGGTGCGGCCGGATCGGCCGGGAGTCCGAAGCGGCTCTGCAGCGCCGCCTTGCAGGCCCGCTTGCCGGCCATCGCGTTCGGCGTATAGCAGCGGGGCAGCAGATCGTCGCTGGCGGGATCCCAGTCGTCGGTGTCGATGCCGTTCGGGATCGCGCCCAGCACATCGCGCCGCGCCTGCAGCAGCCCTTCCAGCCCGTGGCCGAACTGCGGTGTCAGCATCTCCTGCGCATAGTTGTGGCTCACCGTGGTGACGCGGTCGGCATAGCGGATGCCGGCCTTGAGGAAATTGAGCTTGCCCCAGAACTCGACGCCGTCCGCCGTCAGGCAGTCTTCCGGCAGGCCAAGCTGCCGCCCCAGGCCCAGCGGGAAGATGCCCTGGAAGGCGAGGTTGTGGATCGTGACGATGCTCGGCGTATCGAGTCCGGCGGCGCGCATCAGCAGCGGAGTCAGCCCGGCATGCCAGTCGTGCGCGTGCACGGCGGCGGGCACGGGCAGCGGCGTGCGGCCCGCGGCGATTGCGGTGGCGGCATGCGCCAGCGCGGCGAAACGCTGCGGATTGTCCGCAAAGTCGCGCCCGGTGGGATCGGTGTACGGCGTGCCGGCCCGGTCGTAGAACGAGGGGCAATCGAGCAGCGCGACCTGCACGTCGCTGCCCGGCAGGCGGCCGTGCATCAGCCGCATCTGACTGTGTCCGGGCGGCAGCGCCAGCCCGGGCGCGCTCTCGGCAAGTTTCAGGGCGCCGAGGCTGCGTAGCCCCACGGCGCCGGCCAGGGCCTGCGGATAGCCCGGCATCAAGATCGTGACATCGAGGCCCCGCTGCTGCAGGGCGCGGGCCAGCCCGCTGACGACATCTCCCAAGCCGCCTGTCTTGGCCAAGGGCATGGCCTCGGCCGCCACGAATAGCACGTTCGTGTTCAAGTTGATCTCCGCCATTCTGAATGCGCTGGTGTGGGCGGCGGTCGGGCTGCATCGCCGCGTCTGCGCTTCACTCGCGGAGCGTGGTCGCATGGCGCCGGCGCGTGAAGCGTTGGAGCCATGCGAATGGCATGCCAGCGTGACGGGAGCTTCGCGAAGGCTTTGCGTTCAACGATTTACGTAACCAGTTCGTAACCGTTGAAACAAGCGCTGCGTAAAGCCTCCGCCAGTTGATGTAAGAACTACATACCCGGCCCGCCCTTGTGACGGGTGCCCGCCGTGCTCATCGCGGCGCGATGCAGCAGCGGCACCGGCACCGGCTTGACGCGCCAGATCCGCTCGCAGTACTCGCGAATCGCACGGTCGGACGAAAAACGGCCCGAGCGCGCGCACGACAGCACCGACATCCGCTGCCAGCGCGGCTGGTCGGTGAATGCCGTCGACACGTCCTGCTGGCAATGCAGATAGGAGGCGAAGTCGGCCAGCAACATATAGGGATCGTGCTCCAGCAGCCCGCCGAAGATCGGCTGGAACACCGACGGATCGCCGCGCGAGAAAAAGCCCTGACCGATCAGGTCGATGACCGCGCGCAGTTCGGCATGGCTTTCGTAGCAGGCGGCCGGCCGGTAGCCAGCCGCCTTCAGCGCATAGACCTCGGAGGCCGACAGGCCGAACGGGAAGAAGTGGTCGGGGCCGATCGCGTCGCGCAACTCGATATTGGCGCCGTCCATGGTGCCGATCGTGATCGCGCCGTTCATCGCGAACTTCATGTTGCCGGTGCCCGAGGCCTCCTTGCCCGCCAGCGAGATCTGCTCGGACAGGTCGGCGGCCGGATAGATTTTCTGCCCATAGGTCACATTGAAGTTCGGCAGGAAGACCACCTTGAGCCGGTCGCGCACCTGCGGATCGCGGTTGATGACGTCGCCGACCGACGTGATCAGCCGGATCATCAGCTTGGCGTAGTGGTAGCCCGGCGCCGCCTTGCCGGCGAACAGGAAGGTGCGCGGCACGATGTCGGCGTTCGGGTCGGACTTGATCCGGTGATACAGCGCGACGATATGCAGCACCGCCAGATGCTGGCGCTTGTATTCATGGATGCGCTTGACCATCACGTCGAACATCGATGACGGATCGACCACCACGCCGGTGGTCTCGCGCACCAGCCGCGCCAGGTCTTCCTTGTTTTCGCGGCGCGCCGCCTGCCATCGCTCGCGAAAGCCCGGATCGTCGGCGTACGGCTCCAGCTCGCGCAGCTTCTCCAGATCGCCGATCCAGCCGTCGCCGATCGATTCGCAGACCAGCCGCGACAGCCGCGGGTTCGACAGCGCCAGCCAGCGGCGCGGCGTGACGCCGTTGGTAATGCTGGTGAACTTCTCCGGCCACATGGCGTAGAAGTCCTTCAGCACGTCCTCGCGCATCAGCCGCGAGTGCAGCTCGGCCACGCCGTTGATGGTATGGCTGCCGACGCAGGCCAGATGGGCCATCCGCACATGGCGCTCGCCGCGCTCGTCGATCAGCGACAGGCGCGACAACTGCGATTCGTCGCCGAAGAAGCGGATGCGGACCTCGTGCAGAAAGCGCGCATTGATCTCGTAGATGATTTCCAGATGGCGCGGCAGCGTGCGCTGAAAGAGCGGCAGCGGCCACATCTCGAGCGCCTCGGGCAGCAGCGTGTGGTTGGTATAGGCGAAGGCCTGCCGGGTGATTTCCCAGGCTTCTTCCCAAGCGACGTTGTGTTCGTCGACCAGCAGCCGCATCAACTCGGCGATGCCGATGGCCGGGTGCGTGTCGTTCAGCTGGACGGCGAACTTCTCGTGAAAGCGCGTGACCGGGATACCGTGCGCGTCGAGCAGCCGCAGCATGTCCTGCAACGAACAAGAGACAAAGAAATACTGCTGCTCGAGCCGCAGCTCCTTGCCTTGCTCCGTCTCGTCGTTCGGGTAGAGCACCTTGGTCAGGTTCTCGGAGGTGACCTTCTTGCTGACCGCGCCGAGATAATCGCCCCGGTTGAACACGCCGAAGTCGAAGGCCTCCGTGGCCTCCGCCCGCCATAGCCGCAATGTGTTGACCGTGTTGACTCGATAGCCAAGGATAGGCGAGTCGAACGGCACGCCGACCACCGTCTTGGCCGGCACCCAACGCACCCGGTGGTGGCCGCGGTCGTCGGTGTAGTGCTCGGTCTTGCCGCCGAGCTTGACCTGCACGGCCCATTCGGAGCGCTGGATCTCCCACGGATTGCCGTGACGCAGCCAGGTATCGGTGCTTTCGACCTGCATGCCGTCGATGATCGACTGGTGGAAGATGCCGTACTCGTAGCGGATGCCATAGCCGAGCGCCGGGATCTGCATCGTCGCCAGCGAATCGAGGAAGCACGCCGCGAGCCGCCCCAGACCGCCATTGCCGAGGCCAGGCTCCAGTTCCTGCGCGAGCAGCGTGTCGAGGTCCAGGCCCAACTCCGCCATGGTTTCCTTGACCTCGTCGAAGATGCCCAGATTGACCAGGTTGTTGCCCAGGTGGGGGCCGAGCAGGAATTCGGCGGACAGATAGGCGACCGTGCGCGAAGGCTGGCCCAGATAGGTCTCCGCCGTGCTGATCCAGCGCTGCACCAGCCGGTCGCGCACCGTATGGGCAAGCGCCTGATACAGGTCGTTGGGACTGGCAAGACCCGGCAGCTTGCCCTGCGTGTAGAAGACATGGTCGAGGAAGGCGCGGCGGATGGTCGCGCCCGACATCGCGGTGCGGGTGTCCTCGTGGCTGTCGGCGGGCATGGTTTCGGCGAGCTGGGCCCGGGCGGCTTGCGACATGGCGGTCCTCCGGTTGGAAAACCGAATGCAGTTGCAAGAGACGTACCTTGCCCAAGATAAGCCCGTTTCGCCTGGGCGGACGGGCAGGGGTGCCGGGCAGTTCTTGCCAATTATTGGTGAGTTTGTAGAAAACGGTTAGGAGCATCCACCCGCGTGGGTTTTGCTCCCCTCTCCCGCTTGCGGGAGAGGGGCCGGGGGAGAGGGAAGCGCGGCCCAATAGCCACCGCCGCCAGCCACTCCACCGCCCGATTCCCTCTCCCCGGCCCTCTCCCGCAAGCGGGAGAGGGAGAACACCGGCGGGTGTTTCGAGCCTTGGCTGGCACCCGGCGTTTGTTCCCCATGTCGTCCCTTTCCTACAAACGATTGCGCGCGCGCCGGGATGCATCGGGCGTCGCCTCGGCCTAATGTCGGAGTGCCATCCCGGACTAACGACGCGGCACGGCGCCGAACGGGAAGGGCGGAGACGGGAGCCACGATGCGCGCTTCGACGCCAGCCGCTGAGAGCGTGACAGCAGGGACGACAGCAGGAACCACGGGAGCGGCCGCGGCAGCGGCGGCAAAGGAGGAATTGCCGCCCGGGGTCCGCTATGTCAACGACACCGGACCGGGCATCACCCGGCGCCTGGTGCGCGGCCGCTTCGCCTACTTTGCGCCGGACGGCACACGCATCCGCGATCGCGACACCATCGCCCGCATCGACGCGCTGGCGATTCCGCCGGCCTACCAGGACGTCTGGATCTGCCCGGACCCGCGCGGCCATATCCAGGCGACCGGCCGCGATGCACGCGGCCGCAAGCAGTACCGCTATCACCCCGCCTGGATCGCGCTGCGCGACGAGAACAAGTACGACCGCCTGCTGGCGTTCGGCCGCGCGCTGCCGCGCCTGCGGCGGCGTGCCCGGCGCGACCTGCAGCGCAACGGCATGCCGCGCGAGAAGGTGCTGGCCGCCGTGCTGCTGCTGCTCGACGCCACGCTGGTGCGGGTCGGCAGCCGGCGCTACGCGCGCCAGAACCGCACCTATGGCCTGACCACGCTGCGGCGCCGCCACGTGCAGGTGCGCGGCAGCCGGCTGCGCTTCCTGTTTACCGGCAAGAGCGGCGTCGAGCACGACGTAACGCTGCAGGACCGCCAGCTGGCGCGGCTGGTGCGCAGCTGCGCCGATCTGCCGGGCCAGCATCTGTTCAAGTACCGCGACGAGGACGGCCAGATCCGCGAGGTCGGCTCGGACGACGTCAACGCGTATCTGCGCGAACTGGCCGGCGAGGATTTCACCGCCAAGGACTTCCGCACCTGGGCCGGCAGCGTGCATGCGCTGGCCGAACTGCGCAAGGCGCCGGCGGCGGAGACCGAGGCCGCCCGCAAGCGCGCGGTGGCGGCCACCATCAAGATCGTGGCCCGGCGTCTGCGCAATACGGTGGCGGTATGCCGGCAGTGCTATGTCCACCCGACGGTGGTCGACGCCTATATGAACGAGCAGATGGCGGCCTGCGCGCAGTGCCGCCGCGCGGTCGCGGCGCTGAGCATGGACGAGACCCGGCTGCTGGCGCTGCTCGAGGCGCAGAGCGCGACGTCCGCCGGCCGCGGCTAGGGCGGCGGCCCAAAGCGGGCTCAGGAAGGCTCGCTGTGCTCGAGCAGTTCGTCGATGGTGCGGATCAGCGCATCCGGGGCGCACGGCTTGCGGCAGTAGCGCACGTTCGGATTCGGCACCTCGGGCAGGGTCTGGATGCTGGTGAAAACGACAATCGGTGTACGACTTAGCGACGCATCGCCGAGCAGCAGATGGCACAGCAAGGCGCCGTCGCCGCGCGGCATCACCCAGTCGGTGACCACCACCGAGGGGTGCAGCCGCTGTGCCGCATCGAAGCCGGCCAGCCCATCCTCGGCCAACTCGACGGTAAAACCGGCGCGGCTCAGGGCACTGGCCATCGCGTGGGCCATGGCGGGATCGTCGTCGACGACGAGTACGGTTCGCACGGTAGGACCTTGTATTGGCAGATCGCAATCGTTTCGACCTTGCCATGCAAGCGGCGCGCCAGGGGGCACGTTGGCCGCCGTGGCCCTCCGCGCGCGGTATGCCCGCGCGATGCGCATGGCAGGACGGCATCGCGCGGCGACGCCGTTCCGCGCCTCAGCCCCTGGGCGCCCGCCCCGTCCGCAGCGCGTCGATGCGGCGCTGGACCCCCGGCTGGCCGAACAACGCCTGCACGTCGAAGCGCAGCCGGCGTTGCCAGTTCGGATGACCGCTGGTGGTGCCGGGCAGATTGGGCTGTTCGACATCGGCCAGCAGATCTTCGACCGGCACCAGCCGCAGCGGCGTGCGCGCGCGCGACAGCCACGCCAGGATCGTCGCGACCGGGGCGCGATCGGGATCGGGCGCCTCGCCCCTGGCCACCCCCGCCTCGCACAGAGCCTGCCACAGCGCCTGCCGGTCGCGGGCGCGCTCGGCGCGGGCGGCGGCCTCGGTCACGTCCGGGCCGAGCTGGCCCAGACGTGCGCGCCAGGTGATGTCCTGCCCGGCCCACCAGCCGGCGATGGTCGGCAGGTCGTGCGTGGTCGAGGTCGCGACCGCATTGGCCGGCCATTGCTCGGGCGGCACGAACGCAGCGGCGGCGTCCGGCTCCGCCGCAGCGGTGTCCTGTGCCGGCTCGGGTGCCGGTTTGCTGGCCGCATGGCCTGCCGCATCGCTGCCCGCGTTGCCGCTCATGGCCCCGGTTTCTTCGTTGGCCGAGCGTCCGCCGGATTTCCCTCCGGATTTGCCGCCGGAATTGCCGCTGGAATTGCCGCCGGAATTGCCGCTCATTGCTCCCGCGGTCTCGCCGTTGCCTTCGCCCTCGGGCCGCGTCCGCTCGAACCACAGCACATCGATGCCGAGCATGCCGCGCTCGGCCAGCGTGGCGTTGAAGGTGTCCGGCACCGTGCCGAGGTTCTCGCCGATGATGATCGCGCGATGGCGCCACGATTCGAGTGCGATCAACCGCAGCAGGTCGTCCATCGGGTAGCGCAGATAGGCACCCGCTTCCGGCGGCGCGCCTTCGGGCACCAGCCAGACCCGCGCCAGACCGAGCGCATGGTCGATGCGCAGCCCGCCGACATGGGCGAGGTTCGCGCGCAGCATCTCGATAAAGGCCGAGTAGCCATGCCGGCGCAGGCCGCGCGGCGAAAACACCGTGATGCCCCAGCTCTGCCCCTGCGCGTTGTACACGTCGGGCGGGGCGCCGGCGGAAAATCCGTGCAGCATCTCGTTCTGCCGAGTCCAGGCATGGCTGCCGGTCGGATCGGTGCCGACCGCGAGGTCGCCGATCAGCCCGATCGCCATGCCGGCATCGCGGGCGCTGCGCTGCGCGGCGCGCAGGCCGTCCTCGGCCAGCCATTGCAGGAACACGTGGTAGCCGATCTCGTCGGGAAAGGCGCTGGCGAAGGCGGACAGCGCCGCGTCCTGCGGCGAGCGATGCGTGACCGGCCAGCGCCGCCAGTCCGCGGCCACCTGGATCTCGGCGCGGGTGCCGGCCTGAGCCAGGTGCTGTGCCTGCAGAGCCTCGAAGGCGGCGTGCGCCAGCAGCGGCGTGCCGCCCTCGGTGCGGAAGGTGGCCAGATCGTCGGCGGCGTCCGCCGGCAGCAGCTGGTCCCGGTGGTCCCACAGCCAGCGCGTCAGCTTCAGCCGTGCCTGCGCGACCGCGGGCCAGTCGATTTCGGCCCTGGACTCGAGCGTCTGCAGGACGCCGCCCAGCTGCAGCGCCGAGATGGCGCGTGCCACCGCGGCGTGGCCGAACACCGGGGCGGGGTCGGCATAGAGCACGTTCAGGAACAGCCGGCTCGATGGCGAATACGGGCTGTAGCGCTCCGGAAAGGCGGCGAAGCCGGCGTGCAGCGGGCTGATCGCCAACGCGTCGGCACCTTCGCGCGCGGCCGCCTCGGCGAACATCGCCAGCGCGCTCAGATCGCCCATGCCGGCCGGCGCGCCGCGGCGCAGGCCATAGACCTGCACCGACGCGCCCCACGGCTTGCGCCTGGCGCGCTCCTGTTCGGACAGCCCGATCGCGCGCAGCGCGTCCTGCACGCCGAAGCAGCGCGGCGGCGCGACCGCCACCGTCACCTCGACATCGCCGAGCAGCAGCCGGTGGTAGCCATAGCTCTGTACCGCCGGCACGACCAGCGCGCCGTGCGCATCGCGCCGCGCCACGCCGGTCTGCACGCTGCCGTCTTCCAGTTCGAGGCGGAACGGCTGCTCCTGCCGGGTATGCGCGAGCGGCACGCGGATCGGCTTGCCCTGGTCCGCGGTCAGCACCGGCGCCAGCGCGGTGGCGGCGTCGTCGCCGAGCATCCGCGCCCGCGAGGCTTCGCACTGGCCGATGGTCTTGCAGGGCAGGTCGAGCCGCTCGAGCACGGCGCGCAGCGATTCTTCGGGGACCACGCGGTTCCGTCCCTGGGCATCCTGCCAATGCACCAGCAGGCCGGCGCGCTCGGCGAGCAGGTGCAGCGAGGCCAGCGCGGCATCGGGGTTGGCTTGGCGCGGCATGATGAGACTCCTTTGTGGCTGGCTGGTCGGGATGAAGACGATGGCGGACGGTGCCTGGCGATGGCCGACGAACGGGGCTGCCCGCTACGATGACCCCGACGGCGCCAGCGTGGCGGCCAGCAGTACCGCGGAGTGGGGCGCCACCGGCTGGGTCGGATGATCGAGCGGCGCCTCGGGCAATTCCGGCCGGGCGCTGTCGAACAGCCGCGACCAGATCAGCGCCGGCGGCGGCAGCCGATATTCGACCGGCTCGGTGCCGGCGTTCAGCAGCAGCACCGTCACGTGGACCTGCCCGTCGGCGTCGCGCGTGGCGCGCCGGAGGGCCAGCGTCCGCTCTTCCGGATTGGACCACTGTTCGGGCGTCAGCGGTTGGCCGTCGACGCCGAACCAGCCGATATCGTGAAGGCCGGGGGCGAATTCGTGACGACCGTGGAGGAACTGGCGCTCCGCATAGGCCGGCAGGCGCGAGCGCAGGCCCAGCAGCCGGCGCACGCATTCGACCATCCCGCGCCCTGTCGGCGTCTGCGCGTCGTCCCAGTTCAGCCAGGACAACTCGTTGTCCTGGCAGTAGGCGTTGTTGTTGCCCTGCTGCGAACGGAGCCATTCGTCGCCGGCGGTCAGCATCGGCGTGCCCTGCGACAGCAGCAGCGTGGCCATCATCGCGCGCGCGACCCGGTTGCGGGTGGCGAGGATCTCGGGGTCCTCGGTCGGACCTTCCACCGTGCCGTCGGGGCTCCAGTTCGCGCTGGCGTTGTCGTCGGTGCCGTCGCGGTTGTCCTCGCCGTTGGCCTCGTTGTGCTTGGCGGCATAGCTGACCAGGTCGGCCAGCGTGAAGCCGTCGTGCGCGGTGACGAAGTTGATCGAGGCCCAGGGCTTGCGATGGCGCCGGTCGAACAGATCGGCCGAACCGGTCAGGCGCGCGGCCAGATCGCCGCGTTGGCCGGGGTCGCCGCGCCAGTAGCGCCGCACGGTGTCGCGGAACTTGTCGTTCCATTCGGCAAAGCCGGGCGGATGGTTGCCGACCTGATAGCCGCCGGGACCCAGGTCCCACGGCTCCGAAATCAGCTTGACGCGCGACAGCACCGGGTCCTGCAGCACCGCGTCGAAGAAGCCGGCGCCCGGATCGAAGCCGTTGCCTTCGCGGCCGAGCGTGCTGCCCAGGTCGAAGCGGAAGCCGTCGACGTGATAGCACTGGACCCAGTAGCGCAGCGAATCGAGCACCATCTGCAGCACGCGCGGATGCGACAGGTTCAGCGTGTTGCCGCAGCCCGTGTCGTTGATGTAATGGCGCTCGTCGCCCGGCACCAGCCGGTAGTAGCTGGCGTTGTCCAGCCCGCGCCACGACAGCGTCGGGCCCAGCTCGTTGCCTTCGCAGGTGTGGTTGTAGACCACATCGAGAATCACCTCGATGCCGGCCGCGTGCAGCCGGCGGATCGCGACCTTGACCTCGTTGAGCTCGCCGCCGCTCAGATAGGCCGGCTCGGGCGCGTAGTAGCTCAGCGTGCTGTAGCCCCAGTAGTTGCGCAGCCCGCGCTGGACCAGAAAGCGGTCCTGCAGGAAGGCGTGGATCGGCAGCAGCTCGATGGTGGTCACGCCGAGGTGATGCAGATGGTCGACAAAGCGCGGATCGCACAGCGCGGCGAAGGTGCCGCGCTGGTGCGGCAGCAGATCGTCGCGCCGCATCGACAGCCCGCGCAGATGCGCCTCGTAGATGACCGTGCGCTCCCACGGTACCGCCGGCGGGCGGTCGTCGCCCCAATGGAAGCTCTCGTCGACCACGATCGCCTTCGGCATCATCGGCGCGCTGTCGCGCCGGTCGGGCGTCAGGTCGGCGCGCGGGCTCTGCAGCCGGTAGCCGAACAGCGCATCGGCCCAGCGCAGCGGGCCGGTCAGCTTGCGCGCATAGGGGTCCAGCAGCAGCTTGGCGGGATTGAAGCGATGGCCGTGATGCGGTTCGTACGGACCGTGCACGCGATAGCCGTAGACCGTGCCCAGCGCGGCGTGCGGCAGATAGCCGTGCCAGACCTCGTCGGTGCATTCGGGCATGGTCAGCCGCGCCAGCTCCTTGCGCCCGTTGCGCGAGAACAGGCACAGCTCGACCCGGGTGGCATTGGCCGAAAACACCGCGAAGTTGATCCCGAGGCCGTCCCAATGCGCGCCGAGCGGGTAGGGTTTGCCGGGAAGGAGCGTGCTGGCGATCGGGGAACGCGACAAGCAGGACCCTCCTAGTCGGGCAGATGGCGCAGTAGCAGCATCGCCAGCGGCGGCAGCGTCAGCGACAGCGAGGCGGGCAGACCGTGCGACGGCACCGGCTCCGCAAGGAGCTCGCCGCCGTTGCCGACGTTGCTGCCGCCGTAGCAGGCGGCATCGGTATTGATGATCTCCTGCCAGCGCCCGGCATGGGGCACCCCGAGCCGGTAGCCCGGCCGCGGCAACGGCGTCATGTTGACCACCACCAGCACCACGTCGTCGCTGTCCGGCGCGGCGCGGCGCAGGTAGGCGAACACGCTGTTATGGCTGTCGTCGCCGATCACCCAGCTGAAGCCCCCGGGATGATGGTCGCAGGCGTGCAGCGCGGGCAGCTCGCGATAGGCGCGGTTCAGGTCCCGCACCAGCATCTGCATGCCGCGGTGATTGGGGTGGTCCAGCAGCGCCCAGTCGAGCTGGCTCTCGTGATTCCATTCGAGCCACTGCGCCAGCTCGCCGCCCATGAACAGCAGCTTCTTGCCCGGGTGGGTCCACATGAAGCCGTAGTACGCGCGCAGGTTGGCCAGCTTCTGCCAGTGGTCGCCCGGCGCCTTGTTGATCAGCGAGCCCTTGCCGTGCACCACCTCGTCGTGCGACAGCGGCAGCACGAACGCTTCGGACCACGCGTAGACCATGCCGAACGTCATGTCCTGGTGATGCCAGGCGCGGTGCACCGGATCGTGCGACAGATAGCGCAGCGTGTCGTGCATCCACCCCATGTTCCACTTGAAGGTGAAGCCCAGCCCGCCGCTGTCGACCGGCGCGGTCACGCCCGGCCAGGCGGTCGATTCCTCGGCGATCGTCATCGCGCCATGGCAGCGCTCGCGCACCACCGTGTTCAGTTCCCGCAGGAAGGACACCGCCTCCAGATTCTCGCGCCCGCCGAAGCGGTTCGGCACCCACTGGCCGGCCTTGCGGCTGTAATCGCGATACAGCATCGAGGCGACCGCGTCGACGCGCAGCCCGTCGATATGGAACTCGCGCAGCCAGTGCAGCGCGCTGGCCAGCAGGAAGCCGCGCACCTCGTTGCGGCCGAGGTTGTAGATCAGCGTGTTCCAGTCCTGATGGAAGCCTTCGCGTGGGTCCTGGTGCTCGTACAGCGCGGTGCCATCGAATTCCGCGAGGCCGTGCGGATCGGTCGGGAAGTGCGCCGGCACCCAGTCGAGGATCACGCCGATGCCGGCCTCGTGGCAGCGGTCGACGAAGGCGGCGAAGGCCTGCGGCGGCCCGAAGCGCGCGGTGGGCGCGAACAGCGACAGCGGCTGGTAACCCCAGGAGCCGCCGAACGGATGCTCGGTGATCGGCAGCAGCTCGATATGGGTAAAGCCCAGGTCGCGCACATAGGGAATCAGCCGCTCGGCCAGGATCTCCCAGCCGCGGGAGGGATCGTTGACTTCGCGCAGCCAGGAGCCGGCATGAATCTCATAGATCGACATCGGCGTCGAGTACGGATCCTGGCTGGCGCGGCGGCTCATCCAGGCCTGGTCGGTCCAGCCGAACGGCGGCGCCGACACGCCGGCCTGCGTGACCACCGAGGCGGTGCCCGGCGGCAGTTCGGTGGCCAGCGCCAGCGGATCGGCCTTGTCGGGCAGCGGATGGCCGTGCGCGTCGCTCAGGTCGAACTTGTAGCGGCTGCCCGGCTGCACGCCGAGACCCGCCGGCACGAACAGCTCCCAGACGCCGACGCCGTAGCGCAGCCGCATCGGATGGCGCGCCGGATGCCAGCCGTTGAAGTCGCCGATCACCGAGACCCGGCTGGCATTGGGCGCCCACACCGCGAAGCGCACGCCCTCGATGCCGTCGATCGTCATCCATTGCGCGCCGAGGCAGCGCCCCAGTTCGAAATGCCGGCCCTCGCCGATCAGGTGCAGGTCCAGTTCGCCCAGCAGCAGATCGAAGCAATAGGGGTCGGCGCCCAGCTGGCGGGTGCCGTCGCCCCAGGTGATATCGAGCCGGTAGTCGCGCCGCCCGAGCTTGTCCGGCAGCGTGCCGGCGTAGATGCCGCCGGCGTGGATGCATTGCATCGGTCCGATCGCGTTGCCGAAGTTGTCGGTCAGCGCGACCGACTGCGCGCCGGGCAGGCAGGCGCGCACCACCATGCGGTCGCCCTCGCGGTGCGGGCCGAGCAGCGAAAACGGATCGGCATGCCGCGCGCCCAGCAGGGCGTCGTACTGCGCGGCGGTGTGCTCGGATTGCCCGTGCTGGCCCCGCGTCGACGCGGGGCCGGAAAAAGTCGTAGTGGCCATGATTGCGTCTCAGACGTGAGGAGCGGGCGGCGGCGACGCCGGCGGCGCCGCGGCCGTGCCGGCGGGCGTGCCCGTCAGCGTGCGGATCAGCCGCGCCAGCCCGTGGACCGGCAGATCGATCCAGGCGACCCGGTTGTCGGCCTCGTACTTGACCTCGTAGGCGGCGCGCTCGAGCAGGAACAGGTCGAGCAGCGGCTGCATCTGGTCCGCGCCGACCCACGGGTGCAGCGCGGTGTCGGCGATTTCGCGATAGCCGCCAAGGAAGGCGTCGGCGGCGGTCTGGCGGAAGCGCTCGAGCAAGCCTTCGCGCCGCTCGGCCTGCGCCGGCGGTAGCGCCGAATGGGTGCGCTCGCTGCGGTCGGTGCCGACCGTGGCGGCGGCATAGTCGAACGAGCGCAGGATGCCCGCCACGTCGCGCAGCGGCGAGGTCTTGCGGCGGCGATAGGCCAGCGGCAGCCCAGGCTCGCCCTCGAAGTCGATGATGTAGGTGTCGCTCTGCGCGATCAGCACCTGGCCCAGATGCAGGTCGCCGTGAATGCGGGTCTGCAGGCTGCCCGGCGCCGCGGCGGCGAGCGAGGCGACCAGCTCGGGCAGGCGTTCGCGGCTGTCGAGTACCGCCTGCACGTCCGCGCGGTAGCGCTCGCCGATCGCGCCCTGCGGCGGCTGGCCGGCGCCCGCGCTCATCAGCTGCAGCGCGGTGTTCAGCGCGGCCATCGCGTCGTCGGTCCACTCGCGGACCTGGGCCTCGTCGGCCGGCACGGGCGTGAAGGCCTCGTCGTCGCTCGGCCGCGCCAGCACCGCGTGCAGCTCGGCCAGGCGCCGGCCCAGCGTCGTGGCCATGGCGGCGAAGCCGTGCATCGCCTCGGCGAACTCGTCGTCGCCGTTTTCCAGCGGCAGCGCGTCGTCGATCGCGCGGCCGATGTAGTCCAGCGTCCAGTTCCAGCCGTCGCCCTGGTTCAGGATGTAGCCCTGCAGCAGCATCAGCGTATGGGGGGTGCCGTCGGCGTCGGTCCGCACCACCTCGCCCAGCATCGCGGCGGCATTGGCATAGCCCTGCTCGGTCAGGTAGCGCGTCATCTCGGCCTCCGGATGGATGCCGCCGGAAACGCGCCGCACCAGCTTGAGCACCGCTGAGTTGTTGAACGACAGCGAGCTGTTGGACTGCTCGGCCGACATCCACTGGATCGGGTCGTTCTCCAGCGTAAGCGCCGCCAATCCCGGCGCGCCGCGGAAGTGGATCTCCCCGCGCGGCGAGGCCATATGCGCGCCGGCGCGCAGGGCGGTGACGACCTCGCGGGCGAAGCGCTCGACCACGAAGCCGTCGGTGGCCAGGCCGACCCGGCTGCCGCGGCGCACGCGCGCCATCGCCAGCCCGTGGGCCAGTTGCGGCACGCTCGCGCCGGGAGCGTCGTGGTCCCACAGCACGCTGACCGGCAGCTGGTAGCACTCCTTGCGTCCCTGCAGCGCGACTTCGACCTCCGACAGGTAGAGCGCCTCGCCCGGCACGGCGGCGCCGAACGGAACGGCATAGGAAATCGTGACGCCCTGGATCTTCTCGCTCTTGGCGCCGAACCAGCGCCGCCGGCTGATGTAGTCCGGCAGCACCTCGTTGGACAGAATGCGACGCGACGCTTCGGTCAGGTCGGCTTGCGTGGTGTTTTGCATGATCAGCGTGATCAGCTCGGGCATCTGCTGCGGAGCGTCGACGTGCCAGGACGGCGGCTGCGCCTCGGTGGATAGCACGAACCAGTAAAAGCCATAGGGCGGCAGCGTCAGCAGATAGGTCAACTGGCCGATTGCCGGGAACGGCGTGGCGCCGAGCATCTCGACCGGCACTCGGCCCTCGAACTCGGACAGGTCCAGTTCGACTGCTTGCGGCGCACGCGACAGATTGGCCACGCAAAGAATGTGCTCGCCCTCGTATTCGCGCAGATAGGCGAGGATCTTCCGGTTGCCTGGAAACAGGAAACGGAAGCTGCCGCGGCCGAAAGCGCGGTGCTGCCGCCGCAGCGCCAGCATGCGGCGCATCCAGTTGAGCAGCGAATGGGTGTCGCGCGACTGCGCCTCGACATTGACCGCCTCGTAGCCGTACAGCGGGCCCTGCAGCGGCGGCAGCACCAGCCGTTCCGGATCGGCATGCGAGAAGCCGCCGTTGCGGTCCGGCGACCACTGCATCGGCGTGCGCACGCCGTCGCGGTCGCCCAGATGGATGTTGTCGCCCATGCCGATCTCGTCGCCGTAGTAGATCACCGGCGTGCCCGGCATCGAGAACAGCAGGCTGTTCATCAGCTCGATGCGGCGGCGGTCGCGTTCCATCAGCGGCGCCAGCCGGCGGCGGATGCCCAGATTGATGCGCGCGCGGCGGTCCGAGGCATAGACCTCCCACAGATAGTCGCGCTCGCTGCTGGTCACCATCTCCAGCGTCAGCTCATCGTGATTGCGCAGGAAGATCGCCCACTGGCAGTTCGGCGGAATCTCCGGCGTCTGCCGGATGATGTCGGTGATCGGGAAGCGGTCCTCCCGCGCGATCGCCATGTACATGCGCGGCATCAGCGGGAAGTGGAAGGCCATATGGCATTCGTCGCCGTGCGCCGGCCGCTCGCCAGTGGCCGGCGCGCCGCCGAAGTACTGCTGGGCGTCCTCGGGCCACATATTGGCCTCCGCCAGCAGCAGCCGGCCCTGATAGTGGTCGTCCAGATGCTTGCGGATCTGGCGGATCACCGCATGCGTCTCGGGCAGGTTCTCGTTGCTGGTGCCTTCGCGCTCGACCAGATACGGCACCGCATCGAGCCGCAGGCCGTCGATGCCCATATCGAGCCAGAACCGCATCACCGACAGCACGTCGCGCAGCACCAGCGGATTGTCGAAGTTCAGGTCCGGCTGGTGCGAATAGAAGCGGTGCCAGAAATACGCCCCGGCAACCGGGTCCCAGCTCCAGTTCGACTTCTCGGTGTCGCAGAAGATGATGCGCGTGCCGCTGTAGGCCTGGTCGGTGTCGGACCAGACGTAGTAGTTGCGCGCGGCCGAACCCCGCTTGGCATGGCGGGCGCGCTGGAACCAGGGATGCTGATCCGAGGTGTGGTTGATCACCAGCTCGGTGATCACGCGCAGCCCGCGCGCATGGGCGGCCGCGATGAAGCGCCGCGCGTCCGCCAGCGTGCCGTATTCGGGATGGACGTTGCGATAGTCGGCGATGTCGTAGCCATCGTCGCGGCGCGGCGACGGATAGAACGGCAGCAGCCAGATCGTGTCGACGCCGAGGCTGACCAGGTAGTCGAGCTTGGCCAGCAGGCCGGCGAAATCGCCCACGCCGTCGCCATTGGCGTCGTAGAACGACTTGATGTGCAGCTGGTAGATGACCGCGTCCTTGTACCAGAGCGGGTCGGCGTTGAGCAGCGCGGTGCTGCCGCGTTCGGAGAGGCGCTTCATGCAGACTCCTCGCGCCGTGGCTTGACGTGCCAGAGGGCGAACGGCAGGGCATGCGGATCGAGCCGGATGCGTTGATGTTTGCCTTGCCACAGGAAACGATGGCCGTGCATCAGGTCCTCGGCAGCCAGTGCGCCGTGGTCGGGCAGGCCCCATTCCCACAGCGGCAGTTCGATATCGGCCTCGCGCACCGCGCGCGGATCCAGGTTGATCGCCACCAGCAGCACGTCGTCGCCGAAGCCCGCGTCCGGATCGTGCGAGGTGGGCACATAGCGCGCGAAATACAGCACCGCATCGTCGCTGGCGTGCAGGAAGCGCAGGCCAAGATGGTTCTGCAGCGCGGGATGGCTGGCGCGGATCTGGTTCAGCCGCGTGATCTCGGCAACGATATTGCCCGGCCGGTGCCAGTCCCAGGCGCGCAGCTGGTATTTCTCCGAATCCAGATACTCCTCCTTGCTCACGCCATTGACCACCAGCGGCGTGCCCTCGCACAGCTCGAAGCCGTTGTACATGCCCCACAGCCCGGACAGCAGCGTGGCGAGCGCGGCGCGGATCAGGAAGCCCGGCCGTCCCGAATCGTGAAGGAAGTAGGGGTTGATGTCCGGCGTGTTGACGAAGAAGTGCGGGCGGAAGAATTCGCGCAGCGGCGTGCGCGTCAGCTCCGTCATGTACTCGATCAGCTCGCGCTTGTGGTTGCGCCAGGTGAAGTAGGTGTACGACTGGCTGAAGCCGAGCTTGGCCAGCCGCGCCATCATCTTCGGCCGGGTGAACGCCTCGGCCAGGAAGATGGTGTCGGGATGGCGTTCCCGCACGTTGGCGATCATCCACTCCCAGAACGGCAGCGGCTTGGTGTGCGGATTGTCGACGCGGAAGATGCGCACGCCCTCGCTGACCCAGAACATCACCACGTCGCGCAGCGCGATCCACAGTGCGGGCGCGGCGGCGCCCTTGGCGTAGAAATCGACGTTGACGATGTCCTCGTACTTCTTCGGCGGATTCTCCGCGTAGCGCAGCGAGCCGTCGGGCCGGTGCGCGAACCATTCGGGATGCTCGCGCAGCCACGGATGGTCGGGCGAACACTGGATCGCGAAGTCCAGCGCCAGCTCGAGCCCGGCCGCGGCGCTGGCCGCGCGCAGCCGGCGGAAGTCCTCGAGCGTGCCGAGCTGCGGATGGATCGCATCGTGGCCACCCTCGGACGAGCCGATCGCGTACGGGCTGCCCGGATCGTCGGGCGCGGCGCGCAGGCTGTTGTTGCGGCCCTTGCGGTTGGTCTTGCCGATCGGATGGATCGGCGGGAAATACAGCACGTCGAAGCCCATCGCACGGATCGCCGGCAGGCGTTCGATCACGTCGTCGAAGGTGCCGTGACGTTCGGCGTCGTTGCTCTGCGAGCGCGGAAACAGCTCGTACCAGCTGGCAAAGCGCGCCGCCAGCCGATCGGCCTCGACCGGCATCGCGACCGGATGCCGCGTGGAGAAATGGCGCGGATCGGCGGCCTGCATCAGCGTGCGGGTCTGCGGCGACAGCAGGATCTCGAGCCGGCGCAGATCGTCGCTGGCGGCCGCCTCCAGTTCGGCGACGACTTCGCGCAGCGCGCGCGACGCCTCGCGCTCGCCGGTGCGGCCGTGCCGCAGCGTATTGGCGACCAGGCGCGCGCCTTCCTCGATTTCCAGCGTCACGTCGACGCCGGCCTGCTTCTTCTTGGTGACCTCGTCGCACCAGGTGGCGAAGGCGTCGTGCCAGGCCTCGACGGTGAATTCGTGCCGGCCCAGCGCGGTCAGCGCGAAGCTGCCGACCCAGCGGTCATTGACGGTCGGCGCCATCGGCGCCTCGTGCCAGCTTTCCTCGCCGGGACCGCGCCACAAGACCACGGCGGCGAGCTTGTCGTGGCCGTCCATCCAGATGTCGGCGCTGACCTCGACGCGCTCCCCGGTCACGCGGCGCACCGCGAAGCGGCCGTTGTCGCAGGCCGGCGCGACGTTCTCGATGGCGATGCGCGGCGCCTGCACGGCTGCGGCGGCGCTGCGCTCGAGCGCGGCGCGCACCGATGCGCCGAAGCGCTTGCCCTCGCGCCGGGCCGGCTCGGCCAGCGCCGCCGACGGCGCGGCATGAAACAGCTGCACGCCGGCCGGCGCCAGCGTGATGTTGTCCAGCGCATCGAGCAGCGTGCCGGGCTCGACGCCGCCGCCGGGGCCGCCGTCGGCGGCCAGCAGCGTGCCGGCGCCATGAGGCAGGGCGCTGAGGATGCGGTCGGCGCCGAGCGTGGCCGGCTGCTGCGCATCGGGATTGATGACGATGGCCAGCGGCAGCGGCGCCCCGGACGCGGGCATCGGCAGCCGCGCCAGCGCGATCAGCGCGCCATCGGCGCCGCTCAGCTGGCGTACCGCCAGCGCCGGGGCCGGGCCGCGCGCGGCGATCCAGGCGTTGGCGTGAATCAGTTCGTGCGACAGGTCGTAGCTGAGCGAGGGATCGCCATCGCCATCGCTGCCGTCCTGCCGATTGCCTCGATTGCCTTGGCTGCCTGGAGTGCCTCGATTGCCTTGATCGCCTGGCGGGTCCTCGCCGCAATCGCCGCCGCCGCATTCGAAGCCCGCCGGCACCAGGATGCCGTCGCCGAGCGCCGCGGCGGTCCACAAGGCGCGCCGGGCCGCCAGCGCATCGAGGCCGCGGGCCTGCATGGCCGGCGCCGCCAGCACCGCGCCGAAGGGGCGCAACCGCGCGATTTCCTCCGTCAGCCACGGGCTGCGGTAATCCCACCACGGCAGCGAACAGAAGGCGCCGTCGAAGCCGGCGTCCGCCAGGTCGGCCAGTTGACCCGGGCTGGTGCCGGGTGTCCAGGCCAGCATCAGCGGCGGCCGTCGGGCGTCGGTGGCTGCCTTGCCGCCCGCGCCCCCGCCCCCACCCTTCAGCGCCGCGATCAGCTTGCTCCAGTGCCGCCCCGCCACGCGGGCCGGCGCGCGGCACACATAGCCGGCGATATCGAGTTCGGCCAGGCCCTGCAGCCGTTCGGTCCACCACGACACCAGCGCCGCGGCGACGCCGTCGTCGTGCCAGCGCAGGCGCGCGCCGGGCAGGTGGTTGTCGGTGTCGCGCGGATCGGGCATCGCGCCGTCGTGCCGCCAGCCCGGATCGATCGGCGCGGCGCCGTCGGGATAACGGTCCAGCGCCAGCTCCAGCAGGCAGGCCAGCCCCTGGGCGCGGCAGTGGGCGGCCATCGCGGCCAGGGTGTCGGGCGGGGTATGCAGCGCGGATGCGCCTGCCAGCAGCACATGATCGAAGCCGAGCGCCTTGGCGCGGGCCAGGGCGCCGAGGGTGCCTTCATTGGCCTGGTGGACAACATTCGGATCGATCTGGCAGATGCGCACGGATTGGCTCGTCGGAAGCGGGACAGTCCGGGCACTGATGCGAAGCGCGTGCCAATATACCGCCGCGTCGGACATCCACTGACGCGCTCGCGGGGGCGCCGTTGCCGGGCAAGGCATGGCGCCCGATTGCGGCGTGGGCGCCGCTTGCCGAAATGACAAGCACCGAAATGTGGCCTGTAAAAACTACAGTGCCGCGCTGGCAGAAAGTATCCGAAGCGGTGCCGCGCGATCGGGTTCGGGCGGCGGATGGGGCGGATGCTCCGGCGGCGGCTCAAGCGGGGCTTAGGCGGGGCTTAGGCGGGGGCTTAGGC
>NZ_JAGFTW010000017.1:0-28365 GCF_017598945.1 Cupriavidus gilardii
TGGTACGTCCCCGGTCTTGTAGACACCTGATAGGGTGTTTTTGAGACTGGAGGAAGCATGAAAAGCAAGCGATATACGGATGAGTTCCGGGCCGAGGCGATCAAGCAGGTGACCGAACGCGGTTACCCGGTGGCGGAAGTGGCGCAGCGGCTGGGGGTGTCGAGCCACAGCCTGTACGAGTGGCTTCGCCGCAGCGGGGTCAGCCGGCAGGCACGCAAGACGCAGCAGGATGCCGATCTGCAGCGCGAGAACCAACAACTGCGCGCCGAACTTCGCCGTGTCGAGGAGGAGCGCGACATCCTAAAAAAGGCCGCCGCGTACTTTGCCAGGGGGTAAGGGCAAGGTACGGGTTCATGCATGCGCACCAGCACGAGTTCCGGATCACGACGATGTGCCGGGTCCTGAAGGTCGAACGCAGCGGCTACTACGCCTGGCTGGCCAAGCCCCGCTCGGCCAGGTCGATTGAGGATGCACGCTTGCTCAAGCTGATCGAAGAAGCCTATCTGGCCAGCGGCGGCGTGTACGGCAGCCGCAACATTCATCGTGATCTCATCGAAGCCGGCGAACGTGTCGGCAAGCACCGGGTTGCACGCCTAATGCGCGAGAACGGCTTACGCTCGGTGCGGTCGCCGCAACGCCGCCGCTACAAGACGGGTAAACCGTCAGTGGTAGCGCCCAACCGGCTGCAGCGGCAGTTCACCGTGCCCGAGCCGGATCACGCCTGGGTCACGGACATCACTTACCTGCGCACGGCCGAAGGCTGGCTGTACCTGGCGGTGGTGCTGGATCTGTACTCCCGTGCGGTCATCGGCTGGTCGATGAAACCGACGTTGGCGCGGGAGTTGGCGCTGGATGCACTGCTGATGGCGATCTGGCGCCGCAGGCCGACGCGAACGGTCACGATCCACTCCGATCAGGGCGTGCAGTACGGAAGCGACGACTGGCAGCGGTTCTGCCGCGAACACGGGTTGGAGGTGAGCATGAGCCGGCGTGGCAACTGCTGGGACAACTCGGTGGCCGAGTCGTTCTTCAGCAGCTTGAAGAAGGAACGAATCCGGGGCAAGGTCTATCCGTCACGGAACGATGCCAGGTCAGACGTGTTCGACTACATCGAGGTGTTCTACAACCGACAGCGCCGCCACGGGCACAATGGCGGCCTGTCTCCCATGGCTTTCGAGGAAGCTCACCCAACTCGATCGCTGTAACTGTCTACAGAACCGGGGACGTACCATGCGCGCGGGGTTGCTCCTGAGCGATCTTCTGAATTAGACGAACGTTATCCCCAAGCACCACATAGTCTTCGTCGGCAAAATGCCGGTCCATGGACAGCCAGATCAGGAACCCTAGACCCAAGAGGACGACAGCCGAAGTCAGGGAAAACAGCAAGGTAAGCCGCAACGTCAACGACATGCGGCGCTTCATTCTTGACCCTCTGGCGCTTCGAGGACGTACCCCATACCCCGCACAGTCTGGATCAACTTGGCCTCAAAGCCGTCGTCAATCTTGGCCCGCAAGCGGCGAATGGCAACGTCGATCACGTTGCTGTCGCTGTCAAAATTCATATCCCATTACGTTATAGTTGTTCACATCTAATGCATGAAGATGTTTGAATGAACGCACAAAACTGGTTATTGCTCACCTACAAGGTGCCACCCGAACCGGCCAAGAAGCGCATCGCGCTGTGGCGCAAGCTCAAAGGCATGGGCGCTGTCTATCTACAAAACGGCGTCTGCTTGCTGCCCAAGACCGACGATCACACCCGGCGACTCAAGATCATCGAGAACGAGATCAACGAAATGGCGGGCGATTCCGTCCTGCTGGAAACGGTTGCGCTTGATCGTGCTCAGGAAGACAAAGTCATTGCCCGCTTCAAGGCAGACCGCGACGAGGAATACAAAGAACTCCTTGGCAAGTGCGCCGACTTCGAGGCCGAGATCGCCCACGAAACCGAAGTTCAGCACTTCACCTACGCCGAGTTGGAAGAAAACGATGTCGATCTGAAGAAGCTCCAGTCCTGGCTGGAAAAAATCGCCAAGCTCGACTTCTACGGTGCCACGCTGGCCGCAGAGGCAGCCGAACGGCTCAAAGGCTGCGAAGCCTTGCTGGACGCCTACGCGCAACGGGTGTTCGACGCTCACGATGAAAACCGTTGAAAGAAGAGGACATATTTCATGCGGTTGTCTGCATTTATCACTTTCTTGAAAATGCGCCCGCAAGTGCGCACTGAATTTTTGACTCTGTTCATCAGCCTTGTGTTCACCCTGCTGTGCAATGGCGTGTTTTGGAATGCCCTTCTTGCTGGACGCGACTCCCTAACTTCTGGAACATGGCTAATGCTCCTTTGCACTGGGTTGCTGATCACCGGGCTGCAATGGTTGTTGCTCCTTCTGGTGGCCACGCGCTGGAGTGTCAAGCCACTACTGATTCTGCTTGCTGTCATGACGCCCGCCGCCGTTTATTTCATGCGCAACTACGGGGTTTATCTCGACAAGGCCATGCTGCGGAATCTGATGGAGACGGACGTCAGGGAAGCCAGTGAGCTGTTGCAATGGAGAATGCTGCCCTACTTGTTGGTTGCAGCCGTATCCGTGTGGTGGATTGCGAGAGTCAGGGTTTTACGAACGGGCTGGAAACAAGCGGTAATGATGCGCAGCGCTTGTCTGGCTGGCGCTCTCGCCATGATTTCCATGGGTCTGTGGCCAGTCATGGATGTGCTGATACCCACGCTTCGTGAAAACAAGCCGCTTCGCTATTTGATCACTCCTGCAAACTACGTCATCTCGGGCATTCGGGTTTTGACTGAACAGGCGTCATCGTCAGCAGACGAAGCAAGGGAAGTCGTTGCAGCCGATGCGCATCGAGGGCCTCAAGAACAAGGCCGCCGTCCTCGTGCTCTCGTACTGGTTGTCGGGGAAACCGTCAGGGCGGCTAATTGGGGGTTGAGCGGCTATGAACGACAAACCACCCCTGAGTTGGCCGCACGCGACGTGATCAATTTTTCCGATGTCACCAGTTGCGGGACGGATACGGCTACATCCCTTCCCTGCATGTTTTCCCTCAATGGTCGGCGCGACTACGACGAACGCCAGATTCGTCGGCGCGAGTCCGTGCTGCACGTTTTAAACCGTAGTGACGTCAACATTCTCTGGCGCGATAACCAGTCGGGCTGTAAAGGCGTCTGTGATGGACTGCCCTTTGAAAACCTGTCTTCGGCAGGCCATCCCACACTGTGCCATGGCGAGCGCTGCCTGGATGAAATTCTGCTCGAAGGGTTGGCCGAGAAGATAACAACAAGCCGCAGCGATATGCTGATCGTCCTGCATATGCTGGGCAATCACGGCCCAGCGTATTTCCAGCGCTATCCCGCAAGCTACCGACGCTGGTCGCCAACCTGCGACACCACCGATCTGGCCAGCTGTTCGCATGAAGCCTTGGTGAACACCTACGACAACGCCGTGCTTTACACCGATCATGTGCTTGCCCGTACCATTGACCTGCTGTCCGGCATCCGCTCACACGACACGGCGCTGCTGTACGTTTCCGATCATGGGGAATCGCTCGGCGAGAAAGGCCTGTATCTCCATGGCATACCTTACGTCATCGCGCCGGATGAGCAGATCAAGGTGCCGATGATCTGGTGGCAGTCGAGTCAGGTTTATGCCGACCAAGCCTGTATGCAAACTCATGCCTCTCGGGCACCGGTAAGTCACGATCACCTGTTTCACACCTTGCTCGGGATGTTCGACGTGAAAACCGCTGCCTACACGCCAGAGTTGGACCTTCTGGCAACATGCAGAAAAGGACAACCACAATGACGACGTCAACGGATGATCCGCCGAAACGCTGGCTCAACCGCACCGTCGCAGGTGCGGGGATCACGAGCTCATTGGGGGATTTCTGCTACGAAACCACCACGGTCATCCTGCCTGGCTTTCTGGCCGTACTCGGCATTCCCGCCGCCGTGCTTGGCCTCATCGAAGGCATTGCCGACGCCATCGCCGCATTCACCAAGATGGTGTCTGGCTACATCGCCGACAAGCTGGGACACCGCAAGCTCTTTGTGATGGTCGGCTACGGACTGACCCCGTTGGGGCAGGTGCTGATCGCGCTGGCGGCTGGCTGGCCCCTCCTGCTGCTGGGGCGCATCGTGTCCTGGTTCGGCAAAGGGCTGCGCGGCCCGCTGCGTGATGCCATCGTTATCCAGGCCGTGTCGCCGGAAACGCGTGGCCGCGCCTTCGGCTTTCACCGGGCTGCCGACACCGTGGGTGCGGTGATCGGCCCCTTGCTGGGCGTCGCGCTGCTGGGTTGGGCGCAAGGCATTCATTGGAGCGACGCGGCTGGACCCTTCCGGCTCGTATTATGGCTGTCGGTGATTCCGGGTGTCTTAGCCGTGCTGGCGTTTCTCACGCTGGTCAAAGACCCGGAGCATTCGCCCAACCCGGCCCTGAAGTTCTTCAGCTCGCTGCGTGGCCTGCCCGCCCGGTTCAAACGCTATCTCGGCGCGGTCGGCATCTTTGGCATCGGTGATTTCTCGCACAGCCTGTTGATCCTGGCGGCCACGACCTTGCTGACCCCCTCGCTGGGCGTTATCCAGGCGGCACAGGTGGCTGGCCTTCTCTATGTGTGGCGCAACCTCGTGCAGGTCGCTGTTTCCTACCCAGTGGGCGTGCTGGCGGATCGTGTCGGCCACTTGCCGGTGCTGATTGCCGGTTATGTGCTGGGCACACTGACGGCGGTGCTGACGGCGCTCGCATTCTGGCTGGGCATAGCCAGCGTGCCGCTGCTGGCCGGGGTGTTCTTCATTGCCGGTCTGTACGTGGCGGTCCAGGAAGCGCTGGAGTCCACCGTGACGGCCGAGATGGTGCAGCCGGACACGCTGGCGATGAGCTATGGCGCGCTGGGCACCGTCAATGGCGCTGCCAAGTTCATTTCCAGCGCCTCGGTCGGCGTGGTGTGGACGGCGGTCTCGCCTGTGGTCGGTTTCGGGCTGGCGGCCGTGTTGATGGCTGCCGGTACGCTGACACTGTTGCGCGTCAAGGGCAACTGAGCAATGGGCAGGCACGACCCGCGACCGTAGCGTGCCTGTCCATCACGAGTTTCTTTGCGGTGCTTAGCGTACGATTTTTTCCGTTTTCTGAGACGACCCCAAGGTCCCAAGTACCAAAGCGCGCCACGCCAAGACCGAGTACGGCGCGAGCACCGATATGCGGGTGGACATGGCGCGCACTAACCTTGATGACCCTGGCATCGGCCTGCGCAACAATGGCCGTCGGGTACTGACGCTGGCCGACCAGCACACCATCGGCGGCCCGCTGGACCAGCGCGGTCCGGGTCGCGAAGTCGAATTGCACTTGACCGGCAACATGGAGCGCTATACGTGGTCCTTTGACGGTGTGGAGTTCGGCAAATCCACGCCCGTCTATTTCAAGTATGGCGAGCGGCTGCGGGTCATTTTGCACAACGACACGATGATGACGCACCCGATGCATCTGCATGGCATGTGGAGCGAACTGGAGGCACCCGATGGCGCGTTCCAGGCGCGGCGGCACACGATTGCCGTGCAGCCTGCGCAGCGCATCAGCTTCCTAGTCACCGCTGATGCGTTGGGTCGATGGGCATGGCACTGCCACCTGATGTTGCACATGGACGCCGGAATGTTCCGCGAAGTGGTGGTCGCCTGACCCTTAACAGAGTACGAGCATGTACAAAAGAACAAGCACCATACTGGTCACCCTATTCGCGACCGCAGGCATGAGCGCCGCGTGGGGCCAGCACGCCCACACGGCGGATCCCCAGGCGGACTCGACTTCGACCAGCCTCTCCAAGGAAGCGAAGTCGGTTGGAGCGTCGGCATCGCCTGCCAAACCGGGCGGCATGGACCATAGCCAGATGCAGGGCATGGACCATAACCAAATGCAGGGCATGGACCACGGCCAGATGCAAGGCATGGACCACGGCCAGATGCAAGGCATGGACCACGGCCAGATGCAAGGCATGGACCACGGCCAGATGCAGGGCATGAACCACGGCACGATGCAGCCTATGGACGCCAGCCAGATGGGGGGCATGGATCATGGTCAAGCCGACATGGACCATGGAGACATGCAGATGCAGGGGGGCAGCGCCCCGCCTGACGCGCGTGACCCGCATGCGTATTCCGGCGGGTACCGATTGGGGGTCGGCAAATACGCGTTGGGGCCAACTCGGTCGCTCCACATGGCAGACGAGCATGTGTTTGCCTCGGTGCTGGTGGACCGGCTCGAATGGGCCAAAGGCAGCGAGAGCAATGCCGCTGCCTACGAGGCACAGGCGTGGATCGGCGGCACATACAATCGGTTCGTCATCAAGGCAGAGGGCGAGGCAGAAAAGCGCAAGATCCACGAGGCTCGCACGGAGCTGCTCTGGGGTCATGCCATCTCGACCTACTGGGACACCCAGCTCGGTATCCGCAACGATGCCGGATACGGACGACCGACGCGCAATTGGCTGGCATTCGGCGTGCAAGGCTTAGCACCGTACTGGTTCGAGATCGATGCCACCGGCTATCTCGGCACGGAGGGACGCACCGCACTGCGCCTGTCGGCCGAGTACGAGCTGCTGATTACGCAGCGTCTGATCCTGCAACCCCGAATCGAGACCAACCTGTACGGCAAGAGCGACCGAGAAATCGGTATTGGCAGCGGGCTTTCCAGCGGCGCAGTAGGCGTGCGTCTGCGTTACGAGTTCAACCGCCAGTTTGCCCCGTACATCGGCGTGGAACGGTATCAGACCTTTGGCGACACCGCGGATATGGTGCGTGCCTCCGGCGGCCGTAGTGGCGAGACGCGCTTTGTCGCCGGTGTTCGGATGTGGTTCTAGCCCAGTCTTTCAACTCACGCTCTTCCTTGGAGTTCACTATGCAAGCCCCCCGCTTCCCGATCCGTGCAGCGCTCGTGATCGTTGCCGTGGTAGCCAGTTCTGCCGCCCTCGCCCATCCCAAGCTCGTCTCGTCGACGCCGGCTGACAAGGCCGAAGTCTCGGCTCCGCAGAAGATCGAGCTCAAATTCTCCGAGAACCTGGTCGCACAGTTCTCCGGCGCCAATCTCGTCATGACCGGAATGCCCGGGATGGCCAACCATGCGCCGATGAAGGTCGCCGCCAAGGTATCGGGCAGCGACGATCCGAAGACAATGGTGATTACGCCGACCCAGACGCTGGCGCCGGGCAACTACCGCGTGGAGTGGCGTGCCGTGTCGTCCGACACGCACCCGATCAACGGCAATATCGCTTTCACGGTCAAATAATCCGCAGATGGACTTGGCAACGGTTGCGGTGCGCTTCGCACTCTATGTCGATTTGGCGACGCTGTTCGGCCTGCCGCTGTTTGGGCTGTACGCTTTGCGTCGTGACGAGGTGTCGTCACGAATTGCTACCAGCTTTGTCGCGATCTGTGCTGCGCTCGGAGCGATCGGTGTCTTGATTTCATTGGCCAATATCGCCGTCATGGCCAAAGCCATGACCGGCGCCTCGGCATACACCGAGCTGCAAAGCCATGTCTTCGAGATGATCGTGACGGGCACCGACTTCGGCGCAGCTTGGGCAGTGCGGCTCGTTGCCCTGTTCCTCTGCGTGGCGATCGCGTTGTTTGGCCGCCGGTGGCCGAAACTGCAGTTTGCGATCCTCTCTGCGGCGGGGGGCGTAGCGTTGTCGACCTTGGCCTGGGGCGGTCACGGCGCCATGGACGATGGCGTTCGCCGCTACGTCCATCTCGCCTCCGATATCGCCCATTTGATCGCCGCCGGGGCGTGGGTCGGCGCGCTCATCGCCTTCGTCTTGTTGTCGCGCATGTGGGGCGCCCCTGGCAACGTGGCTGTGCTGAGCCGCACTTCTAACGGATTTGCACAAATCGGCACGCTCGTCGTCGTTACGCTGACAATCACCGGCGCCGTGAACTATGGATTGATCGTCGGCCCAGAGTGGCCAGTGCTGTCACTGGCGTCCTACGGCGGGCTGCTCGCGATAAAGCTGGCGCTGTTCGGTGCGATGCTGGTGCTCGCCGCGGCCAATCGCTTTCATTTGAGCCCGCGGCTCGAGCGCGCCATGCGAAGCGGCGACCACGCTGGAGCAGTGCGGTCTCTGCGACGCAGTCTGATGATGGAAACCAGTGCCGCCGCCCTGATTCTCGCCTTGGTGGCTTCGCTGGGGATTCTGTCGCCTGTTGGCGCATAGCACCGCCAGTCGATCAGGCAAGGGCCTCCTGCCTCTGTTCACCGCAAAGGAACCGTCATGAAGACAGTAAAACCACTATTGTTGGCGCTGAGCTTGTGGCCCATGCTGGCCGCTGCGGCCGGCGCGGAAGACAGCCACGCTCCTCATGGCGGCGTCGACGCAGCCCAGGCAGGACGTCCGGGCGACCCCGGCAAGGTATCGCGCACTGTGAAGGTAGCGATGCACGACACGATGCGCTTTACGCCCGAGACGATTACCGTCAAGGCGGGCGAAACGGTGCGTTTCGTCGTGCGCAATGACGGCAAGCTCGAACATGAAATGGTCATCGGCACGGCTAACGACTTGCAGGCACACGCGGAACTGATGCGCATCAGGCCTGCGGACAAGCATGCCGGCCGGAATCAGATCACGCTCGCACCCGGCCAGCAAGGCATCCTGATCTGGCACTTTGATCGAGCCGGGATGGTCGACTTCGCTTGCCTGGTACCCGGTCATTTTGAGGCCGGCATGACCGGAAAGATCGCCGTCAGATAAATGGCGCAACGCGCCTCGACACTGAGCGCGGCAACTGCCCGCAGGCCAAGCCGCGTGGGGCGCCGCTACCGTGGCTTGGCATGCTGGTCAGTGACCTCGCGCTGCGCCGCAGCCTTGTTGTCCGGCCATGTGCTCTTGATGTAGGCCAGCACGGCCACGATGTCATCATCGGTCATCGAGGTGCCGAACGCCGGCATATCGCTTTGATAGCCTGGGGGCGCAGTGACACCGGGTACCAGCCCATGCTTGGTGATCGCGAACAGTACGGCGTCTGCATGGTGCCAAGTATGGCCGGAAGCATCGTGCGGTGGCGCAGGCATGCGGCCATCGGGAAGCCGCTGGCGCCAATTTGGCTGGCCTTCGAGCTGGGCGCCGTGGCACGAGGCGCAGGCCTGTGCATAGAGCTGCCTGCCGCGCGCCACCTGTACCGCGTCGGACGCGTCGATGCGCAGCTGCGGTCCTGCGGATGGTCCTGTATCAGGGACAGGTGTTTCGAGGTACCGCTTGGTCTGCAGGGCGACCGCGACGGCGGCGGCCGCACCCAACGCCAGCCACGCGGCGATGCGCCAGCGCGATCGTTCTGACTGTTCCATGTCGGGCGGCGAACAGCACCTCAGGCACCGCCTATGCGGGCACTAGTCCTTCGAAAACGGTCTGCCCGAAAAATCGACGGTCACGAGGTTGCCGTCCATCTTGCCCATGCCGGGCGAGTTGGCCGGCATGCCGGGGACCGCCACGCCTTTCAACGCGGGCGTGGCCGCCAATTTCCGGACCGCCGCTGCAGGGACATGTCCCTCGACCACCTGCCCGCCGCCATCGATGACGGCGGTATGACAAGAGGCCAAGTGTGCCGGGACACCGAGCTTGGCCTTCAGCGTCGCAACGTCGGAGGAGTCGATCACCTTGATGCGGAATCCCGCCTGGTTGACATGCTTGACCCACGCTTCGCAGCATCCGCAGTTGGGGTCCTTGTAGACCGTCAGCGCTGGCGATGCAGCGTAAGTGCTGGCAGACACGGCCAGCAATGCGGCGATCGTCAAAATACGTTTCATCGATACTCCCAAGAAAACAGTGCAACAGCTAGCCAGGGCGACGTGTAGACGCCGCTCAGATATCGGTCTGGCGTAGCCGCAATGCGTTTGAAATCACGGACGCTGAGCTCAGACTCATCGCCAGCGCGGCAATCATAGGCGAGAGCAGCCACCCGGTAAGCGGATACAGGACTCCAGCCGCCAACGGTACGCCGAGCGCGTTGTAGATGAACGCGAAGCCCAGGTTTTGCTTCATATTGCGGATGGTCGCTTCGGACAGCGCCCTTGCCCTTGCAATGCCCCGCAGGTCGCCCTTGACCAAGGTCACTTGCGCGCTGTGCATGGCGACATCGGTACCCGTCCCCATGGCGATGCCGACATCGGCTTTGGCCAGCGCGGGGGCATCGTTGATGCCGTCGCCAGCCATCGCCACGACAGCGCCGCTCTGCTGCAGTCGAGTCACCAGATCGAGTTTATCTGCCGGCTTGACTTCGCCGTACACCTCCGCAATGTCGAGCTTTGCTGCCACCGCCTTTGCAGTAGCGACGCCGTCACCGGTCGCCATGATTACCTGGATGCCCTCGGTCTTGAGGCTCACCAGCGCTTCGGCTGTCGATCCCTTGACCGGATCGGATACCGCCATCAGGCCGGCAAGCCGCCCATCGACCGCCAGATACATGACGCTGGCGCCTTGAGCGCGCAGGGCGTCAGCTTGTTCCTGCAGCGCATCGACTGCAATGCCATCGGCTTGCATCAGCGCGGTATTGCCGACGGCGACATTTTTGCCTGCGACCCTGCCGCGCACACCGATGCCGGTGCTCGACTCGAAATCTTCGGCCTTCTCCAGCGGCAGACCGCGCGCGCGGGCAGCCTCCACCAAAGCCGCAGCCAGGGGATGCTCACTGCCTTGATCCAGGCTCGCCGCCAGGAGCAGAACCTCGTCATCGGCGTGGCCGTTCGCGCCGATGGCACGCTCGAATGCGGGCCGTCCCTCGGTCAGCGTGCCGGTCTTGTCGACGATCAGCGTAGTGACCTTGCGCAGATTCTCGATCGCCGCCGCATCACGGAACAACACGCCGTTGGTCGCCCCCTTGCCGCTCGCGACCATGATTGACATGGGAGTGGCCAGACCTAGTGCGCATGGGCAGGCAATGATCAGCACGGCCACGGCATTGATCAAGCCGAATACCCAGCTCGGCTGCGGCCCCAGCAGGCCCCAGGCGAAGAAGGTAAGGAGGGCGACGCCGATCACTGCCAGCACGAATACGCCGGCTACCCGATCCGCCATGCGTTGCATCGGCGCCTTCGACCGTTGCGCTTGCGCCACCATCTGTACGATCTGTGACAGCACCGTTTGCGAACCAACCTTTTCCGATCGGATCACTAGGCTGCCGGACGCATTCATCGTCGCGCCAATCACGCGGTCGCCCACGCGCTTGGTCACCGGCATCGGCTCGCCCGTGATCATCGATTCGTCCACCGAACTCGCTCCTTCGGTGACCACCCCGTCGACCGGTACCTTCTCGCCGGGTCGCACGCGCAGCAGATCACCGACGTGCACATGGGTCAGCGGGACATCTTCCTCGCTGCCGTCGGCCTGAATGCGGCGCGCCGTCTTGGGTGCCAGGCCGAGCAGCGACTTGATCGCCGCCGATGTTTGCGAGCGCGCCTGCGCCAACTGATGGGAACTTGTCCGTCCGGTGAGTTGGCTCGCCAGGCTAGACGCAATGGCGTTGTCATCTCGACTGCCGCAGGATTGAGAAGCGGCTTCGGATTTTTTCCCCACCACGGGCGATCCGGCTTGGATGACAACGACATTGCCATTCGATAATCCACTCGACTGACCATCATGGTAGAGAGCAGCGCGCCACCCTAGGCCGCCAGGAGCTTGTCCTGCTGCGGCTCGCGCTACACCATCGCGCGGCATGCTTGGGCGCAACGCCGGCACGCCTGCGCGCAGTCCTTGCAGTGCTGGGCCGCATGTCGCTCGCACTCGGCACCGCACGCTTCGCAGATGCTCGCGCACAGTGCACAGATATCCTTGGCGAAGCGGCTTCCGCGCGCCATATAAGCACTGGCCAGCTGGCAAATCGCAGCGCAATCGCGATCCAGGCGAATGCACTCGGCCATCTCTTGCACATTGGCCTCACTCAGGCATGAGGCTGCGCAATGATCGCATGCAACTGCACAGGCGTTGCACTGGTCGATACAGTCCTGATAGTTCTGATGCGGCATGATGGACTCCTTGAAGTGATGGCGCCGCCGTCGGCGCCGCTACCCGCCGCAGCAAAATATGGACCGGCATGTCTTCACAAGCACGGTCCCAGCACAGTGCGTTGACTCCGTCGTGGCTGACGGCGACAAGCCACCTAACACGTGTTCCCTCGGCCCGCACCTTGTCGGTGAAAATTGCAAGCGCTGGCACATCCTGCAGAAGTTGCCTTGCACGACGATTACAGCGCAGTAATCTTGCGCTTGACGGCAACGCCAACGCCGCGACGCCCGGGTGGGAACACAGCGCTTCCGAGCCCGCGCTTCCGTCCCCTTCCTCTCCCCGCGGCCGCAATGGCGGTGTCGACCGGATTTGTGCCATCGATCGGCACGCTGCCGTTGGCCGAATGAGGCTGCAAGGAGGCTACGCGAGTCAACTCCACTGGTGGCGGCACGGGCCTTGCTGTGAGTCCGCCTACCTGGCCGCCACTATCACGAACAGTCGCAGCCCGGCGCTCGCATGCGACCACGGCCGCGGAATGCGTTGCCGCTGTACACCAGACTCAATTTTCTACTGATGGCATTGGCCCGCGCTTGCGGCTTCTCGCGGCACCACGAGCCGACTTTGGAGCGCCATATCCTTCAAGAGGAGTTCGAGCATGCGTACTCTCGCAGGCAAAGTGCTTGCCACCATCGCGGCCGCCAGCGCTACCCTCGTCGTCGGTCTACCGTCTGTGTCCGCCCAACACGCTGACGGCCATCATGGTCACACCATGGGTGGTGGAGGAGGCGATCAGGACATGCACCGTTCGATGGCGCCTGGCATGAACAACATGATGTCGATGCAGTCGACCGGTGACATTGATCGCGACTTCGCAAACATGATGAAGATGCACCATCAGATGGCGATCGATATGGCGAGAACGGAAGCGGAAAAGGGTAAATCGCCTGAGATGAAAAGGATGGCCGACGATATCATCAAGGAGTCTCAACGCGATATCAGAAAGATCGACCAATGGCTGGAGCAGAGGAAATAGCGGTAAAACGAACCGGCTATTGGCATCCGGTTCCGGAATGCGCGGTTGCTTGCGCCCCGGCCAATCCTCAGTGAAGTGAACCCTGTACCCGGAGAATGGAAATGTCGACGCAAAACGCTAACGAGTCCCTCCGGGACAGCCAATCACCGCTATACTTGACGAACGCCGCGCATCGAGTGTGCGCCCACGCCCATTGTTGTCTGGCCAAGCCACGGTGTCATGCGCGCGCCACCAGCGGCTCATCGAAACCGCTCGGTGCAACGGCGTGTCGGTAGGCAAGGTCGCCAGACGGATGGCCAAGCTCGATGTAGGTGCAACCCGGCGGGCATTGCTGTAGGACCGCGCGTGGAACTGGGTTAGCGACGCAATGCGGCCCGATTCAAGCAGTGGCACATCGGGGAGAATGCAGATGACCGATTTTGTGTTCGACTGAGGAGCGTGCGAGCAAATCTTGCCGCTCGAGCCGGTGATCGCATTGCGTGTCCCGCGTGCGGCTCGACCGAAGGCAAAATAAGAATGCCGACTGGCCCTTTGGCGCACTTGTCGACTGGGTCTTTGGCCAAGCCCGTGGGCTCACGGACTGCAGCGCCCACTAGGATTGCTGACGGCTCCATTCGATGGCAGAATTCCCCCGCCCGCACCCCAATGCGGACATTGGCGCGACGCTCCCAGAAAGCTCGCGCTTTTTTTTGCGCCAGCTCAAGGCCGTCATGACGGGGCTTGGCGATCGGCCTGCTCCTGGTCGTCGCGTTCGTATGGCAATCCGTCAGGGGAAAAACTGGCGAACTTCTGCACGACACCGGCAAGCGAGCGCCGTGCAGGTCGGATCCGCAATTCGTCGCCGATGCGCTCGATCTCCAGTTCGATATCCGTATCCTCGTATGCAAGCGCGGCCGGAATACAAACCGCGAACGCGTCGCCATACTTGAAGGCTCTCGTGATGGCCATTTTTCCTCCGACGGTCGTCACGTTGCAAGCGACCGGGCTTAGCGCTGCGCACAATAACCGGCAGCTGCTTCGCCGGTGACGGCAGCCCGCGACGCACCTAAGGCGAAGAAGGTAACAGAGTCTCAGCGATCCAGCCAAGCCGTGCACGGCCGCGCCCGGTTCACTGCAGTGGGGTAGCTCCGCCTAAGGTGAACGTCATCAGCCCCTCATCGAGCGCCTTTTTGATGCAGCCAATCAATTGGCCTGAGGCCTGCGGCGTCAAGCTCAACACGGTGGGCAGCCCCTCCACCTGGCCAGAGACGCCCATGACGATATTGATGTCGACGCGGTCACCTTTCAGCGTCACGCTCAACGGCCCATCAACAGGAATGGTCAACGAGCGGTTTTGCGCCGCGGCGTCTTCGGCCCGCTGCTGTGCGCTCGCGTCATTGTTGTCTTCGGCCACTTGATGTCCTGGTTGATTATAGGGAAATGCCGTAACGCCACGCCACGCCCTGGTCCGGCACCGCGCATAACGGGAAGAATCCGGCGTTGCGCGCCATTATGCCCCGCCGAAACGTTGACGATGGAGGCATCCTGTGGGCGAGCCGTGAGGGCGCTGGGACATGTCTTATTTGTATCTAGTCATGGCAGTCCTCGGCCTTGACCGAACACCACCGCTGAAAAAGACGCCCGCCGCAGCGGGCGCTACGCCGGGTCGGGAATCCGGCGAAATCGATCGTCCGGTGAACACGGCGCGCTAGCGACGGTCCGAAAAGGGGCCTGAGTGTGCTGTCAGGCGCTGCAGCAGCACGGCGTCCTCCAACGGCGCCGGCGCTGGCTCCAGGTGCAACACCGGGGCGTCGGGAAATATCGCCGCGATCAGATCGGTCGGCATCGGTTCGGTGGGCAACGGGCCCAGTTGCAAGACCCGGCTGCCTTGTACTTCCGCCACCATCCAGCCTTCTGGTACATGGTAGAGGGCGGCAATCAACGGGTCGTCGGCTCGGTCGGTCATCGCACACATGAAAGTGGGCACGGCAGCGATTGTAGAGTCCAGTCGCCATAAAGTGCCAGAGACGGTACATAATCGGCGTCGGGAAAACCACACTGTCCCGCGCAATGAATCTGGCCCGACTTGAGGCAACTCTGCTCCTGCTGCACACGCAGGCGGCCGCACAACGCCGTCGCCTATTCAGGCAACGCTGGCGCCCTGGCCGCATTTGTGTGGCGCATGCGAACAGCGTGCTGTGGCGCTTGCATGCCCGTATCGCCCTGCTCGAGCGCTACCTGGCGAGCGCGAAGGCACAACGCCAATCCGACGAGCGAGCGTGGATTTGCCGCCCATGGCTACGGTGTAGCGAATGGGCAACCCGCGGACGACAACGATGACCTCAGCTCCAGACACCGCCATTGCCCCCTTGCCGCCGCAGCCGATGACGGCTGCCCGCTTTTCGCCGGCCGCGTTGATGGTCCCGCTTGCCTTGATGCTGGTGGCCGCGATCACGGCGCTGACAGCCACCGCACTCCTGCAGATGCGCCGGGACGCGCTCGCCAGCGCCCGGGAGGCGTCAGCCAATCTTGCTTTGACTCTGGAGCGCAGCATCGCGCGCAACCTCCAGTTGCACGAGGCCTCGATGCGCCATGCGCTCGATGCCATGCGCAATCCGGCCGTCATGGCGTTGGCCCCGTCGCTGCGCCAGCGCGTGCTGTTCGGTGCGTTCAACGAAGGCGAAGACATCGGCGCACTGCTGGTGGCCGACGCACAAGGGCGCCTGATCCTCGATTCCCGGCACTGGCCGCCGCGCGCGGTGAACCTGGCCGATCGCGACTACTTCATCGCGCAACGAGACCTGGGGCAGTCCGCGGTCTACTTGAGCCGGCCGTTCCAGCCTCGCTTAGTCCCCGACAACCCGACATCGATCGCACTGAGTCTGCGCGTGCCGGGCCCCGACGGCCAATTCGCGGGCATCGTGGCCAGCACGCTGCGGCTGGAGTATTTCCGCAAGCTGTTCGCTGGCGTGGCCCTGGGCGAAGGCGGCGCGCTGGCGTTGATGCGCCATGACGGCACCATCCTCATGCGCCGGCCCCTGGATGCCAGCCTGATCGGCCGCACGGTGCCGACCACGCCCGCGTTTGCCCCCATGCTTCGTGAACCGCATGGCGAACTGATTGCGGCAGGCACAGTCGACGGCATACGGCGCCTGTACAGCTTCCGCCGGGTCGATGGTTTTCCGCTGACGATTGTGGTGGGGCGTGCGATGGACGACGTGCTGGCCGTCTGGCGCACGCGAGCGTGGTGGTTTGCCGGACTGGTGATGGCGATGAACCTGGCCATCGTGACACTGGCCATCTCGCTGGCACGGCAATGGCGGCGACGCCTCGCGGTCGAAGCGCACCTGCGCTGGCTGGCGGACACTGACGGCTTGACCGGCCTGGGCAGCCGCCGCGCCCTGGATGAAATCGCCGACCGCGAATGGCGCCGCAGCCGGCGCGAGGTGCGGCCGCTGTCGCTGTTGATGATCGACGTGGACTATTTCAAGCAGTTCAACGACCGCTACGGCCATGTGGCTGGCGATGATGCGCTCGCCGCCGTGGGCAAATGCGTTCGCCAGCAGTTGCGCCGTGCGGGCGACTACGCGGGCCGCTATGGCGGGGAGGAATTTGCCGTGTTGCTGCCCGGCACTGACGCGGCGCGCGCAGCGGCCATCGCAGAAGCCGTACGGGCGTCGGTGCTTGCGCTCGGCATAGAGAACGCGGGAAGCCCCTTTGGCCGAATCAGCGTCAGCGTTGGCGTGGTGACTGAAGGCAATGGTAGCGCATCGCCCGTCTATCCGGACCTGCGGGCGTTCTTTCGTGCAGCCGACGAGGCGTTGTACCGGGCCAAGCGCGCCGGCCGCAACCGCGTGTTGAGCTTGCGCGCTGCCGATTCACCAGCATGATCGGCTAGTGGCCGCACCCATCAGGGAGGCTCCTTGCCGATGGGCGGGCCGAAATCCACCTCCCCATGGAAATTCTCAGGCGTGATGCCAGCTTGCAGCCCATCGAGGTCGTACTGCGCCTCGCGCAGCGGCTCGATGACAATGTGCTCTCCGCGTACGTCAACGGCCGCATTCACGCGCAAGTTAGCCGCTTCCATGATCGCGGCCGGGATGCGCACTGATGCGCTATTCCCCACTTCTTTCCCCCCTCACAGGCTCTCGCCGCGTTTTACTTCAATGGTCCAGGGGCAAAAACGCGTGGTGTAGGGCGATGGCCTCGGATGGCGGGGTTCGCGCATGCCGACTTTGCCACGTTTGCCCCTCAATGATCATGGCTGGCGCTAGGCGGTCCGCGTGGCGCGAGACACGGGACAAGTAGGCGTTGACGCCGCGCACCGCCGCTGCACAGGTGCCCGAGAGCACATAGCCAACCATGAAACCGACCGCGTGGTTCCCACCATACTTGCCGGCAGCGAATCGATCGACGCCTTCGATCACGTACTCGCGACACAAATGCGTATCCGATCCGGCGATCCGCTTGCATTCGATGATGGCATGGGGATCGTGCTCCTGCGTGCGCAAGAACACTTCGATTAAAACCAGCGGAATGTCGGTGCGCCCATCCGGCAGCACCACGCTGGGCGTCGAGCGCGACTCGGTGCCCGGCAGCACGACCAACTGCAAGGGCGAGTTCTTCAGTGCATGGCGCATGCCATCGCGCAAGCGCTCGGTCATCAGTACCTCACCTGCGTCGGTGTTCACGTCTGCGGCCGCACACGCGTGCTGCCAACCTGCTGCCACCGTCACCAAGATAGCAGCCACCACCTCGGGAGCCAGTTCGATGAACTGCCTGCCAAGGGCCGATGACGTCTCATAAGGAATCCTCAAGCGCGCCCCCCTACAAAACTCTCCGCCACAACGGCATCGGCATCCTCCAATGCGGCAATGTCCATCCAGTGACGGCGCGCTGCCGGCTTGATGATGACCACCTCGTTGCGCCCGTGCACGCGCAGTTCTCGCTCGGCACTGACTGCCGTGGCAATTTTCACTTGCAGACGATTGCCGATTCCCGCCAGCACGTCGCGCAACTTCCCGCCCGGACGGATCATGGACACGCTGCTCTTTCCCGGCCCCTCCTCCAAAATGAAGCGCACGACGCGAAGCGCGGCCTCCTTCGGCAGATCGATAATCTCTGCGCGCATATGCCGCTTCTTGCGCACAGAAAGCCACGCGTCCATGACGGACAGGAAGGTCCCTGCATACGAGGTCACTTCCACGTTACTGTCCGATGGCGCCATGGCGGCTTCACGCCCCTGCTCCCATTGCCAGCCCGCACGCAATAGTCCGTCTTGGATCACTACGCGGTCGGCCTGCCCTAGCTCATACAAATCGAACACGGCATCATCCAAGGCCTTCCAGTCTTCGGCCTGGACTTCGCGTTCGCGCAATGCCCGTGCGAGCACCAGAAGCCGCTGGCCTGCGGCCGAACTGACGGCGGACGAGAGCTCCGGCACCGGCAGCATCTCAACGTCTCGAATCAGCAGCTTTCGCTTGTAGACGCCGAACTCGGAAGCAGTCAGGCCGAAGAACCACGAAGCCAATGCGGAACTCAGAATCATGGCGAGTAGATCGGCCACCGGCTTCTGGCGCGCAGGCAATGACGCTGCGAAAAATGCGTCGGTGAAGATCAGATCCTGTTCAGCCACCGCCACGATCGCCCTTGGCTGAGCGAGCAGCATCTCCTTGACGATCAGCAGGGGCGCCCGATAGATTTGGCGTGCGCGCGGTCGTTGCGCCTTGGCATGGTGGTATCTCGCAAGACCGTCGGCAATCTGGAAGTGCCGCATATCACGGGTCTGCAGCAGCCCCAATCCGTTGAGCTCGCTGGCATCGAGCGTCCAGTTTTCCCGTTTGCCTTGGGTCAGCCCATCTCGGAATTTGGCATTCAGGACGGCAAGCCGCTCCCCCAGACTGCCATGCGTCATCGTCAGCTCATCGAGCAACATCAGATCCCGGCGACGCCCCACCGCGGCCGCTTTGAGCTTCAGGGGCTGCTTTTCGATTTCACCTAGGGTGAGCTTGAGGATGTCACTTGGAGCGACTTCGAACGAATGAGTTTTCGCGCCGCTGGGTGTCCATGGAATCTGCACGACGGTGATCTGATCGGCCCGCTGCTCGGACCGATGACGGGCGAAAAGCACCACTGCCGGCATCGTGGCGGTGGCGAACAGCCAGCTGCACAAGTTCGATAAATTGACCAGCGTCACCGGCGCCAGCATGCGCATGACATGGTGGGCCGCCTTCATTCCCGTGCCACTGCGGCTGAAGAACGGCGTGGCGCTCAGAATCACGCCAAAGCGAGTCTGCGCATGCGAAAACTCGGCCGCCCGCAGTACAAAGTCCAGGCCCTCTCCCCGCGGCTGCGTGGGTACCCCGGTGGTCATCGCTTGGCGCCGTGCCTGCGTACCGGATTGTCCCTTGAAGCTCCAGGGGGGATTGCCAACAATCAGGTCGAACTGCCTGAGCCCCGTCGACGTGGTTAGCACCGCCTTGCCGTCGCCTTGCCGTTCGATGGTCCTGGCATCGCCCACGAGCAACGTTCTGCCAATCAACGGCTCGAATTTGAGCGACTGTGATGGCTGCGGATCCGGATCGAGTTCGAGCGCGGCCAGGTACAGGCTGAAGGCGGCCACCCGGATCGCGGCTTCGCTGATGTCCACACCATGCACTTGTCCATAGAGGGTGGAGCGAATCAACTCCCGCGTGGGCGGTTTGCCACCGGCGCGCAGATACACTAGGCGCCGCAGTGCTTCGACTAGGAAGACCCCTGACCCGCAGGTCAGATCGAGCACCGATTCCCGTCCCGTCAGGCCATCCATGACCTCGTCGAGAATCAGCGACACGACTGACAGGCGCGTGTAGTGCACGCCGTTGCGCAATGCCTCCGATTTCTGCCCGTTCGCGTCCGGATCGGCATGCGCGAACTGTTCATAAATCGAACTGATCAGTTCGACCGGGATGACGTCGAACTGATACGGGAAGAATGTAAGCTGGCCAGTTTGCGGATCGACCGCTTCGAGGAACTCGGCGACGCGCTGCAAATGCTGAGCGGCCGGCGTCGTTCTCACCGACGACGGCGGGAACATGTCCCCGTTAAAGGTTTGCGCCAACCACTGAAACAGCTTGGTTGTAGCACTGCGGTCGCGCAGAATCGCCGGCAGCGCCGTGTAGCCGCACACGCGCCGCAGGCGCGCGGCACTGACGATGCCGCGGTCAATCAGGTATTGGGTAAAGATCACCCGTCCGATCAGCGCTTGCGCCGCGCTGCGTACCAGATTGCCGGCGACCAAATCCCGTTCGAGAAAGGCCAGGTCCGAAAGCAGCTTCTGGTCGACACCGGTCTTGCGATCCACCGCCGGTACTTGCGCCCAGAACTGACCGGTTTCAATCGCCAGTCGCCCGGCCAGTTCGTCCAGTCGATGCAGGGAGTCTTCGATCGTTTCGAAGCGCCCGATCAAGTGCTTTTGCGCGTCGCCCTCCTGCAGCGGGGTACCAAAGCCGTTGTACAAGTCGATGCGCTGGGGGGAAACGACCCACAGCAGTGGCGAAAATCCTTCGTTCCATACTTCACGCCGCCATTGGCTGACAACGTCATCGGTCGGGGGAGTCGCCTCGAACTTGAAGTAGACCGTCAGCGCCGAGGCGCTACGCCATGATGCATCCGGCACGAAGGCGCGGCCGCGCCGGGAAGCCTGGGCATCGCGGCCCAGTCGCAGGCCGGCTGCGGGTTGTCCGTCGGGAAGAAAACCCGTTGCCGCAAGAACGTGCTCTAGCGTTGCCGATATCACGCCCGGCTCCGTACGGCTTCGGGTGGAAAGGGAAGCGCAGCTTGCGCCGGCGCGCTCATCGCGGGCAACACCTGTTGTTGCAAGCGGGCAATCAACGGATCGAGCGCAACCACCAGTGTCGGTTCCGTCAGTACGTCTTTGCCGCTCCACGAATCGGCCCCATGCAGGCTGGCCGTGGTCGGTGTGACCAGCACGATGGCGCCTTCCATCAGTGGCGCGCTTGCGGCGAGCACCCGGAACAACGCATCCACACCGACACTGACCGAACCGATGTGAACGCCCAATGAACTAACCAACGCCTGGGTGACGGACAAACCGAGCAAGTCGGCGAAGCTAAAGCGGGCCGCTTTCCCCGTCTTCGAAGCGAGGTAGGGGATGGCCTTGCGCCAATGCCTGACGGTTTCCGTCGACACCCCGGTGAGGGTACGCATTTGATCCTGCGTGAACTGAATAGCGGTAACAGTCGGCATTCGCGTTGCTAACAACATAAATATGCGTTGATTCTCCCATGTACTTCCGTTTGAGGCAACGGCATACTGCGATAACAATCGCGGCACGACGGAGTTCCATGCGGGCGACGCTGGAATGACAAGACATCTACTAGGCCACAGCCGGCGCTTGACACGGCCGGCTTGGTCTTCGACGGCGCGGTCACCCTCGCTCTGCTGGTTTCCTTGGAGACCGGGGGCAATCTTGCGCTGACGCTCGAGCGCAGCATCTCCCGCACCCTGCAGGTGCATGACTTGCGATCGCCGGCGTCGCAACTTCGTTGCAGGAACCCGCTGTCGTGTCGCTGCCCGCCTCCTGCGGGAGCGCGCCCTCTTCGACTTCGCCATCAATGCCCAGGACACGGGATCATTGTTCGTCAGCGATGCGCAAGGCAAACTTGCGCTTTGACTCGCAGCAGTGGCCGTCAAGTCGCTCTACGTCGCACATCGCGATTACTTTTCAGGCGCGCCACTGGGATTACGCCGGGCTGTATATCAGCCGGCCGTTTCAAGGGCGCCTGCAGCCGAGCGATAAATTCCTGGAGCTGAGCCGGCGCCTGATTTCGCCTGACGGCAGCCCGGCGCTGGGTACAGTGGCGTAACCCCTTGCTAAGCCCACCGGAGGCCGGGATTGCCGCTGACGGCATGAGCGCGCTTGCCCCGCTTGGCAACGGGGGCACGGTATAGTATCGACGGGGTGGCAACGTCGGGAGCATCGGATGCGAACAAGAATACGGAAGTCGGGCAAGGGCGCCTCGCTCCGGCTCCCGGCCGAGATCGTGGAAGCGGCCAGGGATGAGTATGACGTAGAGGCTCTGATCACCGGCATCACACCTGAAAACCGCCACGGTGAAGTGGATTTCGGCCCGGCCGTGGGCCAGGAACGGCAGACCTCCGGCCATCAAACGGCGTCTGCCCAGCCCCATTCACCGAGCAGACGCCGGCCCTGATGGCTGCCGGCCACCGCGGGCACAGCGGCTCCTCTTCCAGGCTGCTATACAATCGATGCATGAAACCCGTGGATGGCTCGCGCATACGCTATGGCGACCAAGTGCGCCTTGCGTTGATTGATGGCCATCACTATTCGATGGCTGAGGCGACGCGCGCTTGTGGTTTGTATGGTGGGCTGATTGAAACAGGGCGCCGCCTCGCCAGCCCGGCGTCACTCGTAGCGGTGCAGATCGCGCGCCGCGACCGCGCTGCCGCCAGTGCCCTGCAGCTGGAACGGCGCGGCAAGGCACCTCCGCGTCGACCGTCTTAGCCCGCCTGCCGTCACAGGCGGGCTTTTTGTCGCCTCACCGTATCGGCAGCCGATCGGTGCGCTTCATCCCTGGTCGCACCAGCCTACTCGCTACGGCCGACTGACCCAGAACATCCGCAAAACGCGACCACGATGCCCAACGGATAGCTGCCGGCCCGGTGGTGCCCTGATTTCGGGACCGTAGACGGTTGACGGCCGCCGGCGGTCCCTCGTGCGCCCGGCCCGCCAGCGCCGCCCCTCACCCTCGAGACTGGTGGTCGGCCGATCGCCAATGCAGAAGCGACGCTCCCTGTTCATCGCTGCGCAAGCGCACACAGTAGAGGGGATCCTGGCGGTGGGAAGGGTGGCTGCCGGCTTCAATATCGTCCAACCAGCGCGTGATGGCGCGATGCTCGCTATCGATCTCCCAGCGTGCGGCAGTCCGGAACAGGTCAAGCAAAGGGGAGTCCCGATTCCATTCGCAGCAGGGCCATACCCGTTGCATGAGGTAAAGATAACCGTCCGGGGACACCTGCGCTCCCTCCTTATAGGAGAGCACGCCAGCATCGCGCATCGCGTGCGATTCCTTCAGAAAGCGATACATCTCTTGCTGCGCGAGCCGCGACGGCAGCGCCCTGCCCTGGCTTCCCCAGTCCAGCTCCAGGTCCTGCACCGCCACTTCAAACGGGCATTGCAACGGCTCTTGTCCCAACTCATCAGGCTGGGTCTGGATCCAACAGAACGCGCCGAACCCGGCGTTGACGCGCTCCCACCGACACCCGCAGGTGCCATGGCGCTGCCGGATCTGCTGCTGAACGGCCTGGCAGTACCACGCTGGCGAGCCTTCGGACGTATCGCCGCTGTCCTTGTAGAACGCAAACAAAGAGTCAAACCGCAAGCCACGTTCGCCAAGACGCGCCAGCTCGCGACTGACTGCGCGCGGAAAGCGCGCCTGATGGACGACCCACGCGCCACCGCGGTCGGCAAGCAGTGGCTCGAGCTCGGTGGGCAGGGGGGCAAGCGTATGCAGCTGGCCAAGGGCCTGCGTCATCGTGACTGCGCCACGATGCGTCCCTGCCTCGGACCGCCACAACTCGCCTGCCTGCATCCGCTTGGAAGCGTCGCACGCGTCGTGCACCCACGCTGCCAAGGTCAGCAGCGCCCCGGGCTCGCGCGTCGGAAATCCGTCCGGGGCGAAGTGCGGCCAAGCGGCGCAATGCCCCTGCATCAGGCGCTTGAACGCCCCCAGGCGGCGCTCGCCTATGTTCCCGGTCCGGTTGGCCGGTACGGTGGTCAGCGCCGTCAGGTGGATGGGGCACTTGGTTAGCCAGGGCACCTCATGCAGGTAACTGTGATAGCCCTGTTGCGCACAGGCTGCGCAATACCGGACGCTCGGCCCCTGACTGTAAGCCGCAGGGGGCGCATAGGTGCCGCACTGACGAAAATTGAGCGCGTGCTGGAGGACATCGGCCAACCGAGCCGGGTCCTCGCCCAAGAGCGAAGACACCCGCGCGACGTCATCATCGGAGGCGAACCCCAGATGGCGCGGTTCGACGCCCAGGAACGCGGTGCCGGCCCGCACGGGGACGCCATTGAGCGCACAAAACCTGGCGACGAACGACAGCGCCGACTCGTAGGGGCGCAGATTGTGTGGCCACCAGTTGACCGAGGGATAGCCCGCCACTGCTAACTGCCCGCGGCGATGATTCTCATGTGGTCAGAGAAATTGGTCTTGGCCAATTCTCTGAGCCAATTCTCGTAGCAGGTCGCCTCGTCCCAGTCCATGCCGCGGGCCAGTTGGAACAGCACGCTCTCGGTCGCCTTGGCAACGTGTTGCATCGGAAACTCATGCCGCCGTCGCGCCTGCTGCGGTGACAACTCGACCAGGGCGTTCCAGAGAAGCTTGGCGCTGCCGGCCAGCCGGCGCCCGCGGGCAAAGTCCTCTGGCGCAAAATACGCCAGAAACGGCACCCCGCTGTCGACCGGCCATTCGGAGTCGACGTCATAGCCGTTCAGCACATACTCGACCTCCCGCACCGAGCGCAGACCGTGAAAGCGCGCATGGGCTGCCATGAAGCGGGCGGCCACGTGCGCGTTGCCGGTGCTGGCCATGTATTCATGGCGATAGTTCAACTGATGCGTGCCGACCGAGAAGACGCTGAGCAGGTAACCGTCGTAATCGAGATCGTTCTGCAGGCCCACCAGCCACTTCCACTCGCGCAGCGTCAAATCCTGCGCTTCGTCAATCAACAAGACGACATAGTTGCGACACGCATTGTTGGCGATGGCAATGAAGCGTTGCCGACAGAGATAGGCCGCCTCGACCCGCTTGGGCACCTTGGCCGGGTTGACGAACTCGAAGTGCGACGCCATCAGAATCTGATGCCAGAACGCCGCTTCGTTGGAATGACTGTCGGGGCGTCGGCTCCATACCACCAGGGGCACGACTGCGCTAAATCGTTCCTCCAGCACCTTGCCGACATACCACTGCACGCAACGCGACTTGCCGAGCCGCGACGCCCCATAGATATAGCCGCCCGGGCGCTGCTGATCGATCCATTCGCCCATCTGCTCGATCATGGCATGCATCGGCGGCGTGTAGACCGCATACTGCTTGGTCACAATGCAGTGACGCGGATCGATGCGCTCAGGCAGCGAGAACGACACGTTCTACTCCGTTCGCGCCATGCGCCGCGGGGGAAGCTCACCCTTCCGATCCGTGCCCAGGTCACCGGTTGTGTCAGCCCGTGTCACGGCCGGCGCGACCTCGGGCGCCTGTCCACCTCGGGATGACCCGCCGCGACCGCGCTCCAGTGCGGCATCGAGCATCACGGCACCAATGGAAAGCTGGGAGGCGGCCGCCAGGATGCGCCTGGCTTCCAGGTACGCCGGATGAACCGGGAGCTTCTTGTGCGGCTGCATCTCGACGTACTGGATGAAGGCTTCGATCGCATCGCCGCCGGGGGAAATCGCAAACTGGCCTCTGGCACAAGCGCGGCAGATGGCCGCGCGTACCGCCAGGCTATGCGGCGATAAGTGCCATGGCGGCGCTGCGCGCAGCACCCCCAACGGCACACCATCGAGCGTTGAGGCCAGCGCAACGCGGCAATCGTCCTCTTCATGGCAGATCACCCAGATCTCGGTGCCCACCAGATCCTGCCGGTTGTGCAGTACCTCGTTGCTGTAGCGGCCATAATGGAAGTTCACGTACGGTGCCCGCCCCACCGCCGCGCCGCCCCTGACCACACAACGCCTTCTCACGCTAAACAAGCCTTGCATGGCGGCGGCATCCACCCGGCGCCACGTCTCGCCGCCATGCCGATGCAGGAAGGCCGCATACTGCAAGGGCGTCCGGTTGCCAATGCCGCGGTGAGGGGTAGCGTTATAGTTGGCGATCAGCACGCCCAACAGCTCTTCGGCATATTCGTACTGGAAGCGGCTGGCCAGCGCCACGCCGTCTGGCTCACGGCCCTGCCGATCTTGCGGCTTAGCCCCGGTCGTGTTGGTCAAGCGCTGAAAGCCACGTCCGGCGAGGTTGCGGAAAAACGACTCAATGAACGGGCGATCGTCTTTGCTTCGTCGTGCCGCGAACGAATTGCGCGGCTCCAGCAGGGTCGAACCCACGGCCTGTTGGAGCGCAGCGCGAACGTGCTGGCAGGTTTCCGCCAGTGCGCCGTCGACGCTGGTTTCATCCCAACACAGCCCCACAAAGTCCTCGCCGAGCGAGCCAAGCAGCCCTGCGCCAGGCAAGTATGGGGTGTCGGAAAAGGTCACGGGACGCAGCTTCGGCCGGCTCAGTCCGGTCTTGATTGCCCGCAGGACATCGTCTTTCGAGACTTCTCGCCCGGTGCTGAAGTAGTAGCCAACCACCGCGCGCGAGACCACCTCGAGGATCACAATCACCCAGAGCCGGTGCACGATCTTCTCCGTGAAACCGCCGCCGGCGAGCGGCAGCGACACGCAGAAGCGACCGTCCAGTTTGTGCGCGTCCATTTCGACCCGCTGCATGAACCGCAGGGCCGGCCGACCGGATCCATCGCCGGCCTTCAGCTTGCGCACCAGATCGGCTCCCCCGATGCTGGCCGCGAGCGATTTCGGGTCCGAGGACAGCACCTGTTCAACGAAGCGACAGATCGTGAAGTAAGCGCGAGTCGATGTATTGAACGGCCAGTCGCCGCGCGCCTCATAGCCGCGCTCGCGCAGTTGGTCAAGAAACCACAGCCAATGCCGTCGGGGCGATCGCTTGGCCTCGGATAACCGTTTGGACGATGGGCTGGAGCGAATCCGGGATTCGAATGACAGGCGCAGTTCCGGGTGCGCATCCAGCGTGGCTTGCAGCGCTCCGGCTGCCCCGCCGCCGAACCGGTCGACACGGATTTTCGTGCGGCGGCGGTATGGCCGTACTCTTAGCCACGGCACCAAGCCACGCCAACCATACGGCTGGCCATCTGGATGCGCCTGAAGACAACGCTCGGAAATCAAACGATAAACTTGCTTGTCACTGAACGAGGTCAGACGCTTGATGGTGTGGGCGTCGGCGCCGGAAAGATAAAGCTGGACCGCGTGTTTTCTGGAAAAGTATAAGGCGCGCCGCGGATCGTCGAGCGCGCCCTCGTCTGGCGTTGGCCAACCCGACGTGTCGACGCGTTGGCCACGAACGACTCGCCCGCCGCCGTAATGTTCATCGTTGCCTGGATCCATGAAGCGGTCCTCGACTTGGCAGGACGGGCGACATTGCCTAGGAAAACGTTTGAACGATAGAAGGCTTGCACGAGAATGCAAGCGACGCATCGGGCCAGGGCTGACACGCAGTCAGGCTAGGCGCGTCTCACAGGAGAAGTCCGTAGTGAACTTGCTACAGCCTTTCCCACCCCGTCTGCCGACCGTCGCTGCGGTCCTCTTCCCGACAGTCGCGCGAGGCTGGCAAACTTCCCCAGGACACCAGCAAGCGAGCGTCGTGCCGGGCGGATACGCCCAGTTCATCGCCTGCCGCTCGATCTCTGCACAGATTTGTTACAATTTTTAACTCGATGAGCCAGCCCTCTTTTCATTGTGAGCGGCAATGGGAAACCCCGACGAACTAAGCAGAGAAGAGCTGTTGCTCCGCCTCATCGAGCGCTACGTCATGATTGGTGGCCGTTACTACCGTGACATACCGGCGGAGCAACAGGCGCAATACCTACCCGACGTCTGCGAGAGCGAATCGTATCGATGTGAACGGTTGCGACAGCTGCTATATGAGCACGGCGCATTTCGAGGAGTGCCCTTCCGAAAGGGACCGATCGAGGTGATGGACGCCTTTATCGCCGAGGGTCCGCAGCGGCTTGCGGCAGAGCGCGAGAGACAGCGCGCCAGTGCCGAAGAAGACGAGCAAATGCGGAACCGACTTCTTGCACGGCAAAGAGAGCGCGAACCTCAGATTGACAAGACCGCAGACAAGCACCGCCGGCTGAGCTGGCTACCTTATGAGTCGGGGCCCGAAGGCCAGATTCTCGACCTCGTCAGTGCAAGCGTCAAGAAGTTGCACGCGGTCCAAATCGCCAAGCAGCTCGAGATGGAAGTAGCCGATGTTCTGGAAGGACTGGCGTCGCTGATCAGGTCAGAACGCATTATTGCGAGGGGCGACGGCACGTTTAAACTGGCAGACGAATAACCTGCCGGGGAGACACGCCCCTTCGCACGCTACCTGACAGACTGAAGATGTAACATGGCCGCCGTACATCCAAAGAACACTTTAAGTTGAACCGTTCAACGCAGTAACAATTTTCTGCAACGTTTGTTCAACTAAATTTGTTACTAGGCAAGCGACAAGCAGCGTCACGCCGTCAGTGCGTGAGTAACAAAATTACGCAAAACAACG
>NZ_JAGFTW010000042.1:0-27168 GCF_017598945.1 Cupriavidus gilardii
GGGATGGGCGAGGGGGCGGTGGGCGGAGCCTCGGTCGGTGCCTCGGTCTCGGTCGGGTCGGCTGGATCGCCGGATGCCTCCGGCTCGGCGGCGGTCAGCAGCGGCTGGTCCACGGTCTCGCCTTCGAGCCAGCCCGCCTCCGTCCATTGCGCCAGCCTGGCCGGCGCGGCGGTGCACAGCGCGCGCGCCTCTTGCTGGGTCAGCCACTGTCCGTGTGCGGCGCCATCGATTAGCGCATTGGCCAGCGCAGTCACCGAGCGGGCGCGCGGCGGAATCGCGGCCCGCAGCGCTTCGGCGCAGCCGTCGCGCAGGCGAAAGCGTTCGGTACGGACCCGCGCCGCCAGCCGCGGCCAGCCCTGAGGGTCGCGCAGACCGGGCGGCAAGGCGGGCAGAATCACCTCGCCCAGGCGCCGGTGGTAGTAGGCGGCGGCAAAGGCCGCCAGCGCCAGCCAGTGGGGGGTGAGCGGCGGCAGCCAGCCCACCCGCTGCGAGACAGGCCGCAGCTTGTCGGCCGGCACCTCGCTGCAATCGGTGCCCGCCAGCGCGACGGCGACCATCTCGCGCCGTCCGAACGGCACCGCGACGAGCTCGCCCGGACGCACCGGACCGCCGTCCAGCTCGGCATTCAGATAGTCGAAGCGGTCGTCCGCGGGCGTGTCGAGCGCAACCTGCACCAGGGACAACGCCGCCGCGCCGTCGTTGAGACTGAGACGGTCGTTGGCCGGTTCTGCGCTGCCGCCGGCTTCGTGCTGCGGCGGCGGGCTTGCCAGGGAGCGGGACGGGGAAGACACGATCAGCGGAGGGGACGACGGCTCAAGACTTCGGCCGGCACCACGAAGTGCACCATGCACGACAACCCGTCGCCAACGCTGTGCATCGGACGGGCATGGCTGGGGCACGGAAGGGTCGTGCCGGCGGTTGGGTGCGGTGCAACATCAACTTAAAGTAAAACTTCAAATGTGGGGCTAAGTCGATGATAGATGACCAGTTTTCCCATCTCTCCACATCGCCTGTGGATAACTTTGTTGAAAACTTGGGCCAACTTGCCGTAAAGGCGCGCGAAACAAGGCTTTCGGGACCATGACCACGCTCGGAGGGCCGCTGTCAAGCCATGAAAAATCAATGACTTAGCAATATCCCCCGATTGTGTTAAGTGATAACCCGCTCGTGCACTGCGGAAAGCCCATTTGTGTGCATAAGTCAAGCCTTGACAGGCACCGATTCATCGCCAAAGCGCCACGATGGCGCCCGCCATGCGCACGATTCGGCAGCATAGCCTTCGGCCTGGACCGCCCGACCTAGGCGCGCGCGCCGTCGCGCTGCCGCAGCGCCCGGCTGTGCCGATGCACTTCGTCCACCAGCACCGCCACGCTCTCGGGCGGCGTGAATTGCGAGATGCCATGTCCGAGGTTGAAGACATGGCCATCGCTGCCGCCGCCGGAGGCGTAATCGTCGAGCACGCGGCGCGCCTGTTCGCGAATGCCGGCCTCGTCCGCAAACAGCACGGTCGGATCCAGATTGCCCTGCAGCGCTACCCGCCCGCCGGTGCGCCGGCGTGCCGCGGCCAGATTGACGGTCCAGTCCAGGCCGATGGCGTCGGCGCCGCTGTCGGCCAGTTGCTCCAGCCACAGGCCGCCGCCTTTGGTAAAGACGATCACCGGTACGCTCTCGCCCTGGTGCTCGCGCCGCAGGCCGGCGATCACCTTGCGCATGTAGTCGAGCGAGAAGCGCTGATACATGCCGTCGGCCAGCGTGCCGCCCCAGCTATCGAACAGCATCACGGCCTGCGCGCCGGCCTCGATCTGCGCGTTCAGATAGGCGGTCACGGCCTGCGCATTGAGCTCCAGGATCCGGTGCATCAGATCCGGGCGGGCGTACATCATGCCCTTGACCAGCCGGAAGTCGTCGGAGCCGCCGCCTTCGACCATATAACAGGCCAGCGTCCACGGGCTGCCGGAAAAGCCGATCAGCGGCACGCGCTGCCGGCCATCCTGTACCAGCGCCCGCCGGATCGACGCGACCGCATCGAACACGTACTGCAGCTCGCCCATGTCCGGCACCGCCAGCCTGGCGACATCGGCCTCGGTGCGCAGCGGCCGCGCGAAGCGCGGGCCTTCGCCCTGGGCGAACGACAGGCCCAGGCCCATCGCATCGGGGACGGTCAGGATGTCCGAGAACAGGATCGCGGCATCGAGCGCAAAGCGGTCGAGCGGCTGCAGCGTGACTTCGGTGGCGAACGCGGGATTCTTGGCCAGGCCAAGAAAGCTGCCGGCCCGTGCGCGCGTGGCGTTGTATTCGGGCAGATAGCGCCCGGCCTGGCGCATCAGCCACAGCGGCGTGTATTCGGTCGGCTGGCGGCGCAGCGCGCGCAGGAAGATGTCGTTCTGCAGTGCGGTCATGGTGGTCCTCGTCAGCCCGCCATTCTACGGGATCGCCACACTGCGGCCGCGACTATTACCGGTATCGCGATCCGGTGATTCCGCGCACCGTGCCGCCTGGGCTCACTCCTCGTCCAGCAACTGGGCGAAGGCTTGGGCGCCGCGCCGCATCCACTCCCGTGCCCGCGGGGATTCGCTCTGCAGCCGGGCGAAGCCGTGCGTCATGCCGCCCGCCTCGATCGTGATCACCGCAGCGCCTTCACGGACCAGATGGTCGGCGTAGGCCAGGCCGTCGTCGCGCAGCACGTCGTGGGCCGCGACCAGCACCACCGTTGCCGGCGGCGTGGCTGCAGCGCGGCCGGGAATCGACGCCATCAGATGCACGCGGGGATCGGCGAGCGCGGTGCCGTCGCCCAGGCGCGCTTCGCCGATGAACTGCGCCCAGTACCACGCCATTTCGTCCCGGGTCAGGCCGGGCCCGCTGGCAAAGGCGCGATAGCTCTCGCTGGCGAACCGCGGCGCGGTGACGGGATAGATCAGGAACTGCGCGCGCACCAGACCCGGGCTGTCGGCATTGGCCAGTGCCGCCGCCTGCGCCGCGAGGTGGCCGCCGGCGCTGTCCCCGGCGACCGCGAGGAAGCCTGGATCGACGTCGAGCTCGTTGCGCCGCTCCGCCAGCCACCGCACGGCATCGAGCGCATCGTCGCAAGGTGCCGGATACGGGTGCTCCGGCGCCAGTCGGTAATCGACACTGACCACCGCGCAGCCGGTATCGAGCGTCAGCGCCGCAGCGACGCCGTGGTGGGTCTCGTGCGAGCCGACGACCCAGCCGCCACCGTGGAAATAGACCAGCAGACGGGGCCGAGTCACCGCGCTTGGGCGGAACAGGCGCGCATTCAGCGTTCTGCCCGGCAGCGCGATCGGCAGCTCGGACACCGTGATGCCATCGGGGTCAGCGCGACGCGACAGCGCCGCAATCTCGCGAAAGCGGGCGCGCCGCTCGGCCGCGTCGACGGGCACGGGAGCGCCGGCATAGCGCTCGGCGAGTCCGCGATAGTAGGCAAGCAGGTCTGGGTCGATGGCCATGGCGCCGGGGGATCGAAAACGTCGGAGATGGAACGCGGAGGGAAGGCGAAGGGGTGGAATGATACGCGGCGCGCCGCTCAGCCGCGCATCGACTCGATCTTGCTGCAGCGGTCCTGCACCGCCATCAGCCCGGCGCTTTTCGCGCGTGCCAAAGCGTCGTCGTTGACGATGCCCAGCTGCAGCCAGACGCCGCGTGCGCCGATTGCGATCGCGTCGTCGACCACCGGCGGCACATCGGGAGGCTTGCGGAAGATGTCGACCCAGTCGATACGCGCTCCCTCCGCGGCGACGGCCTGGGCCGCGTCGTGCAGCGAGGCGTGGCAACGTTCCCCGAGAATCGACTCGCCGGCATGGTTCGGGTTGACGGGCACGATCCGATGACCGTGCCGCTGCAGGAAGGCGGCCACCTGGTGGCTGGCGCGCTCCGGCTTGTCGGACAGCCCGACCACGGCGACCGTGCGCAGCTTCAACATGCCTTCGATATCGGCCTGCATGGTGTCCATCAGTGCTCCTCGGCGGCGGGGCGGGACGCCCGTTGCGATGGAACACTGCCGGTGCACGCTCGCTGCGTCAACCCCGCCGGCGTGGCGGTGCCAGCAGTGACAAAACGGAAATAGTCATGCACCAGAACGATGCCAGCGTGCGGAACCTAACAGAGTGTGCTTATTTTTGTGGCTATTGCGGCCAATTTGCCGTCTTTTCGCTTTCAAGTACTTGCAAACCGATACACTTTGTTACTGCCATCAGGGGAAGTTTCCCCCACAATGCTTTGACACATTGTGAACTTTGTGACGGCGCCGCAAGCCAGAGAGCCGCAGGCGCCTTGAAGAAAGCCCAGCAGCTGAATGTATTACCGGTGTCTCGATAAACGGCGCGAATAGTTGTGAAAACAGCGCCAGTTCGGATGCCGGTGCTGTGGCGAACGGTACCGAAGCCTGCGAGACAGGCTGTCCACGCAACTGGGACACGCTACACGTCGCCCGACCGAACCCGTTCCTTCGAATTGACCCCTCGAAGGGATTTTCCCGTCCGCGCGGCGCCTCCCCGGCCCGCGCGCTTTTTTTTGTGTTTTTAGCTTTTTGTCAGTGTTTGTCTGACTTCAAACGAAAGCATAGCGCCCCACCACGAAAAAAGGCAGCCTCGCGGCTGCCTTTTTCCTTCGCGCTGACGAAAAAGCAACGCCTGGACCGGCCCTGCTTACTTCTTCCGGCGCAGACGCGCGATGGCCGCCAGCTGGGCAGCGGCGACCGCCAGCTCGCTCTGCGCACGCGCCAGATCGAACTCGCTGCTCTGGTTCTGCAGCAGTTCCTCGGCGGCGCGCTTCGCTTCCTGCGCCTTGGCCTCGTCGAGGTCGGTGCCACGGATGGCGGTGTCGGCCAGCACGGTGACGTGCTTGGGCTGGACTTCCAGAATGCCGCCGGCGACGAACACGAACTCTTCGCTGCCGTCTTCCTTCTCGATCCGCACCGCACCCGGGTGGATGCGCGTGATCAGCGGGGTGTGCCCGGGCAGGATGCCCAGCTCACCCGACTCGCCCGGCAGCGCCACGAACTTCGCCTGGCCGGAGAAGATCGAGGCTTCCGCGCTGACGACGTCTACAAGAATGGTTGCCATGTGAATTCCTTTGTCCAGTCGCTTCGCTTGGAACGGCGGCGCGCCCGCGCACGGTGACCGTGCCGGCGCGCCGTCGCCTGACGAGGCTTACTGGAGCTTCTTGGCCTTCTCGAAGGCTTCGTCGATCGAGCCGACCATGTAGAACGCCTGCTCGGGCAGGTGATCGCACTCGCCGTCCACCAGCATCTTGAAGCCGCGGATGGTTTCCTTCAGCGGCACGTACTTGCCCGGCGAACCCGTGAACACTTCCGCGACGTGGAAGGGCTGCGACAGGAAACGCTGGATCTTCCGTGCACGCGCCACCGCCAGCTTGTCTTCCGGCGACAGTTCGTCCATGCCCAGAATCGCGATGATGTCGCGCAGTTCCTTGTAGCGCTGCAGCGTCTGCTGGACGCGGCGGGCCACTTCGTAGTGCTCGGTACCGACGATCTGCGGGTCCAGCTGACGCGAGGTCGAGTCGAGCGGGTCGACGGCGGGGTAGATACCCAGCGCGGCGATGTCACGCGACAGCACGACGGTCGAGTCCAGGTGCAGGAAGGTCGTGGCGGGCGACGGGTCGGTCAAGTCATCGGCAGGCACGTACACGGCCTGGATCGACGTGATCGAGCCGGTCTTGGTCGACGTGATGCGCTCCTGCAGCTTGCCCATTTCTTCAGCCAGCGTCGGCTGATAGCCCACGGCGGAAGGCATACGGCCCAGCAGCGCCGACACTTCGGTACCGGCCAGCGTGTAGCGGTAGATGTTGTCGACGAAGAACAGGATGTCGCGGCCTTCGTCGCGGAAGCGCTCGGCCATGGTCAGGCCGGTCAGCGCCACGCGCAGACGGTTGCCCGGCGGCTCGTTCATCTGGCCGAACACCATGGCCACCTTGTCGAGCACGTTCGAGTCCTTCATCTCGTGGTAGAAGTCGTTCCCTTCACGGGTACGCTCGCCCACGCCGGCGAACACCGACAAGCCGCTGTGCTGCTTGGCGATGTTGTTGATCAGCTCCATCATGTTGACGGTCTTGCCGACGCCGGCGCCACCGAACAGACCCACCTTGCCGCCCTTGGCGAACGGGCAGACCAGGTCGATCACCTTGATGCCGGTTTCGAGCAGGTCGACCGAAGGCGACAGCTCGTCGAACTTCGGCGCCTTCTGGTGAATCGCGCGCAGTTCGTCCGCGGCGACCGGGCCGGCTTCGTCGATCGGACGACCCAGCACGTCCATGATGCGGCCCAGCGTGCCGTGACCGACCGGCACCGAAATCGGCGCGCCGGTGTTCTTCACGGCCATGCCGCGGCGCAGGCCGTCGGACGAGCCCAGCGCGATGGTACGGACCACGCCGTCACCGAGCTGCTGCTGCACTTCGAAGGTCAGGCCCTTCTCGGCGAACGACGCTTCGTTGCTCTCTTCCAGCACCAGCGCGTCGTACACCTTCGGCAGCGCGTCGCGGGGGAACTCGATGTCCACCACGGCGCCAATACACTGCACAATATTTCCGATACTCATTTCGTATCTCCGATAGCTTGAATTCTTGACGCCCAGTCTCGTCAGTTACACGGCTGCCGCACCGCTGACGATTTCCGACAATTCCTTGGTGATCGCTGCCTGGCGGGTCTTGTTGTAGTCCAGCTGCAGTTCTGCAATCACGTTCTTGGCGTTGTCGGACGCCGCCTTCATGGCCACCATGCGCGCCGACTGCTCGGACGCCATGTTCTCGGCCACGGCTTGGTACACCAGCGCTTCGACGTAGCGGACCAGCAGGTCTTCCACCACCGTCTGGGCGTCGGGCTCGTAGATGTAATCCCACGAGTAAGCGCGCTTTTCCTCTTCGGTCTGCGCCATCCGCTCGGCGGACAGCGGCAGCAGCTGCTCGACCATCGGCTCCTGCTTCATGGTGTTGACGAACTTCGTGTACGCCAGGTACACGGCGTCCACCTCACCATTGGTGAAGGCGTCGAGCTGGACCTTGATCGCGCCGATCAGCTTTTCCAGATGCGGCGTATCGCCCAGATGCACCACGTGCGAGACCACCTTGGCGCCAACGCGGCCCAGGAACTGCATGCCCTTGGTGCCGATCGCGGTGGTTTGCACCTGCACACCGCGGTTCTGCCAGTCGCGCAGCTCGTTGGTGACGGCGCGCAGCACGTTGGTGTTCAGGCCGCCGCACAGCCCCTTGTCGGTCGTCACCACGATCAAGCCGGCGCGCTTGACCTCGCGCGCCTGCAGGAACGGATGCTTGAACTCCGGGTTGGCCGTGGCCAGGTGCGCGGCAATGTTGCGCACCTTCTCGGCGTACGGACGGGCAGCCCGCATCCGCTCCTGCGCCTTGCGCATCTTGGATGCGGCGACCATTTCCATCGCCTTGGTGATCTTGCGCGTGTTCTGCACGCTCTTGATCTTGGTTCGAATCTCTTTCGTTCCGGCCATATCTTCCTCTCCAGTCGTGCCGCGCCGCCGGCTGCCGCCCTTTCAGGCGGACGCCGGTTGCGCGGTCCGTGGAATCACGCGGTTAGAACGCGGCGGACTTCTTGAAATCCTCGATCGCGGCACGCAGGGCAGCTTCGTCGTCCTTCGACAGATCCTTGGTGTCTTCGATACGGTTGACGAGATCGGCGTACTTGGTCTTCAGGTGGTCGTGCAGGCCCTTTTCGAACGGCAGGATGTCCTTCACTTCCACGTTGTCGAGGAAGCCATTGTTGGCGGCGTACAGCGACGCGGCCAGCTGCCACACCTGCAGCGGCTGGTATTGCGGCTGCTTGAGCAGCTCCATCACGCGGCGGCCGCGCTCGAGCTGCTTGCGGGTGGCATCGTCCAGGTCCGAGGCGAACTGCGCGAACGCAGCCAGTTCCCGGTACTGGGCCAGGTCGGTACGGATACCGCCGGACAGCTTCTTGATGATCTTGGTCTGGGCAGCACCACCGACGCGCGACACCGAGATACCGGCGTTGATCGCGGGACGGATACCGGCGTTGAACAGGTCGGTTTCGAGGAAGATCTGGCCGTCGGTAATCGAGATCACGTTGGTCGGCACGAACGCGGACACGTCGCCGGCCTGCGTTTCGATCACGGGCAGCGCGGTCAGCGAACCGGTCTTGCCCTTGACTTCGCCGTTGGTGAACTTCTCGACGTAGTCGGCGTTGACGCGCGCGGCGCGCTCCAGCAGACGCGAGTGCAGGTAGAACACGTCGCCCGGGTAGGCTTCGCGGCCCGGCGGGCGGCGCAGCAGCAGCGACACCTGGCGATAGGCCCAGGCCTGCTTGGTCAGGTCGTCATAGACGATCAGCGCGTCTTCGCCGCGGTCGCGGAAGTACTCGCCCATCGTGCAGCCGGCGTAGGCAGCCAGGTACTGCATGGCGGCCGAGTCCGAAGCGGCGGCGGCCACCACGACGGTGTATTCCATCGCGCCGGTCTCTTCCAGCTTGCGCACCACGTTGGCGATCGTCGAAGCCTTCTGGCCGATTGCCACGTAGACGCAGAAGACGCCCTTGCCCTTCTGGTTGATGATCGCGTCGACGGCGACGGCGGTCTTGCCGGTCTGGCGGTCGCCGATGATCAGCTCGCGCTGGCCGCGGCCGATCGGCACCATCGCGTCGATCGACTTCAGGCCGGTCTGCACCGGCTGGCTCACCGACTGGCGCGCGATCACGCCCGGGGCGACCTTCTCGATCACGTCGGTCAGCTTGGCGTTGATCGGGCCCTTGCCGTCGATCGGCTGGCCCAGCGTGTTGACCACGCGGCCCAGCAGTTCCTTGCCTACCGGCACTTCCAGAATGCGGCCGGTGCACTTGACCTGGTCGCCTTCCGAGATGTGTTCGTAGTCGCCGAGCACCACGGCGCCGACAGAGTCGCGCTCGAGGTTCAGCGCCAGGCCGAAGGTGTTGCCGGGGAATTCCAGCATCTCGCCCTGCATCACGCCGGACAGGCCGTGCACGCGGCAGATGCCATCGGTCACGGAAATCACCGTGCCGGTATTGCGCACTTCAGCTTCGGCGCCAAGGCCCGAGATGCGGGACTTGATCAGCTCGCTGATTTCTGAGGGGTTCAGTTGCATCACAATGCTCCTAATTCTTCAATCCGTCGGCTGTCCGCCATCAGGCGGTCAGCGCGGCTTGCATGGCGGCCAGGCGCGCGCGCACCGAGGTATCCAGCACTTCGTCGCCCACCTTGACGCGAACGCCGCCGATCAGCGAGGGGTCGACCGTCACGGCCGGCACCAGCTTGCGCCCGAACTTGCGTTCGAGCGAGGCAACCAGATCGGTCAGCGGCGCGCCGTCGAGCGGAAACGCGCTGGTGATTTCGACGTCGGCCGAACCTTCTTGGGCGTTCTTCAGCGCATGGAACTGCTCGGCAATCTCCGGCAGCACGGTCAGGCGGTCGTTGTCCACCACCAACTGCACGAAGCGGCGCGCCTCGTCGTTGACCGGAGACTTCAGCACCGACAGGAACAGTTCGGCCAGCTTGTCGCCGGGAACGTTCGGATCGTCGGCCAGCGCCTTGATCTCCGGGGTGGCCGCGACCTGCCCCATTTCCGAAACCAGCTCGGACCATGCACCCAGATTGCCGGCGTTGGCCTCGCTGGCGACGCGGAACAGCGCCTCGGCGTAGGGACGGGCAATGGTTGCGGTTTCTGCCATGATTAGAGCTCGGCCTTCAGTTGGTTGAGCAGGTCGGCGTGGACCTGCGCATTCACTTCACGCTTGAGGATCTGCTCTGCACCCTTGACGGCCAGCACGGCGACCTGGTCGCGCAGCTGCTCGCGCGCCTTGGTGACCTGCTGTTCGGCATCGGCCTTCGCTTGCGCGATGATGCGTGCGGCTTCGGCCTGGGCGTTGCGCTTGATCTCTTCGGCGACCATCTGGGCGCGCTTCTCGGCGTCGGCGACGCGTTGCGCACCTTCGGCGCGGGCTTCGGCCAGGGCCACGTCCACGCGCTTGTTGGCCAGCTCGAGTTCGGCCTTGCCCTTTTCGGCAGCCGCGAGACCGTCGGCGATTTTCTTTGCGCGTTCGTCGAGCGCCTTCACCAGCGGCGGCCAAATGAATTTGGCGACAACCCACCACAGGATGAAGAACACGACCATCTGCGCAAAAAACGTTGCGTTCAGATTCATGGTGTGTTCCTTTCGGTAATCAAACTACAGATAAATGCGCAAAGGCGGCCAGGCTAGTGGCCTGCGCCGCCCGTCAGCATCATGCAGACCGAAAAGATTTACTGAATGACGGCCAGCAGCGGGTTGGCGAACGCGAACAGCATGGCCACGCCCACACCGATCAGGAATGCCGCGTCGATCAGGCCGGCCAGCAGGAACATCTTGGTCTGCAGCGGGTTCATCAATTCCGGCTGACGCGCGCAGGCTTCGATGTACTTGCCACCCATCAGAGCGATACCCAGGCAGGCACCGATCGCGCCCAGGCCGATGATGATGCCGATACCGATGGCGGTCAGACCCTGGATGTTGGCGAGAAATTCTTGCATGACGACTCCTTTAATTTGAGAAGAGACTTAGAACCAAAAAAACCAAAAACCAAAAAACCGGAAATCAGTGCTTGTCGTGTGCCTGGCCGAGATACACCAGCGTCAGCATCATGAAAATGAAGGCCTGCAGCAGCACGATCAGGATGTGGAAGATCGCCCAGACCGCGCCCGCAATCACGTGGCCGACGAAGCCCAGGGCCGACAGGTCGGCGCCGAAGGTCCACATCGAGCCCAGCAGCGCGATCAGCAGGAACACGAGTTCGCCGGCATACATGTTGCCGAACAGTCGCATGCCGAGCGAGACGGCCTTGGCCAGGAATTCGATGATGTTCAGCACCAGGTTGAACGGGGCCAGGTACCACTTGCCGCCGAACGGAGCCGACAGCAGTTCGTGCACGAAGCCGCCCGCACCCTTGATCTTGAAGCTGTAGTAGATCATCAGGATCAGCACGGCGAACGACATGCCCAGCGTGCCGTTCAGGTCGGCGGTGGCCACGGCCTTGTGGTGCGGCAGGTGCACGCCGAAGATGCCCAGCAGGTGGTTCAGGCCATGGACCCAGTCAACCGGGATCAAGTCGATCGCGTTCATCATGGTGATCCAGCAGAACACCATCAGCGCCAGCGGCGCGATCCACGAGCGGTCGCCGTGGATGATGCCCTTGGCCTGGTCGTCGACCATCTCGACGATCATCTCGACGAAGGCCTGGAAGCGGCCCGGCACGCCCGCGGTGACGCGGCGCGCGGCCAGGTACAGCACCAGCACGGCAATCGCGCCGCACAGGACCGACCAGATCACGGTGTCGTAATTGATCACGCTGAAGTCGACCACGGAGGCCTGCTTGCCGCCGATCGAATTCAGGTTCTGCAAATGTTCGGCGATATAGCCGGATGGGGTGAGCGCGTTTTCAGCGCCTTGAGCAGTTGCCATGTCGAATCGAACCGTATATTGCGAAACCTGGTTGACCGGCATTCGCCATCGCGAACGCTCGGTATGCTTCTTGCACCGCCTTCGGCTCGTCGGCCGGTCACCGCAATGCAAGTCGCCTCGTGACTTCCTGACGCCGCGCCAGAGCCGGAGCCGGCGCCACATCCCAATCTTGTTTTCTCGAATCCGGTCCCCAATTGCCCTGAATCAGAACAACGCGGCACCGGTTCGGGGCATGGCGTTGCGCAATTCGACGAATCGAGAATCTATCGAATCGCCAGCGCCACCCAGTACGTCTTCAACGCAAGCAGGAACGTGACCAGCATCGGCACCCAACGCAGCTCGCGGTACAGCACCACCACCAGCACGAACAGCGCGACGGTGGCCATCACCTTGATCGCCTCGCCGACCACCAGCCCGCCGATCGATGCGCGGTCCCGCGCCAGCCAAAGCCGGAAGGCGAAGAACGCGCTCGGCACGCAGCACACCGCGCCGCCGAACAGCGCCGACCAGCCGTACGGTCCGGCCTCGGGCCCGAACAGCGCCCAGCCGATCGCCGACAACAGCGTGACCGCGACTTGCGCCAGCACCACCTTGCCCGGCGTCATCCGCGACGGCCGCAGCGCGCGTTCGCCGAACAGCGACACCGCATCGTCGTGCGTCAGCGGCTGGATCGGCGCGGCCCGTTCATCGTCGAACGGGTCGTCAAACGCGTCGTCGCGCCAGTCGTCCCGGTCCCACTCGTCCCGGCGACGCTGGTCGCCCTGACGCTCGGATGTCCGCTCGGTACGGTCGGTATTCGATCCCGCGCGAGGCGGCTTTGGGTCTGTCGCCACTACAACTTGTCGGTCTGCCTGCTTGCAGTTCTGACCGGGAACTTTTCGTCCTCGGCCAGTATTCAAACCGCACGATTTTACGGGGAATGCGGATAACGAGTCAATCTGCTTACAGTTGCCTTGCAAGGCAAAACACCACAACTCTTGCTATCTCGCTTCGATCATGCTTGCGCGGATATTGCGCGGCAATGACCTGACACGTAATCGGATTGCGTAGCAAAAAAATGGCGCCTGGGGAAGAACCCGGCGCCATTTGCGCATTTGGAATGGGCGATCATCGCCCAACCGCGATCACGCGACCTGTCGGCCCGCGGCCGGATCGCGCAAGCGGGCCAGCACGCCGTCGAGCGCATCGTTGCTCGAAAACTGGATGGTCAGCTGACCCTTGCCGCGCGCGCCGAGCTTGATCTGCACCGGCATGCCGAGCGCGTCGGACAGCTCCTCCTCCAGCCGTGCCACATCGCGCGCGCCCGGACCGGTCTTCTGCTTCAGCGACTTCAGATCGAACGGCTTCAGCGTCGAGGCCACCAGCTTCTCGGTCTCGCGCACCGACAGCCGCTTGTTGACGATCTGGTTGGCGAGCGTGATCTGATGGGCGCCGTCGACGGCCAGCAGCGCACGCGCATGGCCCATGTCGAGGTCGCCCGCCATCAGCATCGTCTGCACCGGCTGGGCCAGATTGAGCAGACGCAGCAGATTCGACACCGCGCTGCGCGAGCGGCCGACCGACTCGGCGGCCTGCTCGTGGGTGAACTTGAATTCGCGGATCAGGCGCATGATGCCCTGCGCCTCTTCCAGCGGGTTCAGGTCCTCGCGCTGGATGTTCTCGATCAGCGCCATCGCCGCCGCGGCCTCGTCGGCCACGTCCTTGATCAGCACCGGGACCTTGTCCAGTCCTGCCAGTTTGGAGGCGCGGAAACGACGCTCGCCGGCGATGATCTCGTAGCGATCCGGCTCGGCCACGCGCCGCACCAGGATCGGCTGCATCAGGCCCTGGGCCCGGATGCTGGCGGCCAGTTCCTGCAGCGCGCCCTCGTCCATCCGCGTGCGCGGCTGGTACTTGCCCGGCTGCAGCTGGTCGACGCGCAGCACGGTTGGCGCGCCATCCTGGCGCGCCGCCTCGACGATCTCCGCCGGGCCGCCCAGCAGGGCTTCCAGCCCACGGCCCAGGCCCTTCTTCTTCGCGGTACTCATGGTGGTGGCTCCTTGCTTGCTGCCGTACGCCGCCTCAGGCGATCTGGCCCAGTTGCTTGACGCGCGCGATCATCTCGGCGCCGAAATCGAGATAGGCCTTGGCGCCCTTCGACGCGGGGTCGAAGGCCACGCCGGGCATGCCGTACGACGGCGCCTCCGCCAGCCGGACGTTGCGCGGGATCATCGTCTTGAACACCTTGTCGCCGAAATGCGCTTCGAGCTGGGCCGACACCTGTTGCTGCAGCGTCACACGTGGATCAAACATCACACGCAACAGACCGATGACCTTCAGGTCCTTGTTCAGGTTGGCGTGCACCTGCTTGATTGTATTGACCAGGTCGGACAGTCCCTCCAGCGCGAAATATTCGCACTGCATCGGCACGATCACGCCGTGTGCGGCGCACAGGCCGTTCAGCGTCAGCAGCGACAGCGACGGCGGGCAGTCGATCAGCACGAAATCGTATTCGCCTTCGACCTCGGCCAGCGCCTGGCGCAGCCGGCGTTCGCGGTGCTCCAGCTCGACCAGCTCGACTTCGGCGCCGGCCAGTTCGCGGTTGGCCGGCAGCACATCGTACTTGCCGGACTCGGAACGCTGGCGCGCCTGCGGGATCGTCGAGAAGCCGACCAGCACCTGGTAGACGCTGTGCTCCAGGCCCTGCTTGTCGATGCCCGAACCCATCGACGCATTGCCTTGCGGATCGAGATCGACCAGCAGCACACGCTGCCCTTGCGCGGCAAGGCCAGCGGCGAGGTTCACCGTGGTGGTGGTCTTGCCCACCCCGCCCTTCTGGTTTGCGATCACGAATACCTTTGCCATGGGTTCTGCAGCTCCTCGCTTGTATTCAGTCGGCGCGCGCATCGCTGCGCTCGCCACGGCGCGACAGCACCACCAGGTGGCGCTGCGCATCCAGTTCGGGCACCGCCAGCTGCGGCACCGCTTCGACCTGCCAGGCCGACATCAGTCCGGCCTGCTCCATCCGCTCCAGTTCGGCCTGCGGATAGACTCCCTTCATGGCGATCATGCGCCCGCCCGGCGCGAGCAGATGGCCCGCCAGCGTGACGAAATCGGTCAGCTCGGCGAAGGCCCGCGACGTGATCACGGCGAAGCCGTCGGCATCGTCGAGCTTCTCCACCGGCCCCCAGTGCGCCGCGGCGTTGCCCAGCCGCAGTTGCGCGCGGCACTGGGTCAGAAAGGCGGTCTTCTTCTGCACGATATCGACCATCAGCACGGACACCTCGGGGCAGGCGATCGCCAGCGGCAGCCCGGGCATGCCGCCGCCGGAGCCGACGTCGAGCACCCTGCCCCGCGCGGCCGGCGCGACCTCAGGGCGCCTGGCCGCCTCCGCCAGCGCCGGCACGGCGGCCAGCGAGTCCAGCAGATGATGCGTCAGCATCTCGTCGGGATGACGGATCGCGGTCAGGTTATAGGTGGCGTTCCATTTGCGCAGCAGTGCCAGATAGGCGAGCAGCGTATCGATCCGGGCCGCGTCGAGCGGCAGCCCGATCGCGGCCAGTCCCGCCTCGAGCCGGCGGCGCTGCGCTGCCTCGTCGACCGCGCCGTGGCGCCGCGCCGGGGATGCGTTCTGACCGCCCACTCAGGCTGCCTCACGGCCCGAGCCGGCCGTCTTGCCGCGGCCCATGCCCTTCTTCTTCAGATGAACCAGCAGCAGCGAGATGGCGGCCGGCGTGACGCCCGAGATACGCGAGGCCTGACCCAGCGTCTGCGGACGGTGCTGGTTCAGCTTCTGGCTCACCTCGAAGCCGAGCCCGCGCACTTCGCTGTAGTCGAAATCGTCCGGGAGACGGGTCGATTCGTTGGCTTCCAGCTTGTCGACCTCGGCGGCCTGGCGGGCGATATAGCCGTGATATTTGATACCGATCTCGATTTGTTCGCGAATTTGCTCGGCCTGCAGCGGATCGTCGCTCAGCGGCTCTGCAGCCGCGTGACGGCCGTCCTGCAGGGCCATCAGCGCGTCGTAGCTGACGCCCGGCCGCCGCAACAGGTCCGCGAGGCTGTACTCGCGCTCGATCGCCTTGCCCAGCAGCGGCACTGCGTCCTCGGCCGGCAGGCTGGCCGGATTGACCCAGGTGCTCTTCAGGCGTTCTGTTTCACGTGAAACAGCGTCGCGCTTGCGGTTGAAGGCATCCCAGCGTGCGTCGTCGACCACGCCCAGTTCCCGGCCGATCTCGGTCAGCCGCATGTCGGCATTGTCCTCGCGCAGGCTCAGACGGAATTCCGCGCGGCTGGTGAACATCCGGTACGGTTCGGTCACGCCGCGCGTGATCAGGTCGTCGACCAGTACGCCCAGGTAAGCCTGATCGCGACGCGGTGCCCATGCTTCGCGCTCTTGCGCGTAGCGGCCGGCGTTGATGCCCGCCAGCAGACCTTGCGCCGCGGCCTCTTCGTAGCCCGTCGTGCCGTTGATCTGGCCGGCGAAGAACAGCCCGCCGATCGCCTTGCTCTCCAGCGACGCCTTCAAAGCGCGCGGATCGAAGTAGTCGTACTCGATCGCATAGCCCGGGCGCAGGATATGGGCGTTCTCGAGCCCGCGGATCGAGTGCACCAGTTCCAGCTGCACGTCGAACGGCAGGCTGGTCGAGATACCGTTGGGATAGAACTCGTTGGTGGTCAGCCCCTCCGGCTCGAGGAAGATCTGGTGGCTCTCCTTGCTGGCAAAGCGATGGATCTTGTCCTCGATGCTCGGGCAGTAACGCGGCCCCACCCCTTCGATCACACCGGTGTACATCGGCGAGCGGTCCAGGCCGCCGCGGATGATGTCGTGAGTACGGGCGTTGGTGTGGGTGATCCAGCATGGCAGCTGTTGCGGATGCTGCTCGGGACGGCCCAGGAACGAGAACACCGGCACTGGATCGAGGTCGCCGGGCTGCTCCTCCATCACCGAGAAATCGATGGTGCGGCCGTCGATGCGCGGCGGCGTACCCGTCTTCAGGCGGCCCTGCGGCAGCTTCAGCTCCTTGAGCCGGGCCGACAGTGTGACTGCCGCCGGATCGCCGGCGCGGCCGCCGGTGTAGTTGTCCAGACCGACGTGGATCTTGCCGTCAAGGAAAGTCCCGGCGGTCAGTACCACTGCGCGGGCGCGGAAGCGGATGCCGACCTGCGTCACGGCGCCGACCACGCGGTCGCCCTCGACCATCAGATCGTCGACCGCCTGCTGGAACAGCATCAGGTTGGGCTGGTTCTCGAGCCGCGTGCGGATCGCCTTGCGGTACAGCACGCGGTCCGCCTGGGCGCGGGTGGCGCGCACGGCCGGGCCCTTGCTGGAGTTCAGGATGCGGAACTGGATGCCGGCCTCGTCGGTGGCGGCGGCCATCGCGCCGCCCAGCGCGTCGACTTCCTTGACCAGATGCCCCTTGCCGATGCCGCCGATCGACGGATTGCAGCTCATCTGCCCGAGCGTCTCGATGCTATGGGTCAGCAGCAGCGTCTGGCAGCCCATACGGGCCGCGGCCAAGGCCGCTTCGGTGCCGGCATGGCCACCGCCGACGACAATGACATCGAATTCTTTCGGGTAAAGCATGGGGGGCACCTCCTCCGGGAGGCTGGAGAGGGAAAAACGGGATGCCGAATTATACCGGCATTCAATGGGCCATTCCGGACACACCTCTGTTCCACGTGAAACATTGTGCTTCCGCGCAGCGTTGTTTCACGAGAAACGCCCCGACCCGCGCGCTGCCCATTGGTTTCACGTGAAACAGCGCCTGTCGCACCCGCCTCATGTTCCACGTGAAACAAAAAAGGCCGGGCGACTTGCCCGGCCTCTTCCACTACACATCGACGGACGGATCACCGCCGCTGTCGCAAGTACTCCGCCACTCGCTCCAGCAGCCGCCCCATATCCCGCTGCACCGTGCCAAAGTTGGCATTGCGCTCGCGGGTCCGCTCGTCCATATAGAGCGGCCGCCGAATCTCGATCTGCAGGCTGTGTCGACGCTCCGCCGGCCGGCCGATCTGGGCGATCAGCTGCACACCCTTGTACGGATCGTTGCGCGCCACGGTGTAGCCCATGTCGCGCAGACCGAGCTCGATCAGTCCGACGAACTCGGGATCGCAGGTCGTGCCATCACGGTCGCCCAGCACGAAATCCGCCAGCGGGTGCGGGCTGACCTTCTTCAGGCGCTCGTAGGCATTGTTCGGCATCGAGTGCAGATTCAGATGCCAGACCGCGCCGAAGCGGCGATAGGTCGCCTCCACCGCTTCCGCCAGCGCCGCATGGTACGGCCGGTAGTAGTGGTCGATCCGGTTCCTCACCTCGGCCACGCTGAGCTTGCGGTCGTAGATCGGGGTCGCGGCATCGATATTGCGCCACACCAGGCCAAAACCCAGCCGGGTCTTCTCGCCCGGCGCGAGCGGCTCGGGCCACGGCGCGTCCAGCAGTGCCGGGTCGAGGTCGTCCGGCATCCGGTTCGGATCGATATAGACGCGCGGAAAATTGGCCGCGATCAGCGTGCCGCCGACCGCCGGCACCGCTTCCCACAGCGCGTCCACGTGGGTGTCCTCGCCTTCGCGCAACCGCGCCAACGGCGCCGCGGCGCCGAAGTCGTCGGGATAGCGGGTGCCGCTGTGAGGCGAATCGCAGACCAGCGGCAGCGCTTCGCCCTCGGGCACACGGCGGACGATCGGTTCGAACGCCGCCGCCATCAGTTCAGCTCGATCTTGGCGGTCTTGGCCACACGCGCGTAGCGGGCCATCGCCTGTTCGATCTGCGCCTTGAACTGCTCGGGTGTGGTCGGCACCAGCGTGCCGCCCGACTCCTCGACCTTGCGCTTGAAGTCCGGGTTCTGCATGGCCTTGTGGATCGCGGCGTTCAGCTTGGCCACCACCGGCGCCGGCGTGCCGGCGGGCGCGACGATGCCGAACCAGCCGCCCTCGCCCATGTCCTTGAAGCCCAGTTCGGCGTAGGTCGGCACGTCAGGCAGTTGCGCCGAGCGGCTGCCACCCAGCACGGCCAGCGCGCGCAGCCGGCCGCCCTTGACGTGCGGCAGCGTCGACGACAGGTTGTCGGTGATCGCGTTGACCTGCCCCGCTACCGCGTCGTTCAGCGCCAGACCGGCGCCCTTGTACGGCACATGCAGCAGATCGATACCGGACAGCATCATGAAGTTCTCGATATTCACATGCCCGAGCGAGCCCGCGCCCGGCGAGGCAAAGCTGTACTTGCCCGGATTCGCCTTGGCCAGCGCGATGAATTCCTTCATGTTCTTTGCCGGCACGCTGGGATGCACCGCAAACACGCTGGGGATCGCGACGACATTGGTCACCGGAACGAAGTCCTTGATCGGGTCATAGCTGAGCTTCGGATAGACCGCGGGGTTCGAGCCATGGGTGCTGACCGTGGCCATGCCGATGGTGTAGCCGTCCGGCGCCGAACGCGCCACCTCGCCCATGCCGAGCGAGCCGCCCGCCCCACCCTTGTTCTCGACCACGATGGACTGACCCAGCTCGCGGCCGGCGTATTCGGCGACCAGGCGCGCCGACAGATCGGTGGAGCCGCCGGCCGCAAACGGCACGATCAGCCGGATCGGGCGGCTGGGATAGTTGGCGGGCGCGGCGCTGGCCGTGGCGGGCAGCAGCACGGCGGCAGCGATGGCGGTGGACACAGCGGACAGCACAAAACGACGACGCGCGGTCATGGCGATTTTCTCCTTGGAATGGCTCATTTCTTGTTTGGGGGACGGCGGCCATGGGGTCAACGATGGTCCCCCGACGCGTCAAGTGTCGGGCAGTTTACCCAGCGTGCACAAACGACTATATTGCACGCTTCCATTACCAAAGTTCATCCTCACAAGGTCCCGAATCCCTGTGAGCGAAGAGAGCCCGCATGCGCCTGCAATCGCCGTCGATGTCCGAGCTGCACGCCTTCGCCACCGCGGCACGGCTGGGCAGCTTCACGCGCGCGGCCGACGAGCTGTGCGTCACGCAAGGGGCGATCAGCCGGGCCATCGCGCGGCTGGAGGCACATTTCGGCCAGCCGCTGGTCCAGCGCAATGCACATCGGCTGGTGCTGACCGCAGCAGGCCGCAACTTCCTGCAGGCGGTGGCCGAGCCGCTGGCGGCGATCGAATCGGCCAGCGCCGCGCTGCTGGCGGGAGACCGGCAGCATCATCTGACGCTGTCCGCGCTGCCCACGCTGGCCAGCGTCTGGCTGGTGCCGCGTCTGCCGGACTTCCATCGGCGTCATCCCGACATCCGCCTGGACTTCGTGCCCTACCGGCGCGACGAGGATTTCTCCGGCCCGGCGCCGGACGCGGCGCTGCTGGCGGGCACCGCCAACAGCTGGCCCAATCTCCAGGTCGACTATGTGATCGGCAGCGAGATGGTGCCGGTGTGCCACCCGGAGCGGGCGCGGCTGCGGCACGAGGCCGGACAGTGGCAAACGCCGGCGGACCTGCTGCAGGAGCCGCTGCTCTTTCACACCGGCGCGCCCGCGAACTGGCAGCACTGGTTCGATGCGGCTGGCGTACCCAACGCTGCGCCCACGCTGACCACGGGATTCGACCAGGTCTCGATCCTGGTGCAGGCGGTCAAGGCCGATATCGGCATCGCGGTGCTGCAGCGCTGCCTGGTGCGCGACGAGATCGCGGCCGGTCGCGTGGTGGCGCCGTTCGACCTGCCGATCCGCCTGACGCGCGGGTATTTCCTGTGCGCACCGCGGGAGCGCCGCGATCACCCTGCACTGAACCGCTTCCGCGCGTGGCTGCTGGAAACGGCGGCACAGGATCCGGACGTCGTGCGGATCCGGGACAATGATTCGCCGGATAGATGACGTATCCAAGTATGAACGCCTGATCATCAATATCGATGATCGCATTCATCGCAACATCGGCGGCTTAAATGACAACGGCGCGCCTGAGCACGCCGTTATTCATGTCACGCATACTTCAACCGATCAGGCCGCCTTCTTCGCCAGCCCGAGATACGTCTCGATGACCCGCGGATCGGCGGCCAGCTCGTCGGCCGGCCCCGCCATCGCGATCTCTCCCGTTTCGATCACATAGCCGTAGTCGGCCACCTGCAGCGCCGCGCGCGCGTTCTGCTCGATCAGCAGCGTCGCCACGCCGGTGCGGCGCAGGTCGTTGATGATGTGGAAGATCTCCTTGACGATCAGCGGCGCCAAGCCAAGGCTCGGCTCGTCCAGCATCAGCAGCTCGGGCTTGGCCATCAGCGCGCGGCCGACCGCCAGCATCTGGCGCTCGCCGCCCGACAGCGTGCCGGCGTCCTGACGGGCGCGCTCGCGCAGCCGGGGGAACAGCTCGTAGACCACGTCCATCTGGTCGAGGAAGTTCTTCTCGCCGGCACGCTTGCGGCGGAAGGCGCCGAGCCGCAGGTTGTCCTCGACGCTCATCGAGCCGAACAGCTCGCGCTTCTCCGGCACCAGGCACATGCCGCGCGCGACCCGGCCTTCGACCGGAATGCCGGCCATGTCGTGGCCCAGATAGGAAACCGTGCCGGTGGACGAACCGGTCGGCGGCAGTGCGCCCATGATCGCGTTCAGCATGGTGGACTTGCCCGCCCCGTTGGGGCCGATCACCGTGACGATCTTGCCCGCCTCGACCGACAGGCTGGCGCCGTGCACCGCTTCGACCTTGCCGTAGCGGACATGCAGGTCCTTCACTTCCAGAATCACGCTCACCGATCGCTCCCGATTCTTATTCCACGCCGCCCAGATAGGCCTCGAGCACCGCGGGGTTCTTCTGCACGTCCTCGGGCACGCCCTCCGCGATGCGCGTGCCGAACTCCATCACCACCAGCCGGTCGGTCAGATTCATCACGAAGTCCATGTCGTGCTCGACCAGCAGCACGCTCATGCCCTCGCCCTTGAGCTTGCGCAGCAGTTCGGCCAGCGCCTGCTTTTCCTTGTAGCGCAGGCCGGCGGCCGGCTCGTCGAGCAGCAGCAGCGCGGGATCGCAGCACAGCGCGCGGGCGATCTCGAGAATGCGTTGCTGGCCGAGCGCCAGGCTGCCCGCTTCCATGTACATGCAGTCGGCCAGGCCCACGCGTTCGAGCTGGCGCCTGGCCTCGAACAGCAGCTTGGCCTCCTCGCCGCGGTTCATCCGCAGGATCGCCGCCGATACGCCGCCCTGAGGCCGGTAGTCGCCGCGCAGATGCGCGCCGATCGCGACGTTCTCCAGCACCGTCATGGTCGGCAGCAGATGCACGTGCTGGAAGGTACGGCCGATGCCGCGCTTGACGATCTCGCGCGACGGCAGATTGGTGATGGCCTCGCCGCGGTAGTGGACCTCGCCGCGGGTGACCGGCAGCACACCGGTGACCAGATTGAAGGTGGTCGACTTGCCGGCGCCGTTGGGCCCGATCAGCCCGACGATCTCGCCGGCGCGTACCTGGAAGCTGACGTCATTGACCGCCACCAGTCCGCCGAACTCCTTGCGTGCAGCGCGCACGTCGAGGATCAGCTCGCCCGCCTGCGGTTTCTGCCGCACCGGCAGCGCCGCCGCCTGCTGCGGCGCGCGCACCGGCGGACCGCTCGGCCACGCCTTGCGCAGGAAGGGCCAGAGGCCGTCGCGCGCGTACTGCAGCAGCAGTACCAGCAGCACGCCGAAGACGATGATCTCGAAGTTGCCGTTGGCCCCGAGCAGCTTGGGCAGCACGCCCTGCAGCATGTCCTTCAGGATGGTCAGGATGCCGGCGCCGAGCACTGCGCCCCAGACATGGCCGACGCCGCCGACCACCGCCATGAACAGATACTCGATGCCGTAGTTCAGGCCGAACGGCGTCGGATTCACCGCGCGCTGCAGATGCGCGTACAGAAAGCCCGAGATGCACGCCAGCACCGCGGCGACGACGAACACCACCACCTTCATCCACGCGGTATTGACACCCATCGCCTCGGCCATCACGCCGCCGCCCTTCAGCGCACGGATCGCGCGGCCCGGGCGCGAGTCGAGCAGGTTCTGCATCGCCAGCACCGCGAGCAGCACCACCACCCAGATCAGATAGAACATCGAGCGGCCGGACTGCAGCTCGAAGCCCAGCAGCGACAACACCGGGATGCCGTTCAGGCCGTCGTACTTGCCGAGGAATTCGAGGTTGCCGAACAGGAAGAACAGCGACAGCCCCCAGGCGATCGTCGCCAGCGGCAGGTAATGCCCGGACATCCGCATCGTGATCAGCCCGATCACATAGGCCGACGCCATCGTGATCACCAGCCCGACCAGCAGGCCGAACCACGGCGACAGCCCGTATTGCGTGGTCAGGTAGGCGGTGCTGTAGGCGCCGAGCCCGACGAACGCCGCCTGCCCGAACGAGGTCATGCCGCCGACGCCGGTCAGCAGCACCAGGCCGATCGCGACGATGCTGTACAGGCCGATGTAGTTGCCGAGCGTGATCCAGAACTCGGGCGTCGGCAGCACCGGCAGCAGCGCCAGGATCGCGGCGAACGCGATCAGCAGCAGCCGGTTGCGCAGGTTCGCGCTGCCGGAGGTCGTGGCCGGGATGGGCTGCGTCGCGGCCGCCGCCGTGTCGGAGGCCTGCTGCGTCCGTGTTGTCTGTGTGGCTTGCCGTTGCATCATTCCTCGTCTTCCACATGTTTGCTGGTCAGCGAGCGCCATAGCAGCACCGGGATGATCAGCGTGAACACGATGACCTCCTTGAACGCACTGGCCCAGAAGGACGAATAGGATTCGAGCAGGCCCACCAGCAGCGCGCCGGCGGCCGCCACCGGATAGCTGACCAGCCCGCCGACGATCGCGCCGACGAAGCCCTTCAGGCCGATCAGGAAGCCGGACTCGTAATAGACCGTGGTCAGCGGGGCGATCAGAATGCCGCACAGCGCGCCCATCGCCGCGGCCAGCGTGAACGACAGCCGGCCCGCCTGCGTGGTGCCGATGCCGACCAGGCGCGCGCCCAGCCGGTTGACCGCGGTCGCGCGCAGCGCCTTGCCGGTCAGCGTGCGGTCGAAATAGAAGTACAGCGCGGCGATCAGCAGCGCGGAAACGCCGATCACCCACAGGCTCTGGCCCGACACCGACAGCGCGCCGACATCGAAGCGCGCGTCGGAGAACGCGGTGGTGCGCGAGCCTTCGGCGCCGAACATCACCAGCCCCAGCCCGACCAGCGCGAAGTGCACGCCGACCGAGACGATCAGCAGCACCAGCGTGCTGGCCTCGGCCAGCGGCTGGTAGGCGATGCGGTACAGCATCGGGCCCATCGGCACCACGATCAGCAGCGTCAGCGCGATCTGCGCCAGCATCGGCAGCGGCTGCGCGCCATAGGCCTGCGTCAGCCAGTGCACCGCGAACGGAAAGACCAGGTACTTGCCGGCCAGCACCGCGAGCCGGCGGCCGGCGCTGCGGCGCAGTTCGGCGCTGCGCAGCACGGTGGCGCCCTCGTAGACGAAGGTCAGCACGCCCATCGCCACCAGCAGCCACGAGGTCTGCGGCGCATGGCCGGCCTGCATCACCGCCAGCGTCAGCGCGCCGTAGGCGACGAACTCCCCTTGCGGGATGAAGATGACGCGGGTCACCGAAAACACCAGCACCAGGGCCAGCGCCAACAGCGCGTAGATCGCGCCGGAGGTGATGCCGTCCTGAGCCAGGATGGCCGCAATCGAGAGGTCCATGATCTCCCCGAGGAGTTGCCGCGATGCAGCGAATTACGAAATAGTAAAGGTCTTACGCTACGAGGAAATCCGCGCGAACCCTAGCCGGTATCTGTCGCTCGGTCTTCTCCCCTCTCCCGCCTTGCGGGAGAGGGGAGCGTCCCACGGCAAACGGAAAGCGCGCCTCAAAACAAAAAAGGCGCATGGTGCGTCCATGCGCCCTGCCGCGCGGCGAAGCTGTCGGGCGTGCCTACTTCTGCAGCTTCCACTTGCCGTCGACGATCTGCACCATCACGCGCGAGCGCTGGTCCAGGCCCAGATGGTCGGTCGGGCTCATCGTCATGATGCCGTGCGAGACCGGCAGCTCCCTGGTCTGCTCCAGCGCGTCGCGCAGCGCCTTGCGGAATTCCGGCGTGCCCGGCTGCGCCTTCTTCAGCGCGACGGGAATCGCGCGCTCGAGCAGCAGGCCGGCGTCCCAGGCGTGGCCGCCGAAGGTCGACACCTGGCCGCCGAAGGCCTTCTCGTAGGCGGTCTTGTAGGTCAGTGCCGGCTTCTTGACCGGATTGCTGTCGGGCAGCTGTTCGGCGACCAGCAGCGGACCGGCCGGCAGCAGCGTGCCTTCGCAATCCTTGCCGCAGACGCGCAGGAAGTCGGGGTTGGCGACGCCGTGCGTCTGGTAGATCTTGCCCTTGTAGCCGCGCTCCTTCAGCGCCTTGGCCGGCAGCGCGGCCGGCGTGCCCGAGCCGGCGATCAGCACCGCGTCGGCGTTGGCGGCCATGATCTTCAGGATCTGGCCGGTGACCGAGGTATCGGTGCGGGCGAAGCGCTCGTTGGCCACCACCTTGATCTTGCGGATGTCCGCGACCTTGGCGAACTCCTGCGACCAGCTTTCGCCGTAGGCATCCGCGAAGCCGATGAACGCCACCGTCTTCACGTTGTTGTTGCTCATGTGCTCGGAGATCGCGGTCGCCATGTGCGAGTCGTTCTGCGGGGTCTTGAAGACCCAGGCGCGCTTGGCGTCCATCGGTTCGATGATGCGCGCCGACGCCGCCATCGTGATCATCGGCGTGCCGCTCTCGGCGACCACATCGACCATCGCCAGCGAGTTCGGCGTCACGGTCGAGCCGACCACCGCGTCGACCTTGTCCTCGCTGATCAGCTTGCGGGTGTTCTTGACGGCGGTGGTGCTGTCCGAGGCGTCGTCGAGCACGATGTATTCGACCTTCTTGCCGGCGATCTCCTTGGGCAGCAGCGTGAAGGTGTTCTTCTCGGGGATGCCCAGCGAAGCGGCGGGACCCGTGGCCGATACCGTCACCCCGACCTTGATCTGGGCCTGGGCAGCGCCGGCGCACAGACAGGCGGCGGCGAAGGCCAGCATGCTGGCGCGCTTGAAATTCATCGTGTCTCCTTCTTCTCTCAAGCCGGCATGCATCGCACCGGCTTGCCACCGGTCCGCGCCTGGCTTGTTGTTCTGACGGATCGTGCCGCGCTGCTTGCGCCGCTCTCCCCCGTCGTGCCCGATCCCGTCCGCGCGTGCCTTCCTTGCTGGAAGGTCGCGGCCGCTCCCAGGTCGGCCGACGCCGGATTTCATTCGCCGACCGAGCGGTCGGGAATTCGCACCGAGTCTAACACAGCGACCCTTGGCGCCAAGGCAGGATTAACCCGCATCGCCAGCAGCGGCGCGCCTTTCCGAGACGCGCCGCGCGTGCGCAGCGGTCAGCCGGCGAAGGCGTCCCAGGCCGTTTTCAGGATCAGCGCGGTCACCACCAGCAGGAAGACCTTGCGCACGAAACCGCTGCCGTGCTTCAGCGCCAGCCGGCTGCCGAGCTGGCTGCCGATGACGTTGCCCACCGCCATCACCAGGCCCAGTTCCCACCAGACGTGGCCCCTGAAGCCGAGCAGCATCAGCGCGGCGACATTGGTGGCCAGATTGACGAGCTTGGTGGAAGCGGCGGCGTGCAGGAAGTCGTAGCCGAACAGCCGCACGAACATGATCATCAGGAAGCTGCCGGTGCCCGGCCCGAAGATGCCGTCGTAGAAGCCGATCGCCGCGCCGCCCAGCAGCGCGACCCAGCGCTCGCGCGCGCCCGACAGCGTCGGCGCATGTTCGGCACCGAGGTCCTTCTTCGCCAGCGTATAGACCAGCAGGATCGCCAGCACGAAGGGCAGCAGCTTGCGCAAGGGCTCGGCCGGGACCAGCGTCAACGTGTAGGCACCGGCCATCGAGCAGAGGAAGGCCGCGGCCACGGCGGGCCCGGTGGCGCCCCAGTAGATCCGCACGCTGCGCGCGTAGCGCACCGCGGCGTTGAAGGTGCCGGCCATCGAGGCGACCTTGGTGGTACCGATCAGCGTCGCGGGCGCATGGTTCGGGTACGCGCTGAAGATGGCGGGAATCTGGATCAGGCCACCGCCACCGGCGACCGCGTCGATCAGACCGGCCAGCAAGGCGGCGGCAAAGAGGAAAGCGAACTCCATTCGAACATCCGGGAAAACGGGAACGGGAAGCCGCGGCCGGCACGGCGATCCGGACCGGTGGCGGACAAAGCGGGCCGGGCCGGCAGAACAGGCAAAACAGGCAGGACGGGCGAGGACTCCGGGGAATCAGGCGAGCTGCTTGGCGGCCGGGGCCAGGTCGCGATGCCACAGCCCGCACGGCAGCCGGCTCAGGCCGCTGTCCGGCTCGCCGGCGCCAGGCAGCCCCGGCGCCCACAGCAGATGGCGCACGCCATGCGCCCGGCACCAATCGGCGAGCCAGTCGCGGCAAGAAGCGAGGATTGCACCACTTTCGTGCGTTCCGGGCAAGCACCATGCTTCGCCGACCATCGCGGCCAGCCCGCCCAGATCGAGGCGCGCCATCAGCTGGACCGGCACGCAGCCGACCAGCGTGCCCTGTTGCTGCGCCAGCAGGCACAGGCCGAGTTCCGGTCGCTGCAGCAGCCGCTCGAGCATCGCGGCGCGGCCCCGCTGCAGCAGCACCGCGGCCGGCGCGCACGTCTGCAGCCAGTCCGCCAGCATCGGCTGGTCGGCGGGAAAAGCCTGGCGAGTCAGAGAGGGGGGGGTGGGGGCGGCGGCGCCGGGGGGAGCTGGGACGGCTGGGAGGG
>NZ_JAGFTW010000014.1:0-22177 GCF_017598945.1 Cupriavidus gilardii
TTTAAGTTGAACCGTTCAACGCAGTAACAATTTTCTGCAACGTTTGTTCAACTAAATTTGTTACTAGGCAAGCGACAAGCAGCGTCACGCCGTCAGTGCGTGAGTAACAAAATTACGCAAAACAACGGTGAGCGTATTCCTTGGCGCGCGGCCGATTCCAGGCACGCCATGAGAACGTGCAATGGGATAGAGCCGAAAAAAGCCCGTTCCTCCGCAAAAGACATGGCAATGGGCTTGGCACTATCGTGCGACTCGCCGTCGGGACAGCGGTTTGCTTGCCCCAGCAGCCTCCGACAAGTCGACTGCGTCCGGCGATCCTGTTTATCCCCCTGCCGTTATCCCCCTGCCGTTATCCCCCTGTCGTCATCCCCTTTTGCTGTTATCCAAGAGCACCATGCCCCAGCCCAATGCTGCCCTGGGCGCCGGTCTCCCGCCCGCTGCAGGACTGAGCGCCGGCGCCGACACGAGCGTTTCCCTCCACACTGCCGCATCTGCCGGTTCAGTACAGCCACTCACCGGCCAGTTCCGTTGCAGTCGTCGCAACCCGCATCAACGGTTTCGATTGCATTGCTGCCGCCGGACAATGTCGCGTGGATTTCCCAATTGCTCGACAACCGGTCACGCCGCAATCTGGCACAGGCCGATCGACGCCACTGCGCGTTCTTCACCCCGCACCGCCGTCTCGACCGGCTCACGGCATCGACCGGCTATCCCGGCCCGTGACCGGGTAGCACGCGTCGGTCTTGCATGTCAGTTCGTCGGCTCGACGTGCGAGCCTTCGATCTGATGGGGCAAGCGCAACGGCTCCCACGGCACACGACGATGGGCCAGCTCAGTGATGCAGCAGCGGATATGCCACCAGGCCGATCACGGCGGCGCCGGCGACAATCACGGGTTCCGTCAGCTTCTTGAACTTGAGCAGCAACACGACGGTAATCAGCGCCACCAGGGCGGTGGGAACATCGACGATCGAACGCTTGGCCAGCACGATCACCGCGCCGGAAATGGCCCCGATCGCGGCGGCCGTCACGCCGTCGACGAACGCCAGGATCGCGGGCAGCTTGCCGTATTTCTTGAAGTACGGCGCCGGCAGGATCGTGAACAGGTAGCACGGCAGGAAGGTGGCGACCGCGGCCACGCATGCGCCGGGCAATCCGGCAATCAGATAGCCGATGAAACCCACGGTGATGACGACCGGTCCCGGCGTGATCATCGCCACGGCTACCGCGTCGACGAACTGCCTTTCGTTGAGCCACTGGTGTTCCGTGACCACGCCGCCGTACAGGAACGGCACGATGGCCAGTCCGGAGCCGAAGACGAAGGCGCCGGCCTTGGCGAAGAACAGTCCGATCTGTGAAAGCAGCGGCCAATCGATCGTAGCCAGCATGCCGCTGACCATCGGCATCGGAACCGCAGCCACCGCGTTCAATCTGTTCGATCGAATCCACTTCGGCGGTGCCCGCCAGAACCAGACCAGCACGCCCGCTGCCAGAAACAGCCACGCCATCTCGGATTCCGTGACGACCGTGACCGCCGCCAGCACGAGATAGACCGCCCACAGCAATTTGTCCTTGCCGACGCTCTTGGTGGTGAGCTTGTAAGCGCTGATGGCGATGATGCCGATCACGGCCGCGCTGACCCCGTAGAACACCGACTGCATCCACGTCAGCCCGCCGAAGCGCACATAGGCCCAACCGAGCGCCACCACCATCACGAACGACGGCAGCACGAACGCGATGCCGATCAGCGTCGCGCCGACAATGCGGTAGTGCACGTAGCCCAGATAGATCGCCAATTGCGCGGCCAGCGGGCCTGGCGCCAGTTGTGCCAGCGCCAGGCCTTCCTTGTAGTCCGCCTCGGTAATCCATTGCCGCGTTTCGACCAGATCGCGATGCATATAGCCGGCCAACGCGACGGGACCGCCGAAGCCGAGCGTGCCGAGGCGGAGGAAATAGCGGACCAGTTGCCAGAGGGTGTAGCTGGGTCCGTTGACGCCAGGGGCGGCCTCGGCCGATTGCGGAGTGGTCATCGAGGGTCCCTGAAGCGAGGTCATGCTTTGCGGCCGGCGCCGAAATGGGCATACAGCGAGTCGAGCACCGTGCCGACTTCGCCCAGCAAGGCGTCGTCATCCGTCAGACGCTTGCGCGCACCGGCCACGATGGCCTCGAAGCCAGCAGCCTCCGGCACGGTCAGGCCGCCGACATCGAGGGCATGGATCATGGATCCGAGGCGAGCGAGGCCGCGATCGTCATCCAGGCCGAAGCTTGCCAGCAGCACCTCGAACGACACCTTGTCCCCCACATGGGTAAAGGTGGCGCCGTCGAAATCAAAACCGAGCGCCTCGGCCGGACAGTCGGCCGGACTTTCCAGCCACGCGAAGCGGGCGTGCGGATCGATAAAGCGCTGGATCAGCCAGGCGCTGGCCACGCGGTCGACCCACAGATGCTGGCGGGTCGCCCACAGCCGTCCCTGATACTGCGCCCGATCTCGCCGAGCGATGTTCCCTCCCCCTGGGCTCGGCTCGCCGGGCGACTGGATGGCCTCGATCGCCGCCGCAAAGTCTCGCCATTGCGCCGCGGCCTGGATGGAAGCTTCGTTGGGAAAGAAATCGATCTGCCGGATGGCCTCATAGGTACGCGCATGGCGCCGATGGGCCCGCGTCAGTTCGGCAGCGGCAAGCGTCGGCAGCGTCTTGCGAGCCTCGGCAAGTTCGGCCAGCCACTCCGCATAGTCGGAGGAACGGTCGAACAGCGCCCGGTACGCCATTGCCTCTTCGGGACTTGGTGCCTGAACGTGGAGCACCCAGGCATGGCCGTCTTCCTGCAGCGTGGCATCGGCCAGCTCGCGCAACTGCGACGCTTGCTTCGAGCCCGCCGGCAGAAGATAGGCGCCATCGCGAAGCGCCGCGCAACCCAGCGCCTTGACGGCACGCCAGATGCGCATGCGCATGGTCGCGCCTGCGGTCGGCAGGCTGACGATCAGAAGAAGCCAGGGGTCGGAAGCCGCAGTCATGCCGGCAGCATATGCACACGTTTGCATCGCTGCAAGCCTGTAGATTACTCTACATAGTGATCCAAATTGCACTCAACAAAGTCGCCATGCCAAGGCCCGCTCGTACGGTGCCCGACGTCATCGAACGCTTCGGTCATCCCGCAATGTGCGGAAACGGCGGGCATCGTGATGCCGCGGCACGCTAGACTCCCGGCTTCCAATCCATCCCCCTAAACGTCAAAGGAGCCATTACCGCATGACGGAGTTCGATTCCGCCTCCCCTGCCCGACCGGCCGCCATGGGACTCGGCAGCGCAGCGCGAGAGCTGTACCGCGCGCTCTGGCGCCATGCGCACGGTGTGCGGACGCAGCTGGTCGGCGCATCGGGCTTGCTGGCGGCGGCGCAGTTGCTGCGGCTCGTGATGCCGTGGCTGGCGGCGCAGGCGATCAACGCGCTGCAGCAGGACAACCTCGCCGCGGCGGGCCGCTGGATCGTCTATCTGATCGGCATCTATCTGCTGTCATGGCTGGTGCACGGCCCGGGACGGGTGTTGGAGCGCAACGTTGGCGTGCGGGTGCGCGAGCGGCTCAGCGACCAGCTCTATGCGCGCATCGCGGCGGCACCATTGGCATGGCGCGATGGACGGCATTCGGGCGATCTGCAGCATCGCGTCGTGCAATCGAGCCGGGCGCTGTCCGACTTTGCGCAGAACCAGTTCGTCTACCTGCAGAACCTCTTCAACTTCATCGGGCCGCTGGTTGCGCTGACCTTGCTGTCGCGCGTGAGCGGCGCGATCGCGGTGACCGGCTACGTGCTGATCGCGCTGATCATCCTGCGTTTCGACCGCGCATTGATGCAGCTGGCTCGGGCGGAGAACGATGCGGAGCGTCGCTATGTGTCCGCCCTGCTCGACTTTGTCGGCAATGCCGGTACGGTGATCGGGCTGCGGCTGCAGGCGGCCTCGCGCAAGCTGCTGGGCCGGCGAATGGAGAGGATCATGGCCCCGCTGCGCCGTGCGGTCATGGTCAACGAAGGCAAGTGGTTTGCGGTGGATCTGCTCGGTATGGGGCTGACCTGGATTCTTGTCGTGATGTACGTGCTGCAGGAGCGCCAGCCGGGTCAGGTGGTACCGCTCGGCACCGTCTTCATGATTTACCAGTATGCGCAGCAGGCCGCATCCGTGGTCGGCTCGATGGCCGCGAACTTCCAGAGCTTTGCGCGCATGCACACCGACTACGGCAGCGCCGAGCCGATCTGGCGGGCGCCCGGCGATCCCGATGAAGCCGTGCCCGCCGTGGTTCCCGACGCGCCCTGGCAGACGCTGGAACTGCGCGACGTTGGCTGGCGCTACGGCGACGATGCGCGGGGCGGCCTGCACGGCGTCAATCTGACGCTGCGGCGCGGCGCACGTGTAGCGCTGATCGGCCCGAGCGGCGGCGGCAAAAGCACGCTTCTTCGCACGCTCGCCGGTCTCTATCGGCCGCAACAGGGCGAGCTGCGGCGCGATGGCGCGGCGATCGACTGGACCGAGCTGCGCACGTTGGCCACGCTGATCCCGCAGGAGGCCGAGGTGTTCGAGGCCAGCGTGGAAGAGAATCTGACGTTCGGCGAGCCGGTCGACGCCGCAGCGCTGCAATCCGCGGTGCATACCGGCGGGTTCGACGAGGTGTTGCAGCGCCTGCCCGATGGGTTGGACAGCGCCATCAGCGAGCGCGGCGGCAACCTCTCCGGCGGGCAGCGGCAGCGACTGGCTCTGGCGCGCGGCGGGTTGGCGGCGCGAGGCAGCTCCATCCTGCTGCTCGACGAACCCACCAGCGCCCTCGATCCGAAGGCCGAGGGCCGGGTATTCGACCGCATGCACGCCGCCTTCCCTTCCGCCTGCATCGTCGCCTCGGTGCATCGGCCCAGCCTGCTGGCACGCTTCGACACCATCGTCGTGATGGAGGGCGGCAGTGTGGTCGATGCAGGTCCGCGCGACGAGGTGCTGGCAAGGCGGGCGCATGGATGATGAACGACGTTCCCTTTTTCGTTGCCCTGACGAGCGTTCGGCGTGAGCCCGTGCTTCTGCTGCGCTGCAGACCGACCTGGGCCGCGCGGCCCGCTACCACAAGGCCGGCGCTCGCCGATGCCGCGTTGCCGCCTCGAAATCGCGCGCGATGCCGAGCAGCAGGCGGTCGTCGCCGGCACGGCCCAGCAGCGACAGCCCCGCGGGCACGCCGGCCTCGGTCCAGCCCATCGGCACACTGATCTCGGGAAAGCCGGCCGCGCTGGCCATGTGCATCGCCGCAAGCGGATGGGAAGCCCGGCAGCGGTAGCTCGGGTCGTCCAGGTCGAAACGCGGCGACGCCGGGCACGCCAGCGTAGGGAAGACCAGCGCGGCGCAGCTGTTGGACTCCATCAGGCCGGCAAGCGCCGTGCCGAAAGCGCGGGCCGCGGACAGGCCGACGCGTGGCGGCTCGTCGCGCGTTTGCAGCGCGTGGCGCAGCGCGGCAATCGTCAGCGGATTCGGTCGGCGCCGTGATCCATCGCCCCATTGCGCATCGATCCGCGCCAATAGCGCCGCGGTGTCCTGCGGGCAAGGCGATGGCATTCGAGCCAGATAGCGGTCGAGCTGCACCGCCCATTCGCTGCGTGCGATATCGCCCAGCACACGCTCGTACAGGTGGCGCGCCGCGGCCGGCAGCGCGACCGGCACGGTCAGCGCGCCGGCGTCGACGAGGTCCGCACAGGCCCGCGAAAACAGCGCGTCGATCTCGTCGTTGCCACCGTTGAAGTCCATCACGATGCCGAGCCGCCGGCCGGCAAGGCGTTCGTGCGTGCCGCCGATGCCCGCTTCCGGGGCCAGCGCCGCCAGCACCAGCGCGGCGTCGTCGACCGTGCGCGCCAGGGGCCCGACCGTATCGAAGGACTGCGCCAAAGGCAGCACGCCGGCCGTGTCCACCAGGCCATGCGTTGGGCGAACACCGACCAGCGCATGCACACAGGCCGGGCCGCGCACCGAGCCGAACGAGTCGGTGCCGAGTCCGAACACCGCAAGACCGGCCGCGACCGCCGCGCCCGTGCCGCTGCTGGACCCGCTGGCGTTGCGGGAGAGCCGGTACGGATTCAAGGTGAGGCCGCTCGCCGAGCTGTAGCCGAAGCGTCCATTGGAAGCCGCAAGCTCCGACATATTGGCCTTGCCCAGCACGATCGCGCCGGCGGCGCGCAATCGTGCCACGACGGGCGCGTCGGCGGCGGGCAGCGCCTCGTGCAATGCCGCGCAGCCTGCCGTGGTCGGCAAGCCCGCCGTGTCGATGTTGTCCTTGACCACCATCGGAATGCCGTGCAGCGGGCCCCTGGCCCCACGCAGCCGCCGTTCGCGGTCGAGCCGCACGGCGTCGCGCAGCGCGTCGGGATGCAGTTGGCTGATCGCGTTGATCGCGGGTCCGGCGCGGTCGAACGCGTCGATGCGCGCAAGATGCCCCGCTACCAGTTCTTCCGCCGTCAGCGTGCCGGCGTCCATGCGGCACGCCAGTTCGACGATCGGCAGTTGGAAGAGACCGCATGCTGGTCCTGTCTTGCCGATGGCCGCCGGCCCGGCCGGCATCGTGGAACGATCCGTCATCGTATTGGTTTCCCTCACGGAATAGATGAACGACAATGTGCAAGCCGTGCCTGCAGCAATCGCACTGAAGCCTGCCGACCGCCCAAGGATGTCCCGATGAAAAGCACCACCAGCCGGAACCTGCCTGCCCTTGCCAACCTGGTCGCCCTGGAAGCCACCGTGCGCAACGGAAGCCTGACGGAAGCGGCCGAGGAGCTGTGCCTGACGCAGAGCGCCGTCAGCAAGCAGTTGACCGAGCTGGAGACCTTTCTGGGCGTGCGACTGCTGGACCGCCGCAAGGGGGGCGTCGTCGCGACGGCGACCGGTGCGCAATACCTCAAGCGCGTCAGGCAGGTACTGAACCTGCTCGAGGAAGCCACGCTGGAAGTGCTCACGGGCCGCGGTTCCGGCGGCCGGCTCGACCTGTCGGTGCCGGTCTCGCTGGGCAATATCTGGCTGCTGCCGCGCATGCTGCAGTTTGCCAAGCAGCATCCGCAGATCCAGCTGAACATCACCACCAAGGTCGGCCCGGTCGACCTGCCCCACAGCGACCTGGACGCGGCCATCATGTACTGCGCCGGCCCGCCGCCCGGACACTTCGGCGTCGAGGTCATGCCGCTGGAGCTGTTCGCGGTGTGCGCACCGGACAGAATGCCGCGCGGCGGATCGCTGTCGCAGGCGCTGCGGCAGATGCCTCTGCTTCACCAACACACCGCACTGGATGCGTGGCCAGCCTATCTCGCACAGATCGGGGCCAAGGTCGCCAGGCCTGGAGACGGTCCTCGCTACGGCCTGCTGACCATGGGCCTGCAGGCCGCGGTCAGCGGCATGGGCGTCGCGCTGCTGCCGGAATTTGTCGCCGGCGACGATCTGCGGGCCGGCCGGCTGATACGGCTGTCGGACACCAGTTATCTGTCGCCGAAGTCGTACTACTTCGTCTGCCTCGACGAGAAGCGCGCCAACCCTACCCTGGTCACCTTCCTCGACTGGCTGCTGCAGACCGCAAGAGCCGACGGGAACTGACTCGGGCATCCGCTCACGCCGGCGCGCGCGACCTGACGAGGGTCGACGTCACGAAGCGGCCGGGCCGATTGGCGGCAGGCGTGCCGCCGCGCAGCGTTGCCTGCCCCGCCACGAACACGTCGCGCACGCCCACCGAAGGCTGCGTGGGCGCATCGAAGGTCGCGCAATCGCGGATGGTCGCCGGGTCGAACACCGTAATGTCCGCGACCTTGCCCACGGCCAGATGCCCCCGCCCCTCGAGCCCGAAGCGCTGCGCGGGCAGACCGGTCATCTTGTGGACGGCACGCTCGAGCGGGAACAGCCCGAGATCGCGCGAGTACAGTCCCAGCACGCGCGGGAAGGTGCCCCACAGCCGGGGATGCGGCGTTTCGTCGGACGGAATGCCGTCGGAGCCGATCATCGTGTCCGGGTAGCTGAGGATGTCGCGCACATCGCCTTCATTCATGATGAAGTACACCGCGCCGCCGGGAAGCAAGGCCTCGGCGACCTCGCGCCGCGAGCGCTGCCATTCCTGCGCCAGGTCCTCCAGATAGCGGCCGGCGGCTTCCGGATGGGAGGCCGACCACGTGATCAGGATCCGGTCGCACTGGTCCACGCGTTCCGGGCGCAGCATGGTGGACGACGCCGCGTACGGATAGCAATCCATGCAGAGCGGCATGGTGCGCGACAGCTCGCGCACCTGCGCCAGCGTCTCGCGGCTGCGGCCATGATTGCGCTTGCCGACCAGCTTGTGGTGCGAAATCACGGTGGGCACATTGAGCGCCCTGCCCAGCCGCGCCGTCTCGTCGATCGCCTCGGCCACCCGGTCGCTTTCGTCGCGCATATGCGAGACGAGCACGCCGCCCAGGCGCTGCATCGGCTCGCACATGCGCAGGATCTCCAGCTCCGGTGCCGCCGCCGAGGGCGGATAGAACGTGCCCGTGGAAACGCCGATGGCGCCTTCCATCAGGGCTTGCTCCACGTCGCGCCGCATGCATTCGATCTCGTCGTCGCGCGCGGGACGTCCCAGCTGCGCAACATGGCGCGCGCGCAGCGTCGATTGACCGACCAGCACCGACACGTTGACGGCCGCGGGCCTGGCGGCGAACGCCTCGCGGTAGGCCCGCACCGACTCGAATACGAAACCGCCGCGCATGATGTCGAGCGGCGCGGGCGGAATCGTGTCGGTGACGAGGGGAAACAGGCTGATGCCGCAGTTGCCCGCAATGATCGTGGTGACCCCCTGCGTGACCTTGGGCAGCATCTCCGGCGACTGGAAGACCATCCAGTCGTCGTGCGTGTGGGTGTCGATGAATCCGGGCGCGACGACCATGCCGGCGGCATCGACCACCTCGTCGGCGGTAGCCTCGGGACCGATGCCGATCGCAGCGATGATGCCGTCGCGCACCGCCACGTCGGCAGCGCGCCGCGGTGCGCCGCTGCCGTCGATCAGGTCGCCGTTGCGGATGATCAGGTCGTAATGAGATGGCATGCGCCTGGCCCTCAATCGACCTTGGCGCCGCTCTTGCGCACCAGCTCGCCGAACTTCGCGGTCTCGGATGTCACCAGCGCCTGGAAATCGCGCGGCGACCCGCCGAGCGGCTCGAACGAGAGCCGGTCCAGCTGCGCACGAAAGCCGGGGTCGCGGATCACCGCGTTGACCTCGCGATTGAGTCGGTCGACCACCTCGGCCGGCATGCCCGGCGCACCGACCAAACCGGCCCACGCGGTCAGTTCGTAGCCCTTGATGCCGGCTTCGTCCATGGTCGGCACCTGCGGGAAATGCGGTGAGCGCCGGGTCGATGTCACGGCCAGCGCGCGCACCTTGTTGCTGCTGACGTAGGGCCCGATCGACGGCACGTTGTCGAACATCAGTTGCACGTTGTTGCCGACCAGGTCCTGCAGCGCCGGGGTGCTGCCCTTGTAGGGCACGTGCTCGATATCGAGATGGGCCAGGGTCTTGAACAACTCGCCGCCCAGATGGCTCGTCGTGCCGTTGCCGGCCGAGCCCATCGACAGCTTGCCGGGATTGGCCTGCGCATAGGCGATCAGGTCCCGCACCGATTTCACCGGCAGCGCGTTGTTGACCGCGAGGATATTGAAGGTGGTCACCAGCCCGACGATGGGTACCAGCTTGTCGGGATCGTATGGCAGCCGGCTATAGAGGAACCGATTGGTCGCCAGCGTGGCGTTGTTGCCGTAGGCGATGGTGTAGCCGTCCGCCGGTGCCTGCAGCAATGCCTGCATGCCGATGTTGCCGCCGGCGCCGGGCCGGTTTTCCACCACGATGGCCTGGCCCAGCCGCTTGGACAAGGCATCGCCGAACAGGCGCGCGACGATGTCGGGCGCGCCCCCTGCCGCTGTGGGCACGATCAGCTTGATCGGCTTTTCCGGCCACGCCGCCTGTGCCGACGGCATTGACATGCCGATCGCACCCGCCATCAAGACCCATGCAAAGGCAATTCTCACGGTGCTCCTCCACGATCGCTGCGGTTCAATGATGAAGCGAGTATGGAGTAGCGTGCCGCGCCGGGCGTGAAGTTTTTTCGGCGATGTATTCCGGCACGGAATGAATCGCCGGGGGCACAACCTTGGCCAGCACCCCGGCCACAACCCCGGCCACGCCCGGCGCCGCGCCGGGCGATGGCCCGCAAGCCGTTCAGTCCAGCTTGATGCCCACCGTCTTCACGACCTTGGCCCACTTCTGCGTGTCGTGATTGACCAGCTGCGTGAACTCGACCGGACCGAGCGCGCTCGGCTCCATGCCTTGCTTGGCGATCGAATCGCGGATGGCGGGCTGGGCGATCACCGCGGCGATTTCCTGCGCGAGGCGGTTGACCGTCGGCATCGGCGTGCCGCCCGTGGTGAACACGCCGTACCAGGACACGACCTCATAGCCGGGCACGCCCGACTCGGCGATGGTCGGCACGTTCGGCATGGTTTCCACGCGCTTGGTGCTGGTCACCGCGAGGATGCGCACCTTGCCGGAGTCGGCGCCGGCCTTCGCCGACGGCAGGCTGGCGAACGTCATCTGGGCCTGGCCGGCCATCACGTCCTGCATTGCCGGCGCGTCGCCACGGTAGGGAATGTGCGTGATCGAGACGCCCGCCATGCTCTTGAACAGTTCGGCCGACAGGTGCGAGATGGTGCCGTTGCCCGGCGACGTCACGTTGAGCTTGCCCGGATTGGCCTTGGCATACGCGACCAGCTCCTGCACGGTCTTGACCGGCAGGTCGTTGTTCACCACCAGCGCATTGGCCGATTTGGCCACGAGCGAAACCGGCTGCACGCCCTTGACGGGGTCGTACGGCAGCTTGCTGTAGATCGACGGCGCAATCGCCTGCCCGCCCACCGAACCGAGCAACAGCACCGATCCATCGGGCTTGCCGCGCGTCATCTCGGCGGTCGCGATCGTGCTGCCGCCGCCGGGCTTGTTTTCCACCACGACGGTGGTCTTGGTGTTCAACTGAAACTGCGTCGAAACCAGGCGGGCAATCACATCGTTGCCGCCGCCGGGCGCAAAGCCGACCAGCATCCGGATGGGGCCCTGGGGCAAGTCCTGCGCGATGCCATGGGTGGCGGCCAGTGCGAGGGCGAGAGCCGGGACAATCTTGGAAAACGCCATGGTTGAACCTCGATAGATAGTTTGGGGAGTGCTCTCAGGTTTCGTCGCTGTGCTGGTGCAATCGGCAAGACGCGGCATGCCGCGAGGCGATCCGGCCTTGCTCGTTTATTGTGGTGTTGCTGTATTCATACCGGCCTGTCGTGCAGGCCGGCAGTTCGCATCGCCATGTGGCGATTCATTTCTTGAAGCGCACCACCGCTTCGCGCGAAGCCTGCGTCTGCGGCAGCGTCGCAATCTCGCCAAGCGTTACGGGCTTGGTCGGAAAGCGAAGCCGGTAGTAGCCGACGTCGCGCGGATGGCGCTGCTGTTCGTCCGCGATCAGCTCGGTAACCGTCAGCCCGCAGAAGCGCCCCTGGCAAGGGCCCATGCCGCAGCGCAGGAATGCCTTGAGCTGGTTCGGGCCCTGGCAGCCGATGCGCGCGGCGTGCCGCACCTGTTCGGCGGTGGCCTCCTCGCAGCGGCAGACGATGGTGTCGCCCACCGGACGCCGGAACTGCGCCAGGGGGCGGTACAGGACCTCGAAGAACTCGCGGCCGCGGGTCGCCCGGGTCAGCGCGGTGCGATGTGCCGCTGCTTCCCTGTCGCGCGTCGCGAGGTCGATCCGGCCCAGATCGGCGGCGGCATGCAGCGCCGCGATCCGGCCGCGATGCTCGGCGGCCACCGCGCCGGCGATGCCGGCGCCGTCGCCCGCAATCGTCAGGTGCGGCACCGAGGTCGCGCCCCAGGCATCGACCGCGGGCTCCCAGCAGTCCTGCCGCTCGTTCCACGCATGCTCGGCGCCGACCGCGCGCGACAGGTTGGTATTGGGCACCACGCCCTGATGCAGCAGCAGCTGGTCGACCGCCATCTTGCGGCTCTGGCCACCGGCCTCATAGCGCAATTCGGCAACCTTGCCGTCGGCACCGGCCAGCGCCTCGAGCGCCGTCACGCCGTTGACGATGGGCACGGCCCTGCGCACCGCGCGCAGCAGCTTCAGCCCCTTGCCCAGATAAGGCGAACGCAGGAAGCCCCAGGCGTGCGGCAGCGCCTTGCGCCATTGCCCGCTGTCGGTGGTTTCGAGAATCGCTTCGAGCTTCACGCCGGCATTCAGGTACTGCCACGCCAGCAGATAGAGCAGCGGGCCGCCGCCGGCCAGCACGGTGCGGCCCTCCGGCACGACGCCCGACGTCTTGAGCAGGATCTGCGCCGCGCCGGCGGTGATCACGCCGGGCAATGTCCAGCCGGGAATCGGAAACGGCCGCTCCTGCGCGCCGGTGGCCAGCACGATATGGCGGCAATGCAGCAGCGCGGCCTGCGGGTCCTGGCCGGGACGGGCCACCGAATAGGCGACCTCGAAGACGGCGCGCCTGCCCTCGCCCTGCCCTTCGGCACCGGCAGCCGCTTCCCCTTCGAGGGCATTGATCGACCACACTGTCGCGGCGGACAGGTGCCGGGCCCCGCTTCGCGCAAATGGCTCGAGCAGGCTCTGGCCGTGCCAGTAGTCTTCGCCCAGAATCGCGCGATTGCGCACCGGCGTGTTGCCGATCGCGCGATAGATCTGTCCGCCCGGCGCCGGTTGCTCGTCGATCAGCACCGTCGACAGGCCCAGCCCGGCGGCGCGTGTCGCGGCGGCCAGGCCCGCGGGGCCGGCGCCGACCACCAGCAGGTCGCAGGTCGTGATGTCGATGTTCATGCCGCCACCTCGCGCGCGCCAGGCTGGCGTTCCACCTTCATGCCCTCTCGCACAGGCGTCATGCATGCCTGCTGGTTGGGCCGGCCATCGATACGCACGAGGCAGTCGTAGCAGACGCCCATCATGCAGTACGGCCCGCGCGCCGCGCCGGAGACGGCGGTGTCCCGGCATGCGAGCACGCCGGCGGCAAACAAGGCCGCGGCGACGCTGTCGCCCTCGCGGCATTCCAGGGCGGCACCATCGACCGTGACCCGCACCTTGCGCTCTGTCGCTTGCAGGACAGCCGCATCAATTCTTCGGAACATGGAACCTCCGGGTCGAGAAAGTCGCCAGCTCGGGCGGCAGCTGCCCCGCGGCGATCATGGGGGCCAGGTTCAGCGCATGCGTTGCGGCCAGCGTCACGCCACTGTGGCAAGTCACGACGAACGCGCCAGGATGCGTGCTCGATTGCTCGTAGACCGGAAATCCGTCCTTGGCCCGCACGCGCAGCGCGGACCAGGCGCGTACCGCACGCACATCGCGCAGCGCGGGCAAGGTACGCACGGCGCGGTCGGCCAGCGTGGCCAGCACGGGCAGCGTGGTGACCTGATCGTTGTAGCCGGCGTCTTCCTGCGAATCGCCGACGAGCCAGCTGCCTTCGTCGTTCTGCCGCAGCGTGACCATCGGCGTATCGAGCAGCCGGCGCGTGCGTTCGAGGACCAGGATCTGGCCGCGTTGCGGGGCCATCGGCAGATCGATGCCGACCATGCGGCCCAGATCGCCATTGCGCAGGCCACCGGCCAGCACGACCTTGCGCGCCCGCACCACCCCGTTGGCGGTGGTCAGCACGAATTCCCCGCCTGCCTGCTGCACGATGTCGGTGACGCCGTGATGCGGCAGGTATTGCACGCCACTGGTGCTGAAGGCGGTATGGAACGCACGCAGCAGCTTCAGCGGATTGACGATGCCGTCGTGCGGCGTCCAGATGGCGCCGGTGACATCGGACCCGAGGCCCGGCACCAGCGAAGCGGCCTGGTGGTGATCCAGCAGCTTCCACTCATAGGGCTCGACGTCCGGCTGCGACATCAGCGTGTTGACCCATGCCAGTCGGGCCTCGATCTCGTAGTCGCCCATCAGGGGCGTCAGCCCGCCCTTCTGCTCGAGCGCCACGTCGATGCCGGTCTCCTGCAGCAGGTCGGCTGCCAGCGTCGGCCACAGCCGCGTGGACTTGAGCGTCCAGCGGCTGTACGCGCCCATGCCGTAGCCCTTGCTCTGCAGCCAGACCAGGCCGAAATTGCCGCGGGAGGCCCGCAGCGCGACATCGCCCTCGTCCAGCACGGCGACCGAACCGGCATGCTGGCGCAGCCCGTATGCAAGCGCCGAGCCGACCAGGCCGCCGCCGACCACGGCGACGTCGAACAGCGGATATCGGGAGGTGGAGGCTGCGGGCATCAGACGCGCCTCCGAAGCGGAAAATGCGGGCCCTGGGCCCTGCTCAATCTCATGTGGGTCTCGCAAGAATCGTGATGCCACCGGTGGGATCGCCCGATCGTCGATCGTCGATCGGCTTCGATGGGCCCCGGTGTGTCGGTTCGAGCGAGTATGCGGCGCGTGCGCCGCAGCGGCAAATACGAGTCTGTCAGGCTCCCATGCAGAAACCTGATAGGCCCGGCGGCAGGGACGCCATTTCGGCATCGATGACCGCTTTCATCCGCTCGGTGAACCGGTCCACCAGCACGTTGACCGGGCGGTTGCGGGCCAGCAGCAGATAGCTGACGAACGGAATGGCGGGCTGGAACGGGCGCGCCACGACTTCGGCCGCATGCGCGCGGGCCACCAGCGGATTGACGATGCCCACGCCCAGTCCGAGGCCGACCAGCTTGCAGATGGTGGCGCCGTACGGCGTCTCGAAATGCATCACGCGCTGGTCATCGTCGGCGAAGGCCGCGTCCACGGCGGCGCGCAGGCCATCCCCGTGGCTCATCGAGATGAACGACTCGCCGGCCAGGTCGGCGGCCGTGATCACGTCGTGTCCGGCGAGCCGGTGCCCCGGCGGCACCACGCAACATCCGGCGAGCTCGGCAATGGGATGCGCTTCGGTGACGGCCGCGGGCGGCAGAAAGGAGACCAGACCGAGATCGCAGTAGCGGCTGCCGACCCGATCGGCCACCAGCTGCGTGCTGCCCGTTTCCATCGCGACGTTGACGTCGGGAAACTCGGCATGGAACCGCTGCAGCACCAGCGGCAGCACGGTCATCGCCAGCGACGGCACCGCGGCAATGCGCAGCCGACCCTTGCCGAACTGGCGAATGTTGCGCGCCGCGTCCTTCAACGCGTCCAGGCCGACGAATGCGCGCTCCACCTCCCGCAGGAAGGCCAGGCCCTCTTCGGTCGGGGTCAGACGGCCGGCATTGCGCGCGAACAGCGTCAGGCCGGTGGAGTACTCGAGCTGCGCGATCATGCGGCTGACGTTCGGCTGCGAGGTGTACAGCTCGGCCGCGGCCGCTGTCATAGAGCCGGAGCGCATCACGGCCTGAAACGCACTGATTTCCTTGAACTTCATGCCAGGGGTAAGGACTTCGGAGGAAGAGACAAATTCGCCCGATGGTATAACAGATCCGTATGCACACCGCCGGAAAGCAGAATCGGCGGTATGGGCGCAGCAGGCCGAGCCGCGTGGATGCGTTATACTCGCCCCCCATGGATACGAAGCCCAACTCGCCGACCCGGCAATATTGGTGGCGCGCCTGACTCAGGCGGCCCGTTTCCACACGCAATTCCAGAACGTGATGCCGCCAGCCTCCTGGCGGCATTTTCGTATCTGCGCACAGTGGCTGGTGGTGTCGACAACCCGAAGCACCAGTCCATGACCACCGCTACCACCGCTACCACCGCTGTCCCCGCTGCCCAACCCATCATCCTGACCGGCGACCGCACCACCGGCCCGCTTCACCTCGGTCACTACATCGGCTCGCTGCGCTCGCGCGTGCAGCTGCAGCACGAAGCGAAGCAGTTTCTGCTGCTCGCGGATACGCAGGCCATGACCGACAACGTCGGCCGGCATCAGAAGGTTACCGAGAACGTCGTCGAGGTCGCGCTCGACTATCTCGCCGTCGGCATCGACCCGGACAAGTCGACCCTCTTCATCCAGTCGCAGGTGCCGGAACTGGCCGAGCTGACGCAATACCTGCTGAATCTGGTGACGGTGTCGCGCCTGGAGCGCAACCCGACCATCAAGGAAGAAATCCGGCTGCGCGGCTTCGAGCGGGACATTCCTGCCGGCTTTCTGACCTATCCGGTGAGCCAGGCGGCGGACATCACCGCGTTCAAGGCGACGCTCGTGCCGGTCGGCGATGACCAGCAGCCGATGATCGAGCAGACCAACGAGCTGGTGCGCCGCTTCAACCATACGGTCGGGCGCGAGGTACTGGTCGAATGCGAAGCCGTGCTGTCGCACGTGCCGCGCCTGCCCGGGATCGACGGCAAGGCGAAGATGAGCAAGTCGCTGGGCAACGCGATCACGCTGGGCGCCACGCCGGACGAAATCTCGAGGGCGGTCAAGGACATGTACACCGACCCCAATCATCTGCGGGTCAGCGACCCGGGCCAGGTCGAGGGCAATGTCGTCTTCATGTTCCTCGATGCGTTCGAGCCGGATACCGCAGCCGTGGACGAACTCAAGGCCCACTATCGCCGTGGCGGTCTGGGCGACAGCGTCGTCAAGCGCCGCCTCGACGAGCGCTTGCAGGCGCTGATCGCGCCGATTCGCGAGCGGCGGCGCGAGTTCGAGCGCGACCGCGCCGGCGTGCTGGAGATCCTGCGGCAAGGAACGCTGCGTGCGCGGGAAACCGCAGGCGCAACGCTGAGCGAGGTCAAGTGGGCGCTGGGCCTGAACTACTTCGGCAGCTGCACTGCCCGGCTCTGAGGCAGGGCCGGTCAGGTCTCCGTACCGCCAATTCCGGACGCGCCGCACCGTGCATGACGGTCGTGCAAGGCGCTCTCCGGCCACGAGGCGTGCAGAAAGTCACGCGCGCGTCCGGATTCCGGCGTACTCTGGTCCGTAGCACCGCAGTGCCTGCAATACGTCCGCCGCCTTGCCGCAGCCCTGCGCAAATGGCGGCCGATCGAAATCGAGACGGAGACAGCGATGACCAGGCAGATCAAGAACAAGGCAGAAATCCGCGCCATGATCCGGGCCGAGCAGGCCAAATGGCCGGAGTGCAAGGATGCGTGCTTCGGCGATATCTGCATCCAGGCGCCCGACGCGACCGGCTGTAACTGGGGGCTATCGACGATGGAAGGCGAGCATGCCGAGGCGTGCATGGCGAAAATCCAGCCTTTCATCGAATCGATGAAGGCGCAGTTCAGTGTCCCGGAGGAAGAGAAACGGGGCTGACCGAGCGGCGCGAGGCGGGACCATGCGGCGGGGTCAGGGCGTCAGCATTCCACCGGAATCAGCGCCGACGCCCCTGGCCCGTGCCGCCGGGGCATACGAGGTCACCGTGAGGAATCGTCGGCGGAAAGCAGCCGCACCGCCGTCTCCTGGTCGAGATCGAGGCGGTACTTCGTCGCCAGGTAGCGCGCCAGATTGGCGATGCGCGATGGCGTCCTTCCCGCAGCCTGCAATTGCGCCCGGTAGGCCTCGACCTCGCAGGCCTGCCGATAGGCCTTCGACAGCAGATACCGCGGCCCATGCGTGAACGGCCGGCGCCAGAACTGGCGCACGTGAACCAGTTCATGCGCGATCAGCCCGGCCGACACACCGGGCCGAAGCAGCACGAGCGGGCCGAGACTGATCCCGTCGAAATGCCGCGGCACAAACCAGCGGCTTTCGACCAGCAGGCACCTGGGATTGCGCAACGCCTTCATCGGGGAACGTAAGGTAAGTCGGGAATGCGGGCCCTGACGATCCTGGGCCTTGGCGTTACACCGTGGCGCGGGCGCCCGGCGATGTCGGTGGTAGACATCGCATCTGTCGCCAAAGTTCGAGGCCGCGCTTCGAGCCGGCCCGATCAGCCTTGCGGACCTGGCCCCGCATCGTGATCGAGGGCATTGCGAATCAGGGCGCGCCCCTTGGGCGGCGCGGCCAGGTACGCCAGGTACATCGAGGCGGCCAGCGCCAGTCCGGCCACGGCAAAGGCAATGAAGGTCGTCCCGGCGATGCCGAGTTTTCCGTCGGACATGTTTCTCTCCTGCAAGGGTGGGGCAAGGCTGAAGGCCGATGCTGTCGAGTCGAGCCGATCGGCCTGAGCCATCGACTCAAGCAAGCCTTGCGCCACCGGGCTGCCGCGCGGTGCGGTCATCGACGGAGCGTCGTCGGGCGGTAAATATTGCCTGCCCGACGCAAAAACCGGCCTTCGGCACGGCCCCGCGCGGATGGCGCGATAATCGGCCTGCCATGCTTCCCCTGCCATGCTTCCCCTGCCATGCTTCCCCTGCCATGCTTCCCAATACGCCCTCCATCCCCTCCTTCGAATCGCCGATCGAACTGCTGACGGCCTGCCACGACAAGGTCCGGCGCTTTGCCTCGCTCTGCGGCCGGCTTGCCGAACACACCGCCCGGCATGGCGCGGACGACCAGGCGCGCACGGCCGCGGCCGGCATCGTCCGCTACTTCACGATTGCCGCGCCGCTGCATCACGCCGACGAAGAAGAGGATCTGTTCCCTGCCCTGCGCGACCTGCAGGACCCTGCGCTGACGGCGGCCATGCAGGCGCTCGAGCAGGATCACGGTGCACTCGATGCGCTGTGGGAACAGGCCCGACCTTGGCTCGAACGCGTGCAGCAAGGCGACGCGGCGCCCGCACCGGAGGCGCTGGCGCAATTCGCCGCCCGCTATCTGGCGCACGTCGGCCGCGAGGAGCGCGAAGTGTTTTCCTTCGCGGCCCGGTTGCCGGAGCCGACCTTGCTGGCCATCGGCCAGCGGATGGCGCAGCGCCGCGGGGCTTGACGCGGGTGCCGTGCCCGTTGCGCGGTTTCCATGTTTCGACTATATTCGAACAATGGAAACCGATAACGTCCTTGAAGCGCTCTCCGCCCTTGCCCATTCCGTGAGGCTGGCCGTTTTCCGCATGCTGGTCCAGGCCGGTCCGGAAGGCCTGTCGGCCGGACGCATCGCCGAATCGATGCAGATGCCGGCCTCGTCGCTGTCCTTCCATCTGAAGGAATTGCATCGCGCCGGCCTGCTGCGCAGTCGTCAGGAGGGCCGCTCGATCATCTACGCGGCCCGCTTCGAGACGATGAACGCATTGCTCGGCTATCTGACCGACAACTGCTGCGGCGGCAATCCGTGCTCCCCCGTGTCCGGCTGTTCCACCGTCTCGGCGTCGTCGCCGCTGGATCGGCGCGCGACCGGCAAGCGAGCCGTGGAGTCGAAGGCATGACGGCGGCCGAACAAGCAGCAAAACCGGCTGCAACGATGCCGCCGGCCGGCGGCATCGGTGTTTTCGAGCGCTATCTGACGGTCTGGGTCGCGCTATGCATCGTGGCCGGCGTCCTGCTGGGCCAATGGGTTCCCGGGGTCTTTCAGCGAATCGGCGCGATCGAAGCCGCGCAGGTCAATCTTCCGGTCGGGCTGCTGATCTGGGTGATGATCATCCCGATGCTGATCAAGATCGACTTCGGCGCGATGGGTCAGGTCGCGGGCCACTGGCGCGGCATCGGCGTGACCCTGTTCGTCAACTGGCTGGTCAAGCCGTTCTCGATGGCGCTGCTCGCGTGGCTGTTCGTGCGGCATCTGTTTGCGCCGTGGCTGCCTGCCGAACAGCTCGACAGCTACGTGGCCGGGCTGATCCTGCTGGCGGCGGCGCCCTGCACCGCGATGGTCTTTGTCTGGTCGCAGCTGTGCAAGGGCGATCCGTATTTCACGCTGTCGCAGGTCGCCGTCAACGACGCCATCATGGTGGTGGCGTTCGCGCCAGTGGTCGCGCTGCTGCTGGGGCTGTCGTCGATCACGGTGCCGTGGGACACGCTGCTCGTCTCGGTGGTGCTGTACATCGTGATCCCGGTGGGGATCGCACAGGTCATCCGCAAGCTGCTGCTCGCGCGCGGCGCGGCGACGTACCGGCGCGTGACCGGCGCCCTGGGGCCATATTCGATCGCCGCGCTGCTGGCGACGCTGGTGCTGCTGTTCGGCTTTCAGGGCAATGCGATCGTCGAACAGCCGTTGATCATCCTGCTGCTGGCGGTGCCGATCCTGATCCAGGTCGTGTTCAATTCCGGTCTGGCCTACCTGCTCAATCGCAAGCTGGGCGTGGCGCATTGCGTCGCCGGCCCGTCCGCGCTGATCGGCGCCAGCAATTTCTTCGAGCTGGCCGTCGCCACCGCGATCAGCCTGTTCGGCTTCGAGTCCGGCGCGGCGCTGGCCACGGTGGTCGGCGTGCTGATCGAGGTGCCGGTCATGCTGCTGGTGGTGGGCGTGGTCAACCGCTCCCAACGTTGGTACGAAGCGTCCTGAGGAACGTCATGTCCGCTGTCATGTCCACTGTCACGATCTATCACAACCCCGCCTGCGGCACGTCCCGCAATACGCTGGCGATGATCCGCAATGCCGGCATCGAGCCGACGGTGATCGAGTACCTGAAGACGCCGCCGACGCGCAGCGAACTCGAAGGCCTGATCCGGCAGGCCGGCCTCCGCGTGCGCGAAGCGATTCGCGAAAAAGGCACGCCGTATGCCGAGCTGGGACTCGACGACCCCTCGCTGACCGACGATCGACTGCTCGACGCGATGATGGCCCACCCGATCCTGATCCATCGCCCGTTCGTGGTCACCGAGCTAGGGGTGCGGCTGTGCCGGCCGTCGGAAGTGGTGCTCGACATCCTGCCGTCCCCGCAGCGTGGCGCGTTTGCGAAGGAAGACGGCGAGCCGGTCATCGACGCCGACGGTCGACGGGTCAGCCGATGAGCGCCAACCTGCCGACCGCCGTTCCTTGCAATCGCGGCCCACACCGTGGCAATGTCGCTTTCCGCAATGCCGTGGCTGCGCAGGAAGTCCCGCGCCGCATTGGCACCGTCGACCTCGAAGCGCAGCTGGCTGTGCTGATAGCGGGATGTCAGCCCGATATCGTGGAACATCGACGCGACGTAGAGCAGTTCGGGATCGAAACGAAGCTGCCGCCGCCGTCCGAGCAGGCTGCCCCAGAAATAGACGCGAACGGAATGGTGAAACAGCAGGTCGCTTTCGGTATCGCGAATCAGCTCGGCCGCCGCGCGGGCGAGCCGGCTGTCCGGGATCGTGATGCCTGCAATGTCATGGGTGGCCACGGCCGGTACTCCTGAATGACTCCTGAATGGTTGCGATCGCCCGCTACTGCGCCAGCACGGCCTGCGGCGTATTGCGGAAGCTGATCGCCATGCGGTTGTAGAGGTTCATCACGCCGATCGCGATGGTCAGGTCGACCAGTTCGCGTTCGTTGAATACGGCGCGCGCGGCCTGATAGTGCGCGTCCGGAACGCCGGTCTGCGCGACACGCGTCACCGACTCCGCCCACGCCAGCGCGGCGCGCTCGCGCTCGTCGAACAGATCGCCGGCCTCGGCCCAGGCCTGTACCAGGGCGAGCTTTTCCACCTTCACGCCCCGCTTCAGCAGATCGCGGGTATGCATGTCGAGGCAGTAGGCGCAGTTGTTGATCTGCGACACGCGCAGGTAGACCAGGTCGACCAGCACGGGGGACAGGTCGCTCTGCATGACGTAGCCGTAGGCGCTGCCGAGGGCCTTCATGCCGGCCGGGGCAATTCGGTTGTAGTCCAGACGTTGGCTCATTGCTTCGACTCCTTGTTCGAAGAGGCATGGATCGGGGTGGTCAGTGCCTTGTCGCCGGTATCGACGACGAACACGGCCAGCAGCTTCGCGGGCTGGGTCGCACTCGCATTGCGGCTGACCGGATGGCGCGAGCCTGGCGACTCGCTGAAGCTCTCGCCCGCGCGGTAGATGCGCTTCGGTCCATCGTTGACCTGCGACTCGATGGCGCCCGAGACGACGTAGGCGTAGATGAACGCAGACTTCGCATGCACATGCGCTGGCGAGGCGGCGCCCGGCGCGTAGTCGACCTCGACTGCCACCAGGGACTTGCCCGGAATGTTGGGAATCGGCTGATGGAAGTTCGGGGTCACCGTTTCCGCCGCGCCGTGCGCGAAGGCCGGCATGGCGACGGCGACAGCGGCGACGGCGGCGGCACAGAGGACGCGCGCTGCGGCAAATAAGGATCGGAATTTCACGAGGCACTCTCCAGATTGGTGTTCCCATTCTGGTGTCGCGCTGGTACAAATAAAAGAACCAAGAATCATCTATTTTGATGTACCACGGCAGACCCAGCCCTCATGAG
>NZ_JAGFTW010000031.1:0-18570 GCF_017598945.1 Cupriavidus gilardii
CCTTTGATGTCTACTTCTGCCATCAAAAGGTCGCCACGATCGACCTACACCAGGCTGACTAACCTGGACCTTGGACTGTTACCCATGTCCTGGCACATGTGTTACCTATGTCCCCGGTCCATACAGCACGCGGGAGAGGGGAGCAGAACCAGGGGCAAAATCAGAACAAAACCAGGACGCCGCCGCAGTCCTCAAACCTCCACCACATACCCCCAATCGAACTTCGGGTTCTCCAGCGCTCCATCGCCGCGCCGCACATAGCCGCGCGGGTTGCAGACCACGCGGGCGCGGTCGACCCGGTAGTCGAAGCTGGTGTGCGTATGGCCATGGATCCACAGGTCCGCGCGCTGGACCAGATCCGGGCGGCGCGAGATGAAGCCTGCCGAGGCGAGGTCGTGCGCATAGCGTGGATCGAGGCTGCCGAGGTCGGGGGCATGGTGGGTGACCACGACCGTTGCGCCATCGAAGGGCTTGTCGAGCTCGCTGGCCAGCCATGCCGACTCGGCGCGGTGCCGCGCCAGTGCATCGGCCGGCGTGAAGCGGCGGAGTTCGCCATCACCGGGCTTTTCCACGGAGATCAGCCGATGGTCGAGCATCACCTTGGCGCAGGCCTGCATCGCGTCGTCGATGCGTTCGCGGCCGAACAGCGCGTAGTCGGCCCACCAGGTCGTGCCCAGCACGCGCACCGGTGTTTGCCCGGCGGGCGCGAACACCGCGACGCCGCTGGCCAGCAGATGCACATCGGGATGCGCGGCGGCCGCCGCGGCCAGTTGCGCATCGACCTGCGTGAAGGTGCTGTCGTAGTACTCGTGATTGCCGGGCACATAGACGATCGGCCCGCGCAGATGCCGCGCGGCCCAGTCGATGCCATGGCGGCCGTTGGCGATGTCTCCGGCCAGCACGACGAGATCGGCATCGCAGTCGGGGACCGATTCCGGGGTATGGTGTTCCAGGTGCAGATCGCTCAGAACGCGTAGCTTCATGCCGTCTCCAGATGGGCCTGTGCCATCGGAGTGTTCAGCATGCGACCGGGCCGGTCAAGCCTGGCCGGCCTGTCGGCGCGAGCGCTTCGGCAGACGGTCCCACGGCGGCGCTTCGCCGCGGCCGGCGATCGGCGGCAGCGATCGCGGCGCCACGACGAAGCCGCCCATCCGGGGCAGCGGTCCATCGACGAACGGGCATCCCACATCGGCGCTTCTGCCGCTTCGGTGGTGTTTGCCTCTGCCGGCCGGTTTTGTCGTTCTCATGATTGGCTCCCCGTTGCCTCGCTGTGGCTCGCGCCGTCGGCTCCCCATCTTCGTATCGACCGGCATGCAAACGCTCGCCGTCCGGGAACGGCGCCGGGGGTGGCTCGATGCGGCGTCGAGCACATCCCCCGGGTTCGAACGGTGCGGCGGACCCCCCATACCCGCCGGTCCCGGCTCAGCCGTCTTGTCGTTGATGTGCCCCCGTTGTCCGAGGGCAGGCTTGCCGGGTACCACTGCGTGCCCTCGCCCAGGGCCGCGTTGTTTGTAACGCGGACAAGAGCGACGAGCGTGCCATCCTGCGCAAGCCTTTGATTTTGTTGATGTCGAGTTCCGGCGACATGTTACGAGACTGAGCGGATGTAACAAGATGTTTCGGTCGCGATACCGCCTCGATACGCTGAAATGGCATCGATCGCGGTGTGGCGTGGGACCGGAGCGGGGCGGTCGATGGGACGCCCGAAATTCGGCACGATGCGGCCCGATCGAAAGTGTTCCATGTTTGAAGCATCGGACGCGCACGCCAATGGCGGTCACGCGGCCTGATGGGACCCGGCTACGCGCGGGCTAGTCCGGACGGCGTAGACCAAATCGCGTAGCCGACCGCCATGCCGTCTGTGGCGCGGACGCCGGCATGGTCCGCCGTCATGCCATTGGATGAGCCACATCGAGTGGCGGCGGCGAAACGCGCCCGATCCGATTCGGTTGCAATGGTGAAACTGCGGCGATGCTGGTGCCGTCAGTCGATGCGGCCGCCTTCCGGCAGGCGCGACGCGTCGATCTGCTCGCGCAGCCACGCATGCATGCGCCGGATCGCATTTTCGTGCGGATGACCTTCGCGCCAGATCATCCAGTACTGCAGCGTCGACGGGATCCGCGTGGTGCCGATCTGCACCAGTGCCCCGCTGGCCAGATAGTCGTGGGCCAGCAGTGCCCGTGCGGTCGCCACGCCGACACCCGCGATGGCGGACTGCAGCAGCATGCCGGCGTCCTGGAAGATCGGCCCGCGCTCCGGCTCGTGCGTCGGCAGGCCGGCCTGCTCGAGCCAGTCGCGCCAGGAACGCAGCGCGAAACGCAGCATCGGCAGGCGCGGCAGGTCGGCCACCGTGAAGCCCGGATAGCGGGCCAGCAGCGCCGGGCTGGCCACCGCGATCACGGTGTCCTCGATCAGACGGTGGCATTCGAAGCCGGGCAGGTCGACGCGCTGGTGCCAGATGCCGACGTCGACCGAATACGGGTCCGGCGGCGGGATCTCGGCATGCAGGCGCAGGTGGACGTCGAGCATCGGCATCGCCTCGTACAGGCTCGGCAGCCGCCGGATCAGCCAGGCATTGGCCAGATCCGCCATCACGCTGACCTCCAGCCGGACCGCGGGCTGCTCGCCCTGGCCGCCGGCCTCGTTCAGCGCCTGCTGCAGGCCATCGAGCGCCGTGCGTACCCGCTCCGCGAGCCGCGCGCCGACGCTGGTGGGCAGCATGCGCGCCCCGGCCCGCTGGAACAGCCGGGTGCCGAGGGTCTGCTCCAGCCCTCGCACATGATGGCTGATCGCGCTGTGCGTCAGCGCCAGCTCCTCGGCCGCGCGCGAGAAGCTGCGATGGCGCGCGGCTGCCTCGAGCGCGCGCAGCGCCTGCAGCGGGGGAAGATGGGGGACCTGGGCCATGGTGTCGGGGAGAGAGGGAGGGAACGGCACTATCGAACGCCGGCCGTCAAATTCTACTCACAATGCGGGCACGAATTCTTCGTTGGTGCCGGCGCGCCGCAGCGCCGACAATCCGCGCATGACAACCGCAACGCTTCCTCCCTCCGGTCTGCCCGCCGCCGCCAGCGGCCTGCGCTGGCGCGTGCTGGCGATCTTCTCGCTCGGCTTCTTCGTTTCCTATGTCTATCGCGGCGTCAATTTCGGCTTCGCGCCATACCTGTCGCGCGAGCTGGGGCTGTCGGCGAGCGATCTTGGCCTGCTGACCAGCTGCTACTTCCTCGGCTTTGCCTGCGCCCAGTTGCCGGCCGGCTTGCTGCTGGACCGCTTCGGCCCGCGCCGCACCGAAGCTGCGTTGCTGCTGGTGGCGGCAGTGGGCACGCTGCTGTTCGCGCGGGGGGAGGGCATGGCGGCGCTGGCGGCGGGACGCCTGCTGATCGGCGTCGGTGTGTCGGTCTGTCTTGGCGCGGCGATCCAGGCCCTGTCGATGTGGTTTCCGCTGTCGCGGATGCCGCTGCTCAACGGGCTGGTGATGGCGATCGGCGGGCTCGGCGCGGTGGTCGTCGGTACGCCGCTCGATTGGCTGTTGTCGCTGGTGGATTGGCGCACCGTCTGCGCCGGCCTCGGCGGCGTGACCGTGGCGATGGCGCTGCTGCTGTGGTTCGGCGCGCCCGAAGCGGCGCGGCCGGGCGCCCGTGAAAGCCTGGCGGCGCAGTGGCGCGGCACCGTGGCGATCCTGCGCAGCGCGCCGTTCTGGCGCGTGGTGCCGCTGACGCTGCTGAACCAGGGCGTGTTTCTGGCGGTGCAGAGCCTGTGGGGCGGCGGCTTTCTGCGCGATGTCGGCGGCGTCGGGCCGGCACGCGCGGCGCAGCTGGTGTCGCTGATCGGCTTTGCGATGATGGGCGGCTGCGTGGTGGTCGGCTGGGCGGCGCGCCATCTGGAGCGGCTGGGCGTCAGCCTGCATGCCTTCGCCGGTATCGGCATGACGATGTTCATCGTGGTGCAGGCGCTGCTGATGGCGGGGGCGCCGCTGCCGGCCTGGCTGCTGTGGTCCGGCTACGGTGTGTTCGGCTCGACCGGCATCCTGACCTACGCGGTGCTGGCGCGCCAGTTCGACGGCGCGATGATCGGGCGCGCGACCACCGCGCTGACGCTGACGGTGTTCCTCGCGATCTTCCTCTGCCAGCTCGGCATCGGCATGGTGCTCGACCTGTGGCCGGCGGTGGACGGCCGCTATCCGGTGCGCGCGCATCTGGCGGCATGGGCCGTACTGGTTGGCTTGCAGGGGCTGGCGGCGATCTGGTACTGGATGGGGCCGCGCCAGCGGGGCGGCTCGGCTACGGCGGGCTAGCGGGCCAGCGACCGGCGGGCCCGCGTCCCGCCACTACAGCACGATCGGCCGGTCGTCGAGCTCGTTCGGATTGCCGTCGCCCTGCTGCGGGAAATGCCGGGCCAGCAGCGCGTGAATCTGCGCCACCGTGGCCAGCACTGGCTCGATCGACAGATCCCTGGCAAGGCCGTGTGCCAGCGTCTGGCACAGCGCGCTCCAGGTCTCGCGGTCCACGCGCGCATCGATGCCGCGGTCGGCCAGCAGTTCGACCGCGTGATCGGCCAGATTGATGTAGAGCAGCACGCCGGTGTGGTCGACGGTGTCCCAGACCTCGAGCGCCGCGAACAGCGCGCGGGCGCGTTCGCGCGGCGTCACGCCGGCCCAGGCCTGGGTCGCCGGCAGGCTCGATTCGATCACCACGCGCACTTCGCCCCGATGCTGGCGTTCGCCCTCGCGCACGGCACGCTGCAGCTGCGCCAGCGCATCGGGCGGAAAGTGGCGATGTGCGTGGGAGACCGGGGTCAGCGCATGACGCAGGGCGCGCCGCAGTCCGCGGGAAGGGGAAGGTGAACGGGTGGGCATGATGTCGTTCCCTTACCAGTTGCCGGAGGCGCCGCCGCCATCGAAGCCGCCGCCGCCTCCGCCGCCGAAGCCACCGCCGCCACCAAAACCACCACCGCCGAAACCGCCGCCGCCATGATGCCGGCCCCAGCCGCCGCCCAGGCCGCCGAGTCCGCCCAGCCCACCCAGCGTGCCCGCGGCCGTATCCCAGCCGCGCCGGCCGACCACGATCTGCCGGCGGCGGCCGCGCGTGGCGGAGAACAGGAAAAACGCGATGATCAGCAGCGGAAACAGCACCGGCAGCCAGTCGGCCAGCCTGCTCTGCTGCGCCTGCTTGCGCGCCTGCGGTCCGGGCAGCCCTTCCTTGTCGATGGTCGCCTGGATCGCCGAGATGCCGGCCGCGAGGCCGCCATAGAAATCGTTCTGGCGGAAGTGCGGCGCCATGATGTCCTGAAGGATGCGCTTGGACATCGCATCGGTCAGCGAGCCCTGCACGCCGCGACCGACCTCGAGCCGCATCTTGCGCAGGCCGGGCGGATTGTCCTTGGCGATCAGCACGATGACGCCGTCGTCGATGCCCTGGCGGCCAGCGCGCCAGGCGTCGGCCACGCGGATGCCGTAGGCGTCGATGGTCTCGGGATCGGTGGTCGGCACCATCAGCACGAAGATCTGGCTGCCGCGGGTGCGCTCGTATTCGGCCAGCACGTTTTCCAGCGCGTTGCGCTGCTCCGGCGCCAGCGTGCCGGTCAGGTCGGTGACGCGCTGGGCGAGCGGCGGCACCGCGACGAAGCCGTCGTTCTGGGCACGCGCCGCGCCGGCCACGCCGAGCAGCATCGCCAGCGCCAGCATGGGTGCCAACATCGGCGCCAGCGAGGCCCGCAGCCAGCGCCCGAGTCCTGCGGCGAAGGTCATCGGCACGAGGATCAGAACTTGACCGCCGGCGGCGTCGAGATCGCCTTCTCGTTCTCGACCGTGAACGACGGCTTGACCTCGTAGTTGAAGACCATCGCGGTCAGATTGGTCGGGAAGCTGCGCGCGAGCACGTTGTAGTCGCGCACTGCGGCGATATAGCGCTGGCGCGCGACCGTGATGCGGTTCTCGGTCCCTTCGAGCTGCGATTGCAGGTCGCGGAAGGCCGCGTCGGCCTTCAGCTGCGGATAGTTCTCGGCGACCGCCAGCAGCCGCGACAGCGCACCGCTCAGCTCGCCCTGCGCCTGCTGGAAGCGCTGGAAGGCCTGCGGATCGTTCAGCGTCTCCGGCGTGACCTGGATGCTGGTCGCGGTGGCGCGGGCCTTGGTCACGGCCTCCAGCGTCTCGCGCTCATGCGAGGCATAGCCCTTGACCGTATTGACGAGATTCGGAATCAGGTCGGCGCGGCGCTGATACTGGTTGACGACCTCGCCCCAGGCCGCCTTGATGGCTTCGTCCTTGGCCTGGAAGTCGTTGTAGCCGCAGGCGCTCAGCAGGCTCGCCAGCCAGGCCAGCAGCAGCCAGCGCAGCGGGCGCAGCGACGAAGCGAAGGTCGGCGATGAAGAAAGGAAGGCGCGCATCGGAAAACTCCGTGGATCATCGGAACGCCAGCAGTGTAGCGCACCGGCCGCTTGATGCATCCACGGAGCGGGGCCCTGGGGCGGGGCCTTGCAGCCGCTTACAGGGCGGCAAACGCCCGGCGCGCGGCCTCGAAGGTCGCCTCGAGGATCGCGTCGTCGTGCTGGGCGCCGACGAAGCCAGCCTCGAAGGCGGACGGCGCCAGATAGACGCCGTTGTCCAGCATCGCGTGGAAGAAGCGGTTGAACCGCGCGGTATCGCATTGCGTGACCTCGGCAAAGCTGGCCGGCACGCCCTCGCGGAAATAGAGCCCGAACATGCCGCCGACCGCGTCTGCGGCGAACGGCACGCCCGCTGCACGCGCGGCTTCAAGCAGGCCATCGGCCAGCTTGCGCGTCTGCGCGGCCAACTTGTCGTGAAAGCCCGGCGCCTGGATCAGCTTGAGCGTCGCCATGCCGGCCGCCACCGCCAGCGGGTTGCCCGACAGCGTGCCGGCCTGATAGACGCCGCCCAGCGGCGCCAGCCTGGCCATGATGTCGCGCCGGCCGCCGAAGGCCGCCGCCGGCATGCCGCCGCCGATCACCTTGCCCAGGCACGTCATGTCCGGCGTGATGCCGTAGTGCGCCTGCGCGCCGCCCAGCGCGACGCGAAAGCCCGTCATCACCTCGTCGAAGATCAGCACGGCGCCGTCGGCGCTGCACAGCTTGCGCATTGCCTGCAGGAAGGCGTCGCTCGCACGCACCAGGTTCATGTTGCCGGCCACCGGCTCGACGATCACCGCGGCGATCTCGCCGGCATGCGTGGCGAAGGCCTGTTCCAGCTGCTCGACGTTGTTGTACTCGAGGACCATCGTGTGGCGCGTGACGTCGGCCGGCACGCCCGCCGACGACGGCGCGTTCTGCGTGGTGTCGGCGAACGTCAGCAGCCCCGAGCCGGCCTTGACCAGCAGGCTGTCGGCGTGGCCGTGATAGCAGCCCTCGAACTTGATGATCAGATCGCGCCCGGTGAAGCCGCGCGCCAGCCGCAGCGCGCTCATGGTGGCCTCGGTGCCCGAGGACACCAGACGTACCTGCTCGATCGACGGCACCAGCTTGCAGATCTCCTCGGCCATTTCGATCTCGGCCTCGGTCGGTGCGCCGAACGAGAAGCTGCCGGCCGCGACCTGCTGCACCGCACGCACCACGTCGGGGTGCGCATGGCCGACGATCATCGGCCCCCACGAGCCGATGTAGTCGATATAGCGCTGGCCGTCCGCGTCCCACATGTAGGGACCTTCGGCGCGCTCGATGAAGCGGGGCGTGCCGCCGACCGAGCGGAAGGCGCGCACCGGCGAATTGACGCCGCCGGGAATGGTCTGCTGGGCGCGGTCGAAGAGCTGCTGGTTTCGTGACATGTCGTGATCTGCCTGGAAGAGGAGGGCCGGATGAAAGCGGTGGCCGGGAGAAATGCGGGCGGGTGCGCCGTGGAACGCCAATTCGCGCGAACCGTATGCGATCGGCTGCAATCCGCGTCAATCGCCATCGATCCGGACGTCAAATACCGGGTTGCCGGTGGCGCGCCGCGCGTCGATTCGGTACCATCTGCGCTGAATTTTAATCGAGACGTCACCACCCTATGGAATACAAGACCTGGATGTGCCTGATTTGCGGATGGATTTACGATGAAGCCGCCGGCGCGCCCGAAGACGGCATCCCGCCCGGAACGAAATGGGAAGATGTGCCGATCAACTGGACCTGCCCGGAATGCGGCGCCCGCAAGGAAGACTTCGAGATGGTGGCGATCTGAGGGGCGTTTGACCTTCGTTTCGTACTTCGCACGCACCGCACAAGAAAATCTGCCGACGGTGGCCATCCCTGCCACCGTCCGGCCTGGGCCATCCTAGCCCGAGAACGGCCCGCGCCCCCGCAGCGCATTGGCCACCATCATCAGCGCCAGCAGGAACGGCAGCGCGACATACAGGCACCAGTGCACCCGGTCACCGATCGTTTCGCCCCATTTGCGCTTGAATACCTGCAGCCGCGGCATCCCCGAGGGATTGGTCGCGCGCTTGTGGTTGACGTGCCAGGCCATCCAGAAAAAGAAGATGGCGAAGGCGACCGAGAGGAAGTTGATATTACCCATGGTGGATAGCGATGGTTTTGAGGGTGGTGAAGCCGTATAGCGCCTCGAAACCCTTTTCGCGCCCGTGGCCCGACTGTCCGGAGCCGCCGAACGGCAATTCGACGCCGCCGCCGGCGCCATAGTTGTTGATGAAGACCTGGCCCGCGCGCACCTTGCGGGCCAGCCGCAGCTGGCGCGCGCCATCGCGCGTCCAGATGCCCGCCACCAGGCCATAGGGCGTGCCGTTGGCCAGCGCGATCGCGTCCTGTTCGTCGTCGAAGGGCATCGCCGCCAGCAGCGGGCCGAACACCTCTTCCTGCGCCAGCCGGTGCGTTGCCGGCACGTCCCGCAGCAGCATCGGCACCTGGTAGTAGCCGGTCTCCGGCGCATCGGCCACGATCTGGCCCTGCGCCATCACCGGGATGCCGGCGTGCTGCGCGTCGGAGACGAAGTCCCAGACCCGCTGCTGCTGCTTGCGGCTGATCAGCGGTCCGCATTCGAGGTCCTGCTCGGCGGGGCCGACCCGCAGCGACTCGAACACCATCGCCAGCCGGTCCAGCAGCGCGTCGTACAGCGGGCGCTCGACCAGCAGCCGGCTGCCGGCCGAACAGGTCTGGCCGGCGTTCTGCACGATGCCGCGCACCACGACCGGCACCAGCGCATCGACATCGGCGTCGGCGAACACGATCTGCGGCGACTTGCCGCCCAGTTCCAGCGTGACGGGCACATGATTCTCGGCGGCCATCTGCGCGACCAGCTTGCCGGTCTGCGGCGAGCCGGTGAACGACAGATGGTCGATGCCGGGATGGCGCGCCAGCGCGGCGCCGGCCTCGTGCCCATAGCCGGTGACCACGTTCAGCGCGCCCTCGGGCAGGCCGACTTCCGCCGCCAGTTCGGCCACGCGCAGCAGCGACAGGCAGGCGTCCTCGGCCGGCTTGACCACGCAGGCGTTGCCGGCGGCCAGCGCCGCGCCGACGCTGCGCCCGAAGATCTGCAGCGGATAGTTCCACGGCACGATATGGCCGGTGACCCCGTGCGGCTCGCGCACGGTCAGCACCGTATAGCCGTTCTGATAGGGGATGGTCTGGCCGTGCAGCTTGTCGGCGGCGCCGGCGTAGAACTCGAAATAGCGGGCGATCGCGCGCGCGTCGGCGTGGGCCTGGCTCAGCGGCTTGCCGGTGTCGCGCGCTTCGAGCGCGGCCAGCTCGGCCTCGTGCTCGGTGAGCTTGCGCGACAGGTCGGTCAGCAGGCGGCCGCGCTCGGCGGCCGACAGCGCGCCCCAAGGGCCTTCGAAGGCCTGGCGCGCAGCATAGACCGCGGCGTTGATATCGGTCGCGTTGCCGCGCGCGATCTCGGCGAAGGGCGCGCCGGTGGAAGGGTCGAACACCTTGATGCGCATGCCGGAATCCGGCGCCATCAGGCGGTTGGCAACGAAGTGCTGGGCGTGCATCGTCATGCTCCGGCTGAAAATTCCAAGCCGGCATTATCGCCCAGCCGGGGCGCGCATCCGCAAGGCGCGCCGCCGCAGAAGCCGCGGTGGGGCCACCCGGACTGTCAGTTCCGGGTCAGACCGAGCCGCTATAATGCCGGCCATCGTCAAACCCTGGCCAAATACCGGCCGAATACAGGCATCTGGAGAACCGCATGAGCTTCAATCTCGTCCCGCCGGGCAAGGACATCCCGAACGACTTCAACGTGATCATCGAGATCTCCGCCCAGAGCGATCCGGTCAAGTACGAGGCCGACAAGGAAACCGGCCTGCTGTTCGTCGACCGCTTCATCGGCACCGGCATGCGCTATCCGGCCAACTACGGCTTCATTCCGCAGACGCTGTCGGGCGACGGCGACCCGGTCGACGTGCTGGTGATCACCCCGTTCCCGATCCTGGCCGGCGCCGTGGTGCGCTGCCGCGCGCTGGGCATGCTGAAGATGACCGACGAAGCGGGCGTGGACGCCAAGCTGATCGCGGTGCCGGTGGACAAGCTGTCGCCGGCCACGGCCTACATGAAGGGCCTGTCGGACGTGCCGCAGAACACGCTGGACCAGATCAAGCACTTCTTCGAAAACTACAAGGCGCTCGAGGCCGGCAAGTGGGTCAAGGTCGAGGGCTGGGGCGGCATCGAGGAAGCGCACAAGGAAATTACCGACGGCGTGGCGACCTACACGAAGTAAGCTGCCCGCGATCACCGCCTAAGCAGGCGCTGCAGCGCCTGCGGCAGACTCATAACCGGCCTCGCTTGCGAGGCCGCGTTCATGCTGGCGGCCGGCTTCGAGCCCGTGCCGTCCCTCTTGCCCGGCATCGGCAAGTCCCTCCCTGGCTCCGCCCCCGCTTTCGGGGTCGCCTTCGTCTGCGCAGACAGCTGTGCGAGCGCACGCCTGAGCGGCTCGGCGCAGGCCATGAAGACTTTCTCCGCCGTGACCATGCCGCTTAGCCGCAGGTGCTCGCGCTCCTGCGCGTTCAGCCAGACACCGGCATCGAGAAAGGCCTGCATCGCTTCGACTTGCCCCATCCTGCATGCCTCGAAGATGGGCCGCTCGCCCGCGGCGTTGCGCGCGTGCGGATCGGCGCCGCGCGCCAGCAGCAGTGACACCGTGGCGGCATGACCGCCCGCGGCGGCGGCATGCAGCGGCGTGCGCTGCTGGATGTCGCGCTCGCACAGGCTGGCGCCGTGCTTGAGCAGCCAGCCTATCGCCGACCGGTTGCCACGGTATGCGGCTTCGTTAAGCGCGCTGCGTCCGTTTTGATCGCGCGCCAGCGGATCGGCGCGGTGCAATGTCAGCCAGGCAAGCAGTGTGCGGGTGCGTTCGCCGTGGTCATGGTGGGTCGCCAGTTGCATCGGCAGATGTCCCAGGCCGGTGTGCGCCAGAGGGTCGGCTCCAAGCTGCAGCAGCCATGTCGCCAGGGCGAGATCCTGCTGCGCGCAGGCAAGGTGGAAGGCGTTGCGGCCATCCGGGCCGAGCCGATCGATAAAGGTTCGGCGTTCCTTTTCCGGCACGGCCTGCACGATCGCCTGCACTGCGTTGAGGCAGCCCAGCTCGCAGGCCCGCAGCCAGCCCTGATGCAGGCCCGCGTCGATCACGGCGGCATGGCGTTCCCCGCGCAGCCGCGCCAGTGTCTGTGCGACGCGGCTTTGCAGCTCGACGGTCGGCAGGTTCAGCGCATCGAGTTGCTCCTTGAGCTCGGACAGCAATGATTCGATCGAGTCCGCTTCCTGCCGGAGATCGTCGATCAACGCCGCGCGTCGCGGCGGCGGACCGAACGAGAAGCACCGGTGCATTTCCATCTCGGCTCCGAGCCGCTGTTCGAAACGGTCCATCCGCCGCGCCAGTTCGTCGGCATCGAGGGGAACGAAGCGCTTGCCGTCCTCGGCGACGACATGAGCGATCTTGCCGGGTGGCATGCGCGCCTCGATGGTTTCGCGATAGCGGGCGGCGATCGTGCGGGTCAGCGCGTCCAGCTCGTCTCGATAGCGCTGCGCCAGCGCTTGCTCCGCGTTGGCATCGCCATGAGGCTCGGCCTCGTCGCACAACAACGTCAACTGCAGATTCAACACCTGTGAACGACGGCTCAGCCATCGCTCCAGTTCTTCGAAGGGCGATACCACGGGATGGTGCGCGATGGCGGCCTGCGCCATCTGTTGCGTGAGGGCCTCCGCGCGTGCACTGGTGGCGTTGTGGGCGGATATGGAAAGCATGGCAGGTTCAGGGCCGATCGGCCGCGGTGGATGGAGGCCCGAATCTAGCGGCGCCGAGGTCGCGGCCTGTCGAATTTGGTACCGCCTCTGTCGCGAATGGCATGGGCCAAGTGGTTCGCTGCAGCGGCATCGCCTACCGTTCGCTTCCGCCCGCCGGTGCCGGCAGCCGCGCGGCGTCATCCGACCAACGCCGGACCCGGAGGAATCCCATCGCCATGTTCAGCGCCGCTGTCACACGTATCGGTATGCTGGTCCCGTTGGGGATCGGCCATTCACGCAACACGGAGCGCGAGGCATTGCGCCAGGCCATCGACGCCGGGAATCGGCGGCTCGTCAAGGACCTGCTGGCCGGCACGCCGGCACTGGCCAGCAGCGCCGATGACGACGGCGAGTCGCCACTGCACTGGGCGGTGCGCGCCGCGGCGCGCGACGGCAGCGGGGACCGCCGCGTCATCGTCACCTGCTTGCTCGAAGCGGGCGCCGACCCCGCGGCAAGGAACCGCCAGGGTTTGACGCCGATCGATCTTGCCGCCCAGGTGCCGTACGATCCCGCCGTGCTGAGCGCGCTGCGCGGCAGCGGCCGGCGCGCGTCCACCCCGGCGCATCATGCGGGCCACGCCCCGGAGCGAAGCTCGGACCAGGCAGATCAGCGCGAGGGCACCACTGTCGAACAAAGCCTGCAGGGCATCGCCGCGACGCTGTGGCAGCGCGATCCAGCCGGGCAGCCCGATTCGCCCGCACGCGTTCGGAAGCTGCTGCGGACTCTTGCCGCGCTGTATCGCGACGCCGATGCCGATTGCGCGAAGTCCTGCCTGTCCTGCCTGCGCCTGCTGCTGCAGCGATACCCGCGGCTGAACGAAACGCATGGCGACGAGATGGTGTGCCTGTACGAGGCCCTGGTGCGCGTGTGGATGCGCGGCAGCCATTGGCAGGAGGGCTTCTGCTATGCCCATCACGCGCGCCGGCTGCTGCCGGCGGGCGCGCGCGATGCGGCGGGCGTGGAGGCCATCGTCGACCGGCTCGAAGCCGCGATGGTGCGGGAGCACCTGTCGCAGTGGGCGCCGCGGGCACAGGCCCAGTTGCGCGCGGCGCTGTTCGATCTCGGTACGCAATGCGCGGCGGCGACCGCGCCACTGCGCATGCTCGAGCGCGCCCATTGCCTGTTCGAAGCGGTCGGACGCGCCGAAGCGCTGATGGCCAGCCACCGCATGGCCTTTGCACCGGACGAGGCGCCGCGCGAGGCCGTGCCGGTGCGGCAGCTGACCACCGCGATCGTTGCGCTGCTGGACCGGCTGCGCAGAACCGCCAAAGGCGCCATCGAATTCATCGAAGTCGCGCATCGCGTGCTGCTGCTGGCCGAAGCGGCCGGCGAGATCGGCCTGCACGTGCAGGGCGCGGCGTGGTGCGACAGCGTCGTGCGGCAGGTCGAGCAGGAGGAGTGCGCGGCTTCGCTCAGGGGTTACGACTGCTCGGCACATCGGCGGATGGCGCAGTCGCTGCGGGGCGGCGCCGGCGCGCCGGTCCGCAGCGCGGTTCAGCCCCAGCCGGTCTGGCGAGCGCTGCGGGACAGCGTCGATGCATTGCGCCGACAGGCCGCCGAGGAGCTGGCCGCGCTGGCGCCGACCGATCCGACGGATCGCGCGGCCTTGTGCGACTGGGAGACCCCGCTGCCGATCGAGGACCTGCAGGAACGGCTGACCGCGCGCTACAAGGCATTGATCGCGCAGATCGCGCGCGCGTGCCGGCATTGGATGCTGACCGAGCCGCCGTGCGCGTTCGCCATCGTCGGACTCGGTTCGATGAGCCGCGGCGACATGGGGCCGTATTCGGACTTCGAGTATGCGGTGCTGCTGGCCGAACCGGCGCATCCCGACAGCGCCGCGCGTGCGTGGTTCGCCAGGTTCTGCCGGCTGTTCGATCTGGCCGTCTGCAGCCTGGGCGAAACGGTACCGGGCCACGATCATCCGTTGCGCGTGCCGGCTGGCTTCCAGATCGACGCCGGCGTGCGCGAGGGCGCGTCGGCACTGGCATGGACTGGCACGCCGGAGCAGCTCGCCGAGGCGCTGCGCCAGCGCAGCATGGCCAATGCCAACGACCGTCCCGACGCTGACCAGGGCCTGCATTTCTCCTTGCTGTCGCCATCCGTGGCGCATGGCGACGAGGCGCTGATGCGGCGGCTCCGGGTCGCGATGTCCGGGACCGTCGACGCGCCGCTGCACGGCGATGACCCCGGCCGCCTGTGCGCCCGCGAAGATCTGGCGGTGCGTCAGCTGCATGCCGATCTGAACCGTCTTGGCGAGGTGCTGGCGCGCGGGGCCGGGACGGGCGCCGATCTGAAGCAGGCCTGTCGCGGACCGCTCGTGCATACGCTGACCGCGCTGTCGCTGCTGTTCGGCCACGACGCGGCGCCGCCGCGCGCGGCCCTGGCGCGCCTGGATGCGTTGAAGCGGTTCTCGACACCATTCCTGGCCGACTGGCGCTGGGCCATGGCCGCAGTGCAGACCGTCCGCTATCGCCTGCAGCTGAACGCGGGCCGGCGCGAGGAGCAGGGTGACGCGACACTGACCGGACCGGAGCGCGACATCCTGCAGGCGGCGCGAGAGCTGGTGGTGCGGCCGCTGTGGGCCGCGCTGTCCCCGCTGGTGGGAACGGACCAGCGGCCGCCGCGGCCGGTGATCGAGGCGGTGCGCGCGCTGCGTCGCCTCGACGACGTCGATCCGGCGCTGCCCGCGATCGTCGCGGACCGGCCGCTGTCGCTGGCAGCGACACGCAACCTCGCCGCCACGCTGGCGGTCCGTCGCGCGCCGGCGGACGAACTGCGCCGTTACTATGAGGCCGCAATGGCGGGCGCGCCGCGCGGCGAGACCACGCAACGCTGGATCGCCTGGCGCGACGCGCTCGGGGCGGTGCCGGGCAACGAGGGGCGGCTGCGCGCGCTTGGCCATCTGCCGTGGCCGGACGGCTGGCGTGCGCAATCGGCCGAAATGCAATCGCGTTTCCGCCGCGCACTCGAAAGCTGGCTTGTCGACGCCGCCGGCGCCAGGGATGCCGCGGGCCGGGCCGGTCCGGCGATCCAGGTGCGCGTGCCCACGCCGGGCGGCGCCGGCGGGGTTCGCCTGTCGCCCGCCATCGCCCGGCAATTGTTCGATGCCCATGGCAATGTCCTGCCCAAGCCCGCGGGACAACCGGGCTCGCATGGCGTGCTGCCGGTCCGCTTCGAGGCCGAGGGCCACGAGTGGCTCTGCTGGGTCAAGTTCGGCCCCGAGGCGCCCGGCAGCGAGCGGCTGCTGCATGCGCTGGACCGTCGCCTGACCGGCGGGCGCGGCATGGCGGCGAGCCTGGCCATGCAGCTGCGCAGCGGCGGCCGCGTGCTCGATGTGCAGGTCACCGAAGACGTCGCGGGCCGCTCGCTGGCAACACTGCTGCGTGTGGAACCCACCGCGCTGCGTGCCATCGATCCGGCCTCGTTCACCCGCGCACTGCTGCGCGAACTGGTCAGCGGGCCCGCCGACGACAAGGCCGACGACTATTTCCTCGTCGAGCGCGGCGAGCGGCAGGCGCTGAAGCGGATCGACAGCGGCCGCGCGGGCCTGGCCATGTTGGGGCTGACGGCCGCCGGCCGGCCACACCTGCCGGTCCGCAGCTACCTGTTCTGCCTGGACCAGATGGTGCAGCCGCTCGATCTGGCGGTGCTCGAGGAAGTGGGCCGGCTGCAGCCCGACACGCTGCTGCGCAGCTGGCTGGAGGACGCCTTCCGCGTGCAGCAGGACCACGGCGCCATCTTCGGCGAGGGCAGCGGGGCGGCGCATGCCGGCCTGCTGGGCCTGACACCGTCCGGCGCGATGCTGCCGCTGCGCCAGCGACTCGAAAGCGTGATCGGCATGGCCGCGTTGGCGGCGCGCCTGCGCACCGCGCCGACCGGCATGGCGTGGTTGCGCAGTCTGGAGCCCGAGCTTGCCGCACCCTACCTGGCCGCGTTCGAGCGCTATCCGGTACGCGCCGCGGACGCCGGCGCGCCCGCACGGCGCTTCGCCTGCCTCGACGAGCGTCTGGCGCGCCGCGACGGCCACGGCCGCTATGCGGGTGCCGACCCGTTTGCCCACGCCACGCGTTTTGGCCTGACGGCCGTCCATCCGCGACCGGCCGCCGGTTCGAGCGAGCTCGCGCTCGGCATCACCACATCGGCCGCCGGCGCGCTCTCGTGGCTGACAGGATCGCCGGCGCGCGATCTCGCTTCGATGGTCGTCGGCGTGCTCAGCGGCAGGGAGGGCGCGCAGCGCGACCTGGCCGCGTTGCCGCTGCGCCAGCGCACTGCCGTGTTCGACGCGATCGCGATGGCGTTGCATGCCGACACGCGCGCCATCGCGGTCGCCGATCAGCGCCGCTTGCTGGCGGCGATGGCCGGCACCGCCTTTGTCTGTCTGGACCTGAGTCCGTTCGCCGCGGCGCTGACCGATCCGCTGCTCGAAGGCTTGCTGCGCGGCGCCGGCACCGCGTTGCGGCGGCTGGACCTGAGCGGCTGCGCCCACCTGACGCCGCAGGTGCTGCGCCGTGTCGAGGCGCTTGCCCCCGCCCTGCGCATCCTGAATCTGCGAGCGATGCGTTGGCCCGGAGACTGGTTGTCGGGCGAGATGACGCTGGCCGAGCGCCCCGCCGCGCCGCTGATCCGGCCGTATGGTCCGTTGCAGTGGGGGCCGCTGCACTGGGCCGCGCTGGAAACGCTCGATCTGTTTGGCAACGGTGGGCTGCAGACGCTATGGGTGAGCGCACCGGCGCTGCGCACGCTTCGTATCGATGGCTGCGCTGCGCTGCGGGCGCTGCGGCTGGACGGCGTACACCTGCTGAACCGGCTCGATGCGGGCCAATGCGTGGCGCTGACCGAGCCGGTGCTGCGCGACCTGGCGCGCGACAATCCGGAACTGGCCGAGGTGCGGCTGGCAGGCTGTACGCAGCTGCGGCACATCGGCCTGCGCGAGGCCCATCCCTGGTTGCTTGCCTGGCCGTGGAACACGTGGACGCACGCGGGTGCCGCACGGCTGTACGAATCGCTGACCAGAGCCGACGGCAACCCCTACCGGCCGATGCCGCGCTACGTGATCAGGCAGATCAACGCCTGGTTGCAAGAGCGGGAACGGGCGGTGCAGGCGCTGACCCAGCTCTATGGCGATGCCGGCGCGCCGCAGCGGCTGCGCGAGGCGGCCGAGGCAGCGTTGCTCGGCAGCGAAAGCGTCGCGCAGCGCGAAGCCGGGTGGGCCGCCGCGACGCTGATCGGCAATGCCAGCGATTCGCAGCCGGCGATCGGCATCGACCTGCTGGTGCCGGCGCTGTCTGCGGCCAGCAGCGAAGCGACACGCGTCGCCGCCGCGGCCGCGCTGGGCAGCCTGATCGCGATCCCCTCGCGCGACGATGTCGCGCGGTGGGCCCGGCTCGATGCGGGATCGTCGCGATAGAGCGCCTGTCGTGCTCGCCACGATGCGGTCGAATCCATGCGGCCGGATCAATGCGGCGGCTCGTTGCTGCCGCCGGGACGGCCGGTGGTTTCCATCGACGCCGCCATGCCCGCCTCCGTGCCCGCCGCCTGCGCCGCAGCGCCGCGCACGTGCGGCCGCAATACCTCCATCATCTCGATCGGCACCGGAAACACGATGGTCGAGCTGCGATCGCCCGCGACCTGCGTCAGCGTCTGCAGATAGCGCAGCTGCATCGCCTGCGGCTGCCGGGCCAGCATCTGCGCGGCCTCCAGCAGCTTTACCGAGGCCTGCAGCTCGCCCTCGGCGTGGATCACCTTGGCGCGCCGTTCGCGCTCGGCTTCGGCCTGCCGCGCGATCGCGCGCACCATCGATTCGTTCAGGTCGACATGCTTGATCTCGACGTTGGACACCTTGATGCCCCAGGCATCGGTCTGCGCGTCCAGCACCTTCTGGATGTCCAGGTTCAGCTTCTCGCGCTCGGACAGCATCTCGTCGAGGTCGTGCTTGCCGAGCACCGCGCGCAGCGTGGTCTGCGCCAGCTGGCTGGTCGCCTCGAGGAAGTTGGCCACCTGGATGATCGCGTTCTGCGGATCGACCACGCGGAAGTAGACCACCGCATTGACCTTGACCGAGACGTTGTCGCGCGAGATCACGTCCTGCGCCGGCACGTCCATCACCACGGTGCGCAGATCGACCCGCACCATCTGCTGGATCACCGGTATCACCAGCACCAGCCCCGGGCCCTTGACGCGCCAGAACCGGCCCAGCATGAACACCACGCCGCGTTCGTACTCGCGCAGCACGCGGAAGGCGGAGAAGATCAGCAGGGCCAGCAGGATGACGAGGGTGCCGGCGCTGAGGCTGAAGATCATGGTCGGTCTCCTTGTGGGGGCGTGGGGGAGGGCGGCGGTGGCCGCGCCGGGGA
>NZ_JAGFTW010000053.1:0-18503 GCF_017598945.1 Cupriavidus gilardii
GGTGGGAAGCGGGGTGCGAAGCGGGGTGCGAAGCGGCGCCGGAATCGGCGCGGGCGGTGCTGCTCATCGAGGGTCTCCGGAATGGCGTTGCCGGCGTGGCCGCCGGCTTGGTGTGTCCGCGATGGTTACATCGTTCGATGGTGTCGTCAACCGCAATGCAGAATCGATGTTCTGCACTGCAGAACTACGTGCGCTGCGGCCGGCGTTATTTGCAACGGATTGCCAGGAACCGCAAGCACGGCGTCTCGATTGATAGCGCGAAGCGGTGGTGCGGCGCGATCCTCGCCGCTACCGTTTGTCTCCACGAGTTGCTGCCGTGTCCACGATTACCGATCTCTCCGCTTCCCATCAACGCGCCGTGCAGGCCCTGCAGCTGTTCAAGCACGCCTGCGAAACCGACGACATCCGCCGTGCGCTGCATCTGACCTTGCGCGGCAATACCTATCGCATCACCTACACGCCGCGCCGCGAGTTGAGCCGGTGGAACCGCGTGTTGTCATGGCTGGGAATGGAGCGCCGCACGGCGGTGCGGCGGCTGCCGCCGGATCCGCAAGTCTTGCGCACGATGGGTTGCCATGCGGTCATAGCCAGCGAGAGCGGCTGGTTGCGGACGATCGCGAAGCGGGTGTTCGGCGGCAGGCTGGAACATGCCGCAGTACGACCGCTGAACGAAGCCCAGCGGCGGGACGTGGCGCTGCGCGCTGCCGTCGAATTCCATGCCGATTGCGATGTCGGCGTGGTCGGCGAGGGCCCACAGGTCCAGGCGCTGCTGTATGGCCCCAGTCCGACGAAGGCCAACCATTGGCAAGCGTTCTCGCAGGCGCGGGCGCAACGGATCGAGCCCGAGCCCTGGGCGGACCGGGTGCCGCCGCATGCGCCCTGCTACGCGGTGCCGGCCGCCGCCGTCACGGCATCGCGCGAAGCGTCCGGCCCCGTCGTCAAGGAGGAGAGCGAGCGCGTGCCGCAGCAGGCCGCGGTGCAGGCGCGTTAGTCCGTCACCGGGCCGCGCTCGCCTCAGAAGCGGAAGCGGCCCACATCCGAGGCCAGTTCGGCCGCCTGCCAATCGAGCGATTCGGCTTGCTGCGCCACCGTGGTCACCAGCTCCGCGTTCTGCCGGCTGGTGCCATCGAGCCGGGCCACGGCATCGTCGACCACCGCAATGCCGGCGGCCTGCTGCTCGGCCAGGCCATTGAGCCGCTCGGCCAGCGTATGGCTGCGCAGCACCGCCTGTTCGATCGCCACCATCGCCTGTTCGACCTCGCCGCTGCGGCTGACGCCAGCCTCGATGTCGCGCGTGGCCTCGCCGAGCAGCGCGCCGATATCGCGGGCCGACTGCGCGCTGCGCTGGGCCAGCGCGCGGACTTCGTTGGCGACCACCGCAAAACCGCGCCCGGCGGCGCCGGCACGCGCGGCTTCCACCGCCGCATTCAGTGCCAGCAGATTGGTCTGGAACGCGATGCCCTGCAGCACGCCGACCACTTCGGAGATGTCGCGCGAACGCGCCTGCACCGCGTCCATCGAGGCGCGCATGCTGCGCACCACCGCACTGCCGGTACCGACCGCGTCGCGCGCCTGGCTCGCCATCGCGCTGGACTCGTGCGCGCGCACGTGGATCTGCTCGACCAGCCCCCGCAACTCGCCGATGCTGGTGGCCGCCTCGTCGACCGCAGCCAGCTGGCGGCCGGTGCGTTCCGACAGATCGCGATTGGCAGCGGCGATCTGCTCGCTGGCGCCATGGATCTGTCGCGCCGAGGCCTGGATGCGCGCGAGCATCGCGGCCAGCGCATCGCGCATCGCGGCCAGGTCCTGCAGCAGACCGCGGGTGCCGCGCCGGCGCAGTCGCTCGTCGCCGGTCAGATCGCCGGCGGCAATGCGCCGCGCCGCGTCGGCTGCCTCGCGCGGCTCGCCGCCAAGCTCGGCCAGCAGGGCGCGCGCGGCGCGCCATGCCAGCACCGCGGCGGCGGCCAGGCTCGCTGCCAGCATTCCCATCGTGATCCACTGCGCGCGGGCCTGGCTCGCAGATACCGAGGCCACCGTGTCGGCGGCCTGCTTCTCGAGACGGGTACGCGCCTGCTCGATCTGCTTGCCCAGCTTCGCCAGCTGCTCGGCGACGAAGTGCCCTTCGACGGAGACGGCGCTGTCGAACTGCAGCGCATCCAGCGGCTGCTTTCGCAGCAGCTCGACATAGCCCTGCATCGACTGCGCCGCCTCGGCACGCTCGCGCGCCAGCGCCTCGGCCTGATCCGGTGCCGCGCGACCGACGCCGGACAGCGTGGCATCCAGCGTCTGCAGCGCCTGCGCGATCTGCTGCGCGGCGGTATCGCGTTCGGCCGTGCTGGTGGCCATCGTCAGCGCCAGCTGCGCGTGTCCCAGCCCGGCCAGCGCGGATTGCGCGCGCTCCGCGGCCACCGCACCGCGCATGTCGCGTTGATACAGCGTGTCGGTCTTTTCCTTCAGCGCGACCAGATTGACGATGCCGCTGACCGCGGCGGCCGCACCGAAGAGGTAGACCAGCACGAAGGCCGTGCCGAGCCGCGCCGCAAGCGGCAGGCGCGCACGCCTTCGCGCTGGCGGCGCACCGTCGGCAGGCCCGGCCTCTGCCGTGGCAGCGGTGCCTCTCACCGCCGCGATCCCCATTCCCATCCTCGACCGCAAACGCGGCAGCCCCGTTCTGAACCCTTGCAACATGGTTTTCCCCCGCCGCATGCGGCGCCCGTGAATTGTTGTTTTGGCGCCGATGCTGGCAAGCCGATGTGACGTCGCCATGACGTCCCGGCATGCGGCGGGGTTGTCATATGGCGGTCATATGACTGTCATGAAATGGCTTGCCTTGCCGGCGTTGCCTCCACGCCAGGCGCCAGGCCCGAAGCCCCGATGCGCCGTCGCCGCGTGCATCCCGGCGCCCTTGCCACCGTTGTCGAGATCCCCATGTCCGTTGCCGTGATCGAATCCGGCGCAGCGGCTGCGCCGATGCGCCTGCCGCCGCTGCGCGCCGTCTTCCAGCCGATCGTGCGCTTCGAGTCGGCCGATCTGCTCGGCTACGAGGCGCTGTTGCGCGGACCCGAGGGGTCGCCGCTGGCCTCGCCCGAAGCGCTGTTCCGGCTGGCGGCCAGCCCCGCCGATACGATGGCGCTGGAAGTGCAGGCGGCCCGCGCCGCGCTCGCCCGCTTCGCCGAGCTGCGCCTGCCCGGGCTGCTGTTCGTCAATTTCAGCCCGATGACGCTGCGCCATCTGCTGGCCGACCATGGCCGCGGCATGGCGGCGCTGCTGGCGAACACGGTAGCGCCGGCGCGTGTCGTGATCGAGCTGACCGAGCAGACCCGCATCGGCGACATCGCGGCGTTCGCCGATGCGATGGCGGTGCTGCGCGATCTGGGGCTGCGCTATGCGCTGGACGATTTCGGCACCGGCCATGCCAACCTCGATCTGCTGGTCCAGCTGACGCCGCAATTCATCAAGCTCGACAAGTCGCTGGTGCACGGCGTGGCCTCATGTTCGCGGCGGCTCGAATTGATGCGCACGGTGCTGAGCCTGGCCGATGCACTCGGCACCAGCGTGATCGCCGAAGGCATCGAGGACAACGAGGAGCTGGCGGTGTTGCGCGACCTCGGCGTGCCGTTCGGCCAGGGCTATCTGCTCGGCCGACCCTTGCCGGAGCCGTCGCAAGCGCCGCCGGAGGACGTGGTGCAGGCGCTGGGCTCGCGTCAGATCGCGGTGTTTCCGCAGGTGGTGCGCTCGGGCTGGACCGGGCCCAGCGCGGGCAAGCTGCTGCGCCGCGCGCCGACGGTGACGCCGGAGCAGACCAACAACGAGGTGCTGGCGCTGTTCCATGCCAATCCCGGTCTGCATGCGCTGGCCGTGGTCGATCCCGACGGCAGGCCGATCGGCATCATCAACCGGCAGAGCTTCATCGACCGCTATGCCGCGCCGTTTCATCGCGAGCTGTACGGCAAGAAAGCCTGCATCCTGATGGCGCATCGCGAGCCGGTCTGCTTCGAGCGCAGCGCCACCATCGAAACCATGGCGAAGAGTCTGTCGAGCGGCAACCAGCGCTATCTGGCCGACGGTTTCATCATCACCGACGATGGCCGCTATGCGGGACTGGGCACCGGCGCCGATCTGATCCGCGCCGTCACCGAGATCCGCATGGAGGCCGCACGCTATGCCAATCCGCTGACCTTCCTGCCCGGCAACATTCCGCTGAACCAGCATGTCGACCGGCTGCTCGATGCGGGCGCGGCGTTCTGCGCCTGTTATGTCGATCTGAACCACTTCAAGCCCTTCAACGATCAGTACGGCTACTGGAAGGGCGACGAGATGATCAAGGGTGCGGCCGCGATCCTCGCCGATGCCTGCGATCCGGTGCGGGACTTCCTCGGCCATGTCGGCGGCGACGACTTCCTGGTGCTGTACCAGAGCCCCGACTGGAGCCAGCGCGCGCGTGGCGCGATCGCGCGCTTCAACCGCGCCGCGCGCGAGCTGTACGATGCCGACGACCGCGCGGCGGGGGGCATCCACGGCGAGGACCGCCATGGCCGCACGGCGTTCTTCCCGATGGTCAGCATGGCCATCGGCGCGGTCCGCGTGGCCCACGGCGTCGCGCGCACCGAGACCGACGGCTGGCGTCTGGGCAGCAGCCATATCGCGGTCGCCGCGGCCGCGGCCAAGCGCGACGCCAAGAAGGACCCGAGCGGTTTCGCGGTGGTCGATCTGGCGCCGACACTGGCCGCGGCCGCTTCGTCGGACGAGCCGCCCGAGGGCCGTCCACATTGAGCGACCGGCACGCGCCCGGGCGGCGAACGGGTGTTCGGGTTATCCACAGATTGTGTGGATAACCCGACCGCGGCCGGCGCCAGGCGCGCGCCGGCGCGTCGCGCCATCGGACTGCCTAAAAAAAATGCAAAGGGCGGCGTCGATGCGGTGAGCCGCGCCATGTCGCATACATGGACGGCCGCGATGCGGGCCGCCTATGCCACAATGCGCGGCAGTTCCGTGTTCCAGGTTCACCGTTTTCACCGTTCATCGTTCAACCGGATTCCGCAGCGGATGGCAGCCGATGTTATTGAGCACCAGCGTTGTCGCGACGATTGTTCTGTGTTTCCACGTGGTCGGCGTGTTTGCCGCGATGCATGCCGTGATGACGGTGCGAACCGCGCCCGGCGCGATCGCCTGGGCCGGCTCGCTGCTGATGATGCCGTATCTGGCGCTGGTGCCGTACCTGGTGTTCGGCAGCAGCAATTTCGTCGGCTATGTCAATGCACGCCGCTTCTATCGCGAGCAGATGCGCGAGCTGCGCCATGGCATGGAACCGCGCGAGCGCGAGGCCTGCATCGTTCGGCAGCCGCATCATCCCGGGCTGCGCGCACTGCCAAGGCTGACCGGGCTGCATTGCCTGTCGGGCAACCATGTGCAACTGCTGGTCGATGGACCGGCCACCTTCACGGCGATCTTCGCCGCGCTGAAGTCCGCGCGCCGCGTCGCGCTGGTGCAGTTCTTCATCGTCCATGACGACGAGCTCGGGCGCGAACTGCAGGCGGTGCTGTGCGAGCGCGCCGCCGCGGGCGTCGAGGTCTATTTCCTGTACGACAGCATCGGCTGCCATGCCTTGCCGGGCCACTACGTGCGCCGCATGGCCGCATGCGGCGTCAAGGTCAGCGCGTTCGCCCCGCATCGCGGCTTCGTCAATCGTTTCCAGCTGAACTTCCGCAATCATCGCAAGCTGGTGGCCATCGATGGCGAGCGCGCCTTCATCGGCGGCCACAACGTCGGCAACGAATACATGGGCCTGAGGCCGCCGCTGGCGCCGTGGCGCGATACCCATATCGAGGTGCGCGGCCCGGCGGTGCTCGACCTGCAGATGACCTTCGCCGAGGACTGGTACTGGGCGTCGCGCGAGGTGCCGACGCTGCTGCTGCCGCCGCCCGAGCCCGCCGGCGACATGGTGTGCCAGGTGGTGCCGAGCGGCCCGGCCGATTCGCAGGAGACGTGCTCGCTGTTCTTCGTCGAGGCGATCCAGGCCGCGCGCACGCGGCTGTGGATCACCACGCCGTACTTCGTCCCCGACGAGGCGGTGTTCGCGGTGCTGCGGCTGGCGGTGCTGCGCGGCGTCGACGTGCGCATCCTGATGCCGGGACGCGCCGACCACAAGGTGGTGTTCGCCGCCTCGACGCTGTATGCCTACCAGGCAATCTGCGCGGGCATCCGCATCTATCGCTACATACCCGGCTTCCTGCATCAGAAGGTGATGCTGATCGACGACGAGCTGGCCGCGGTGGGCACCGCCAATCTCGACAACCGCTCGTTCCGGCTCAATTTCGAGCTGACCGTGATGACGGCGGACCGCGCCTTCGCCAGCCAGGTCGAGGGCATGCTGCTGGCCGATTTCGCCCAGGCACGCGAGATCGGCCGCGACGAATATCTGGCCGCGCCGCCGTTGCGCCGCGTGGCAATGCATGTGGCCAAGCTGTTCGCGCCGATCCTGTAGCGGCGGCCAGCGAAAGCCCTGGGGGTGAAGGGCCCGGCACGGGGCCCCGAGCGGCGCTTTGCCGATTCGCGGTATCCTTGCCGTCAGGCGCCGCCCTGGCATGGCCTCCGAAACGGGGCTTGGCAGGCTGGACAGAGCCGCAGCGCACTCTCCCGGGACCCACTCCCGGCCGCTGACCGGCATCCGGCGCACACGCATTGGCAAGATGATATGAACGACACGGAAATCACGCTGATCGGTTCGGCACGGCTGCCGACCCGCTTCGGCGAGTTCACCGCTCACGCCTTCAAGGGCGTGACCAGCGGGACGGAACACCTGGCGCTCAGCGTCGGCGACATCGCCGGCGAGGGCGTGTTGACGCGGCTGCATTCGGAATGCCTGACCGGCGACGTATTCGGTTCGTGCCGCTGCGACTGCGGCGAACAGCTGGCGCTGGCGATGGAGCGCATCGCCGCCGAGGGCCGCGGCATCGTACTGTACCTGCGCGGCCACGAAGGCCGCGGCATCGGCCTTGGCCACAAGATCCGTGCGTACAGCCTGCAGGATGGCGGGCTCGACACCGTCGATGCCAATCTGGCGCTGGGGCAGGCGGTCGACTCGCGCACCTATGCCTTTGCCGCCGATCTGTTGCGCCAGCTCGGCATCCAATCGATCCGGCTGATGAGCAACAATCCGCGCAAGCGGCAGCAGCTCGAAGAGGCCGGCATCACCGTGCTCGAACAGCTGCGCCACAGCGTGCCGGCCAACGCCGAGAACGAAAAATACCTGGCCACCAAGCGCGTGCGGCTGGGCCATCTGCTCGACTGACTTCACACTCCGCATGGGGGCGCCAGCCCTCGGGGGAACCCTGTAGGCATCGACCGACAACCGCTCGGGGAGCCTGCTTACAGTCCGGCTCGGCTGCTTCTCTTATCGTGAATGCATGGACGCACCGCTTGCGGTGCGCGCCGTTTTGCAGCCTCGCTGCATACGTCCTGCAACCGCCGCCGCGGCATGCGGCGGCATCACGATAACGAGGAGTCGCCATGGCAGACAAGAACGTCGATGTGCTCAACGATCTGATCGAGGTGTCGCGCGACGGCGAGCAAGGGTTTCTGAAGGCCGCCGAGGACGCCACCAATCCTGAGCTGAAGGAACTGTTCACCAGCCGCGCGACCGAGATCGGCGCCGCCATCCGCGAGCTGCAGTCGCAGGTGATCGCGCTGGGCGGCCGGCCGGAAGAGGGCGGCAGCGTGGCCGGCGCCTTGCATCGCGGCTGGGTCAGCCTGCGCAGCGCTGTCGCGAACCGCACCGATCTGTCTATTCTGGAAGAGTGCGAGCGCGGCGAGGACGTGGCCAAGAAAAAGTACGCCGATGCCCTTCAGCACGACGATCTGAGCTTCGAAGTGCGCGCGCTGATCGAACGCCAGTATCACGGCGTGCTGCGCAACCACGATCTGGTGCGCGATCTGCGCAACCGCTATCGCGCGACCTGAGCGGCCCCGGCCGCCGCCACGCGAAGGAGATAGACGATGAGCCAGCCCGGCAAGCCTGAATCCGTTTCCCGTCCCGGCAAGCACGGCGAGGAGGGCGCGGCCGACGACCGCACCGAGCGCAATCTCGACGAGGCGCTCGAGGAAACGTTCCCGGCCAGCGACCCGATCGCGGTCGAACCCGACAAGGAGGACGGCGCGGACCAGGCCGGGAAGGCCAGGGGCGGCAAGGCCGGCGGCGCCGGCTGATCGTCTCGCCCCGTCCGTCGTGATCGACGACGAAAGCGAAAACGCGGGAGCCGCAAGGCTCCCGCGTCCTGTCTTGCGCGTCCGCTAGGGCAGCTTGCGAAGCTGTGCGATTACCGACATCAGTTGCCCGTGCGCCACGGTGACGGCTGGCTCGTCCTGCAGCGCCCCGTGATAGCGCTCGCGGAACGCCGGGTCGCCCTGCGTGCTGAACAGCCGCGCCGCTGCCTCGGCCACCGCGCGGCAGGTGCCGTCGTGGTGCTTCGGCCCGTCGAGCTCCTCGTCGATCTCCACGATCAGGCGCGACAGCGGGTCGAGCCAGCGGAAGTAGTTGTCCTCGGTGACGATCTGCACGAACTGGCCCGCGGGAATCGGGCCGTAGAGGCGCTCATATTCGTTACGGTCGTGCTGGATGATCTCCTTGTGGGATTTCAGCAGCGCCGCGCGCAGCGCGCGCAGTCCGGCGCGGCGCGATTCCTGCGTGGCTTGGTATTGTTCTTCGGTCAGCATCCCCATTCTCCGCTCCCGGTTCGGTGTTGTGCGGGCGTCCCGCGCGGCAGGGGTAGCGGCGCGGTGCGTGTGCATGCTCCTGGACGATGCGTCTGCGGCCGGCATTTGCAGGCCGCATGCCAGTATATGTAGGTGCCGGGGCGCGATCCAACCTCGTGCTATCCCGAATGGCCGCGATCTTTGGAATGCGGTGACAAGCCCGGTGCGGCATGCGAAACAGCGTTTCCCGGCGCCAATGCGATCTGAATTATTTTCAGGGCAGACATAACATTCGCCGCGGTGGTGGCGTCATGCGGCACAATAGCCCACATGTTGCGCACTCGATCCTTGGCGCGGCTGGGCCCGCCGTCTTCCCTTCGCCTTCCCGCACGCTCTGTTGGAGACGACAGATGGTGATGCTGTGGCTGATCGCGCTGCCGCTGGGCGCGGCCATGCTGACGCCGCTGGTCGGGCGCCATCTGCGCGCGCTGACGGCGCCGCTGGTACTGGGCACACCGATGATCGGGCTGGCCTTGCTGCTGAGCGTGCGGCACGAGATCTTCAGCGGCGAAGTGCTGGCGTGGCGCATGCCGTGGCTCGACAGCCTTGGCTTCGCGCTGAGCTTCCGGCTGGACGGCCTGTCCTATGCCTTTTCGGTGCTGGTGCTCGGCATCGGCCTGCTGGTGCTGCTGTACGCGCGCTATTACCTGTCGCGCAGTCAATCGACCGCGCGCTTCTTTGCGCTGCTGCTGCTGTTCATGGCGGCGATGCTCGGCGTGGTGCTGTCGAGCAATCTGCTGCTGCTGGTCGTGTTCTGGGAGCTGACCAGCATCGTCTCCTTCCTGCTGATCGGCTTCTGGTCGTATCGCTCCGATGCACGCAAGGGTGCGCGCATGGCGCTGACGGTCACCGGCGGGGGCGGCCTGGCGCTGCTCGCCGGGGTGCTGCTGCTCGGCCATATCTGCGGCAGCATGGAGCTGTCCGACGTGATCGCCAGCGCCGGCACCGTGCAGAAGCATCCGCTGTATCCGCCGATGATCGTGCTGGTGCTGCTCGCGGTCTTCACCAAGTCGGCGCAGTTCCCGTTCCACTTCTGGCTGCCGCACGCGATGGCGGCACCGACCCCGGTTTCGGCGTATCTGCATTCGGCCACCATGGTCAAGGCCGGCGTGTTCCTGCTGGCGCGGCTGTATCCGGTGCTCGAGGGCACCGACTGGTGGTTCTACATGCTGAGCCTGACCGGCCTCGCCACGCTGGTGATCGGCGCCGGCATGGCGCTGCTGCAACGGGATCTGAAAGGGCTGCTGGCGTATTCGACGATCAGCCATCTGGGCCTGATCACGCTGCTGTTCGGGCTCGACACCGGTCTGAGCACGGTGGCCGCGCTGTTCCATATCATGAACCACGCGGTGTTCAAGGCCTCGCTGTTCATGGCGGCCGGCATCATCGACCACGAGACCGGCACGCGCGATCTGGGCCGTCTGCGCGGGCTGCGCCGCTACATGCCGCACACCGCGCTGCTGGCGATCGTCGCCTCGCTGGCGATGGCGGGCGTGCCGCTGCTCAACGGTTTTCTCAGCAAGGAGATGTTCTTCGGCGAGACGCTCGCGCAAGGGCTGCTGGGACCGTTCAACTGGACCATTCCGGCACTGGCCACCGCGGCCGGCGCGCTGACGGTGGCGTACTCGCTGCGCTTCATCCATGGCGTGTTCTTCGACGGCGAGCCCGACGATCTGCCGCATTACCCGCCGCACGAGCCGCCGCGCTGGATGAAGATTCCCGTGGAGATCCTGGTGGTGACCTGCCTGGTGGTGGGGCTGTTTCCGAACCACACCGTGGCGGGCCTGCTCGATGCGGCCGCGCGCGGCACCATGGGCGCGCCGTTGCCGATCTATAGCCTGAGCCCGTGGCATGGATTCAATCTGCCGCTGGCGATGAGCGCCTTGTCGATGGCGGCCGGCGGCGCGCTGTTCTTCCTGCGCCGCGATTCGTTCCGCCACTATCACGCGAAGCTGCCGCAGTTGAATGCGCGCGACCGCTTCGAGGACGCGATCGAACGCATCGAGCGCGCGTCGGGCCGGCTCGCGCTGCTGTTCGAGAACGGCTCGCTGCAGCGCTATCTGGCCTTTGCGATCGCGGCGATGGTGCTGCTGCCGGCGCGCTATCTGTTCGAGCTGGAGCGGGCCCAGGGACCGGCTGCGCTGTCGCTGGTGGACCCGGTTACCGCGACCGGGCTGGTCCTGCTGGCGATCGGCGCCATCGCCGTGGTCGCGGCGCGCCAACAGCGCGTGGTGGCCCTGCTGATGGCGAGCCTGTGCGGGCTGATGGTGGCGCTGGCCTTCACGCGCTTTTCGGCGCCCGATCTCGCGCTGACGCAGATCTCGGTCGAGGTGGTCACCATCATCCTGCTGGTGCTCGCGCTGTATTTCCTGCCCGCCGACCTGCCCGAGCAGGCGGGGACCGCGCGGCATCTGCGCGATGCCGCGCTGGCGCTGGCCGGCGGCGGCACCGTGGGCGTGGCCGCCTTCGCGGTAATGACGCGTCCGCATCAGACCATCGCCGACTTCTTCATCGCGCAGAGCGTGCCGGGCGGCGGCGGGCACAACGTCGTCAATGTGATCCTGGTCGACTTCCGCGGCTTCGATACGCTGGGCGAGATCTGCGTGCTGCTGATTGCCGGCCTGGGCGTGCATGCGCTGCTGAAGGGCCTGCGCCTGCCGGCCCCGACCGCGGGCCCCAACGACATGCCGTGGTCGCGTCAGAGCCATCCGCTGCTGCTGGCCATCCTGGCGCGGCTGATGTTGCCGCTGACGATGCTGGTGGCGATCTTCATGCTGCTGCGCGGGCATCAGCTGCCCGGCGGCGGCTTCGTGGCCGCGCTGATCACCGCGGTCGCGCTGCTGCTGCAGTACATCGCCAGCGGCGTGCTGTGGACCGAGTCGCGCATCACGCTGCATCATCGCGCGATCGCGGGTGCGGGCATCCTGCTCGCCGGGCTGGTGGGCCTGGGCAGCTGGATCTTCAGCTATCCGTATCTGACCACCGCCTTCGGGCACTTTCATCTGCCCTGGATCGGTGAAATCGAACTGGCCACCGCCTTGCTGTTCGACCTGGGCGTCTATCTGACCGTGGTCGGCACCGTGCTGCTGATCGTGTCCCATCTGGGCGTGCGCGACAAGCGGGTGGCCGCCGCGCGCCAGCTCGCGGAGACCGTCTGATGGAAGCCGTATTTGCCGCCGCCGTCGGTGTGCTCGCCGCCTGCGGGTTCTATCTGGTGCTGCGCGCCCGCACCTTCTCGGTGGTGCTCGGACTGACGCTGCTGACCTATGCGGTGACGCTGTTCCTGCTCGGCATGGGCCGGCTGACCACCGGCAAGCCGCCGATCATCGCGCCCGGCGCGCAGTACGCCGATCCGTTGCCGCAGGCATTGGTGCTGACCGCGATCGTGATCGGCTTCGCGATGACCGCCTTCATCATGGTGCTGGCGCTGCGGTCGCGCGCGTTGCGCGGCAGCGATCATGTCGACGGCGAGGAGCCGGGCGATGCCATCTCGTCCGGGCCCGAACCGGAGCGGCCCGAGGATGCGGACCGTGCGCGCGCGTCCCGACAGTCGCCGTCGCCCTCCATGTCGCCCTCCATGTCGCCGTCCCCGGCCGACGAGGAGGCGTCATGAACCACACCATGCTGCTGCCCATCCTGCTGCCGATGTTCTGCGGCGGCCTGCTGGTGGTGCTGCCGGCGCGCTGGCGGGCACGCTCGCGCTGGCTAGGGGTGCTGGCCACGCTGGCGCTGCTGCCGATCGCGGCGGCCTTGCTCGACCAGGCGGCCAGCGGGGCCATCGCGGTGTACGCGCTTGGCAACTGGGCGGCGCCGTTCGGCATCGTGCTGCAGCTGGACCGGCTGGCGGCGCTGATGCTGCTGTTGACGTCGCTGCTCGGCGCGGCCGCGGTGCTCAGTGCGGGCGAGCACGACACCCGTGCCGGCCGGCATTTCGACGCGCTGTTCCAGTTCCAGCTGATGGGCCTGAACGGCGCCTTCCTGGCCGGCGATCTGTTCAACCTGTTCGTGTTCTTCGAGGTGCTGCTGATCGCCTCGTATGCGCTGCTGGTCCATGGCGGCGGCAACGAGCGGATCGGCGCGGGACTGCATTACGTCGTGCTGAACCTGGTCGGGTCGTCGTTCTTTCTGCTAGCCATCGGGGTGCTGTACGGCATCACCGGCACGCTGAACATGGCCGATCTGGGCGAGCGGCTGGTCCGGCTGGCCCCGCCCGAAGTGCCGCTGGCGATGGCGGCCGGCGCGATGCTGATGCTGGTGTTCGGGCTGAAGGCGGCAGTCTTCCCGCTGTCGTTCTGGTTGCCGCGCGCCTATGCCGCGGCCGCGGGCCCGGTGGCCGCGCTGTTCGCGATCATGACCAAGGTCGGCATCTACGCGATCCTGCGCTGCCACGCCTTGCTGTTCGACGGCGGGCGCGGCTGGTTTGGCGGCTTCATGCACCAATGGCTGTGGTGGCTGGCGATCGTCACGATGGTGCTGGCCGCATGCGGCGCGCTGGCGGCGCGCTCGATGAAACGGCTGACCGGCTATCTGGTGCTGGTATCGGTCGGGCTGCTGGCCGCCGGCGTATCGATCCAGACGCCGCAGGCCTGGAGCGCGACGCTGTACTACCTCGCCAGCACGACGGTCGGCACGGCCGCCCTGTTCCTGCTGGCCGACGCGCTCGAGATGCCGTCGGGCCGGCTGCCGGTGGGGGGCGGCATCTCGCGGCTGGCCGGCACGCTGTACCTGACCGCGGCCATCGCGGTGGTCGGGCTGCCGCCGTTGTCCGGCTTCATCGGCAAGGTCATGCTGATGCAGGCCGTGCCGGTCTACGGCAGCTGGAACGGCGCGGTGGTGCTGTGGCCGGCGGTGATCCTGTCGAGCCTTGCGCTGATCGTCGCGATCAGCCGCACCGGCAGCCGGCTGCTGTGGCAGGCGCCCGCGGCAGCGGCCGCGCACGAGCATGACATGGCCACGCGGCACGATGCCCGGGTGCCGCCGGCGCGCAAGCCCGACGCCGCCAGGCTGGTCTGCTGTGCCTTGCTGCTGGGCTGCAGCGTGGCGCTGGTCGTGTTCGCGCGGCCGCTGGCGGGCTATCTCGACGCGACCGCGCTGCAACTGTTCGACCGCGCCGCCTACACGCGCGCGGTGCTGGGCGCGCCGACGGAGCCGCCACGATGATGCGCCGCTGGCTGCCCCATCCCTGGCTCAGCGCGATGCTGCTCGCGGTCTGGCTGCTGCTCGGCAATGCCGCCGCGCCGGGCGACTGGCTGCTCGGCGCGCTGCTGGCCTGGGCCATCGGCCTGCGCGTCGGCCAGCGGCTGTGGCTGCGGCCGTTGCGGCTGGCGCGGCCGTGGCTGGCGCTGCGTCTGATCTGGCATGTCGCGGTCGACATCGTCGTCGCCAACGTGCATGTCGCCTGGCTGGTGCTGGTGCGCGGCGCGCGCCTGCAGCCCGCATTCATCGAACTGCCGCTCGAGTCCGAGCACGAGATCGCGCTGACCGCACTGATCAGCATCGTGTCCTTGAGCCCGGGCACCGTCTGCGCCGAACTGAGCGACGATCGCCGCTGTCTGCTGGTGCATGTGCTGGACCTCGACGATGCCGACGACATGATCGCGCGCATCAAGTCGCGCTACGAGGCGCCCTTGAGGGAGATCTTCCTATGCTTGCCGTCGTAATTCCGATTTCGCTGGCGATGCTCGGCATCGCCTTCCTGCTGACGCTGCTGCGGCTGCTGATCGGCCCGACCCTGCCGGACCGCATCGTCGCGCTCGACACGCTGAACATCAACGCGATCGCGTTGATCGTGGTGTTCGGCATCTGGCTCGGCTCGTCGCAGTTCTTCGAGGTCGCGCTGCTGCTGGCCGTGATGGGCTTCATCGGCACGGTCGCGCTGACCAAGTATCTGCAGCGCGGCGACATCATCGAACTGAAGTAGGGAGCCGGCGATGCCGTTCTACCTAGAAGCCATCGTCTGCGCGCTGCTGCTGATCGGCAGCCTGTTCACGCTGGTCGGCGCGATCGGCCTGCTGCGCCTGCCGGACTTCTTCATGCGGCTGCACGGCCCGACCAAGTCGACCACGCTCGGCGTCGGCGGCGTGGTGATCGCCTCGGTGGTCTACTTCAGCAGCCAGGGAGAGGGCTGGAGCCTGCACGAGATCCTGCTGACCGCCTTCCTGTTCCTGACGGCCCCGATCAGCGCTCATATGCTGGCCAAGGCGGCGATGCAGCAGCGCGTGCCGGTCCATCCGGCCACGCGGGGCCGGCCCTGGCTGACCGACCGCGGCGCCGAATCCAGGCCGGAGGACGACGGCGGCGTCGAGCCGCGTTAGGGGTTCGGTGTCTGCCTGGGCCTGGGCCTTGACTTGGCCTTCTTGGGCTCCGGCTCTGGCTCCGGCTCGGGCTTCGGCGCAGCGGCCCGTTTGGCGACCGTCCTGCCGGTGCCCTTGCGCGCCGCCTTGCCGCTGAACCTGGCGGCCATCTTCAATGCCGAAACGATTTCATCGAAAGCCGCCTCGCGTGCCGCGGGATCGGGCACGCGCAACGCATAGGACGGGTGGTAGGTCGGAATCACGGTGCGGCCTTCATGCTCGATCGGTTGGCCCAGCACCTTGCGCAGCGACGTTGCCTTGACGCCGAGCACGGCCTTGAGCGCCGTCGCGCCCAGCGCCACTACCACACGCGGTGCGACTCGCTCGAATTCGTCCTCGAGCCAATAGCCGCACGCTTCGATCTCGCGCTGTGCCGGGGTCTTGTGCAGGCGGCGCTTGCCGCGCAGCTCCCATTTGAAATGTTTGACCGCGTTGGTCAGGAATACCGACTCGCGCGACAAGCCGGCCTTGGCGAAGGCTTCGTCGAGCAGGCGGCCGGCCGGGCCGACGAAGGCCTTGCCGGCCAGGTCTTCCTGATTGCCCGGCTGTTCGCCGACCACCATCACCGGCGCCGGGGCAGGGCCGTCGCCGGGCACGCCGTGGGTCGCGTTGCGCCACAGATCGCAGCGGCGGCAGGCATCGAGCGTGGCCGGCCGCTGGTCGGCGGGTTCCGGCCCATCGTCGGGCGTGTCGTCGGGTGGTGTGGGGCGGGATGGCAAGGACATGGCGCGTAGGCAGCGGTGCTGGCCGTGCTGGCGAACCGCGTTGTCTGCTTCAAGCACGGCGCATGCCAACGGCGCCGAGCCGATCGGATCAGAGCGGCAGCAGCGACAGCCCCCAGCCGCCGCAGGCGCAGGCCAGCACCACCAGCCACGGCGGCAGTTTCCAGAACATCAGCGCCACCAGTGCCGCGAGGGCCAGCGCGAAGTCGGCCGGGCGATGAATCGCGCTGGTCCAGACCGGGTCGTACAAGGCCGCCAGCAGCACGCCCACCACCGCCGCGTTGACGCCGGCCAGCGCGCCCTGTGCATGCGGGCTGCGGCGCAGCCGTTCCCAGAACGGCAGGGCGCCGGCGACCAGCAGGAAGGACGGCAGGAAAATCGCAACGAGACAGAGGGCGCCGCTGGCCCAGCCGCCCGGTTCGACGCGCATCGCCGCGCCGAGGAAGGCGGCGAAGGTGAACAGCGGACCAGGCACCGCCTGCGCCGCGCCGTAACCGGCCAGGAAGGCGTCGTTGTCGACCCAGCCGGTTGGGACCACCGCGGCCTGCAGCAGCGGCAGCACCACGTGGCCGCCGCCGAACACCAGCGAGCCGGCCCGGTAGAAGGCATCGGTCAGCGCCAGCGTCTGGCCGGGCCAGGTTTGGGCCGCCAGCGGCAGCAAGGCCAGCAGCGCGGCGAAGATCAACAACAGCAGCGCGGCGAGCCGGCGGTCGACAGCGATGGGCAAGGCATCATGCTCGGCGGCCGGGGCCGTTTTCAGCATCGCGCGGCCCAGCAGCGCGGCCACCGCCATCACCGCGACCTGGGCCAGAGCCCCGGGCACCAGCACCACCACGCACGCCGCCACCGCGGCGATCGTTGCGCGGGGGCGGTCCGGACACAGCGAGCGGCCCATGCCCCAGACCGCCTGGGCGACCACCGCCACCGCGACGATCTTCAGCCCCGCCAGCATGCCGGCGGGCAGTACATTGCCCCAGGTCGACAAGGTCAGCGCGAACAGGATCAGCGCGATGGCCGAAGGCAGCGTGAAGCCGACCCAGGCCGCCAGCATGCCGGCAAAGCCCGCGCGCGACAGCCCGATCGCCATGCCGACCTGGCTGCTGGCCGGACCCGGCAGGAACTGGCACAGCGCGACCAGATCCGCATAGACGCGCTCGCCGAACCAGCGGCGGCGTACCACGAATTCCTGGTGGAAGTAGCCCAGATGCGCGACCGGCCCGCCGAAGGAGGTCAGGCCCAGCCGCAGGAAGGCCAGGAACACCTCCCACGCCGGGCGCCGGTTCGGGGCGAGGCTTTGGCCGCCGGTGGCCGGCATGTGTTCTGGCTCCATGGTCTTTGCGCGGGCTTGAGTGCAGGGAGCGCCATGGTAGCGCAGCGCGATGACGTCGCGGAGGCGGTGCCCGGCCGCCGCGTCCCTAGGCGGCCGCCGGGGCGCCGCGGCGCGAGGCATCGGACAGCGACAGCAGATAGATCAGCAAGCCGCCCGCCGCCAGCAACAGGCCGACCCAGCCGGTCGATTGCCAGCCGAGACCGGCCGCGATGGTCACGCCGCCGAGCCAGGCGCCCAGCGCGTTGGCCATGTTGAAGGCAGAGTGATTCAGCGCCGCGGCCAGCGTCTGCGCGTCGCCGGCGACGTCCATCAGGCGGATCTGCAGGGCCGGTCCGAGCGCGACCACGGTGCCGATCAGCAGCACATTCGCCGACGCCAGCCAGGCGTGCGGCGCGGTCAGCACGAAGGCGCCGAGCACCGCGGCGGACCAGACCAGCACGCCGCCGATGGTCGGCATCAGCGCCTTGTCGGCCAGCTTCGAGCCGGCCAGATTGCCGACCACCATGCCGACGCCGAACAGCGCCAGCACGAACGGAATGCCGCCGGCGGGCATATGCGCCAGCTCGATCATCGTGGGCTTGATATAGCTGAACACGGCAAACATGCCGCCGAAGCCGATCGCGCCGATGCCGAGCGTCAGCCAGACCTGCTTGCGCTTGAGCGCCGACAGCTCGCGCAGCGGACTGGCATGGCGATCGGCCGGCACGAAGGGCACCCAGCGCCAGACCAGCAACACCGTCAGCGCGCCGATCAGGCCGACCAGCGCAAACGCCGAGCGCCAACCCAGCCATTGGCCGATCGCCGCCGCGATCGGCACCCCGACCAGCGTCGCGACCGTCAGCCCGAGCATCACCAGGCCCACCGCCTGGGCGCGCCGCTCGCGCGCCACCAGGCCGGCGGCGACCAGCGCCGCCACGCCGAAGTAGGTGCCATGCGGAAAGCCGGTCAGCAGCCGCGCGACGATCATCGAGCCGTAGCTCGGTGCCAGCGCGCTGGCGAAGTTGCCGATGGCGAAGACCGCCATCAGCGCCAGCAGCAGCGTGCGGCGGGGCAGCCGGGCGCCAAGCACCGCCAGCAGCGGCGCGCCGATCACCACGCCCAGCGCATAGGCGCTGATCAGGTGGCCGGCGGCCGGAATCGAGATGGCGAGATCGCTGGCGGCGTCGGGCAACAGGCCCATGATGACGAATTCGCCGGTGCCGATGGCGAAGCCGCCGACTCCCAGCGCCAGCAGCGCGAGCCGGCCGGCGCGGCGGTCGGCCTGGCTGGCGGCGGGGGGAGAGGGGGGGGGGCGGTTCTTTTTACACTCCTGACGCTCCGGCGGAGGGGGGGGGGTGGGGGTCTGGG
>NZ_JAGFTW010000032.1:0-18167 GCF_017598945.1 Cupriavidus gilardii
GCTGCTTCACGGTGGTTTGGCTCCAGGGCAACTTCTTCCTCCCGCTGACTAGGCGGGAAAAGTGTTACCCATGTCCTGGCACACCTGTTACCCATGTCCCCGGTCCATACAGCTTGCGGGAGAGGGGTTGGGGGAGAGGGAGAGGACGCGCGATAGACCGGCCGCGCCGGCATAGCAACCGCCCTATGCCCTCTCCCCCGCCCCTCTCCCGCAAGCGGGAGAGGGGAGAAAATCCGGCACCGCGCCAGCGCGGTCGCTATCCAAAAACAAAAAACCCCCACGGGCTTGCACCCGTGGGGGTTTCGACTGAAGCGATTTCGCGCAGTCTGGGCAGTCGGCCGAAGCCGACGGCCGGCGGGATTACATCATGCCGTCCATGCCGCCCATGCCGCCCATACCGCCCGGCATTGCCGGAGCCGAGTCTTCCTTCGGCGTTTCGGCGATCGCGCAGTCGGTGGTCAGCATCAGCGACGCGACCGAAGCGGCGTTCTGCAGCGCGGTGCGGGTCACCTTGGTCGGGTCCAGCACGCCCATCTCGACCAGGTCGCCGTACTCGCCGCTGGCGGCGTTGTAGCCGAAGTTGCCGTTGCCTTCGATGACCTTGGCCACGACGACCGAGGCTTCCTCGCCGGCGTTCAGCACGATCTGGCGCAGCGGCTCTTCCATCGCGCGCAGCACGATCTTGATGCCGGCGTTCTGGTCGGGGTTCTCGCCGGTCAGGCTCGAGATCGCAGCGCGGGCGCGCAGCAGGGCCACGCCGCCGCCCGGGACGATGCCTTCTTCAACGGCAGCGCGGGTGGCGTGCAGCGCGTCTTCCACGCGTGCCTTCTTTTCCTTCATTTCGACTTCGGTGGCGGCACCGACCTTGATCACCGCAACACCGCCGGCCAGCTTGGCCACGCGCTCTTGCAGCTTCTCGCGGTCGTAGTCCGAGGTCGCTTCCTCGATCTGGGCGCGGATCTGCTTGACGCGGCCTTCGATCGCGGCGGCGTCACCGGCACCGTCGATGATGATGGTGTTTTCCTTGCCGATCTCGACACGCTTGGCTTGACCCAGGTCTTGCAGCGTAGCCTTTTCCAGCGTCAGGCCGACTTCCTCGGCGATCACGGTACCGCCGGTCAGGATGGCGATGTCTTCCAGCATGGCCTTGCGGCGGTCGCCGAAGCCAGGCGCCTTGACGGCGGCGGTCTTCAGGATGCCACGGATGTTGTTGACCACCAGGGTCGCCAGCGCTTCGCCTTCGACGTCTTCGGCGATGATCAGCAGCGGACGGCTCGACTTGGCCACTTGCTCCAGCACCGGCAGCAGGTCGCGGATGTTCGAGATCTTCTTGTCGAACAGCAGCACGAACGGGTTGTCGAGCTGGACGACTTGCTTGTCCGGGTTGTTGATGAAGTACGGCGACAGGTAGCCGCGGTCGAACTGCATGCCCTCGACGACTTCCAGCTCGTCGGCCAGCGACTTGCCGTCTTCGACGGTGATCACGCCTTCCTTGCCGACCTTGTCCATCGCTTCGGCGATCAGCTTGCCGATCACTTCATCGCTGTTGGCCGAGATCGCGCCAACCTGGGCGATTTCCTTGCTGGTCGTGGTCGGCTTGCTCAGCTTCTTGAGCTCTTCGACGGCGGCGCCAACGGCCTTGTCGATGCCGCGCTTCAGGTCCATCGGGTTCATGCCGGCGGCAACGTACTTCATGCCTTCGCGCACGATCGACTGGGCCAGCACCGTCGCGGTGGTGGTACCGTCGCCGGCGTTGTCGCTGGTCTTGGAAGCGACTTCCTTGACCATCTGGGCGCCCATGTTCTGCAGCTTGTCCTTCAGCTCGATTTCCTTGGCGACCGACACGCCGTCCTTGGTCACGGTCGGGCCGCCGAAGCTGCGCTCGAGCACCACGTTGCGGCCCTTCGGACCCAGGGTCACCTTGACCGCGTTGGCCAGGATGTTCACGCCTTCGACCATCTTGTGGCGAGCGCTGTCGCCGAACACTACGTCTTTAGCTGCCATGTTCTAGATCTCCAGAATTCTGTACGGGAAATGTCCCGGGCGCGATCGCCGCAGCGGCGGAACCGGGCGCCCAGGGGGTTCCGGACGCGCGGCGCCCGGACAGCGACATCACTTGTTGATGACCGCCATGATGTCTTCTTCGCGCATGACCAGCAGTTCCTGGCCATCCACCTTCACGCTCTGGCCGGCGTACTTGCCGAACAGCACGCGGTCACCCACCTTGACGTCGAGGGCGATCGAGGCGCCCTTGTCATCCTTCTTGCCCGGGCCGACGGCCAGCACTTCACCCTGATCGGGCTTCTCGGCAGCATTGTCGGGAATCACGATGCCGGAAGCGGTCTTGGTTTCGTTGTCCAGACGCTTGACGATCACGCGGTCGTGCAAAGGACGCAGATTCATACGGACTCCTTAGTACAAGTGAGCATTTATTTGCAAAGTGGCCACCGCGGGAGTGCGGAGGCCCTTGAAATCGGACGCCGGATGCAGGCTACAGCACGCTGTTAGCACTCGCACCCGGCGAGTGCTAATTATAGGGACGGGGTGTCGGGTTTTCAAGACGAGGTCTGAATGCGGGTTTACCCGCACAAAGGAAGGAAAAACGACGCGGCCCCGCGCGGGGCAAGGCCGGACGGGCGTTGTCTCTTATATTGTGTGCCCGGTATTTTTCAGCCGAATGTCGAGCCGGGAGCCGCCCGGCGGGTTCAGACCCCGCCCCGGAGCTGCGGCAGCACCGTCTGCGCGCAGGCGTCGATCCAGGCCTGCTGGTTGCCGCAGACGTTGTGCAGGAACACCGCGTCGGCGCCCATGGCCAGGTCCTCGGCCAGCCAGGCCGCCTGCTGGGCGGCGTCGCAGGAGATGCGGACCGCGCGCTCGATGTCATCCGGGGACACGGTCCGGGCGCGGGCATCGAACTCGGCGGGGGTGGCCAGGTTCGCCGCCGTTTCGCTGTCGAATACATTGGTGCGCCACTGCTCGTAGGCCATGCGGCGCGCCGCCTCGTCGCCCTGGGTCGGATCGGCGTAGGCGATCTTGGCCTGGATATGGACCGGCTTGGCTTCGCCGCCGCCCTCGCGGAAGGCGTCGATGACCGCGCGCATGGTCTCGCGCGGCGCCGAGATCGTGATCAGGCCGTCGGCCCACTGCGCCGCCCAGCGGGCGGTCGGCTCGCTCAGCGCCGCGGCGAAGATCGGCGGCGGACGCTGCGGCAGGGTATAGAGCCGCGCGCGATCGACGGTGATGCTGCCGCGATGGCTCACCTCCTCGCCGCGCCACAGCGCGCGCATCACGTCCACCGATTCGGCCAGCATGGTCTGGCGCTCGGGCTTGGGCGGCCAGGGCCGGCCGGTGATGTGTTCGTTCAGCGCCTCGCCGGTGCCCAGCGCGATCCAGAAGCGGCCGGGAAACATGGCCTCGAGCGTCGCCGCCGCCTGCGCGACCACGGCCGGGTGGTAGCGGCCGAACGGACAGGCCACCACGCCGGCCGGCAGATCGACGGTCGCCATCGCGGCACCGAGCCAGGACCAGGAATGGCCGCTCTCCCCTTGCCGTTCGCTCCAGGGATGGAAGTGGTCGGAGCTGCTGAGCGCGGTAAAGCCCGCCAGCTGCGCGGCGCGCGCATAGCGCAGCAGGTCGCCTGGCGAAAACTGTTCGTGCGAGGCGTGATAGCCGATCAAGGGCATGGCGGACTCCTGGGCGGGGTTGTCATCGGCGCGCGGCCATCGGACTCAGCCGGCCGCGGCCGGGACCGGATAGGCGAGCGTGGTCATCAGCGCCAGCGCGGCCTGGCGCGAATCGAGCCGCGTGTGCTGCACGACGATCGGCACATCGGACTCGAACACGCTGGCGTAGTCGGTGTCTTCGGGGATCGGCTCGGGGTCGCGCAGATCGTTGAAGCGCAGATGCAGCGTGCGGCGGGCCGGCACCGTGACGCGATACGGGCCGACGGGCTCGCGGTCGGCATAGAAGATGGTCACGGTGACATTGGCCGCGGTATCGCCGGTATTGAGCAGGCAGGCCGCCTCGTGGCTGTTCAGTTGCCGGCTGGCGGCCGGGTCGGTCGGCGGCAGATAGCCTTCGGCAATGACCCAGCGCCGTTGTCCGATCGCTTCCATCGCGTTCTCCTTTGTTGTCGATCCGTCAGGGTCCGAATCACGGCCCAAATCATGGCCCGAAGCACGGCCGCTGCCGCAGCCAGCGATAGCCGTAGGCGTGCAGCTTCAGCGTATGCGCCGTCTGCGCCGGCGGATACGGGCCATCGACCAGCATGTCGCGCAGCTCGCCGACGTCGACATCGGCCAGCTTGATCTCGACGTCCTGGCCCGACAGATTGGCGAAGGTGAAGACCACCTGCCCGTCGAGCTCGTGCCGCAGCGCCAGCACCGAGGGACAACCGACCTCCATCACCGTGCATTCGCCATAGCCGATCTCCGGCATGCCGACGCGCGCGCGGATCATCTTGCCGGTCCTGGCCAGCAGCGAATCGTCGCGCAGCAACTGGTCGTAGATATTGACCTTGTCGTAGCGGAACGGGCCCTCGCGGATCACCGGCACTGGCAGCGATTCGGGATCGGCCGGCGAGAAACCGCCATTGATTTCGTCGGACCATTGCATCGCGGTGCGCACCGCGTGGCGTTCCTTCAGCGACAGGTCCTCGCCCATGCCGATCTCCTCGCCATAGCGCAGGATCGGCGTGCCGGGCAGCGAGAACAGCAGCGCATGGACCTGCGCGATGCGGCGCTCGTCGCCATCGAGCATCGGCGGCAGGCGGCGGCGGATGCCGCGGTTGTAGACGCGCATGTCCTCGTCGGGAGCAAAGCGCTGCATCACCTCTTCACGCTCGGCTTCGCTCAGTCGCTCCAGATCGAGCTCGTCGTGGTTGCGCACCCATACCGCGTATTGCGCGCGCTCGGGCGGGTCGGGCTGCTCGCGCAGCGCGCGCTCGATCGGCTCGGCCTGTTCGCGCGCCAGCGCCAGGAACAGGAAGTTGTTCAGGAAGAAGTTCGACACCAGCGTCAGCCGATGCCCCTTGCCGAAGTAGCGCGCGTAGTCTTCGGCCGGCACGTCGACCTCGCCGAGCAGCACCGCGTCGGAGCGGCGCAGCGTCGCGAACGCGCGCAGGTCGTTCAGCAGCCAGAAGCCGTCGTCGCGCGGGTCCGCTTCCTTGGCCCCGTCGATCATGTGCCCCGCCGCATCGATGCGGAATCCCGATACCCCCAGCCGCAGCCAGAACGACATGATTTCCTCGATCTCGGCCCGCACGGCGGGATTGGCGATATTGAGATCGGGCTGGTGCGAATAGAAGGCGTGCCGGTAGTACTGTCCCGCTTCCTCGTCCCAGGTCCAGACGCTGTCCTCGACGGTCGGGAAGATCGGCTTGACGTCGGTCTCCTCCGGCTCGTCGGCCCAGACGTAGTAGTCGCGGTACGGCGAATTGCGGTCGCGCCGCGCCTCCTGGAACCAGCGATGCTGGTCCGACGTGTGGTGCGCCACCAGCTCGACCATCACGCGGATACCGAGCTCCTCGGCCTTCTCCAGCAGCGCGACCATGTCGGCCAGATTGCCGAAGCGCGGATCGACCGCGAGATGGTCGGTGATGTCGTAGCCGCCATCGCGAAACGGCGACTGGTAGAAGGGCGAGAGCCAGATGCATGTCACGCCGAGCCCGCGCAGGTATTCGAGATGCGCCGTCAAACCCTGGAGGTCGCCCCATCCGTCGTTATTGCCGTCGCGAAACATGCCGACGTCGATTTGATAGACGATCGCATTGCGGTACCAGAGCGAACGCATGGGCTCTCCTTCCTGACGATTGAACAGCGACAACGACAGCGACAGCGACAGCGGAAACGACGGCCGCGGAGACCGTGCGCACCGCCCACCTCGGTTACGGCCGCAGCGGCTCCAGCAGGACGCCCTGCTCCGGCTGCAGCATGCCGTCGAAACGGCGGTCCGCACCTTCCGGCAGGCTGTCGATCGCGACGCGCCAGTCGCCGTCGAGATCGAGCGGCAGCGGCCGCTCCGCGAAGTTGATGCAGACCACGCGCTCGTCTTCGCCATGCCGGCGCCGATAGGCCAGCACCTCGGGCGGCGACGGCAGTTCTTCCCAGTTGCCCAGCCGCAGCGCCGCACTGGCGCGGCGCGCGGCGATCAGGTTGCGGTACAGATGAAGCATCGACGCGGGCTGCGACCATTGCGACTGCACCGACAGCGTGGCGGCCTCGGGCGGAAAAGGCAGCCACGTGCGCGCCCCGCGCCAGCCATGCGGCGGCGCGAAGTCCCACGGGATGGGTCCGCGCGGACCGTCGCGTCCGCCCGGATCGACCCGCTGGCCGGGGTCGACTACCACGTCCTCCAGCCCCAGTTCCTCGCCCTGGAAGATGAACGGCGTGCCGCGCAGCGTCAGCAGCATCACCGCGGCGGCGCGCGCGCGGCGCATCGAGCCGCCGTAGCGGGTGCGATGGCGCTCGTTGTCGTGATTGGACAGGACCCAGGTCGGCCATGCCTCGGCCGGCTGCAGCAGCGCATCGACCTCGCGGATGCAGGTGCGGAACACCACCGGGTCCCACGGCGCGTCGAGCGGCGGGAAATTGAACGACATATGCAGTTCGTCGCCGGCGCCGTAGTACTGCACCACGGTGGCCGTCGAACGGATGTTGACCTCGCCGACCAGCACGCGGTCGCCCGGATAGCTGTCGACCAGCTTGCGGATGCCGCGCAGCACCTCGTGGCTGTAGGGATCGTCGTTGAAGTCGGCCAGCGGCTCGCCGGCCAGGCAACGCGGATGATCGGCGAAGGTCGGGTCCTTGCCGGTGCAATGCGCGACGTCGATGCGAAAGCCGTCGACGCCGCGATCGAGCCAGAAGCGCAGCACGCCGTGCATGGCGTGCACGACCTCCGGGTTGCGCCAGTTCAGGTCCGGCTGCTGCGGCAGGAACAGGTGCAGGTAGTACTGGCCGGTGGCCTCGTCCCAGGTCCAGGCGCTGCCGGCGCCGAGCGCCGCGCGCCAGTCGTTGGGCTGGTCGCGCCAGATGTACCAGTCGCGCTTCGGGTTGTCGCGCGACGAACGCGATTCGATGAACCACGGATGCCGATCCGACGTATGGTTCGGCACGAAGTCGAGCAGCACGCGCAGACCGCGCGCATGCGCCTCGCCGATCAGCCGGTCGGCATCGGCCAGCGAGCCGAACACCGGATCGACATCGCAGTAATCGCTGATGTCGTAGCCTGCATCGGCCATCGGCGACCGATAGATCGGCGAGATCCAGATCGTGTCGGCGCCCAGCGCACGCACATGGTCCAGCCGCTCGATGATGCCGGCCAGATCGCCGACGCCGTCGCCATCCGCATCGGCGAAGGAGCGCGGGTAGATCTGATAGACCACGGCGCTCTTCCACCAGAACGAGGTGTCGCGCGTGGCTTCGACGGTCTGCGCGGGATCGGGCGGGGTACCGGGCATGGCCCCGGCCGGTGCGGTGGCACGGACGTTCACATTCATAAGCACGCTTGCGATGACGGTTGTCATCCGGCCGTCGATGCAGCTTCCATGCCTGTTTGACGGCATCTGCCGTGTCGTCCGAAGCTCAAGCGATATGGACGCGCCGGCCTCGCGAGTCGATGCGCAAATCCTGCGCGGGCGCGGTAATTTTTTCCGACGGGGATTCGGTGGGACCTTCGGTGGGTCCGTTTGGGAGGCGGAAAGGAGGTCAGGAGATCAGGACAACAGCCCCGAGTCCTCGATATACCCAAGGGCCTGCCGAATTTCGCGGCGTGCCTTCAGGCTGTAGCAGACCTGCCTGTCCTGCACGGTCAGCGCCACGATGTCGGCCTGCAGCAGTTCCTGGAAGATCCGCCCCGCCCGGCGCAGCGTCAGACCCGCGGCGGCGGCCAGATCGGCCGCCGGCACGCAGACGTCGCCGGCCTCCAGCAGCGCGCGGCAGATGTCGGCACGCGCCGGATCGGTCAGCAAGGCATAGCTCAAGGTGGCTTCCTGCTTCGGGTCCATGTCCGTACATTAGGCGCCACATCACACATTGGCAAGCCGCGTTCGGGGGATGACACACGCAGCCTTTGTGCTAGCCTGTGCGCCGCCGGCGCGCTGGGCAATATCGTCAGCGCATCGCCGGCGTACAGGCGCACCATAGCCACACCAGAACCACACACGAGAACGGGTCGGCATCGGGCCGGCGTCCCGCGAGGGGCGCGCCGCATCGATGCCTTGGACGGGAGAAGGGAAATGAAGCAGGGCAACACAGCGCGCACCGCGCTGCGGGCGCTGGCGGCCATCGCGGTCGGCACGCTGGCGGCTTGCGGCGGCGATGGCGACAACGGCCACGACGGCAACGGCAATACCGGCACGCCACCGCCGCCCGCCACGCCGGCAACCTATTCGCTGACGGTACAGCCCCATCTGGGTACGGTCTCGCATGGCCTGGTGACGATCCTGGGGCTGGCCGCCGGCAAGGGCGTGGTCGCGTCGGGCACGATCTCGTCCCCCGGGCCGACCGGGCAGATCACGCTGACCATTGCGGAGGCCGACTGCGGGCCGGGCCTGATCACGGTCAGCGGCGGCTCTTCCGGGCAGTTCTTCGACGAGGCCACCGGCCAGCAGCAGCCGCTGCGCGCCACCGACCAGATCCGGGCGCTGGTGCCCGACATCTGCAAGGTCCAAGGGTCGAAATCGGTGAGCCTGCTCGACGAATTGCTGTTGCATCTGCCGTTGCAGCAGAACCTTGCGCTCCAGCAGAACATGGAAGCGGCAAAGAACGCGGTGGCCGAAGAAGCGGCCCGGCTGCGCGAGGAAATGGCGGCCATCATCGGCAACATGCAGGACGAGGGCGAGCAGGCCATCGCCAACGCGCTGCTGCTGCCGCGCGACTATGCGCGGGTCGTTCCCACGCCGATCTCGCAGCCGCTATCCGGCAATTCGGCGCTGCCGTCCGATACGGCCGGCGTCGTCGCGGCGACGCTGCACGCGCTGCGCGAACGCCAGCATGCGACCGCTACTGGGCTGGCGTCGATGTCGGACAACAGCTTTGCAAACTACGCCGCCTGGATGGCGAAGGCCATCGCGGAGAGCCGACCGACCGGGCACGAAGTTGCAGCCACCGTCAGCGATTGGGCAAAGGGGTATGTCAAGGCGGCCGTCGAGGCACGCATCGACGCGCGCACCGCCGCGGACGCGATGAATGTGGGGGCCGTCGCCGATCGCGCCACGGTCCTGATGCAGACCCATATGCAGGCCCCTCCCGACGTGAACGCCCGCGCGCAGCAGATCGCCGGGCAAGCACCCGTCGCCAGCGAAGACCTGACCGCGACCCCGCGGGCCGCTGCGCTGCCGCTGCTGCTGCGCGCCGAAACACCGGAGCGGCTGGACGAGGCGCGGCGGAACGGCACGGTCACCTACGCCTGCGGCGCGGGCGAACCCACGCACGGCGAGGTCAAGATCGCCTATGAGGACGCCACGCCCAACGGCGTGCTGGACCACGGCGACATCCTCACGCTCGACTATCGGCAGTGCCTGACGCGCGAGCCGCTGTCGGGCCTGGCGCTGGCGCGCTCGGGCCGGATGACGGTGACCTATTTCGCCGGAGAACCCGGCGTCTTCGGCGCCAGCGGTCAGGTGCAGTTCGACATCGCGCTGTCGAGCCCGGAGGCGACCGGCTCGCAACCGCTGCTGCAGGCCAACGGCATGTGGACCGACTGGCTGGCGTTCGGCGATCCGGCCAGCGCCGCCGGGCCGCTGCTGGCGGGCACCACGCCGCTGGTGCGCATCGACAGCCAGTACTTCATGATGACGCGGCCCGGCAGCAGCGCCACCACGATGACGCAGGGCATGCAGGTGCGGCTCGATGCCGGCAGCGACTTCGGCTCGGGCTCGGGCACGGGCAAGGCGGCGCTGAAGCTGCGGGGCATGAGCCAGGGCGTCGAGATCGACTCGCCGCAGCCGTTGGTCTTCGAAGATGCGGCCGCGGGGCAGCGGGCTGTGTCGGGCTCGATCTCGCTGACGCGCCATACGCCGGTTGCACGCCAGGGCGCACTGTCTGCCCACGAGTCCGGCCTGATCCGCGTCGCGCTGCCGGGCCCGGACGGCGCGCAAGCGATGCGGCTGATGTCGATGCCGCGTCTGATGGCGCATTACCTGGCGCTGTAACGCAAGGCATCGAACGTCCGCAGTCAATGTCGCCAAACGAAAGCGGCCGGCCCTCCCCAGGGCCAGCCGCTTTTTATCTGCGCGGCGCCGTCGCCTACGCCATCACGAACGGCAACTGCCGCTGGCGCTTGCCGGTCAGCTTGAACACCGCGTTGGCGACGGCCGGCGCAATCACCGGTACGCCGGGCTCGCCGAGCCCGGTGGGCGGATCGTCGGACGGCACGAAGTGCACCTCGACCGGCGGCGCGTCGTTGATGCGTACCGGCGGGAAGTCGCCGAAGTTGCTGTTCTTGACCGCGCCGTTCTCGATCTCGATGGCAAAGCCGGGCCGGATCATCGCCAGGCCGAATACGCAGCCTCCCTCGATCTGCGCGCGCGCCGACAGCGGGTTGATCACGCGATTGGCATGCACGCCCGCGGTCACGCGGTGCACGTGCGGCTGCCCGTTCTGCAGCGAGACCTCGACCACATAGGCCACCGCCGAATCGAACGACTGGTGTACCGCGACGCCCCAGGCGCGGCCCGCCGGCAGTTTGCGCTTGCCGTAGCCGGACTTCTCTACCGCCAGCTGCAGCGCCGCGCGCTGGCGCGCGCCCTTGACCGGATCGAGCTGCGCGAGCCGGTAGGCGGCCGGGTCCTGTCTGGCCACCGTCGCCAGTTCGTCGATCAGCGTCTCCTTGACGAAGGCGGTGTGCGTATGGCCCACCGAGCGCCACCACAGCACCGGCACCTGCACCTTCGGGTGATGCACCGACAGCCGCAGCGGGAAGCCATAGTCGTGGTCGACGATGCCTTCGGTCATGGTGTGGTCGACGCCGTCCTTGACCAGGAAGGCCTCGAACGGCGAGCCCATCACCAGCGACTGGCCGACGATGGCGTGCTCCCAGCCCAGCACCTTGCCCTGCGCATCGACGCCGATGCGGGCGCGGTGCAGATGCAGCGGCCGGTAGTAGCCGCCGCGGATATCGTCCTCGCGGCTCCAGATGACCTTGACCGGCTCGCGATGGCCCCTGGCGACCCAGGCGCGCATCACCTGTGCGGCCTCGACCAGATAGTCCGCGCTCGGCACCGCGCGACGGCCGAAGCCGCCGCCGGCCATCATCGTCACGATCGAGATCTGCTCGGGCGGCAGGCCGAAGGTCTTGGCCAGCGCGCCGTGGTCGACGGTCTGGAACTGCGTGCCGGCCCAGACCTTGACGCGGGCCGGCTTGTCGCCGGCCACCTCGGCCTGCATCGTACAGTTCAGCGGTTCCATCGGCGCGTGCGCCAGATACGGGAAGCGGTACTCCGCCTCGATGGTGCGCGCGGCGCCCGACAGATCGAAGGCATCGGCACGCGGCGTCTTGCCGGGCTGGCGTGCCAGCTTCGCGTATTCCTCGTACAGCGCCGCGCTCGAAGCTGTCGAGCCGCTGTCGTCCCATTCGACCTGCAGCGCATCGCGCCCCTGCTTGGCCGGCCAGTAGCCGTTGGCGACCACGGCGACGCCGGTGCCGCCGCCATCGGTCGGCACCTCCAGCACCTCGGCCACGCCCTTGACCGCACGCGCCGCGTCGGCATTGAAGCGGCGCACCTTGCCGCCAAAGCGCGGGGGCCGCGCGACCACGGCCACCATCAGGTTGTCGAGCTGCGTATCGATGCCGAAGCCGACCGAACCGTCGAGCTTGCCGCGCGTGTCCAGCCGCGGCGTCGGCTTGCCGATCAGCGTGAAGCGCGACGGATCCTTCAGCGTGACCTGCTGCGGCACCGGCATCTCCATCGCGGCCGGCGCCAGCTCGCCATAGGTCGCGCGGCGATTGCCGGCAATGACCACCCCCTGCGCGGTGGTGCAGGCCGACGGATCGACCTGCCACCGCTGCGCGGCAGCGGCCACCAGCATCGCGCGGGCCCGGGCACCGAGTTCGCGATACTGCTGGTACGAGTGCTTGACCGCTGTCGAGCCGCCGGTCATCTGGATCCCCATCGCGGGATCCTTGTACGGATCGCCGGCCGGCGCGAGCACCGCGCGCACGTTGCGCCAGTCGACGTCGAGCTCCTCGGCCAGCGCCATCGGCAGCGCGGTGTGCACGCCCTGGCCGAACTCGAGTCGATTGACCGCGATGGTCACGGTGTTGTCGGGCGCGATCACGATAAAGGCCTGCGGCGCGGCGGCCGGACCCTTTGCCACGGGCGCCGCGGCTGGTTCGGCCGCCGCCGCGGTCAGCGGTGCGATGCCCAGCGCCAGTCCGCCGCCGGCCATGCCGGTCAGCTTCAGGAACGTGCGCCGGTCGATGCCGGCGCGCGGCACGTCATGGGCGTCATCGGCGGCGCCGCCGGATAGCGCGGCAAGCCGCGCCCCAAGTCGTTGCATTTGCATGGTGTCTCCCCGAGGCAATCAGCCCAGCGTGCGGGCCGCGTCCTTGATGGCGGCGCGGATGCGCTGATACGTGCCGCAGCGGCACAGATTGCCCGCCATCGCCTGGTCGATATCGGCGTCGGTCGGCTTGCGCTTGTTGCGCAGCAGCCCGATCGCGCTCATCACCTGCCCGTTCTGGCAGTAGCCGCACTGCGACACATCGTTCTTGACCCAGGCATCGAGCACCGCGCGGCCGACCTTGTCGGTGCCGGCGCCTTCGATCGTCGTGATACGCGCGCCCTGCAGCGCGGAGATCGGCGTCACGCAGGCGCGGATCGGCTGGCCGTTCATGTGCACCGTGCAGGCGCCGCAAGCCGCAATGCCGCAGCCGAACTTGGTGCCGGTCATCTGCAGCTGATCGCGCAGCGCCCACAGCAGCGGCGTGCTCGGATCGGCGTCGACCTGCATCGGCTTGCCGTTGATTTCCAGCGTCGTCATGGGGATCGTTCCTTGTCTTGCCGCCCCCTTGCCGGTCCGCCTGCAGCGCGCGCGACGACAGGGGACGGAATGCCGGGGCGCGCGAAAACGAGGCAAGCATAGTGCAAAGTCGCGCGGTTGTTTGTCCCCGGATCGTTGCCGTCACGTTGCCGTCAGTGCGGCGCAAGGTTGATGTCAGCCTGGTGTCAGATTGGGGGTTCGGCCGGCCAACGCCGCTGGGCCCCCGCCTGCGAAGCCTTCGTGCGTGCGATGGCCGGGTCAACCCCCTGCAGCTGGCAGGGCATGTACGGATGCGCGAGGGCTATTGCGCGAACTAGGGAGCATCCGCCAGGTTCCGAACCCAGGCGCCAAAGTTCTCGTTCTCAAAATCGTACGAACCACGAGGCGACTTTGACACGACGCCCTTCTCATCGAGGCGTGCGAGCGCCTTCTGCACGTGCGCAGCGCCAAGGACCTCGATCCCAAGTTGCTCCCTGAAGGCTGCGAGCAGCGAGCGTGCGAAAGGCTTAACGGCTGGGTTGTTCGCGAACTCCGCTACCAGAAGACGTTCCAGGGCGGTCAGGTTAGCCCACGTAGCCTCGTGATTCTCGGCCAGCGCCAGCTTCTCCAGTTGCAGGGCGACCGCCTTGGCGAAGCTCATCTTCGGCTGCATCATGAGCGTCACGGCGACTTCGAGCAGCGGCTCGGGACGCTGATGGAACTGCTTGAACGCTGCCTTTGCCTTTTTCAGATCGAGTGTGCGGCCCGTGGAGGCGGCAAACTGCTTAGCAACGAACTCCACAAAATCATCGTCCAACAGCGGAAAGTCCTGCAGCGGGTGGCCGGCCGAGTACAGCGGAGCCCGTGCATCGGTAAAGACGTGAGCGAGTTGGGTGCGGGACGAGCCGGTGAACACAACGCGGAGCCGTTTGTTGTATTTGGTCAGGGCCGTGCGCAGGGCACGCGCCAGATCCTCGCCCTCTTCACTGCGCCCCAGAGACTGGGCCTCGTCGATCAGCAACAGAACCTGGCTATCGTTTGTCAGGCGGCCAAGCAGGTCATCCAGTCGCAGCGCCATGTCGACGGCCAGCCGCCCCTTCTCGTCGCCCAACTCGATCGTCCCTTCGACCGATCCGGCGCCGACGGATGCCTTCCCCTTGATGGACTTGATCGAAGGCGATAGTTTCGCCTTCAGCCTGCCGGCGAACGTCCTCGACGTCTTGGCATTCTCCAGGGCGTGCAATAGTGCGGCACCCGGAGTCTGCCTGGTCTGCCAGAGATCCACATAAACGACTAGGTAGCCGTCCTTCTCCGCGGCCGGGGTCAAGTCATGTCGCAGGAACACGGTCTTCCCCGTGCGCCGTGGCGCGAAGATGGTCAACGAGGCAAGGATTCCCGCGTTCAGCGCCGCAAGGTATGACCGGGCGAGTTGAGGCCGAGGAAAGTGCCAGAGGTCCGTGAGCTTCATGGCATTACACCGAATTATACATGTTTAGTATAATTATACCCACACTGGATAATTATGGATAATTCCGGGACCGGGGCATGAAAAAAAGAAACCGCCCGCATCGGCGGGCGGCGTGTGGAAGGCGCGCAGGCGCCGGGCGCTCAGGCCATCGCGCTGCGCTGTGCCGGCGAGCGGCGCAGGCCCACCCACTGCAGGCAGGCGAACAGCAGCACGCCCCAGGCCTGCAGCAGCACGAAGGCGCTGCCCAGCCAGGTCGGCGACAGCCAGCCAGTGCCCAGCAGCAGCATGCAGTCGACGGCCCACAGCGCGTTGCAGACGATCACGGCCATCACCACGGCGCGCGGCATCGGCGAGCGGGTCGACAGGAAGCCGACGATGGCGGCGTAGGGCAGCAGCGCCAGTCCGGCATAGCGCAGCCAGGGCGCCGGAATGGCGAACCAGCTCGACAGCACGGCGGCGTCGAGCACCATCAGCAGGCCCATCAGGCCGCTGACGACGGCGTCGGCGAGCAGGACATGGCGCAGCAGGCGGGTCGGTTGGACGGTTTGCATGGTCGATCTCCGTAGGGGTAAAGGAAAGGGGAAGGAATCAGGGAAGGCGGTGGCGATGGCTCCATCATCGTCAACGCCCGCGCGAAATGCGATGACCTGCGAGGTAATCGCCGCCATACCGCCCTCCTGCCTCCGCCTCCTGCCCCCGCCTCCTGCCTCCGACCCTACCTCCGAACCTTCCGCCCGCCCCTACCTCAAAACGGCGCCCAACGCCATCCCCAAATACGGCCCGACTTCGCGCCTGATCGGCGCCTGACCGGCATCGGCCCGACGCTATAGTGGCCCGATGCTGCCGGACCCGCGTCCGGCATGACCCCCTCGCTGCCCGGCACGGCGCCGCATGGCAGGGGGCACCGTTTGCCGCGCACCTTGCCTCCGACCTTGCCCCGCTCCGCGTTCCCGCTCCGCGTTCCCGCACCGCCGGCACCACGCCATGCGCCACCACACGTACCCATGACGTCCGATCCGGAAGCTCCGTCCCTGCCCGCCCTGCCCCGCTGGCAGCGCGTCTCGCTTGCCGCCGCGCTGTTCTTCCTGCTGGCGATCGCCGGCATCGCGCTGACGCGCTATCCGGGCAACGCCGCCATCGTCTGGCTGGCCACCGCGTTCGGCGCCGGCGTGACGCTGCACCAGCCGCCGCGCGAGCGCGTCTGGATGCTGGCCGGCATGCTGCTGGCGGGCGTTGCCGCCAACGCGATGTTCGGCGACCCCTGGTGGCTGGCACTGGTGCTGGCCGCTTCCAATGTCGCGGAGATCGTGTTCGCGACGTGGCTCGCGCCGGCCATCAGCGGCGGCGTCGGCCGGGCCAGTGCGGTGCCGCTGGCGCGCTTCGCGCTGATGATGGGCGCGACCTGCACGCTCGCGCCGACGATCGGCGCCACCGTCGGCGCCGTGGCGATTTCGAGCGCCTATGGCGGGCCGCTCGGCCACATCTGGTCGACCTGGTGGAGCGCCGACGCGATCGGCATGCTGATGCTGGTGCCGCTGTCGGTCACCTACTCGCGCGAACGGTTGCGCGATACCTTCCGCCGCACGCGTCTGCCGCGCGTGGTGGGTCTGCTGCTGTTGACCACCGCGGTGGGCGGCCTGTCGGTGCTGCAGACGCACGACCCTTTCGGCGCGCTGTCGCTGCCGCTGGTGGTCGCCGCGTTGTTCACCAATCCCTTCGCCACCTCGCTGCTGACGCTGCTGTCGATGCTGGTCACGGTGATGCTGGGACTGGCCGCTGCGCAGGCCGGGCTGGTCGACGCGCCGGCCTTCCTGACGCACGCGATGAAGCTGTCGACCAGCCTGATCCTGGTGTTCCCGGTCTGCATCGCCTATCTGAGCGAACAGAATCGGCGCGACCGCAGCGAGCTGCGCGGCAGCGAACGGCGCTTTCGGCAGGCGATGCAGCATTCGGCGATCGGCATGGCGCTGGTCAGCCTCGATGGCCGCTGGCAGCAGGTCAACCGCGCGCTGTGCGAGCTGCTCGGCTACAGCGCCGCCGAGCTGAACCGCATTCCGTTCCAGCACATCACGCATGCCGACGACCTGGGCGCCGATCTGCGGCAGCTCGAACGGCTGGTTGCCGGCGAGATCGACAGCTACCGGATGGAGAAGCGCTATCGGCGCAAGGACGGCCGCGATATCTGGACGCTGCTGGCGGTCTCGCTGGTGCGCGACGAAGCCGACGGGGCGCCGCTGCATTTCATCGCGCAGATCGAGGACATCCACGAACACAAGGTCGCGCAGCAGCAGCTGCAGGCGCTGTCGCGGCGCACCGAGCTGGCGGTCGAGGCCGGCCGCGTCGGCATCTGGGAATGGGACATCGCCGCCGGCACGCTGTCGTGGGACCACCGCATGCACGCGCTGCACGGCACCGCGGCCGACGACGGCGCGCCGGACCTCGACGGCTGGATCGCGATGGTGCATCCCGACGACGTCGCGCGCGCCCGTCACGAGATGCGCCAGGCGGTCAAGGGCACGCGGCCCTTCGATACCGAATACCGGATCCTGCGGCCCGACGGCGAGGTGCGGCATATCCGCGCGATGGCGACGGTGTCGCGCGCCGACGACGGCACGGCGCTGTCGATGGTCGGCACCAACTGGGACATCACCGAGCACCATCGGCTGACCGAGGCGCTGTTCGAAGAGAAGGAGCGGCTGCATATCACGCTGCGCTCGATCGGCGACGCGGTGATCTGCACCGACGCCTCGCTGCGCATCACCTTCATCAATCCGATCGCCGAACAGCTGACCGGCTGGACCATGGCCGAGGCCGATGGACGGCCGCTGGCCACGGTCTTTCACGTGGTCGACGAGACCACCGGTCAGCCGATTGCCTGCCCGGTCGCCAAATGCCTGCAGACGCTGCGGCCGGTCTATCTCGAAGACGGCGCGGTGCTGATCGGCCGCCATGGCGAGCGCCACGACGTGCAGGACTCCGCCGCGCCGGTGCTGACGCCACGCGGCGACGTGATCGGCGCGGTGCTGGTGTTCCAGGACATCACCGCAGCCCGCGCGCTCCAGCGCAAGCTGGCGCATTCGGCGATGCACGATGCGCTGACCGGACTGCCCAACCGCATCTGGTTCGAGCAGCGGCTGCGCGAGGCCTGCGAGTCGGCGCGCGAGTTCGATCAGCACCATGCGCTGTGCTTCATCGACCTGGACCGCTTCAAGATCGTCAACGATACCGCCGGGCATGCCGCCGGCGACGTGCTGTTGCGCGAGCTGGGCCACGTGATCCGCAGCCAGGTGCGGGCGGGCGATCTGCTGGCGCGCCTGGGCGGCGACGAATTCGCGCTGCTGCTGCGCAATTGTTCGGTGGACCAGGGCGAGCGCGTCTGCCTGAAGGTCATCGACGCGATCCGCGCCCGGCGCTTCCCCTGGGAAGGCCGCGTCTACGATGTCGGCGCCAGCGTCGGCATCACTGCGATCGACAGCGAGGCGCCGCCGCTGGGCGAGCTGATGAGCCGCGCCGACGTGGCTTGCTACGCCGCCAAGGCGGCGGGCCGCAACCGCGTCTCGGTCTATCGCCGCGACGAGAGCGATGCGCGCCGCCATCATCGCGAGCTGCAGGTCGCGGCGGGCATCCATTCGGCGCTCGAGGCCAACCGCTTCCGGCTGTTCGCGCAGGAGATCCGCGCGCTGGCCCCGGAGCGTTCGTCGCCGTCGTCCACGCCTGCTGCCTTGCCGCCCTGCCCGCCC
>NZ_JAGFTW010000047.1:0-15747 GCF_017598945.1 Cupriavidus gilardii
TCTGCGTGGGCGGCGTCGTAGGTGTAAAAGAGACAGTGGTGTTTCCCCCCCCCCCCGCTTGCGGGGGGGGGGGGGGGGAGAGGGAAAGGGCGTTTGCCAGAGCCGAATTCGTCAACATGCCACTGCCGTTCCCTCTCCCCCAACCCCTCTCCCGCATGGCGGGAGAGGGGAGCAACGCGCGGTCGAGTCAGTAGCGCTACGGCGGCGCGATATGGCGTGTCACCGGGCCTTGATTGGCACGGCAGCGAGACCACCTGGGTGGCCTCGGCTGGATGCCACGCCGCCACGGCGGTCGGCAGCCCTGCACCCGGCCCATGCGGCCGCCAGCGTCCATCGCCGGAGCCATGCAGCGCGACGGCCTGCCAGCGCGCATCGGCAATGCCCGTGCCGGCCGCCTTGGTCAGCGCTTCGCGCGCGGTCCACAGCGCATAGAAGCGATCCAGCCGCTGAGCGGGGTGGCAGCCGCGCAGCATGGCCTGCTCGGCCGGCGCAAAGGCCGATGCCGCGAGCGCAAGCGGCTCCACCGGGCGGCATTGCTCGATGTCGACACCGACCGCGGCGATCTCGGGATCGGTGGCGAGGGCGATCCATCCGATGCTGCCGCTGTGCGAGACGTTGAAGCTCGGCGCGCCGTGGACCGCCTGCGGCAATCTCGGTTTGCCGAGCGGATCGGCGTCGAGCGGGACCGCGTCGGGCGCAAGATCGAGAACCTCTGCCAGCAAACGGCGCAGCGCCGCCCGCGCCGCGGCAAAGCGGGCGCGATCGGCGCCGTGGCGATAACCGCGCAGCCGTGCCAGTTCCCGTGGCGACAACACGGCGAGGTCGCACGCAGCGGGCTCGGCCTGGACGTCGATGTCGAGTCGCCAGACACGCAGGTCGTACGGCTCGAGTGGCGCAGGCAGCGGCACGGGCGTCGGCCCGATCGTTCGCAGCGGCGCTAGCATGCGCTCGCCTCCACAGTCTCTGCCGCCGCGGCCGACACGCCGAGTTGCGAACCGATTCGCGCCAGCATGGACGCGGTGTGCTCGCGCAGGAAGAAGTGGCCGCCGTCGTACCAGTCCAACGTAAAGGCGCCCTTCGTTTCGTGGGCCCAGCCGGCGATCGCCCCGCCGACGCTGCGGTCGCTACGTCCACCGAAGGCATGCAGCGGACAGCGCAGCAAAGGCCGCTCGCGATGCCGATAGCTCGCGCAGACACGGAAATCGGCGCGCAGCACCGGCAAGGTCAGCGCCATCAATTCCTCGTGCTCGAGCAATTCCGGCGGCGTGCCATCGAGTGCGCGCAGATGGTCCATCAACGCGGCATCGTCCAGCGGTCCGGCAAAGCGATCGGGGTCGCGCTGGCGTGGGGCCGGGCAACCGGATACCAGCAGCGCGCATGGCGCTTCGCCTTGGGCCTGCCAACGGTGTGCCAGCTCGTACGCCAGCAGTGCGCCCATGCTGTGGCCGAACAGCGCATGACGGCAGCGCTGCGATTCGGCCGGCAGGCGCTGCCGGCAAAGTTCGCGCGCCAACTGGTCGCACAGCGCATCGAACGATTCGCACAGCGGCTCGGCGATCCTGGTGCCGCGGCCCGGCAACTCGACCGGCCGGATCGTCAGCCCCGGCGGCGCGGCGCGACGCCACCCGGAATAAGCCCCGGCGCCGGCGCCTGCGTTGGGCAGGCACCACAGCGTGACCGGCCCGATGGCAGTCATCGTGCCGCGGGCTCGCCCTGCGCTTCCATCGCGGCACGCAGGCTCGCCGGGCGCATATCGGTCCAGTGGGTCTCGATGTATTCCAGGCATTGCTGGCGCTGGCCGCTGAAGCCCACCGGTCGCCAGCCCGCCGGGATCGGGCGGTAATCGGGCCAGATCGAATACTGCTCTTCCGGGTTGATGACGACCTGGAACAGCAGGGTGTCGCTGTCGAAGCTCATGGTGTGTCCTCGTCTGACTGGATGTGTGGCAGGGCGACGTCGATGCGAACGCCTGTGACAACAAGACGGACCGCGACGAGGCAAATTTAGTCGAGAGGCCCTGGCAGGCTTGCGTTCGCCATCGCCGACTCGAATCTGAAAATCTAAATATCGGGCGCCCCGGTTCGTCACATCGGTTATCCCGCACGACGACGCGGGTCGGCCGCTGCGTCGGTCGCCGAACTCCCACCGCAAGGGGCATCAGATGACAAGCAGTGCTTTGGAATACGACCTACTCGGCATCGGCTTCGGGCCATCGAATCTCGCGCTGGCCATTGCGATGGAAGAGCGCGCCAGTGCCGCGGCCGCGGCTCGCACCGCGCGGCCACTGCGCTATGCCTTTCTCGAGCGCAAGCCCGATTTCGTCTGGCATGGCGGCATGCTGCTGGACGACACCGATATGCAGATTTCCTTCCTGAAGGATCTGGCGACGCTGCGCAATCCGCGCAGCCCCTATACCTTCATCAACTATCTGCACAGCCGGGGGCGGCTCGAGGCGTTCATCAATCTGAAGACGTTCTTCCCGAGCCGGATCGAGTTCAACGATTACCTGGCATGGGTTGCCTCGCATTTCGGCGAGCGTTGCCATTACGGCGAGGAGGTGGTCGACGTGCTGCCGGAGCCGGCCGACGGCGTCGTGCAACGGCTGCGTGTCCGCTCACGGAGCGCGGACGGGCGCATCCATGAGCGCCTGACGCGCAATCTGGTGCTGGGCGTCGGCGGCGAACCGCAGGTGCCCGCCGCGTTCCGTGGCTGGCGCGATGCGCGCGTTGTGCATTCGTCGGCCTATCTGGACCGGATCGCGCAGTATCGCGACGACACGGCGCCGCGGCGGATCGCGGTGGTGGGCGGCGGCCAGAGCGCGGCCGAAGTGTTCATGGATCTGGTCAAGCGCTACCCATCGTCGGAGGTCGCGATGGTGATGCGCGGCGGCGCGCTCAAGCCGTCGGACGACAGCCCGTTCGTCAACGAGATCTTCAGCCCCGGCTTCACCGACTTCATCTATCGGCAACCCGGCGAGCGGCGGCAGCAGATGTTGAAGGAGTACCGCAATACCAACTACTCGGTGGTCGACCTTGACCTGATCGAACGCATCTATCAGCTGCTCTATCAACAGAAGGTGGTCGGCAAGCCGCAGCACCAGCTGCTGACCTGCAAGGAGATCGAATCGGCATCGGCGCTGCCGGAGGGCGTCGTCTGCGTACTGCGCGACCGTGCGACCGGCGCGGTGCAGCGTCAGCCGTTCGACCTTGTGGTGCTGGCGACCGGGTACCGCCGCCAGGCGCACGAGCGCATGCTGGCGCCGCTGGCCTCGCTGATCGGGGAGGGCTTCCGCGTCGATCGGCACTATCGCCTGCAGACCTCCCCGCGCTGCCTGCCGCAGATCTTTTTGCAAGGATGCTGCGAAGATAGCCACGGGCTCAGCGACACGCTGCTGTCCGTGCTGGCCGTGCGCTCGCACGAGATTGCCGACGCGGTGTTGGAGCAGGCGATGCAGACGATCCGTGAGCCGGTGCCTGTGGCGCCGGAACCGATCGAGTCCCGGCCGCTGGTTGGCACGGCATAGCGGGCAGATTGCGGGCAGCTTTGTCGTCCCCGCACATGCGGGGACCCAGCGGCTTGAAACGACAGTGCGTTATCGCCCGTCAGGACACCGTTTCCAATCCGTCCCTGTCCGCGGGCAGATACAGATGCTCGCCAAAGAAGCGCTCGCGCAGCAGCATCACCAGCATGGCCTGCTTGTGCGGGAAGTCGAACAGCTTGACCTTGGAAAATCCGGCGCGGTCCAGATTGGCGATCTGGCGATGATGGTCCGCGCGCGGTTCGCCGACGATGCGCTGCGTGCGCGGGTCGTCGAGAAACTGGAAATGCTGGATGGCGGGGAACCACGCGGTCAGATAGGCCTTGCCGCGAAACGCCGGCTCGCCGATCAGCACATGCCAGCCGCGATCGTAGTCGTTGGCGTCGTAGAACGGCGCGATGCGGTCCTCCTTGGCCCAATAGACCTCGAAATAGCCGAACGGCGTGCCGCCGATCGATGCGATCAGCGGCAGCATGTGCGGATCGTCGATCAGCCCTTGCAGATAGCGCCGATGCTTCTCCTCGTCGCCTGCCTCCTGCCAGAAGTGAGCAACGTCCGGATCGTTCATCCAGCGATGCAGGCTGGCGAGGTCATGTTCCACGGTAGCCGCATGCAACGTAAAGGTGCGCCGCAACCAGGGGATATAACGGGCGTAGACGATGCCCGCCGGCTTCGGCGGACGCACCGGATGGCGTTTTTCGCCAGTCATCGCGTAGCGCAGCGGATAGGAGGCCTCGGAACGGCCGCCGAGCCATAGCGGCGCGTATTGCCACAGCATCGCGGCCTCGCACCGGTCGCCATCGGCATGCGGGCGCACCACGCCACGCCGATGCAGCAACGCCCGCGTGGGCTGATGTTCGATATCGACAGCGACGTCGGTGGCGCCCCACTGGGTGGTGATCGCTTCGAGCGCGGCGATCGCGGCATCGGCGGAGGCTTCGGTATCGACAAGGGACTCCGCGAGGCGCAACACCGGCCGGGGTCCGTGGATGGTGACGAAGGCAGCGAGCGGCGCATTGCGGCGGGCGTCGCGTACCTCCAGACGACCGGCTTCCCACGACGATTCCAGGGCGTCGCCGCGCGCCTCGAAGGAGCGGAATCCCTGGAACGGGGCCGCGCCGCTGCCCGTCTGTTCGATCGGCATGATGTTCTCCATGGTGATGGCCGGCAAAGGCGTTCGACCGGTGCTGGAGAGACGGTGGGCGGAGCGGGAAATTTAGCTCGCTGTCTGGCTGGCTGGACCCGCTACGCCGAGGCCTGCGCTCGTAGGCTATCCGGCGGGGGGCGGACACATATAGAATGCGAATCATTCGCAAATAGGGATAGACCGCCGCCGGCGCCAGCCACCATGCATATCCGAACGTTCCGCATCTGGTATCTGGTCCATAAATGGACCAGCCTGATCTGCACCGTCTTCCTGCTGCTGCTGTGCCTGACCGGCCTGCCCCTGATCTTCGGGCACGAGATCGATCACTGGCTAGGCAATGGCGTCGAAGCGCCGGAACTGCCGGCCGACGCGGGCCGCGTTCCGGTCGACCGCATCGTCACCGACGCCCTCGAGCGGCGCCCCGGCACGGCGGTCCGCTTTGTCACCGCCGACGATGAGGAGCCCGTCTGGTTCGTCTCGCTGTCGAGCCGCGAAGCGCCACGGCAGGGCGGGGCGCTGCTGACCTACGACGCGCGTACCGGCGACCTGCTGCGCGATACGCCGCTGCGTTCAGGCTTCATGCTGATCATGGTGAAGCTGCATACCGATCTGTTCGCCGGGCTGGCCGGCACGCTGTTCCTCGGCTTCATGGGGCTGCTGTTCGTGATCTCCATCGTCTCGGGCATCGTCGTCTATGGTCCGCTGATGAAGAAGCTGCCCTTCGGCACCGTGCGCCGCGAACGGTCGACACGGCTCAAATGGCTGGACCTGCATAATGTGCTGGGCATGGCGACGCTGTCGTGGGCCTTCGTGGTCGGGCTGACCGGCGTGCTGCTGACGCTGGCCAAACCGACCTACAGCTTCTGGCAGGCCACCGAGCTGAAGGCGATGGTCGCGCCGTTCGCGGCCCAGGCCGGCGCGTCACCGGCCGCCGCCGTGCCACCGAGCAAGCTGACGTCGCTCGATGCGGCGATTGCGCTGGCCAAGGCCGAGGAATCGGACATGACGACCGCCTTTGTTGCCTTCCCGGGAACGCCGCTGGCCGGCAACCATCACTACGCGGTGTTCATGCGCGGCGACGCGCATATCACCTCGCGCCTGATCAAGCCGGTGCTGATCGACGCGCAGACCGGCGCCTTCGCAGCCAAGCGCGAGATGCCCTGGTATGTCGCCGCGCTGCGGATCTCCGGGCCGCTGCATTTCGGCGATTACGGCGCGATGCCGCTGAAGATCCTGTGGGCGGTGCTCGACGTCATCACGATCGTGTTGCTCGGCAGCGGCATCTATCTGTGGGTCGGCCGCACGCGTACGACCAATGCCCGCCTGCGCAAGCTGGAAGACGAGCAGCGCACGACGGAGCGCACCGTGCCCGCGGTCGGCGCCGTGACGCACACAGGAGGCAGCCGATGAGAACGCCTGGAACATTCCTTTGGATCTACGGCATGCCGATCGTGCTGGCCATTGCCGGATGCGTTGGGCTGGCGGCTGCGCTGTTCGCAGATGGGGTCTGGGACTGGGTTTCCTGGCTGGCCCTGGGCGCGATGACGGCGGCCGGGCTCTGGTATGCGCTGGTTCCGGTCACCACGTTCACCTCGTCCGCCTCGTCCGCCTCGTCGAACGAGGGCCGCGTCAATCGTTCGCCGGCACGGCCTCCAGCCGATCGCGCAGCCCGTCGATAAAGGCCGGGGCCCGCACGATCCCCAGGTGGGTGGCCGCCACGCGTTCCGAATGGGCCGGCTGCCGTTCCAGCATCGCGGCCAGCCGATCGATATCGTCGGCGGCGCGGTCGCCGGCCCACCAGCAGGTCGGCGCCACGCGCAGCGCTTGCAGCGACATGCCGTGACTGAGTTCGCGCAGCCTTTCAGCCGTGGCAAACATGCGTGACAGCTCGTCCGGGTCCACGGGCGCCGCGCCGCCGGCCAGCGCGAAAGCGTGCCGGATCAGACGTTCGACCAGCGCGGCGCCTTGCATCTGCGTCTGCGCCCTCGTCAGCTCCTCCGCGAAGCCGCTGTCTGCCAACTGGGGAAACAACTGCAGCAGATATTGATGGAGCTCCTCGATCGAGCCACGTTGGCGGGCCGCAGCCGTACGCTGGCGCGGCACCAGGCTATCCACCAGGCCGAGGAAGGCGACGGTTTCGCCAGCATCTTCGAGGATCGCCGCCATGCGCGCCGCCAGTGCGCCGCCAAGCGACCATCCGAGCAGCCGATATGGGCCGACGGGCTGGACTGCCCGGATCGCCATCACATGCAGATGGGCAAGATGTTCGAGCGTATCGAACGTGTCCAGCGGCGGGCAGGCAAGCCCATGGACCGTGCACGTGCCCTCCAGCGAGCGAGCCAGCGGCGTGTAGTCGAACACATTGCCGAACGACGCATGCAGGCAGAACAGCGATGGCGCATCCGGAGATGGCCGATTCAGGGGGACGGGCCGATGTTGTGCGGTGTCCGCGCCGCCAATGACCTGGCATAGCGAAGCGATGGTCTGGTGTTCCATCAGATGGCGCAGCTCGATCGCAAGACCCGCGCTCGTCGCGGCGCGCAGGCGCGTCAGCACGTGCAGGCAGAGCAGCGAATGGCCGCCGAGGTCGAAGAAGTTGTCGTGGATGCCGACTTGCTCGACGCCGAGGACGTCTTGCCAGACCTGCGCGAGCAGGGCTTCGATCTCGTTGCGTGGGGCGACGTAGCCTTGGGTCTCCCATACCGGTGTTGGGAGCGCGCGGCGATCGAGCTTGCCGTTCGGCGTAATCGGCAATCGGTCCAACGCGATGATCTGCGCGGGGACCATGTGGTCCGGCAGTTGTTGTTTCAGCCGGGACTTGAGCGTTGTGATGTCCGTTCCGTTCAGCACGCAATAGGCGACCAGCCGGTCCTCGTGAACGATCACGGTGCCGTCCTTGACGCCGGCTTGGGACCGCAGCAAGTGCGCGATTTCCCCAAGTTCGACGCGGTAGCCGCGGATCTTGACCTGTTCGTCTCGACGACCGAGGTATTCGATACGGCCCTGTGCGTCTTGCTTGACCCGATCGCCGGTGCGATACATGCGAGCACCGTGGACGAAAGGATCGGGGACAAAGCGTTCCGCGGTCAGTCCCGGGCGACCGAGATAGCCACGCGCCAGCTGTGGCCCGCCGATATAGAGCTCCCCGACGATGCCAGCCGGTACGGGATTCAGGTCCGCGTCGAGCACGTAGACGCGCGAGCCGGGCAATGGCGTGCCGGTTGGCAGCTGCCGTTCGGGCAATGTGGTGGCTTCATGCGTCAGCACGCCGACGGTCGTCTCGGTGGGCCCGTAGTGGTTGAACAGCCGGCAATGCGGCCTCAAGCCGCGCACCGTCCGAGCCAGCTCGGCCGAGGTGGGCTCGCCACCGAGAATCAGCGCCTCCTCGGGCAGCACGTCGGTGGGCTGGCGCGCCTGCAGCAGGCCGCGTAGATGGCTCGGGACAATCTTGAGCACGCCAACACGGTGCCGCGCCATGTACTCGGCAAAGCGATCGGGATCGAAGCCGCGCTCGCGCGAGATCAAATGCAAGGTCCGGCCGCTGCAAAGGGCGCCGAACAGCACGGTATGGCCGAGGTCGGCAGCCGTAGTCGAGACCATTGCCATCGAGGCGTCGGCAGGCAGTTGCAGGCGATGCAGCACGCCGCAGACGTAGTGCGCCAATGCATCGTGGCTGACCAGCACGCCCTTGGGGGTGCCGGTGGAGCCGGAGGTGTAGATCAGATAGGCGGCCTGGCCTGGGAGCAACGACACGGAAGGGGCGTCGGCCACCGGCGCCACGGACGCCGGATCGATGCAATCGAAGCCCGGCACGGAGCCCACCACGACGCGAGCACCGGCATCGTCCAGCAACTGCCGCAACCGCTCGACAGGTTGCCCGGGATCGAGCGGTACGCAAACCGCCCCGGCCTTCAGGATGCCGAGCAGCCCGGTGACGAATGCCAAAGACCGTTCGACACAGAGCCCAACCCGGGTCTCTCGCCCGATGCCGCGCCCGGCCAGCGTCAGGGCGACACCATTGGCAAGTTGGTCAGCCTCGCTGCGCGTCAGCACCTGGTCCTCGTATCGCAGCGCGACGGCGGAAGGATCGGCGGCAACGCTGCGTCGCCATGCCGCCAGCACATCGGCCGGCTTGGCCTCCACCGTCTCGCCGATCAACGTTCCTTCGTCCTCGACGTTCAGCATGAACTCGCCAACACGAAGCCCGGGAGCCGACGCCATCTGGTCGAGGATGCCAAGGTAGTGTCCCAGCATCCGTTCAATCGTGCGGTGGTCGAACAAATCGCGCGCATATCCCATCGCCCCAAACACCGCGCCGGTCTGGTCCTCTTGGGTATCCAGCGAAAGGTCCACCTTGGTCGATCGGACCGATCGTTCCACCGGTTCCAACTGCAGGCCCGGCAGACGCTGCGCGATGCTGCGGTCGCGCCGTTGATGGTTCAGCATGACCTGGAACAGCGGGTTGTGCGACGGATTGCGCTCGGGCTGCAGCGCCTCGACCAGTTGCTCGAACGGCAGTTCCTGATGGGCCTGCGCCTGCAATACCGATTCCCGAGCGCGTGCCAGCACTGCGTCAAATGCCATGCTGCCGTCGATCTCGGTGCGCAGTACCTGCGTGTTGACGAAGAAGCCGACCACACCCTCGGTCTCGACGCGGTTGCGATTCGCCACCGGCACGCCGATGCGCAGGTCCCGCTGGCCGGTGTAGCGGTAGAGCAGTACCTGGAAGGCGGCCAGCAGCACGGTGAAGAGCGTCGTATCGGCGCTGCGGGCGAGGGCGCGCAGCTTCGCCGACAGTGCGGCATCGAGCGAGAACGACACGGCGCCGCCGCGGTGGCTCGGCACGGCGGGGCGCGGGCGGTCGGTGGGCAGTTCCAGCACGACGGTGCCATCGTCGGCGAGATGCGATTTCCAGTAGCGCAGTTGCCGTTCCAGTTCGCCGGCGTCGAGCCATTGCTTCTGCCAGGCGGCATAGTCGGCGTACTGAATTTGCAGCGGCGGCAATGGCACGGGCTGACCGGTGACAAAGCCCGCATAGAGCCGGGCGAACTCGTCGATCACCACGTTCATGGACCAGCCGTCGGAGACGATATGGTGCATGGTGACCAGCAGGATGTGGTCGTCGTCGGCCAGCCACAGCAGGCGCACGCGCAGCAGCGGTCCGAGTTCGAGGTCGAACGGCGCTTGCGCTTCGGCGTCGACCTGAGACTGAATCTCGCCGTCGCGTTGCGATGGCTCGATGTTGCGAAGGTCGCTGACGGCGATCGGCAGGGTAGAGGGCGGATGGATGCGCTGCACCGCCTGTTCGCCGTCCTGATGGAAGGTGGTGCGCAAACTTTCATGCCGCTCCACCAGCGCATCGAAGGTCCGCTGCAGTGCCGACGGATCGAGGTCGCCCCGTAGCCGCACCGCTCGCGGAATGTTGTACGCAGCGCCATTCCGGTTCCATTGCCACAGAAACCATAGGCGCTGTTGCGCCCACGACAATGGCATCGGTCCGCTGCGATCGGCGCGTGCGTGTAATGGATTCGCCGTTTCGGGAGCGGCCGAAGCGGCATCCGCATTCGTCGAGATTGCCCGCGCAAGGTCGCCCAGTACGGGGTTGGCGAATACCTGCTTCGGCATCACCTTGTGACCGGCCTTCTTCAGGCGGGCGATCAGCTTCAACGACAGAATCGAATCGCCGCCGAGGTCGAAGAAATTGTCGGTCAAACCGACGCGTTCGACACCGAGGACCTCCTGCCAGACCTGTGCGAGCAGGGCTTCGATCTCATTGCGCGGGGCGACGTAGCCTTGGGTTTCCCATACCGGCGCGGGGAGGGCGCGGCGGTCGAGCTTGCCATTCGGGGTCACCGGAAGTCGATCCAGCGCGATGAGTTGTGCCGGGACCATGTGGTCGGGCAACTGCGCCTTGAGCCTGGATTTGAGCGGTGCGATGTCGCTGTCGTGCAGCACGCAGTAGGCGACCAGTCGGTCCTCGTGAACGATCACGGTAGCGTCCTTGACGCCAGCTTGGGACCGCAGCAAGTGCGCGACTTCCCCAAGTTCGACGCGGTAGCCGCGGATCTTGACCTGTTCGTCTTGACGACCGAGGTATTCGATACGGCCCTGTGCGTCTTGCTTGACCCGATCGCCGGTGCGATACATGCGAGCACCGTGGCCGAACGGATCGGGGACAAAGCGTTCCGCGGTCAGTCCCGGGCGACCGAGATAGCCGCGCGCCAGCTGTGGCCCGCCGATATAGAGCTCCCCGACGATGCCAGCCGGTACGGGATTCAGGTCCGCGTCGAGCACGTAGATGCGCGAGCCGGGCAATGGTGTGCCGGTTGGCAGCTGCCGTTCGGGCAATGTGGTGGCTTCATGCGTCAGCACGCCGACGGTCGTCTCGGTGGGCCCGTAGTGGTTGAACAGCCGGCAGTGCGGCTTCAAGTCGCACACCGTGTGAGCCAGCTCGGCCGAGGTGGGCTCGCCACCGAGAATCAGCGCCTGCTCGGGCAGCACGTCGGCGGGCTGGCGCGCCTGCAGCAGTCCCCGCAGATGGCTCGGGACGATCTTGAGCACGCCGATACGGTGCCGGGCCATGTACTCGGCAAAACGATCGGGATCGAAGCCGCGCTCGCGCGAGATCAAATGCAAGGTCCGGCCGCTGCAAAGGGCGCCGAACAGCACGGTATGGCCGAGGTCGGCGGCGGTCGTCGAGACCATCGCCATCGAGGCATCCGCCGGCAACTGCAGGCGATGCAGGACGCCACAGACGTAGTGCGCCAGCGCATCGTGGCTGACCAACACGCCCTTGGGGGTGCCGGTGGAGCCGGAGGTGTAGATCAGATAGGCGGCCTGGCCCGGAAGCAACGAGACGGAAGGGGCTTCGGCCACCGGCGCCACCGACGCCGGATCGATGCAATCGAAGCCCGGGACAGCGCCGACCACAACACGAGCACCGGCATCATCCAGCAACTGCCGCAAGCGCTCGGTGGGCTGCGCCGGGTCGAGCGGCACACATACCGCCCCGGCTTTCAGGATGCCAAGCAACCCGACCACAAAGCCGCACGAGCGCTCGATGCAAAGCCCGACCCGCGTCTCGCGGCCGACGCCCCGATCGACCAGCGCGGCCGCGACCCCATTGGCCATCCGATCGGCCTCGCCGCGTGTCAGCGTTTCGTCCTCGTACCGAAGGGCCATGGCCCAGGGATCGGCCTCGACGCTGCGCAGCCAGGAAGCCAAGACATCCGGCAGCGCTCCCCTGATCGGTTCGGCGACCAGCACGCCCCCGTCCCCGGGAAGCCCGATCTGCCCCAGACATCGGTCGGGATCGGCCAGCATAAGCTCCAGTGCCTGCTCCATCCGGCCGAGCAATACCGTGATGTCCCGGTCGGCGAAGCGATCGCGCTGGTAGGCGAGCGTCAGGTGCAGACACTCGTCCATCGCCGCGATCAGGCTCAGCGGATAGTTATTGCGGCCACTGATGACAAACTCGCCGTCATCCTCCTTGGCGCCGGCGCGCAGCAGGCGGATGTCGATTTCCCCTGGCCTTTGTTTCAGCGCCGCATCGACCGGGTAGTTCTCGAACACCAGGATGCTGTCGAACAACGCGCCGCCTTCGCCGGGGCGTGCCAGTCGCTGGATATCCGGCAGCGGCATATGCTCGTGCTGCTGGTTCTCCACCGCCTGCTGTTGAATGGCGCGCCACCACTGGCGGACCGGCAGATCGCTCGGCACGCGGACACGCAAGGGAATCGTGTTGATGAACAGGCCAACCATCGATTCGATCCCGGGGAAATCGCCCGAACGCCCCGACACCGTGGTTCCAAACACCACGTCGCCGCTGCCGTTGTGCCGCGCCAGCACCCACGCCCACAGTCCTTGCACCAGCGTATTGACGGTGACGCCCGCTTGCCGCGCCACCGTACGCGCGGCTTCGCTCAAAGCTGGCGACAGCGACAGTTTCTGCTCCGCATAGCCCGAGCGTTCTGTCTCCGGCGCGCCGCTTGGCAGCGGCGTCGGCATTTCGACGTCCGCCAGCGCCTGCTGCCAATAGCGGGTCGACGCCGCCTTGTCGCGTTGTCCCTGCCATTGCAGATAGGCGCTGAAGGGGCGCGGTGCCGTCGCAGGCAGCGGTTGGCCGCGACGCAGCGCCAGGTAGGACTGCAGTACGTCGCTCAGCACCATGCCCACGCTCCAGCCATCCATCGCGACATGGTGGAAGGACCAGGCCAGCCACCAGCGTCGCGCCTCCACCTGGATCAGGCAGAGCCGAAGATCGGCGGCCCGGCGGAACGGGAAGCCCTCCCGTCGCTGTGCCGTCAGCTTCGATTCCAATTGCCGCCGCTGCTCGTCGGCCGGCACGTCACGCCAATCGAGTTGCTCGATTTGAACGGGTCGCCGTTTGTACGCGATCTGCAGCGGTACGTCGCTCTCGCCCCAGATGAAGTCGCTGCGCAGCGCCTGATGCCGATCGGCGGTCCATTGCCACGCACGGGCGAAGTCGTCGATCGCCAGTTCGCCGCGAATGTCGAATACGCGCTGATAGTGATAGGGGTCGCCGTCACCGCGCTCCAGTGCGTGGAACAGGACACCCTGCTGCAATGCGGTCAGTGCCGCAATGCTTTCGATGTCCTGTTTGCGTCGTTCGGTGGCAGTCGTCATGGTTCGGTTCAAAGGCGAGAAGCGGTTCAGAGCACGTTATCGAGCAGCGCGTCGAGCGACGCCTGGTCGATCTGGACATTGACCAGATCGGATGGGGTCATGCCGTGGTTGTCGTGACACAGGCAGTGTTCGATGACGGTTTCCAGTTCGCGATGGAGGGCATCGCCCAACCGCTCGATGGTGGCGGGATCGAACTGTTTGCAGCTGTAGCCAAGCTTCAGCACCAGCTCGGCGCCGAATACCTGGCCATTGATGGTCAGCATGTTGCCGAGCGGTGCTTGTCCATCGCGGCCGCCGCCGCTGGACTCGTCCGCCAGTGCAAAGTCCCCGTCGCCCGCCGCGGCCTGGTCGAATTGCCCCAGATAGTTGAAGGTGATGCGCGGCTCGGTGCGACGCGCCAGCTCGGATCGGATCTCGACCGGTCCAAGATGGCGCAGCAAGCTGTAGCCGATACCGTTGTCGGGGATCGCCCGCAACGTCTCCTTGACTTGCTTGATGGTGTCCCCGATATCGGGGGCGACAGGCAGTACGACGGGAAACACCGTGGTGAACCAGCCCACCGTGCGGCTGATGTCGACGGCGTCGGAAAGCGCCTCCCGGCCATGCCCTTCCAGCTGGATCGCGACACGTGGCCGTTGCGTCCATGCGCCAACGGCGCGGGCGACCGCGGTCAGCAGAAGGTCGTTGATGCGGGTGCGATAGGCGCCGTGCGCCTGTTGCAATAGTTGCGCGGTGCGCGTCGCGTTCAGGCGGATCGTGTGCTGTCGCCCATCCCGCGCAAGCGCCGGGGTATCGTGATCGGGTTGCAGCGGAGGTACGTCCGGTTGCGACAGCCAGAAGTTGGCCTGTTGCCGCATGGCGCCGCCATTGGCGTGTTCCACCAGGGTCTGCGCCCAGGCCTTGTACGATGCCGTTCTGGGCGGGAGCGCGATCGACCCGCCTTGTTGTGCGAGGCGATACGCCAGCTGCAAGTCCTCCATCAGGATGCGCCACGACACCCCGTCCACTACCAGATGGTGGACGACCAGCAGCAGCCGCTCGCTGCCGTCGGCCAGGCGAAAGTGCAGCGCGCGCAGCAATGGCCCCTGTTCGAGGTTCAGGCTTCGTTGAGCATGCTCGAAGCGTTCTGCCATGGCGTTGCTGTCGGCGACCTCGTCGTGCCACAACGGATCGTGCTCGTCCGCGTCGGCGTAATGCTGTTGCCATTCTCCGTCGCGCTGCCGATAGCGCAGACGCAGTGCATCGTGATGGATTAGGAGGGTACGAAGCGCCTGGCGTAACGCCTCCGGGTCGAGTGGCGCGAGAGGGCGCAGCAGTACCGACTGGTTCCAATGATGGCGATTCGGGATCGGCGTTTCGAAGAACCAACGTTGGATCGGCAGCAGCGGCACTTCGCCGACGGGTTTGTCTTCTGCCGGCCGGTCGGTCCCCTCGCACGTCGCCGCCCGGGCCAGCGCCTGCACGGTCTGATGCAGGAAGAGGTCCTTGGGTGTGAAGCGCAGCCCGAGGCGGCGCGCCTTGCTGACGGCCTGGATCGACAGAATCGAATCGCCGCCCAGCTCGAAGAAGTTGTCGGTCATGCCGACCCGCTCGACGCCAAGAACCTCCTGCCAGACTTGGGAGAGCTTGGCTTCCAATTCGTTGCTCGGCGCGACGTAGCCTTGGACCTGCCATACCGGCTCGGGAAGCGAGCGACGGTCCAGCTTCCCATTTGGGTTCACCGGAAGGTGGGCCAGCGGCATGATATGTCCCGGCACCATGTAGGGCGGCAGGACGCTCTGCAGATGGGCCTTCAGCGGTGTCACGACGTCGGCTTCGCCGTGGCGCGCTACGACATAGGCCACCAGCTGCTTTCCGCCCGGGCCGTCAAGGGCCACGACCACCGCCTCGCGTACCGCAGCATGCGCGCGCAGGCGTGCTTCGATCTCGCCCAGTTCGATCCGGTAGCCGCGAATCTTGACTTGATGGTCCAGCCGGCCGACGTATTCGATGCTGCCGTCGCGACAGCGCCGCACCAGATCGCCGGTGCGGTACATGCGGGCGCCGGTGGCGAACGGATCGGGCACGAAGCGCTCGGCGGTCATTCCCGGTCGGCCGACATAGCCGCGCGCCAGGCCGAGGCCGCCGAGATAGAGCTCGCCAGTGACCCCGACCGGCACCGGATTCAGGTCTGCGTCGAGAACGTAAGCGGTGCGGTCGCCAACCGGCCTGCCGATCGGCACGTACGGGCTCGGGCAATCGGTGTCGTGCTGCCCGACCCAGGCCAGCGGGGTGACGACGGCTTCGGTCGGGCCATAGCCGTTGATCAGCGTGCCGGCACGGAACCTCTGCTTGATACGGGCGAACGCCTCGCGCGACATCGCTTCGCCGCCGAACGACAGCAGGCGCAGCGGCACCGGCTCGGTGGCCGCCTCGG
>NZ_JAGFTW010000025.1:0-15428 GCF_017598945.1 Cupriavidus gilardii
CCATCCCCCCGGCCAATCCCCCGGCCGCCCCATGCAGCGCGTCGACCGGATCGCCGCCGCCCTGCGCTTCGCGCTCGACCGCGCGCGTGCTGCCGTAAGTCGCCATGCCGGCCTGCCCGTCCGGCGCGCCGCCGATCATTTCGCGCGGCAGGTCCTTGACCTCGATGGTCTGCGCCGGCGCCATCACCGTCAGCCAGTTGCACAGGTTTTCCAGCTGGCGCACGTTGCCCGGGAACGGCAGCGTGCTGACATAGGCCAGCGCCTCGTCGGTCATCCGCTTCGGTTCGACGCCGAGCTCCTTGGCGCTCTTCTGCAGGAAATGCCGCGCCAGCAGCGTGATGTCCTCGGGCCGTTCGCGCAGCGGCGGCAGCCGCAGCCGGATCACGTTCAGGCGGTGAAACAGATCCTCGCGGAACAGCCCTTCCTTGACGCGCGTTTCAAGATTCTGGTGGGTGGCCGCGATCACGCGCACATTGGCGCGCAGCGGGTTGTGGCCGCCGACCCGATAGAAGTTGCCGTCCGACAGCACGCGCAGCAGCCGCGTCTGCAGGTCGAACGGCATGTCGCCGATTTCGTCGAGGAACAGCGTGCCGCCCTCGGCCTGCTCGAAGCGGCCGCGGCGCATGGTCTGCGCGCCGGTAAAGGCGCCGCGCTCATGGCCGAACAGTTCGGACTCGAGCAGGTCCTTCGGAATCGCCGCGGTATTGAGCGCGATGAAGGGGCCGTTGGCGCGCGGGCTGTGCTTGTGCAGTGCGCGCGCGACCAGCTCCTTGCCGGTGCCCGACTCGCCGGTGATCAGCACCGTCACGTTCGACTGCGACAGCCGGCCGATCGCGCGGAACACGTCCTGCATCGCCGGCGCCTGGCCGAGGATTTCCGGCGCGTCCAGCAGGCGATCGTCCATCTCCTCCTCGCGCAGGCTTTCCTCCAGCGCGCGGCGGATCAGCTCGACCGCCTTGTCGACGTCGAAGGGCTTGGCCAGGTATTCGAAGGCGCCGCCCTGGAAGGCGGCGACCGCGCTGTCCAGATCCGAATACGCGGTCATCACGATCACCGGCAAACCCGGATGGCGGCCCTTGATCGCCTGCAGCAGATCGAGGCCCGAGCCGCCGGGCATGCGGATGTCCGAAATCAGGACCTGGGGCTCGTCGTCCTCCAGCGCCGACAGGACGTCGCGCACATTGGTAAAGCTGCGGGACAGCAGGCTTTCGCGGGCCAGGGCCTTTTCCAGGACCCAGCGAATAGATTGATCGTCGTCGACTATCCAGATCGGCTTCATGTGCGTCGCTTGTCTGCTCGGTGTTTCGGAGGTCCGCCTTCGCTGCGCTGTCCACCCGGTGCCCGGCACCCGGCATGGGGCGCCATGGGTCGTGAGCCTGTTTCGGGGCGTTCAGCGCAGCGGCAGCAGGATGCGGAAATCGGTACAGCCGGGCCGGCTCTCGCATTCGATCAGCCCCTCGTGCTGCTGCACGAAGGTCTGCGCCAGTGTCAGACCGAGCCCACTGCCGCCATCCCTGCCCGAAACCAGCGGGTAGAAGATGCGTTCGCGAATATCCTCGGGAATGCCCGGACCGTTGTCGATCACATGCAAGTCCAATGCCAGCTTGTACAGCCGCTTGGCGATCGTGACCTGGCGTGCGACCCGCGTGCGCAGCACGATCTGCGCATCGCCGCGCGCGATGCGCTCGGCCAGCGCCTGCGCGGCGTTATGGACAATGTTCAGCACGGCCTGGATCAGCTGCTCGATGTCGCCGGACAACTCGGGCAGGCTGGCGTCGTAGTCGCGCACGATCTCGAGGCCGTTGGGGAATTCGGCCAGCACCACCGAGCGCACGCGTTCGAGCACCTCGTGGATATTGAGCTCGCGCACGATATGCGGATGCCGGTGCGGCTCGAGCAGCCGGTCCACCAGCGTCTGCAGGCGATCCGATTCCTTGATGATGACCTGGGTGTATTCGCGCAGGCTGCGCTCGGGCAATTCGAATTCGAGCAGCTGCGCGGCGCCGCGGATGCCGCCCAGCGGGTTCTTGATCTCGTGGGCCAGATTGCGGATCAGCTCCTTGTTGGCCGAGGTCAGGTCGAGAATGCGTTCCTCGCGTTCGCTGCGGACCTTCTGCTCGTTGGGCAGCACTTCGACCAGCGCCGTGCCGGGGCTGGCGTCGATGCCGCCGATCACCACATGCGCGTGCATCGGCTCGCGCAGCGGCGGTTGCAGGACCACGTCCTGGCGCCGCGCATCGACCTGGCGCACCAGCACCGAATCGATCATCGCGTCCAGTTCGTCGGCGCGGCCGAACAGGGCGGACAGCGACAGTTCCAGCATCGACTTGCGCGAGAGGCCGAAGCTGGCCTCGGCGGCGGGGTTGGCGTAGACGATCCGCATGCCGGGCTGCACGACCAGCAGCACGGGGTTCGGCATCATGTCGAGCCCGGCGGCCAGCGCGGCCACCGCCGGCGACACCGGCGACGCGGTGCTCTCGTCGGCCGGCGCGCGGTCGGCGCCGCCGACCTTGCGGGAAACGCTGCGAATCAGGCGGCGCATCGATCGATCCTCAATCCTCAGTCCTTCAGGTTGGCCAGTTCGCGCCGCAGCGCGGCGGCGTTGGCCTCGCTGCGGGCGATGTCCTCGCGCAACGCGGCGGTGCGGTCCAGGTAGCGCTGGTAGTTGCGCTCGTCGCCCTGCCGCTCGGGCTGGCCCTCGTTGAATTGCGCGCGCAGCGCGGCCAGCTTGGCCTGCTCGCTGCGCAGCTCCTCCTCCAGCACGGCGCGGCGTTCGCCGTCGCGGCGGCGCTGCGTGGCCGCATCGATGCGCGGGAAGTTGGCCGCGGTGGCGCCTTCGATCGGCGCCGCACCGCCCGTCGCGCCACGGCCGGACTGCCGGGTCACCGGCACGCTGATCACGTCGGGCAGATCGAGCCGCTTGCAGCCCTTGCCGCCGTTGCCGTTGCGGTATTCGGGCACGCCTTTCGGGCCGCTGCAGACGTAGATTTCGGAGCCGTTTGCCGCGGACTGCCCCGCGGCCGGCGTCGCGCCCAGCGAAACGACGACCGCCGCGATGCCCAACAACAGGGCCGCACACGCACCGCTGCGGGTCGGCGGCGCCGGGTCGGCACCGATGCGGTGCGGCTGGCGGAACGAAGGCAGGGTCGCGGTCATGGACGGGCGTCGCATCGGAAGGAGTCGAGGTCGAGGAAGCCCAATTCTAGCGAGCCAAACAAAAAGGGACAGCCGAGGCCGCCCCTTCGTGGTGCAACAAGCGCTGCGCGCGAGCGCGGTACCGCCGCCCGGCGGTACCGCAAACGCGGCGGTGGTCGCCTCGGCGGGACCACCGCGCCCTTCTCGCCCGGTCTGCTTACAGCGAGTAGTACATCTCGAACTCGAGCGGATGGGTGGTCATGCGGAAGCGGGTCACTTCCTCCATCTTCAGCTCGATGTAGGCATCGATCATCGTGTTGCTGAACACGCCGCCGCGGGTCAGGAACTCGCGGTCCTTGTCGAGGTACTCGAGGGCCTGATCCAGGCTCGCGCACACGGTCGGGATCTTGGCATCCTCTTCCGGCGGCAGGTCGTACAGGTTCTTGTCCGCGGCCTCGCCCGGGTGGATCTTGTTCTGCACGCCGTCCAGGCCGGCCATCATCAGCGCGGCAAAGCCCAGGTACGGGTTCATCAGCGGATCCGGGAAGCGGGTCTCGATGCGGCGGCCCTTCGGGTTCGCCACGTACGGGATGCGGATCGAGGCCGAGCGGTTGCGGGCCGAGTAGGCCAGCTTGACCGGGGCTTCGAAGCCCGGCACCAGACGCTTGTACGAGTTGGTACCCGGGTTGGTGATCGCGTTCAGCGCACGGGCGTGCTTGATGATGCCGCCGATGTAGTACAGCGCGAACTCCGACAGGCCGGCGTAGCCGTTGCCCGCGAACAGGTTCTGGCCGTCCTTCCAGATCGACTGGTGCACGTGCATGCCGGAGCCGTTGTCGCCGACCACCGGCTTCGGCATGAAGGTCGCGGTCTTGCCGTAGGTGTGGGCGACGTTCTGGATCACGTACTTCTGCAGCTGCGTCCAGTCGGCGCGCTGCACCAGCGTGCTGAACTTGGTGCCGATCTCGTTCTGGCCCTGCCCGGCCACTTCGTGGTGGTGGACTTCGACGGGAATGCCCAGCGATTCCAGGATCAGACACATTTCCGAACGCATGTCCTGGAAGGTGTCGATCGGGGCGACCGGGAAGTAGCCGCCCTTCTTGCCCGGACGGTGGCCGCTGTTGCCGTGCTCGAACTCACGGGCCGACGACCACGGCGCTTCTTCCGAATGGATCTTGACGAAGCAGCCCTGCATGTCGATGTTCCAGGTCACGCCGTCGAAGATGAAGAACTCGGGCTCCGGACCGAAGTAGGCGGTGTCGCCCAGGCCGGTGCTCTTCAGATAGGCTTCGGCGCGCTTGGCGATCGAACGCGGGTCGCGGTCGTAGCCCTTGCCGTCCGACGGTTCGATCACGTCGCAGGTCAGCACCAGCGTCGGCTCTTCGTAGAACGGGTCGATATGGGCGGTGTTCGCATCCGGCATCAGCAGCATGTCCGACGCCTCGATTCCCTTCCAGCCAGCGATGGACGAGCCGTCGAAAGCATGGCCGCTCTCGAACTTGTCTTCACCGAAGTGCGAGGTCGGCACGGACACGTGCTGCTCCTTGCCCTTGGTGTCGGTGAAACGGAAGTCGACGAACTTGACGTCGTTTTCCTTCACCAGCTTCATCACATCTGCAACGCTCTGCGCCATGCCTATCTCCTGGTAATTCGGCTGAGTTCAGTTGGAGCCATTCACGTGCCGGCCGCCGGGGGCGCATCGCTGCTGCCTGCCGGCGGCGACCGGCCTTCAAAAGGACGAAGCATGTTAGCAGAAAGCATGCCAACGTCCGCACGGATTTGGCGCCGCAGTGGCGCCGACGTCGCGCTCTCTGCAGGCCGTTCCCGAAATCTGTGCATCGGCGCGGGCGGGCGCCCCGCACCGCGCTGGCGCAACGGTTTGCACGTGCGTCGGGCATGCCACCGCGCCGCTCGGCACGCGCGCGATCGGCAGCGGATCGCGCGAACCCAAACCCCAATCCGGTGCATCGACAACGCCAGATGCACCGTCATGGTGCCACCGGCACCATGCTGGCGCCAGCGTCGATTCGGCGCCGGGCTCGCGCTTCCACTGCTGCGGCCTGGCCGCGCCGGCGGAGTAGAATATCCCTCTTTGCTGAAGGCGTGGCCGCGATCGGCGTCACGCCCCACCCGAAACCCAACCTCCGCCCGGCAATGACCACCCGAGACGCGCTTCTGCAGGCCGCCAACGCGCGGCAACAACAGGACCAACTGCCCTACTACGGCGCACTGACGCCGCAGCAAGCCTACGATCTGCTGATGGCCGATCCCAACGCGGTGCTGGTCGACGTGCGCACCCAGGCGGAGCTGGACTGGGTCGGCGGCCCCGATGTGCCGCAGCGCCAGTCGCTGCACGTGGAATGGTCCGGCTATCCCGGCGGCGCGCAGAATCCGCGCTTCGTCGAGGAACTGAAGGCGAAGGTGCCGCAGGACGCGCCGGTGCTGTTCCTGTGCCGCAGCGCGGCCCGCTCGAAGCACGCGGCCCGGGTCGCCACCGAAGCCGGCTACCGCTACGCGATCGATGTGCTGGAAGGCTTCGAAGGCCCGCGCGACGAGCACCATCACCGCAAGACGATCGAGGGCTGGTGCGTGCGCGGGCTGCCGTGGCATGGGGCTTGAGGAAGCAAACTCTCACCACCTGGGTTCTCCCCTCTCCCGCCCCGCGGGAGAGGGGTCGGGGGAGAGGGCAACCGCGCTCGCCATCGCGACGCGCCCGGACATAGCCACCGCCCTGTCCTTCTCCCCCAGCCCCTCTCCCGCAAGCGGGAGAGGGGAGAAAACCACCGCATTTGCGGTGCGCCGCCGCAATGTCACTACCCCGCGCTGACCCCCGCCCCCGCGTTCTCCACCACCTCGAATCCCATCGCCCGCACGCCGTCGCGCAGCATGGCGTAGGCGTCCTCGACCAGCGCGGGCGCGCCCTTGACGCCCAGGTCGATATGCCGGCGCGCATACAGTTCGCCCCGCTGGGCGTCGCCGACCGACGGCAGGCTGAACACGCGCACGCCCGGAAAGGCGGTCTCGACCTGTTCCATCAGCGGCGTCAGCGTCGATTCCGGCGCCTCGAACACCAGGAAGGCCCGCTCGACATGCTGGACCTGATGGAACAGGTGCGAATACTCGTTGTCCAGCACCCACTCCATCATCGGCCACGCCATTACCGGGAAGCCCGGCATGAAATGGTGGTGGCCGACCGAGAAACCCGGGATCCGGTTGTAGTTGTTCGGGATGATGCGGGCGCCGCGCGGAAACTCGCCCATCTTGAAGCGATGCTGGTTCTCGGGCAGCGACAGGTCGCCCTTGACCGGATCGCCGGCCGCCGTTTCGGCGATGCGCTGCGCGATCAGCGTCCTGGCCTCGGGATGCAGCTCGAGCGGCACGCCCAGCGCCGCGGCCGCGCACTGGCGCGTGTGATCGTCGGGGGTGGCGCCGATGCCGCCGGTGCAGAACACCACGTCGGGGCCCGCCAGCGTACGGCGCAGCGTTGCGGTGATGCGCTCGCGCTCGTCGCCCACATATTCGGCCCATTGCAGCGCCAGGCCGCGCTCGGCCAGCAGCGCGATCGCGCGCCGCATGTGCTTGTCCTCGCGTCGTCCCGACAGAATCTCGTCGCCGATCACGATCAGACCGAAACCCATGATGTTCCTCGCTTCAGGATGATTCGATGCGGCGCACGTCCGACGGCGCCAGTTCAATCACGTCCGGCCCGGACGGCGGCGGCGCCACCGATTGCCGCTCGGCGCGCAGCTGCCCGAGCGCATGCAGGCAGTAGTGGCCGAACCACAGCGCCGAGAAGATGAAGATCAGCGCATAGAGCCACAGCGCGCCGGCCAGCACGAACGGAAACAGGAAGATGATCGCCGCCGACGAGACCCACAGCAGCGTCGGCGCCGAGCCCAGCAGGCCGACCACCACGCCGATGATCAGCAGCGGCATCCGGTGGCGCCGCATGATCGCCTTGCGCTCGTCGGCGCTGGCGTGGTCGGCCAGCGCGTCGTAGGTCATCACGCGATAGGTCAGCCAGCCCCACAGCAGCGGCGGGACCAGCGCGAAGAACGGCGGCACCAGCCACAGCGGCAGCGAGATCAGCACCAGCAGCAGAAATACCCCGGTGCTCGACAGCGAATGCCAGACGCTGCCCAGCACGCTGCCTCCTTTGCTCTTGGCCAGCTCCGGATAGCTGCGCTCGAGGAAACGCACCGCCGCCGGCACCGACCACAAGCCGATGAACAGCAGCAGCGAGGCCACCGCCAGCGGAATCGTCAGCGCGACCACGAACAGCGGCGCCACCACCGCGCGCAGCGACGACAGGCCGAACCAGTCCAGCGCGCCGTAGATCCAGCTGGTGAAGATCGAAGTTTCGAGGAAGCCGCGCGCGGCGGTCATCACCGGATCCCAGGTGAAATACAGCAGGCCGCCCCAGAACACGGTGGCCAGCACGAAGGGAATCACGGTCAGCGCCAGCATGCGCGGATGCAGCTGGCTGATCAGCGCGCGGACAAAGGAGCGGACGAGGTCGTTCATGCAACAGGAGAAGGTGGAAACGGATCGGCGTGGAAATGGGGCGGCGCAGGCCGCGCGCGGCGGCGGCGCGCCATGACGGCCGATTCAGGTGGGACAGACTAGCACACGTGCCCGTAACGCTTCGTGTCGGCGCGGCATGCCGACCGCTTCGGGATCGCCTGCGCGAGCGCCGCCGCGACGGCCTCAGGCGCGCCGGAACCAGCGCTTGATGCCGTACCACTGCTGCTGCAGCAGGCCGGCGCCGTAATCGCGCCCGCGCCCGGCCGGCGGCGGCAGTTGATCGCGGATGCCGGTGGCGTGATAGTCGTCGACGAAGCGCGCGGTGCCGAACAGCATGTCCCACCAGGGGAACAGCACGCCGTAGTTGCAGCCGCCCAGCCGCGCCGGCTGCCCGTGCGCCTCGTGCCCGATGCCGATCGCATGATGGGTCCGGTGAAAGCGCGGCGACACCAGCAGCCGTTCGCCGATGCGGCCGAAGTGCAGCCGCACGTTGGCATGCTGCAGGCTCTGCATCAGCTGCGACAGCGCCACCAGCAGCAGGAACTGCGACGGCTCGACGCCGATCGCCAGCGCGGTCACCGCGAACACCAGACTGCGCAGCAGATCGTCGAGCAGGTGGTTGCGGTTGTCGCTCCACAGCGTCATCTGGCGCTGGCTGTGGTGCACCGCATGCAGGCACCACCACCAGCGCACGGTATGCGACAGGCGGTGATACCAGTAGCCCAGCAGATCGAACAGCAGCAGATAGATCAGGAAGCTGACCAGCGGCTCGCTGGTGACCCCGGGCCACCAGTCCTCGACATTGATCCGTTGCCAGCCGGCCAGATGCAGGCGCCCTTCGATCGCGTCGACCACCGGATCGAGCGTGAAGAACAGCGCCAGCCGGAACAGGCCGAGCCGGTGGATCATCGTGTACAGCATGTCGGTGCGGATCGCGGCGCGATCGGTGACCGGCTCGACCGGACGCAGCCGCTCCAGCGGCCACAGCACCGCCACCATCACGGTCAGCTGCAGCAGGCCGATCACCAGCCATTCAGTGCCGGTAAAGGCGTCCTCGGCATAGCCGCCGAGGCCCAGCGCATAGACCACCGGCAGCACCACGTGCTGGAACAGCGCGCCCTCGAGATCGCCCAGCCAGGCGTCCAATGTCTGCAGCATCAGCTGGCCCCTCCCCTTGCCGGCGCCGCCGCCGGCTTCGCCTCGCGGTAGTCCGGATGCTCGCGCAGCGTGGCGAAGCAGAAGCCCTTGCGGCGCAGCCCCTCGATCAGCGGCTCTAGTACGGCCGGCGCCCACGGATCGCGGCGCGACCAGATGCCCAGATGCGCCATCGCGATATCGCCGTCGCGCAGGTCGCGCAGCGCCCGCGTCAGCAGCGCCGTGTTCGGATAGCGGTCGGAATCGAGCTCGTCGCCGAGGAAGCCGGCCTGCGCCCAGCCCACATGGCGATAGCCGCATTGGCGCGCCCAGGCCAGCGTCTGCGGCGCGGTGCGCCCGCCCGGGGCGCGCCACAGCGGGTCCATCTTGACACCGGCCAGGCGCTGCAGCGCCGCGGCGCTACGGTCCAGCTCGGCGCAGAACGCGGCCTGATCCATCGCGATGTCATGGCCGGCGTTCGGGCCGAACTGCGGCCGCATCACGACCTTGCCGCCGCGCGTGCTGCGCAGGTACACGTGGTCGAACGTATGCGAGCCGAACACATGGCCGTCGGCGGCCAGCGCCTTCCAGTACGGCGCCCAGCCCGGATCGAGCGAATGATCGCCGCGCACGGTCGGCTCGTTGGCCAGGAAGAAGGTCGCGCGCACGCGCTGGCGGCGCAGCACGTCGGCGATCAGCTGCGCCTGGCTCATGCTGCCGGTGTCGAAGGTCAGGTACAGGGTACCGGCACGGCAGTCGTCCGGGGCGGCATGGGCGGGCAGTGACAGGCCAAACAGCGCCAGCGTGGCGACAGTCGCCCGCCTCCACCACCAGCACCCGCGCACCGATCTCCCCTCTCCCACTTGTGGGAGAGGGGCCGGGGGAGAGGGCAAAGGCGGCCGCACTCGCGATACCGCGTCAGCCTGGCCAACGCCGCTTGCCCTCTCCCCCGCCCCTCTCCCGCTGGGCGGGAGAGGGGAGAAAACCTGCAGGGCCACACCGCGAAGCGAGCTACCAGCTTTCATACCGCCCCCGTCAATACAGCGGCGCGCGCGTGCGGAAGTAGATGCCATGCGGCGAGCGTCCGACGCGAATGGTCTTGACCAGCTTGCGGCTCGGCACATCGATCACGCCGACCGAACGGGCCCAGCGGAACGTGACCCACAGCGTCTTGCCGTCGGCGGCGAGCTCCATGTCGTCCGGCCCCGGCGGCAGGCCGGTGATGTCGCCGACCTTGGTCAGCGTCTGCTGGTCCAGGATGCTGATGGTGCCGGAGACGCGGTTGGTCAGCAGCAGATGGCGCTTGTCGCCGAGCGCGCGGAAGTTGTGCGCGCCCTTGCCGGTCTGGATCTGCTTGACCACCGCGCGGGTGCGCCAGTCGATCACGGCGACATAGTCGGCGCCGGTCATGCCGACCAGCAGATAGCGCTGGTCCGGCGTGACCCAGATGCCGGCCGGCGCCGAGCCGGCCTCCATGCGCCACAGCAGCGTCTGCGTCGGCAGGTCGATCGCCGCCACCTCGTTGGAGTCCTGCAGCGTCACGAAGGCGATGCGGCTGTCGGCGGTGAACGCGATATGGCTCGGCGTCCGGCCCAGCGGCAGTTGCTTCGCGGCCTTCAGCGCGCGCCCGTCCCAGCGGTACAGGTCGACGCGGTCGAGCCGGTTGCCGGTGACGACGAACCATTTCTGGTCCGGCGAAAAGCCGATGTGATACGGATCGTCGATGTCCGGCACCCGCTGCTGGACCCGCCCGCTGACCGGATCGAGGAACACCAGGTCGTTGCCGACCGCGTTGGCGACGATCAGCGAGCGGTCGTCGGGCGTGGCGATCAGGTGGTGGGGCTCTTTGCCGACCGGGAAGGTTTCCAGCACCTTCTGGCTGTCGCGGTCGATCAGCGTAACGCTGGCATCACCCGAATTGAGGACCACCACGACCTCGGCCCGGGCCGGCGCCGCGCCGAGGGCCGCCGCGACGGCCGCAGCCGCAGTGACAAGGGCCCAGGTCAAGCGGGCTGCAACGATACGGCGAAGGGCGGGCATAGGCGGACGAACAGAACGGTTGGCGGACCGTTCGGGACGGTCGGCGGAAAGGATACGAACAAGGAAACGGATCAGGCGGAAGGGCACGGCCGGAACGGACCGCTTGCCCCCGGATAATGCGACCGCCAAGGCCCACGCATTCTAACGTCGAGCCCCACCGTTTCGATGACCGGATGCGCCAAAATCGTGCGCCGGCCGCCCTACCGTTGCATCGACTCCCACACCTTCTGCAGACGCTTGACAGACATCGGCACTGGCGTTCGCAATTCCTGCGCGAACAGCGCGATGCGCAGTTCCTCCAGCATCCAGCGGAATTCCTCCAGCCGGGCGTCCTCGCCGCCCCTGCCCTGCACGCGGCGCTGCTTGTCGGCGCGCTGCCACTGCTGCAGCAGCGGCGCCATCTCCTGCTGCCGCTGCGTGTCCCGCGACGGATCGCCCTTGAGCTTGTCGATCCGCATCGCGATGCCCTTCAGATAGCGCGGGAAATGCACCAGCCTGTCGTAGGGGGTCTCGGCCAGAAAATGCTTGCCCATCAGCTGCGACAGCTGCGCCTGCATGTCGGCGTGCGCCGCGGCGAAGGGCTTGGCCTGCAGCAGCTTGCGCGGCAACGCCGCGTATTCGGCCAGGATGGTCCCCGCCAGCCGGGCAATCTCCTGCGCCAGCAGGCCCAGCCGCCCGCGGCCTTCCTCCTTGCGCGCGGAGAATTCCGCCTCGTTGCGCGGCAGCGGCGCCTGCATGCAGGCGCGCTCCAGCGCCAGCATCACGATCTGGTCGCGCAGCATGTCCTGGGTGCCCAGCGTCATGTACTGCATCGCCATCTGCGACAGCCCCGGGATGTTCTTCTGCACGAACTTGACCTGCTCGCGCAGCTGCAGCGCGAACAGCCGCCGCAGTCCGGCGTGGTGCAGCCGCTCGGCCTCCTGCGGGTCGTCGAACACCTCGACGTCGCAGTGGGTGTCGCGGTCGACCAGCGCCGGGTAGCCGAACAGCGTGCGGTTGCCCTTGCGGATCTCCAGCAGCTCGGGCAGCTCGCCGAAGGTCCAGCCGGTCAGCCCTTCGTATTGCCCGGCCTCGGCGACCGGCGCCTCGCGCGCGACCAGGCTCTGGAACGACTGCTGGGCCTGCCCGCCCAGTTCGGCGCGCAGCTGGGCCAGGTTGCGGCCCATGTCGAGCTGGCGGCCGTGCTCGTCGACCACCTTGAAGTTCATGAAGTGGTGGGCCGGCAGCGTCTCCAGCTTGAAGTCCGCGCGCCGGATCATCGTGCCGGTCTGCTCGCGGATATCGGCGATCAGCACGTCGATCAGCTCGCCCTCGGCGAACGGCCGGCGCTCGACGAAGCCCGCCGCATAGTCGGGCAGCGGCACGCAATGGCGGCGCAGCTTCTGCGGCAGCGACTTGAGCAGCAGGTGCACCTTCTCCTTGATCATGCCCGGCACCAGCCAGTCGGCGCGCTCGGGCCGGATCTGGTTCAGCGCGTACAGCGGCACCGTCAGCGTGACGCCGTCGCGGTGGCTGCCGGGCTCGAAGTGGTAGCTCAAACCCATGTCGACGCCGGCGACGTTCAGCGTCTTCGGGAACAGGTCGGTGGTGATGCCAGCCGCCTCGTGCCGCATCAGCTCTTCGCGGTTCAGGTACAGCAGCTTGCGATCGCGCGCGCTCTCCTTCTGGTACCACTGCTCGAACTGCGTCTGCTGATGGATGTCGGCCGGGATATGGCGGTCGTAGAAGGCGTAGATCAGCTCGTCGTCGACCAGCACGTCCTGCCGGCGCGCCTTGTGCTCGAGGTTCTCGATCTCGCGCACCAGGCGCTGGTTGTGCGCGTAGAACGGCAGCCGCGTATCGAACTCGCCCTCGACCAGCGCGCGGCGGATAAACAGTTCGCGCGCCTCCTGCGGATTCATCGGGCCGTAGTGCACGCGCCGGTGCTGGTAGACCGTCAGCCCGTACAGCGTGGCGCGCTCCATCGCCAGCACCTGGCCGGCCTTCTTCTCCCAGTGCGGATCGCTCCAGCTGACCTTCAGCAGATGGCGGCCGACCTGCTCCAGCCAGTCCGGCTCGATGCGCGCCAGCGTGCGGGCGAACAGCCGGCTGGTCTCGACCAGTTCGGCGGCGACCAGCCAGCGGCCCATCTTGCGCGCCACCAGCGAGCCGGGCCACAGATGGAACTTGATGCCGCGCGCGCCCAGATATTCGCGGCCACGGCCGTCGGCCTCGTCCAGCTTCTGGCCGATATTGCCCAGCAGGCCGGTCAGCAGCGCCTTGTGGACCTGCTCGTAGGTCGGCTCGCTGTCGTTCAGCTTCCAGCCCTGCTCGGCGACCGTGGTCAGCAGCTGCGAATGGACGTCGCGCCATTCGCGCAGCCGCAGGTGCGACAGGAAATTCGCGCGGCACTGGTCCTGCAGCTGGCGGTTGCTTTTCTTGTGCGCGACCGCGTCCTCGAACCACTTCCACAGCTTGACCCAGCCGAGGAATTCCGAGCGTTCGTCCATGAACTTGCGGTGCGCCTGGTCGGCGGCCTCCTGCGCCTCCTGCGGACGGTCGCGCGGGTCCTGCACCGACAGCGCGCTGGCGATGATCAGCACCTCGCGCAGGCAATGCTGGTCGCGCGCGGCGAGGATCATCCGGGCCACGCGCGGGTCCAGCGGGAGACGCGCCAGCTGCTTGCCGAGCGGGGTCAGCGCGTTGCCCTCGTCGACCGCGCCGAGCTCCTGCAGCAGCTGGTAGCCGTCGGCGATCGCGCGGCCCAGCGGCGGCTCGATGAAGGGGAAGGATTCGATCGCGCCCAGGCGCAGCGCCTTCATCCGCAGAATCACCGCGGCCAGGGACGAGCGCAGGATCTCGGGATCGGTAAAGCGCGGGCGCGCGGCGAAATCGGCCTCGTCGTACAGGCGGATGCAGACGCCGTCGGCGACGCGGCCGCAGCGGCCGGCGCGCTGGTTGGCGGCGGCCTGCGAGATCGGCTCGATCTGCAACTGCTCGACCTTGTTGCGGTACGAATAGCGTTTGACCCGCGCCAGCCCGGTGTCGACGACATAGCGGATGCCGGGCACCGTCAGCGAGGTCTCGGCGACGTTGGTGGCCAGCACGATCCGGCGCGCGTTGGAGGGCTTGAACACGCGCTCCTGCTCCTGCACCGACAGCCGCGCGAACAGCGGCAGGATTTCGGTGTGCGGCGGATGGTGCTTGCGCAGCGCCTCGGCGGCCTCGCGGATCTCGCGCTCGCCGGGCAGGAACACCAGCACGTCGCCGGGGCCGAGCCGGCTCAGCTCGTCGACCGCGTCGACGATGCCGTCGTAGAGATCGCGTTCGCGCGCCTGCGCCGATCGGGCCGGACCATCGCCGGCCGGTTTGCCCTTGTCGGTCCGCTGGTTCGGGCCGCCGTCGTCGGCGATCGGCCGATAGCGGATCTCGACCGGATACAGCCGGCCGCTGACCTCGATCACCGGCGCGGGCTTGCCGCCGCTGCCAAAATGCTCGGCGAAACGCTGCGCATCGATCGTCGCCGAAGTGATGATCACCTTCAGGTCGGGGCGGCGCGGCAGGATCTCCTTCAGATAGCCCAGCAGGAAATCGATGTTGAGGCTGCGCTCGTGCGCCTCGTCGATGATGATGGTGTCGTAGGCGCGCAGCAGCGGATCGGTCTGCGTCTCGGCCAGCAGGATGCCGTCGGTCATCAGCTTGATCGACGCGCCGGGCGACATGGTGTCGTTGAAGCGCACCTGGTAGCCGACGTGCTCGCCGACCGGCGAGCCCAGTTCCTGCGCGATGCGCTTGGCGGTCGAGGTCGCCGCGATGCGGCGCGGCTGGGTGTGGCCGATCAGGCCGCCCTGGCGCCGGGGCTGGCCGTCATGGCCGTCCTCCGTGGCCTCGTCGGCGCGGGCCGGTCCACGGCCGATCGACAGGCAGATCTTCGGCAGCTGGGTGGTCTTGCCCGAGCCGGTCTCGCCCGACACGATCACGACCTGATGGTGCTGGATCGCGCGCGCGATCTCGTCGCGCCGTGCCGAGACGGGCAGCGCCTCGGGAAAGGTGATCGGCGGCAGCGGATTGGCGAGCACGGACCGGCGCGGGGGCCGGCGGCCGGGTTGGCCTTCGGAGCGGCGGTCGGACGGGCGTTCGGGCTTGCCTTCGGTCTGGCCCTGGGACGGGGCCTGCGGCTGGGCTTGCGAAGGACCCTGGGACTGGCGTGCGGACTGCGGTCGGGACGGCCTGCGGCGCGGGGCAGCGGGTGGGACGGGGCGTTGTTCGGACATGGGCGGGGATTATAATCCGCGCAATGAACGCAAGAACCGCCACGACCCGTACTGCCGGCGCGCCCAGCGACGCCGCCGGCGATCCCCTGCCCGACCCTGCCGTCGGCGCTGATGCGCCTGCCGCGACCGTGGCTGTTCCTCCCACCACCCCCGCGGCGCCGAGCGTGCCGCGGGCCGGTCTCCTATACACATACGACGCTGCCGACGAAGAGGAGAGGGTAGAGGCTGAGCGTGTGCGGGGTAGGTTATACCAAAAATACAAAGATCACAATGCACCACAGTTACAGCTGTGTCTCTTTCATACCGCTGTCGCTTATACACCTCTACCGCTACCTCTGTCGC
>NZ_JAGFTW010000013.1:0-15396 GCF_017598945.1 Cupriavidus gilardii
CTGCCCCTCTCCCTGGACCGATCCGCCCGGACACCGCTTGCCGAACAGATCCGCCAGGGCATCAGTACGGCGATCGAAAGCGGCGTGCTCGCGCCCGGCGCGCGGCTGCCATCCTGGCAGGACCTGGCGACGCAGCTTGGCGTCGCGCGCGGCACGGTCAAGGCGGCCTACGAAAAGCTGGCCGACGCGCAACTGGTGGTGGCATCTCGCGCGAACGGTACCCGGGTCGCCGAACGCCCGGCGCTGCGCCGCGATGCCGACGAGCGGCCCGATCCCGGCTCGTTCATGGACCAGTATCTGGAGTTCATGGCCGGGCCGGCGATCTTCCAGATGGGCGTGCCCGCGCAGCAAAGCCTGCCCGCGAAGCTGTTCTCCCGGGTGCGCGCCCACGCGGCCCGTGCCGAACTCGGCGCGGCCGCGCTCTATCCCGACCCGCGCGGCGAACTGGCGTTGCGGCGCGAAATCGCCGCCTATCTCGCCATCGCGCGCGGCATTCAGTGTTCGCCTTCGCAGATCCTGATCACCGGCGGGTTTGCTGGCGGACTGGGCCTGGCATTGCAGGTGGTCGGGCTCGATGGGCGCAAGGCCTGGACCGAGGACCCGGGCTTTCCATACACGCGTCGGGGACTGGAGCTGGCCGGCTTGTCGCTGGTGCCCGTGCCGGTGGACGCCGATGGCCTCGATGTCGACTACGGGCTCGCGCACGCGCCGGATGCCGCGCTGGTGATGCTCACGCCCGGGCAGCAGGCTCCGCTGGGCGGCACGCTGTCGCTGCCACGACGTCTGCGTCTGCTGGATTGGGCCGCGCAGCAAGGCGCCTGGATCATCGAAGACGACTACCTCAGCGAACTGCGCCTCGAGGGCCGGGCCGCGCCCGCCCTCGAGGCGCTGGACCGCGCCGGACGGGTGATCCACATCGGCTCGTTCAGCAAGACCATCAGCCCGACCTTGCGGCTGGGCTTTGTCGTGGCACCGATGCCGCTGGTGCCACGCTTTGCCGAAATGGCGGCGTGTCTGGCGCCGGCGCCCGCGCCGTCCATCCAGCTGGCCACCGCCGAATTCATCCGCGACGGCCACTACCTGCGGCATCTGCGGCGCACCAAGCGTCTCTATGCGGCGCAGCGCGACGGACTGCTGGCGACCCTGCGGCCGCGGGCCGGCGCTGTAGTCGAAGCGACCGGGCTGGCCGTGCTGCTGCGGCTGCCGGACGGCACCCCCGATGTATCGATCGCCAAGGAAACGGCGGCCTTCGGCATCGCGCCGTCGCCGCTGTCGGTCTGGTATGCGTCGTCGCCCTGCGCGCGTGCCGGGTTGCTGCTCGGCGTTGCGACAGCGCCGCCGAAACATGTTTCGGCTGCCTGCGATCGGCTGCTGGCGGTCGTGGAGCGCTGCCGACCGGACTGGCGCGGCGCGATCCCGGCACGGCAATCAACACCTCTCTCACAGCAAGATAGCGCCTGATCAAGCACTTTTGGAATCACGTTGGCCGACGTATGTATAATTCCGGGCTTTCCGGTGCCGGCTGCGTCCATTCGCATGGCTGTGACGCCTTTCAGCGACCGCGGCCGCCTCGACGGCATGGCCCGACGCCCGGCACGCATCGGATGACCCCACGGCAACGTCCGGTGCCAGAAGGCGCCGGCTCGAAAGGTGTTCCCCTCATGCGTCGATTTTCCGGAATGGCGTTCAGCCTGCTGCTGATCGTTTTCTTGCATCTGTTACCCGGCGCCGCGCCGACGGCCTTCGGCGCCGACGAACCGTCCCAGACCGAAGACAAGCCCGCCGCCCCGTTCTCCGCCGCCGCGGCCAGCGCCGAACTGAAGCGGCTGCAGACCGAGCAGGACCGCATCAAGCAGCAGGCGTCCAAGGACACCAGCGGCAACCAGCTGACCGAGCTCGACGATGCCGTGCACCGGCTGCTGACCGACGTCGATACGCTGAGCGGCACGCTGGTCGCCGAGCGCGCCAAGGTGCAGGCGCAGATCGATCTGCTGGGTCCGCCGCCCGCCGACGGCAGCGCCTCGGAGGCGCCCGCTGTCGCCCGCCAGCGCGCGGAGCTGAACGGGCGCGCCAAGGCGCTCGACGAGCAGCTGAAGAAGGCCGAAGAGGACAAGGAAAGTCTGGGCAATCTCGCCGATCAGATCGCGAAGCTGCAGCGCGGGCATCTGAAGGATCAGGTCGCCCTGCGCTCGAACAGCATCCTCAGCGGCGCCTTCTGGATGCCTGCACTCGATCCGAGCCGCGAAGACCGGCAGCGCTTCGAGTCGCTGCGTTCGCTCGTCACACCGATGGTCAAGCAGGCATGGGACGCCGACCACCGGACCGGCACCGTGCTGCTGGTGGCGCTGGCCTTCGCCATCTGGTCGTTGGGCCGCCGGCTGGTCGAGCGCGGCATGGCCCGGGTCTGCCTGCACCGCCTGCCGGAGCACCGCTTGCGGCGCAGCGCACTGGCCCTGTCGACCGCGCTGGCGACGGTGCTGACGACCGCGCTGGCGGTCCGCCTCGTGCTGTACGCGTTCACCCGCGACTATGAACTGTCCGAGCCGATGCGCGACCTGGCGGACGAGCTGATCAAGCTGACGATGACCAGCGCGCTGATCGCCGGCCTGGGCCGGGCGCTGCTGTGCACGCGCCATCCGACCTGGCGCCTGCCCTCGCTGCACGACGACATCGCCCGCGCGTTGCGGCCGTTCCCGATCGTGCTGGCCGGCCTGCTGTTGCTGGCCGGCACCATCGAACAGCTGAACCGCACCATCGATACCAGCGTCCAGGTCACGCTGTTCGGGCGCGGCCTGGTGTCGCTGGTGGTCACGCTGACGATCGGCGCGGCGCTGCTGCGCGCCAACCGCGTGCGCAGCGCGCTGGTCGCCGCGGGCGAACGGCCCGGCAGCGGCTCGACGCTGACCGGCATCGTCCTCGCCGGACTGGCCGTGACCATCGTGGTGACGCTGATGGCGCTGCTGACCGGCTACATCACCTTCGCGCGCTTCCTGACCTACGAAATCGTCTGGTTCGACATCGTGCTGTGCAGCCTGTATCTGCTGACCAAGCTGACGCGCGACGCCTGCGAGAGCCTGTTCTCAGTCAACTATTCGAGCGGCCGCATCATCAAGCAGCTGTTCGGGCTTGGCGACAATCATCTGGATCAGGTGTCGACGGTGCTGTCCGGACTCGGCTCCAGCGTGCTGTTGCTGCTGGCGGTGATCGCGCTGCTGACCGGCGGCTTCGGCACCACGCCGAAGGACCTGCTCGACAGCCTGCTGATGGTGCTCGGCGGCGAGCGGCTGCGGGCGATGAACATCATGCCGGAGCGCATCCTGAACGCGGTGATCGCCACGGGCGTGGGCGTCTATATCCTGCGCTCGGTGCGCCGCTGGCTGGACGCCGATCTGCTGCCCAAGACCGGCATGGAGCCCGGCATGCGGGCCTCGCTGGTGACGCTGTTCAGCAATGTCGGTTACGTGCTGCTGGTGCTGATGACGCTGTCGCTGCTGGGCGTGCGCTGGGACAACCTGGCCTGGATCGTCAGCGCGTTGTCGGTCGGCATCGGCTTCGGGCTGCAGGAGATCGTCAAGAACTTCATCTCGGGGCTGATCCTGCTGACCGAGCGCCCGGTCAAGGTCGGCGACATGGTCAATATCGGCGGCGTCGAGGGCGACATCCGCCGCATCAGCGTGCGCGCCACCGAGATCCAGCTGGGCGACCGCTCGACGATGATCGTGCCTAACTCGCAACTGATCTCGCAGAGCGTGCGCAACGTGACGATGAACAACAGCACGCTGGGCGTGGCCTCGCTGACGCTGACGTTCCCGCTGAACATCGATCCCGAGGAGGTGCGCGACATGCTGCTGGCCGCCTACGCCGACAACCAGGCGATCCTCGACCATCCCGCGCCGTCGGTGACCTTCAGCCAGCTGGCGCCGAACGGCATCACGCTGACCGTGACGGGCTTCGTTTCCAGTCCGCGCATCGCCGGCGGCACCAAGAGCGATCTGCTGTTCGACATCCTGAAGCGGCTGCGCGCGGCGGAGATTCCGCTGACCAATCCGCAAACGCTGCGGCTGGTCAACTCGGAGCTGCTGGCGGCCTGATCCGGCGGCGGCGCGGGCGATGGTCGGCCGTTCAAGGGCGGCCTCCGGGGATCGGCCGTTATTTCCTCGCCGTTATGTCCTGGCCGTTATTTCCTGCCAGTTAGCCTTGTGTTGCCTGGCAGGCGCCCAATCCGCCGCCGCCGACGCACTAGAATGGCGCGATTCCCGTTTGGAGACCGCGCCGTGGACCTATCCCTCTTCCCGCAATTTCGCAGCATCGACGTCGAGACCGACAGCGAGGTCCGTATCCATGCCGTGGTCGGCGGCGATGGGCCGCCGCTGTTGCTGCTGCACGGCCATCCGCAGACGCATGCGATCTGGCACAAGGTCGCGCCGACGCTGGCGCAGCGGTTCACCGTGGTCGCGTGCGATCTGCGCGGTTATGGCGATTCGTCGAAGCCGGCCGGCACCGCCGACCACGGCAACTACAGCAAGCGCACGATGGCGCGCGACGCCCTGCGCGTGATGCAGTCGCTCGGCTTCGAGCGCTTCCGCGTGCTGGCGCATGACCGCGGCGCCCGCGTCGCGCATCGGCTCGGCATGGATCACCCCGCCGCGGTCGAGCGGATGGTGCTGCTCGATATCGCGCCGACGCTGGCGATGTACGAGCAGACCACGGAGGCGTTTGCGCGCGCGTATTGGCACTGGTTCTTCCTGATCCAGCCGGCGCCCTTGCCTGAACGCCTGATCGAAGCCGATCCGTCGCGCTATATCCGCGATCTGATGGGCGGCCGCAGCGCGGGACTGAGTCCCTTCGATCCGCGCGCGCTGCGCGAATACGAGCGCTGCGCCGCCCTGCCCGGCGCGGCGCATGGCGTCTGCGAGGACTATCGCGCGGCCGCGGGCATCGACCTCGAGCACGATCGCGCGGACCGCGAGGCCGGCAAGCGGCTGACGATGCCGCTGCTGGTGCTGTGGGGCGAACAGGGCGTGGTCCATCGCTGCTTCCAGCCGCTGCAGGAATGGCAGCGGGTGGCGGCGGATGTCGACGGCGGCCCGTTGCCGTGCGGGCACTACATCGCCGAGGAAGCGCCCGACGCGCTGCTGGCGCGGGCGCTGCCGTTCCTGGAGCAATAAGGCCGGCGGCAGGTCGGCCGCCTTCGATCTGCCTTCGATCTGCCTTCGATGCGTCTGCAATCCGCGTGCAATAAGCCGCGCTTATGGCCGTAGTCGCAGATTGAATTTCCCGGCGTGCTTCTCCTTGGGTAAAGTCGCTCGCGCATCGCGGCCCAAGCGCGACAACAAGGAGGAGACATCATGCAAGGCATTCGCCAGGCCCTGGCCTGCGTCGTTTCAGCGGTGGCATTGTCCGGCGCCACCCAGGCCGGGGCCGCGAGCCCCGCCGATGGCTGGCCCAGCAAGCCGATCCAGATGATCGTGCCCCAGGCACCGGGCGGGACCAACGATATCGTCGCCCGTCTGGTGGCCGCGGACCTGTCGCAACGCCTCGGTCAACAGGTCGTCGTCGAGAACCGGCCCGGTGCCGGCGGCAATATCGGCACCCAGTTCGCGGCGCGCGCGACGCCGAACGGCTATACGTTGCTGATGACGATCAGCAGCACGCAGGCGATCAACCCGTCGCTGTACCGTCAGGTCCCGTTCGATCCCATCAAGGACTTCGAGCCGATTGCGCCGGTCGCCACCGTGCCGAACGTGCTTGTCGTCAATCCCGCCTTCCCCGCGAAGACGCTGCCCGAACTGATCGCGATGGCCAAGGCGAAGCCTGGCCAGTATCGCTTTGCGTCGGCCGGCAATGGCACGCTGAACCATCTGCTGGGCGAGATGCTGAACAGCATGGCGGCTATCCAGCTGGAACACGTACCGTACAAGGGCGTGGCGCCGGCGCTGAACGATGTGCTCGGCAACCAGGTGCCGATGGCGTTCGCCAGCCTGCCCTCGGTGTTGCCGCATATCAAGGCCGGCAAGGTCCGCGCGCTCGGCGTCAGCTCGGCGAAGCGCTCGCCATTCGCTCCCGACATCCCGGCCATCGGCGAGACGGTGCCGGGCTATAGCGGCGATCTGTGGGTCGGCCTGTTTGCGGTCAAGGGAACGCCGAAGGAAATTACACAGAAGCTCGCGCAGACGATGCAGGCCGCACTGGCCGATCCGGCGCTGCGCGAGAAGCTCGGTGCGCAAGGTGCCGAAGCGCTGTCGGCCACGCCGCAGCAGTTCGCCGCGCAGCTCAAGGGCGATCTCGACAAGTGGGCCCGCATCGTCAAGGCATCCGGCGCCCAGGTGGACTGAAAACCAACTGGCCCGTCCGCGTGTTGCGCTGGACGGGCCAGTCGATGGCGCCTGGGCGCCTTGGATGTCTGCCGCTTAGTGCGCCGCCGGGCCTGCGTTGGCGTGCTCGGCCTGGGCCTTCATGAAGTCCCGGGCCGCGGCCACTGCCTGCATCTGCTCCGGCCGGCCGCCCTTGTCCGGATGCGCCTTCAGCGACGCTGCCCGAAAGGCCCTGGCGATCTTCGCCATATCGGTCTCGCCGGCATTGAGCCCCAGGATTTCATGGGGCAGACGGTCGAAGCTCCATCCGTCGGGCGCGTAGGGATTGATGCGAGCGGTGGGCCGATGCGGCGGCACGCCGTGGGCGCGGTCGGGCCGATTGCGCTGTTGCCTGGTTCGCTCGCTTTGCCGGTCGTCGCGCCGTTCCTGTTCGCGGTCGGGATCCCGCACCGGCCACAGCACCACGACCGCCGCCGACAGCCTGCCGGCATGGTCGACCAGCACGATCGTATTGACGCTGAGCGATGCAGAGGTCCGCGACGCGAATGCGTTGGCGTTGAGATTGGCAAGCAGCTGGCACATCAGCAGCGCGACGGCGGCGTCCTGGGGCGGCGTCGAATAGCGATCGCCGGGGGACTTTGCCTGGGGCACGGCCGACGGCATGTCGATGGGCCGCTGGGCCTGGATGGCGGAAACGGATGACATGGCGACTCCTTCAGGACATGAGGGGCTGCCATCTTTGCGCCGCCCCCGCTGCGCCGCTACCGCCGAAGCGAACTGGCTTTCGCTTTTGCCCCTCGCCTCGCCTCACACCCCCCATCGCGCCGGACCTCGGGCTCAGTGCGCTCGCGCACATACCGGCGCCATCGGCATCGCTGCAATATCGCCTTTCCGCATCGACAGGGGCGACGATGAAGCGCGTGATCCGTATTGCGGTGTGGACGATCGCCGGGCTGGCGGTTGCCGCCGGACTGGTGCTGGCGACCGGCATTCTGCTTGGCGAACGCAAGGCTCAGCGGCGCGTGCATGTGCTCGCGGTTCCGGTCGCCTATCGGGACGATGCGCAAGCCCAGGCGCGCGGCAAATATCTCTACGAGTCGCGCGGCTGCATGGAATGCCACGGCGCCGACGGCCGCGGCCGCGTGATGATCAACGACCCGGGCGGCATGTTCGTGCGTACGCCGAACGTGACCGCCGGCAATCCCGATATCGCGCGATATCGCGAAGGCGACTGGGTGTTGGCGATCCGACACGGCGTCGCGCCGTCTGGCCGCCCGCTGATGATCATGCCCAGCGAAGACTACAACCAGCTCAGCGACGAGGACCTGTCCGCACTGGTGGCCTATCTCCGCAGCCTGCCGCCGCTGCTCAGCGGCATGACCGAGATCCGCCTGCCGTTGATGGCGCGCGTGCTGTACGGTTTCGGCATGATCCAGGATGCCGCCGCCAAGATCGACCACACGCTGCCGCCCTCGCCGCCCCAACACCCTGCACCGACCGCCGCCTATGGCGCCTATGTCGCCAATGCCTGCATCGGCTGCCACGGCGCCGATCTGGCGGGCGGCAAGATTCCGGGCGCGCCGCCCGACTGGCCCGCGGCCGCCGACCTGCGGCCGGGTGCCGTGATGCTGCGCTACCGCACGCCGGACCGCTTTATCGAGATGATGCGCACCGGCGTACGGCCGGACGGCACCGAGGTCAGCAAGGTGATGCCGTTCGAGAGCCTGAGCAAGATGAGCGACACCGATCTGACCGCGCTCTATCTGCATCTGAAGGCGTTGCCGGTGACGCAGGCGGCGCGCTGAGCGTGGCTGGCGCATCAGGCGTTGGCCGCGCGCGATATTGGCTGACTCACAGCGCAATAAGCAAAAGCAGTAAGCGAAAGCAATAAGCGAAAGCAATAAGCGAAAGCAATAAGCGAAAGTTTTACACGTTTGCCTAATTTCCCTGCGCTGCGACTACGATAAGCGCGGCCTCCTTCCCCGATCTCGCGCCGGTTCGCCCGGCGGCAGGCCCCAACGATGGCGAGTCTTCCCTGCGATCGCCGCTCCGGGCATGGGCATTGCAGCGCAACCCTCGCCCATGCGGCCCGAAGTACCGCTTGAGTCCCTGCTTGATGTCTCTTTGACCGAGATCGGAGGATCCCCATGTTCATTCACAACAAGCGATTGCAGTACACCGTACGCGTATCACGGCCCGATCCCGGTCTGGCCAATCTGTTGCTGGAGCAGTTCGGCGGTCCGCAGGGCGAATTGGCCGCTGCGCTGCGCTATTTCACGCAGGCGCTGGCCGAGGACGACCCCGGCCGCAAGGACATGCTGCTCGATATCGCCACAGAGGAACTGAGCCATCTGGAAGTGATCGGCTCGATCGTCGCGATGCTGAACAAGGGCGCCAAGGGCCAATTGGCCGAGGGCGTCGAACAGGAAGCCGAGCTCTATCGTTCGCTGTCCGGTCCCGGCAACGACAGCCACGTGACCCAGCTGCTGTATGGCGGCGGCCCGCCGCTGACCAACTCGGGCGGCGTGCCGTGGACCGCGGCCTATATCGACACGATCGGCGAGCCCACCGCGGACCTGCGCTCCAATATCGCGGCCGAGGCGCGCGCCAAGATCATCTACGAGCGGCTGATCAATGTCACCGACGACCCCGGCGTGCAGGAAGCGCTGGGCTTTCTGATGACGCGCGAGGTATCGCACCAGAAGTCGTTCGAGAAGGCGCTGTATTCGATCCAGCCCAGCTTCCCGCCGGGCAAGGCGCCGCCGATGCCGGAATTCGCCAGCGTCTACTACAAGATGTCGCAGGGCGATGCGCTGCGCGGTCCGTGGAATGCCGATTCGACCTTCGAGTTCGTCGAGAATCCGCCGCCGGCAGTCGATGGCGGCAGCGGCCTGCCCGAAGTTCAGCTCGAGCCCACCCAGGCCAGCGCGGTGGAAGCGGCGGCGATGCGCACCGAGTCGGACGTCAACAGCGATCCGGTGACGGGCGCGGACCTGGGCAGCGTCGACGAGGCCGAGTTGCCGACCGACACCGGCGCACCGGCTGGCGGCGGCGCGGCATCGGCCCCGCCCAAGACGCCGCCGCGCAAGGCTTGATCGGCTGTGCGCCGACATGTCCGGCAATGAAGAACGAGGCGGCCACAGCGGCCGCCTTTTTTCTTGCGCTGGCGGCGACGCGGGTTGCCCTGCCCGTTACGGCAACACGATCGTCGTCACCAGCGTCACGTTCATGCCGATGATCAGCGTCACCGCGATCGCCGCCAGCACCGTGACCCAAGGCTTGTTGACGTACGCGCCCATCACCGATCGGCGGCTGGTCAGCCAGATCAGCGGCACCACCGCGAACGGCAATTGCAGGCTCAGAATGACCTGGCTGAGCACCAGCAACTCCCCGATGCCCGCTTCGCCGTAAGCGAGCGCGACGAACATCGCCGGCACCACCGCGATGCCGCGCGTCAACAGCCGCCGCGCCCACGCCGGCAACCGCAGCTTGACGAAGCCTTCCATCACGATCTGGCCGGCCAGCGTCGCCGTCACGGCAGAGCTTTGTCCCGACGCCAGCAGCGCGATGCCGAACAGGACGCTGGCGATGGCAGTGCCGGTCAGCGGGCCGAGCAGCTGGTAGGCGGCGCGCAGATCGTTGACCTCATGCATGCCGCCGGCATGGAAGACGGCGCCCGCGGTGACCAGAATGGCGGCGTTGATGAAAAAGGCGATCACCAGCGCCAGCATGATGTCGACCGTGTAATAGGCCAGCGTCGTGCCGATACTCTCGTGCCCGCGCCGGATCCGATGCGGGCCGACCATCGACGAATGCAGATAGAGGTTGTGCGGCATCACGGTCGCGCCGACGATGCCGATCGCGATGTACAGCATGTTGGTGTCGGTAACCACCCGCGTGTTTGGCACGAAGCCGCGTGCGACCTCGCCCCATTGCGGCTGCACCAGTACCAGGTTGATCGCGAAGCAAAGGAACACGACCGCCAGCAGCGCGATGACGACCGCCTCCAGTTGCCGGTAGCCGCGCTGCTGCAGCGCCAGGATCAGCAGCACGTCCAGCACGGTCGCCGCCACGCCCCAGGTCAGCGGAATGCCGAACAGCAGATTCAGCGCGATGGCGGTGCCGATCACCTCGGCCAGATCGGTGGCGCAGATCGCCAGCTCGCACAGCAGCCATTGCGCCAGCGCCGAGCGCTTGCTCGAATGCTGGCGGCACGCCTGCGCCAGGTCCATGCCGGACACCACCCCGAGCCGCGCCGCCAGCGTCTGCAGCAGCATCGCGATCAGGCTGGACATCAGCACGATCCACAGCAGCGCGTAACCATAGCCCGAACCGGCGGCCAGGTCGGTGGCCCAATTGCCCGGATCCATATAGCCGACCGCGACGAGGTAGCCGGGCCCGAGGAACGCCAGCAGACGGCGCCAATGCAGCTTGCCGCGCGGCGGACGACGCCACGCGTCGAGCGGCCCGGCGGCCTGCGCGCCGGCGTCGGTCGGCGGGGGCGTGTCAGGCGGCATCGTGCCGCTCCCGCACGCCGCGCGACGGCCGCCGTTCAGACATCGGCAAACAGCCGGGTCAGCAAGACCGCCACGCCGCCGCCATTGATGAGCAGGCCGAGCAGCAGCCGGACAGGATGGTCACGCCAATCGCGCCGGATTCGATCCATGGCTTCGCGTCTCCTCGTTTTCGCGCGCGGTCGGCTCGGCGCGCGGCCGCCATATCAAGCACGAGCCATGCCCGCGCGGTTCTGAACACTATAGGCGTCCTCGGGGCGCGCCAGCGACGCCGATTTCATCGCCCCTCGTCCGGCGCGCCGCCCTGCGCCTGGCACTTTGTTACAACGCCCGTGGCTGCCTTGCCATCGGCAGTCATCCGCCGCAGAATCGGCATGCCCGTGCGCCAGCGCACGCCTGCCCGCCGCGGTCCGCGGCAGCCTCGCCGACAAAGACCGATGCCAGATTCCATCGCCGCACCGTCCGACAAGCCTGCCGCCGATTCCCTCGCGGCCTCGGAGGCCGCCGTCGGCGGGATCTACCGCGCCGAATCGCGCCGCGTGCTGGCCACGCTGATCCGCTTGCTGGGCGATTTCGACCTCGCCGAGGAAGCCTTGCACGACGCGTTCAAGGCGGCCCTCGAGCAATGGCCGCGCGATGGTGTGCCGGCCAATCCCTGCGCATGGCTGATCTCGGCCGGCCGCTTCAAGGCGATCGACGGCATCCGCCGCCATGCGCGCTTCCGCCCGCTGGACGACGTCAGCGAACAGGTCGAAGCCATCGTCGACGAGAGCGCGACACGCGCCTTCGACGAACTGTTCGACGACGCCTGTCTGGAAGACGACCGGCTGCGGCTGATCTTTACCTGCTGCCACCCCGCGCTCGCGCCCGACGCACAGGTCGCACTGACGCTGCGCGAGGTCTGCGGCCTGACCACCGAGGACATTGCTCACGCGTTTCTGACCGCGCCGTCGACCCTCGCCCAACGCATCGTGCGCGCCAAGGCCAAGATCCGGGACGCGCGCATTCCCTATCAGGTGCCCGACCGCAAGGACCTGCCGGAGCGGCTCGACAGCGTGCTGCGGGTGGTCTACCTGGTCTTCAACGAGGGCTATTCGGCCAGCTCCGGCGATCGGCTGACGCGCCACGATCTGTCCGGCGAGGCGATCCGGCTGGCGCGCCTGCTGCTGGAACTGCTGCCCGAGCCCGAGGTCATGGGTCTGCTGGCGCTGATGCTGCTGCACGAGTCCCGGCGCGCCGCACGTACCTCGCCCGACGGCGAACTGGTGCTGCTCGACGAACAGGACCGCAGCCGCTGGGACCGCGCACTGATCGCCGAGGGCACGGCGCTGGTCGAGCGCGCACTGTCCTCGCGCCGCTTCGGACCGTATTCGCTGCAGGCCGCGATTTCGGCCGTCCACGCGGAAGCGGACAGCGCCGCCTCGACCGACTGGCCGCAGATCGTCGCGCTCTACGACGTGCTGCTGGCAATCCAGCCCTCGCCGGTGGTCGAACTGAACCGCGCGGTCGCGGTGGCGATGCGGGACGGTCCCGAGGCGGGGCTTGCGCTGGTCGATGCGATCCTGGCCCGCGGCGAGTTGACGGACTACCACCTGGCCCACGCCGCCCGGGCCGATCTGTGCCGGCGCCTGGGCCGCTACGCCGAAGCCCGTACGGCCTATCGGACCGTGCTGGAACTGGTTCGCCAGGAGCCCGAGCGGCGGTTTATCGAGCGTCGGCTTGCCGCACTGCCGCAATAAGGGCCGCCGGGCGAGGCCGGCTCCGGCGGCACGCGGTCCCTCGTCTATTCCCTCTGTCGATTTCTGCCGGTCCCAAACGACCAGCTACTGACAGGGTCATCGCCCTGCTGGCGTCATGGCGTCGTCGCCACCGCCGTCTATGCTGATGTTCCGTACCATGCCGTTCCGTTGCCGCGTCACTGGCTGACACGCCAACGCCACCACTACCGAGGAGCCTCCGATGAAATATCTCTGCCTGATCTACTACCAGGAAAAGCAGGTCTACAGCATGCCGCCCGAGGAATGGGATTCTCTCGTCGGCGAATGCCTGCGCTTCGGCGACAAGGTGCGCAGCAGCGGCCACTACCTGGGCGGCGAAGCGCTGCAGCCGGTCGAGACCGCCAGGACGCTGCGCGTACGCGACGGCAAGGTGACCGTCACTGATGGGCCGTTCGCCGAAACCAAGGAGCAGCTGGCCGGCTTTTATCTGATGGAGGCCGCGGATCTTAACGAGGCGATCCAGGTCGCCTCCAAGATTCCGCCGGCGCGGCACGGCAGCGTCGAGATCCGGCCGATCCGCGAACTGCCCGGCGCGAGCGGGTCGTAAACCGGGTCGTAAATTTTTTTGCGCGGCATTGTCGATTGGCACGCTCGCCGCACGACTAGGTAACAGGAAGTCCGAACAGCCACCGTGATCCGAGGAGCGGCGACGATGAAATACCTGTGCCTGATCTATACCGACGAGCGTGTCCTGCAAGCGATGCCCGAGCCGGAATGGCGCAGCCTGGTGGAACAGTGCCTGCGCTTCAGCGCCACGCTCGAGCGCGACGGCATGTATCTGGCCGGCGAAGCGCTCGAAAGCGCAACGACGGCAACCACGCTGCGGGTACGCGCGGGCAAGCTGTCGTTCACCGACGGGCCGTTCGCGGAGACCAAGGAACAGCTGGCGGGCTTCTATCTGATCGAGGCCGAAGGCCTGCACGAGGCGTTGCACGCGGCCGCGGGGATTCCCGCCGCGCGGCTGGGCAGCGTCGAAGTACGGCCGGTGATGTCGCTGGCGGTCGGCAGTACGCCGCCCGCGCAGTGACGGCCGGATCCGGCCACAACCTCGCATCTTCCCATTCGCTATCCGCCTTTTCCTTCCAGGAGACTCAAGATGAGCAACGCCCTTCAATCGCAGACTGCCGCCCACGACGAAATCCGGACCATGCTGGAAGCGTGGCGCCAAGCTGCGATCGCCCGCGACGTGCCCCGCATCATGTCGCACTACACCCCAGACATCGTTGCCTTCGACGCCGTGATGCAGTTGCAATTCAAGGGCGCCGACGCCTACGGCAAGCACTGGGCGGCCTGCATGGAAATGTGTACGGGGCCGATGGTGTTCGAGATGCACGATTTGCAACTGTCCGTGGACGAGCAGTTCGGCTATGGCCATTACCTGCTGCGCTGCGGTCACCAGGATGAGAACGGCAAGGAGAGTGGGTCGTGGATGCGCGTCACGGTCGGCCTGCGCAAGACGCCCGAGGGCTGGAAGATTGCCCACGACCATTTTTCCGCACCGTTCGACATGGAAAGCGGCAAGGCGCTGTTCGATCTGCAGCCCTGAGCGGCCGTTGGCATCGCCTAGACTGATCTACCGACAGGAGATACCGCAATGCGTTTCATGATTCTTGTCCGAGGCACGCAGAAAACCGAAAGCGGCGTGATGCCGGAGGAGGCGCTCCTTATGGAAATGGCAGCCTTCCACGAGGAACTGGCCAAGGCCGGCGTACTGGTCGATGCCTCCGGCCTGCAACCCAGCGCCAAGGGCTGGCGCATCCGCTACCAGGGCCAGCAGCGGACCGTCACCGACGGACCGTTCGCCGAGACCAAGGAGCTGATCGCCGGCTACACGATCATCCAGGTCAAGTCGCGCGAGGAAGCGTTGGAATGGACTCGGCGCTTCCCGAATCCGCAGACCGACGACGACCACTGCGAGATCGAAGTGCGGCAGCTGTACGACCTCGAGGACTTTCCGCCGAGCGAGGGCATCGAGCGCTTCCGCGAACTCGAACCGATACAGCAGCGACAGCAGTCGCAATAACGGCGCGATCACGCGCGCAAGACAGACGGTCGAAGACAGTTCGACCGGGTCAATTAGTTCGATCAGTTCGATGAAACAGGAGAACCAAGATGGCACAAACGCAAGTCAAGCCGATTCCCGAAGGCATGCCGACGCTGACCCCGCATATCGTCTGCAAGAATGCACTGGAGGCGATCGATTTCTACAAGCGCGCGTTTGGCGCGGAGGAGGAATTCAAGCTGGTCACGCCGCAGGGCCAGCTGATGCACGCGATGCTGCGCATCGGCAACTCGCCGGTGATGATGGCGGAGGAAATGCCCGAATGGCAGAGCCTGGGCCCGAAGGCATTGAAGGGAACGCCGGTGGTGCTGCACCTGTATGTCGAGGATGTCGATGCCGCAGTGGCGCGCGCCGTCGATGCCGGCGCCAAGGTCACGATGCCGGTGCAGGACATGTTCTGGGGCGACCGCTACGGCCAGCTGGAGGACCCGTACGGGCACCGCTGGTCGATCGCCACCCACGTGCGGGACGTCCCGCCGGAAGAGCTGGCCAAGGCCGCAGAACACGGTTGCGGCGCCTGATCCGCCGGTAGAGAGTAAGAAAGCGGCCCTTGTGGCCGCTTTTTTGATGGTGTTTGTGTCGGTCGGGGCCGTTATTTTCCGCCGCCGCCGCAAAGCAAAACGCCCCAGACCTTGGGAGATCTGGGGCGTTTTCAAAGGAGAGCCTGGCGATGACCTACTTTCACACGGGTAGTCCGCACTATCATCGGCGCGAAGTCGTTTCACGGT
>NZ_JAGFTW010000022.1:0-13405 GCF_017598945.1 Cupriavidus gilardii
CATACGAGATGCGCCTGAGTCTGGGGGGCTCGGAGAGGGGTATAAGAGACAGGGACCACACCGCCGACGTGGCGAACGCAACGGCGCCATCCCGCTTCACGCTGCTGCCTCAATCGATCCTCGACCATGTGCTGCAGTTTCTGTCGCTGCATGACCGGGTCGTGCTGGAACGCAAGATCTGCCACGCGCTGAGCCAGCGCCTGCAGGCGTGCGCGGCGGCGGATGCCGCGCTGATGCTGACCACCAATATCTGGACCGCGGCCATGCTTCGGACCCAGCTTGACGCCCTGCCACAGTCGGACCTGCCGGCCGTCGGGCGCGCCCGCGCGATGGCCGGCATGCTGGCGCGCGTGCCCGAATTGCCCGCCGACGAACGCTGGAGCGCGATCGAAGCGGTGCTCGAGCGGCTCGACACGGTGTCCGGCGCATTGGCGCCCGTGATGGATGCCCTGGCGGCGTACATCGCCGACCCGGCCGGCAGCGGCGTATTGGACGAGCCGAAACTGTTGCGCCTGGCACAGGCGGTGGCCATGGTGCCGGTGGCGACTGGCGCCCGGGCGCGGATCGCGGTGCTGGGCCGCGCCGTGGGACCGCAGTCCACGGCATGGGGCCGCGGGCTCGCTGCGATGCTGTTGCCCGACGCGGCCAGCGCGCTGGCCGTCGCGCATGCCTTGCCCGCAAGCGAGCAGCTTCGCGGATTGGGCCAGTTGCTTGCCGCCGTCATGGCTCGCTCGCACGATCACCCGGCCTACGCGCAAGCCTGGTCCGCGCTGCTGGCAGCCGCCACCGCCGAAATCCGCCGCGACGCGGCCTTCGCCACGCGCCTGTTCTGCGCCCTGCTGGCCCGACTGCCCGGCGGCCCCACCACGGCGCATTACCATGGCCAGCCACCCTCGCCGGACCAGTCCTTGCAGCACTGGCTCTCGCTGCTGAACGCCGCGGCGGCGCTTCCCGGCGACGCCGACTTGGATGTCGCGCGGGCGTCGATCCACACGGCAGGCGCCACGCTGCTGAACGATCCCGATCGCGCCGCGACGGCGACCGCGTCGCTGCTGGCCCATCTGGAGGCATCGCGCATGGACGCGGCCCAGCAGCTCCATGTGCGGGCCGAACTGGTGCCCTATCTGCCGCCCCCGCAGCAAGGTCCGGCCTGGCACGCGCTATGGGACGAGGCCGAACGGCGGTCGCTGCCGTCGCTGGCGCTCCTGCTGGTCAATATCCTCCATTGGCATCCGTGCGATCCGGTGCGGGGATGGCAGCGCGCGCAGTCCTACTGCCTGAGCTCCGCCGCGCCGACGCCCGAACAGCGCGCCGCGCTGCTGTGCCAGGCGGGCATCCATTGCGCACCGGGCACGGCCATCGCCGAAACCATGTTCCATGCGGTCAGCGAACTGGCGCTGCGTCACCACCAGTTTCTGCCGCTGGTGCGATGGGTGGCCGACGAAGACGATCAGCCGGCCGACCGTATCTTGTCCGTCATCTGGAGGTTGCCGCCGGCGGCGCAGGCGCGTGCCTTTTCGGTATGGCTGGACCAGCGCGGATGGGTCGACGAACTGCTGCCCGAGCTGCTGCCGCTCGCCAGACAACTGCAAGCCGCCGGCTGCTGGCCGGAGTTGAGCGAGATGGCCGCCGCCTGGGCTCTGCGCTGCAGCCGCATGCTGGAGAGCGGCCCGACGCTGTTGCCCTGCAAGGCGCATGCCGCCATGCCGCAGTTGACCGCCGACATGCTCGGGGTACTGGAGGACGCGCCCCCCGCCAGCCACACGCCGCAGCTGCTGGCGGACATGGCGCAACTGACCAGCGATCTATGGCTGCAGGGCAACGCATCGACGCTGATCGAGCGCGCATGGAACCTGATCGACCGGCTCGATGCACAGGCTGTGCGTACCGCCATGGACACGCTGCATCGGCGCAAGCAGACGTCGCTCAAGTTCCTGGGCGACGACGACCTGCTGCTGGGCGAGTGCTGGGCCAGGCCGACCTTGCTGCGCGCCACCGAGCTGGTGCGGACCCGCTTCACCGCGCCGGAGCGCCGTCGTTGGCTGGCGCGGTTGGTCGAGGCCGAAGGCCGGATGGGCGATTTCCGGCCGGACGTCGAGCGCAACCGCTTCGATGCGGTCCGGCAGGCGCTGTGGCTTACCGCGACCGCCCTGCCAACGGAGGCCGTCGATGCCGTGCGCCCCGCGATCGCGCCCTGGTTTGCGCCGGCCTCCCGCGATCCGCTGCACCTCGAAGCCTGGCAGCAGGCCGCGGCCCAGTTCCGCTCATACCGGCGGTAGGCGGCGCGCCCGTCGCGCTGCCGCGTGCGCCCGTCCCGCCGCAGCGCGACACCTTATAATGTCACCCCTGCGACCCGTCGAGCCTTCCGGCATGCGCCCGCGCATGCCGGTGCACGTGCCGGCCCGTCGAGCGCGTCGCTCACGATTTTCCGCTCTCGATTTCCACCTCCCAGCCGCCTCTGCGTCCCCGCCCATGCCTGCCCAATTGATCGACGGCAACGCCCTTGCCAAGCAAATCCGTTCCGAAGCCGCCCAGCGCGCCGCCCGCCTGACCGAACGCGGTCACCAGCCGGGGCTGGCCGTGGTCCTGGTCGGCGAGGATCCGGCCAGCCAGGTCTATGTCCGCAACAAGGTCAAGGCGTGCGAGGACAACGGCTTCTTCTCGTCGCTGGACCGCTATCCGGCCGATCTGTCCGAGGCCGATCTGCTGGCCCGCATCGACGAACTGAACCGCGACCCGAAGATCCACGGCATCCTGGTGCAGCTGCCGCTGCCCAGGCACATCGACAGCCACAAGGTGCTGGAGGCAATCGCGCCGGAGAAGGACGTCGACGGCTTCCACGTCGCCAACGCCGGCGCGCTGATGACCGGCGCGCCGCTGTTCCGTCCCTGCACGCCCTACGGCTGCATGAAGATGCTCGAGTCGATCCAGTACCCGCTGCGCGGCGCGCACGCGGTGGTGGTCGGCGCCTCGAACATCGTCGGCAAGCCGATGGCGATGCTGCTGCTGCAGGCCGGCGCCACCGTGACGATCTGCAATAGCAAGACGCGCGACCTCGGCGCCCATACCCGCCAGGCCGACGTGATCGTCGCCGCGGTGGGCCGCCGCAACCTGATCACGGCCGATATGGTCAAACCCGGCGCGGTGGTGATCGATGTCGGCATGAACCGCGACGACGCCGGCAAGCTGTGCGGCGACGTGGACTTCGCCGGCGTGCGCGAAGTCGCCGGCCATATCACGCCGGTGCCCGGCGGCGTCGGCCCGATGACGATCACGATGCTGCTGGTCAATACGCTGGAGGCGGCCGAGCGCGCGGCGGGTTGAGGCGAGCGCCGGTACACTCGAACACTCGCTCAGGAACCCGATCGAAACCCACGCTGGAAAACCGCGGATCCGCCCCAAGCTGCGGAATATCCGAACGTCACCGCCAACGAGAAAGCCATGGATCAAGCCGACAAGAACGCCGCCAACCCGCTGCTCGATTTCAGCGACCTGCCCCGCTTCGCCGAGATCCGCCCCGAGCATATCGGCCCGGCGCTGGACGTGCTGCTCGAAGCGGCCCAGCGTGCCGTCGCGCTGGTCGAGGATCCGGCCCGGCCGGCGACCTGGGCCGATACCGTCGACACGCTGGAGCAGGCCACCGAGCCGCTGGGCCGCGCCTGGGGCGTGGTCGGTCATCTGAGCTCGGTCGCCGATACGCCGGCGCTGCGCCAGGCCCACGCCGAAAATCTGCCGCGCATGACCGAGTTCTGGTCCTCGCTGGGCCAGAATCTGGCGCTCTACGAAAAGTACAAGGCGCTGGCCGCCAGCCCCGAGTACGCGGCGCTGAGCCCGGCCCGCAAGCAGTTGCTCGATAACGAGCTGCGCGGCTTCCGCCTCGGCGGCGCCGAGCTGCCCGAAGACCAGAAGCCGCGCTTCGCCGAAATCCAGGAAAAGCAGGCCCAACTGGGCAAGGCGTTTTCCGACCACGTGCTCGACGCGACCAATGCCTATTCGCTGGTGATCGAAGACCCGGCGCGCCTGGCCGGGCTGCCGCCCGACACGCTGGAAGCGGCGCGCGAGGCCGCGGCCAAGGATGGCAAGGAAGGCTGGAAGTTCACGCTGCATTTCCCCTCGTATTTCCCGGTGCTGCAGTACGCCGACGACCGCGCGCTGCGCCAGACGCTGTACGAGGCCAACGTCACGCGCGCGTCCGAACTCAGCCCGCAATACGGCACCGGCCAGGCCGACTGGGACAACACCGCCAATATGCGCGAGCAGCTGGCGCTGCGCCGCGAAGAAGCCCGGATGCTCGGCTATGGCTCGTACGGCGAGGTATCGCTGGTGCCGAAGATGGCCGATTCGCCGTCCGAGGTGCTGCGTTTCCTGGACGAGCTGGCCGCCAAGGCCCGCCCCTATGCCGAACGCGACTGGGCCGAGCTGCGCGAATTCGCCGCGAAGGAACTGGGCCTGGCCGAACTCGCGCCGTGGGACGTCGCCTATGCGTCCGAGAAGCTGCGCCAGCAGCGCTATGCCTTCTCGGAACACGAGGTCAAGCAATACTTCCCCGAGCCCAAGGTGCTGGAAGGTCTGTTCGGCGTCGTGCAGAAGCTGTTCTCGGTGCGGATCGCGCCGGACGAGGCGCAGACCTGGCACAAGGACGTGCGCTTCTATCGCGTCACCACGCCGGACGGGGCGCTGCTCGCGCAGTTCTATCTGGACCTGTACGCGCGCGAAGGCAAGCGCGGCGGCGCCTGGATGGATGACGCGCGCGGCCGCCGCGAAGGCAGCGACGGCACCGTGCAGACGCCGGTCGCCTACCTGACCTGCAATTTCTCGCCGCCGGTCGGCGACAAGCCGGCGCTGTTCACGCACGACGAGGTCATCACGCTGTTCCATGAGTTCGGCCACGGCCTGCACCACATGCTGACCCAGGTCGGCGAGCTGGGCGTGTCGGGCATCAACGGCGTCGAATGGGATGCGGTCGAACTGCCCTCGCAGTTCATGGAGAACTTCTGCTGGGAATACGAGGTGCTGGCCGACATGACGCGCCACGTCGACACCGGCGAGCCGCTGCCGCGCGCGCTGTTCGACCGCATGCTGGCGGCCAAGAATTTCCAGAACGGCATGATGACGCTGCGTCAGATCGTGTTCTCGGCCTTCGACATGCATCTGCATACCGACTTCGATCCGGACGGCGACAAGTCGGTGCTGGAACTGTCGCGCGAGATCAACGACCGCATCCACGTGGTGCCGCAGTACGCGCTGTCGCGCTGGCCCAATACCTTCAGCCATATCTTCGCCGGCGGCTATGCGGCGGGCTACTACAGCTACAAGTGGGCCGAGGTGCTGTCGGCCGATGTCTACGCCGCCTTCGAGGAAGCCGCGCAGCTGACCGGCAGCGTGCTCGACAGCGAGACCGGCGCGCGCTATCACCGCGAGATCCTGTCGGTAGGCGGCAGCCGCCCGGCGATGGAGTCGTTCACCGCGTTCCGCGGCCGGCCGCCGCAGATCGACGCGCTGCTGCGCCACGGCGGGATGGCGGCATGAGCGGCGCGCCCGACGACCTGCTGGCCGGTATCGACGGCGCCGCGGCCGTGCCGGCTCCCGGCAGCACGCTGCCGCCGCCCGTGCCCGCCACCGCGCCGTCGACGCTGCGGATCGCCTCGTGGAACGTCAACTCGCTGAAGATCCGGCTGCCGCAGGTGCTCGACTGGCTGATCGCGCAAGAGAACGCCGATACGCCGATCGACGCGCTGTGCCTGCAGGAACTGAAGCTGCCCGAGGACAAGTACCCGCTGGCGGAACTGGAGAGCGCGGGCTTTCGCAGCATCTTCGTCGGCCAGAAGACCTATAACGGCGTGGCGATCCTGGCGCGCAACACCACCATGCCGCCCGCCACCGACGTGGTGCGCAATATCCCCGGCTTCGAGGACGAGCAGCAGCGCGTGGTCGCCGGCACCTATGGCGACGTGCGCCTGGTCTGCGCGTACTTCCCCAACGGCCAGGCACCGGACAGCGACAAGTTCGCCTACAAGCTGCGCTGGCTCGACGCGCTGACCGCGTGGCTGCGCGAGGAACTGCAGCGCTATCCGAAGCTGGCGCTGCTGGGCGACTTCAATATCGCGCCCGAAGACCGGGACGTGCACGACCCGGCGAAGTGGGAAGGCCAGAACCTGGTCTCGCCGGCCGAGCGCGCGGCCTTCCAGCGGCTGCTGGAACTGGGCTTCGCCGACGCCTTCCGGCTGTTCGAGCAGCCGGAGAAGAGCTTCTCGTGGTGGGACTACCGGATGCTGGCGTTCCGCCGCAATGCCGGCCTGCGCATCGACCATATCCTGCTGTCGCCGGCGCTGCGCGAGCGCTGCACGGACTGCACGATCGACCGCACGCCGCGCAAATGGGAACAGCCGTCGGACCATACGCCGGTGGTTGCGACGATGCGGCTGGGGTGAACATCGGGGCCGTTGCGGCGATCGCTGCAGCGGCCGCTTGATCGTCCGTGATCGGCCGATTCATCGATCCCGGGGCATCGCCCACCCAGGCGATGTTTTTCGAATGGCGGCGGCATCGCTTATCATGCGGGGCAGAGACTCTACCGACGCGCCGGCCCACGAGCCGGCGCGCAGTCCCTCGGGCCCGCCATGCAAGCCGTGCAACCGCTTCCTTCCTTTGCCTTTCTTCCCGCCCGCCTGACGACCGTCGCCGGCGCCACTGACCTGCCGCGGGACGCCGTTCCCGCGACCACGCGGTGACGGCGCCGGCGGCGAGCCGCCCTGCCCACGGCTGGCAACGGCTGCTGCCGGCCTGGCGTCATCGCGTCACCGCGGCGACGCTGCGCGCCGACCTGTTGGCCGGCCTGCTCGGCGCGGTGCTGGTGCTGCCGCAGGGCGTGGCGTTCGCCACGCTGGCCGGCCTGCCGCCGCAATATGGCATCTACGCTGCGGTGGTGCCCTGCATCGTTGCCGCGCTGTTCGGTTCGAGCTGGCACGTGATGTCCGGCCCGACCAATGCGAATTCGCTGGCGCTGTTCGCGATGCTCAGCCCGATCGCCTTCGCCGGCAGTCCCGAATACATCAATCTGGCGCTGGTCGTCACGATCCTGGTCGGTGTACTGCAACTGGCGGTCGGCACGCTGCGGCTCGGCTCGCTGGCCAATTTCATCTCGCCGTCGGTGCTGCTCGGCTTTACCTGCGGCGCGGCGTCGCTGATCGCGCTGTATGCGCTCAAGGACCTGTTCGGCCTGCAGGTGCCGACCGGCACCAGCGCCTTCGGGGTGGTGCGCCACCTGTTCGAGCAGGCCGCCACCATCAACTGGAGCGCGGCGGCGGTGGGCGCCGTGACGCTGGCCGTCACGCTGGCGGTCAAGCGGGTCTCGCGCCGGCTGCCGTTCATGCTGCTCGGGCTGCTGGCCGGCTTCGTCTGCGCCTGGCTGCTGAACCGCAGCGGCTGGGGCGGCGCGCATCATGTCGACGTGGTCGGACCGATTCCGGCGGCCATTCCCCCTTTTCGCATTCCCGACATCCCCTGGGACCGCCTGTCGGACCTGCTCGGCATCGCCTCGGCGCTGACCATCGTCGCGCTCGGCCAGTCGATCTCGATCGCCAAGGCCGTCGCACTGCGGTCGGGCCAGCACATCGACGCCAATCGCGAATTCATCGGCCAGGGGCTGTCCAATATCGCCGGCGGCTTTTTCTCGGCCTATATCTCCTGCGGCTCGCTCAACCGCTCGATGCCGAATTTCGAAGCGGGCGCGCAGACGCCGCTGGCCAGCGTGTTTTCCGCGCTGCTGCTGGTCGCGCTGGTCGCGGTCAGCGCGCCGCTGCTGGCGCAGATTCCGCTGGCGGCGATCGCCGCGATGCTGCTGCTGGTGGCGTGGGGCTTGTTCGATTTCGCGCGGCTGCGGCGCATCGCCCGGCTCTCGCGCACGGAGTTCGCGATTGCGCTCGGCACCTTCGGCGCCACGCTGGTGATCCGGCTGGAAATGGCCGTGCTGCTCGGTACCGTGCTGTCGCTGGTGGCTTATCTCTATCGGACGTCGCGGCCGGCGGTGCGTACGCTGGTGCCGGACGCCGACGATCCCGACCGGCGCTTCACGCCCCTGGACGAACTGCGCCGCCCGCAGCCGGAGTGTCCGCAGCTGAAACTGATCCGGATGGAAGGCGCGATCTTCTTCGGCGCGGTGCAGTACGTCACCGACCGGCTGCACGAGGCGCGCGCGCAGATCCCCACGCAGACGCGGCTGCTGGCGATGACCAAGAGCATGAACTTCATCGACCTGGCCGGCGCGGAAATGTGGGAGGCGGAACTGGCCGAGCGCCGCGCGCTGGGCGGCGATCTCTATTTCCATCGTCCGCGCACGCAGGTGCTGCAGACCTGGGCGCAGACGGGCTTTATCGCCAAGCTCGGCGAGGACCATATCTTCGCCACCAAGCGGCACGCGCTGCACAGCATCGTGCCGACGCTGGATCCGCAGATCTGCGCGACATGTACGGTGCGGGTGTTCGAGGAGTGTCCGCACGAGGCCGCGAAACCGGGGGAATCAGGACAATCGGGGGAATCGGTTCAAGCCACCCGGCAGGAAATCGCGGCGGGCGCAATCGAAGAGACAAAGCGGGGATAAGCGGAAATGAAAAACGCCGGTATGAAACCGGCGCCAGACTGGGTCCAGCCGCAGCGCGCCCTGTTGCCCGGACCGTAGCGGTCCGATGCGGGCGCCCCTGCTCAGACGGGCGCCACGTGCGCGCGCTTGACCACGATGGGCTGCGGCACGCCCTGTTCGATCAACACGACTGCGGCGCGTTCGATGGTATCGCGGCCGGCGCGGAATGCTTCTTCGAGCGACAGCACCTGATCGGCGCTGAATCCTTCCCACAATGCCTCGCGCGTGACCACGCAGGTCACCTTCTGGCCGTCGACAATGGCGTGAAACAGCAAGCCTTCGTTATTGATGTCATAACGATCTTGCTCCTGGAATTTGATCTCCATCGGTACAGCCCTCCATTGCAAGTGAGTGGGCATCCTAACATGGGTCCCGCCGGCCTCGCAGAAAAGTCCTTTGCGAAGATCGGTCATCTGCCGAGACTGCCGCCGCCATCCCGAGTTCCCACCGGCACGCGCAAATTTTGTCACGCGTGCCGAAGCGGCAAGGCTCCCCGGGATTTGACAACTCTACAAATAATGCTAGAATCTCGGACTTCGTTGGGGCGTTAGCTCAGTTGGTAGAGCAGCGGACTCTTAATCCGTAGGTCGAGTGTTCGAGTCACTCACGCCCCACCAGCGAATATTGTAGAAAAGGCCGGGCTGCTTCGCAGCGCCGGCCTTTTTGTTTGGCTCTTTGCTTGGCTTCTTGTTTCGCTGCAACCGGCGGACGCCGGACGTTCAGCGCCGCGCCTGTACCAGCTCCCGCGCCATGCGCCGATGCTCGGCCAGCACCGTCGGCAGATCGGCGCTCTGCAGCACGCCGTCGCGCACCACCACCCTGCCGTTGATCACGCTGGTCGACACCGTGCCCGGCGTGCAGAACACCAGCGCGGCGACCGGGTCGTGTCCGGCGCCCGCATAGCCGACCGCGGACATGTCGAAGGCGACGAAGTCGGCCGACATGCCGGGCGCCAGCGCGCCGATATCGTCGCGGTTCAGCACCTTCGCGCCACCGAGCGTGGCGATCTCCAGCGCCTCGCGCGCGCCCATCGCCGCCGGTCCATAGCCGACCCGCTGCAGCAGCATCGCCTGGCGCGCCTCGCCCAGCATGTGCGCGCCGTCGTTGGACGCGCTGCCGTCGACGCCGAGCCCGACCGGCACCCCGGCGTCGCGCATCGCGTGCACCGGGGCAATGCCCGATGCCAGCCGCATGTTCGAGCAGGGACAGTGCGCGACCCCGGTGCCGGTGCGCGCGAACAGCGCGATGCCGTCGGCGTCGAGCTTGACGCAGTGCGCGTGCCAGACATCGTGGCCGACCCAACCCAGGTCCTCGGCATACTGCGCTGGCGTCATGCCGAAGCGCTCCAGCGAATAGGCGACGTCGTTGTCGTTCTCCGCCAGATGGGTATGCAGCGAGACGCCATAGTGGCGCGCCATCGTGGCCGACTCGCGCATCAGCTCGCGCGACACCGAGAACGGGGAGCACGGCGCCAGCACCACGCGCAGCATCGCGTGGCGCGAGGCATCGTGGTATTGCTCGATCAGCCGCTGGCTGTCGCGCAGGATCGCCTCCTCCTGCTCGACCACCGCATCGGGCGGCAGCCCGCCCTTGCTGCGCCCGACGCTCATCGATCCGCGCGCCGCATGGAAGCGCATGCCCATCTGCCCGGCGGCCTCGATCGCGTCGTCGAGCCGCGATCCGTTGGGATAGAGATAGAGATGATCGCTGGTGGTCGTGCAGCCCGACAGCATCAGTTCGGCCATCGCGGTGCGGGTCGACGCAGCGATCATGCGCGGCGTCAGATTGGCCCACAGCATGTACAGCTCGCCGAGCCAGCCGAACAGCTCGGCATCCTGCGCGGCCGGCACCGCGCGCGTCAGGCTCTGGTACATGTGGTGGTGCGTGTTGATCAGGCCGGGCAGCACCACATGGCCGCGCATGTCGAGCACCTGCGCGCTGCCGTCGTCGATGCGCGCGCGCCAGTCGGCCGGCAGATCGGCGGTCGCGCCGACCCACCGGATCGCCGGCCCCTCGGCCACCAGCGCGCCGTCGGCGATCTCGCGGCGGTTCGCGTCCATGGTCACCAGGACGTCGGCGTGGGTCAGGATCAGCGTCATGTCGTTGTCTCCGTGAGGTCGGATGGTCGGTGGTCGGTGGTCGGATGGCCGGATGGTCGGCCATCGGATGGCGGGCGCCAGTCTACGGCGAGCGACGGGCGGCGCGATAGCGCCGATTTGCGCCCACGGTGTGCACATTGCGCGCACACCGGCAGCAACACCCCTCTGCCGCCGGATGCCTTCGCCCGCAGGGCGCGCGCTAACGCCCCGCCCCGCCGGACAGCGCCTTCAATGCTGCGCCGATCCGTTCGGCCATCAGCACGGCCGCCGAATCGAGCGGACTGCGTGCCCGGGCGAACAGCGTGAGCCGCTGCAGCGGCAAGCCAGGATCGCGCAACGGCACGAACACCAGCGTGCCGGCCTCCCGCTCCTCGATGGCATCGAGCGGATTGAGCAGCGCGATGCCGGCGCCGAGCATCACGAGCCGCCGCATCAGCACGGTCGACCCGGCCTCGATCGCCGCGGGCACCGGAATCGCGGCGCGAACGAAGGCGTCATCGAGCAGGCTGCGGATCGACATCGTGGCCACCGGCAGGATCAGCGGATAGCCGACGCATTCGGCCAGCAAAGCCGACGATTGCTCGGCCAGCGGATGGCCGGGTGCGACCACCGCGCCGATCGGCCATTCGCCGCCGGCCAGCGACGCGAAGGCCGGCGTCGGCGACAGGTCGTAGCCCAGTCCGAGCTCGGCGTCGCCGTCGGCCAGCGCGGCGACGATCTCGGCCACCGGCAGGTCCAGCACGCGCACCACGATGCCGGGATGGCGGCGACGGAAATCGTGAATCAGCGGGGGCAACAACGAACCCGCCAGGCCGGCGGTGGTGGCAATCGTGACGATGCCCTGCTGCCCCGCGTTGTAGGCCGCGATCCGCTCGCGCAGCGCGTCGTGCTCGCGCAGGGTCTGGCGCACGTGGGCCAGCACCATCTCCCCGAGCGGCGTCAGCCGCAGCCGGCGCTGGATGCGCTCGAACAGCGGCGCCCCGAGCTCGGCCTCCAGATCCAGAATCTGCCGGTTGATGGCGGTCGGCGCGACGTGCAGCGCTTCGGCCGCCTTGCGGATCGACCCGCGGCGGACCACTTCATCCAGATAGCGCAACACGCGGGCATGCATCGATCCAGGTCTCCGGAGAATGTCGCCGCGGCGGCAGGCCGCGCGCGACAGCCGGGCATTGTAGCGGCGCGGGCGGCGGTGGTCTGTCAGGCGTCTCCGGCATCGCTTCGGTGCTTGCAAACCCCGGCAGTCCGCGCTAAAATAGCGGACTTCGTTGGGGCGTTAGCTCAGTTGGTAGAGCAGCGGACTCTTAATCCGTAGGTCGAGTGTTCGAGTCACTCACGCCCCACCAGCGAATTCCCGAAAGGCCGGACTGCATCGCAGCCCGGCCTTTTTGTTTGGCTCTCTGCCGGAGCCGCCTCCCCCGGGCGCTGTTACGGGTTGTTACGGATATCCCCGCCGCGCCATTCCGGGTTGAATGCCGGTCCGGGCATATTACGAAACCAAGTTCCGCTATACGGAACCATTGCCCGGCCCCGACCGGTGCGCCGCTCCTCTCGCGATGCGCCGGCCAACGCAACAGATGGAGGCATTCTTGAAATCCGCATTGACCGCCAGCGTGGCAGCCTGCCTGGCCGCATTCGGCCTGACCCACGGCGCCGCCCATGCCCAGGGCTATCCCAACAAGCCGGTGCGGCTGATCGTTCCGTTCGCCGCCGGCGGCACCACCGATATCGTCGCCCGCGCGGTGTCCGACGCGCTTGGCCGGCAGCTGGGCCAACCCGTGGTGGTGGAGAACCGTGGCGGCGGCGGTGGCGCGATCGGCGCCGACGCGCTCGCCAAGTCCGCGCCCGACGGCTACACGATCGGCATCGCCACGGTCAGCACGATGGCGACCAACCCGGCCACCAATCCGAAGAATCCGTACGACCCGCTGAAGGACTTCGCGCCGATCACCAATCTGGTCAACGTGCCGAACGTGCTGACGGTCAATCCGAAGGTGCCGGCCAAGAACCTGAAGGAGTTCATCGCGCTGCTGCGCGCCGAGCCCGGCAAGTACAGCTACGCGTCGGCCGGCAAGGGCAGCATCTCGCATCTGGACGGCGAGCTGTTCAAGCTGACCACCAAGACCGACATGGTCCACGTGCCGTATCGCGGCTCGGGTCCGGCCCTGAACGACACGCTGGCCGGCCAGGTCAGCGGCCAGTTCGACAACCTGCCGTCGTCGATGCCCCATATCCAGGCCGGCAAGCTGCGCGCGCTGGCGGTGGCGGCGCCCAAGCGCGTCGAGGGGCTGCCCGACGTGCCGACCTTCGCCGAGGAAGGCATGAAGGACAACAACAATATGGCCTGGTACGGCCTGGTCGCGCCGGCCGGCACGCCGCCCGCGATCGTGGCACGCCTGCACGAGGCCGCCGTCAAGGCGCTGCAGGATCCGGCCGCCAAGCGCCGGCTGACCGAAAGCGGCGCCTACCCGGACGGCAACACGCCGCAGCAGTTCGCCGCGCAGATCAAGCGCGAACTGGAACTGCGCAAGAAGATCGCGCAGGAGCAGAAGATCACGCTCGAGTAATCGGGCGTAGTGCGCGGACCGCCCCAGTCGGCGGCGGTCCGCCTCTTCCCTGACAGCCGCCACGCCCCTCCCTCGCCTGCCTCGTTGTCCCTGCAGCACCGGCC
>NZ_JAGFTW010000049.1:0-12664 GCF_017598945.1 Cupriavidus gilardii
CTTTGATGTCTACTTCTGCCATCAAAAGGTCGCCACGATCGACCTACACCAGGCTGACTAACCTGGACCTTGGACTGTTACCCATGTCCTGGCACATGTGTTACCTATGTCCCCGGTCCATACAGCGAGCGGGAGAGGGAGCGAAACATCGCGAGACCAAGCCAGGTCAGCCGAGACGCGAAGGACTCTGCCCGGTTGGGCGCGGCATGCGAGCTTCGAGGGCAGCCTGGATCGATGGAGTCACCTTGCCGGTGGCCTGCCACACGGCGCACGCCTGGCGGAAGGATTCGATATGGTCGGGCGATTGGTCGAGCCAATCGAGCAGGCGTTGTTCCGCGCTGGCGTCGAGCATGCCGTCCCGCATCAGCATCACCCAATCGAGCGCTTGTTGCCAGGCGATGTCGTTGCCCGGCGATCGGTTCTGGACCACGTACAGCTCCCCTTGATGCGTTCTTGTGCGCCGATGTCATGCACCGGCGTCGTGTGACGCGATTGTAGCGGAGTCGCTGCCTGAACATCGGTGCAACGGACCGGTGTGTCATGCCGCGCGCTGACGCTCAGTGGCGATCGCCACGCTTGCCGGCTCTGCGGCCGGTTCGTGTTCGATGTCCTTCTCGCGTATGCGGCCCTGTTCGAGCAGCACGATGCGGTCACCGGCATCGAAGTAGCGGTCGTCGTGCGAGATCACCAGCACCGCCTTGCCCTGCGCGCGCAAGGCCGGCACGATCTCGCGATAGAACACCGTCTTGAAGGCCGGGTCCTGATCCGCGGCCCATTCGTCCAGCACGATCACCGGCCGGTCCTCGAGGCAGGCGGCGACCAGTGCAAGGCGCTTGCGCTGGCCCTGCGACAGCGCTCGCGTCGAGAAGGCGCCATCGCGCACCGTCACCTTGTGCTGCAACTGCAGACGCGCCAGCAGTGCGTTGGCGCGCGCGTCGAGCGCCGCGTACCTGTCCTGATGAACGCCCGCTTCGCTGTCGTCTGCCGCCGCGCCCAACAGGCTGTCGAACAGATGAAAGTCTGAGAACACCGCGGTGCACTGCTGGCGGTGACGCTCGCGGTCCGCCGCGTCGGCGATGCGCTCGCCGTTGAGCAACACGGTTCCCTGCTCCGGCGCATACAGACCCACCAGCAGCTTCGCCAACGTCGTCTTGCCGCTGCCATTGCCACCGACCAGAAACACCACTTCGCCGGCGCGCAACGACAGATCGATCGGCCCCAGCGTGAAGCTGCCATCCTCGCCGTCGCGGAAGTAGCGATGCGTGACGCCGCGCAAGGCCAACTCGACGTACGGCCGGCGATCGCCTGAAGCATCCGCTGCGCCCTGCTCCACGCCAAGCGGTCCGGTGGTATCGGCGATGCGCTGATAGGCGATACGCGCGAGATTGAATTGCGGCAGGCTGTTCAGCAGCCCTTCCAGCGGCGCCATCATGTAGAGGAACACCAGCGTATAGCCGCTCGCGACGGCGGCATCCGCGCCCAGCGGCCGCTGCACGACAAACAGGATGATGCCGATCACGGCAAAGAACAGCGTGCTTCCGATCGTCAGCGACAGATACAGCAGCGACAGCCCCTGTGTGCGGTTGGTCCGCACCGCATCGATCGCTTCGGCGAGCGGCCCGCTGGCGAACGCCTCCCGGCGTTGCCGATGCAGCTTCAGCTCCTTGGCGCCGGCGAATATCGCGCCGAAGCGCTCGATCAACACGTCGTGCCATTTGCCGGCATCGCGCAGATAGCGCTGCGAACGCTGGCGGCTGAGCCGATAGCAGATCGAGCCGGTCAGCACCGCAACCAGGGCGAACAGGAAGACCTGCCACGACAGATACGCCAGATAGGCGAGGCAGCCCAGCACGATGGTGCCGTTCATCACCACGAAGGGCAGCGCGACCAGCAGCGTCGCGACCTGGTTGGTGTCCTCGCCGAGCAGTGCCAATCCCCGGCCCGGGCCGACCCGCTCGAGTTCGGCATAGGGCGAGGCCAGCAGCCGGCCGGCGATATGCTCGCGCAGGCTGGCCAGCACCGTCTGGTTCAGCCGCACGAACAGCATCAGCGCGGCGGTGCGGAACAGCAGCACCGCCACGGCGAGGGCCGCAAAGCGCAGCCCGAGCGCGGCAAGCTGATCGGCCGGCGTTGCCAACGCCCGGTTGATGGTGGCGATCAGCCCGACCGACGCCGCGCCACCGGCCAGGCTCGCCACGATGGCGAACGCCAGCAGATGGCCCGAGGCCCGGAACAACACATTGCGCAGCGAAGGAAAGGCGGACACGGTCGGCGGCTCCACGGGGAAGAGGTCTTCTTCCTGTGACGAACGACGGTGCCCGCGAATTACCTGTCGCGTCATCCCCGCTCACGCGGGGACGACAGACGAGCAACAGGCTTGCGCCTGCGGTATGGGCTAGCCTTACCAGCGATACGTCGCGGTAGCCAGGATGTTGCGGCGATAGCCGTAATAGCAGGTCGTCGCACTGCCGCACTGGCCGACATAGTCCTTGTCGAGCAGATTGGTCGCGGTCAGCGCAAAGCGCCAATGCTGGTCCAGCGTGTAGTGAATCGACGCATCGGCCAGCCACACCGACGACACCTTGAAGGTATTGGCCGAATCGCCCCACGTCGAGCCGATATAGCGGGCGCCGGCGCCCATGCCGAGGCCCCGCAGCATGCCGGCGCGCATCGTGTAGTCGATCCACAGCGCCGCGGTATGACGGGGGCGGTTGGTCGGCACCTTGCCGAGGTCGGGACCGTTGCTCTTGGTGGTCTCCATATTCATCAAGGTGTACGAGCCGATCGCCTTGAAGCCGTTCTGGAAATCCATCGTGCCTTCCAGTTCGAAGCCACGCGAGCGCACCTCGCCGGTCTGGATCTGGAAATTGGTACCGGCGGGACGCCCCGGATCCGGCGTCAGCACGTCCTGCTGCCGCAGGTCGTAGACCGCCGCGGTGATGAAGCTGTTGCTGCCCGGCGGCTGGAACTTGACGCCGAGCTCCGTCTGCTTGCCGGTGGTCGGCTTGAACGGCGAGCCTTGCCGATCGGTACCGGCCTGCGGCTGGAACGAAGTCGAATAGCTGACGTACGGCGTGATGCCGTACGGCGCCTGATACAGCAGGCCGAGGCGATAGGTGAAGTCGTCCTGGTCGATCGGCGTCGTGGTCACGGTGCGCGCGTTGGTCGCGGTGACGATCCGCGTCGACGTCGTATCGGAACTCGCCCAGTCCTTGCGGCCGCCGGCGACAAACGCCAGCCGTTCGGTCAGCTTCATCTGGTCCTGGAAATACACGCCGAGCTGACGCTGGGTCTGCTCCGCATTGGTGTACGAGGCGATCGGGTTGATCCTCGCGCCGTAGGCAGGATTCCACGGATCGATCAGACCGAGCGGCGGCGTGCCGACGGTCCCGAAGCCTTGCCTGTCGTCGAACTTGCCGCGCTGGTAATCCACGCCGACGAGCATCTTGTGCCGGACCGGCCCGGTGCTGAAGTCCGCCTGCAGTTGGGTATCGACGCCGATCGTATCGAGCTCGCCGCCGGCATCGAGCGAGCCGCGCCGCAGCTGCTGTTGCGCGGCCGAATTCCAGCCCACCGCATAAACCCCCGTATAGGTCAGGTCGCTATGCATGTAGCGCACGTTCTGCCGCACGCGGAAGGTATCGTTGAAGCGGTGCTCGAAGGCGTAGCCGATCGCGTATTCCTCGCGATCGAAGGTATTGAAGCCAGGTTCGCCGGTGAAGAACGAGCTCGAGATCCTGCGTCCATTCACCGTCGGAATGACGGTGCCCTCACGCGGCAGGAAGTTGATCGCGGTGCCCTGCCTGTCGCGCTGATAGTGGGTCAGCAGCGTGAAAGTGGTATCGGCCGACGGGCGGAACGTCAGCGCGGGCGCGATGAAGATGCGGTCGTCCTTGGCATGGTCCGTCTGCGTATCGCTCTTCCGGAACAGGCCGGTCAGCCGATAGAGCACGGTCTGGTTGCTATCCACCGCGCCGGACAGATCGAAGCTGGCCTGCTTGCGATTGTGCGAGCCATATTGCAGGTTGACCTCGCGCAGCGTTTCGGCGGTCGGCCGCTTGCTGACCAGGTTGATCAGGCCGCCCGGCGCATTGGCGCCATACAGCACCGAGCTCGGCCCGCGCAGCAGCTCGACGCGCTCGAGGCCGTACGCGTCGACGCGCGGCATCAGGTAGCCGCTCGTGTAGTAGTTGATGTACAGGCCGTCGAGGTATTGCCGCGCGGGAAAGCCGCGGATCACCGGCTTGTCGTAGCGCGACTCGACCACGTTGTCGCCGACCACGCCCGCCGAATAGGCAAAGGCTTCCGACACGGTCTGCACGCCGCGATCTTCCATCTGCTCACGGGTGATCACAGAAATCGACTGCGGCGTCTCTGCCAACGGCGTATCGGTCTTGGTGGCGGTGACGCTGCGGCGAGCGACATAACCGCCGACCGGCCCGGTGCCGGTCTCCGACCCGGCGGCCCGCACCGTGACCTCCGGCAACTGGCCGGCCACCGGCGCACTCCCCGGCGCGGCCTGTTCCTGCGCGTGCGCGCTGCCCGCCAGCGCGAACAACATCACTACCGCCCGCCGGACTTCCGTCCGCCGGCAATCGAACACCCGTTGCATGAGACTCCCCTTCTTTTTGGATCGCGCCGGCCCGGTATGCAAAGGCTCACCGTAATGCTGTTGCGAATGATAATGATTCGTAATTATTACGTGAGTGATTCGATTACGGCAATAGGGAACGCGAAAACGGCAATTGGCGGCCGATCGGAACAGAAACGGTGCCACCGGCTAATTTCGCGCCGCGCTGGTCCGTCTATTGGCCAGGCGCCGAGTCACCGCGGAGCCCTGCTGCCACCCCGCCTGGCCTGGAGATGCCCTGTTGATTGCCGAACTCTCGCCCTTCTTCCCCGGCCCGCTGCGGCGTTTCGGCGAAGGCGTTACCACGGTCCCGCCCCATCTCGATGCCTGGCCGGGACGCCGGCTCACCGAGCCGGCCGCCTTGCAGCAACGGCTGGCCAAATACCGGGACACCATCGGCGCCGAGCACGAGCGCGCCCCACCCGCGCTGGCGTCCTGGTGGGCCCGGCATTACTGCGTCGTGCTGGTGCCGCCGGTGCTGGTCGCGGCGGCTGCGCTGGGCCGGACAGTGCCGATATCGCTGGAAGAGGTCGATATCGCCTTCGGTCCGGACGGTCTGGTGTCGCGCATCCACCTGCGGTCGTCGGTGCTCGGCAACGCCTGCGCGACACTGGACGAAACGTTGGCCGCCATGACGCACCAGCATCTGGCCCCGGTGTTCGCCACGCTGTCGCAACTGACCCGCGCCTCGCCACGCGTGCTGTGGAGCCATGCCGCCGAGTTCGTGCAATACGTCGGCATGAACTTGCTCGCCCACCCGGCGCTCGATGCGAGTCGCCGCGACACGCTGGCGCAATGGCTGCGTCAGGACAGGGGCGCGGATGGCAGGCCGCATCCGTATCGCGCCGCGTATCTGGATCGTCCATTGCCGGATGGCAGCGAACAACGCGTACGCCGCGTCTGCTGCCTGAAGTACCGGCTCGACGGCGACGACTACTGCGGCACCTGCCCGCTGCGGGCCGAGTGCGCGGCATTGTGCTGATCCCCGCCACGCTGCGCTAAATTCCCCGCGCGCCCCTTCGTCTTCCTTCTGTCGGACGTGCTGCTGCAGCACCGGTCCATCGATCCGCATAAGGACAGCAATGCAAGGCGAAACGCTGCTCGATTACTTGATCCAACACGCGACAAGCCGCGCCGACGCGACGGCACTGACGGTGCTGGACGAGGACCACCCCGAAGGCACGCCCTACCGCTATCGCGAGCTGCTGGCGCGCGCCGCCGCCTATGCCACGCGCCTGCGCGAGGTCGCGCAGCCTGGCGAGCGCGCGATGATCGTGCTCGATACCGGTATCGATTACGTCGGTGCGTTTCTCGGCTGCCTGCTGGCGCGCGTGATCGCGGTGCCCGCCTTCCCGCCGGAATCGCTGCGGCCGCAGCATCTCGCGCGGCTCAACGCCATCGCCGCCGATGCCCGGCCCAGTGTGGTGGTGGTCGACGACGGACTTGCCGGCGCCTGGGCCAGCGGCCGTTCGGACGGCCTGGAAACGGGCGTCGTCAGCGTATCGTCGGTCCAGCAATCGCTGCCCGAACCGTCCATCGAAGAGATAACGGCATGGGCCGAGGCCGTCAGTCCCGACGCCGTGGCCTTCCTGCAATACACCTCGGGCTCGACCGCGACGCCGAAAGGCGTGATGGTGACGCATGCCAACATCGTCGCCAACGAAGCCGCCATCGCCAGCCAGTTCACCACCACGGCGGACGACGTGATGGTCAGCTGGTTGCCGCTTTATCACGACATGGGCCTGATCGGCGGACTGCTGCATCCGCTGTACGTCGGCATGTCGCTGGTGCTGATGTCGCCCGCCTATTTCCTGCAACGGCCGCGCCGCTGGCTGGAGGCGATCGATCGATTCCGCGGCACGGTCAGCGGCGGGCCGGACTTCGCCTATCGGCTCTGCGCGGAGCGGATACGTGCGGCGCAGGTCGAAACGCTGTCGCTGCACAGTTGGCGCGTCGCGTTCTGCGGCGCCGAGCCGATTCGCGCGGAAACGCTGGAACGATTTGCGACACACTTTGCGGACGCCGGCCTCGACGCCGGCGCGCTCTATCCCTGTTATGGACTGGCGGAGGCGACGCTGCTCGCGAGCGGCGGGCGTCGCGGCGAGGGCGCCACGATGATGGGGTTCGACGAAGCGGCGCTCGCCGCCGGCCGTGCCGTTCCCTCCGCCGATGACGACGGCACGCGGCTGGTTGCCTGCGGGAGTGCCGCCCCCGGGCATCGCATCGATATACGCGATGTCGAGCACGGCCAGCCGGTCCCCGACGGTCAGATCGGCGAGATCTGCATCAGCGGGCCAAGCGTGACGGCCGGCTATTGGCAGCAACCCGAGGCCACCGCCAGCACGTTCACGCACCACGACGACGCGGCGTCGCGCTACCTGCGCACGGGCGATCTCGGCTTCCTGTACGAAGGCAGACTTTATGTTGCCGGGCGGCTGAAGGACCTGATCATCGTCCGGGGTCACAACGTGTATCCGCAGGACATCGAGATCGCGGTCGAAACCGCGGTCGAGGTCGTGCGCAAGGGGCGCGTTGCGGCCTTCCCGTTCCGATCGGCCGACGGAGATATCGAAACCATCGGCATCGCCGCCGAGATAGCGCGCAGCGTCCAGAAGTTCGGCTCTCCCGAAGCGGTGGAAACGGCCATTCGCCAGGCCGTGGCACAGAACTGCGGCGAGCCGCCGGGCCTGGTGCTGCTGCTGCAGCCCGGCGAATTGCCCAGGACCACCAGCGGCAAGCTGCAGCGCTCGCGTTGCCTGCCGGCCTGGCGCAGCGGCGAACTTGAGCTGTGGGCGGCATTCGAATTGGGGCGGCGGCTTGCCTCGGATCCGCCGTCGGACACCGGTGCACCGTCATCGACAGACGCCGGCGTGGCACTCCGCGGCACCGAGGCAACGCTGGCGGAGTTATGGCACGAAGTCCTCGGCGTTCGGCCTGCCTCCGCCGACGACAACTTCTTCGCCATGGGCGGCAACTCGGTGCAAGCCACGCAGCTGGTGTCGAGAACCCGCGAGCGCCTGCATCGGGGCTACGCGCTGGCGCATCTGTTCGCCGACGGCTCGCTGCGGGCCAACGCCGCGATCATCGACCGGCTGCTCGCTTGCGAGGATGGCGCGACGCTGCAGCGGCAAGCGGGAATCGCGCGGCAGACCGAAACCGAGCTTGCGCCACTCTCCCCTGTGCAACGCGGCCTGTGGGTACTGTGGGCGATGCAGCCGCACAGCGGCGCCTACAACGTCTCCGGCGTGCTCAGGCTACACGGCCGCTTCGACCCGGGAGCCCTGCAACGCGCGGTCGACGCGCTCATCGCCCGGCACGAGGCACTGCGTACCCGCTTCGAACTGGACCAGCACGAGGAACCGAGGCAGCGCGTCGTGCCTGCCGGCTTGTGCCAGATCGCGGTACTCGATCTGCGGGAGCACGGGTCCAACGCTGCGCGCGAGGCGCAGGCCGCCGCCCGCCAACTCAGCGCCGAGCCATTTGACCTGCTAGCCGCTCCACCGCTGCGCATCGCGCATTTGCGCGTCGCAGACGATCAGGAATGGCTGTCCATCACCGTTCACCACATCGTCTCGGACGGTTGGTCGATGAATGTGGTGATCGACGAGTTCTGCCGACTGTACGAGGGCCTCGTCGCGGATCGCCCGGTGCAGCTGCCGCCGCTTGCGATCCGGTACGCGGACTATGCGTCGTGGCATGCGGATCGGCTTGCCGGCGAGCGAGAGCGTCAGCTCGACTACTGGAAGCATCGCCTGGGCGACGCGGCGCCCGTGCTGGATCTCCCCGTCGATCGTCCACGGCCGCCGGTGCCGAGCCATCGCGGCCGCGCGGTGTCGTTTGTTGTCGACGGAGCGCTGGCGACACGGCTGCGGGGCCTCGCGCTCGGCGCGCAGACCACGATGTTCGCGGTACTTCTTGCCGGCTTCCAGACGCTGCTCTATCGCTACACCGGGCAGCGCGATGTGCGAGTCGGTGTCCCGGTCGCCAATCGCGGCCGGGTAGAGACCGAGGGCCTGGTCGGCTGCTTCGTCAATACGCTGGTCGTGCACACGGACATCGACGGCAGCATGCCCTGGGACGCGCTGCTGCGCCGGCTGCACCAGACGATGCTCGAGTCGCAGGAATACCAGGATTTGCCGTTCGAACAGCTGGTCGAGGCCCTGCAGCCGGAACGCAGCCTCGCGCATAACCCGCTGTTCCAGGTCAAATTCAATCTGGCACTGCCCATCGCGGCGCCGAAACAATTGGCCGGCCACGCCGTCGCAGCCGAGCAAATCGAAGGCGATGTCACGCGCTTCGATCTCGCGCTGGACCTTGTCGAGGGCGAAGACGGCATCGCGGGCCGCTTGAGCTACGCCACCGACCTGTTCGACCAGGAGACCATCGAACGGATGCAGCGGCACTATGTCGGCATCCTGGAACAGATCGCATCGACACCGACACTTCGCGTTGGTGAGTTGGCGTTGGGCAACCAGGATGGACGGCTTGTTGGCGGGACCTTGACCGCCGCGCCGGACGATGTGCTGACGGCATGGCGCCGCAGCGTCGAGGCAGATCCTTCGGCCATGGCGTTGCGATATGAAGACCAAACGCTGACGCGCAGCGAGGCCGACCGGTTGGCCAATGCAGTGGCGTTGGCGTTGACGGAGCGCGGCGTCTGGCGCGAGACGCGCGTCGGCCTCTGTATCGAACGGTCGCTGGGTTTTGTCACCGGGCTGCTCGGCATCCTGAAGGCCGGGGCGGTTTGCGTGCCGCTCGACCCGACGCAACCGGTCGAACGCTTGCGGCAGTTGCTGGACGATGCCGGTGCTCGTGTTGTGGTGGGCTCCGTGCCGGGCTTCGATTGCATCGATCCGGCGTCCGTGGCGCCGGTGGCCGACGCCCCTTCCGTCCCGTTGTTGCCAGGCCAGGCCGCCTACTTGATCTATACCTCCGGCTCGACCGGCACCCCCAAGGGCGTGCTCGTCAGCCACGATGCATTGGCGCACTACGTCTGTGGCGTCCTGCATCGCCTGCAGTTGCCGGCGGATGCCTCGATGGCAATGGTCTCGACGACCGCCGCCGACCTCGGCCATACCGTGCTGTTCGGCGCCCTTTGCAGCGGCCGGACCTTGCATCTGATCGCGCGCGAGCGCGGGTTCGATCCCGATCGTTTTGCCGAGTACATGGCCCGGCACCGTGTCGGCGTGCTCAAGATCGTGCCGAGCCATCTGCGCGGACTGCTGCAGGCTCGCCAGCCCAGCGACGTGCTGCCCTCGCAGGCGCTGATTCTCGGTGGCGAGCCCACCTCGGCCGAGCTGGCTCGCACGGTCCGCGGCTTGAAGCCGCACTGCCGGCTGTTCAACCACTACGGGCCTACCGAAACCACGGTTGGCGTGCTGACGCACGAAGCGGTGACCTTGCCGGAACGGCAGCTGCCCACCGGCATGCCCCTGCCCGGTTCTCGCGTTTATGTACTGGACTCGGATCTGAACGCGGTGCCCGCCGGCATCGTCGGGGAGCTCTATATCGCCGGGCCGCAGCTGGCGCGTGGTTATCTCGGTCGCCCAGGACTGACCGCGGAACGCTTTATCCCCGATCCATTTGTCGACGGCGCGCGGATGTATCGCACCGGCGATCGCGTCAAGCAGGACGCTGAAGGCCGCATCGAATACCTCGGCCGTCAGGACGAACAAATCAAGATCCGTGGGTACCGCGTCGAACTCGGCGAGATCGCGCATGTCCTGCGATCCCGACCGGGCGTCAACGACGCCACAGTGGTCGTTCATGAGGACAGACTGGTCGCCTACTGCGTGCTGAACGACACGGACACCGCGACGCTGAAGCTGCAGCTCCAAGCCCAACTACCGGCCCACATGGTCCCGGCACAGGTCATCGCGCTCGACCGGCTCCCGGTAACTCCGAACGGCAAGCTGGACCGCCGCGCCCTCCCTGTCCCGGTGTGGCAAGCCGAAGGTTACATCGCTCCCCGCGACGAAACCGAAGCGCTGCTGGCGCAAATCTGGCAAGAGGTGCTGGGCGTCGAGCGCGTCGGTGTCACCGACAACTTCTTCGAGCTCGGCGGCGATTCGATCCTGTCGATCCAGTCGGTCGGCCGCGCTCGCCGCCTCGGCTTGCGCTTCACGCCAAAGGACCTGTTCCTGAACCAAACCGTGCAGGCACTGGCCCAGGTGGCGAAGCGCGAAGAAACCAATCGTCCCGTCGACGACAAGCCCGTCGGCGAGGCGCCGCTGCTGCCGATACAGCTGGCGTTCTTCGGGACGCCGATGCCAAACCGCCATCACTGGAATCAGGCGGTATTGCTGCGCCCCGTCAATCCACTCGATTCGGAGGCGCTGCGCCGCGCGCTGAAGGCGCTGGTATCGCATCACGACGCATTGCGCCTGCGATATGGGCAGCGGGATGGCAAATGGCATCAACACTACGCCACGACCGCCGATAGCGAGCTGCTGTGGCAAGAGCAAGCCGCCAACGTCGAATCGATCGAAGCCCACTGCGACCGTGCCCAGCGGAGCCTGAACCTCGAACACGGCCCGATGCTCCGCGCGCTCCATCTGTGGTTGCCCGATGGTAGCGAACGGCTGCTGCTTGCCGTCCACCACCTGGTAGTGGACGGCGTCTCGTGGCGCATCCTGCTGGAAGACCTGGAACAGGCGTATCGGCTCGCCCGGCAACGCCAACCCATGGTCCTCCCGCCCAAGACTGCGTCGTACCAAGCCTGGGCACAAGCCTTGGTTCAGCACGCCAACTCGGACGATGCGATCCGGCAAGCGGACTACTGGCGCGCCCAGCATGGCCCCGATCTGCCTTGCGACAACGCCGTCCCGGACGACCACATCGCCGATGCGGCCACGCTGACCCTTCGGCTGTCGCCCGAGCAGACTCAACGCCTGCTCAAGCAGGCGTCTGCTGCCTACCGGACACAGATCAACGACCTGCTGCTCAGCGCGCTTGCACAGGCCGTCGGCCAGTGGGCTGGCGTCGATCGCACTGCTGTCCTGCTCGAGGCCCACGGACGCGAAGCATTCCCGGCCGCGCCGGATGTCAGCCGCACCGTCGGCTGGTTCACGACGGTGTTCCCGGTCGTGCTGCCCGTTGGCAGCGACACCGCGGGCAGCATCAAGTCGGTCAAGGAGACACTGCGTAAGGTTCCCGACCACGGCATCGGCTATGGGTTGCTGCGTCATATCGGGCCCCAAGCCATTCGCGACGAACTTGCCGCCCTTCCACGGCCCCGTATCACGTTCAACTATCTGGGGCAGTTCGACCAGAACGTCGGTGGCGATGCGCTGTTCGACTTCACGCAGGAGCCAAGCGGAGCAAGTCGGGATCCCGCAGCCTCGCTGGGCAACTGGATCACGATCAACGGTCAGGTAATCGGCGGCGCGCTGTCGCTCGACGTCAGCTTCAGTACGGCCCGCTATCGCCGCGAGACCATTGCCGCGCTCGTAGAAGCCTACCGGCAGGCACTGGAGACGACCATCGAGCACTGCATCAGCGTGCCGCCCGGGGCGCTGACGCCGTCCGATGTGCCACTGGCCGGCCTGACTCAAGCTCAACTGGATCGCCTCGACGGTGGGCAGATCGAGGACCTGTATCCGCTCACGCCGATGCAGCACGGCATGCTGTTCCACTCTCTCTATGCGCCCGAGGCCGGGCTTTACGTCAACCAGCTCGCCATCACGCTCGATGGCCTCGACGCCGAGCGCTTCCGCTCGGCCTGGGACGAAGCGGTGGCGCGGCACGAGATTCTGCGTACCGGCTTTATCTGGATCGACGGTCAGGCCATGCAGGCGGTCTATCGGCAGGTGCCGTCGCCGGTTCGGATCGATGCAGAGCGTAGCTGGGAAGAATCGGAGTGCGAGGACGTTGCGCTCGATGAACGGAAACTGGCCTTTGCGCTCGACACCGCTCCGCTGATGCGCGTACGCCTGCTGCGCCTGGACAGCGAACGCTACCGCATGATCTGGACCAGCCACCATCTGCTGCTCGATGGCTGGAGCACCGCCCGCCTGATCGGCGAGGTGCTGCAGC
>NZ_JAGFTW010000026.1:0-12589 GCF_017598945.1 Cupriavidus gilardii
CCTATGTTTTTTCCCCCCTCCCCCGTTGTGGGGGGGGGGGCGGGGGGGGGGGGGCCCGGGGGAGAGGGCAGCGCACCACCTGCCTTCACCCCTCTCCGCAATCCCTCTCAATACCCCACCGTAAACCGCTCGCGCGAATGCGCGTGCCGTTCCAGTTCGTCGACCAGCGCGACGGCGAAGTCCTCCATCGAGATCCAGCTCTTGCCGTTGGCATCGGTCAGCAGCTCGTCCTTGCCGACCCGATAGCTGCCGGTGCGCTCGCCCGGTTCGAGCAGCGCGGAGGGCGACACAAAGGTCCAGTCCAGCTCCTGTTCCGCCTGCAGCGCGTTCAGAAAATCGCGGCCCGCGAGGGCTTCGGCCTTGTATGCCTGCGGAAAACCCGGCGTGTCGACCAGCTGTACGCCCGGCGCGACATAGAGACTGCCCGCGCCACCGACGACCGCCACGCGCTGTACGCCGGCCTGGCGTGCCAGCGTGAGCAGGGGTGTCGGGCCTGCCTCGGCGAAACGCACCGCGCTGACCAGCGCATCATGGCCGGCCAGCGCCGGCGCCAGCTTCGCGATGTTGGCCGCGTCGGTGATATCGGCGTCCAGCCGTTTCAGGCCCGGACGGTCCGTCAGCGCGGCGGCGTGGCGGGCGATCGCGGTGACGGTATGGCCGCGGCGCAGCGCCTCGTCGACGATGCGGCTGCCGACGCGTCCGGTGGCACCCAGGATGGCGATTTGCATGGTGGAACTCCTTCACAGGTTGGCTTCAGCACGAAGCAAGAACGAACTGCAAGAACGAACAGCAAGAACGAACGCATATGAAACTAACGTAGTTACATATGCGGACAAAAAAATCAGCGCCGCCGCGCCCGCGCCGATCGTTCGACGTCGGCCAGCATGCCGGCGATCGTCGTCTGCGCCAGGTTTTCCTCCATCGCGGCCTGCGCCCGGTCGGTGATGCGGGTCAGGGCCCCGGTGATCTCGCGCCCGACCATGCAGGCCGGATTCGGCGCGCCGGCATGCAGACCGATCACGCTGTCCGACTCCACCGCGCGGAACACGTCGCGCAGCGTGATGGTATTGGCCGGCCGCGCCAGCGAGGCGCCGCCGGCGGCCCCCATCGCGGTCGATACCAGCCCGGCCTGCGCCAGCACGCCGATCAGCCGGCGGATCAGCGCGGGATTGGTGCCGACGCTGCCGGCGATCAGCGAGGACGGCAGCGGCTCGTCGGCGCTGGCCAGCAAGGTCAGGATATGAACGGCAACGGCGAATCGGCTGCTGGTCGACATGGGAAGAAACGATAAAGTGAAACCATCGTAGTTACATATGAACCGGCTGTCAACCGGTGCGGAAAATCACGAGGGGGAGAGCGCCGGCGAAGCGTGCACGGGCGGATGTCCGCACCGTGTCAACAGAATGCCGGAAGCGCCACTGAAGCTGATACACTGCGCCTTGATGTCGAGGCACGGCGATGACGGTCGTGCCCGGCGCAAGGGGCGGTGCAGTCGCCAACGGTTCGGCCGGTGGGTTCGAGCGGTTGCCAGCGCGCCGCAAGCAGTGAAAGATGGTCGTCGGCCGCGCAAGGTCGGCACGTGGTCGGAATTCTTCGGGACGCGATCCCGGGATCCGGGGCAACCGGCGCACATGGCGCCGAACTGGAGCGCCAATGGCCCGATCAAAGCAGAACGCGCAAGCGATCCGGATGGAAATGCAGATGCAGGCGGGAAAGAAAAAACCCGCAGCGCCGGAAAGCGATGCGGGTTTTTTGATCTGGTGCCCAGGAGAGGACTCGAACCTCCACAGTGTTGCCACCGCTAGGACCTGAACCTAGTGCGTCTACCAATTCCGCCACCTGGGCAGGTGTCGAAACAACCGAAGCGCTCATTATAGCGACGACAATCGATTTGTCAAATCCTCTTTAGAAGAAATTGAATCAGAACAACTATCCGATCCCGAGTCGGGAAGAAATCCTCGGCGTGCTCCGTACCTCCGGTTCGCCACTGTCGGCCGGCGATATCGCCAAGGCCCTCGCCGTCACGCGCAAGGAGCATGACGGCTTCCAGAAACGGCTGGCCGCGATGGAACGCGACGGCCAGATCGAACTGAACCGCAAGGGCCGCTACGAGCTGGCGCACCAGCCCAATTTCGTCGTCGGCCGCGTGCAGGGCCACCGCGACGGCTTCGGCTTCCTGATCCGCGACGACGGCGAGGACGATATCTTCCTGCCCGAGCGCGAGCTGCAGAAGGCGATGCACAACGACCGCGCCCAGGTGCGCGTGATCGGCTACGACCGTCGCGGCCGCCCCGAGGGGCAGATCGTCGAGATCGTCGAGCGGGCCAATCGTTTCGTGATCGGCCGCCTGCTCAGCGAGGGCGGCGTGCTGGTGGTGGCGCCCGAGGACAAGCGCATCAGCCAGGACATCCTGATCCCGCCGCGCGCGCAGGGCAAGGCCAAGGTCGGCCAGGTCGTCAGCGTCGAGATCGTCGAGTATCCGGACCGCTATGTGCAGCCGGTCGGCCGCGTGGTCGAGGTGCTGGGCGAGATCGACGACCCCGGCATGGAGATCGAGATCGCGGTGCGCAAGTACGGCGTGCCGCATACGTTCTCGCCGGCCGCCGCCAAGGAGGCCGAGGCCCTGCCCGACGAAGTGCGCGAGGCCGACCTGGAGCACCGGATCGATCTGCGCGACGTGCCGCTGGTGACGATCGACGGCGAGGACGCGCGCGACTTCGACGATGCGGTCTACTGCGAGCCGGTCAAGATCGGCCGCGCCAAGGGCTGGCGCCTGATCGTGGCGATCGCCGACGTGTCGCACTACGTGCGCCCCGGCACGCCGCTGGACGCCGATGCGCTCGACCGCGCCACCTCGGTCTACTTCCCGCGCCGCGTGATTCCGATGCTGCCGGAGAAGCTGTCGAACGGGCTGTGCTCGCTGAACCCGCTGGTCGACCGGCTGTGCATGGTCTGCGACGCGGTGGTCACCGCCAAGGGCGAGCTGAAGGCCTACCAGTTCTATCCCGCCGTGATGCATTCGGCCGCGCGCCTGACCTACAACGAGGTCTGGTCGGTGCTGTCGAACACCAAGGGTCCGGAGGCACACAAGCGCGCGGAACTGGTGCCGCATCTGCAGAACCTGTACGAGCTGTACCAGGTCCTGCTGAAGGCGCGCCGCGAGCGCGGGGCGATCGACTTCGACACCACCGAGACCTATATCGTCTGCAATGCGCAGGGCAAGATCGAGCAGATCCTGCCGCGCACGCGCAACGACGCGCACCGGCTGATCGAGGAATGCATGCTGACCGCGAACGTCTGCGCGGCCGACTTCCTCGAGCGCTTCAAGCACCCGGCGCTGTACCGCGTCCATGCCGGCCCCAACGAGGAAAAGCTCAAGGCGCTGCGCGAGTTCCTGAAGACCTCGGGCCTGTCGCTGGGCGGCGGCGACAAGCCGCAGGCCTCGGACTATGCCGAGGTCATGGACAAGATCAAGGCGCGTCCCGACGCGCCGCTGCTGCAGACGATGCTGCTGCGCTCGATGCAGCAGGCGGTCTACAGCCCCGACAACATCGGCCACTTCGGCCTGTCCTACGAGGCCTACGCCCACTTCACCAGCCCGATCCGGCGCTATCCGGACCTGCTGGTGCACCGGGCCATCAAGGCGGTGCTGGCGCATACCAAGTATCAGCCGGTGTTCCCTCCGGGCACCGCGCTCAATACCGCGATCTCGCCGAAGGCGCGCCGCATGCAGGCCAAGGACGAGGCCGCTCGGGCCGAGAAGATGGCTGGCCGCGCGCGCCGCAACGAGGCGGTGTGGGACGAGCTCGGGCTGCACTGTTCGGCCAACGAGCGGCGCGCCGACGAGGCGTCGCGCGATGTCGAGGCCTGGCTCAAGTGCTATTTCATGCGCGACAAGCTGGGCAACGAGTTCGCCGGCACGGTCAGCGCGGTGACGTCGTTCGGCATCTTCGTCCAGCTCGACGAGCTGTATGTCGAAGGGCTGGTCCATGTGACCGAACTGGGCAGCGACTACTTCGAATACGACGAGGCGCGCAACGAGCTGCGCGGGCAGCGTACCGGCATCCGCTACCGGTTGACCGACCGCGTGCGCGTGCAGGTCTCGCGCGTCGACCTCGACGCCCGCAAGATCGACTTCCGCCTGGTGCAGGAGCCGTCGGCCAAGAGCCTGCGCGCGCGCCCGACCACCGAGCCGGCGCCGCACGTGCCGGCCGCGCATGCCTTGCCGGCACGCAAGAAGGGCCGCCAGCTGGCGGCGCTGCTGGGCGGCACGTCCAAGCCCGAGGAATCGTTCGACGAAACGCTCGATCGCGTGTTCGAGGAACAGCCGGTGTTCGAGGCGGTGATCACGCCGATCACGACCCGGCCCGAGGGAGGTGGCGCCGGCAAGCCGTCCAAGCGGGCGGCCAAGCCCAAGCCGGCCGGCGTGGGGCGCAAGGCCAGCGGCAAGACCACGGCGAAGTCTACGTCCACGCGGGGCAGCAAGACGGCGGGCAAGACGGCGCGCAAGACGGCTTCGAAGAAGACGACGCGCGGGCGGTAAGCAGCGGCGGCGGCAGATCGAGCGCCGCTGCCCCTCTCCCCCGGCCCCTCTCCCGCACGCGGGAGAGGGGAGCAAGACGGCCGCCATCCGCGGCTGCGCCTCATGCGAAGGCCGTGAACGCTTCCATAAGGTGCGAGCCGCGTATCGCGTCGCCGCATGCAGACCTCGCGCCCCTCTCCCGCTCGCGGGAGAGGGGCGGGGGAGAGGGCAACCCCGGGCGGGTACAATCCCGCCCATGGCCAAACAAAAACTTCTGATCGGCTTTCACGCCGTCACCGCGCGCCTGCGCCAGGACGCGGCCGGCGTTTCCGACGTCTATATCGAGTCCGCCCGGCGCGATCGCCGCATGCAGGACTTCATCCGCCTCGCCGAGGGACTCGGCGTGCGTCTCCATCCGGTCGATGCCGAGCGTCTGCGCGGCATGGCCGGCACCGACCGCCACCAGGGCGTGGTCGCCCGCGCCGAGGACGTGTCGCTGGCGCTCAATCTCGACGAACTGCTCGACGGCATCGAAGGCACGCCGCTGCTGCTGGTGCTCGACGGCGTCACCGATCCGCACAATCTCGGCGCCTGCCTGCGCGTGGCCGACGGCGCCGGCGCCCATGCGGTGATCGCGCCCAAGGACCGCAGCGTCGGACTGAACGCGACGGTCGCCAAGGTGGCCAGCGGCGCCGCCGAGACCGTGCCCTATATCACCGTGACCAATCTGGCTCGCACGCTGCGCGAACTGCAGGAGCGCGGCATCTGGGTGGTGGGCACCGCGGACGGCGCCGAGCGGACCGTCTACGACATCGAGCTCAAGGGCCCGACCGCGCTGGTGATGGGCGCGGAAGGCGAGGGCATGCGGCGCCTGACGCGCGAGACCTGCGACGAGCTGGTGTCGATCCCGATGGCCGGCGGCGTCGAAAGCCTGAACGTGTCGGTCGCCAGCGGCGTTTGCCTCTACGAAGCGGTGCGCCAGCGCCGCGCGGTGGCGCGGTGAGCGGACGGTCCAATGAAGTGGGCGCGATGAAGTGGGTGCGATGAAGGGGGCGCGATGCTGATCGATGCCGCCGGCCTGGCCGAGGCACGGCGACGCATCGCCGCCGCCAGCGACATCCTGGTGCTGACCGGCGCCGGCATCTCGGCCGAGTCCGGCGTGCCGACCTTCCGCGATGCGCTGACCGGCCTGTGGGCCCGCTTCGATCCCGAGGAACTGGCCACCGAGGCGGCCTATCGCCGCCAGCCGGGCCTGGTCTGGGACTGGTACCAGCATCGCCGCACGCTGGTCGCCGCGGCGCAGCCCAATCCCGCCCATCATGCGATCGTCGCGCTGGCCGCGCAGAAGAAGGTCACGCTGGTCACGCAGAACGTCGACGGGCTGCACCAGCGCGCCGGCAGCACCGACGTGATCGAGCTGCACGGCAATCTGTTCGCCAACAAATGGCTCGACGGCTGCGGCCGCTGCGAGGCCGCTCCGGACGACGGCCGCAGCCCGCCGCGCTGCATCCATTGCGGCGCGCTGATGCGGCCGGGCGTGGTGTGGTTCGGCGAGGACCTGCCGCGCGTGGCGCGCTATCGCGCCGAACATGCGGCGCAGACCTGCGATCTGTGCCTGGTGGTCGGGACTTCGGGGATGGTGTATCCGGCGGCGGGTTTGCCGGGCGTGGCGAAAGACCACTGCGCCGGCGTGATCGTCGTCAACCCCCAGCCGTCGGCGCTCGATGCCACCGCGGATCTGGTGCTGCGGGCGGCGGCCGGCCAATGCCTGCCCATGCTGTGGCCGCCCTTTGCGGCAGCGCCGGCCTGAACCGCTTTCGCGATTCGTCGAGTATCACGCCGCGGGCGCCGCGGGGCTTGATCGTTGGCTGTCAGCCGCTTGCCGTCGTCCGGGTTCCTGGCTTACACGTCGGCTTGCGCATCGCGGCTGGCCTTGCGCTTGTGACCGGCGTTCGGCGTGAGCCTGTCCGGTTCGGGGAGGCGATCGATGGTTCCCCCTATTTCAACGCACGCCGGCAAGCCGAATTTCGTGCAGGCGTCGATCAGCCAGTACAACGCCGAAGCGCGATGGCCGTCGTCGAGCGTGGCCACCGCCTCCGCCACCAAGGGGAGCAACATCGACGCGTGCTCTTCAGGACAGTTCGTCGCGGCGTACTCCGCGATACGCGTGATGATTTTGACCTCGTGGCGCTGTGTTGGCGGCAGGCCTTTGGCCTTCTCGAGAATCCAGGCCTTGCACACGGCGGTTTTTGCAGTGTGCTCCAGGTCCAGCAGCAGGTCGCCACGTTGCCTCAGGGGTAGCATGACCAGAATTTGCGAGAGCTGGTCCATCAGTGCCTCCCAGCTGGTCGGCAAGCGGGCGATCGCATAGTCGTCAGGCGATGCCGCGATTCGGACATCGGCATTCCGTAGCGTGCATGGGGCACCTTCCGCCCATTTGAACAATTCCCTCGCGATGGTGCATAACGGCCCGTATCGATGAGGCGCTGCGAGGCTCGCGGCGGTATTGATCAGACCCCGGCGCCAGTGCCCATCATGGAAAACGGAGTAGATCATCGATGCCAGCAGCCGGGCGCGATCCTCGTCGCCCAGGCCATTGCAAAGGGCCATCCATCGAGGGACGACCATGCCGACCAGCCCATGGAAATGGTGGGAATTCCGGGCGAGCGACCACAGAGGCTCGCGTCGCAGCTCGGGTGACAGCGCTTCGACTTGCTCGCAGAGCGCAACCAAGCGCGCTTCCATCCCATCGTCGCCGATATGGGGGCACATGCCCGCCAGTGTCGCCAGGCACTCCGCCTGAAGCGCGGGGTCCGCGCCCTTGCAGGCGTGCAGCAACCTGTCCCAGAAAACCAGCGGGATGACTTCGTCCCCGTTTCGGCATGCGGCGTCGAACGCGTGCTTGAGCACGCCGATTGCGACGCCATGTGGCAACGCGCGGGTGGCCGCGAACACCTCGTCGAGCAACGGAGCGCATGGTCCCTGGACGTCGAACTCCTCCAATGGCTCCAGCATGCTGGACAGCACGTTGGCCGCCTCGACCGGCGAAAGGCGAGTGAGCGCACTCTTGATCAGCGCCCGCCACCCTTTGATCACGGGATCGTCGACAGGCACGGGTTCACCCAGGCAGGCGCACCCGTGGAACGCTCCGTACGCGAGCGAGTGCAACAACGTCTTGTAGTGCGGGTCCGGCAGTTGCTGCGTGTCGGCGAGGACCTCTGCCCAGAAACCCCATCGGTGCGCAGCGCTGTCGCGCGAACGATGGCGGCGGGCGACGGCTTTTGCGACCGCGTTCAGCGAACGGACCCGCTGCAATTGGATAGAGGGGTCGGCGTCGTCTTGCCGAGCCCGTGCGTCGCACAGCGTGGCGTCGAGCATCGCACGCCATGGTGCGACGTCACGATCGTCGCAATGCTCGGTGACCATCGCTTGCACGGCGACCCGGTCGTTCGGCGGCAGGCGAGCGACGATATCCAGCCAGGCAGCCAGTCCTGGTTCCATCATGGTGTCGCGACCGGCATGCGCGATCCACGCCACGAGCGACGGACCGCGCTCGGCGTCGCCAAGCGTCAGCAATTCGTCCAGCGCCTGCGGGGCCTTTCGCGGCGCGGCAGGCGGGAGAGGCGGCAGCGATGCCAGCGCACGTTCGCGTACGACAGGGTGAAGCGGCACCGAACAAGGCGACCCGGAAGTGCAGTAGAAATGGTAAAGCGGATCGGGACAATGCCGTCGTACGGCGCAATGCAGTCCATTCCACAGCCGCGGCCGCGCAGGCACGGGGCACTGCTCGATGCGCCCTCGCAGGCGTTGAACGTCGGCGTGCGAGACGATCCATTGCATCTGCTCGCCGAGGCGGACAGGCGTGATGCGAGCGTGGTCAAGCGCTTGATGCGCGTGCTTCGATGTCAGTCCGAGCGCCATCGCCGCGGTATCATCCACGCGCTCGGCGATCTGCAGGACGATATGGCCGGGCAGATCGCGGAACGTCGCACGCGGCCCGCCGGGTGGCGGGCAAGGGCGCGAAGCGGCGTCGGTTTTCGGGGGCGTTGCAGATACGCCCGGGGCGGGATTGCCGCCGGGCGAGCGGACGGGATGGTGCAGCATGGCATGACCTCCTGCGATGGGCCGTATGCGCGTACCTTAGCCGCAAGCCGTGCTGCCGCCTTTAGCTTCGTGTCCACCACCGCAAGCCGCGGCGCGCGGGGACCGGCTCGCCGCCGGTGGCGGCATGCCAAACCGTTTGTCCGTGCTGCCGCGCTAGTGCATGCCCGCGGTCGCGCCGATCAGCGCCTCCAGCTTGACCGCATCGGCCGCGAAGGCGCGGATGCCTTCGGCCAGCTTCTCGGTCGCCATCGCATCCTCGTTCAGCTGCCAGCGGAAGGCCGGCTCGTCGCAATGCACGCGCGGGATATGGCCGGCCTGCGCGTCGTCGACCGACAGCTTGCGCTCGACCGGCGCGTTGCTGGCGGCCAGTTGCTCGAGCAGTTCCGGGCTGATGGTCAGCAGATCGCAGCCGGCCAGCGACAGGATCTGGTCGGTATTGCGAAAGCTCGCGCCCATCACCTCGGTCTTGTAGCCGAAGCGCTTGTAGTAGTCGTAGATCTGCCGCACCGAATGCACGCCGGGGTCCGAATCGCCGCTGTTGGCGTCCGGATTCCACTTGTCGCCGGCCTGCTTGCGGTACCAGTCGAGGATGCGGCCGACGAAGGGCGAGATCAGCTGGGCACCGGCCTCGGCGCAGGCCACCGCCTGCACCAGCGAGAACAGCAGCGTCATGTTGCAGCGGATGCCTTCGCGCTGCAGCACCTCGGCGGCGCGGATGCCTTCCCAGGTCGAGGCGATCTTGATCAGCACGCGCTCGCGCGGCACGCCGGCGCGCTCGTACAGCGCGATCAGATGGCGCGCCTTCTCGACGGTCGCCGCGGTATCGAACGACAGCCGCGCATCGACCTCGGTCGACACCCGGCCCGGCACGATCTTCAGGATCTCGCCGCCGAAGGCGATCAGCAGCGCGTCCATCACGACATCGACGCCGGCGTCGTGATGATCGCGCACGGCCTTCTCGAGCAGCGGCCGGTATTCCGGCTTTTGCACGGCCTTCAGGATCAGCGACGGATTGGTGGTGGCGTCCTGCGGCGTGTACTGCTTCATCGCCTGGAAGTCGCCGGTATCGGCCACCACGGTGGTGAACTGCTTCAGTTGCGCTAGCTGGTTCATGATGGATTGCGTCGGACGGGAAAGGAATCGGGATGGGACGGCATGGCTGCAACCGCCGCCATCCGGGCCATTGTACCGGCCCATTGTGGGACGCCTCGCGCGCGGGGCGCAATCCGTTACACTACGCGGTTTCCGCAACCGACTTTTCCGGCCCTTCGCCCCATGCGACGGCCGGGCCGAAGGCAGCAAGCAATGACCCAGGACGAACTGAAGGCGCAGGTGGCGCAGGCCGCCGCGGACTATGTCGAGAAGGAAGTGCCCGAAGGCGCGGTGCTCGGTGTCGGCACCGGTTCGACCGCCAACCTGTTCATCGATGCGGTGGCGCGCTTCAAGGACCGCTTCGCCGGCGCGGTGTCGAGCTCCGAGGCCTCGACTCGCCGGCTGCAGCAGCACGGCTTCAAGGTGCTGGATCTGAACGAGGTCGACGAGATTCCGGTCTACGTCGACGGCGCCGACGAGATCGATGCCAGCGGCGCGATGATCAAGGGCGGCGGCGGCGCGCTGACGCGCGAGAAGATCGTCGCCTCGGTGGCGCGCACCTTCGTCTGCATCGCCGACGCCAGCAAGCTGGTCGGCGTGATGGGTCAGTTCCCGCTGCCGGTCGAGGTGATCCCGATGGCGCGCGCCGCGGTGGCGCGCAAGCTGGCGGCGCTGGGCGGCCAGCCGCGCCTGCGCATGACCAGGGAAGGCGGCATCTACAAGACCGACAACGGCAATGTGATCCTGGACGTCAGCGGCCTGGCGATCGGCGACCCCAAGGGCATGGAGCAGGCGATCAACCAGCTGCCGGGCGTGGTCACCGTGGGCCTGTTCGCACTGCGCGGCGCCGACGTGCTGCTGCTGGGCACCGCCGATGGGGTGCGGCGCACGGACTTCTGAGCGATCGATCCGCCCGCACCAACGACAAAGGCGCCAGAAAGCTGGCGCCTTTTGTTTTTCCCTCTCCCGCTTGCGGGAGAGGGACAGGGGAGAGGGCATCGGGCGGTGGTTGTGCCATCGCGGCTGGAAACCACCCCCTCTCCCCGACCCTCTCCCCCTGAGGGGGAGAGGGAGAACACCTTCAGCGCTGCATGCGCTCAAGCCTGCGGCGGCACATACCCCGCCGCCTGATCCGCACCCTCGCCGAAGAAGTACTTCTCGGTCTGCTTCAGCAGATACTGGCGCGCACGGGTGTCGGCCATGTTCAGCCGGTTCTCGTTGATCAGCATGGTCTGGTGCTTGAGCCAGCCCGCCCAGGCCTCCTTCGACACGTTCTGCCAGATCTTCTTGCCCAGTTCGCCGGGCAGCGGCGGGAAATCGAGGCCCTCGGCCTCCTTGTTCAGCTTGACGCAATGGACCATGCGGGCCATGGGGGACTCCTTGTATTCGTGTGATCGCGGCGAGTCGGGCTGTGGGGGCGCGATGTTGGGGGCTCGCCGGCGGCGTTCGTAAGGCGGCTATTGTAGCGAAGCGGGGCGTCCGCCGCGCCTCGCCCCTACCGCGCTTACAGTTTCTTCATCAGCACCATCGACTTGCGCTGCCAGTTGTACAGCTTGCGCTTGTCCTCGGGCAGGTCGTCGACGCTGGCGCGCACGAAGCCGCGCTTCAGGAACCAGTGCTCGGTCCGCGTCGTCAGCACGAACAGCCGATCCAGCCCGAGCGCGCGCGCCCGCCGCTCGATGCGCTTGAGCAGCCGTTCGCCGTCGCCGGTGCCCTGGGCATCCGGGGACACCGTCAGGCACGCCATCTCGGCCATGCCTTCGCGCGGATAGGGGTAGAGCGCGGCGCAGCCGAACAGCACGCCGTCGTGCTCGATCACCGAGAAGTTGCCGATATCGCGCTCGATCAGATGGCGCCCGCGCGGCACCAGCGTGCCGTCCTGCTCGAGCGGCGCGATCAGCTGCACGATCGCGCCGACATCGTCGAGCGTGGCCTCGCGCAGGCTCTCCAGATCGGTGTCCGAGATCATCGTGCCGACGCCGTCGTGCAGGAACAGCTCCAGCAGCACCGAGCCATCCATGTCGAACGGGATCAGATGCGCGCGCGGCACGCCGCCCTTGAGCGCCTTGACCAGATGCTGCAGGTAGTAGGCGACGTCGGGCGGCAGGTGGTTGTTCTGCAGCCGTTCGACCGCGGTGCGCAGCGACATCTCCGGCATCAGCTTGCCGACCGGATCGAGCACGCCCGGCACCTCGGTGATGAAGATCAGCTTGTCGGCCTTCAGCGCGGTGGCGGTCGCGCTGGCCACGTCCTCCATCGACAGGTTGAACGCCTGGCCGGTCGGCGAGAAGCCCAGCGGCGACAGCAGCACGATCTTGCCGTGCTGCAGCGACATGCGCACGGAGTCGCCGTCGATCTTGCGCACCAGGCCGGTGTGCTGGTAGTCGGTGCCCTCGACGATGCCGACCGGACGTGCGGTGACGAAGTTGCCCGACACCACCGACAGCTGCGCGCCGGCCATCGGCGTATTGGGCAGGCCCTGGCTGAAGGCGGCCTCGATATCGAGGCGCAGTTCGCCGGATGCTTCCTTCGCGCATTCGAGGGCCGCGTTGTCGGTGATGCGCAGGCCGTCGACGAAGCGCGACTCGACCTGGCGCAGCGCCAGCTGTTCCTCGACCTGCGGACGCGAGCCGTGGACCAGCACGATCTGCATGCCCATCGCATGCAGCAGCGCGACGTCGTTGACCAGCGCGTTCAGCATGCCGGCCTTGACCAGCTCGCCGCCGAAGGCGATCACGAAGGTCTTGCCGCGGAACGTGTGGATGTACGGGGCGACCGCGCGCAGCCAGTCGACGAACTGCTGGCGGTCCGGTCCCGGCGCGGCGCGCTCGGGGGTGGCCGGTGCCCTCGGCACGCTCGGCACCTCGGGGG
>NZ_JAGFTW010000008.1:0-12076 GCF_017598945.1 Cupriavidus gilardii
CGTTCTAAGCCTGCCGGTCGTTTGCTTGCCTAAATAATGCTAAGTAATCTGTCTTATAAGTTAGCAGAGTGATAGTCGCATTGTGGATATGAGTACTCACAGTACCACATCGCCGGTCTGATCAGTTTTTTTTTTCTCGTGGGCTCGGAGATGTTTATAAGAGACAGAAAAGGTGGGGTGGAGGGGGTGGGGGTGTTGGGATAAAGCGGGCGGCTTCGATCGAATTCAAGCTGCCAAGGGCGGCATGTTCGCCATTCGCTCAGACCATCCGACGCCAATGCGCACCGCGGCCCGCAAAGCGGCAACCGCCATCGTTCAGAGCCGCAACAGCGCGACGCAGCGATCGCGCTTCATCCAGCGTCACCGGATAGCGCTGCTCCACATCGTCGATCGAGCCGAGATCGAAATAGCTGCGGAGCGTTTGGCCGTGGATCGTGAGGCCCCAGCTGTCCATTTGGCGAAGGTCGGCGAGACGCACGATGACAAAGGCATCGGGATCGTTCGAGCCGGCGTTCGCGATGGCCTGATCCAGCCGCGTTGCCAGGGCCCGCAGGTCGGTGCAGTTTGGCAGGGCGTTGTGCGTGCCGGCGGCGGCCTGTGCGGGCATGGCTTCGGCATTCGGCGCAGGAGCGGTTGCGAACAAGGAGGCGTTGCCAGCGGCGTGGGCGTGCTGGGGCGGTGAGATCGGATTCATGGGGAGCTCGAGCGGGTGGAGGAGGGTTCGAGCTTATCCGCGGCCGGCGCGCATGGCGTTGGGCGGATTCTGAAAGAGATCGTGGGGAGGGAAGGGGCGTCGGTCCCTCATCGCAAGACAGGGAAGCCCCAAAACAAAATGCCCCTGGAATTATCCAAGGGCATTTCGATGAAACCTGGTGCCGAAGAGAGGAATCGAACCCCCGACCTTCTCATTACGAATGAGCTGCTCTACCGACTGAGCTACTTCGGCAACACTACCGGTTGGGAACCGGATAGAGCCCGCAATAATAGCAGCGGATCAGGCAGCTGTGAAGCCCCTCGACGCACTTTTTTCACGGCCCGGACAGGCACCGGTCAGCCGAAAGTCCGGTCGGCGGGGGAGGCGGGATTCGTCGGCGTGGACGCATCGGAGCGCGACAAGCCGGCGAGCAGCGCGTCCACCGCGGCGATGAATTCACGCAGGCGGACGAGCGTGACGGGAAACACCGGGTCCGAGGCGTCGATCGTCCACGGGTAGAAGTACAGCTCGCGCTCCTGGGCGCTGATCGGCACGCCCCAGTTGGCCAGCTGGCGCAGATCGCAGACGTGGAGATCGATGGCGTCGCTCAGGCCGTAATGCAGCGCAACGTCCAGCGTCTCGTTCAGTCTGATGGCAAGAGCCTGCACCGCTGCGCGTTCGAGCGGGGCTTCGCCGCAGGGCGGGTTTGCCGGTGTGATGGCGGTGGCGGGCGGGTTGATCGGTGGGGAGATGGCGTAGTGGGCGCCGACATCCGAGAGGGGGGCCATCGCGGTTTCCTTGCTGCCTGTCCGGGTGGAGAAAACAGCAGGGTAGTGGCCAGGCGAGGCGGGGGAAATGAGCCGATTCTGATTTCTGATTTCCGCTGCGAAAAGAAAAAGGGCCGCCGGCAATGCCGGTCGGCCCTCTGGCGGGCGAGCCCATGCAGGGCCGGCCGCCGCGCCAACGGACGACTCAACTGCCCGTCTGCGCTTCCTGGTGGTAGCGGGTCACGCGCTCGACCTCGTTCTTCGAGCCCAGGATCACCGACACGCGCTGGTGCAGTTTCTCCGGCTGGACCTCCAGGATGCGCTGATGGCCGTTGGTCGCGGCGCCGCCGGCCTGTTCGACCAGCATCGCCATCGGGTTGGCCTCGTACATCAGGCGCAGCTTGCCGGGCTTCTCCGGCTCGCGCTTGTCCCACGGGTACATGAAGATGCCGCCGCGCGTCAGGATGCGGTGCACGTCGGCGACCATCGAGGCGATCCAGCGCATGTTGAAGTTCTTGCCGCGCGGGCCTTCCTCGCCGGCCAGGCATTCGTCGATGTAGCGGCGCACGGGCGGGGCCCAATGCCGCATGTTCGACATGTTGATCGCGAACTCCTTGGTGTCCTCGGGGATCTTCACGTCCGACTGCGTCAGCACGAAGCTGCCGGCCTCGCGGTCCAGCGTGAACATATGGACGCCGTTGCCGACCGTCAGCACCAGCGTGGTCTGCGGGCCGTACACCGCATAGCCGGCCGCGACCTGGTGCGTGCCCGGCTGCAGGAAGTCCGTCTCGGTGACGGTCTGGCCCGGCTTGGGCATATGCAGCACCGAGAAGATGGTGCCGATCGACACGTTGACGTCGATGTTCGACGAGCCGTCGAGCGGATCGAACAGCAGGAGGTATTCGCCCTTCGGATAGCGGTTCGGGATCTCGTAGAACGAGTCCATTTCTTCCGACGCCATCGCGGCCAGATGGCCGCCCCATTCGTTGGCGTCGAGCAGCACCTCGTTGGCGATCACGTCGAGCTTCTGCTGCGTTTCGCCCTGCACGTTGCCGGTGCCGGCCGAGCCGAGCACGCCGGCGAGCGCGCCCTTGCTGACGGCATTGGAGATGGCCTTGCAAGCGCGCGCAACCACCTCGATCAGCAGCCGCAATTCCGGCTCGATGGTGTTGTGCTTGCGTTGTTCCTCGACCAGATAGCGGGTCAGGCTGATGCGAGTCATGGGGTTTCCTCCTTGAATGGCCGCCATTCTACAGGCCGTGGCGGGCGGCCCACCGATGTCGGGGGGGGCATGCCCGCGATCGCTGGCGGGCTATCGCACCCAATTGCTCGGGGCAAACCGCATCACGCGGACAGCGCCTTGCCGACGATCTCGCGCACGTCCCGCGACAGCTTGTCGGCCGCCGCCACCCGCTCCAGCGCGGCGCGCATCTTGTCGCGCAGCGGCAGCGTGTATTTCTGCCAGCGGTCGAGCGCGCGTGCCAGGCGCGCGGCCACCTGCGGGTTGATCGCGTCCAGCGCCAGCACCTGTTCGGCCCAGAAGTCGTAGCCCGAACCGTCCTCGGCATGGAATTGCGCCGGGTTGCCCGAACAGAAGCTGAAGATCAGCGCGCGGGCGCGATTGGGGTTGCGCAGCGTGAAGGCGGGATGCTGCATCAGCGCCCGCACCGTGTCGATGGTGCGCTTGCCCGCATGCGGGCCGACTTCGCCACGCTGCATGCCCTGCAGCGAGAACCACTTGTCGACCACCAGCGGATCGTTCTCGAAGCGCTGATAGAAGTCCGCCAGCGCGGCCTCGCGTCCGGGCGCGAAGCTGTTGACCATCGCCGTCAGCGCGGCGAAGCGGTCGGTCATGTTGTCGGCCTGCTGATACTGCTCGCCGGCCAGCGCATACATCGCATCGTCGCCGACCTCGACCAGATAGCCCAGCGCCAGATTGCGCAGCGCGCGCTTGCCTGCCGATTCCGCGTCGGGACGATACGGACCCGTGGTCGCGCTGGTCTCGTAGGCACCGAGCCAGTTGCTCTGCAGCGTACGGGCGAGGGCGGCGCGCATGAACTGCCGCGCGCGATGGATCGCCGCCGGATCGGCCACGCCCATGCGCTCGGCCAGATAGGCCTCGGCCGGCAGCATCAGCGCCTGTTCGCGGAAGGCCGGGCTCAGCGAGGTATCGGTCAGCACCGAGCGGAACGCGCCGATCAGCGCGGGGTCCAGCTCCAGTTCGCGCCCGGCCTGTACGTCAGCGACGAGCTTGAGCAGCGCGCGCGTCGCCAGCCGCTGGCCCGCTTCCCAGCGGTTGAACGGATCGCTGTCGTGCGCCAGCAGGAAGGTCAACTCGTCGTCGCTGTAGTCGACATCGACGATCACCGGCGCCGAGAAATTGCGCAGCAGCGAGGGCAGCGGCGGGCGCGGCCCCTTGGGCAGATTGACGAAGCGGAAGATCTGCCGCGCCTCGGTGAAGTTCAGCACGCGCGTGGTGTCGCCCGCGGCGGCTTCGCCATCGAGCTGCAGCGGCAGGTCCTTGCCGTCCGCGCCGATCAGCCCCAGCGCGAAGGGGATATGGAAGGGCAGCTTTTCCGGCGTGCCCGGCTGGGTCTCGATGCCGACCTTTGGGCATTGCTGCGTCAGCGTCAGCGTCAGCAGGCCCTGATCGGCGTCCCATTCGGTGTGCACGCCGACCACGGGCGTGCCGGCCTGGCTGTACCAGCGTCCGAACTGGGTCAGGTCGCGGCCGTTGGCGTCGGCCATCGCGGCGAGGAAGTCGTCGCAGGTCACCGCCTGGCCGTCGTGCCGCTGGAAATACAGGTCCATGCCCTTGCGAAAGCCCTCGCGGCCCAGCAGGGTCTGGTACATGCGCACCACTTCGGCGCCTTTCTCGTACACCGTGACGGTGTAGAAGTTGTTGATCTCCTCGTAGCTGTCGGGCCGCACCGGATGCGCCATCGGGCCGGCATCCTCGGGGAACTGCACCTGGCGCAGCACGCGGACGTCCTCGATGCGCTTGACCGCCCGCGCCGAGCCGTCGTCGGCGCCTTGCTGGGCCATCATGTCGGCGGAGAATTCCTGGTCGCGGAACACCGTCAGTCCTTCCTTCAGCGACAGCTGGAACCAGTCGCGGCAGGTCACGCGGTTGCCGGTCCAGTTGTGGAAGTACTCGTGGCCGACCACCGATTCGATATTGAAGAAGTCGGTGTCGGTCGCGGTGGCCGCATTGGCCAGCACGTACTTGGTGTTGAAGATGTTCAGGCCCTTGTTCTCCATCGCGCCCATGTTGAAGTCGCCGACGGCGACGATCATGAAGCGGTCCAGATCGAGTTCCAGCCCGAAGCGCTGCTCGTCCCAGCGGATCGCATGAATCAGCGAATCCATCGCATGCTGCGTCTTGTCGAGGTCCTGCGGTTCGACCCAGACCTGCAGCAGCTTCTCCTTGCCCGAGCTCGTGGTGATCCGTTGCTCGATGCATTGCAGCTTGCCGGCGACGATGGCGAACAGATAGGACGGCTTGGGGAAGGGGTCTTCCCACACGGCCTCGTGGCGGCCGCCGTCGAGCTGCTGTTCGCCGATCAGGTTGCCGTTGGACAGCAGCACCGGGTAGGCGGCCTTGTCCGCGCGCAACGTGACGCGGTAGGTCGCCATCACGTCGGGGCGGTCGAGGAAATAGGTAATGCGGCGAAAGCCCTCGGCCTCGCACTGCGTGAAGAAGTTGCCGTTGGAGACGTACAGCCCCGACAGCGTGGTATTGGCCTCGGGCTGGCAGGCGCTGACGATCTCCAGCGTGCCTTGCTCGGGCAGCCCGTTCAGCGTCAGACTGCCGTCGTCCTCGCGATAGTCGCCGAGCGGCTGGCCGTCGAGCCGCACGCTCAGCAGCTCCAGCGCTTCGCCCGCCAGCACCAGCGGCGCGCCGGCCTGGCGGCGGGCAAAGCGCAGCGTGCTGGTCACGACGGTGCGCTGCGGATCGAGCTCGAACACCAGGTCGACGTGTTCGATCGCGAAGGCGGGCGGGGTATAGTCCTTGCGGTGGACGGTGACGGGGGTATCGGTGCGCAGCATGGATGGTCCTGTCCTGGAAGGCGGTGAGTCGGGGGCGCCGGACGCCGGGTAATCCATTGTAGCCAAGCACGGCATGGCCGCACGGCGCCAAGGGAATTCCGGTGCACGCCGCCGGTCTGATGCAACGAGAGGGCGGCCCGCCGACCGCCTCGCACCAACCACCGGCAACCATCGGCAACCGTCGGCAACCGTCGGCATGCGGTCCGGTGGAGCCTATCGGCGGGACCATGAACGGAAGGAAGAACATCATGTGGCAATGGCGAAAGGCCTGTGCACGGGCGGGCCAATGGCTGGTCGCCGCGAGCGGCCGGGGTGAAGGCATGGGGCGGGCGGAAACAGCCGGCTGGTCGGCGCGATGGTCCGCCCGATGGGCCGGAGCCGCGATGCTCGGCGCCTTGCTGCTGTCGGGCTGCGCAAGCACGGTGACCACCGACGTGACGGCGTTCCGGCAGCCCGGCTGGCAGAACGATCCGCCGCGCACCTACGCGTTCGAGGCCGAGAAGGGGCCGGGGCAGGCGGAGCAGCAGGCCCAGCTGGACCGCGCCACGTATCAGAACTGGATCGCCGACGCGCTGGCCGGCCACGGCTTCACGCAGGTGCCCCGGTCGCAGGCGCGCTATCTGGTCAGCTTCGATTTCGATGCCGATCCGCGCCTGGTGCGCGTGCACGAGACCTACTATCCCGATCCCTGGTACCCGTGGGGTCCGTACTGGGGCCCCTACGGCTACTACCGCCCGTGGGGGCCGTGGGGCTGGGGCCCGGGCTACTGGCCGCCGCAGACGGTGATCCGCGACGTGCCGGCCACGCTGGCGAGTCTGCGCGTCTTTATCCGCGAGGCCGCCGGCAACAAGCGGGTCTACCAGGTCACCGCGCAGAACCTGAGCGAAGGCAGCACGATGCCAGGGCTGATGCCGTATCTGGTGCGCAGTGCGTTCGCCGAATTTCCGATGGAAAGCGGCCGGCCGCGGCGCGTGACGCTGGAGGTCGACAAGAACCGGAGGTAGCGCAACACGACGCTCCCCGCTGCGCGACATCGACGCCGGCCATGCATTCCCCGAGGATGGCATGCCGGCGTCTTGTTTTACCGGTGGATCGCCGAAAGCGCATTCCCGCCATTGGCGCTATTCCGGTAAAAGCTCTTTAACCGCAAAATCCCCGCGTTTGGGGCCATCCGCGGTGTCATCGGCGCGACTCCCGCACGGTGCCTGGGCTAGAATAGCTCCTCGATTTTTTCGGCCCTGGCTGTTCGACCGGCATCCGTCGGCATCGACCAGCGCCATGTTGGGCCTCTTTCCGGACGAGCGACATGAGCAGCAAGACCAGCGGTGACGCACCGCAACACGCCCCCAACAGTCCTGAAGCGCAACTGCGCCTCGCCGCGCTGGAATATCACCGCAGCCCGACCAAGGGCAAGATCCAGGTGACCGCGACCAAGGCGCTGTCGAACCAGCGCGATCTGTCGCTGGCCTATTCGCCGGGCGTGGCCTATGCCTGCGAGGAGATCGCCAAGGACCCGGCCATGGCGGCCGAGTACACCTCGCGCGGCAACCTGGTGGCAGTGGTCACGAACGGCACCGCGGTGCTGGGCCTGGGCGATATCGGCCCGCTGGCCGGCAAGCCGGTGATGGAAGGCAAGGGCTGCCTGTTCAAGAAGTTCGCCGGCATCGACGTGTTCGACATCGAGCTCGATGCGCGCGACCCGGACCAGATCGTCGAGATCGTCGCGGCGCTCGAGCCCACGCTGGGCGGCGTCAACCTCGAAGACATCAAGGCGCCGGAGTGCTTCTACATCGAGAAGAAGCTGCGCGAGCGGATGAACATCCCGGTCTTCCACGACGACCAGCACGGCACCGCGATCATCTCGGCGGCGGCGCTGCTCAATGGCCTGAAGGTGGTCGGCAAGGACATCGGCAGCGTCAAGATGGCGGTATCGGGCGCGGGCGCGGCGGCAATTGCCTGCCTGGACACGATGGTGAGCCTCGGCGTCAAGCGCGAGAACATCTACGTGGTCGATTCGAAGGGCGTGATCTTCGTTGGCCGCGACGCCAACATGGAGGCCAACAAGGCCCGCTACGCGCAGGACACCTCGGCCCGCACGCTGGCCGATATCGTCGAAGGCGCGGACGTGTTCCTCGGCTGCTCGACCGCCGGCGTGCTGACCGCCGAGATGGTCAAGACGATGGCCGACAAGCCCATCATCCTGGCGCTGGCCAATCCCGAGCCGGAGATCCGTCCGGAAGTGGCCAAGGCCGCGCGCCCGGACTGCATCATCGCCACCGGCCGTTCGGACTATCCGAACCAGGTCAATAACGTCCTCTGCTTCCCGTACATCTTCCGTGGCGCGCTCGATTGCGGCGCGACCAAGATCACCGAGGAAATGAAGCTGGCCTGCGTCAAGGCCATCGCCGAGCTGGCAGAGGCCGAGACCAATGACGCGGTGGCCGCCGCCTACGCCGGCAAGGAACTGAAGTTCGGCCCCGACTACATCATCCCGACGCCGTTCGACCAGCGCCTGATCGAGAAGATCGCGCCGGCCGTTGCGCGCGCGGCGATGGAGTCGGGCGTGGCCACGCGTCCGATCCAGGACCTCGAGGCCTATCGCCAGCAGCTGACGCAGTACGTCTACCACACCGGTCTGATCATGAAGCCGGTGTTCTCGGCCGCCAAGGCTGCGCCCAAGCGCGTCGCCTACGCCGAGGGCGAGGAAGAGCGCGTGCTGCGCGCGGTGCAGACGGTGGTCGACGAGGGTCTGGCGCGTCCGATCCTGATCGGCCGTCCGCACGTGATCCAGATGCGCATCGACAAGGCGGGCCTGCGCCTGAAGCCCGGCGTCGATTTCGAGCTGGTCAATCCCGAGGACGATCCGCGCTATCGCGCCTATCACGAGGCTTATCACGCGCTGCGTGGCCGCGATGGCGTGACGCCCGACATGGCCAAGGTTGCGCTGCGCCGCTCCAATACGCTGATCGGCACCATGCTGATGCATATGGGCGATGCCGATGCACTGCTGTGCGGCACGGTGGGCCGCTTCGAGGCGCATCTGGAGCATGTGCGCGACGTGATCGGCCTGAAGCCCGGCGCCAAGGTGCTGGCGGCAATGAACGCGCTGATGCTGGAGAAGTACACGCTGTTCATCACCGACACCTTCGTCAACGAGGACCCGACCGCCGACGAACTGGCCGCGATCACGCAGCTGGCCGCCGAGGAAATCCGCCGCTTCGGCCTGACGCCGAAGGTCGCGCTGCTGTCGCACTCGATGTTCGGCTCGTCGAACCGCGCCTCGGCGCGCAAGATGCGCGCCGCGCAGGAGCTGCTGAGCCAGATCGCGCCCGAGCTGGAAGTCGAAGGCGAGATGCAGGGCGATGCCGCGCTGGTCGAGGACGTGCGCCGTCATTTCCTGCCGGGCACCAAGCTGGCTGGCTCGGCCAATCTGCTGGTGATGCCGACGCTGGACGCGGCCAATATCGCGTTCAATCTGCTGAAGATCACCGGCGGCCAGGGCGTGACGGTGGGCCCGATCCTGCTGGGCGCGGCCAAGCCGGTGCATATCCTGAATCCGCAGGCGACCACTCGCCGGATCGTCAATATGACGGCGGTAGCGGTGGCGGAGTCCGGCGCGCTGCGCTGAACGGTCGTTGTCGATCCAAAATAAAAGCCGGGCTGCGTGCCCGGCTTTTTTCATTGCGACATTCGGTCGCGTTCTGCGCTCGTCGTTTTTGCTCGATGTTTGGTGCTCGTTATTTCATGCTGCGGTGCTGTGCTGCGGAGCAGCGTATGGGCTGAGAGCAGCGCTACTGCAATACGTTGTACTGCTGGCGCATGTCGACGATGATCGACTTCGCCGCACGCAATTGCATCGACACGCTGTCTTCGGCCGCACGGGGAAAGTCCACCTCGGCGCTCCAATTGCATCCCGTATGGTCGGGCTGGTGCACGCGTACCGCATGCAATTCGCACTCGCCGCATTCCGGATTGTTATCGAGGCACTGGTTGAGGATAGCCATCAACTCCGACCGGGTCTTTGCGTATCGCCGCATGAGTCACCTCTCTCGTTTGGCTAATCGTGGTCTGGACGTTCAATGTAGGCATTCGTCCTGGGCCGTGCCAATTGAATGAGTCTATGAGGTGAAGTCGCTCATTCCCGCCGCGGGAGCAGGGGAAAGGTGTTGCGATGCAGCGGGGAAGGGAGGGAGAGAGGCGATGCTGCGGCATTGCGCCGCAGCGAGGGAGGCGCTGCTGCCCTCTCCCCCGGCCCCTCTCCCGCAAGCGGGAGAGGGGAGCGAACCGAGCCGCAGCGATGCGCCGCTTGTGTTCTCCCTCTCCCGCTTGCGGGAGAGGGCAGGGGAGAGGGCGCCTTCGGGCCGTTCAGGCCCGAAGGCAATCACAAATCAGAACTTGTGCCGAATGCCCACGCCGAACGAATCGCCGTGTTCTGCGCCGGTGATCTTGTCGTAGAAGTAGGCCGCATACACGTCGGTACGCTTCGACAGGTTGTAGTCGTAGGCGATCGCGAACGTGTTGCGCTTGAAGTCGTCGACATTGTTCTCGGCCTTCACGTAGCCATACGAAGCGAGCAGGCTGCCCGCGCCGATGGGCACCGAGGCGCCGATCTGGCCGCTGGTGTGCTTGATGTCGCCGGTGGCATTGGTCACGTCGCTCTTGATGTACTGACCCTGAGCGAACAGCTTGACCACCTTGAAGTCGTACGACAGGCCGGCCAGCACCGCGTTCTGCTTGTCGAAGCCCGACAGTGCGGCAGGCGAGGTGACATCGCCCGGCACGTTGTTGAACTTGACCTGCTGGAACGCCACCGTCGCGGCCAGCGGGCCGTTGAAATACATCAGGTTGCCGCCCCACTTGTTGCGGCCGGTGGAGCCCGCCTGTTCGCCGAACGAATAGATCAGGTTGGCGGTCAGGCCGCCGAAGGTCGGCGTCGAATAGACCAGCGAGTTGCTCCAGCCCGAATCGCCGATGATGCCCGGATCGAACACGGTGCCGTTGGTGGCCGTGAAGTAGGTGTGGAAGATCGCCGGCGAGAACACGTACGAGTCGACCAGCGGGTTGAACAGGATGGTCGAGATGAAATACGGCGTGGTGTTGCGCCCCAGCTTGAGCGTACCGGCGCGGTCGCTCTGCAGCCCCACATAGGCATTGCGGCTGAACATCGCATCGCCGTCGAAGCGGCCGGTGCGGCCGTTATCGGTACGATAGAAACCGTTCAGGTCGAAGATCGCCTTGAGCCCGTTGCCCAGGTCTTCGGCGCCCTTGATCCCCCAGTACGACGTTTGCATGCCACCCGAATTGGCGACCCAGGCGCGCTCGCCAGTGCCCGGGTTCTTGACCGCGCCGACGAACATGTCGACCTGGCCGTAGAGCGTGACGCTCGATTGCGCCATGGCCGCGCCGCTGAAAAGGGCCGCGGCCAGTGCGGCCAACTTGAACTGCTTCTGCATGAAAGACCTCCGTGGTTTGATCCTGTTGGAACGTTGTGTACTGGGTCCCTGACGGGTTCTCTTTTTGGTATGCACCGCCGGCATCGGTGGCGAGGGTGCCGGGGCGGACGGCGCTGGCTTCGGGCGCCGTTCATCGTGGCATCGGGCAGGGCGCCGGCGATCCATTGCCGAGGCCTTGCCCGATGCGCGGTCTTGCTCCATGCATGGCATCCATGCGAGCGGAATTTCGACTCAGCCGGATACTAAGTCGTCGAGGCGGAACTGGGCAATCCGATGGATCTGGTTGATGCATGTTTGCAACTCATCGGCCGGCGAATTCTCGATGCGTCTTGCGAACTCGTCGATGATGCCGGCGCGATCGTAGCCGCGTACCGCGAGAATGAACGGGAAGCCGAATTTCTCGTTGTAGCGCGCATTCAATGCCTGCAGCCGTTCGAACTCCGCGGGCGTGCATAGATTCAGCCCGGCGCCGCTCTGCTCGCGCGTCGATTCCTCGGTCAGTTCGCCGCGCACCGCGGCCTTGCCCGCCAGTTCCGGGTGGGCGCGCACCAGCTTGAGCTGGGCCGCTTCGCCGGCCTGGTCGACGGCCGCGCGCATCGCGGCGGCCAGCGCCTGGCGATCGGCGAAGGGGCGCTGCTCGGCGGCGCTGGCCGCGACCCAGGGCGAGTGTTCGTAGATACCGCCGAGCGCCTGCACGAATTCGGCGGACGGCATCGCGTTCAGTTGGGAGAGGGTGTAGGTCACGTCGGGACTCGGTTGTGTTTGGAAGGGACTTTGCGCATGGATTCCGTATTACCGCGGCGCCTTGGCCGTGTACGGATGCGTCTCGATCCAGTGCCGCGCGATATCGATGCGGCGCGCGATCCAGACCTTGTCGTGCGACTGTACGTAGTCGAGGAAGCGCTGCAGCGCGCGGAAGCGGCCGGGGCGTCCGAGCAGCCGGCAATGCATGCCGATCGACAGCATCTTCGGCTGGTTCAGCCCTTGCGGATCGCCTTCGGCGTACAGCACGTCGAACGCGTCCTTCAGATACTGGAAGAACTGCTCGCCGGTATTGAAGCCCTGCGGCGTGGCAAAGCGCATGTCGTTCGAATCGAGCGTGTAGGGCACCA
>NZ_JAGFTW010000034.1:0-11021 GCF_017598945.1 Cupriavidus gilardii
AAATATAGTAATTGTAGAGGAAAGAATAAAACCATTTTTTATTAAAAAAGAGTCGACGCACCAATACTATCCCCTCAATCTTCTTGGTGGGCAGCGGAAGTTGTAGAAAGAAAGAAGAAAGAAGGGGGGGGAAGGGGGGGGGGGGGGGGGGAGGGCCGAAACCGCCGCAAAAAACTGGCGCGATTGTAGCGCGCCGGCGTGGCGCTCACGACCGTGATTACCCGGGCACGAGCGAAGGCACGGATCCGGTCACGGCGGCGCTCAGCCCTCCGCCAGCCCGCATTGCACGGGCTTGGCGCCCAGCAGCGCGGTCAGCACGGCCGGTTCGATGCTGACCAGATAGCCGCGCCGGCCGCCATTGATATAGATGCGCTCGAGCGCCAGCACACCCTCTTCGACATAGACCGGCATCCGCTTGCGCGTACCGAACGGCGAGGTACCGCCGACCATATAGCCGCTGTGGCGCTGCGCCACCTCGGGCTTGCACGGCTGCACGCTCTTGCAGCCGATCTGCCGCGCCAGGTTCTTGGTCGAGACGGTGCGGTCGCCGTGCATCAGCACGATCAGCGGCTGCCCCTTGTCGTCTTCCATCACCAGCGTCTTGACCACGTGATGCTCGTCGACGCCGAGCTGTCGCGCCGATTCCTCGGTGCCGCCGTGCTCGACATAGTCGTACGGGTGTTCGCCGAAGGCGATGCGATGCTGGCGCAGCATCTGCGTGGCCGGCGTTTCGGAGATGTGTTTCGTCTTTCCCATGGGGTTCGTTGGAGCGGCTAGCCGCGCGGATGATGCTGCTGATGCAGGACGCGCAGCCGTTCGCGCGCGACGTGCGTGTAGATCTGCGTGGTCGAGATGTCGGCATGGCCGAGCAGCAGCTGCACCACGCGCAGATCCGCGCCGTGGTTCAGCAGATGCGTGGCAAATGCGTGGCGCAGCGTATGCGGCGACAACGGGGCGTGGATCTCGGCCTGGCGCGCATAGCGCTTGATCAGATACCAGAAGGCCTGGCGCGTCATCGCCTCGCCGCGCTGCGTGACGAACAGCGCGTCGCTGCCGCGCTGGCCCAGCAGCGCGGGACGGGCGCTGGCCAGATAGCGGCGCAGCCAGACGCCGGCCTCGGCGCCGAACGGCACCAGCCGTTCCTTGTTGCCCTTGCCGCTGACCACGCGCGCCACGCCCTCGTTCAGGCCGATCTCGATGGTCTTCATCTGCGTCAGCTCGGACACGCGCAGGCCGCTGGCGTACATCAACTCCAGCATCGTGCGGTCGCGCAGGCCCAGCGGCGTGTCGATGTCCGGCGCGTTCAGCAGCGCCTCGACCTGTGCTTCGCTCAGCGTCTTCGGAAAGCGCGGCGGCTGCTTGGCGGCGCGCAGCAGCAGGCAGGGGTCGGCCTGGATCAGATGCTCGCGCAGCGCCCAGCGGTAGAAGCGCCGGAATACCGCCAGCCGCCGGTTCGCCGACGAGGCGCGCGTGTCCGGATGGCGCGCGGCAAAGTAACCGGACAGCGCGCCGTCGTCGGCCGCGAGCAGCGCCACGCCGCGCTCGGCGCGCAGCCAGCGCGACAGCAGCGCGAGATCGCGGCGGTAGGCGTCGATGGTGTTGCGGGCGAGTCCGTCTTCGAGCCACAGCGCATCGCAGAAGCGGTCGACCAGCGTCAGGTCGGCGGCGATGTCGGCTTCGAGCCGGGCATCGGCGTCGCGGGTGCGGTCGTGGGAGCCGTCGTCGATCGGCGCGGCGTTGTCCGCCAGCGCCGCCGTGCTGTCATGCCGCGCGTTCACAGCAGCATCACCCGCTCGTGGCGCAGCAGCCAGCGTTTGACCTCGAGGTAAAAGCCGTCTTCGCCATGATGGGCGAAGCCGCCAAGTCCCTTGGCGCCGACCACGCGGTGGCAGGGCACCACCAGCGGGAACGGGTTGTCGCCGCAGGCCTGCCCGACCGCGCGCGCGGTGCCGCCGATATTGGCCGCCAGTTCGCCATAGGTCGCGGTGCGGCCGCACCGCACGGCGCGAATCGCCTGCCAGACGCGGCGCTGGAAGTCGGTGCCGGTGCCGGCGAGCGGCACGTCGAGCGGTGCGTCGGGGTCCGCGTAATAGGCCTCGAGCTGCGCCGCCAGCTGCCGGATCAGCGGCAGGTCGGAGCCGCGCGGCGCAAAACGCTCGGGCAGGAAGTGGATCGCGTGGACGCACTGCGCGTCCGCGCGCACGCCGATGCGGCCGAACGGCGCGGCCAGGATGGCGTCGAAGCGGGCAGCGAGCCTGGCGTCGCGATCGGGCTGGAGCGAGGCCGGTGGAGAATCCGTGGACGGATTCGGATGGGAATGCATGGCGGGACAACGGTCGATCCGGATACCGGATTCTAGTGCGTCGGACGCGAGGGGCGAAAAAAAACCGCGACGAGTGCGCGGCTGCCGTGGTCGATTCTTTTTGGGGGTGCTCCCTCTCCCGCTTGCGGGAGAGGGGAGCACTACCAAGGGCAAAACTATCGCCTCATCACTGCTCGAGCTTGATGTTCTGCACCTTGACCAGGTTGCGCATCTTGTCGAACTCCTTCTTGATCTCGGCGGCGTGCTGGGCTGGCGAATTGCCCGACGGCTCGGCGCCGGCGGCGATCAGGCGTTCGCGGAAGCCCTTGTCCTGCAGCGCCTTGACGGCGGCATCGTTGAGCTTCTTGATGATGTCGTCGGGCGTGCCGGCCGGCGCCACCAGGCCGTACCAGGCCGGATCGTTCGGCTCCTTCAGGCCCATTTCGCCGAAGGTCGGCACGTTGGGCAGCGAGTCCAGCCGCTTCTCGGCGGCCACCACGATCGGGCGCAGCTTGCCGGCCTTGATGTGCGGCATCGACGAGGGCAGGTTGTCGACCATGATCGGTACCTGGCCGGCCAGCACGTCGTTCAGCGCCGGGCCCGCGCCGCGGTAGGGGATATGGACCATGAAGGTCTTGGTCGAGACCTTGAACTGCTCGCCCAGCATATGGCCGAAGCCGCAGGTGCCCGACGACGCGTACGAATACTTGCCCGGGTTGGCCTTGAGCGTGGCCAGGAATTCCTTGTAGTCCTTGGCCGGGAAGTTCGGGTTGACCGCGATCACGTTGGCGACGTTGGCCAGGTTCGTGATGGGCTTGAAGTCCTTGATCGGGTCGTACGACAGCTTCGGGTTGCAGGCCGGGTTGACCGCCATCGTCGACACCGTCGAGATGCCGATCGTGTAGCCGTCCGGCGCCGCCTTGGCGATCGCGTCGGCGCCGATCGAGCCGCCGCCGCCGGCGCGGTTCTCGACCACCACCGGCTGGCCGAGGATCTTGCTCATCTGGTCCGCGGCGCCGCGGCCGACGATGTCGGTGGTGCCGCCCGGGGCAAACGGAATGATCAGCTTGATCGGCTTGTTCGGATAGTTGCTCTGTGCCTGTGCCAGCGAGGCGCAGGCGGCCAGACCCAGGGCCAGGGCAATGTGCTTGGTTTGCATGAGATCGTGTCTCCCGTCGTGAAGCCGGACGGAGAGTGTCCGTCCAGAACTGAAAATGCCGGCCAGGGGCCCGGTAGGGCCGTCCGCGCCGGCGCGATGCATCGGCGGCCCCGGTCAGCCGCCGAGCAGGCCGCGCTTCAGATCGCGATCGACCGGGCGTTCGCCCAGGAAGATGCGCAGCACGGCCTGGTAGAAATCCTCGCCGGGGATGGGTTTGCCGCGCGGCGTGCCATTGACGGCGATCACCGTGCCGCTGTCCGGCGTGTAGTCGAAGTCGATCACGTCGCCCTTGCGCGCCGTGCCGACCTGGTTCATTGCCTGCTCCAGCTGGTGCAGGCGATCGGCGAACTTCTCCAGCTGCGCCTCGTTGTGGTTCTCGCGCATGCCTTCGTTCAGGGCCTTGACGAAGGTGCTCGACTCCACCTCGCGCAGCGGCCGGATCTGCAGCCGCTTCGGACCCTTGGCGCCCAGCACCACGGCGGCGTTGCGCACCTTCTCGGGCAGATACAGCGCGGCGACATAGCCCTTGACGATGAACACCGAGCGCAGGCCCGCGCCGTTTAGCTGCAGTTCCTTGCCGCCGAGCCGCGTCGCCTCGTCGAGCCGCACGCCCTCGATCTCGACCGCGTTCGCGGCCACCGGCAGCGCGCCGGCCAGGGCCACGCAGCCGATCGCCAGCCACTGACGCAGGCGGCGTGCGGCCCGTACGGTCCGTACGGGCCGATCAGCCGGGGCGGCGCAGGCGCGAGCGGAAAGGCGGCGGGGGGCAGGCATGGCGGGGCGGTACATCGAGAACGGAAAGGGAGGCTGAACGAGATCGACGGAAATCCGGAGCGTGCCATCTTCCGGGTTTTCTGAAACAATACCAATCCGTATCTGCCCTAGGGCGCACACCGGACCGCTTCCGGAACGCCGTCCGCACGGGCTCCTGCCATCCTTCCTGACATCCCTCGACGCGCCCCCCGCGTCCCCACAACAACAAGACGCCGATGTCGCCTGCTCTGCTGATGGTGCCCGATTTCAGCCTGATCCTGATCGGCTGGCTGCTGGTGCGCTATACCGCCTTCGATCGCGGTTTCTGGTCCGGCGTGGAACGCCTGGTGTATTTCGTCCTGTTCCCCGCGCTGTTGCTGCAGGCGACCAACAGCGCGGTATTCGATTTCTCGACCACCTCGGCGATGCTCGGGCTGGCGGTGCTGACCACGGTGTTCGGCATGGCCGCGGGCTATACCGTCAAATGGGTGCTGCGGCCCGATCCGATCGATTTCGCCTCGGGCCTGCAGACCGCGTTCCGCTTCAATTCGTATATCGCGCTGGCGCTGGCCGCGCGGCTGGGCGGCAGCGAAGGGCTGGCGATGATGGCGGTGATCGTCGGCTGCGTGGTGCCGATGTGCAATGTCGCCGCGGTGTGGGCGCTGGCCCGGCACGGCGAGGCGCGGCTGTGGCGCGAGCTGGCGCGCAATCCGCTGATCCTCGCCACCGCGGGTGGCCTGGTCACCAATCTGCTCGGTCTGCATCCGCCCGAGGTCCTCGGCATGACGCTGGCCCGGCTCGGTTCGGCCTCCACCGCGCTGGGCCTGATGACGGTCGGCGCCGGCCTGCAGATGCGCGGCGCGGTGGGCACGGTCGGGCCGGTGGCGTGGTGGACCGGGGTCAAGCTGCTGGCGATGCCCGCCTTTGCCTGGGCGATCGGCCGGCATCTGCCGCTGTCGCCGCTGCAGCTGCAAATCGCGGTGCTCTATGCCGCGATGCCGACCGCATCGAGCGCGTATATCCTCGCGGTGCGCATGGGCGGCAACGGGCCGATGGTGGCCGCGGCGATTTCGGTGATGACGGTGGCGGCGATCTTCACGGCGCCGCTGTGGCTGTCGCTGGTCAGCTAGGGTCGTTGCAGCGGCGGTTGCTCTGATGGCTATGGCCGCTGCGCGAGCGCCCAGGCCACGTGCTCGCGCACCAGCTCGGAGGGATGCTGTGCACGCGCCTGCAAGGCAGCGCGGATGCGCTCTGCCTGCGCCGGCTCGCCGGCCCCGCGCAGCGCGTTGCCCAGGCCCACCGCCAGATTGCGCAGCCAGCGCTCGTGGCCGATGCGCCGGATCGGACTGCCTTCCAGGCGCCGATTGAATTCTTCCTCGCTCCAGCCGAACAGCTCGACCATGTCGGGCGCATCGAAGCCGTTGCGCACGTCGAAGTCGGGCAGCGTCGCGCGGTGGGCGAACTTGTTCCACGGGCAGGCCAGCTGGCAGTCGTCGCAGCCGTAGACGCGATTGCCCATCGGCGCGCGCAACGCCTCGGGAATAGCGCCCTTGTGCTCGATGGTGAGATACGAGATGCAGCGGCGCGCATCGAGCCGGTACGGGCCGACGATGGCCTGGGTCGGACAGATGTCGATGCAGCGGCGGCACTGGCCGCAATGCGCGGAAGCAGGCGGGTCGACCGGCAGCGGCAGATCGACCAGGATCTCGCCGAGAAAGAACATCGAGCCGCCGTCGCGGTCCAGCAGCAGCGTATGCTTGCCGCGCCAGCCCAGGCCGCCCTGGCCGGCCAGCGCGACCTCCATCACCGGCGCCGAGTCGGTGAACACGCGATAGCCGAACGGCCCGATCGCGGCCTCGATGCGGCCGGCCAGCTGCTGCAGGCGTGCGCGCAGCACCTTGTGATAGTCGCGGCCACGCGCGTACAGCGAGATGGTGGCCGCGGTGCCGCCGGCCTCGATCTGGGCCAGGCGCGCGAATTCGCGCTCGCGCCAATCGTCGCCATCGCTGTCGTCTTCGCCATGGGTGGAAGCGGGCAGATACGGCATGCGCGCGACGATCGCGCGCACCGTGCCGGGCACCAATTCCGCCGGCCGCGCGCGCTTGACGCCATGGTTCGCCATATAATCCATGTCGCCATGGCAGCCCTGCGCCAGCCACGCCAGCAGTCCCGCTTCGGCATGGCTCAGGTCCACATCGGCGACGCGCACGTCGTCGAAGCCGAGCGCCGCGCCCCAGGCGCGAATCTGCGCGACCAGCGCATGCGGATCCCCGCCGGTGGCGTGCTGCGCCGCTGGCGTCCCGCTGAGAACGGCGTCAGGCGCCTGTGCTGCTCGGTCGATCATCCCTGAATTGTACGCAATGCCCCTGCTCGAAGAACGCACCGTGATCCTGCCCGACGAAGCGGCCACCGACCGCCTTGGCGCGGCATTGGCCGGCGCGGTGCGCGGTTTGCCGCCGCAGACAGTGCACGTCCAGCTCTCGGGCGATCTCGGCGCGGGCAAGACCACGCTGTCGCGCGCGGTGCTGCGCGCGCTGGGCCATGCCGGCAAGGTCCGCAGCCCGACCTACACGCTGTGCGAGCCGTACCAGGTCGCACGCGCCGACGGTTCGCCGCTGACCGTCTATCACTTCGATCTCTATCGCTTCGCCGATCCCGAGGAATGGCTGGACGCGGGATTTCGCGACTGTTTTGCCGAGCCGGCCTTCAATCTGGTCGAGTGGCCGGAGAAGGCCGCATCGCTGCTTGGGGAACCCGACCTGCACCTGTTGCTCCAATCGGACACCTCGCCCAGCGATGAGGCCGCCGATCGGCGAGTCGCGATGCTGCGGGCCTATACTCCAACCGGACTTCTCCTGCTGCACGCATGCTGATCAAGCGCCTCGCCACCGACCGCCCCGATGAACTGCTGCTCGCCCGCCGCAAATGGCTGGCGCAATGCCTGAAAGCCGGCGCCGGAACGGTCGTGCTGACGCTGGCGGGTCCGCAGATCGCGGCCGGCGCGGGCATCGTCGCGGTCCGTGTGTGGCCGGCCGAGGACTATACGCGCGTGACCATCGAATCGGACCAGCGCCTGGCCGCGGTCCACACGATGGTGCGCAATCCCGATCGGCTCGTCGTCGATATCGACGGCCTGGACCTGTCGCCGACGCTGCGCGAGCTCGTCGCCAAGATCACCCCCAACGATCCCTATATCCAGTCGGTGCGCGTCGGCCAGAACCGGCCGCGCGTGGTTCGGCTGGTGTTCGACCTGAAGGAAGACGTCTCGCCGCAGGTCTTTACGCTGGCCCCGATCGGCCAGTATCAGAACCGGCTGGTATTCGATCTGTATCCGGTCAATCCGCCCGATCCGCTGTGGAAGCTGGTGCGCGAGACCGAGGACAAGCAGCGCCGTTTCGCCTCGACGCCGTCGGGCGAGGGCGCCGACAGCGTGGCCGGCGCGCCGTCGAGCAGCGAAGAAGATGCGATCGCCGCGCTGGTGCGCCAGTTCGAGGACCAGGCGAAGACGCCCGCCACGCCGCCGGTGCCGGCCAACCCGCCGGTCGCGGCCAGCAAGCCCAAGCCGCCCGCCGGCACCGCGCCGGGCCAGCCGCCGCAGCACAACGCGCCGCTGGCGCAGGACAAGCCCGGCAAGAGCGACCCGGCCGACGATCCCGCACCATCGCGCTTCAAGATGCGCCGGCTGCTGACGGTGGCGATCGACCCCGGCCACGGCGGCGAGGACCCTGGCGCGATCGGCGCCGCGGGTTCGCGCGAGAAGGACGTGGTGCTGCAGATCGCCAAGCGCCTGCGCGCCAAGATCGATGCGCAGCCCAATATGCGGGCGATGATGACGCGCGACGCGGACTTCTTCGTGCCGCTGAACGTGCGCGTGCAGAAGGCGCGCCGGGTCAAGGCCGATCTGTTCGTGTCGATCCATGCCGACGCCTTCATCAAGCCGGAGGCGCGCGGCGCCTCGGTGTTCGCGCTGTCCGAGCGCGGCGCCTCGAGTTCGGCGGCGCGCTGGCTGGCCAACAAGGAAAACGCCGCCGACCTGATCGGCGGCGCCAACATGAACAACAAGGACGCGCAGGTCGCGCGCGTGCTGCTGGATCTGTCGACCACCGCGCAGATCAACGACAGCCTGCAGGTCGGCAAGGCGGTGCTGTCGGAGATCGGCAGCCTGCACCGGCTGCACAAGGCGCATGTCGAGCAGGCCGGCTTTGCCGTGCTGAAGGCGCCCGATATCCCGTCAATCCTGATCGAGACCGCGTTCATCAGCAACCCGGAGGAAGAGCGCAAGCTCAACGACGAGGCCCACCAGGAGCAGCTGGCCAATGCGATCCTGCGCGGCATCCGCGGCTACTTCGCGCGCAATCCGCCGTTGGCGCGCAGCCCGTCGGTGTGAGCGTCCTGCGGCAAGCGAAAAAAAGGCCGGCAAATTCGTTTGCCGGCCTTTTTTCATCGGGCGAGGCCCGGGGCGAGGATCAGGCTGTCACGCGCGCGCGACCGCGCCTTCGATCTGCTCCCGATTGGCATAGCGCGAGGCCATCACCGAGCAGACGATCAGCTGCAGCTGGTGATAGACCATCAGCGGCAGCACCAGCAGGCCCAGCGCCGGGTGGCCGGCGAACAGGATCTTGGCCATCGGGATGCCGTTGGCCAGGCTCTTCTTCGAGCCGCAGAACACCGCGGTGATCTCGTCCTCGACCGAGAAGCCGAAGCGGCGGGCGACGAAGGTCGTGGTGGCCAGGATCGCGAACAGCAGCACCGCGGCCAGCGCCATCACGGCGGCGATGGTCTGCCAGCTGTACTGGTGCCACAGGCCCTCGGCGGTGGCATCGCAGAACGACGAATAGACGATCAGCACGATCACGCCGCGGTCGATCTTGCTGGTGATGGCCTTGTGCCGGCCCAGCCAGGCGCCGATCACCGGACGGGCCAGCTGCCCCAACGCGAACGGCAGCAGCAGCTGCAGCGCCACGCCGGTCAGCGCCTTGCCCAGCGGCATCGACGCGCCGCTGGCGCTGATCACCAGGCCCATCAGCAGCGGGGTCAGCGCCATGCCGATCAGCCCGGAGATGGTCGCGTTGAAGATCGCGCCGGGCACGTTGCCGCGCGCCATCGAGGTCATCGCCACCGACGACGAGACCGTCGAGGGCAGCGCGCACAGGAAGAACACGCCCAGCAGCAGGTCGGCCGGCAGCCGGTCGTGCAGCGCGAACATCAGCACCGCGCCGATCACGGGGAACACCACGTAGGTGAAGAGCTGCACGAAGGTGTGCAGGCGCCAGTGCTTCGCACCGGCGACCAGCTTGTCGCGCGACAGCGCGGCGCCGTGCAGGAAGAACACCAGCGCGACACCGAGGCTGGTCACCAGCCCGAGGTGCAGCGGACCGTCGCCGGTGCCGAGTTCCGGCGCCGCCAGCGCCACAGCGATCGCGGCCAGCATGATCAGCACGAAGCCGTCGATCAGATCGTAGAGTTTCTTGAACGGGGTCAACAGGAAGGACATGACTGCGTGGACAGAAGCGCACCGGAGCGGCGCGCCGGGACGACTGGGTTAAAAGAAAAAGAAATCGACAGAAAACGGTGGAATCAGGGTTAACGCTGGTATTGGACGATAGTCCTGTCTAGAATGCAAATTCATTTGTCGTATTCATTGATATGGTCAGCGCATGAATTACACGTTGCGGCAGTTGCGGGTCTTCCTGGCGGTGGCGTCGCACGGCAGTTTCAGCCGCGCGGCGGACGCGGTGGGGCTGACCCAACCGGCGGTCAGCCGCGGCGTGGCCGAGCTGGAGGAGGCGCTGGGCTTGCGCCTGCTGGACCGCACCACGCGCGAGGTGGTGCTCACGGATGCCGGCCAGGCCCTGGTGCCGGCGCTGGAGCGGCTGCTCGGACAGCTGGACGACACGCTGGAGGAGACCCGGCAGCTCGGTGAGCGCTACCGCGGCAGGGTGGTGATCGCCAGCGCGCCCACCATCTCGGCGCGGCTGATGCCGCTCTATGTCGCCGCCTGTGCGCGGCAATATCCCGAGGTGCGGCTGTCGGTGCGCGACAACGTGCAGGCCGACGGGCTCGAGCAGATCCGCGCCGGCGCGGTGGACTTCGGCGTGCTGATCGACCCGCTGGCCAGCGAAGGGCTGGAAACGGTGCCGCTGGGCACCGATCCGTTCTGCTTCGTCTGCCGCGACGACGACCCGTTGGCAAAGCGCGACACCGTGCCGTGGTCGGCGCTCGACGGCGTGCCGCTGGTGCTGCTGGATTTCGCCTCGGGCAGCCGGCCGCTGATCGACCGCGTCTTTGCGATGCACGGCGTGACGCCGCGGGTCGTGCAGGAACTGGGCCATTCGGCCAGCGTGTTCGGCATGGTGCAGGCGGGCATCGGCGCGTCGGTGCTGCCGTCGTTCTCGCTGCCGCTGCCGGCCGATTCCAACCTGGTATGGCGCCCGCTGGTGCCGCAGGAAGAGCGGCGCATCGTGATGGTCCGCCGCGAAGACCGCTCGCTGTCGCCTGCAGCGGCGGCGGTGTGGGAGATGGTCAGGACGATGCCGATTCCCGCGGCTTGAGGCTTGCTCGCGCGGGGCGGGAAACCACCCCCTCTCCCCCGGCCCTCTCCCCCTGAGGGGGAGAGGGAGAACACAATCGGGGACGCGGAATTTCGTCAAACTGCGCAGCGCTGCTGCGGCGCTGGTTTTCTCCCCTCTCCCGCGTGCTGTATGGACCGGGGACATAGGTAACACATGTGCCAGGACATGGGTAACAGTCCAAGGTCCAGGTTAGTCAGCCTGGTGTAGGTCGATCGTGGCGACCTTTTGATGGCAG
>NZ_JAGFTW010000024.1:0-10044 GCF_017598945.1 Cupriavidus gilardii
GCCGAATACAGCACTGTCCTCTTCCACGGCAGCGTCAGATGGGTATAAGAAGCAGCGCCGCGTGCGCGGCGTGCTGACCGATATCGACGGCACGCTGACCACCGCAGGCCGCCTGCCGGCGCAGACCTATCTGGCGATCGAGCGCCTGCGGCACGCCGGCCTGCAGGTGATCCCTGTCACCGGCCGCTGCATCGCCTGGGCCGAGATCCTGACGCGGCTGTGGCCGGTCGACGCGATCATCGGCGAGAACGGCGCCTTCTATTCGCATCTGCGCGACGGCCGCCTGGTCACGCGCTTCATCGACGACGCACCGACGCGCGCGCACAACCTGCGGCGCATCCACGAACTGGGCGAAAGGATCCTGCGGGAAGTGCCCGGCTGCGCGCTGGCGTCCGACCAGCACTGGCACGCCGCCGACCTGGCGATCGATCACGCCGAGGACGTCGCGCCGCTGCCGCCCGCGGCGGTGGACCGGATCGTCGCGCTGATGCGCGAGGCCGGCATGACGGCCACCGTCAGCTCGATCCATGTCAACGGCTGGTTCGGCCAGCACGACAAGCTCAGCACCAGCCGCCTGTGCGCGGCCGAACTGCTGGGCGCCGATCTGGACGCGCAGCGCGACGAATGGGTATTCATCGGCGATTCGGCCAACGATGCGTCGATGTTCGCCCACTTCCCGCTGTCGGTCGGCGTGGCCAATGTGCGCGAGATCCTGCCGCTGCTGCCGGTGCCGCCGGCCTATGTGACCGAGGCCGCGGGCGGCGAAGGCTTTGCCGAGATGGTGGACGCGCTGCTGGCGGCGCGGGACGCCTGAGCACCCCGATACCGGCCGCCGGCACCGGCCCCGGCATCAGCTCATGATGCCGATGTGCCAGGGCACGAACTCGTTGTCGCCCAGCCCCAGCAATTCGCTCTTCGAGCGCTGCCCCGACGCGGTGCGCAGCATCAGCTGGAAGATCTCCTCGCCGACCTGCTCGATGGTCTTCTCGCCGTCGAGGATGGTGCCGCAGTTCAGGTCCATGTCCTCTTCCAGCCGGCGGTACATCGGCGAGTTGGTGGCCAGCTTGACGCTGGGCACCGGCTTGGCGCCGAACATCGAGCCCCGCCCGGTGGTGAACGCGATCAGGTTGGCGCCGCCGGCGATCTGGCCGGTGGCCGATACCGGGTCGTAGCCGGGCGTATCCATGAAGACCAGGCCGTGCTCGGTCACCGGCTCGGCATAGCGGTAGACCGCCATCAGCGGCCCGGTGCCGCCCTTCATCGACGAGCCAAGCGACTTCTCGAAGATGTTCGCCAGCCCGCCCATCTGATTGCCGGGGCTGACCTGCCCGTTGATCTGCACGTCGCGCCCGACCGAATACTCGTCCTTCCACCAGCGGATCCGCTCGACCAGCTTCTCGCCGACCGCGCGGCTGACGGCTCGCCGCGTCAGCGTGTGTTCGACGCCATAGATCTCCGGCGTCTCCGACAGGATCGCGGTGCCGCCGTGCCGCACCAGCAGGTCGACCGCGGCCCCCAGCGCCGGATTGGCGGTGATCGACGAGAACCCGTCCGAGCCGCCGCACTGCAGGCCCACGGTCAGATGGCTGGCCGGCACCGGCCGGCGCTCGACGCGATTGGCCTCCGGCAGCAGCGCCATCACGGCCGCGATGCCGGCCTCGATGGTCTTGCGCGTGCCGCCGCTGTCCTGCATCACGAAGGTCCGCAGCAAGGGACCGTCCTGCAGCGACTGCGTCTCGAGCAGGCCCTTGAGCTGGTTGCGCTCGCAGCCCAGCCCGACGATCAGCGCGCCGCCGAGGTTGGCATGGCGCGCGTAGCCGGCCATGGTCCGCCGCAGCAGGTCCATCGGCTCGCCGGTCATCTCCATGCCGCAGCCCAGCGAATGGCTGAAGGCGACCACGCCATCCACGTTCGGATAGTCGGCCAGCCGCTCGGGCGTGAACCACTCGGCGATCTTGCGCACCACGGTGGCCGAGCAATTGACCGTCGACAGGATGCCGACATAGTTGCGCGTGGCCACGCGGCCATCGGGCCGCACGATGCCGTCGAACATCGCCTGACGCGAGGCGGGCACGCGCTCGACCGGCACATAGTCGCGGCCGTAGGCGTAGTCGCGCTCGTACTCCTGGAAGCTGACGTTGTGCGAATGCACGTAACTGCCGGGCGCGATGTCGGTCGCGGCGAAGCCGATGCAGACGTTGTACTTGACGATCGGCTCGCCGGCACGGATCGCCCGCGCGGCGATCTTGTGGCCGGCCGGCACCTGGCTGCGCGTGGTCCAGGTCTGGCCCGGCACCTGCGCGCCGATGCCGACATCCATGCGCGCGACCAGGACGTTGTCGGCGGGATGCAGGCGGATGCAGGGGCCCAGCAGGGTCTTGTCTTGGCGAATCGTGTGGCCAGCTTCCATACGGCGCTTGTTTCCGTGTTGGGTGAATAAGAACGGGATCGGGATGGCGGGGGACGGCAAGGGACGGCAAGCGGCCTTATTCCGGCCGGATATTCGACGCCTTCACCACCGCCGCCCATTTGGGCACTTCGCCGGTCATGAACTTGCCGAACTGCTCGGGGTTGGTGCCGAGGATATTGAGCCCCTGCTCGACGAACTTGGCGCGCAGCGCCGGCTCCTTCAGCGCCTTGGCCACCTCGTCGCTGATGCGCGCGGCGATCGGGCGCGGCGTGCTGGCGGGCAGGAACAGGCCATACCAGGTCAGCACCTCGAAGTCCTTCAGACCGGCCTCGGCAACCGTCGGCACCTGCGGCAGGCTCGGCGCGCGCGCCAGGCTCGATACCGCGATCGCCTTCAGCTTGCCGGACTGGATGAACGGCGCGGCCACCGGCACGTTGGCAAACATCACCGGCACGTTACCGGCGATCACATCGGTCAGCGCGGCGGACTCGCCCTTGTAGGGCACGTGCGTCAGCTTGATGCCGCTCATCGTGTTGAACAGCTCGCCGGCGATATGCTGCGGGCCGCCGGGGCCGGACGACGCGTAGCTGGTCAGCTTGCCGGCGCGCACCAGATCGGCCACCTCCTTGACCGTAGTGGCGGGCACCGAAGGATTGACGACCATCACCAGCGGCATCGACACCACCTGCGTGACCGGCATGAAATCCTTCAGCGGATCGAACGGCAGCTTCGCGTACATGCTCGGCGCGATCACCATGGTCGATTGCGAGGCCAGCATCATCGAATAGCCGTCGGCCGGCGACTGCGCGACGTTCGACGCCGCGATGGTGCCGGTCGCGCCGGGCCGATTCTCGACCACGATCGATTGCCCCATCTGCTTCGACAGCTGCGCGCCGAGCTGGCGCGCGACGATGTCGGCGCCGCCGCCGGGCGCAAAGCCGACCACCACGCGGATCGGCTTGCTGGGGAAGGCCTCGGTGGCGGCCGCCGCCGGCATGGCCGTGATCGCGGTCATCGCGAGTCCGGCGACGGAAGCGCACAGGGCAAGGCGAAGGCCGGCGAACTGCCGGCATGGCTGATTGGCGAACGTCATGGTTGTCTCCTGGGGTGCCGTTGTGTGTGTTGTTGTGTCAGGCCGCGAGCCGTTCCGCGCCCGGCATCGCGAAGCCCAGCGCATCGAGCGACTGCGCCAGCATCGCGCGCTGTGCCTCCTGCAGTTCGGTCAGCGGCGGGCGCACCGTGCGCCAGCCGCCGTCGGCGCTCTGCACCGCGATCGCTTCCTTCATCGCGGCGATCATCGGGAACTGCTGGAAGGCCGCGCGCGTGCGGTTCAGCGCGGCCTGCCGCGCATCGGCGTCCGGCGCCTGCCAGTTGGCATACAGGTCGACGATCGGCGCCGGATTGACGTTGCCGGTGGCGGTGATGCAGCCGGCCCCGCCGGCGCGCATCGTCTCGAGCAGGATCGCCTCGGTACCTGCGAACACATCGAAGCCGCGTGCGCCGAAGCGCTCGATCATCGCGCGCGTGTTGGCGAGGTCGCCGGAGCTGTCCTTGATGCCGGCCACGATGCCCGGATAGGCGGTCAACAGCCGATCGATCAGGTCCAGGCCAAGCGGTACCTGGCTGACCGCGGGGATGTGATACAGGTAGACCCGCAGCCGCGTATTGTGGACGTCCTCGCCGACGCCCTCGCCGACCGCCTCGATGACCTGCGCAAACGCGCGGAACAGGCCGTCGTCGCTGACGCCCTTGTAGTAGAACGGCGGCAGCATCAGCACGCCGGCGCAGCCGGCCGCGACCGCGTGGCGCGTCAGCGCGATCGCGTCGGGCAGCGCGCAGGCGCCGGTGCCCGGCATCAGCCGATCCGCAGGAATCCCGGCGTCCAGCAAGCGGTCCAGCAGGCCGCGCTTCTCGTCGAGCGACAGCGAATTGGCCTCGGAGTTGGTGCCGAACACGGCCAGCCCGACGCCCTGCTCGATCAGCCAGCGGCAGTGCCGCACGAAACGATCGGCATCGGGCGCATAGGCCGCGGTGAACGGGGTAAGCACGGGGGAAAAGACGCCGCGTGGACGGGCGGGCTGGGTCATGGCTGTCTCCGGGGATGGGCGCTTGCGCGGCTGGCCCAATGGGTTGGGCTCGACGAGTGCGATCGGCAGGCGATCGACGAATGGGCCCATTCTAGGAACCGCCAACCTGCGGAAACAGCATGGAACGGCTGCTTCAAACGATAATATTTTTTGGGTTCATGCCAGACCGATGCAGCGGCCCCCCTTTGCTAAGATTTGCCGCGCCCATCCCACTACGACAACAACGAGAGACAACAAGAGGCCTTCCCCGCCGTGGACATTCGCTATCTGCAGAGTTTCGTCGCCGTGGTCGAGCACGGCTCGTTCGCCGAAGCGGCGCGGCGGCTGGGCCTGACGCCGGCCGCCATCGCGGCGCGCGTCAAGGCGCTGGAAGAATCGCTGGATACGCCGCTGGTGCAGCGCGCGGGGCGCACCGTGGTGCCGACCCAGGGCGGGCTGCGCATCCTGCCGAAGGCGCGCGCCGTGGTGCGCGATGTGCGCGACCTCAATGCGGTCGCGCATGACGACAGCCTGCTCGGCGAACTGCGGCTCGGCGTGTCGACCTCCGCGCTGACCGGTCTGCTGCCGCCGATCCTCAAGCGCGTCTACGCGGCGCATCCGCAGTTGAAGATCTTCGTCGAACCCGGCTCGTCCTCGCATCTGTACCGCCGCATCGTCGGCGGCGATCTCGATGCCGGCATCATCGTGGCGCCGCAGTTCGCGATTCCAAAGGCGTTCGAGTGGCACGTGCTGGTGCGCGAGCCCTTCATCGTGCTGGCGCCCGAATCGATGGCCGACCGCGGCGCGCACGAGCTGCTCGCCACCGAGCCCTTCATCCGCTACGACCGCGGCATGTGGGGCGGCATGGTGGCCGACCGCTATCTGCACGAGCACAACATCGTGCCGCACGAGCGGCTCGAGATCGATGCGCTGAACGCCATCGCGACGATGGTGCATCAGGGCATCGGCGTGTCGCTGGTGCCGGACTGGACGCCGCCCTGGCCCGAAGGCATCCGCGTCGCACGTATTGCGCTGCCGGGACGCGCGCCGGTGCGGCAGGTGGGCCTGCTGTGGTCGCCGCACGCCGCGCATGGCGCGCTGTCGCGCACGCTGCTCGAGCATGCGGCGAGCGCGACCGGGCAGCGTTAGCGCGCCGCCCGGCCCTGCAGCGAAGCGCTGCGCTTACTCGGGCGCGCCCGGCGTCTTGCCGCGCGTTTCAGGCGCGCGCAGGAAGTCGAAGTCGACGCCCCGGTCGGCCTGCGTCACCGATTGCAGGAACAGCTTCATATAACCGCGCGGCGCAGTCGGCTCGGAAACCGGGTTGGCCGCACGGCGACGCTCGAGCTCGTCGTCCGGCACCAGCAGGCTCAGCTCCCGGCGGCTGACGCTCAGCCGGATGCGGTCGCCGGTGCGCACATGGGCCAGCGGCCCGCCCACCGCGGCCTCGGGCGTGACATGCAGCACCACGGTGCCGAAGGCGGTGCCGCTCATGCGCCCGTCCGAGATGCGCACCATGTCCTTGACGCCGGCACGCGCCAGCTTGCGCGGAATCGGGATATAGCCCGCTTCCGGCATGCCCGGCGCGCCCTTCGGTCCGATATGCTTGAGCACCAGGATGTCGTCGGCGTTGACGTCGAGCGCGTCGCTGTCGATGCGCTCGACCAGGTCCTGCGAATTCTCGAACACCACGGCGCGGCCCTCGTGCTCCATCAGCGCGGCATCGGCGGCGGACTGCTTGATGATCGCGCCGCCGGGTGCAAGATTGCCGCCGAGCACCGCGATACCGCCCTGCGGATAGATCGGATCGGCGATCGAGCGCACCACGTCCTGCGGGAAACCGGGCCCGGCGGCGTCGAGCTCCTCGCCCAGCGTGCGGCCGGTCACGGTCATCGCATCGAGCCGCAGCAGCGGCCGCAGCTCGCGCAGCAGCGTGGCCATGCCGCCCGCCTTGTGGAAGTCTTCCATGTAGTGCTGGCCGCTCGGCTTCAGGTCCAGCAGCACCGGCGTCTCGCGGCCCATCCGGTCCAGCGCCTGCATGTCGATGTCCAGCCCCATGCGCCCCGCGATCGCGGCCAGATGCACGATGCCGTTGGTCGAACCGCCGATCGCCAGCAGCACGCGCATCGCATTCTCGAATGCGGCCGGCGTCAGCACCCGGTCGATGGTCAGCCGCTCGCGCGCCATCGCCACCGCGCGCGCGCCGGTCAGCTCGGCGATGCGGATGCGATCGGCGGTGACGGCCGGCGGCGTGGCGGCGCCGGGCAGGCTCATGCCCATTGCTTCGGTCAGGCACGCCATCGTGCTGGCGGTACCCATCACCGAACAGGTTCCGACGCTGGCGACCAGCTGGTCGTTGACCTGCGCGGTCTCGTGCGCATCGATCTCGCCCGCGCGGAACTTGCCCCAGTAGCGCCGGCAATCGGTACAGGCGCCGACCCGCTCGCCGCGATGCGAGCCGGTCAGCATCGCGCCGGTCACCAGCTGGATGGCCGGCACGCCCGCCGAGGCCGCGCCCATCAGCTGGGCGGGCACGGTCTTGTCGCAGCCGCCGATCAGCACCACCGCGTCCATCGGCTGCGCGCGGATCATCTCCTCGGTGTCCATCGACATCAGGTTGCGCAACACCATGCTGGTCGGCGCAGCAAAGCTCTCGTGGATCGAGATGGTCGGGAACGGCATCGGCAGGCCGCCGGCCAGCAGGATGCCGCGCCTGACCGCCTCGATCAGCTGCGGCATGTTGCCGTGGCACGGGTTGAACGCGCTGCCGGTATCGGCAATGCCGATCACCGGCCGATCGAGCGCACCATCGGTATAGCCGGAGCCCTTGATGAAGGCCTTGCGCAGGAACAGCGAGAAGCCCTGGTCGCCGTAGTTGGTCAGGCCCTTGCGCAGGCCGCTGTCGGGCTGGAGATCGCGTTCGTTGTCGTCGCCGGATGCATCGGGTGTCTTGGGGGTCGTGCTCATCGTCGTCGGTGAAGAGGTGTGGTTTCAGTGGTTCGTACGGTCGCGGCCTAGCTGTCGGATTCGATGCCCGCGTCGGTGATGACCTTCTGCCAGCGGGACACCTCCTCCCGCAAGCGCTCGGCGGCCTTCTCGGGCGTGGTCGCCGGCAAGGCGTAGACGCCCTGCTGCAGGAACTGCGCCTTGACCGCCGGCATCTCCAGCATCTTCGCCAACGCCGCGTTCAGGCGCTGCACCACCGGCGCCGGTGTGCCGGCCGGTGCGAGCACGCCGAAGGTCGAGCTGACATCGAGCGCCGGCATGCCGCTCTCGCCGGCGGCCGGCACATCGGGCAGCATCGAGATGCGTTTTGCCGCCGCCACCGCGACCGGGCGCAACTGCCCGCTCTTGATGAAGGGCTGCGCCGCCGGCACGGTCTCGACCATCATGTTGACCTGCCCTGCCACCAGGTCGGTCATCGCGGGGCCGCTGCCCTTGTAGGGCACGTGCACCATGTCGATGCCGGCCTCCTTGCGGAAGATCTCGGCCGCCATGCGCTGCGGCGCGCCGGCGCCCGAGCTCGCATAGTTCAGCTTGCCCGGATGGGCCTTGCCGTACTGGATCAGCTGCTGCAGCGTCGTGACCGGCAGCTGCGGATTGACCACCACGACCAGCGGCACCGAGCCGACCACCATCACCGGCACGAAGTCCTTCAGCAGATCGTAGCGCAGCCGCCCCTTCTCCAGCGTCGCCATCGTCGAATGCGAGGTCAGCGCGCCCATCAGCAAGGTATAGCCGTCCGGCGCGCTCTTCGCGACCGCCTCGGCGCCGATATTGCCGCCGGCGCCGCCGCGGTTCTCGACCACGACCTGTTGGCCCAGCGTCTCGCTCAGCCTGGCGGCAATGATGCGGCCGATCACGTCGGTGGCGCCGCCCGGCGGATACGGAATCACCAGGCGCACCGGTTTGTCGGGGTAGGCGGCGAAGGCGGCGGGCGCGGTCAAGGCCAGCGGTGCGGACAGCGCCAGCAGGCTGGCGCGCAGCCAGGTTCGGCGGCGACTGCTGCGGGGTGGGCGGGTCGGCTTGGCGGTCATGGGGTCTCCTTGTCTTGCTCTTTCGTCTCGTTATGCCGGCGCTGTCTTCGAGCCCTGCCTGGGAACGCAGGACACGGCGCGCCGTGACGGCAAGTGTGGAGAGGAGCGGCAGGCGGAAGAAGCGGTTGCCGCACCGATTAACCAAAAAATTATTTTGGTTTGGCGCGCGGCGGCGCACCGGGGATGTCCGAACGTGCGGGGGAAAAGCACGTCGCGAGACGGCGAATCATCCATCGAAGTTTTCGATGCTCAGCGCCAAAATGATTCGCTTCATATTGGCGAGTCCTGCTCAGTACAATCGGCTCCGATCCCCCGTTCACTCCCTCAGACCATGACCGAATTCGTGATTCCGCCGTTTGAGCCGGCCAGCGTCGCCGTCGCCGGCAGCACCGCCCGCTTCCCGATCCGCCGCGTGTTCTGCGTCGGGCGCAACTACGCCGCCCATGCGCGCGAGATGGGCAAGGACCCGGACCGCGAGCCGCCGTTCTTCTTCACCAAGCCGGCCGATGCGGTGGTGCCCGCGCAAGGCACCGTCCCCTATCCGCCGCTGACGGACAACCTGCACCACGAGATCGAAATGGTGGTCGCGATCGGCCAGGGCGGCACCGACATCGCGGTCGAGCGCGCGCTGGACCACGTGTGGGGTTATGGCGTCGGCGTGGACCTGACGCGCCGCGACCTGCAGGACGTCGCCAAGTCGATGAGCCGGCCGTGGGACTGGTCGAAGGCCTTCGACGCGTCCGGTCCGTGCGGCCCCCTGCAGCCGGTCAGCGCGGTCGGCCATCCCGCGCAGGGCCGCATCTGGCTCGAGGTCAACGGCGAGGTGCGCCAGCAGGGCGACCTGAACGAGATGATCTGGCCGGTGGCCGATGTCATCGCCTATATCTCGCAGAGCATGGCGCTCGCGCCGGGCGACCTGATCTTCACCGGCACGCCGGCCGGCGTCGGCAAGCTGCAGCCGGGCGATGCGGTGCGCGGCGGCGTGGCGGGGCTGGGCGAGTTCGCGTTTACGGTCGGCGCGCGCCCGTAGCCGAGCGACAGCGGCCTCGCAGCGCCGCGCCCCCGAACAAAAACGCCACGGCATTGCCGTGGCGTTTTGTCTTGCGCGATCGGCGACCTTCAATCGAAGCCGAGCTCCTGCAGCTTGCGCGTGATGGTGTTGCGGCCGATGCCGAGCCGCGTCGCGGCCTCGACGCGGCGGCCGCGCGTGACGCCCAGCGCGGCCTCCAGCACCGCCTTTTCGAAGCGGCGCGTGAGTGCGTCCATCACCTCGGGCTGCCCCGCCTCCAGCATCGCGCGGGCCTCGCCGGCCAGCAGGCTTTCCCAGCCGGGCGCGGGAGCCGTGATCGACGCCGGCATCGGTGCGCCGGCGGGTCCGAAGCCAGGGGCGATGCGGCTTCCCTAAGCGGGCGTGTTCCCATCCGCCGCCCGCGTGGCCGTGCCGGCGTCGGGAAAGCCGGCTGCCGGCGCCCCGCCCCGGCCCCGTCTCCTATACACATCTCCGAACCCACGGGACCAAAGCGAATCTCGTATG
>NZ_JAGFTW010000060.1:0-8488 GCF_017598945.1 Cupriavidus gilardii
AAATTCTTCCCTCTGCTGCTTCACGGTGGTTTGGCTCCAGGGCAACTTCTTCCTCCCGCTGACTAGGCGGGAAAAGTGTTACCCATGTCCTGGCACACCTGTTACCCATGTCCCCGGTCCATACAGCAAGCGGGAGAGGGGAGAAAAAAGTTGGCCGCGCTTTTGCTCCGCGGGAGGGGGAGAAAAGCGGGCTGCGAAGACACTGGTAGACCGCGATTCGGCTCCCCTCTCCCGCTTGCGGGAGAGGGGCTGGGGGAGAGGGAAAAGCGCCGATCAGCGCGGCATCGCCCGCCTTACGACGCCGGACACGGCAACGCCGCCGCGATCTGCGGCCGCCCCTGCGCGACCGCTGGCGAATCGTCGGCCGTCACCGTGTTGTTGGTGAACCGGCAGCCATAGTCCGGCCGCGCCACCGTAGCGGCGTCGAGCACGTCGTCGCCCTCGGGTTTCGGTCCGCCCTGTTCCCACTGCACCATCGCATCGAACGCCGCAGTCTGCTCGGCCACGGTGAAATCGCAATGGCTGACGCCGCGGATCGCCCGCTGCACCAGCCATTGCGCGGTGCCCCGCGCATCGGCCCGCCGCTTGTAGATCTGCTGCATGCTGAACGGCACGTACATGTCGCCGAGCGTATGCAGCGTGACCACCGGCACGTTGATGCGCGCATTGGTCTTCGGGATCCAGCGCAGGCCATCGCGCCGCAGGCGGTTGGCTTCGGGGTCTGCCTTCGCTCGCAGGATCGTGTTGTTCAGCGTGGTTTCCTCCGCCGACAGCGCCGGGTCGCCGTCGAGCTGATAGACGATGTCGGTGGTCGACACCCCGTTGCGGTTCAGGATGCCGTTGATGGTGCCGTCGCCGCCGAAGGTGCCCCATACCGTGTTCTGCACCGGGCCGGCGAAGCCCTGATCGAACATGGGCCGCGCGCCGCCAGTGAGGTTCTGCACGATCGCCTTGACCTTGTCGCCCTGTGCGGTGGTCGCGCTCGGGAAGGTGGTGAACAGCGCATCGCGCACTGCCGGCGCGATCTCGGCCCAGTTGGTCACCGGCCAGGCGGCGGCGGGACGGCCCGCATACTGCTGCGCCGCCAGCTGGTAGGCCGCGAAGTAGTCGAACAGCTCGGTATCGCCCATCACACCGCACATCGGCACCGCGCCGTGATAGCGGACCTTGTTGTTGGCGGTGTCCAGCGTTTCCTGGTCGACCGCCGCGGCGGCGATATGGCCGCCCATCGAATGGCCGACGATATAGACGCGGCTGGGCGGTGCGAGCAGCCGTCGGTTCTGCGCAGCGATCTGCACGAAGGCCAGCGCCAGCGCATTGGTGTCCTCGACGCCGGCGCGTACGTCGTAATAGTTCTTGCTGTAGCTCGACGCCGCCCACGCGTAGCCGGCCTCGATCAGATGGCGGCGGATGCTCGGCGTGGTCACGCCCAGCACCGCGCCGGTGCCGGCATAGCCGTGCGCGTACATCACCAGCTTGCCGTTCCACTGCTTGGGGACCTCGATGCGATAGCCGGAGCCCTTCAGTGTGCCGGTCCAGCGGTCGGTCTCGGGCGCGCCCTCCAGCGCGGGGAAGGCGAGGGCGGCCTCGTTGACGGTGAAGGTGCGGCTGTCCTGGGCGCGGGTCTCTTCCGGCTGGCGCGGCGGATCGTCGTCGTCGCCGCCGCAGGCGGCCAGCGGCAATGCGGCGGCAAGCGCCAACGCCAGGGCGGCGCGCGTGGTGAGCTGCATGGTTTGTCTCCTCGTTTTATCGAATGGGAGCCATTCGCCTTCATGCCGCACTGCCACATCGCTTCGTCACGAAAACGAACGACCGTGCACGAAGTCTAAAGACGAGGAGACGAAAAGTAAAAGAAAAGCCGCCCGGCGTTTCGCGTGGCGAAATGCCGGGCGGCCTCTGCGAGCGGCCGCCCGAAGGACAGCGGTTCAAGCCGCTCAGCCGCGCCTGGGGATCTCCAGCCCGCGGATCACCGCTGGCCGCGCGACAAAGGCGTCGAGCACGCGCTGGACCTGCGGGAAGTCATCGAAGCCGACCAGCTCGCGGGCCTCGTAGAAGCCGATCAAGTTGCGGATCCACGGGAAGGTGGCGACATCGGCGATGGTGTATTGGTCGCCCATGATCCAGTCGCGACCGGCCAGGTGTTTCTCCAGCACGCCGAGCAGGCGCCGCGATTCGGCGACATAGCGGTCGCGCGGGCGCTTGTCCTCGTACTCCTTGCCGGCGAACTTGTGGAAGAAGCCGAGCTGGCCGAACATCGGGCCGACGCCGCCCATCTGGAACATCACCCACTGGATGGTCTGATAGCGCTCGGCCGGGTCCGAAGGGAGCAGCTTGCCGGTCTTTTCGGCCAGGTACAGCAGGATCGCGCCGGATTCGAACAGCGCCAGCGGCTTGCCGCCCGGGCCGTCCGGATCGAGGATCGCCGGAATCTTGTTGTTCGGATTCAGCGACAGGAATTCGGGCGACAGCTGGTCGTCGGTGTCGAAACGGACCAGGTGCGGTTCATAGGGCAGCCCGATTTCCTCCAGCATGATCGACGCCTTGACCCCGTTGGGCGTCGGCAGCGAATAGAGCTGGAGCCGGTCGGGATGTTGGGCGGGCCATTTGCGGGTGATCGGGTACGCGGAAAGATCGGGCATGGTTTCTCGGTCTTGGCTGGATGGGACGATCGTTGCGGCCGCGGCTCCGGGATCCCTTGACGCCTCGCGGAGGGCCGCGGCGAGCAGACGCGATCATAAGCGCTTTGCACGCTGCGTGCCGGCGGCACATCGGCCGAAGCCACCGGCCGTTTTGGTACGATGCACGCTTCCCGAATCCGCAGTACTCCGTGTGAAGCGTCTTTTCCTACCCAACGCCGGCCACGCCGGCGACCGCGCACCATGATGCGCGAACGTTTGCGCAGCACGCTGGCCGACTGGCGTGCGCGGCTGCGCCGGCCGACCGGCCGTCAGATCGCCTGGGGCGTGGGCGCGGTGCCCGTGCTGTTTCTCGCCTACACGCTGGTGCTGGTGCCGTTCACCCCCGGCATCAGCGATATCCGCAAGGCCAAGTCCGAGCGGCCGGCCCAGGTGCTGTCGGCCGACGGCAAGGTGCTGGCCGAGTTCAAGCGCGCCAACCGCGACTGGGTGCCGCTGGACAAGATCTCGCCGAACGTGGTGGCGGCATTGATCGCCACCGAGGACCACCGTTTTTACGAGCACTTCGGCCTGGACTGGCGGCGCACCGCCGCGGCGGCCTGGTACACGCTGTCCGGCGACCGGCAGGGCGGTTCCACGCTGACCCAGCAGCTGGCGCGCAATCTGTATCCGGAGGAGATCGGCCGCGCCGCCAGCGTGACGCGCAAGATCAAGGAGGCGATCACTGCGCTGAAGATCGAGGCGCTGTATTCCAAGGACGAGATTCTCGAAACCTATCTGAATACGGTGCCGTTCCTGTACAACGCCACCGGCATCGAGATGGCGGCGCGGACGTACTTCGACAAGCCGGCCGATCGGCTCGACGTGCTCGAGAGCGCCACGCTGGTCGGCATGCTCAAGGGCACCAGCTACTACAACCCGGTGCTCAATCCCGAGCGCGCGGTCGAGCGCCGCAACATCGTGCTGGCGCAGATGGTCAAGCGGGGCAAGCTCAAGCCGGCGCAATTCGAGGCGCTGAAGAAGCGTCCGCTGCGGATCGACTTCGAGCGCCAGACGCCGGAGGAGGGCCCCGCCCCGCATTTCGCGCAACAGCTGCGCAAATGGCTGATCGACTGGGCCGACCGCAACGACTACAACATCTACACCGATGGGCTGGTGGTTCATACCACCATCGATTCGCGGCTGCAGGCGATGGCCAACCAGGCGGTGGCGCGCCAGGGTGCGCGGCTGCAGGGCATTGCCAATGCCGCGTGGTCGCCGCGGGGCGGCTGGAGCGCGAATCGCGCGCTGGTCGAGGCCTTCATGCGGGAGACGGCCCAGTACCGGGCGGCGCGTGAAGCGGGCCTCAGCGATGCGGATGCGCTGGCGCAGTTGCGCAAGGACGCCGACGCCATGCGCGCGCTGCACGAGCAGAAGACGCGCATTCAGGCAGGCTTTCTCGCGCTGGATCCGCGCAACGGCGAGATTCGCGCCTGGGTCGGCAGCCGCGACTTCGCCGACGATGCCTTCGATCACGTGCAACAGGCGCGGCGCCAGCCCGGTTCGACCTTCAAGCCCTTTGTCTATGGCGCGGCCTTTGCGCAGGGCATCGGCCCGGATACGACCTTGCGCGACGAGGCGGTCGAGATCCGGCTCGCCGGCGGCGAGGTCTGGCGACCGACCGACGGCGGCCCGCCGAGCGGACGCGATCTGACGCTGCGCGACGGCCTAGTCTATTCGAAGAACACCATCACGGCGCAGCTGATGCAGCAGGTGGGCCCCGTGCGCGTGGCGAATCTGGCGCGAGCGATGGGCGTGCGGCAGAGCCGGCTCGATACGGTGCCCTCGCTGGCGCTGGGCACCAGCCCGGTGACGCTGAAGGAAATGGTCGCGGCCTACGGCACCATCGCCAACGGCGGCGCCTATCTGCAGCCGACCATGGTGACCCGCATCGAGGACCGCGACGGCCATGTGCTCGAGTCCTTCCGGCCGGCGTCGCCCGAGCGCGTGTTGCCGCCCGCGGTCGCGTATACGCTGCTCGACGTGATGCGCGATGCGGTCAGCCGCGGTACCGGCGCGGCGATCCGCAGCCGCTATGGCATTCATGCCGACGTCGCGGGCAAGACCGGCACCACGCAGGACAACGCCGACGGCTGGTTCATCCTGATGCATCCGCAACTGGTGGCCGGGGCGTGGGTGGGCTTCAACGACGCGCGCGTGACGCTGCGCAGCGACTATTGGGGCCAGGGGGCGCACAGCGCGCTGCCCATCGTCGGCGACGTGTTCCGCCGCGCTTTGCAGACTCGCGCCATCGATCAGCGCGTGCGCTTCGAGAACCAGCAGCAACCCGGCATGCTGGACCCGTGGCTGAAATCGGTGGAAGGCTGGTGGGCGCGCACGTTCGGCCCCGCGTCGGAGCCGGAAGCGGCGGCCGAGGTCCACGTTGCCCCGGCGCCGGCCGCGCGGCAGGCGCCGCCGGTGGACAACGGCATGGCGTCCGAGCCCGAGGTTCTCGACGAGGCCGAGCCGGTCCCGATGCCGGCCGATCCGCAGGCCTCGGTGCCGTTTGGGGAGCCGGTGCCGGCGCCAGGGCAGGGGGCTTCGGCGGTCGAGCCGGGTGGCACGGTGGTTGGTCCGGCCAATGGAAGCACCTCCGTGCCGAGTCCTGGCGCATATCAGGGGCCGACCGCCGGCGCGGGCGTCGGCGGCACGGCACCGGCCCAGGCTCCGATTTCACCGCCTGCGGTGCCGGGAAATGGGGCGGTGCAAGGGCCGACGAATGGCGCGGCGGGCGGGCAGTCGGCCTTGCCAACTGCCCCGGTTGCGCCGCCAGCTGCGCCGGCCCCAACCAGCCCGAGTGCCAGCGCGCCGGGGGCCTATCAATAAGCCTTCGCAACCAAACCACCCCCTCTCCCCGGCCCTCTCCCCCTGAGGGGGAGAGGGAGAACACCATGGGCATGCGGACTCCGCAGACCCACACAGCCGGGGAGCTTGCCCTGTTTTCTTCCCTCTCCCGCCTGCGGGAGAAAGGCCGGGGGAGAGGGAAAACAACATCGGCATGCAGACTCTGCAGACCCACGCAGCCGGGAAGCTTGCGCCTGTTTTCTCCCCTCTCCCGCCTGCGGGAGAGGGGCCGGGGGAGAGGGCAAGCGGCGCTCGCCATATCACGACATGATCCAACAACACCTCGCCGTCGCCCGCCGCAGTGCCCCATGCGCTATGCTTGCGCGATTTGGTGAGGATAGGCGCGCACAATGGGCATCCTGAGCTTGAGCAATCTGGTGGCGGAGTTCCTGCTCGCGTTCTCCGCGCTGCTCAGTATCATCAACCCGTTCGGCATGGCCTTCGTGCTGTTCGACCGGACGCGGTTCCTGACCGTCGAGGAGCGCCGCAAGCTGAGCCGCCAGGTCGCGATCAATTCGCTGATCGTGCTGCTGGTGACCTTCTTCCTCGGCACCGCCATCCTCGGCTTCTTCGGCATCTCGCTGCAGGCGCTGCGCCTGGCCGGCGGCTTCGTGGTGGCGTTCAGCGGCTGGACCATGCTGAACGCGCCGACGCAGCCCGCCGAGAAGCGCATCGAATCGGTCTCGACGGGCGATGTCACGCAGATGGCGTTTTTCCCGTTGACGATTCCGTTGACCACCGGCCCCGGTTCGATCGCTACCGCGATCGCGCTGAACGCCAGCCGCAGCCGCGAATGGCGCGATGCGATCGAATCGGCGGTAGTGTCGGTGACAGTCAGCGTGGCCGTCGCGATCGTCGTCTATGTGGTCTACAGCCGGGCCGAACTGCTGGCCCGCGTGCTGGGACCGGAAGGCACCAACGTCGTCACGCGGCTGTCGGCCTTCCTGCTGCTGTGCATCGGCGTGCAGATCATGATGACCGGCATCAGCGAATACCTGACGACGCTGCCGGGCCTGGGCTGAGCGCCGCGGGTCCGGCGGTGCATCGCATCCGGCGACCGACCGACTAGTCCAGCCTGAACTGCCCCACCGCGCCGGTCAGCCGCGCGAGTTCCTGCTGCTGGCGCGCGACCTCTTCGGCGGTCTGGTCGACATGGTCGACGTTCTGGCGCGACGCCGCGTCGATGCCGGCGATATTGCCGTCGACCTGATCGATGCCCGCGCGCTGGCCGCCGGTGGCGAGCGCCATCTGGTCGACGATGGCGGCAAGACGCGCGACGCTCGCCTCGAGCTCGCCCATTGTGCTGCCCGCCGTGCCGACCAGTTCCGAGCCGGCGCGTGCGCGGTCCACCGATTCGCCGATCAGCGCGCGGATCTCCTTGGCCGCCGCGGCGCTGCGCTGCGCCAGCGTGCGCACCTCGCCCGCCACCACCGCGAAGCCGCGACCCTGCTCGCCAGCGCGCGCGGCCTCGACCGAGGCGTTCAGCGCGAGGATATTGGTCTGGAACGCGATGCCGTCGATCACGCCGATGATGTCGGCGATCCGTTCGCTGGCCGCATGGATCTCGCCCATCGTGCGGATGACCGAGCCGATCACCTCGCCGCCTTGCGCGGCCACTGCGCGCGAGGTGCCCGCCAGCGTGTGGGCGGCCTGCGCATGGTCGGCGTTCTCGTGTGCGCTGCGGCGCAGTTCGCTCATCGCCGCGACGATCTCCTCCAGCGCGCGCTGCTGGCTGTGCGTGCGCTCGGCCAGCACGGCATTGCGCTGCAGGATGTCGCCGGAAGCGGCGGCCGCCGCGGCCGCGCTGTCGCGCACCTGCAGCAGCGTGCCGCGCACCGCGTCGAGCGTGGCCTGAAACGAGCGCGCCAGCGCGCTGGCGGGCCGCGGCTCGTCGGCGCGCGCCGGCGTCAGCGTCAGGCGGCCCGGATCGCGGCCGATGCGCGCGGCGAGCGCCGCCAGTTCGCCGGCGGAGCGCGCGTCGGCCTCCATCCGATGGGCCAGCACCGCCAGCACCGCCGTCTGCACGACCACGAAGGCCGCATGCAGCAGCACGATGCCCAGGCCCGGCTCGGTGAAGCAGATCACGCCCCAGCCCCAGCTCTGGAAATAGTTGAAGCTCAGGTGGTGCACGGCGATCAGCGCCGCCGCCAGCAGGATCGGCCGGAAGTCGCGATAGGCCAGCAGCACCGACAGCAGCACGAACACCGCGAAGTGATATTCGGCCTGTCCGTGCGCCTGATGGATCAGCAGCCCGACCATCGCCATCGAGATCGCCGCCGTGGCCAGCCGCGTGCCGAGCCGGCCCGGCAGCGCCGCGGCCCACAGCGTGGCCGCGACGGACAGCGGCAGGCCCACCGCCAGGCTCGGCCCGATCGTGCCGTAGCGCCAGCCGGCCAGCAGCGACGCGGCCCATAACAGCCAGATCGTGCCGACCAGCAGGCGGTCGGCGCGCCGGTGGACGGCGTCGAGCAGCGTTCCCGCGGGCTGCGCCTGCGGCAATGGTTCATCCAGTCGCGTTGCGGTGTGACGCCCTTCGGCGCGCAAAGCCAGCGTGCTGCTGCCCATTCGATCCCCCTGTCGTTGCAATTGGTTCGCTTTCGTTGTGCATGTTGTTATCGCGGCCGCACGACGGCATGCCGCCGCACCGTCGAATATCGGCAGATTCGGCGCGGGTCTGAGGGCCGGCGTCGTCATGGTTTACCCGCACGTTACTGGCACGGTACCCGCGCCGACGGCGCGTGGGCCGGTAAGGATTGCCAGCGAGGTTGTAAGGACGTGCCGGCGGGCCGGGGACGGGGGGACGGCCGTGCGGGGCAGGGCCCGGGCAGGGGGGCCGCGGGGCGGTATGGCGGCCGGGGGGTGAAAGTTTGGGGCCCCAGGGCGAGGGGCCCCCCCGGGGGGGGGGGGTCCCCACAGGTTTTTCCCCCAAGGGGAAAACCCTAGCCCCACCCCCAGACAATCCGCCCCCG
>NZ_JAGFTW010000015.1:0-6223 GCF_017598945.1 Cupriavidus gilardii
GGTAACCGCGTTCGGTCACCTGCTTGATCGCCTCGGCCCGGAACTCATCCGTATATCGCTTGCTTTTCATGCTTCCTCCAGTCTCAAAAACACCCTATCAGGTGTCTACAAGACCGGGGACGTACCATACGACGCCTTGGCCGAGGACAAAGGTGTGCACCTGCGCCTGCAGGGCGACGCCAGCATCGTGGGCGATCGTCTGATGCTGCGGCGCGCGCTCAGCAATCTACTGTCGAACGCACTGCGGTATACGCCGAGCGGCAAAGCGATCGTGATCCGGGCACGGGAGCAAGACGGCGGTGCCACCATCGTGGTGGAAAACGAAGGGGAGGGAATCGATCCCGAGCTGCTGCCGTCGCTGTTCGACCGGTTCTTTCGCGCCGACAAGTCCAGGGCGCGCGCCGATTCGGACAGCGTCGGACTTGGATTATCGATCACGCAAGCCATCATGGCGGCGCACGGCGGAAGAGCTTCGGCTGAGTCCACCGGTGGGCTTACTCGTTTTATTCTGAGCTTCCCGCGGCGTCACCCACCAATTTAGGGGAGGCCAGACTATTCGGCGGGGGCAACGCGCTCGGTCGGCTGCGCTGTTGGGGAACGAATGGTGAAGAGCGCAGCGGTCGCAGCAAGGCCCAATCCGCCCGACACCCACAACGCGTGCGCTCCCCAGAGATCTATGCAGATGCCGAACAGCCACGGCGCCAGCGCTTGCGCGATCCGTGCCGGGACCATCAGCAACCCTTGCCGATGCCCGTAGCCATACGGGCCGAAGATCACAAGCGGCAACGTCCCTTTTGCGATGGTGAGGATGCCATTGCCTGCACCGTGAAGTACGCCGAACAACGTAGCGGCCGGTGCACCGACGATCGCAAAGGCCGCTGCGCCGATCGGGTGCAGCGACGCAGCAAGCCGTGCCGACAGCAGCGGATGGACCTTGCGGAGCAGACCGAACTCCAGCAGACGGGCGCCTACCTGCGCAGGACCAATCAGCGCACCCACCACGACGGCCGTGGCCAGGGTCGCACCGCCCACCTGCAACAGCCGCGGCAAATGCGAGGCCATAGCCGTGCTGATGAACCATGTCGTGGCAAACACCGATGCCAATGCATAGGTCACCAGCGGCCGCGGAGTCGGAATGCCAAGGTCGGCGTCTGAGGAAGTCGCGCTCTGCCGTGCGCTTGGGCGGGCTAACACCTCGGCGGCGCGCGGCAGACTGGCATTGAGCGCTAGTCCCAGCGTCAAGTGCAGGGCCGCCCATACGAAGCAGGCCACGCGCCAACCGTAGTGGCTCTCGAGATATGAGGAGAGCGGCCAGCCAACCGTGCTCGCGAAGCCTGCGATCAGCGTGATGCCTGTGATGGCATTGCGCGAACGTATGCCATACAGCCGCACCAACGTCGCAAACGCGGCTTCGTAGAGACCGCTGCCCATGCCAACGCCCAAGATCAGCCATGCCACGAACAGGCCAACGGCCCCCTGGGCGAGCCCTAGACCGGCGAGTCCCGCTGCAAACACGAGGCTCGTACCGATCAGCACCGGCCTTCCGCCGAAACGGTCGATTAGCCTCCCGGCATATGGCCCTAGCATCGCCGAGATAACTAGTGCCGCGCTGAATGCCGCGAAGACCGTCGGTACGCGCACGCCCGTGTCGCGCGCCATGGGCGTAGCTAGCATCGCCACCAGATAGTAGGACGAGGCCCAGGCCAGTGTTTGCGCGGCTCCGAGTCGCGCCACGAGACTGCCGTTCGGCGAGTTCGCCATCCTGAGTCCTACTCGACTTCGCTGGCGTCGGTATCTGGGGCAGGTGCCTGCTGCTCATGGTCCATCGCCGCTGCAGTCAGTGCGGTGGCGTCCGCCGGGGCGGCCTCTTTGCGCTCACTGTAGCGGTCGGTCAGATACGTGGACCGGTCCCGGACCAGCAGCGTGAACTTGTACAGTTCCTCCATCACATCGACCACCCGGTCGTAATAGGGAGAGGGCTTCATGCGGCCCGACGCGTCGAATTCCTGGTACGCCTTGGCTACCGACGACTGGTTCGGGATGGTCACCATACGCATCCACCGGCCCAGCACGCGCAGAGCGTTGACGGCATTGAACGACTGCGATCCGCCGCAGACCTGCATGACCGCCAGCGTGCGGCCCTGTGTCGGACGGATACCGGCGTGTTCGAGCGGCAACCAGTCAATCTGGTTCTTGAAGACAGCCGTCAGCGTGCCATGGCGCTCCGGGCTGCACCAGACCTGGCCCTCAGACCGTTCGGAAAGCTTGCGCAGTTCCACGACCTTCGGATGGTCGGCTGGCACGCTGTCGGTCACCGGCAAGCCATGAGGGTCGAACACACGCGTTTCGGCGCCGAAGTGCTGGAGGATGCGTTCGGCTTCGAGCGTCAGGAGCCGGCTGTAGGACGTTTCGCGCAATGAGCCGTAGAGCAGCAGGATACGAGGCGGGTGGGTGCTGACGCGCGCTGGCGCGAGCTTGTGCAGGTCCGGCGTATCGAGCACGGAAGACACGACATGGGGCAGGGATGCGGTCATCGCGTGACCCTCCGGCCCTGGGCATCAATGACGACCTCGCCGTCCTCCTTGCTGAACGGTCCCTGTTGCGGCGATGGCAGGATGTCGAGCACCAGTTCCGACGGCCGGCATAGCCGGACGCCAAGCTCGGTGACAACGAAGGGCCGGTTAATCAGAATTGGATGCGCGAGCATCAAGTCGATCAACTGATCGTCGGACACCGCCGGATTAGCGAGACCCAGTTCTGCGTAGGGCGTTCCTTTCTCCCGAATCGCCTGACGCACAGTCAGGCCCGATAGCGAAATCATCATCTGCAGCTGCGCACGCGAAGGCGGGGCAATCAGATACTCGATGACCTCGGGCTCGATGCCGGCATTGCGGATCAGCGCCAGCGTATTACGCGATGTTCCACATGCGGGGTTGTGGTAGATGGCAACGGACATTTGGCTTCTTTAGTTGGCCTTGGCCTCGTACCACGTTTGCGAGCGGTTCACGATGTTGACGACCAGCAGCATCACAGGCACCTCAATCAGTACGCCCACCACCGTCGCCAGCGCGGCACCCGACTGAAAACCGAACAGGCTGATGGCGGTTGCCACGGCCAACTCGAAGAAGTTGCTCGCGCCAATCAGGCTGGACGGACCCGCCACACAGTGCGCGACGCCCAGCTTGCGGTTCAACAGGTAGGCCAAGCCCGAATTGAAGAACACCTGGATGAGGATCGGGACGGCTAGCAGCGCGATCACGAGAGGCTGGTCGATGATGGCCTTACCCTGGAAAGCAAACAGCAGGACCAGCGTTAGCAGCAGCGCGGCGATTGAGTACGGTCCCAGCGCGTGCGCGACGCGCTGGAAATGCGCGACTCCACGGGTCAGCAACATCTTGCGAACCCACTGCGAAATGACGACTGGCACGATGATGTACAGGCCCACTGAGGTCAGCAGTGTGTCCCACGGCACCGTGATCGACGACAGCCCGAGCAGCAGGGCCACGACCGGCGCAAATGCGACGACCATGATGGCATCGTTCAACGCCACCTGCGACAGCGTGAAATACGGATCGCCTTTGCAGAGCTGGCTCCAGACAAAGACCATGGCCGTGCATGGCGCAGCAGCAAGCAGAATCAGCCCCGCGACGTAGCTGTCAAGCTGGTCGGCTGGCAGCAATGGCGCGAACAAGTGCCGCACGAAGATCCAGCCGAGCAGCGCCATCGAGAACGGCTTGACGGCCCAATTGATGAACAGAGTCACGCCGATGCCGCGCCAGTGAGACTTGACTTGTCCCAGCGCCGTGAAGTCGATCTTCAGCAGCATTGGGATAATCATGACCCAGATCAGGAGCCCCACAGGCAAGTTGACCTGCGCGTATTCCATGCGACCAATGCTCTGGAACACTTCCGGCATCATCTGGCCCAACGCGATGCCTACGACAATGCACAGCGCGACCCAGACGGTGAGATAGCGCTCGAAGAAGCCAATGGCCGGCTTGGTGGCAGCCGGGACGGACGAAGTCATGTTCGGGCTAGTCATCGGTCAGCTCCGGGCCAGACGTTGGAGCGCCTCTTGCAATTGCGCGTCGGTCATCTGCTCCATCGGTAGCAACAGCAGCTGCAGCATGCGGTATGCAATGGCCTGGCGCGTCAGTTCGAACGCAAGCCGCTTTTTGCTGTCTTCGCCTTCGGTGGTCGACGGGTCCGGAAAACCCCAGTGAACCTTGACCGGGCTTCCGGGCCAGTAGGGGCATTCCTCGGCTGCAGCGCTGTCGCACACGGTGATGACGACGCGCATTTTGGGAGCGCCTTCGGCAACGAATACGTCCCAATTCTTGCTACGAAAGTCGTTCACATCGACACCGGCTTCGCGCAGAACATCAATGGCGAGGGGATTGATGCGGCCGCTTGGCGCGCTGCCGGCGCTGTAGGCCCGAACGTCGCGGCCAAGTTCCTTTGCAAGTTGGTTCAGCATGCCTTCGCCGAGCACGCTGCGGGCCGAATTGTGAGTACAGAGTATTAGGACGTTGGTGGTCATGGAGCGGAGCCGAAAAAGTGGGCGGATAACGCGGACGCAGTCAGCTCGTGCCGATGTCTCGCACGGCCTTCTGGAGCGCGACCTTATCCAGCTTTGGTAGAGGCAGGGACAGGAACAGTTCGATACGACGCTTCAGGGTGATGGTGGCATCGTTGATGGCTTGCTGCTTTTGCGCGTCGGTGCCGTCGCAAGCGGCCGGGTCGGGGACGCCCCAGTGGGCGGTCATCGGCTGGCCCGGCCAAACCGGGCACAGTTCTCCGGCGGCCTTGTCACATACGGTGAAGACGAAATCGAGTTGCGGAGCGCCATCCTGCGAGAACTCGTTCCAGCTTTTGCTCCGAAAGTTGGCCGTATCGAGACCGTGGCGCGACAACGCCGCAAGCGCGAGCGGATTAACGACACCCGTTGGGTGGCTGCCCGCAGAGTAGGCGCGGAACCGCCCCTTGCCGAGATGGTTCATCAGCCCCTCGGACAGGATCGACCTGGCCGAATTGCCGGTACAGATAAATAGAACGTTGTAGATTTTTTCGCTCATGGTTGACCTTCAGCAGCAAGACGATTTCGCGTTGACAGCAATACCAAGGGGCTTGCCCTTTGGCGCTCGGGGGGCACAACAGGCGGATTCCGTTTGCGCGGCGTCGGTCTGCCGGGAATCGCCGTACACCGGCACGCTCTCGAGCGTGTGGAAGTGCTCCCAGGCAATGCCTTGCGGATCGGTGAGCCAGTACTTGTCGCTGCGGGAATAGCAGCAGGTTGTCTCACCTTCGTCGAGCCGGGCCATATCAGCGGCGTCGGCGCGCGTCTTCAGCTCCGCCAGCTCGGCGGCATCATCGGTCTGGAATCCCAAGTGATCGACGCCAGGCTCTGCACCGCGGGCCGATATGGCGAAGTTCACCCGTGGATCTTCAAGCATCCATTTGGCGTAGTCGTCTTTGACGACGCTCGGCTCAGCGGCAAATAGGGCTGAGTAATACCGAATGCTGGCGGAAAGGTCGGCGACGCTTACGTGGACGTGGAAGCGCTTCATGATCAGGACTCCGAGGTATTGGCAAAGCGGTCGATCGGCGAACACGTGGCCCCGCCGCAGCAGTTCTCAGTGAGATAGGCAATCAAGGCGTTCATCGCCTCAAAGCGAGCCATGTAGACGATGGATCGGCCGTCCTGGCGGCTCGCCAGCAGACCAGCTCGGTGCAGCTCTTTTAAATGAAAGGACAGCGAGGACGCTGGCATGTCCATCAGCTCGGCAATGCGACCAGCTGGCAGGCCCTCCGGTCCGGCTTGGATAAGAAGGCGGAACACGGCCAAACGGACAGCGTGAGCGAGCGCAGCGAGCGCGCCTAGGGCGTTTTCGGTTTCCATGCTTCGAATATAGTCGAATGATGGAATTGACGCAAGGGTGGGCAAATGGGCTCGTACTCGGTCGGGTTACGAATGTCGAAGTCTTAACCGATGAGGACAGCCCGGTTCGCCATTGGGCGGCGCATCCCAAGACCATGACCTGGCACAGCAGCGCGCCAGGGCACGCTGGGCAAGTGATCACGCCACCGTGCTATTACGATAAGTATCCTTATCGTAATAGCCAGTTCGCTGCGCTAAACTGGCCCCCATGAAATCACGCCTGACCCTACCTAACTCCACATCATCCGCCAGCACGGGTATGGATACGGCCCCGACCGATGCCTC
>NZ_JAGFTW010000048.1:0-6169 GCF_017598945.1 Cupriavidus gilardii
CCGAGGCGGCCACCGAGCCGGTGCCGCTGCGCCTGCTGTCGTTCGGCGGCGAAGCGATGTCGCGCGAGGCGTTCGCCCGTATCAAGCAGAGGTTCCGTGCCGGCACGCTGATCAACGGCTATGGCCCCACCGAGGCCGTCGTCACTCCGCTGGCCTGGGTCGGGCAGCACGACACCGATTGCCCTAGCGCCTACGTGCCGATCGGCAGGCCGGTTGGCGACCGCACCGCCTACGTGCTGGACGCCGACCTCAATCCGGTGCCGGTCGGGGTCATTGGCGAGCTCTATCTCGGCGGCCTCGGCCTGGCGCGCGGCTATGTCGGCCGACCGGGTCTCACTGCCGAGCGCTTCGTGCCCGATCCGTTCGCCACCGCCGCCCGCATGTACCGCACCGGCGATCTGGTGCGGCGCTGTCGCGACGGCAGCATCGAATACGTCGGCCGGCTGGACCATCAGGTCAAGATTCGCGGCTATCGGATCGAACTGGGCGAGATCGAAGCACGCCTGCGCGCGCATGCTGCGGTACGCGAGGCGGTGGTCGTGGCCCTTGACGGTCCGGGCGGAAAGCAGCTGGTGGCTTATGCCGTACCGGTTGAAGACCGGCCCGGCATCGGCGCAATGCTGAAAGCCCATCTCGAAGGCTGCCTGCCACCCTATATGGTGCCGGCGCAGATCGTCCTGCTGGCCCAGTTGCCCGTCACCGCCAACGGCAAGCTGGACCGTCGCGCGCTTCCCGAGCCGGTGTGGGAAACCCGCGTCTACGTGGCGCCGCGCAATGACACCGAGGTGCTGCTGGCGACGATCTGGCGAGAGGTACTGGGCCTCGATCAAGTCGGCATCCACGACGACTTCTTCGAACTCGGTGGCCACTCCCTGCTATTGACACAACTGGTTTCCCGCCTTCATCGCGAGCTCGGCAACACGCTGACGCTGCGGCAGGCCATGTCGCTGCCCACGATTGCGGAACTCGCCGACCACATCGCACGGCAACAGGCGACCGATCCCACGGTGAATGTCGCCAGCCAATTGCAGACCATCGACGACCTGATCGCCGATCTCGAGACTTCCTAATTCCATGAACGATCAGCAAGCGAGCCGGGAACTGATCCGGCGTTTTGTCGGACTTCCGTCGGAGAAGCGGAACATCCTGCTCGAACGTCTGGCCGAGCAAGGCATTTCGCTGTCGGTGCTTCCGATTACGCCGGACTGGCGGCCGGCCACCACCGATCTGCCACTGTCGCCGGCACAGCAGCGCATGTGGTTCCTGTGGAAGCTCGAACCGAATGGCAGTGCCTACCATCTGGCCGGCATGCTGCGTCTGCGCGGTACAGTCGACGATGCCGCCTTGCAGCGTACCTTCGACGCTCTGGTGGCACGGCATGAAAGTCTGCAGACCACGTTCCATCAACAGGGCGAGCAGGCGGTGCAGCGCATCCATCCGCCCTCTACCCTGCCGATCGCCGTCAGCGATCTTCGCAACATCGAGCCATCGCAACGCGACGCCGAGGTCCGACTGCTGATCGACACCGAGGCTGAGACGCCGTTCGACCTCGAACAGGGACCGCTGCTGCGCGTGCGCCTGCTGCGGCTGGCCGACGACGACCACATCCTGCTCGTCACCATGCACCATATCGTCTCCGACGGCTGGTCCATGAACGTGGTCATCGACGAGTTCGCTCGGCTCTATGCGGGCTTCGTCACCGGTCAGCCCGTGCAATTGCCGCCGCTGCCGATTCAGTACGCCGACTATGCCGCCTGGCAGAAGCAATGGCTCGAAGCCGGCGAACTGGAACGGCAGCTGCGCTACTGGAAATCGCATCTCGCCGACGATGGCACTGTCGTGCTGGAACTTCCCACCGACCGGCCTCGCCCCGCGGTGCCGAGTCATCGCGGCGGCGCCGTCTCGTTCTCGCTCGATGCCGCGCTGTCGGCCAAGCTGAGGGCGTTGGCGCGTCGGACCGACACCACGCTCTTCACCGTGCTGCTTGCCGCCTTCCAGGTGCTGCTCTACCGCTACACCGGCCAGCGTGACGTGCGTATTGGCGTGCCAGTGGCCAACCGTAGCCGCGTCGAAACCGAGGGCGTGGTCGGCTTCTTCGTCAACACACAGGTACTGCGCACCGAGATCGACGGCAGCATGGCATTCGACGCAGTGCTGGCTCGCGCCCGGGAGTCCGTGCTGCAAGCCCAGGCACATCAAGAACTGCCATTCGAGCAACTGGTCGAGGCGCTACAGCCGGAACGCGATCTGTCGCACAACCCGCTGTTCCAGGTCATGCTGAACCATCAGCGGCGCGATCTGCGCGCGCTGGATCGCCTGCCGGGACTGGTGCTGGAGAAGGTCGAGCGTACCGCCAATGCAGCGAAGGTGGATCTTGCGCTCGACACCCATGAAGACGAGCAAGGAACCCTCGGCGGCGTGTTCGGTTATGCCGCTGACCTGTTCGAGCACGACACGGTCGAACGTTTGCAGCGGCATTTCGTTGGCGTGCTGAAGCAAATCGCCGATCGACCTGAAATTCGTGTCGGCGAACTGGACCTTCTCGATATCGACGAGCAACGTCGATTGCGGGATTGGAATACGCCGGACAGCCGGTTCTCCACGGCTGTGCCAGTCCACGTTGCCATCGCGCGCCAGGCGGCACAGCGCCCTGACGTCATTGCAGTACGCTGCGGCGAGCAAGCGCTGACCTACGGTCAGCTGGATGCCGCGGCTAACCGTCTGGCTTATGCCTTGCTTGCAGCCGGTGCAGGGCCCGAGGCCGTGGTCGGTGTCGTACTCGATCGCAGCCCGGACCTGATCGTGCGGTTACTGGCCACGCTCAAGACTGGGGCGGCTTACCTGCCGTTGGACCCGGAACTGCCGCCTGCGCGCATCGAGGCATTGCTGCGGGACGCCAATGTCCGCCTGCTGGTCACGTCGCGTGCGCTGTTCGGCAAGGTGTCGGTTGACCTGCCGATGGTCATCGCCGAAGACATTGGCGAACCGGCACCGGTTCGCCTGCCACAAGTCGATCCCCATCAGCTGGCGTACGTCATTTACACCTCGGGATCGACTGGTACACCAAAGGGCGTCGCCGTCGAACACGGCCCCTTGGCGATGCACTGCCACGCCACCGTCGAGCAGTACGGCATGGGTCCGGACGATCGTGAGCTGCACTTCCTGTCGTTCAACTTCGACGGTGCCCACGAACGCTGGCTGGTGCCGCTGATTGCCGGCGCCCAACTGGTGCTGCGCGACGACACCCTGTGGAGCGCCGAGCAAACGCTTGAAGTCATTGCACGCGAAGGCGTCACCAATGCCGGCTTCCCGCCCGCCTATTTGCAACGGCTTGCCGAGGCGGCCACCGAGCCGGTGCCGCTGCGCCTGCTGTCCTTCGGCGGCGAAGCGATGTCGCGCGAAGCCTTTGCCCGCATCAAGCAGAAGTTCCGTGCCGGCACGCTGATCAACGGCTATGGCCCGACCGAAGCCGTCGTCACCCCGCTGGCCTGGGTCGGGCAGCACGACACCGATTGTCCGAGCCCGTACGTGCCGATCGGCAGGCCGGTTGGCGACCGCACCGCCTACGTTCTCGACGCGGACCTGAATCCGGTGCCGGTCGGGGTCACTGGCGAGCTCTATATCGGCGGCCTCGGCCTGGCGCGCGGCTACGTCGGCCGGCCGACGCCGACCGCCGAACGCTTCGTGCCCGATCCTTTCGCCTCAGGCGCCCGCATGTACCGCACCGGCGATCTGGTCCGGCGCTGTCGCGACGGCAACATCGAATACATCGGTCGACTGGACCATCAGGTCAAGATTCGCGGCTACCGGATCGAGCTTGGCGAGATTGAAGCACGCCTGCGTGCCCATGCGTCGGTCCGCGAGGCCGTTGTCCTGGCGCACGACGGCCAAGGGGGCAAACAACTGGTGGCCTACGTGGTGGCCCGCGAGCACGCATCGGAGGGTCCCGCCGAGCTTCGCGCCTATCTCGAAGGCTGCCTGCCCACGTATATGGTGCCGGCGCACATCATTGCGCTCGATCGGCTACCGGTCACGGCGAACGGGAAGCTGGACCGCCGGGCGCTGCCCGAGCCAGTGTCGAAGGTCAACGGCTATCTCGCGCCACGCAACGACATCGAAACCCTGCTCGCCCAGGTCTGGCAACAGATTCTCGGTGTCGAGCGCGTCGGCATCACCGACAACTTCTTTGAACTGGGCGGCGACTCCATCCTGTCGATCCAGGCGATCAGCCGGGCTCGTCGCGTGGGGCTCCGATTCACGCCCAAGGACCTGTTCCTGCATCAGACCATCCAGGCGCTGGCTCAGGTCGCCACGCGGGACGAGGGGAATCACGCCGTCGAGGACAAACCGACGGGCGAGGTGCCGCTGCTGCCGATCCAGCAGGCGTTCTTCGAGACGCCGATTCCGCAGCGCCACCATTGGAACCAGTCGGTGCTGCTGCGCCCACGCGCTCCACTCGACCACGAGGCACTACGGCAGGCGCTGCACGCAGTGGTCCATCACCACGACGCCCTGCGGCTTCGGTACTGGCAGACCGACGGTCAATGGCGCCAGCACTACGCCGACGCGGTCATCGACGACATGCTGTGGCAAGCGGACGTCGCAGACCCGGACGCCATCGGCGAACACTGCAACCGCGCGCAACAAAGCCTGGACCTGCAGCATGGCCCGCTGCTCCGTGCGCTGCATCTTCGTTTGTCGGACGGCGGCGAGCGGCTGCTGCTCGTTGCCCACCACCTGGTGATCGATGGCGTCTCCTGGCGCATCCTGCTGGAAGACCTGCAGCAGGCGTACCGCCTGGCGCAGCAGGACCGAACTGTCGCTCTCCCGCCCAAGACCGCGTCGTACAAGGCCTGGTCCCAGGCGCTGGTCCAGCACGCGAACTCCGACGCGCTGATCCAGCAGGCCGACTACTGGCGCGCCCGGCAGGGTCCGGAAATGCCTTGCGATCAGGCCGTCGATCACGACCGCATCGCAGACGCCGCGGCGCTGAACCTGCGCCTGTCGCCGGCCCAAACTCAACGACTGCTCAAGCAGGCGCCCGCCGCCTACCGGACGCAGATCAACGACCTGCTGCTCAGCGCGCTGGCGCGAGCCGTCGGTCAATGGGCCGGTGTCGATCGCGCCGCCATCTTCCTGGAAGGTCACGGCCGTGACGCGTTGTTCGAGCATCCGGATGTCGGCCGCACGGTCGGCTGGTTCACCAGCCTGTTCCCGGTCCTCCTGCCGGTGCACGACGACACCGGCAGCAGCATCAAGGCGGTCAAGGAGACATTGCGCGCCATCCCGGATCACGGCATCGGCTACGGCTTGCTGCGTCATCTGGGGCCGCAGCCGATCCGTGAAGCGCTCGCGGCTCTGCGCCCCCCTCGCATTACGTTCAACTATCTGGGGCAGCTTGACGCCAACATCGACGAAGCAGCGCTGTTCGATCGTGCCGAGGAATCTCCGGGCCAGCCGTTTGCCCCGGAGGCACCGCTTGGCAACTGGATCACCATCAACGGTCAGGTAACCGGCGGCGCGCTGTCGCTCGACATCAGCTTCAGTACGGCCCGCTATCGCCGCGAGACCATTGCCGCGCTCGTAGAAACCTACCGGCAGGCGCTGGAGGCGACCATCGAGCACTGCATCAGCGTGCCACCCGGGGCGCTGACGCCGTCAGACGTGCCACTGGCCGGCTTGGCTCAAGCTCAACTCGATCGCCTCGACGGTGGGCAGATCGAGGACCTGTATCCGCTCACGCCGATGCAGCACGGCATGCTGTTCCACTCCCTCTATGCACCGGAGGCCGGGCTTTACGTCAACCAGCTGGCCATCACGCTCGATGGCCTCGACGCCGAGCGCTTCCGCTCGGCCTGGGACGAAGCGGTGGCGCGGCACGAGATTCTGCGTACCGGCTTTATCTGGATCGACGGCCAGGCCATGCAGGCCGTCTATCGTCAGGTGCCTTCTCCCGTTCGTATCGACGAGGCCCTCAACTGGTCCGAAACCGAACTCGATGAGGTCGCGCTTGCGGAACGGCAACGGGCCTTCACATTGGATACCGCTCCGCTGATGCGCGTACGCCTGCTGCGCCTGGACAGCGAACGCTACCGCATGATCTGGACCAGCCACCATCTGCTGCTCGATGGCTGGAGCACCGCCCGCCTGATCGGCGAGGTGCTGCAGC
>NZ_JAGFTW010000063.1:0-5367 GCF_017598945.1 Cupriavidus gilardii
GTCTTCGGACTTGTCAGGCTCAAAAGTTATCAAGTGCTCGCACAGCAAAACGTGGCTTCATCGGCGTCAAGACGATGGAGCCAGTCAGTTTTCTGAGAGTGAGCGACCGCTCGAAAGAGCGAGATCCTTCGGGATCACAAGGGATTTGAACTGAAGAGTTTGATCCTGGCTCAGATTGAACGCTGGCGGCATGCCTTACACATGCAAGTCGAACGGCAGCGCGGGCTTCGGCCTGGCGGCGAGTGGCGAACGGGTGAGTAATACATCGGAACGTGCCCTGTTGTGGGGGATAACTAGTCGAAAGATTAGCTAATACCGCATACGACCTGAGGGTGAAAGCGGGGGACCGGTAACGGCCTCGCGCAATAGGAGCGGCCGATGTCTGATTAGCTAGTTGGTGGGGTAAAGGCCTACCAAGGCGACGATCAGTAGCTGGTCTGAGAGGACGATCAGCCACACTGGGACTGAGACACGGCCCAGACTCCTACGGGAGGCAGCAGTGGGGAATTTTGGACAATGGGGGCAACCCTGATCCAGCAATGCCGCGTGTGTGAAGAAGGCCTTCGGGTTGTAAAGCACTTTTGTCCGGAAAGAAATCGCGCTGGCTAATACCTGGCGTGGATGACGGTACCGGAAGAATAAGCACCGGCTAACTACGTGCCAGCAGCCGCGGTAATACGTAGGGTGCGAGCGTTAATCGGAATTACTGGGCGTAAAGCGTGCGCAGGCGGTTTTGTAAGACAGGCGTGAAATCCCCGGGCTTAACCTGGGAATGGCGCTTGTGACTGCAAGGCTAGAGTGCGTCAGAGGGGGGTAGAATTCCACGTGTAGCAGTGAAATGCGTAGAGATGTGGAGGAATACCGATGGCGAAGGCAGCCCCCTGGGACGAGACTGACGCTCATGCACGAAAGCGTGGGGAGCAAACAGGATTAGATACCCTGGTAGTCCACGCCCTAAACGATGTCAACTAGTTGTTGGGGATTCATTTCCTCAGTAACGTAGCTAACGCGTGAAGTTGACCGCCTGGGGAGTACGGTCGCAAGATTAAAACTCAAAGGAATTGACGGGGACCCGCACAAGCGGTGGATGATGTGGATTAATTCGATGCAACGCGAAAAACCTTACCTACCCTTGACATGCCACTAACGAAGCAGAGATGCATTAGGTGCCCGAAAGGGAAAGTGGACACAGGTGCTGCATGGCTGTCGTCAGCTCGTGTCGTGAGATGTTGGGTTAAGTCCCGCAACGAGCGCAACCCTTGTCTCTAGTTGCTACGCAAGGGCACTCTAGAGAGACTGCCGGTGACAAACCGGAGGAAGGTGGGGATGACGTCAAGTCCTCATGGCCCTTATGGGTAGGGCTTCACACGTCATACAATGGTGCGTACAGAGGGTTGCCAACCCGCGAGGGGGAGCTAATCCCAGAAAACGCATCGTAGTCCGGATCGTAGTCTGCAACTCGACTACGTGAAGCTGGAATCGCTAGTAATCGCGGATCAGCATGCCGCGGTGAATACGTTCCCGGGTCTTGTACACACCGCCCGTCACACCATGGGAGTGGGTTTTGCCAGAAGTAGTTAGCCTAACCGCAAGGAGGGCGATTACCACGGCAGGGTTCATGACTGGGGTGAAGTCGTAACAAGGTAGCCGTATCGGAAGGTGCGGCTGGATCACCTCCTTTCCGAGCACGACTGGTTCAAAGTCGAGCGTTCACACTTATCGGTTGTCGAGTGTTACAGCCAAGGGTCTGTAGCTCAGGTGGTTAGAGCACCGTCTTGATAAGGCGGGGGTCGTAGGTTCAAGTCCTACCAGACCCACCAGTCTTAGGACGGGGGATTAGCTCAGCTGGGAGAGCACCTGCTTTGCAAGCAGGGGGTCGTCGGTTCGATCCCGTCATCCTCCACCACCCACATGAGAGCACTGCTGTTGTGTGAGCAAGACCTGGCAGTCGTCAAAGGCAAGCGCTTTGGAACAAGCGTTTGCCTTTGGCGTTGGCCAAGACGATGCACGGATGTGCGTTGGCTGTTCTTTAACAAAATGGGATGTAGTAAAGGTGTCGCGACGCGTTGATGAGGCGCGTGGACGATCGAGACCGATCGCGCGATACCGGGTTGTGATTGTATCAACCAAAGTATTTAAGTGATCGAAAGATGACTTGGAATACGGCACAAATGCGAGAACTCAACCTGTAGCGGGGCGTTGTAGACGCACTCGTTATAGGGTCAAGCGAACAAGTGCATGTGGTGGATGCCTTGGCGATCACAGGCGATGAAGGACGCGGTAGCCTGCGAAAAGCTTCGGGGAGCTGGCAAACGAGCTTTGATCCGGAGATGTCCGAATGGGGAAACCCGGCCCGTATGGGTCATCCCACACTGAATCCATAGGTGTGGGAAGCGAACGCGGCGAACTGAAACATCTAAGTAGCTGCAGGAACAGAAATCAACCGAGATTCCCAAAGTAGTGGCGAACGAAATGGGATGAGCCTTGTACTTTTTAGCAGTGTGGTTAGCAAAACGGGATGGAAAGCCCGGCCATAGCAGGTGATAGCCCTGTATGCGAAAACCGCGTTGTGGAACTAGGGGTACGACAAGTAGGGCGGGACACGTGAAATCCTGTCTGAAGATGGGGGGACCATCCTCCAAGGCTAAATACTCGTGATCGACCGATAGTGAACCAGTACCGTGAGGGAAAGGCGAAAAGAACCCCGGGAGGGGAGTGAAATAGATCCTGAAACCGCATGCATACAAACAGTCGGAGCCTCGTAAGGGGTGACGGCGTACCTTTTGTATAATGGGTCAGCGACTTACATTCAGTGGCAAGCTTAACCGGTTAGGGAAGGCGTAGCGAAAGCGAGTCCGAATAGGGCGATTGAGTCGCTGGGTGTAGACCCGAAACCAGACGATCTATCCATGGCCAGGTTGAAGGTGCGGTAACACGTACTGGAGGACCGAACCCACTAACGTTGAAAAGTTAGGGGATGAGCTGTGGATAGGGGTGAAAGGCTAAACAAGTCTGGAAATAGCTGGTTCTCTCCGAAAACTATTTAGGTAGTGCCTCGTGTCTCACCTTCGGGGGTAGAGCACTGTCATGGTTGGGGGGTCTATTGCTGATTACCCCGCCATAGCAAACTCCGAATACCGAAGAGTGCAATCACGGGAGACAGACATCGGGTGCTAACGTCCGGTGTCAAGAGGGAAACAACCCAGACCGCCAGCTAAGGTCCCCAAGATTGGCTAAGTGGGAAACGAAGTGGGAAGGCTAAAACAGTCAGGAGGTTGGCTTAGAAGCAGCCACCCTTTAAAGAAAGCGTAATAGCTCACTGATCGAGTCGTCCTGCGCGGAAGATGTAACGGGGCTAAGCCAGTCACCGAAGCTGCGGGCGCACCTTGTGTGCGCGGTAGGAGAGCGTTCCGTAAGCCTGTGAAGGTGTCTTGTAAAGGATGCTGGAGGTATCGGAAGTGCGAATGCTGACATGAGTAGCGATAAAGGGGGTGAAAGGCCCCCTCGCCGTAAGCCCAAGGTTTCCTACGCAACGTTCATCGGCGTAGGGTGAGTCGGCCCCTAAGGCGAGGCAGAGATGCGTAGCTGATGGGAAGCAGGTTAATATTCCTGCACCGTCGTATGATGCGATGGGGGGACGGATCGCGGAAGGTTGTCCGGGTGTTGGAAGTCCCGGTCCCTGCATTGGAGAAGGCGCTTAGGCAAATCCGGGCGCGTAATTCAAGGATGTGGGGCGAGCGGCCTAGTGCTGCGAAGCAATCGGAAGGGGTCCCAAGAAAAGCCTCTAAGCTTCAGTCATACGAGACCGTACCGCAAACCGACACAGGTGGGCGAGATGAGTATTCTAAGGCGCTTGAGAGAACTCGGGAGAAGGAACTCGGCAAATTGGTACCGTAACTTCGGGATAAGGTACGCCCTGGTAGCTTGACTGGCCTGCGCCAGAAGGGTGACGGGGTTGCAATAAAATGGTGGCTGCGACTGTTTAATAAAAACACAGCACTCTGCAAACACGAAAGTGGACGTATAGGGTGTGACGCCTGCCCGGTGCCGGAAGATTAAATGATGGGGTGCAAGCTCTTGATTGAAGTCCCGGTAAACGGCGGCCGTAACTATAACGGTCCTAAGGTAGCGAAATTCCTTGTCGGGTAAGTTCCGACCTGCACGAATGGCGTAACGATGGCCACACTGTCTCCTCCCGAGACTCAGCGAAGTTGAAGTGTTTGTGATGATGCAATCTCCCCGCGGCTAGACGGAAAGACCCCATGAACCTTTACTGCAGCTTTGCATTGGACTTTGAACCGATCTGTGTAGGATAGGTGGGAGGCTTTGAAGCGAGGACGCCAGTTCTCGTGGAGCCGTCCTTGAAATACCACCCTGGTTTGTTTGAGGTTCTAACCTAGGCCCGTGAATCCGGGTCGGGGACAGTGCATGGTAGGCAGTTTGACTGGGGCGGTCTCCTCCCAAAGTGTAACGGAGGAGTTCGAAGGTACGCTTGGTACGGTCGGACATCGTACCTAAAGTGCAATGGCAAAAGCGTGCTTAACTGCGAGACCGACAAGTCGAGCAGGTGCGAAAGCAGGACATAGTGATCCGGTGGTTCTGAATGGAAGGGCCATCGCTCAACGGATAAAAGGTACTCTGGGGATAACAGGCTGATACCGCCCAAGAGTTCATATCGACGGCGGTGTTTGGCACCTCGATGTCGGCTCATCTCATCCTGGGGCTGTAGCCGGTCCCAAGGGTATGGCTGTTCGCCATTTAAAGAGGTACGTGAGCTGGGTTTAAAACGTCGTGAGACAGTTTGGTCCCTATCTGCCGTGGGCGTTGGAATCTTGACGGGGGCTGCTCCTAGTACGAGAGGACCGGAGTGGACGTACCGCTGGTGTACCTGTTGTCTCGCCAGAGGCATCGCAGGGTAGCTATGTACGGAAGAGATAACCGCTGAAAGCATCTAAGCGGGAAACTCGCCTGAAGATGAGGATTCCCTGGAGCCTCGAGCTCCTTGAAGGGTCGTTCAAGACCAGGACGTTGATAGGCTGGGTGTGGAAGCGCAGTAATGCGTTAAGCTAACCAGTACTAATTGCCCGTAAGGCTTGATCCTATAACCAGTGCGTTTAGCGCGTCCGATACGCGCCGCTGGTGTTCCGCACACGTGCCATACAGCACAACCCACACCGCTACATCCCAATACGCCAGATTGGCCTACAGCCAGTCCGGCAACCCTTTATGCCTGGTGACCATAGCAAGTCGGAACCACCCCTTCCCATCCCGAACAGGACCGTGAAACGACTTCGCGCCGATGATAGTGCGGACTACCCGTGTGAAAGTAGGTCATCGCCAGGCTCTCCTTTGAAAACGCCCCAGATC
>NZ_JAGFTW010000029.1:0-4581 GCF_017598945.1 Cupriavidus gilardii
GCCCCCGCCACCGCCATTCCCTGGCGTTATCGACTGCTGACCCTAGCCCCGTTGGGCGCCATCGCCTGGCTCGCACTGGTCCTGTCCGGGCTGCCGACGCTGTCGCAATTGGGCGTCAGCCCGCTGATGCTCGCCATGTGCGCCGGCATGGTCGCGTGCAACACCTTGCCGCGGCACTGGCTCGCGCCGCTGGCCCCGGGCATGCAGCTGGCCCGGCAGACCCTGCTGCGGCTGGGCGTGGCGCTGTACGGTCTGCGGTTGACCTTCGGCTCGATCGAGGCGCTTGGTGTCGGCGGAGTGGTGGCGCCGTTGCTGATGCTGGCGGCGACGCTTTGCGTCGGCGTCTGGGTCGGCACCCGGTGGCTGGGGCTCACGCGTCGCGAAGCCGTGGTGGTCAGCGCGGGCAGCGCCGTGTGCGGGGCGGCAGCCGCGATCGCCGTGGCCTCGATCGCGCGCACCGACGACCGGCAGACCGCGGTCGCCGTGGCGACGGTGGTGCTGTTCGGCACCGTCGGCATGCTGCTGTATCCGTATCTGTACGAGCTGGTGACCAACGTCTGGCACTGGCAGGTCGGCGAGCGCGCCTTCGGCATCTATACCGGCGCGACGCTGCACGAGGTGGCCCAGGTCATCGTCGCCGGCAAGGCGGTCGGCGAGACGGCCGGCGACGCCGCCGTGCTGGCCAAGATGGTCCGCGTCCTGGCGCTTGGCCCGCTGCTGCTGATCCTGGCGCTGTGGCCGCGCGCCGAGGACCGCGCGCAAGGCGCAAACGCCGGCCGCCGGGGCATCGACTGGGCGAGGATCCGTGCGGCGGTGCCCTGGTTCGCGCTGGGCTTCGTTGCCGTGCTCGCGATCAACTCCTTCGGCATGGTCCCGAGCGAATGGAAGCCCGGTCTGGTGGCCTTCGACAACTGGCTGCTCGCCTGCGCGATGCTGGCGATCGGCCTGCATACGCGGATCGGGGACCTGCTGCGCGCTGGCCGCAGGCCGATGCTGCTGGCCGCGCTGCTGTTCGTGTTTCTGGTGGGTGCCGGTGCGCTGGTGTGCGCCACGCTGGTCTGAACGAAGCGTGAGCGCGGCGCGGGAAGGGATAAAGCGGCGGGGCTCGCGGCGTGGCTGGTGCGGCCGACGGGACTCGAACCCGTAAGCCCGGAAAGGCGGCAGATTTTAAGTCTGCTGAGTCTACCAATTTCTCCACGGCCGCACGGCAAGCCCAATATTGTGGGTGGTCGCCGCCCGGGACGCAAGCGCCGCATGATCGCTTGCGTCCCCTTCCTGGCAAGGATGTTACTGGCGGTAACAATGTAGAACTCGCCGTTGCACCTGTGATCCGGCGTAGGCCTAGAATACGGATATCAGGATCAACCTTGCGAGGAGCAAGATCATGAAACGTTGGTTGCTCGCAGGGCTTGGCGTGCTGGCCGCGATGGCCTCCGGCGCCGCGATGGCCCGGGTCGACGTCGGCGTGGTGATCGGCGTGCCGGGCGTCGTGGTCGGCGGCCCTGCCTACTATCCCCCGCCGGCCTACGTGGCGCCGCCGCCCGTGGTGGTTGCGCCGGCGCCGGTTTACTACGGTCCGCCGCCAGTCGTCGTGCGGCCGCCCGGTTACGGCTACTACGGTCCGCCGCACTATGGCCCGCCGCGCTATTACGGTCCGCCGCGTTACTACGGTCATCCGGGGCGGCACTACCATGGTGGCCGGCATGGTCACTGGCATGGTGGCCATGGACATCGCCATCACCGCCACTAAGTCGGCGAACCGGACTAACAGAATCACAAACAAAGGGCCCTGCGGGGCCCTTTGCTTTTTTGGCACGGCTGTTTTGCCCTGCCATGGTGGCCGGTTCATGGTCACCGAAGTGGTGCCGGCGCTATACTGCCGGCTCATTGTTATCGATTTTCAGGAGAGTGGTATGCAGCAAAAGTCCGTGCTGACTGCGGAAGATGTGAAGAAGGTGATGGCCGCAGCCGAAGCCGAGGCCAAGGCCCATCACTGGGCCGTCTCGATCGCCATCGTCGATGACGGCGGCCATCTGCTGGCCCTGCAGCGGCTCGACGGCGCTGCGCCGATCTCCGCTTATATCGCGACCGAAAAGGCCCGCACCTCGGCGCTGGGCCGCCGCGAATCGAAGATCTACGAAGACATGATCAACAACGGCCGCAACTCGTTCATGACCGCGCCGGTGCTGCAAGGCATGCTGGAGGGCGGCGTGCCCATCACCGTCGGCGACCAGGTGGTCGGCGCCGTCGGCGTGTCGGGCGTCAAGTCCAGCGAGGATGCGCAGATCGGCCGTGCCGGCATTGCCGCGCTGGGCGTCTGATCGAACCTTGGATCCATCGGGCCTGACGGCCCGATTCGCTTCATCGGCCGTCGTCAGTCGCGATGGCCAGGCCCGCTCCGTCCTGGAGCGGGTAGCCCGAGGCCGGGATGCCGCGCGATGCGGCACGCGCCGGCAGGCGGCTTACTTCGTCAGAATCAGCTTCCCGTAGCGCGTCTTGCGCAGCGTATAGACCTCGCCGTTATGCAGGATCGGCAGCGTGGTTGCGCCGCGCATCAGCGCTTCCAGCGGCACCGCCTCCGCGGCCTGCGCGGGCGCCGCATGGGCTGGGGCGTTCGCGCTGCGATTGTCGCGCACCAGCGCTTCCAGGCGGGCCACCGCCGACTTGACCGTTGCCATCGCCGACGGCGCCGGGGCCTCGCGGCGCGCATCGGGCGCCGGGTTCTGGTTCACCACCACGCGGCGCAGCGACAGGCGGCGGCGGGTGACTTCGCGCGGTTGCGTCAGCGGCAAGGCAAGGGTGCTCATCGAAGGGGCTCCTGTTCGTGGGATCGTCGGTTTCACGGCGGCCGGGAACAGTGGCCGCCGTCGTTCCGTTGATATTAAATGAGAATCGTTATCATTACAACGACTCTTTGCATGATATCGACAGCAGGCCGCCGCGCCGCACGAAAACGCATTTGGTTTCATTCGAAACACAAAAGAAAAAGCCCCACCGCAGGGGTGGGGCTTGGGGAAAGCGGCGCGGCACTGCGCGCCGCTGGGGGTCTTATTGCTTCGGCTCCGTGATGAAGCCGATCTTGCCGAGGCCGCCATGCTGGGCGGCGGCCATCACCTCGGCCACGCGCTCGTAGCGCACGTCGCGGTCGGCGCGCAGATGCAGTTCCGGCTGCGGCTGTTGCTGCGCCGCCTGCGCGATATTGTTCTGCAGCGTCGCGTCGTCGATTTCCTGCTGGTTCCAGAACACCTTGCCGGCCGCGTCGATCGACAGGTTGATGCTCTGCGGCTTGGGATCGTTGGGCTGATTGGTCGCACGCGGCAGGTCGATCTTGACCGCGTGATTGATCACCGGGATGGTGATGATGAAGATGATCAGCAGCACGAGCATGACGTCGACCAGCGGCGTCATGTTGATCTCGCTCATCACTGCGTCATCGTCATCGTCGAGAGTACCGAATGCCATGATGACTTCCTTTCGGGCGGAGGGCGGTCCGCGTCAGTTCAGTTCTTGACCGCGAGGCGCACCGCGTTGTCGTCCGCGGGGCGCGCGCCGGTCGGGCGCACGCGGGCGCCGGTCACGAAGTAGGCGTGCAGGTCGTGGGCGAAGCGGTTCAGCTTCGAGATCACCGCCTTGTTGCCGCGGGTCAGCGCGTTGTAGCCGAGCACCGCAGGGATCGCCACGGCCAGGCCGAAGGCGGTCATGATCAGCGCTTCGCCGACCGGGCCCGCGACCTTGTCGATGGTCGGCACGCCCGAGGCGCCGATGCCGATCAGCGCGTGGTAGATGCCCCAGACGGTGCCGAACAGGCCGACGAACGGCGCGGTCGAGCCCACCGAGGCGAGGATCGCCAGGCCCGACTGCATGCGCGACACGGCTTCGTCGATCGCGCTCTTGAGCGAGCGCGTGAGCCAGTCCGAGATGTCCATCACGTCATGCAGCTGCGGCTGGCTGGCGCGGTGGTGCTGGGCGGCTTCCTTGCCGGTCAGCGCCAGCGTGCGGAACGGATTCGATTCGCTGCTGCCGAGCGTTTCCAGCGCATGGTCGAAATCGTCCGAATGCCAGAAGCGCTTTTCCGCGCCCTGCGCCATTTTCTTCAGGCGGACCAGATCCCACGCCTTGGTGAGAATCACGATCCATGACGCCAGCGACATGACGAGCAGAATGATGGCGGTCGCACGCATGACGAAATCGCCTTGCGCCCACAGATGGCTGAGTCCGAGGTCCTGCATGATGGTTCCTGGTAAGTCGTAAATCGTATGGAAGGTTCAGTTCAAATCAGTTCAGCTCGAAAGCGATCGGCTGCTGCGCGGTGACCGCAATCGCACGACCGTTCTCGACATAAGGCTTGCAGCGCATCCGTTGGACCGCATCGATCGCGGCCTGGTCCAGACGCGACGAACCGCTGGAGCTGACCACGGCCGTCTTGACCACCTTGCCGGTGTCGTCGGTGGTCAGACGTACCACGGTCTTGCCGGTCTCGCCCATCCGCCGCGACTGCGACGGGTAGGTCGGCTGCGGCGGCGTGCACTGGATCTCGCCGATGCCGACGGCGCGCGGGCCAGTGGCGACCGGTGCGGGCTC
>NZ_JAGFTW010000062.1:0-3866 GCF_017598945.1 Cupriavidus gilardii
TGCGCGCAGCAGGCAGCTCAGGGTCCAGCGGCAGATAGGCGGCGCCGGCCTTGAGCGTGGCAAGCAGCCGTACGATCAGGTCCGGGCTGCGGTCGAGCACCACGCCGACGACGGTTTCCGGGCCTGCACCGGCGGCATGCAAGGCGTAGGCAAGACGTGTGGACTCGGTATCGAGCTCGCCGTAGCGGATGGCACGCGCTCCGCAGCGTACGGCAATGGCATCAGGGCGCTGTGCGGCCTGGCGTCCGATCGCGATATGGGGGGGCTCAGCCGCCGAGAAGCGCCGATCAACGGTATTCCAGCCGTTTAGCTGTCGTTCCTCATCCGTACTCAGCAGCGGGACCCCGGCGATGGCGATGGCCGGGTTGTCGGCCACGCACTGCAGCACACCGATGTAGTGGCGCTGCAAACGTTCGACCGTGTCGTGCTCAAACAGATCGGCAGCATAGCCAAACACGCCGCTGAGGACGCCCTGCTCGTCCTCCTGCGTATCGAGCGCCAGATCGACCTTCGCTGCGTTCGCCGTACGTTCGACCTTCTCCAGCACCAGTCCCGGCAGGCGATCCAGCGCGCGCAGATCGCGCCGCTGATGGTTCAGCATGACCTGGAACAGCGGGTTGTGCGACAGATCGCGTTCCGGCTGCAGCGCCTCGACCAGTTGCTCGAACGGCAGCTCCTGATGGGCCTGCGCCTGCAGCACCGATTCCCGAGCAGTAGCAAGCACCGCATCGAATGCCATGCTGCCGTCGATGTCGGTCCGCAGTACCTGTGTGTTGACGAAGAAGCCAACCACACCCTCGGTTTCGACGCGGTTGCGGTTGGCCACCGGCACGCCGATGCGCAGGTCGCGCTGGCCGGTGTAGCGGTAGAGCAGCACCTGAAAGGCGGCAAGCAGCACGGTGAAAAGCGTGGTGTCGGTCCGACGCGCCAACGCCCTGAGCTTGGCCGACAGCGCGGCATCGAGCGAGAACGAGACGGCGCCGCCGCGATGGCTCGGCACGGCTGGGCGAGGTCGGTCGGTGGGCAGTTCCAGCACGACAGTGCCATCGTCGGCGAGATGCGATTTCCAGTAGCGCAGCTGCCGTTCCAGTTCGCCGGCTTCGAGCCATTGCTTCTGCCAGGCGGCATAGTCGGCGTACTGAATCGGCAGCGGCGGCAATGGCACGGGCTGACCGGTGACGAAGCCCGCATAGAGCCGAGCGAACTCGTCGATGACCACGTTCATGGACCAGCCGTCGGAGACGATATGGTGCATGGTGACGAGCAGGATGTGGTCGTCGTCGGCCAGCCACAGCAGGCGCACGCGCAGCAGCGGTCCGAGTTCGAGGTCGAACGGCGCTTGCGCTTCGGCGTCGACCTGTGACTGGATCGCGGCGTCGCGCTGGGCTGGATGCGAGTCGCGTAGATCAGTGATCGCGATCGGCAAGGGGTGGGCCGGATGGATGCGCTGCACGGCCTGCTCGCCGTCCTGATGGAACGTGGTGCGCAGGCTTTCGTGCCGTTCCACCAGCGCATCGAAGGTTTGCTGAAGCGCTGCTTGATCGAGGACGCCGCGTAGCCGCACGGCGCGCGGAATGTTGTAGAGGCCGCTGTCGCGATCCAGCTGCCACAGAAACCATAGCCGCTGCTGCGCATAGGACAACGCGGCCTCGCTGCACCCCCGAGCCGCGATCGGCAGCCGCCCAAAGTTCATGCCGCGGGCCTTCAGTTCGTCAATGAATCGCTGCTGCCCCGAGGGAGACAAGCTCGCGAACCGCTGTGCAAGGCGAAGTTTGTCAGCACTCATGCTTCTGTCTCCAGCGTATCCAGCCACGCGTCCATGTCGGCCCACTGTTCCGCTTCGGGGGGGCTGTCTTGCGCGTTGTGCTTGTCATTCGTTTGCGCGATGCTGGCCGCCATCTCGGCGAGACTCGACGATTCGAAATACACCCGTAGTGGCACTGGCGCGGGCAGCCGCGCGTTGACCAGGGCGGCCAGCCGTGTCACCAGCAGCGAGTGGCCGCCGAGGTCGAAGAAGTTGTCGTGGATGCCGACTTGCTCGATGCCCAGGACGTCTTGCCAGACCTGCGCGAGCAGGGCTTCGATCTCGTTGCGCGGGGCGACGTAGCCTTGGGTCTCCCATACCGGTGTTGGGAGCGCGCGGCGATCGAGCTTGCCGTTCGGCGTAATCGGCAATCGGTCCAACGCGATGATCTGCGCGGGGACCATGTGGTCCGGCAGCTGTTGTTTGAGCCGGGACTTGAGCGTTGTGATGTCCGTTCCGTTCAGCACGCAGTAGGCGACCAGCCGGTCCTCGTGGACGATCACGGTGGCGTCCTTGACGCCGGCTTGGGACCGCAGCAGATGCCCGATCTCCCCAAGTTCGACGCGATAGCCGCGGATCTTGACCTGTTCGTCCTGACGGCCGAGGTATTCGATGCGGCCTTCAGCGTCCTGCTTGACGCGGTCGCCGGTGCGGTACATTCGTGCGCCCGTTACGAACGGATCGGGGACGAAGCGCTCGGCGGTCAGTCCGGGCCGACCGAGATAGCCGCGAGCGAGCTGCGGGCCGCCGATATACAGCTCCCCTACGATGCCGGCCGGTACAGGGTTCAGGTCGCCGTCGAGCACATAGACTCGCGAGCCGGGCAATGGTGTGCCGGTTGGCAGTTGCCGTTTGGGCAATGTGGCGGCTTCATGCGTCAGCACGCCGACGGTGGTCTCCGTTGGCCCGTAGTGGTTGAACAGCCGGCAATGCGGCTTCAAGCCGCGCACCGTGCGAGCCAGCTCGGCCGAGGTGGGCTCGCCACCGAGGATCAGCGCCTGCTCGGGCAGCACGTCGGCGGGCTGGCGCGCCTGCAGCAGTCCGCGCAGATGGCTCGGGACAATCTTGAGCACGCCAACACGGTGTCGGGCCATGTACTCGGCAAAACGATCGGGATCGAAGCCGCGCTCGCGCGAGATCAAATGCAAGGTCCGGCCGCTGCAAAGGGCGCCGATCAGCACGGTATGGCCGAGGTCGGCAGCCGTAGTCGAGACCATTGCCATCGAGGCGTCGGCAGGCAGCTGCAGCCGGTGCAGCACGCCGGAAACGTAGTGCGCCAGCGCATCGTGGCTGACCAACACGCCCTTGGGGGTACCGGTCGAGCCAGAGGTGTAGATCAGGTAAGCGGCCTGGCCCGGCAGCAACGAGACGGAAGGGGCGTCGGCCACCGGCGCCACGGACGCCGGATCGATGCAATCGAAGCCCGGGACAGCGCCGACCACAACACGAGCACCGGCATCGTCCAGCAGCTGCCGCAACCGTTCGACAGGTTGCCCGGGGTCGAGCGGTACGCAAACCGCCCCGGCTTTCAGGATGCCAAGCAGCCCGGTGACGAAGGTCAATGACCGTTCGACGCAGAGCCCAACCCGCGTCTCGCACCCAACGCCGCGTTCGACCAGCGCTGCCGCGATCGCATTGGCCAAGCTATCGGTTTCGACGCGTGTCAGCGCTTGGTCTTCGTATCTCAGCGCGATGGCAGCGGGATCAGCGGAAACAGTACGCTGCCATGCCGTCAGTACGTCGATTGGCTGGGTACCCGGGGCCTCTCCCACAAGGCGCCCATCGTCTCCGCTTGCAAGGCACAGGTCCCCGACGCAAACGTTCGGGGTCGCCGCCATCTGCTCGAGCACGGCAACATAGTGCCGCTGCAATTGCTGGATGGCCTCCTGCGAAAAGAGATCGCACTGATAGCTGCAGCCGATATCGAGCGTCGATCCGGCAGAGATCACCAGGGTCAGCGGGTAGTTGGTGGTCGCCGCATGAGTGACTTGGCCCAACTTCAGACCGTTCTGTTCGCGCTGACGCAGCGCTGCATCGACCGGGTAGTTTTCGAACACCAGGA
>NZ_JAGFTW010000018.1:0-2735 GCF_017598945.1 Cupriavidus gilardii
GATAAGTATCCTTATCGTAATAGCCAGTTCGCTGCGCTAAACTGGCCCCCATGAAATCACGCCTGACCCTACCTAACTCCACATCATCCGCCAGCACGGGTATGGATACGGCCCCGACCGATGCCTCCACGGCACTCCCCGATGCCGCGTCCCTGGCCGCGCTGCGTGCCTGGCATGCCGGCCTGAGCTCCCGGCAAGCCGTGGCGCAATACCTGGGGGAGGAGAGGGCGCGCGGCCAATCCTCGCGCGCCGTGCTGGGCCGCATTCGCCGCCGGCTTGCCTTGCTGGCACGCGAGCGCGGCCGCGACGATCTGGCCGCGTTGTTCGAGATGCCGGCGTCGGCGCGGGTGGCGCAGGGCAGGGTGGCCGACCGTGCTATCGAGGTCCTGCGCACGCTGCCGACGCCACAGCCAGCGATCACCGACGACATCGGCCGCTGGCTACCGGCCCGCGCCGTCGCCGCCCTGCGCGCCCACGGCATCGAGACGCTGGCGGCGCTGACGGTGCGCGTGCCCAGGCGCCGACGCTGGTGGGCAGCCATCCCGAGGCTGGGCGCGACCGGTGCCAGACAGATCGAGGCGTTCTTCGCCGCGCATCCCGAGCTGACCGAGCGGGCCCGCGCGCTGATCGTGCAGGAGCGGCGCAGCAGCGTCGTGCCGTGGGAGCAGCTACGCTTGCCCCATCAGGTCGACGGCTCCGAAGGGCGCTTTCGCGCCCCGCGCGCGACGTGCACCTTGACCGCGGACAACGACTACGAGGCGGTGCAGGCCTGGCTGGCGCTGCACGAGTCACCGGCTACTCACCGCACCTACCGCAAGGAAGCGGAACGGCTGATCCTGTGGGCCATCGTCGAGCGTCAGCGGCCGCTGTCGTCGTTGACCACCGAAGACGCCGTGGCCTACCGCGCCTTCCTGCGGCGTCCCATGCCACGAGAGCGGTGGGTCGGGCCGCCACGCCCGCGCTCGTCGCCGGACTGGCGGCCGTTCACCGGTGCGCTGGCCGCACGCTCGGTCGCCCATGCGCTGTCCATCCTTGGGGCGATGTTCCGGTGGCTGGTCGAGCAACGCTACGTGCTGGCCAATCCCTTCGCCGGCATCAAGGTGCGCGGCGGCGGCCGCACCGCGGCGCTGGACAATTCGCGCGCCTTTACCGACGGTGAATGGAAGTTGGTGCGGACCATTGCCGACGGGCTCGAGTGGTCCTACGGTTGGGAGGCCGCCGCGGCGCAGCGCCTGCGCTTCGTGCTGGATTTTGCCTATGCAACGGGGCTACGTCCCAGCGAGCTGGTAGGAGCCACGCTCGGGGATATCTGGACCGACGCGCAAGGCGACGAATGGCTCGAGCTGACCGGCAAGGGCGGCCGCAGCGGCAACGTGGCAATGCCCCCGTTGGCGCGGCGGGCGGTGGAGCGCTACCTGACGGAACGCGGACTGCCCATCAGTCGGCGTTTGTGGCGTCCCGAGGTCCGCCTGGTCGGTGATCTGGGCAGCGAGCCCGAGATCGGCATCTCCAGCACGCGGCTATGGCATGTGGTGAAGCGGTTCTTCAAGCTGGCTGCGGATGTCATTGGTGCAGACCATCCCGCGGCGGCGGACAAGCTGCGCCGCGCCAGTCCCCACTGGATGCGCCATACGCACGCCACACACGCGCTAGGAAGCGGCGCGGAACTGACCATCGTTCGAGACAACCTGCGGCATGCGTCCGTGTCGACGACGTCGATCTACCTGCACAGCGACGAGGTAAAAAGGGCAAGGCAGATCGGAGAGGCATTTGGGGCGTAAATGACACCCGCAAGGGCGCCAATAGCGGGCTGTACGGACGAATAAGGGACTACAATCTTGCCCCTTCGTTGCCGAGCGGTTCGGGCTCAAAACACGGAATCCTTCAAGCCGAATCCCCTTGTTGGCATCACGGCGACCGTCATGCTGTCGGCGTGTGGCCCCGCCGCGCACAGGGCGATCGCGCGCCGTGCATGGTGACGGCTGCGCAAATCGACGAACTCGAGCATCAGAAAGGCCAAGCAGATGGCCGCCAGCACCAAACCGCCCACGCCGCCGGAAGTCTTGCCATAGGTGAATGCCGCGACGGCCAGGCCGAACATGGTCACGGTGCCGAAGCAAAATGCCCAGAAGCTGGGCGTCACCTGACCTGGTCGGAGCGCGACGTAGGTGGGGCCGGCGGTAAAGCCATGGTCCTCATTGAACCGCAGATAAGGCCAACCGGAGGCCGCCCAGCGCGCGAGCGACAGCGCTGCCGAATGCTGCGCGATGTAGCGCAGTTGGGCGACTGAAAAGCTCCGGCCATAGGCTGCATACATCCGTCCGCAATCGGCCAGCGTCGGTGCGGCAGGGGCCATCACCTCCCACGCTCGCGCTACAGCATCCGGATTTCGCACACATGGCTCGCGCGCCAGCCAAGACAGTACTTGCACGCCCTGTGACCAAGGCACCGCCGAAGATTCCATGTCCGCCCCCCGAATTGTCTGCCACGCCACGGCAGTGTCCTAAAGTAACTTTGCGTCACTTTACACGGCTAGCAAAGAGGCCGACAACTCGGACAGGGGTATCTCGCAGGCGGGGGCGCGAGCACGTGCAAACGGTAGAGAGAGCACACGGCGCTCCCGGCATAGTCGCCGGCTGTGCCGTCATCGAAACTGCCAGCCTCCGAAAGGTAAGCGCCTAGGGGCGGGTAACAAATTTATGCAAAAACGGGTAACAAATTTATGCAAATTAACG
>NZ_JAGFTW010000064.1:0-1260 GCF_017598945.1 Cupriavidus gilardii
GCTGTATGGACCGGGGACATGGGTAACAGGTGTGCCAGGACATGGGTAACACTTTTCCCGCCTAGTCAGCGGGAGGAAGAAGTTGCCCTGGAGCCAAACCACCGTGAAGCAGCAGAGGGAAGAATTTGTCCGCCTGGCGCGCCGGGCGGACGCCAACATCGCCGACCTATGCCGACGCTTCGGCATCAGCCGCAAGACTGGTTACAAGTGGTTGAATCGGGAGGATCTGGACGACCGAATTCGGCGACCTCATAGCTGTCCGAGTCGAACGCCGGCCGCAATCGAGGAACGGGTGCTGGCGGTCAGGGCTGAGCATTCGGCTTGGGGCGCTCGCAAGATCGCATGCGTGCTGGCGCGTGACGAAGGCGTACAGATTGCCCCGAGCACGGTCAATTGGGTGCTGCGCCGCCATGGCTTGATCCGTCCGGCCGCGAGCGCCGCCGCCACAGCGTGGCACCGCTTCGAACACGACCGACCTAATGCACTGTGGCAGATAGACTTCAAAGGCCACTTCGCTACCGACACTCAGCGATGTCATCCGCTCACCGTCTTGGACGATCACTCGCGGTTCAATGTGGTGCTCGATGCGTTGAGCAATGAACGGTTTGAATCGGTGCAGCAAGCGCTGGAGCATGCGTTCAGGCGCTACGGGCTGCCCGAGCGGATTAATGCGGACAACGGCCCGCCCTGGGGCTCTCCAATGCCCGGAGCGCTTACCACGTTGGGCGCCTGGCTCATTCGCTTGGGCGTGCGACTCAGCCATAGCCGACCTCGGCACCCTCAGACGAATGGCAAGGACGAGCGCTTCCACCGCACTGTGCAGGCTGAGCTGTTGGCCATGCAGCGGTTCCGGGACCTCGATGATGTCCAGCACCACTTCAGTCAATGGCGACACGTGTACAACTTCAAGCGCCCCCATCACGCGCTGAATATGCAGACGCCAGCCAGCCGCTACGCCCCTAGTCCGCGGTCAATGCCACGCACACTGCCGCCGATCGAGTACGGCAGCGACGACATCGTGCGACGCGTCGGCGACGGCGGGCGCATCCACTTCCGCGGAAAGACCTTCCGCGTCGGGCGGGCCTTGATCGGGACCCCCGTGGCGATGCGCCCGAACCTGGACCTGGACGGCACCTTTGATGTCTACTTCTGCCATCAAAAGGTCGCCACGATCGACCTACACCAGGCTGACTAACCTGGACCTTGGACTGTTACCCATGTCCTGGCACATGTGTTACCTATGTCCCCGGTCCATACAGC
>NZ_JAGFTW010000065.1:0-1148 GCF_017598945.1 Cupriavidus gilardii
CCCTTGTATGTTGCAAAATTCGTCCCGGACGCCTCAGATCGATTGACCCATGCTCTGAGCGCGAGCTCAAGTTCGAGGGAGAGCGAGGATCGGGGCGTCCAATTCTTGGTAGCGTTCAGCCTAAGCCCGAACGGTTGGAAGGCAGCACGCCGCATTGACACAAGGATGGGACAAGCCGAATGGATATCAAGGTTGCCGTAGGGATTGACGTCAGCAAGGACACGCTGGATCTGGATTCGCTGCCGCATAGTACGCCGCGCCAATTCAGCAATGACGAGAAAGGGATTGCCGAGCTATTGGCATACCTTGGCCAGATCAATTCGCAAGGCGCAATAGATCGGGTGGTACTGGAGGCAACGGGCGGCTACGAGACGCGGGTCAGCGTCGCGCTAGCCGGGGCCGGGCTTCCAGTGGTCGTGGTCAACCCCAAGCAGGTACGGGACTTTGCCAAGGCCTGTGGGATCCTGGCCAAGACCGACCGGCTCGATGCGCAGGTGCTGGCGCGCTTTGCCCAGCAGATTCGCCCCCCGGTACGCCCGCTGCCCGATGAGGCCCAGCGCGAGTTTGCCGATCTGCTGGACCGGCGCAGCCAATTGGTGGCCATGCGAGCCCAGGAGAAGGCGCGGATTGGCACCGCGCCGCCGGTCGCGCTCAAGAGCTTGAAGGAGCATATTGCCTGGCTCGATGCGCGCATCAAATCCCTGGACATCGACATGACACACACGCTTCGCACCAGCGAGGTGTGGAAGAAGAAGGTCGATCTGCTCGACAGCATGCCGGGCATCGGCAAGGTGAGCGTGTTCACGCTGTTGGGACGCCTGCCGGAGTTGGGCAAGCTCAATCGCCAGCAGATTGCTGCTCTGGTGGGCGTTGCGCCATTCAACGACGACAGCGGCAAACGGCGCGGGCAACGCTATATCCGAGGGGGGCGAGCCGAGGTGCGCAATGTGCTTTACATGGCGACGATCACGGCGATGCGCCATAACCCGGCCATTCGAAGCTTCCATGAGCGTCTCAGTGCCGCCGGCAAGCCCTTCAAGGTTGCCATTACCGCGTGTATGCGCAAGCTGCTAACGGTCCTCAACGCGATGGTGAAGTCCGGTCAGCCATGGCAGAACAACATGCCCACTTGACACGGTTGCTCTCCC
>NZ_JAGFTW010000066.1:0-806 GCF_017598945.1 Cupriavidus gilardii
ACCGCTCCGCTGATGCGCGTACGCCTGCTGCGCCTGGACAGCGAACGCTACCGCATGATCTGGACCAGCCACCATCTGCTGCTCGATGGCTGGAGCACCGCCCGCCTGATCGGCGAGGTGCTGCAGCGCTACCACGGTCAGCCGGTCGACGCGTCCGCCTCCCGCTACCGCGACCATATCGCCTGGCTGCAAACGCACAATGTGGCCGCCAGCGAGTCGTTCTGGCGCGAGCGGCTGCAAGCGCTCGATGAACCGACCCGGCTGGCCTCGGCTCTCCCGGCACCGGATGCCGGCACCGGCCACGCCACCTGCCGCACCACGCTCGATGCCGAGGCGCTATCCCGGCTCCAACGCAGCGCCGCGAGTCAACATCTGACGTTGAACACGCTGCTGCAAGCGGCCTGGGTCATCGTGCTGCAGCGCTATACCGGACGACGCGCCGTTGCCTTCGGCGCCACGGTGGCCGGACGCCCGGCGGCATTGCCGGGCGCCGAGGCGATGTTGGGGCTCTTCATCAACACGCTGCCGGTGATTCAGGCACCTGCGCCGGACCAATCCATCGCCGACTGGCTGCAGGCGCTGCAAGCGGAGAATCTGGCGCTGCGCGAGCACGAGCACGTGCCGCTGTACGAAATCCAGCGGTGGGCAGGTCAAGGCGGACAGGCCCTGTTCGACTCGATCCTGGTGTTCGAAAACTACCCGGTCGATGCAGCGCTGCGTCAGCGCGAACAGAACGGTCTGAAGTTGGGCCAAGTCACTCATGCGGCGACCACCAACTACCCGCTGACCCTGGTGATCTCTGCCGG